>JAQQTI010000001.1 GCA_028561875.1 Methanomassiliicoccaceae archaeon COG_1
CATCATCAGATTGGGAGCACCGATATCCTTCTCAATCGCCGCTTCCTTCGAACAGACGATATCGTATATCGTGCCCGGCCCGCCGTATTCCAGAGGAAGACGGATGACTGGGGAATAATCGATCATAATGGTGACATACTCGTGGGGATGCTCTCTGCATATCCTCGAGAGGTCTCTCCTCACCTGATTGTAGTTTATTATCCGCCCTTCCTGCCGAGGCTGCCGTTCCCTGCCAATATGGTGTTCGCCGCGATTCCCCTGGATTCAAGGAACGGCTGCAGCAGCCTCTCCGTGAACATCTTCTCGGTGTGCCCTTCGCAGTAAATGTACAGCCTGTTCACGGCTGTCCCCCGAAGACGTTCTTCTTCCACACGGCGCTCAGCGTGTATTCGTCCAGCCAATCCTTGAGCTTATCCGAAGACAGACGCGAATATTCGGAACCGTCCGAGGTCAGTCCGGCGACGATGATATCGTCGGCATCGAAGTTATCGAGGAGCTCGGCAGACTGGGTGGATATTATCAGCTGCTTGTCTGCGGATACCCTGTGCACCAGCTCCGAGAATACCGAGATGGCGTACGGATGGAGGCCGAGTTCGGGTTCGTCGAGTATGATTGCGGACGGCTGCAGCTCAGGAGGCTGCAGGAGCAGGACCGCCAGGCACATGAAGCGGACGGTCCCGTCGGACAGCTGGTTCGCACCTAGTACCTCTTCCAATCCGGTCTGCTTCCATCTCAGACGTATTATCTCGTTGTTCTCCGGATTCGGCACCAGTACGAAATCCTCGAAATAAGGGGCCACCATCCTAATCGCGCGGACAATATCATCATATGAGTCTGTATAGGCATTCTCTATCATGTAGAGGAATGGTGCCAGATTAGACGCATCATGATGTAGGGAGACATCATCCGACAGCATCCCTGCCTGCTTCATCCCGGAAGAGGCCGTAGTGTCATGGAAATGGTACACCCTCCATCCCCTCTCCTCCAGCACGGGCTTGACATGAAGAGTTATGTTGTTGGGGACCCCTTTCTCATATTCGGATTCGAACCCGTAGGGAACCTCTCTCTGCACATTGCTCTGCACATCGTTCCATCCGTAGTATTCCCTACTGAATACGAGACTGCCGGAATCGTTGGGTACCAATTGGAATCCGTAGGAATTGCTGTCGAAAAAGAACTCCATCTCGATTCTCTTCGTCGTTTTCCCGCCGTACAGCAAAGAGGGCAGACCGGTCATCCCCACAGATCTTTGGAGGTTCTTGTCCAGTATGTTCTGCAGGAAGAACAGTGCGGATATGAAATTGGACTTCCCGGAACCGTTGGGGCCGATCAGGATATTGATGCTGCCCAGGTCGACCGTGCAGTTCTTGATCGACCTGTAGCCACGGATCGTCACCTTCTTCAATCTGACATCGTGCATAGCATCAGCCCGGATGGAACAACATGGCATACCCGTTGCGGATATATGTTTTCTCAGTCGGCGGCTTAAGTAAGACCATGGTCTGCCTATGTCTGCCCTCATAAGATCACGCGGAGGAGGATGCGGTCCCTCGGACGATACCGTCGCGGAAGTACCGCAGTACCGGGCAACATCACGGCCGCAGAGAAATAGAAGGGGTGGAGGGTGTTCGAGGCAACGAGGGAGAACCGCGGATACCTGAGGACGATGAGAATACCGCCGACGCTCGAGGGGGTCAATGGGTGCCGGAGGGGCACCTACAATGAGCGGGAATTTCAGCCAGAGGAGGATCAACCCCGCGGATGCAGGGGATGCCTAAACGAGAACGGGATTCCGACTCCGGCATAAGGATGGGTTTCAGTGGATGCCTTGCAAACTTATCTCGTAAGTGTCAGACTTGGGTTCCAGAGAAAAATCTGCGATTCTTCATGTGCATCCATTTCATATGTAAGAAATGAGTGATTATAGGCAACGAGAAAACCAAGGTAAGTATGGAAATACCTGTTGGCGGGATTAATCCTCGTCGATGTCGTATTCGATGTTCGCATTGTATTTCCCGAATTTTTTCCCGTATTTCAACATCGAATATGTGCATAATATGATGCCGAATAGGGACCACCCACCGAATAGCAGCCGTTCTTCGACCACAAGGGTGGCCCCCGTACCAGGTATTATGTACATAGTAATGAAAACGAACGTGAGGGCCAGGGCGACGCAACCGACGATTTTGGGGTACTTGATCTTATATGGCCTTTCCAAGTCCGGCTCCTTTCTTCTGAGAACCAGGAAAGACAAAGCTACGATAAAATACGCGATGCAGCAGGCCAGGTTGCCTGCATCCACCATCCAAACCAACGCTTTGCGACCAAGCATGGGGGACAGGACCGCAAGCAGGCCTATGATGAACAGGGCGTTGACGGGCGTATGGTGCTTCCCGAGCTTCCCTATTACAGGCGGAATCATATTATAACGGGCCATGGAGAACATGGCGCGGGATCCGCCGATCATGAAAGCGTTCCATGAGGTGATGATGCCACAAAGCCCGCCTATCAAAGCGACTTTTGACATGGCCTTGCTGTTGAACGCCCTCGTCATAGCATCGGCAGTGGTGATGCTGGATGAGGAATCGCTGGCCATAATGCCGTCATACCCCAGCACTGCGCCTACGGAAAGGACAATCAGCACATAGAATGCGATGGCGATGACGATTGACAGTAGGATTATACGGCCTATCTTCTTGGCGGGAATGTTCGTTTCCCCAGCCGCCTGCGGGATGACGTCGAAGCCGATGAAGAAGAACGGGGTCACCATGGCCACGAGAAAGGTGGCGCGCCAGATGCTGTCATCCTCCTTGAACATGAAGCCCGAGACGTTGTCCGCGCTCCCGTTGAACAGCGCCCCGGCCATCATGAGTACCCCCACGACCATAATCACTATCGTGAATACTGCTTGTACGCGGGCCGTTATCTTGGTATCGCGCATATTGATGTACGTGAGGCAGAAAGCCACCAGTGCCGAACTGATCAGCCAAGTCGCATAGACGTCGAACTCCCCAATCGTATAAAGGTAGATTTGGAAGAAGTCCGGGTATATGTATTGAAATATCAACGGCAGGGTGCAGCTTTCGAAGCATACCACGCTGACGTAACCGAGTATGATGCACCAAGTGCACACGAAGGATGGTTTCGCACCGAGGGCCCTGATGCTGAAGATGTGCTCCCCTCCGCAATTGGGCATGGCGGTGGTGAGCTCGGCATAGGTCAGTCCGACGAATAGGATCATGAGGCCGCCGACGACGAACCCTATGGCGGCGCCGGCTATCCCCCCCTTGAGGGTCCATCCGCCGCTCGAAACGACCCATCCCCACCCGATCATCGCACCGAACGATATGACTAGGATGTCCCATCTGCCTAGAACCCGTTTCATTCCAGAATTCCTGTCGACCTCTCCGTTCATATCAACCCTCTTACATCACTGATGGAACCGTGTTAAAGATCCGATTCGGGCCGATAACATGACCCAGAATGTCTGTTGGGGTTCGCTGGCCTCCGTTCCTGAGGGCCAGCCAATTATTGATACGAGCCAGCGTTTTGAACTGCCGCGATTTCCGTATTTGTCCTATTCGCCTCTTCAATCCTCGGCCGTATGGGAGGCGTCAATGTTCGCTTGCAACCTGCGGAACCTGTCGTCTGCCTTTTTGATCACGGCCTCGACCAGTCCGCGATTTGCGATCGGTTCCGTTTCATGGTTGTTCAGTATTTCGACGACCCGGTCGTGTGCGAGCTCGGCATCCGCTTTCGAACCTTCCTTTCTCCACGACTCGATCATGTGGCGGTCCAGCACGAGCGGGCGCGAGGGCAGATCCACGTTAGAGAGGGTTTCCATCGTGGCCAGGAAATTGTTGCCTATGCCGACATCCCGTATGGATTCGTAGGCGATGGTCTTCGGATTGACCTCTACGCCCCCTTTCACGTACCTTATCATACCGATGATGTCGTTATCCAGGATCAGCTGCTCCATGCTGAACGACATGCCGAGTTCGAGCATGCCGCAACCGTACACGTTCGACGTCCCCACCATATGGGCAGGAAACGCGGTTATGGTCTTCTCGTGTCCGGATTGACAGCTGGGCGTTTTGGCATCGGTCTAGGTGCCTGCAACCACACACGGCAAATGATAGTACTGTGCCAGCTGTGCAACGCATGCGCTTATCAGACCCAGTTCGGGCGAACCGACTGGCGCAGAATCGCAGTAGAAGTCGAAAGACGTGGTCGAACTCCCGTACATGACTGGGCATCCGCGGTTCGCCAGTTGCGCCAAAACCACTCCCGCAATGACTTCGGCGTTGTGGGTGACCAGCGTCCCCGCCAGGTATATGGGGGCAGACGCTGCGCCCATGGCCATGGACAGGACCATCACCGGCATGCCGTAGTCGTACGAGGAGGTGTAGATCTGCGCCGCCGCGTGATCGATCTGCAACGGCGACGACGGGCATCCGCATGGCATCATGAACGGTTTCTTGAAGGATTCCTCGGAATCGCCGGAATACACGGCATCCTCGTACTCCTTATAAAGGTCCATGTACTCCCACTCCGTATCTGGCCAGAACGGTTTGACGGTGTTTGATACGACAGCATCGACTTCGCGTATGGTGCGGCAGCAACCGACCGTTGCATAATCCAATGCTGTAACCGGCTGACATATTTCGTCGACGTTATCGCAGGCGTCGACTATTTTGGATATATCCGCTACATCCTGCAACGTACTCTTGAGGATCTCGTACTTACCCGGACCGCGGTAATGGGTGGTCTTGACACCGATTCCGAAAGTACTGTAGTTTGTCTGGCTCCTGTCGCTAACCATCTTTAGGTCCTTCTTGCCGTTGCGGCTGTACAGCGTGAAGGAAGGAGGGCATTTCGACAGACAGCTGGCAACGAGTTCGGGCGGGAATTTTACGATCTTGGTCCTGTTGTCCACCTCGCACCCCGACTTTTTGCACAGCTCCCTTGCCCGGTCGTGATTGATCAATATCCCAGGATTCTGCAGGACCTGCAACGTCGCATGATGGATTTGATCCATCTCCTCTTTTGAAAGCACTTGCAATGCTGGCTGTTTCACTTCATTACCTCCGTCGAAGATGTTTTTCCAGCCTTCTGGCTGGAAAAAAGTTTCAACCGGTCGGTGCCCCGCCCTCTTTCATTATGTCCTCCTTCTCGTCATCCTCGTCGGAGGCCACTTTGTCTGCGGACTTGTTGATGCCCTGGTAAAGCATCAGCGAACCGACATAGGCTACAACAATCGCCACGAGTATCTTGAGCCAGTACATGGGTAGGCTGACAAGGAAGACCATCGCGATCGCCGGGCCGATGAGGCCGATTGTGTTGGTGAAGACCGCTATCTTGCGGTCGTACGTGGGCTTCTCGGACTTGATGGAATCCTGGCAGAACCTTATCGCAGCTACGGGAATGAGGTAAGCGCAGCATCCAAGCATGATCGGGTAAGCCACGAGGGGGTCCATGCCCAGCAAAGATACGGTGGCAAGCAGGGGAGCGTATATCCCGATACCGATCGTCATCAAGCCACCCATTACGAAACTGATTGCTATTATGAGTGCCAGCTTCCATCCGGTGAGCCCTATCTCTTCTCCGCCGAAGTTCATCATGCCGGCTATTCCGAGAATCAGAACCACGGCGACAACCAGCAGAGCCAAACCCATGGCGAGACGGGTCTTGTTGAGGTTGAGCTTGGTAATCAGCCGTGCGCCCAAGTATGCTCCAATGGCAGAAGCTGCGATACACCCCACGAGTGTTACGGTGTCCACTTCGACATTGGTTATGAAGTAGATCGACTCGATGCACGTGGCCATGACACATGCGACGTTCAAGGTTCCGGGTATGTATTTGTCACGAGTGACGTGGAAAATCTTGAAAGATGCCGTCATCGGGGCGTAACAACCGATTCCGAGAGTGTCGAAAAACAAAGTAACAATGGCTATTAACGAGGCCTTGATCGATTTGACAATGCCCCCGACCTTCATTTCAATCTTGAACTGCTTCTTATGGACATGGAAGTCGCGAATCATGTGGATGATTGCGACGGCCGTTATAAGGGCAATGCCGATGTTGATTATTAGCGCGACTGAATTCATTTTGTCCCCTTTCCCTATTGCATTTTTCGTTGCAATTCGATTTCTGACCTCAATATGCCTCCCTGAGCTGTTGGCGGAAGTGCTCGCAACTGTTGATCTTCAATCCCAACAGTTTTTCGATGTTCATCTTCGCCGCGATCCCTCTCGGCGCACCCGGCAAACCGGTCACGACGCCGATATCCAGATCCTGCCTCTTCTCCCTCATGACCTCCTCGTCACTGAGATCCAGAGGAGTGAGATCGAGCGTCTTGGCCACGTGTTCCTTGGCCTCGTTTATGTGCATGTTTTTGGCGAACTGCATCCTGGCGACGAGGTCGCCGGCAGTCCTGATGCCCCCCATTCCGGACGACTGGGCGTGAGGCATGGCCATTCCAGCGGGATCCCCCGCGCCGACCTAGATGCCGTCAATGTTCGCAATTTCGATGAGAATCTTTCCGGCCCGGGTGACGCAGTCTGTCGGGGGAACTTCGCACATGGGCACTCCCCCAACACCCATGCCCAGATCGGCATGGACGGGTATCTCCGACTGCTTGACGCACTCCTTTATCATGGTCGCGGAACGCGCAACGTTCCATGCGAAACTCTTCGACGTGTTGGTGTTGACCACGGCGCCGAAATTGTTCGCCCCCGCCTCGGCAACAATCTTTACCTGGTCGTGGGGGAACATTCCTGCCACTATTTTGCCGTTGTATTCGATGCTCCCGTGGATGCCGAGGACGTTTTCCGCGGCCATGCCCACTGCGATGTATGCATGCGGGCAGGCCTTGCGATAAGCCTCCACGCCCATCAGCGTCCCGACAAATTCAACATCCCCGGCGGAAGCGGTGGTGTCGAAGTTGTATCCCTCGCAACCTGCGGAATCGAGGAGAGTGGTCACGTACTTTATGTCCCTGGCGAGGTGATTGGCCGCCGCCTCGGCTTGCTCCATGGCGAAATCGATCTTGAATTCCCTCATCAGGTCCGTCGGATTACCGTAAGGGCCATCGGGCGCGTAGTAAAGGCCCATGTTCGGCATGGCTCCATAGAGAAGCGGGACAATCGTCAGGGAGTTCATGTACTCCATCGCCTGCATCTCGTTGGCGATAATCGGTTTGATTGCCTTGAGACTGTAATCTGTCCACGCGAGTTCGAAAGTATCGTGCGCGAACGCCCTTTCGTGGAGGAGGATCGCCTCTAGACGACCCATGTCTATGCCGACGCCGCTTCCGCCGTTGTCCATCGTTATCTTGATCTGGCCGCCGTCGTTGGTGAGGATGACTTCCTCTCCCGGCTCCACCGCCACGTTCTTGCCTTTTTCAGATACGATGTCGGCGATTTTTTCCATTTCGTCTTCGGACAAAGATGGGACCCCGGCAGCATCGGCCGCATCCGCCATTCCCGCCTGGATGTCTTCGAGGATCTGCTCACGGGCCATGGAAACCCGGCGGCCGTCCCCCATCCTGGTTAATATTTCGGGCATTTTTCTCTCCTTCTGCCGAGAACTTCAGAACCTTGTGCGTACATCGTCGCAGGGTAGCACCGATATTCTCATTGCAATTGATTCAATTATTTTAGAAGTATTTAATCAATAATTCGAACATATTCGAAATAATAATTATTGGTGCATTGAACAGAACGACGAATTGCTGCGACTGACCGCCTCTAGAAATGATTGTGCGACTGGTCGGTTGTTTTCCGCACGTTCTTCGCATCATCTCAAAAAGAATGTAATTATATTAGATAGGTAAATAATAAACGAAATGAAACCCGAAGGACTGGACTCTGCAAAAAACTACCAAAAAAAGATGACCATGTTCTGGACCGACAACTCCAAGACATATGGCAACTGGATAAGGGAACAGCTCCAGTCCCACATGAAAAATCCTGTCGAATACACCATCAAAAAACTCAGTCCGATGGGGAAGAAGCTGAGGATCCTCGACATAGGCGTGGGGGCGGGTTTTACGTCGGTGACCGCGGCGATGATGGGCCATGAGGTAGTCGGCATTGACACTTGCGATGCGATGCTCGCCGAAGCGGCCAAAACAGCAGATGTGTTCGGCGTCGAGATATCTCTGGTCAAATGCGACGCCCACGACCTACACCCCGAGCTGGGGATGTTCGACATGGCCATTGCAGAGAACACCGTCTATAATCTGTGCTATCCGGAAAAAGCCCTGAAGTCGTGCTTGGCGCTCCTTAAACCTGGTGGACGGTTCACTATGATTGAATTCGATTACTCCACCATGGACTTGCTAGTGGAGAAACACAGCAACGATATTTTTGACCACGTCGTATATTGGAGGAAGGGTTCCGGCTGGGATGTGGACAGCGGGTTCGATTACGAACCTCTGATTAAACTGCGCAACGAAACTTTGAAGAGGTCATGGACCCACCCCTGGGGCGTTTGGAGCCTGCTGAACGCCGGCCTTACCGGAGTAAGGGTGTCCCATCTCGAATCCGAATCATTCATGGATTCGAAACCGAACGACGATGCAATGAATCTCAGTCTTGTTTACGAGGGCACAAAGGGCGGGGAAATGAAGCGCTCCACCTGTGCCGATATACCTCTGGAAAGCCTCAAGGAAACGATGAACGACCTCGACGTGCACGTGTCTTCCACCATGGCCGCCCTTTCGCAACCCGATCGCCTGAAAATTGCGATGGCCCTACGCGTAGGTCCGTTGACGGCATCCGAAGTAGCGTATGTATCGAATCTCCCCCAGAATCTGGCATCGTATCATCTCAAATCGCTAAGGCATGCGGGGGTCGTGAATTCGGAGAAAAAAGGAAGGTCAATCATCTACAGCATAACGGACACCGAATCCATGGACATCGTTTTTTCTGCCGCCAAGCGGTTACGCAACTGTTCAAACCACGGGGATTAACTAACTCAAACAGTAAAACAATTGTAAGAGTAATGTAGTACATTTTGGTTAGTAATTTATATTCACACTTGTTCTGAAAGAGCGACATCCGCTGGGCCGTCGCATCGCGGACCGAGGGGCCTGTCAGCCGTCGAGGTACGCCTTGGACGGCATACGGAGGCCGAAGTCCCAATGGGGCGCCCGTCGTTGTAGAACCTCACGCACCTCCCCATAATCCTCCGATGCGCCTCCATCGGGGCCTCCACAGGGAGACGGGCTTCCCGGCGGACGCTCCCATGCCAACGCCCCACCTTGCCCTGGGCCGTCGACTTCCTTATCCCACCCATGATGTACCCCGCGCCCCCGCCGCGGACAGGATTTACACGACGTAGCGGGTGGTCGCCGTAATTCTGACGTCGCAGGCCAGCATCTTCCGGGAATGGTCGTCAGGGACCGATAGGAACTCTACGTCCCTGCCCGTGGCCGAATCCCTCCCGAAGCATACGTAGTCGATCTACCAGAGCTCGTTCGGACGCTCGCGCCCGAACGCTCTGAACCTCCTCCCTGAATGGTCATCCCCTCCGCCTGCAGTCCGGCAGCCTGTGCGCCCAGTCCGATACGAACTGGTGGCTCATACCCAGCATGCGTGCCGCTTCGCGAAAAGAGGACCGCGCGGACCTGGTCCGCCGCCCTCCACCCCAGGGCCTGTTTCCCCTGCTCGACTTTAAGTAGACGCTTACTTCCCACCTACCGGGATTCCTTCTCGGCATGTTTCGTCACATACCCGTAAGGGTCCCGCTGAAGGAACAGTGACTACCGGGTTCAGAGTGCGAAGCGGAATGCGGCTCCGAGTACGAGGGCGCGCCGAGATTCTCGACGAGGGCTTTATCCGGGGAGGAGCGCTCAAGCGCGGGTTACGCCCGGCCCTCGGGCTCCTTGTACCTCCTGATGTAGCCCCGGTCCATCATGTTGCGGGTGAGGCCCCTCGAGCGCTTGATGATCTCGGCGGCGCGGTCGTGCTCCTCCTTGTAGGAGGTCTTGATCCTCGCGACGCCCTGCTCGCAGGCCTTGACCGCGACGGCCGCGGCCTCCCTCGGGAAGACGCCCTCCTCGCTCATGTTGGGGATGATGTAGTCCTCGGATATTCCCTTCTCCTCCGCGTAGCGGGCGAGCTCGGTAGCCGCGGCGATGCACATCTCGTCGGTGATGGTCCTGGCCCTCACGTCGAGGACGCCTCTGAAGATCGCCGGGAAGCCCATGGAGTTGTTGACCTGGTTGGGGAAGTCGGACCTGCCGGTGGCGAACACCTTGGCGCCCATCTCCTTGGCCTCCCACGGCCACATCTCGGGGACGGGGTTCGCGGTGCAGAACAGGACCGGGTCGTCGGCCATGCCCTTGATGAAGGCCGGGTCGATGGTGCCGGGCCCGGGCTTCGAGGCGGCGATGAGGATGTCGGCCCCCTCCATGGCCTCCTTGATGCCCCCGGTCTTGCCGGCGCCGTTGGTCTTGAGGGCAATCTCCCTCTTCTGCCGGTGGGCGTCGTCGATGTCGTCCCTGGACTGGTTCAGGATGCCCTTCGAGTCGCACATGCAGAGGTGCTCGGGCCTGAAACCGGTGGCCAGGAGCAGCCTGGCGATGGCGATGGACGCGGCGCCGGCGCCGACGACGGCGACGTTGGCGTCGTCGAACCTCTTCCCTACCAGCTTCATGGCGTTCATGGCCCCGGCCACCTCCACGGTCGCGGTGCCCTGCTGGTCGTCGTGCCATACCGGGATCTTGCAGTCCCTCCTGAGCTCGTCGAGGATGTCGAAACACTTGGGGTTCGAGATGTCCTCCAGGTTTATACCGCCGAAGGACGGCGCGATGAGCCTGACGGTCTCGATGATCCTCTCTGGGTCCTTGGTATCCAGGCATATCGGCACGCAGTCCACCCCGCCCAGGTACTTGAAGAGCATGGACTTGCCCTCCATGACCGGCATGGCGGCCTCCGGCCCGATGTCCCCGAGGCCGAGCACGCGGGTCCCGTCGGATACCACGGCTACGGTGTTCCACTTGCAGGTGTGCTCGTAGACCATGTCTGGGTTACTGGCGATGTCCTTGCAGGGCGCGGCCACGCCGGGGGAGTACCAGATGGAGAAGTCGTCGAAGTTCCTGATGCAGGCCTTCGGGACGGTCTCGATCTTCCCGCCGTAGTACCTGTGCATGACCATCGCGTCGCGGCCGGGCTTCTCGGCGAGCTTGAGCCTCTCCTCCACGGTGGGCTCCTCGCCGCCCCTCTTCCCGGGATCCCTGCCGAGGGAGCTCCCGATGTCCTTGACCCCCCTGTCCAACTTCCTGCCCGCCTTGTCGAGCGCGTCGGTGAATTTTCCCATATTTCGTTCTCCTTCTACGAAATTCGTAATAAACCCTTCGAATTTTCCGAAACCTGATACTGGTATTCTTATAAATAGCTAATGAGCCTAGACGGGGGCGTATGGACGGCGGAGAGAGGGCGGAGGTGCTGATCGTGGACGGGTACATAGACGACCCGGCGGCCCTCGGCGTGCCCCCCTACCTGTCGCCGGCGGCGCGCGCCGCGTACGGCGCGGCCACGGATGCTGGTACTGATGCGAGGTACATCACCGTCGACATGGTCCGCGGGGGATGCGCGATACCCCGGGCGGACGTGTCGGTGGTGATCTCCGGCAACACCGTTCCGGGAAGATACCTGCGCTCGATGCCCATGTCGCAAAGGGAAATGACCGCCCTCTCGGTCAGACTCAGCGGTACGAAAATCGTCGGCGGATCGTCGGCCTTCTCGCCTGCTGGCACGAGGTTTGACATCCGCGCGGGCGGGGACCTCGCCGCCTCTCTCTACGATTTCCTAAGGGGCAGGGAGCTCGGCGGGAGACAGAGGTCCATCGGGGAATGGAACAGGTGGATGCTCCTCGGGGCGGAGACCGCGACGGAGCACCAGGACTTCCCCGACCCCCTCGTGGTGGAGATGGAGTCCTACCGCGGATGCCACCGCTACTCCTCGGGAGGGTGCTCGTTCTGCATCGAGCCCGCCAAGGGGCGGCCCCTCATGCGCTCCCCCCGGGACATCCTCGCCGAGGCTTCGAGGCTGAGGGAGCTCGGCGTGAGGAACGTCCGCGTCGGCGGGCAGACCTGCATCGTGTCCTACGGTTCGGAGGACTTCGCCTCGGGATGCCCGAGGCCGGAGCCGGCGAGGGTGCGGGAGCTCTTCGAGGGGCTGAGGGACCTGCATTTCGATTCCCTCAGCGTGGACAACGCCAACCCGGCGGTGATCTCCTCGTACCCCGAGGAGGCCTCCGAGGTCATCCGGATCCTCGCGGAATGCTGCTCCTCGGGGAACGTCCTCGCCATGGGCCTGGAATCGGCCGACCCCGCGGTGGCGGCGGCGAACAACCTCAACAGCAGCGCGGAGCAGGTGCTAGAGGCCGTACGCACGGTGAACCGCATCGGCGGAGAGAGGGGGGAGACTGGGCTGCCGAGGGTGCTCCCCGGGATCAACATCGTCTGCGGCCTGGACGGGGAGACCGCGGGCACGTACGAGATGGACCTCGACCTGCTGCGGAGAGTCAGGGACGAGGGGCTGCTCCTGAGGAGGATCAACATCCGGCAGGTCATCGCCTCTCGCCGGCCGTTCGATGTGAAGGTGATGGACAGGCGCTTCCGCAGGTTCAAGGAGGCCGTGCGCGAGGAGATAGACCGCCCCATGCTCGAAAGCATGGTCCCCTTCGGCACGGTGCTGAAGGGGGTGTACGCGGAGATCCGCGACGGCAACACAACATTCGGGAGGCAGTCCGGGTCGTACCCCCTTCTCGTCGGCGTGCCGTACCGGCTGGATCTCGGCAGGCGCTACGACATAGCGGTGACCGGCTGGGGCTACCGCTCGGTGACCGGGGTGGAGTTCCCCTTCGACGTCGATTCGGCGCCTATGTCGGGGCTCACCGCCCTGCCGGGGATCGGGAGGAGGAGGGCGGCGGCGATCGTCGCGAGGAGGCCGCTAGGATCGTTCGAGAGGTTCGCGGAGACAGTCGGCGACGGTACGGTGTCGGAGAGGCTGCGGGAGATCGTGACATTCCGCCGAATCCCCGATCCGAGCGGCTTCCCGCGTCTTTCAGGAACCCCCGGTCCGGAGATGCCAGCCTCCTCCCGATGCGGCCGCTCGGATCAGAGGGACCATAGGATTAAGTCCGCCACGGCAATTGCACCGGCATGGACACCCTCCGCGCGGCCCGCTATCCTTTCCTCAGGGACGCGAGGGAATTCGCCGAGAAGAACTCCGAGGGCGTCGAGATGCTCCTCACCTCCGACTCGTACGCCGACGCGAGGGAGAGGGGCCTGCAGAGGGTGCTTGGCGCGATCGACAGCCACACCATCCCCGAGGGGAGACCCCTCATCGGGCAGGGTCAGGACTACAACCGCCTCATGGAGGTCCTCTCCTACCCCTATGCGAGGATGCTCGTCTCCGTCGTCGACAGGAGGCGCCTCACGAAGAGGTACACCCTCGCCGAGGCCGAGCACATGAACTCCCTCCTTCACGAGGACCTCGAGGCCTCGCGGATGGTCACCGAGGAGCTCGGCGTCAGCGCCGGATCCAACCCCGACGGCACGTTCGACATGCACTTCGCGGAGTTCCTGCGCTACGCCGGCGAGGAGAAGATGGTGGAGTGGAAGCTCATCAACACCGACGTGAGGCACGGATACGTCAGACTGGACGCCGACCGCTACACCCGGCTCCTTCAGAACGCCTACCGCATAAGGATCGAGGGGGAGCTCCCCCTGGACATCCCGGGGGACCTCGCCGCGCACATGCGCGGCGACGTCGACAGGGTGGTCCGCTCCTTCGACGATTACGCGCGGAGGACCAGCCCCACCGGCGGGCAGGAGGTGAGGGACGAATACTTCCCGCCCTGCATCCGGGCGATTATCGCCCAGGCGCAGGCTGGGCAGAACCTCCCCCACTCCGCGAGGTTCGCGCTAGTGTCGTTCCTCCACGCCCTGGGGATGGACTACGAGCAGATCGTGGCCGTGTTCGCGGAATCCCCGGACTTTGACGAGTCGATGTCCCGCTACCAGATAATGCACATCACCGGCGAGCTCAACGGCACCGAGGGCTACACCCCGCCGGAGTGCGGCACGATGAGGACGAACGGGATCTGCTTCGACCCCGACGGGCTCTGCGGGAGCGTGCACCACCCGCTCAACTACTACCGCATCAAATCGGGGAACGTCCGCCGGAAGGGGCGATCGCCCCTTCCGCTCCGCCTCGCCGAGGCCCCTCCAGGTGATGAACGCCCTCTGCACCGCGGTCGCATTGCCGACGACGGCGAAGTAGATCATCATGACCTCCATGAGGCTGAAGGACTGCCCCCAGACCTCGAAGGCGTCCCCCCACGCGAACGACATCGCGAACTGCAGTATGGGGACGAGGAAGCAGAACATTATGCGGTCCGCCCTGCCGAGCAGGCCGTCGTACAGCCTCTTCGCCCCCACCGCCTGGGCCTGGGTGCCCATGTACGAGGTCAGAAGCACCCCGATGACGGCGAGGAGGCCGACCCACGGGTGCCCGCACCACCCGCTCATGGCGATGGCGGCGATCATGAACATGTCGGCGTAGCGGTCGAAGACGTGGTCGAGGTAGTCCCCCTTGGCCGTGGTCTTGCCGGCGAGCTTGGCGATTTTCCCATCGAGGGCGTCGAAGTAGCCCGAGACGAGGACGAGGGCCGCGCCGAGGATGAGCATCCAGTGGTGATCCCCGCTGGAGTAGAGGACGACGCCGCTGAGGAGGGCGGCGATCAGACCGAGCCACGAGACGTGGTTCGGGTTCACCCCGATAAGCCGCCTCGCGACGGGCTGGAGGGTGAAATCGGCCTGCCTCCTGTGCTTGTCTAGAACCATTCTCCCATCTCCGGGGACCAATCGATGCCCCCCGGGGGGCTGATTGCCGTCCCCCCTTTAATAATCCTCTCCACCAGGTCCGCCGCCTCCGCGGGGGAGCCGGCGGTGCAGTCGATCTCGGCCACCGGTATGCCGGTGTCAGCCGCCTCACAGAGGATCACGTCCAGGCATTCCGCCTGGACGTTCTCCCTGACCTTCGCCTCCGGGTACCCTCTGGCCCTCAACCTGCCGGCCAGGACCTTCGGTTCGCAGCGGAGGACGATGATCGCGGAGCAGTCGCAGTGGTGCGAGAGGTGGGAGTCCAGGAATACCGCCCCGCCCTTCCCGCGGTATTGCTCGAGGGAGTCGTTCAGCCCACCCACGTCCACTTCGTAGGTGTCGCGGAGGGCGTCCCACTCCCCCAGCAGGCCGTTCTTGCGGATGTGCTCGTCCGCGTCCACCACCTCGTGCCCGCGGCGGCGCAACTCCGCGGACAGCGATGACTTCCCGGTGCCGGGCGTGCCGGTGACGGCGACCAGCATGTTCGCCCCTCCAGGTACGGCTTGGCGCGCTCCTCCACATCCTCCCACGAGGGCGTGTTGGTGAGCGCGCCGACCTTCTCGATCACGAACGACGACACGGCGGCGGCGAGGACGAGGGAGTCCTTGGCGGAGTACCCGTGGTACAGCCCGGAATAGAACCCGGCGCGGAAGGAGTCCCCGCATCCGGTGGCGTCGACCGCCCCCCTTCCCTTCACGACGGGGACGTCGACCATCTCGCCGTCCACCTTCGCCTTCGCGCCGTTGGCGCCGTCGGTACGGACTATGAGGGGCTCGTCGAGGTCGAAGACGGAGCCCAGCCCCAGCCTCTCCTCGATGACCTTCGCCTCGTAGTTGTTGCAGAAGAGCGCGTCGGTGAGCTCCATGGCCCTCCGGATGTTCTCGGCAGACCACAGGCGGTACACCTCCTGGCTCGGGTCGGTGGCAACGTCGCAGGCCTCCTTCTGCAATACCTCCAGGAGATGGATGTACCACTTCGGCTCGCCGGTGCAGAAGTGCACCTTCCTGGAGAGTTTGGCGTTCCCCAGGAGATCCCTCCCTAGGGAGCTCGCGAAACCCTGCGGCCCCTGGTAGAAGATCACCTTCTGCCTGAGGTCCGGGTCGTTGATGACCATCGCCTGCGACGTCTCGTAATCCGGCACGGCGACGACCTCGTCGACGATGAGGCCGGAGTCCTCCATCTCCTTCATGTACATCGGCGGGAAGTCGGGGCCCACGAAGCCGCAGAGGGCGGTGGGCACGCCGAGCCTCGCGGCGGCGATGGCGATGTTCGCCCCGGTGCCGCCGAGGGAGGTCTTCTTCGACACGACGTCGACGGATTCGTTGATGCCCGGGAACTTCCCCACGGAGACTATCTGGTCGATGGTGATGTGCCCGTATACGGATAGGAATGGAATCATGTCAACCAGCCCTGTGCGCGTCTGCCTCGGAGTACTCGCCCGAGACGGCCTTGGAATAGACCTCTTCGATTTTCGGGAGGTGGATGCCCCAGTCGTAGAACCTTGCGCGCTCGGCGGCCTTGGCGGCAAGCTCCTCGCACCGCCCGCGGTCGTCCCACAGCGCGTTCATCGCCCCGGCGAGCGCCTTCGGGTCCCCCTTGGGTACGACGACGCCGCCCTCGCCGACGGTCTCCGGGAGGCCGTCCGCGTCGGAGCACACCACCGGGCGGCCGCGGGCGAGCATCTCGACGGCCGCGAGCCCGAGGCTCTCGAACACCGACGGCATGACGAAGAACCGGCAGCTCCCCATGAGCTCGCGTTTCTCCTCCTCGGAGACGTGTCCGCGCATCTCCACACGGTCCGACACTCCGGCCCTCCTTATCTCCTTCCCGAGACGCCTGGCATCCGGCCCCCTGCCGCAGATCACCAGCCTGTGGTCCACGTCCCTCATCGCCTCAACGAGGCAGTCCAGGCCCTTCGTCCTGACGAGCCTGCCGAGGGAGAGGATGAAATCCCCGTCCCCCTTCCCGGGGTCGATCGGCGTGCTGAGGCAGGAGGGCACGCAGGTGACGTACCTCTCCGAGTACCCGCGGCGGATGAGGTCATCCTCACGGTGTCGCTCACCGCGATGATGTGGTCGAATGTGTCGAGGGCTTTGGCAACCTGCCGTCGTTCACCCCGAAACCCTCCCCGGGCGCCCACGCCCTCCCCCACATGTTGTGATAGGTGAACACCTTCGCGCCGTCGTACCTGCCGAGGGCCCTGGTGTAGCTCGGCGCCCAGCGGTAGTTGAAGTGACACATCCGGGTCCAGGGATTCTATCGCCTCGGAAATCCCCGTGGAAGAGACGAACGGGGGGTTGTAGGTCCCCAGCCGCCTCGACTTCAGGCGGACGATGCGGAACCCGTCCACCTCCTCCTCGTCGGGGGCGTCGTCGTATATCTGCGCGGCGACCACCGTCACGTCGTGCCCCTTGGCCGCGAGCAGCCTCGAGGTGTCGTACATCCTGCTCTCTATGCCGCCCCTCCACGGATGGAAGAACGGGTTCACGTCGACGATCCTCATCTGCCCGCCTCCCTCCCCGAGATGACGCCCTCGTAAACCGAGACGAGCTTGGCGGCCACCTTCGGTATACTGAACCCCTCCGCGGTCGCCCTGGCGGCTTCACGGACCTCCTGCGGCGCGTCCAGCGCCCGGCGCATCGCCCCGGCGCAGCTCTCCGGGTCGAGGTCGAAGATGTAGCCGTTGACGCCGTCCTCCACGTAGTCGAGGTACGCACGCCCGTTGCCGCAGGCCACCGGCAGGCCGCAGGACATCGCCTCTATGACGGTGAGCCCCTGCGTCTCGAAAACGGATGCCGAGACGAACGCGTCCGCGCAGGAGTAGTGCGCTACGAGGTCCCCCCCGTCAACGAAGCCGGTGAACACCACCCGGTCCGGGACGCCGGCGTCCTCCGCGGCCTTCTTCCAATCATCGAGGGCGGGGCCCTTGCCGACGACCAGGAGCCTCACGTCGGTGCCCATCAGGGGCATGCTCCTGATGATCACGTCGACGTTCTTCTCGTACGAGGCACGGCCGACGGTGATGAGGACGCGGCTGTCCTCCAAACCGTATTTCGCCCTCACCTCGGAGCCGTCCGCCCTGGAGTAGTACTAGGTGTCGACCGGGGTGGGCACGGTCTCCATCGCCTTCGGTCTGACCATCAGGACCTCGGTGAGTTCCCGGCCGGTGCTGTCCGAGGGGACGATGACGCAGCCCGGCCTCTTGAGCTCCTGCCGGAGGTAGATTCCCGCGAGCTTCACCAGCATCCTCTTCGGGAGCCTGACCGGGGAATACCTGTCTATGACGTCGGTGACCATGGTGTCGTAGGTGAGCACCGTAGGCACCTTCGTCCGGCGGCTGGCGATGAGCGCCTTGAGCGCCATGAGGGCCACGCCGCGGATGTGTATCACGTCGGGTTCCAGCTCCCTCACGAGCTTCGTCGCGCGGGAGTAGTACACCGGCACGAAGTACCCCTCGTATGTCCTGAACTTCCTCGCGCGGAAGTAGTAGACCCCCTCCTCGCGGTGCTCCTCCCCGGGGTCTGGGGCGACGATGACCACCTCGTGCCCCATGCCCTCGAGGAACTTGCGCTGCGAGATGACTGACGTCACCACGCCGTCCCTGGTTGGGAGGTACGAGTCGGTCATGATCATGACGCGCATCGGGTGCCTTCCTGCCAGCTGTGGATGTACGCGTACTGCTCCTTCGAGAGCCTGTCTATGCGCACGCCCCACTGCTTCAGCTTGATCCTCGCGACCTCGTCGTCGATCTCGTCGGGGACGGGGTAAACCCTGTTCCCCATCTCCCCATGGTGCTCCGCCAGGTAGACGACCCCCAGCGCCTGCGTGGAGAAGCTGGTATCCATGATCTCGGCGGGGTGGCCCTGGCCGGCGGCGAGGTTCATCAGCCTGCCCTCGGCGACGAGGTAGAGCCTCCTCCCGTCCCCGAGGGCGTACTCGTCTATGAAGTCGCGGACCCGCCTCACCGACTTGGACATCGCCTTGAGCTGCTTCTTGTTGATCTCGTTGTCGAAGTGCCCGACGTTGCCGATGACGCAGCCGTCCCGCATGTTCTTGAAGTCGTCCTCGGCGACGACGTCCCTGCATCCGGTGGCGGTCATGAGGATCTCCGCGCTCCTCACGGCCTCCCTCATGGGCTTTACCTCGAAGCCGTCCATCCTCGCCTCGATGGCCTTTACGGGGTCGACCTCGGTGACGGTGACGATGGCCCCCAGGCCCTTCGCCCTCATGGCCACGCCCTTGCCACACCACCCGTAGCCGGCGACGACCATGCGCTTGCCGGCGACCATGAGGTTGGTGGCGTTCATCCACCCGTCGAAGGCCGACTGCCCGGTGCCGTAGCGGTTGTCGAATAGGTACTTCATCTTCGCGTCGTTGACGTCCATCAGGGGGAACTCCAGCCTGCCTTCGGCGGCCATTGCCTTGAGCCTCGCCACGCCTGTGGTGGTCTCCTCGTTACCGCCCTTGATGTTCTTCAGGGCGTCGCGCCTCTTGGTGTGCGCCGTGGCGATGAGGTCGGCGCCGTCGTCGATGACGTAGTCTGGGAAGATGTTGAGGACGCTGTTGAGGTTCGCGTAGTACTCCTTCTCCGACTCCCCCTTCCTGGCGTGCACCTCCAGCCCGTACTCGGCGCGGAGCGCCTCGGCGACGGAGTCGTCGGTGGAGAGCGGGTTGCAGGAGGCGAGGGCGACCCGCGCTCCGGCGTTGGCAAGGGTGACGGCGAGCATCCCCGTCTTCGCCTCGGTGTGCAGCGCCATGCCTATCTTCACGCCGGCGAGGGGCTGTTCCTTCCGGAACCTCCGGTCCAGCTCCTGCAGGACCGGCATGTGGTCGTAAGCCCATCTGAGCCTGAGGCTCCCTTTCTTGACGAGTTCTTCCATTTCTCATCCCTCGAATTCCGCCATCAGGCTGTCGCAGATGGCCCGCACGGTTGCCCGCCTAGTCTCCGCCGCGGAGTACGAGGACGTTATCCTCGCGATTTCCGCGTCGTCGCCCCTGAGCTCCTCCACGAACGCGGACATGTTCGCGAGAGCGCGCACGATCTCGTCGGAAATCGGCACCGTCGCCGCTCTGGACGTGCGCGAGAGGGGGTTGAGGTCGATGGAGATCACGACCTTCCCCATCGCTGCGAGGGCCTCCGCGCGGTCGCCGTCCTCGATGGGGACGACGATGGCGTCGCAGCCGAGCACGCCCTCCTTGGAACAGAGGGCGCGGTCGGAGGTCAGGCCGGGGATCCTCGCATCGGGGTTCCTGCCCAGGACGCCCTCGGCGCCCTGCTCCTCCATGTACTTCACCAGGGCGTCGACGCGCTCCTCGGTGCGGTGGAAGACGTTGACCTCCATCTTCGCCGGCACCGCGCGGGCGAGCCTTATCATGCCCTGCGGGTCGAGCGCGACGGCGTTGCCGTTCATGCAGACCAGCGGCCTCTCCGCCTTGAGCAGGAAGGCCGCGGCGGCCCTCTCCGCCCCGAGGGCGGGCGGGAGCGTCTTCTCCCCCATAAGGTAGTCGTAGGCCTCGCCCCTCCCCTGCGATATGAGCCCCGTGGGGTTCACCAGGCCCCTGCCAACCATGTCCGCGAGATGCTCCCTGACCATGAGGGACCTGTAGCGCGGATGACCCTTCGGCGTCGTCACGATTCTTTGAACGCGGACGCCCCATATAACCGTTTCACGCGCGGGGCGGGGTCGGGCGGGACGCCTCCGAGAGCATCCCTGGACAGACGTCAGGCCTATTCGCGGCGCCGCCCCTTCCCGGGATGTCGGCCCCGTGGGCCGGTCCGGCCTGCTGCCATCCGGCTAACCCCTCTGGCGCGGACCGGGCGTCCGATGGGGCGAGCGCGCAAACGGCGGGGGCCGGGTGCGGCCCGGCCCGCGGAGAGAGTTTGATATACAACAGAACGATGGAACGGCCGGATAACATGGCGGACATCCGCGTAGTGGTCGTGGGCCCGAAGTTCCCCGGGAACATCGGCGCCATCTGCAGATGCATGGCGAACTTCGATGTCGACGACCTCTGGCTGGTCAACCCCTGCGAGATCGACGACGAGGCGAGGAACCGCGCCAAACACGGGAACTTCATCCTCGAAAGGGCGCACATCGTCTCCTCCATGGGGGAGGCCGTCGAAGGCTGCTTCCTCGTGGCCGGAACGAGCGGCGTCGTCACCAAGGGCGAGAGCAACTACGCCCGCATCCCCGTCCCGGCGAGGGAGTTCGCCGAGGGCGCCCGCGGATACGGAGAGAGGATCGCCCTCGTCTTCGGCAGGGAGGACGTCGGCCTCCTGCAGGCCGAGCTCAACCAATGCGACGTTCTGATCCACGTTCCGACCAGCGACGAATACCCCATCCTCAACCTCTCCCACTCCGTGGGCATCGTCCTATACGAGATGTTCGAGGCCGAAATGAAGCGCATCCGCGTGCCCCCCGCCGACGGCCGCGAGAAAGCGCTGATGTTCGAGAAGTTCCGCGACCTCCTCGACGGGATTGGCTACCCCTCCGAAAGGAGGGAGTCGACGTCGGTGATGTTCCGCCGGATGATGGGCCGCGCCATCCCCACGAAGTACGAGTACCACACCATCATGGGCGTCTTCGGCGACGCCGTCAAGCTCATACGCGGCGGCGGATGGAAGGGATCGAAGCGACACCGGCATGAAGACGGTGGCGCCGAAGCCCCCCGGCGCCTCGCCCTGGATGACTTCGGGGACGATGCCGGTCCTGTCGGCAACGAGGCGGGCGACGTGCTCCGCCTCGCGCGGGTCCACCCTGGCGTCCAGGCAGATGACGGCCTTCCCCTCCGCGGGGTCGAGCTCGAACATCGGCTGCGACATGGCGGCCTCGACGGACTTCGCGACGCAGCTGCCGTCGCCGTATGAGAAGGAGTATGATTTCTGGGTCATCGTGCTGAAGAAGGGCGTGCCCTCCAGCAGCCTGGCAATAGTTATAACGGCGTTCGAGACCATGAGGTCGGCGGCGGCGATTGCTCTGCCCGCCCCCATGCCGAGGCCCCCCATGTCGACCAGCCTCTGCATGTCCATGACGATGACGCGGTCGGCGAACCGGGTGGCGGCCTCCGCCTCCCTCTCGGCGACGGGACGGCGGTCGGTCTCGAAGGCGAAGGGGATGGTGACGGCGGCGACGAAGTTCGCCCCGGCCTCCTTAGCGCACTGGGAGAGGGCGTACACTATGCCGAAACCCGCGCCGCCGCCGAGAGTGGCGACGGCGATGACGTTCCCGAACCCGGAAATGCGTGAGGATATCTCCGCGCGCATGTTGAGGGCGCCCGAATAGGCGGCATCCCTCCTGCCCTTGAACGATTCCGCGCCCCCATTGCGGACGGGTACGACGACGTCGGCTTTGGCCGCGTTGATCGTGAACGCCGGCACGTCGGAGAGCGTGGTTATCTGCGAGACGGTGCCGCAGCCTCCGCCGCCGCAGCCCACGACGACGGTGTCGCGCATCGCCTGTCGGACTCCAGCCCGCGGGCGATGGCGTCGGAGATGGCGGCCTCCAGGCCTCTGCCGTCCGACGTCAGCAACGAAGCATCCACGACCGGCAAAGCGGACGCGAGGGTGGCGGCCCTTGCCTCTCCGCCGAGCTCGGAATCGACGAGCCGGGAGACCGCGTCGCGGACGGCGTCGGAGACGCTGCCGTACCTGCGCAGCCTCACCAATGCTTCCAGGAGGGCGGCGTCCTCGGAGGGCAGCCTCACGGTGAACTTCCTGTCCTCCTCCGTAGCCCAACCTCCGTGCATGAAAAAAACCGGCGGGGCCCGGGGGCCCCGTCCGAGGGTAAGTGGTTTCAGCGGTTCCGTGCCTTACGAACGCTCATCCGAAGAGAGCGGACAGCCCGGCAGCGGCCTCGTCCTCGCTGACCTTCTCCTCCTCCGCTGCGGCAGCGGCGGGGGCGTCGGCCGCAGGGGCGGCGCCCGCGGCGGGTGCGGCTGCGGCGGCGACGGGAGCGGCGACAGAGGCGTTCGCGATGGCCTCCTTGATGTCGACTCCCTCGAGGGAAGCAACGAGCGCTTTCACTTTGGCGGGGTCCACCGTGGCGCCGGCGGCGTTGAGGACGGCGGTCACGGACTCCTCCGTGATGTCCTTGCCAGCAGAGTAGAGGACCATTGCGCTGTATATGTACTGCATTTCTTTCAACTCCTTTATCCAAATAGGGCTCCGAGATCCATGGAAACTTCTTCCTCGGCATTCTCTTCGCTCTTTTCTTCTGCTGCTTTCTGCTCCGCCTGGGCGGGCCCCGCGGAGCTCACGGACGCGGTCGCCGCCGAAGAGAGCCTCAGGGCGATGTCGTCGTTCGTGAACCCGGACGCGGAGGCAACGGCAAGCATTTGCATGTCTGCCTTCGCAAAAAGCGCTCCGATCGTATCTTTGGTCGGTATCGCGGCCTCCAGCGAGAGAGCTCTCGCCTCCCTGTACGCCTTAGTCACCAGCGGCACGATGGTCTCCTTCGCCGGATAGGCGATTTCGACACCGAGCGCCAGCGCGTCGCGCGCGGCCGTAGCGAACATGTTGAGATAATAGTCGTCGGGGATGTCCAGGACCTCCCTGCCGTATATCGTCCCGTACTCGTAGATGGCCCTTGCGTCCATCCCGACGGTCATGGGGAGGATCTCCAGCTTCGGCAGGAGCGCCGCGACGGCCTCGGGGATGGGTTCCCCGGCCTTCGCGACGGTCGTTGCCTTCTTGACCGTTATCTTTCCCGCCATGATCTGCGCGGGAAGCCCAATCTTCTGAAGCTCGCCGATGATCGGCCCGGGTCCGAACGGGGTCGGCCCCTCGGGCACGATGATATCGTAGGGCGCGATCTGCCCCGCTCTCGCGGGGGCGGGCGACATCGTGGCCTTCAGCTTAGCGAAGAGCTTGAACGGATTGAGGTCCGTAGTGACGATGGCGCACTGACCGTGCACCGCATCCTTCAGTCCCTCCAGGCCGGACTTGTCAGAGGAGGCCTGCTCGATCGCGTGGAGGAGAATCTTGTTCTTCGCCATCCTGATCTGCGCATGCTCCCTCATCCCAGCCCTCATGGACTGGACCTGGGGCGCGGGGATGCCTTCCATACTGACCACCGCGACGACGGGGTACTTCCGGACATCCTCGACGATTTCTGCGACGACTTCTTTTTTCCAAGTTGCGACGTGTGCCATGGAAGTCCCTCACGAAAGCTTCTCCGAAGCGCCCATCGTCGTTTTGACGTACGCGGAATCGATGTTGTGCTTCCCCTTTTCGAGGTGAGTCAGAACACGGTTCATGACGACGTCGACGTTCTCGGCGATGTCCTCGGCGGACATCTCCACGGTTCCGACGGGCACGTGGAAGGTCTTCTTGTCTTTCGTCCTGACGGTGACGGTCTTGCGCAGGTTGTCGATCACCGGGGCCGGGTCGGCTCCGGGGGCGATGGGCTTCGGCATCTTCCCGCGAGGGCCGAGAACGGTACCCAGTCTCTTACCGACCTGGGCCATCAAGGGGGCCTCGGCGATGAAGAAATCCACGCTGTTCGCGAGCTTCTTGGCCTGCTTCTTGTCACCGGCGAGCGTCCCGAGTTCCTCGGGAGTGATCACCACGTCAGCAACGTCCTTGGCTTTCAGGGCTAGTTCGCCACCGCCAATCACAGCGACCCGGACCTTCTTCCCGCGCCCCTTCGGGAGGATTATGTCCTCCTGGATGCGGTTCTTGGGAAGCGAGAGGTCGATGTCCCTGAGGTTGACGGCCAACTCAACCGATTCGACAAAATTGCGCTTCTTCGCACCTTCCAGTGCCTTCTGCACAGCCATTGCGGTTGGTTTATCTGCCAATACTATTCCCCCTCGTAGTGATAGCGGGTCTTGCAACCCTCCTACGAGCGGACGGACAATCTGCTGCCCGTATTTAAAGGGTTCTTCCTCCGGCATACCTGAGCGCAAGGTATGGCGAGATGGTTGGCACGGAGGCAAGCCGGCAACATTGCTTCCATACCGGTAAGACGCGGGGAGGGTCCTCTCCCAGGCCGTGTCCGCGGCGGCACTCGCCAGCTCGGCGACCCTCGCTTGTTCGGAGCGGGAAAGCCCATATTATTCCACCGCTACGCCCCCGTAACAGGATATGGGGCCGCGGCGACCATGGGGTGCACCCACCCATTTATAGCGGCGACGTAGTTACGCCAGCAAGTGACTCAATGACTTTCGCCGAGATATTGGGCAGATACCGTCAATAATCCTCCTTCAAACCCGAGTGCGACACGAAATTCGAGGAGCCCATGCCAGGTATTTCATGACCACCCCCTCTACGCAGGCGCCTGGAATCGGTGGTCCTGTGGAGGGGCTTCCCGTTCCGCAACGAATTCGGCGGCGGAAGCGACATCGACCTCGTGGCCAGAACCATGAACGAGGAGTACTGAGCGGTACGGTGCAAAATGTACACCGAGGGCGCACCATCAGCAAGAAGGATGTCAATTCCGTCCTGTCCGCATCCGGGAAGGGGTTTACCGACGAGGACCGGATCCCTCAAACGTTCTCGGACGGGCAGGTACGTTCTGAAATTGCTGCTTTCTATGATAGGCGTCAGCGTCCGGACTGTGAGGATAACCGGGTCCCTGCCGAGGCTCGACTTTTCCCAACGAGGCGCTGAGCGATCTCCTCGGGCGGAACTGCCGGGATGTCCCGGCATTGCCCCGGCGGAATGTGTTCCGGGTGTGCCCCGGCCTTGACGGTGGGCGATTTTCAGAATGCGGGAGCCGAGCTGTCCGTGCGCGGTCAGAAAGTATGCGGAAATGCAATCCGGGCGGTTCCGTCCTTATGCACCGAACGGAGCCCGTCCCGGCCACATGCGATGGAACGGCCAACGGCGATGTGCAGTCTTGCAGGGCCCCGTCCGCGCCCGTACAGAGGGGCTGCAGGCACGACCCGGTGGCAGGGGGGCGGAAGAAGTTTAATGCTCGAGCTGGTCGTCGTAATGCCCGGCCTTGACGTCCTTCTGGAAGGCCTTGGGGGGCTTGCCGTCGATGGTGACGCCGAGGGAGACGCAGTTCCCGGCGACCTCGAGGACGCGGGCCCTCTCGGTCGCGCCGAGCAGGGAGTCCTGCTTCATGGCGGCGACCTTCTTCGCCTGCTCCACGGAAAGGTTGCCGACGATCTCGGTCTTGGGGTTGCCCGATCCCTTGGAAATCCCGAGCTCGTTCTTGATGAGCGCGGAGACCGGGGGGGTCCCGACCTTTACGTCGAACGTCTTGTCCGGGTTGATGAGGACCTTGACCGGGACCTTCATCCCGTCGAACGCCTTCGTCTTCTCGTTGATCTTCGCGATGACCTGGCCGATGTTGACGCCCTTGGGCCCGAGAGCGGGTCCGAGCGGCGGCCCTGCGGAGGCCCTGCCCCCGTCCACCAATGCCTCTACGGTATCTACCATGTTCACATCTCCTTCTCGATGACTCTGACGCTGTCGCCCTTGACGGTGACGGGTATGGGGACCATGGCCTCCACGAGCTCCACGGTGATCTCCTCCTTGCCGGAGTCGATGTTGGTGACCCTCGCCCTTTCGCCCTTGAACGGGCCGTTGACGAGTTCCACGATGTCCCCCTCCTCTATGCCGACGACCGCGGAGACGGGCATCATGTAGTGGCCGATCTCCGCCATCGAAGTTTCGCCGCTGATGAAGGCGCGCGCTTTCTTGATGTCGCGGGTCTTCTCGTGCAGACGGTCGGTGTTCATCCCTTCGACGAACACGTACCCCCTCATGCCGATGGGAGAGAGGACGGCGTAGATGTCCTTCTCGCCCTGGGAGGCCTTCGCGATGAGGCTCATCGCGACGGACTTCTCCTGGTCCATCTGGGTCTTCAGAATCACTATGGACTGCCTCGCGACGGCGCCGAAGACGGCGGAGGCCCCGCCGCCGTCCGTCTTGGCGGCCAGCTTGACGGTGACCGAATCCCCGTACCTGGCCCCTTTGGGGCAGATGACCTCGAGCCTCAGGATCTTCTCCTTGGAGCCCGAGAAAACGACGTCCGCACCCGGTTTGGAACGGTAGTTCTCCCATATCACGGAACCGGTCGAGTCCAGAAGCGACACCGACCATTCGGGGGCGTTCTCGTGGTCGGGCGTATCCACCTCGAAGGAGAGGGACGCCTTGGGCGCGCCGGACGATAGCTGGAAATCCCAAGCGGCGGTGCATCCGGCGTGGACCTCCTTCTGTCCGCTGTCGCCGGAGAAAACGGGGCCGCTGATACCGTCTGACATCTTCCATCCCACCGATTAGAAGTAGTCCGGCATGTAGGTCATCAGCCACATTATGAAGAAGCCGACGGCTCCGAGGATGATGATGCCTATGGCGGAGATCTTCGAGGTTTTGAGATACTCGCCCTTGTCCGGCGTGTGGGCCATCTGGAGGATCCTTCCGTATCTTCCCCTCCCGAGGCCGTTCATCTTGGACTCGAGGCCGTCCTGGATCTTCTCCGCGCGGCCTTCCACTCCGTCTGCTGCCATGTCGTTTCTACCTCTGCGGGCGCCGGCCCGGCCGGCGTCCGTGCATGCTCCTTCGCTACCGCTGAAGTATCGGAAAAGCAAAGGCTTGACAAGGGGGAGTTATAAATATACTTTTGCGTGGCGCGCTTCCTTCATACGCCCCAGGTGAAGGAATGGGGGCCCCGATAACCGTTTTATACGAGGTGCAGATAACACGCCAATCGCGCACGAGGTGTGTTTATGGAAGACAGTCTGTGCAACATCGAGCTTTTCAAGGACAACGACGACTTCATCGTCAGGATTCAGAGCGACATGGGCGGCAAGAGGGAATTCAAGTCCGCCAACTTCGAGGACCTCCTCAGCCAGATCAGCAACGAGCTCCAGGAGGAGTTCGACTCCGCCTGACACCCCTGCACGACAGGTGATCAAATGGCCGACAACCGCATCAAACAGGCTACGGACGCGATGGACATCCTCGCCGAGGACACCTCCGTCCCCAAGAACATCAGGAGGGGCGCCCAGGAGGCGAAGGCCAGGGTGCTCGACACGAAGGACGCGCTCGACGTGCGCGCCGCCTCCGCGATCAACATCCTCGACGATCTCGCGAACGACGCGAACATACCTCTGCACGCGAGGACCCAGATCTGGCAGATCATCAGCCAGCTCGAGCAGATCGCCAGCGGGAACTGAGTCGCCTGCCGGCCCTCCGGGGCCGGCTTCCCGCTTCCCTCCATACGGCTGCCTCGCCGCCTCTGCGCGGCGATTATGCCCAGGAAGTTCCGGAACATCTCGCTCCCGTGCTGGGTGTTCTCCACCTCGGGATGGAACTGGACCCCGTAGAGGGGACGGTCGACGCAGGCGACGGCCTCGATGCCACAGGACGGCGAGGAGGCGGTGACCCTGAAGCCGGCGGGGACGGACTTCACCTCGTCGTTGTGGCTGCCCCACGCGATGAATTCGTCGGGGAGGCCCCTGAAGAGGTCGGAGTGGTCGGAGACCTTCAACTCGACCTCGCCGAACTCCGGGGTATCGGCGGGACCCACCTCGGAACCGAAACGCTGGCACATTAACTGCATGCCGGCGCAGATGCCGAGGACGGGGTACTCCGCGCGATCGATGTATTCCGCGCCGTTGCCCATCCTGCTCCCGTCGCAGGCGACGTTCGGGGCCCCGCCGGAGAGGACCAGGCCGTCGAGGTCCTTCAGTTCCCCGAAGGGCGTGGTGTTCGGGACCATCCTGGTCTCGACGCCGAGACACCTCAAGACGCGCCACTCGCGGTGCGTCCACTGACCGCCGTTGTCCACCACGTAGACCTTCATGCGGGCGATTCGCCGGGGTCGTAGTTAAAAATATGCCCGGGCGGGGCCCGCCCCGGGCGTCCCCGCCTCACTCCCACTCGATGGTGGCGGGGGGCTTGCTCGTGATGTCGTACACCACGCGGTTGACCCTGTCCTTCATCTCGTCGGTGATCCTCACCGAGATCCGGCTTAGGAGTTCGAGGGGGAGCCTCGCGAAGGTAGCGGTCATGGCGTCGACGGAATCGACGGCGCGGACGGCGACGGTGTAGCCGTACGCCCTCCTGTCGCCCTGCACCCCGACGGACCTTGTGGGAAGGAGGACGGCGAAGTACTGCCACGGGCGGGCTGCCTCCCCTTTCCTGACCGACCTCGCGATCTCGTCCTCGACGATGAAACACGCCTCGCGGACGATCTCGATCTTCTCGGGGGTGACCTCGCCGAGGCAGCGGATGGCGAGGGCGGGCCCGGGGAAAGGCTGCCTCTCACTCGCCTCGACGCCGAGGGCGCGGGCGACCTCGCGGACCTCGTCCTTGTAGAGGTCGTAGAGGGGCTCCACGAGGGTCATGTTCATGTCCTTGGGGAGGCCGCCGACGTTGTGGTGCGACTTGATGGTGTCACGGACGCCGTCGCCGCTCTCTATCCAGTCTGGGGCGATGGTGCCCTGGAAGAGGAAGGTCGCGCCGAACTCGCGGGCGTACCTCTCGAAGACCCTGATGAACTTCTCGCCGATGGCCTTCCTCTTCTGCTCGGGGTCGGTGATTCCCCTGAGGGCCTCAAAGTACTCGTCGGCGGCGCGGGCGATGCGGTAGTTGATGCCCGTGCGCTTCAGCATGCCCTCGACCTCCTCGGTCTCGCCCTTCCTCATCAGCCCGCTGTCCACGTAAACGGCGAGGAGCCTGTCCCCAATCGCCTTGCTGGCAAGGGCCGCGGTCACCATGCTGTCCACTCCGCCTGAGCAGGCGATGACCGCCTTCCCGCCGACGGGAATCTTTGAGTTGATCGCCTCGACGGATTCCCTGACGAACGCCTCGGCGTCCATTCACCCCACCTTCCTGGCCTCGGCCTCCATCGCGGCGGAGTCCCTCTCCACCTTGGCGGCCATCTCCCTCCTGTCCTCGGCGAGGGCCGCGGCAAGGCCCTTGTCGGAGACCGCGAGGATCTCCACGGCGAGTTTCGCGGCGTTGTCGCCGCGGTCAATGCCCACGCAGGCGACGGGGACCCCGGGCGGCATCTGCACGATGGAGAGCAGGGAATCGTAATCCAGATCGCCGCCGCAGGGCACGCCGATGACGGGTTTGGTCGTATGGGCGGCGATCGAGCCGGGGAGGGCGGCGGAGAGCCCGGCGAAGGCGATGAACACGTCGGCATCGCTCCCCGAAACGATCTCGGCGACACGCGCCGGCGTCCTGTGCGCGGAGGCGACCGCGATGTCGAACGGGACCTTGAATTTGTTGAGCACCGAGATGGCCTTCTGCGCGATGGGGAAATCGCTCTTGCTCCCGGTGATTATGAAGACCTTGGCCATTGGGGAAGGATGGACAGGGGGTATAATAAGAGTCGCGCAGGCGCGACAGAGGAGGTGCCGGGGGCGGGGGCCCGGCGGCCCCGTTGATCGAGTTTTCAGCTCTTCAGTATGGATACCAGGAAGATGCCGACGGCGGCGAGAGCGCCGATGAGAATCGCGACCAGGTAGATTATGGCGTCCCTGATGAGCTCCCACGCGTCGAATTCCCCGAAGACGGAGACGTCCTGGCTGCACATGTAGACAGTCGCGATGAGGACGATGCCCCCGACAAGCGCAATAATGCCGCCGTAGGCCCTGCTCCTGCCCGACCCGAAACCGGCCGCGAAGATGCCCGCGAGGAGCATGACAAGTGCGAAGACCACGAGGACGACGGTGATGAACATCCAAATGTCCCATTCCATGATTAAACCTTCATTCCGATGGGGCGCTCGACGGCCCCTCTGATTTCTCCTCAATACTTCCATTGTTTAATAATGGTTCGGGCCCTGGGCAGGGTCGCGGCCGGCGCCCCGTGATGCCGCTGGGACGGCCGCCGGTGCCTCCGAAGGGCCAAAAATCCAATTGCGTTTCGTGCTTTCTTTAAAATACGAAAATCGGACTTGTTTATATATACTACGTCAATGTTTAAATATATGCCTTCCATAAGCCGTCCCATACCCCGTCGGAGGGAATCATGGAGATTTTGGGAACGGTCATAGGCATCACATCGGGGGGCAGCGCCACGGTGAGGTGCGAGAACCTCCCCGACGTCGGGGGCCAGATCTTCGACGGAGGCCACAAAAAAATCGGCACGGTGATGAGGCTCATGGGCCCGGTAGAGGCCCCGTACGCGAGCGTTGCGCTCGATGGGCCCGGCATTCGCGTCGGAGAACGCCTATACTATCTGAAGAGGAACCTTAATGCCAAAGGTAAGAGAAGAAACCGAAGAGATCAAGATCTGCCCCGAGTGCGGAAGCCACCACCTGGTCCTCGACTACGAGAGGGGGGAGCTGGTGTGCGAGGACTGCGGGCTCGTGCTGGACGACCAGTTCATCGACCAGGGCCCGGAGTGGAGGGCGTTTGACCCGGAGCAGGGCGAGAAGAGGGCCAGAACCGGCGCGCCCATGACCTACACCATCCACGATAAGGGGCTGTCCACGGAGATTTCCTGGAAGAACAAGGACTCCTACGGGAAGAGCATCCCCACCAGGAACCGCGCCCAGCTCTACAGGCTGAGGAAGTGGCAGAGGCGGATCAGGGTCTCCAACGCCACCGAGAGGAACCTGGCCTTCGCCCTCTCCGAGCTGGACCGGATGGCCTCCGCCATGGGCCTGCCCAGGAACGTCAGGGAGACCGCGGCCATGATTTACAGGAAGGCCGTCAACAAGAACCTGATCAGGGGGAGGTCCATCGAGGGCGTCGTAGCGGCGTCCCTTTACGCGGCGTGCAGGCAGTGCGGGGTCCCGAGGACGCTCGACGAGGTCGCCAACTCCAGCCGCGTCGGCAGGAAGGAGATCGGCAGGACCTACAGGTTCATGACCAGGGAACTGAAGCTCAAGCTGATGCCCACCAAGCCGCAGGACTACGTGCAGAGGTTCTGCTCAGAGCTCAAGCTGAGCGGCGAGGTCCAGACCAAGGCCGCGGAGATACTGAAGGACGCCTCCGACAAGGAGCTGACCTCTGGCAGGGGCCCGACGGGCGTCGCCGCGGCGGCCATCTACATATCCTCGATCCTCTGCAACGAGCGCCGGACCCAGCGGGAGGTGGCCGACGTTGCCGGCGTGACCGAGGTCACCATCAGGAACCGGTACAAGGAGCTCACCGAGAAGCTCGGTATAGAAATCCAGCTCTGATGGCGGCACAGGCGATGTCGGCCGGTGCTCGGGGATTGGTAAAAATGACCCTTCGAAGATGTTTCGGGGCCCGCTACCGCGGGCCCTCGTCAATCAGTTGAATTAGAAGATGAACCAGAAGAAAAAGAAGGGGAAGAACTGCACCCACAAGATCACTGCGGCCAGTGACCCTCCCAAGGCCATCTTCGAATCGTCCGGTTTGCTCTCGTGCCATGCGAACCAGAGGACCAACCCGGCAATCGGAATCAGGAATCCGAGTATGGCCCAGATTATGTTGTCGCCGCTGAACAGGGATGGCCCCCCGCTCTTCTGCTGGAATCCGCATTTCGGACAGACCGCCGCGTTCGCGTCGATCTGCTCTCCACAGTTCTTACAGTATACCATGGTATATCCTCGCGTATCACCGCCATCGCCCATGCGACCACGGGCCTGCCGAACGGTTGCGCCTCGGCACCTGACGATCTCCGAAGTTGCTTGATTTCAAAAGCCCGTTCGATAGATTCGCGTGCATGAGGGGCTGCTTCGAGTCGGGGTTGCCCACGTTGCTTTGCAATGGCTGGCAGATTATTCAACGAGATATCAGTATATATACATTTGTCAGAAAAACTCCGTCGGCGCCACGATGGGGGCCTTTTGGGCGCGCGTTCGGTTCCTCAAGGCCTGAACCATCTGAATTCTAGGTAATCGACGGTCTTGCCGATTCTGCAGAAGAGGATCTCCTTCTTCACCCCGCCGGAGAGGCGGACGGTACGGGAGATCTCCGGCCACATGGCGACGGATGAAGCGGGAACGGCGTGCACAAGATACCTCGCGTGGCATTCGTCGGGGGACCTCTCGTACACGCGGAAGTGGGTGCCGTACTTGAAGCCGGCCTTCACCACCAGTCCGCGGGAGCGCAGGTCGATGTATGCCCTGAGGCGCGCTTCGAACTCGTCCTGGTTCCTCCTCCCGAACTCCATCAGCTCCCTCTCGGACATGACCTCCCCCTCCGGGGAGAAGACCTCCAGCTCCCGGTTGCCGATGAGGTGGCAGCTTTCTATCAGGGAGAGCTGCAGAACCCCGTTCATGTCCTTGCCGTAGAAGGCTTCGCCGCGGAGCGCTCCCCCGCCGTCGAAGACGAAGACGCGGTCGCCGAATAGCTTGCCCCGGAACTTTCCCCCCGCCACGCCGGCGTAGGCCGCGCCGCGTGGGTCCTTGGTGAACATCTTGTAGTAGGTGACGTCGCCCTCCTCGTCGACCACGCCGTAGAGGAGCTGCTTACCGCGACCCTCGGTCTGGGAGACCTCGGCGAGGAAGTCCTCTATGTTGAGCGCCGAGCGCTCCGACACGGCGCACACCATGTAGACTGGATCTGAGCTGCTGGGTAAGGCGCCGCGGGCATATACGCGGAGGTCGAAGGCGCCGGACTCGGGCTTGACGATGAAACCCCTGCTCCTCAGGTCCTTGAAGACGATGTAGCGGATGTCGAAGGCGCCGACGCGGGCGGAGGCGTACTCGAATAGCGCCGGGAAGCCCATCTTCCCCTTGCCGTGCCGGACCTCGAGGCGACCGAGTTCGCATAGGAAGGCGGCCTCTAAGAGGTCGAGTTCGAGGGAGCCCCCGCTGCGGGGGTATCCGAAACACCCTCTGCTGTAGGTCTGGCTTGCCTCGCGGACGTCATCGATGATCACCGATGCGCCTTCGATCCTCCCGGGCATGCGGGGGCCATCGGTAGTGGCGTTTTTAAGACTCTCTGTCCTCTGGTGATTTTGTGCGGTCCGGATGCGAGATCGGGCATCGAACACGCCCGCGGGCCCATCGACCCTGACGATCGCCATCTTGCCCGTTGTAGCCGCCGTCCGATCCGTCCCGGTGGGTAAAGCGAGACGAGCGGCGGCGATGGGGGGTGTCCGCGCCCGTCCGGGCAGGGCCCCGCCTCCCCTCAACCCACGGACGGCGGGAGCGTGCCGTCGAGGGCCTGCTCGTAGCCGTAGAGGTCGAGCAGCCCGTGCCCGGAAAGGTTGAAGACTACTGTCTTCGCCTCGTTCCGGGCCTTGCATTCCAGCGCCTTGTCTATGGCGCATCTGAGGGCATGGCAGGACTCGGGCGCGGGAATGATCCCCTCGGTCCTGGCGAACAGGATGCCGGCCTCGAAGATGTCGGTCTGGTCATAGGAGACGGCGGAGATGTCGTGGTGGTCGTAAGCGGCCGACACCAGCGGGGACATGCCGTGATACCTCAGGCCGCCGGCGTGGATGGCGGGCGGGATGTACTGGCTGCCCAGGGTGTACATCATCATCATGGGGGTCATGCCGGCGGTGTCTCCGTAGTCATACCTGAACTCGCCCTTCGTCATGCTCGGAGCGGCCTTGGGCTCGACAGCGATGACCTCCGCGTCCCTGCAGAAGCCCTTCTTCCTCTCCCTGAGGAAGGGGAAGGTGAAGCCGGCGAAGTTTGACCCGCCGCCCACGCAGGCGATCATGTAGTCGGGCTCGATCTCCCCGACCCTGAACTGCTCCAGCGTCTCCTCGCCGATGACGGTCTGGTGGAGCATGACGTGGTTCATGACCGAACCGAGGGCGTAGCAGGTGTGCTCATCCTTGGCGGCCATCTCGCAGGCCTCGGAGATTGCGATCCCTAGCGAACCGGACGTCTCCGGGTGCTCCCTGAGGACCTTCCTACCGAACTCGGTCTGGGCAGAGGGCGAGGCATAGACGGTGGCGCCGTAGGTGTTTATGATGGCCTTCCTAAGCGGCTTGGCCTCGAAGCTCCCTCTGACCATGAAGACGGTGGTCTTGATATCGAAGAGGTTGGAAACCATGGCGAGAGCGGTGCCCCACTGCCCTGCCCCGGTCTCCGTGGTGAGGGTGTGAATGCCGGAATCGGCGTTGTAGTATGCCTGTGCCAGCGCCGTGTTCCCCTTGTGGGAGCCGAGGGGGCTGAGGTCCTCCCTTTTGAAATAGATCTTCGCCGGGGTCTTGAGGCGCTTCTCGAGGCGGTACGCCCTCTGCAGGGGCGAGGGGCGGTTGAGACTGACGAGGGCGTCGCGGACCTCCTCGGGTATGTCGATGTACCTCTCCCTGGAGAACTCCTGGTCGATGATCCTGTCGCAAAAGATCGCCCTGAAATCCTCCTTGGTGGCCGGCTCTTTGGTGGCCGGATCGATCATGGGCTTGAGGTCGGGCACGTCCGCGGCCATATTGTACCAGCGCTTGGGGATGTCCTCCGGGGAAAGCCCTATGCGTGCGTCTTTGGGTATTGCCATGCAGGAGGCGTACACAGTGGTATATTAAAAAAATTTGTACATTATTGTACATATTTATACAATTTCAGATGCGAGCCGCCGCCCGTCCTTTCCCAATCCGGGAAATATATTTATAGAAGGTCTGTACTATACAACTTTCGGTTGTAAACCAACAGCAAACAACCAGTGGCAACATGACAGACATGGACAGCATACTCTCCATAGTGGAGAACCCGACGCGGAGGAGGATCCTCCAGGCGGTGGTGAGGGAGCCCCACTACCCCCTGCAGCTTTCGAAAGAGCTCGGCATCAGCCAGCAGGCGGTGGTGAAGAACCTCGCGCTCATGGAGAGGGAGGGCCTCGTGGAGAGCTACCGCGAGAGCAGCAACAGAGGACCGAACAGGATCCTCTACAAGCCCAGCTCGGAATTCAGCATAACCATCGATATGCGCGACAGCATGTTCGAGATGAGGATGGTGTACTCCGGCGAGAGGGCCGGGGAGACCAACAGGACCAAGACGCACGAGGAGGAGAGGCTGGAAGAGGTCCGCGCGAAGATATCGAGCATCGACCGGCAGATAGCCGAGTTCGACCGGCGCAGGTCCGAGATGGTGCGCGAGAGGAACGACCTGATAAACTCGTTCCTGGACTGCACCTATCTGGACGGCCTCGACTACGAGCACAGGGAAATCCTCTACGGCATGCTGAACCGCCCGAACTGGAGCACCGAGGAGATTTCGAAGAGCCTCGGCTTCAACGAGGCCGCGGTGTCGCATATGATAGACGATCTGCTGGAATGCATGGGAAGGAGTGATACGTATGACGAACGACAGGGCGATTAAGGTCGCCGAGCTCAAGCCCGGCGAGACCGGGAAGGGCATCGCCAGGCTCGACCCGGAACTGATGGACATCCTCGGCCTCAAAGTCGGGGACATAGCGATGGTGATCGGGCAGAAGAAGACCGCGGTGAAGATCCTCCGCGGCGCGCCTGAAGACGCGAACAGAGGGATGATCCGGCTCGACGGTTCCACCCGCCGCAACGCCGGCGTGTCGATCGACGAGCGGGTCGACGTCAAGAGGGCCGAAGCGAAGGAGGCGGAAAGGATCACCTTCTCCCCCACCGAGGAACTGAGGCTGCAGGGCGGCGACGAGTACCTCGCGCACGCGCTCGAGGGGCGGGCGTTCGCCAAAGGCGACGTCCTCTCGCTCAACATCATGGGCAACCGGATGGACCTCGTGGTAACCAGCTTCGCCCCGACGGGCGAGGCGATCATCATCGGCGCCGGCACGAAGGTGAAGGTCAGCGACAAGCCTGTCTCCGCGGAGAAGATGGACATCCCGTCGGTATCCTACGACGACGTGGGCGGCCTAGGGAACGCCATCTCCCAGGTGAGGGAGATGATTGAACTGCCGCTCAAACACCCCGAGCTCTTCAAGAGGCTGGGCGTCGAGGCCCCGAAGGGCGTGCTCCTGCACGGCCCGCCGGGAACCGGCAAGACCATGCTCGCGAAGGCCGTTGCCGGCGAGACTTCGAGCAACTTCATCTCCATAGGCGGACCGGAGATCATGAGCAAGTTCTACGGGGAGTCCGAGGGCAAGCTCAGAGAGATCTTCAAGGACGCGGAGGAGAACTCCCCCAGCATCATCTTCATCGACGAGATCGACTCGATCGCGCCTAAGAGGAGCGAGGTGCAGGGCGAGGAGGAGCGCAGGATCGTCGCGCAGCTGCTGTCCCTGATGGACGGGCTGAACGCGAGGGGGAAGGTCGTCGTCATCGGGGCTACCAACCGCCCGAACTCCATCGACGAGGCGCTGAGGAGGCCCGGCAGGTTCGATCGGGAGATCGAGATCGGCGTGCCCGACAGGCACGGCAGGCTGGAGATCCTCCAGATTCACACCCGCGGCATGCCTCTCGACAAGGACGTCGAGCTCGAGAGGATCGCCGACAGGACCCACGGCTACGTAGGCGCCGACCTAGCCGCCCTGTGCAGGGAGGCGGCCATGGCCGCCCTGCGTAGGGTGCTGCCCGACATCGACATCGAGGACGAGACCGTCCCCACCGAGGTGCTGAACAAGATCAGCGTCACCGCGCAGGACTTCGTCACCGCCATGAACGGCCTACAGCCGTCGGCGATGAGGGAGGTCCTCATCGAGAAGCCCGACGTGAAGTGGGAGGACATCGGCGCCCTCGACGACGCGAAGCAGCAGCTCCGCGAGGCCGTGGAGTGGCCGCTGAAATACGGCCCGGTGTTCGCGCACATGAACGCCAAGCCGCCGAAGGGGATTCTGCTCTACGGGCCCCCGGGAACCGGCAAGACCATGCTCGCGAAGGCCGTGGCGACGGAATCCGAGGCAAACTTCATCTCGGTGAAGGGGCCGGAGTTCCTCAACAAGTACGTAGGGGAATCCGAGAGGGCGGTACGGGAAACCTTCCGCAAGGCGAGGCAAGCCTCGCCCTGCGTCGTCTTCATGGACGAGATCGACTCGATCGTGCCGGTGAGGGGCTCGGGCAGCGGCGACAGCGGGGTCACCGAGAGGGTGGTCTCGCAGATGCTGACCGAGCTCGACGGGCTTGAGCCCATGAACAACGTCGTGGTCATCGCCGCAACCAACAGGCCGGAGCTCATCGACCCCGCCCTGCTCAGGCCAGGGAGGTTCGACAAATCGATCTGCGTCGGCCCGCCGGACAAGGACTCGAGGAGGAAGATTCTCGAGATCCACACCGCCGGCAAGCCGCTCGCGGAGGACGTCGACCTCGACAAACTCGCCGCCAAGTGCGACGGGTGCACCGGTGCGGACATCGCAGCCATCTGCAACGAGGCCGTGATGACCGCCGTTAGGAGGCTCGTCGCCGCCGGCGGGGTCCCGACGCAGGAGGAGATCGACGGCTGCAAGGTGGAGATGGACGACTTCCTGAGGGCGTGCGACAAGTACGGCCCCGATGCGCAGAGCGCCATCAAGGCCTATGGCAACACCAAACAGTTGCCGGAATACAGATGAACGGCTCGGGGGGCGCCGGCCCCCCAACGTTTGAAACAAAAGGAGGAACAGGTGATTGAAATGACAGCAACCGATGATAAACACAGAGATGCCGCGGGCGTGTGGGACGACTTCGATCGCTTCTTCATGTCCGACTTCGAGGCCATGAACAAGAGGCTGAGTAGGATGTTCGCTGACTTCATGGGCACCCCGGGGGTCAAGATGTACGGTTACACGATGTGCAGAGGGCCGGACGGCGTGCCCCACGTGCAGGAGTTCGGAAACACTCGGGAGGGGGGCGCCCTCCTCACAGACCGCGCCTCCGACCCGCTCACCGACGTGACCCTGGATGGGGAGGTGGTGCGCGCGGTGGCGGAGATCCCCGGGGTGGCAAAGGAGGACATCGTCCTCGACGGAACGCCGACCTCCCTCACCATCACGGTGGACACGGAAAAGAGGAAGTTCTCCAAGACCCTCGCGATGCCGTGCGAGGTGGACGTTTCGTCCGCCAAGGCGACGTACAACAACGGGATCCTCGAAGTCGCCCTCGACACGGTCAGACCGGCCGAGAACAGGACGAGGATTGACATCGTCTGATGCCGCCGGGGCCCTGCCCGGCAAGGCGGGGCCCGAACCTTTTTACCTTATACGGGCTGCGAACCCGGCACCCTGGCCAGGAATGGAGCCCTTGCTGCTTCTCCGGCGGATCGGCGCCAGCCCACTTCATCCAGGCGGGATTCCGGGCCTCCGCCGGAACAGCTAGGGTACTGATTCGCAGTGGGCGCTGACCTCCTGGCTTTCCACTCTATGCCTATAAATAGATGCACAAACCTATGTCCCGGCATGTCTAGAGAGGGCATGATCAACACCACCCGAGCCATCCTGGCCAAGGCCGGTTTCGACGTCTCCTCGGCCATAAACGTACGGGGCATATGCTTCGACGTGGTCGGGAGAAGGGACGATCTGGTGCTGATCATCAAGGTCCTCGGCAACGTCGACGCTTTCTCCCACGAGAACGCCGACGAGATGAAGGCTCTCGCCGAGGCGCTCGGCGCCAGTCCCATGCTCGTCGGCGAGACGTCGAGCTCCGGGAAGCTGGAGAAGGGCATCGTCTACAGCAGGTTCAAAATCCCCATCGTCTCCAACGAGACCCTTGCAGACCAGCTCATAGAGGATGTCCCCCCGTTCATTTTCGCCGCCCCTGGCGGCCTCTACGTGAAAATCGACGGCGACGTACTGCGGCAGTTCCGCGAGGAGAAGGGCATCAGCCTCGGCACCCTCGCCGAAACCGCCGGCGTCTCGAGGCGCACGATTCAGATGTACGAGGCCGGCATGAGCGCCATGATCGACGCCGCACTCCGCCTGGAGGAGTTCATGAACCTGCCCCTCATCGAGGCGGTGAACCCTTTCCACTGCTCCTCCGATGACGGCCACGCCCGCGAGGTCTCCGGCCGGGACGCCAATACAGGCTCCGCCCCCCTCGACCGCATGGCGAACATCGGGTTCGCAATCACTCCCCTCGTGCGCGGGCCGTTCGATGCCATCACCCGCGATACGGACAACGACATGATCCTCCTTACCGGAATCGATTCCGACGAGGCAAAGATTGTCCAGAAGGCCCTCATCGTATCAGAGCTGTCTAATCTCTCCGGCAGGCACTCCGTCGTCATCGTCAAGAAGAAACAACGTAGCGAAAGCATCGAATCCACCGCACTGGTCACCGACTACGAGCTTAAGAAGATCGAGTACAAGGACGAGCTTACCGACATAATCCTTTCAAGGAGCTCGAAGAAATGATATCCTTCGATATGGACGGGGGAACCGTCGACATCCTTCCTGTGGTTAACGGCCTGATGCCGGAGGCGGAGAAGGTCCGCTCCGCGTACGGGAAATACGAAGCATACGGTGCATCGATGGGCATCGAGGGTCTCGAAGCCATCCGCATGCGCGAGCAGATGGGGATGGGGGGCATGGAGGTCAGCGAGCTCGATATCGTGTACTCGAAGAGGATGTCCGAGTTCGGCGAAGTGGTCGCGCCTTCCCCGGCCTTCTGCGAGATCGTCGACCTCTGCGCCAAGGACGGGCGGCAGGTCATCCCGCTCGACATGAGCGACTACGAGTACGACACGGCGTACATCGAGTGCGTAAGCGCCATCGAGTTCACCGCCGAACACCGCCTCGCGAAGAAGGGGGTGAGGAGGAGATTCGCCGCCACGACGCCCGAGGACCTCGCCAGGGAATGGGATCGCATGGTCTCGAGGGTCCGCGGCTACAGGGAGCTGAGCAGGAGAAGGGAGAAGCACATCGCCAAGGAAATCGCCGAGACTATGAGGTTCCGCGGGACCCTGCTCGCAATCGTCGAGGTGGAGCGTGCCGACGGCGTCGCCGCACTGCTGGAAGAGGAATACGGGGCGTTACAATGAGTTGTCCAGAATGCGATTCGTGGCGCGCAAGAGGCGCAAAGTACTGCGCGGCCTGCGGGAACCCGCTGACCTCCGGCGACGGGGGATGCCCGGAATGCGCGGGATGGGAGGCAAAGGAAGCCAACTACTGCATGGCCTGCGGCCGGCGCCTATCCCCCCCTGCTCCGCCTGGGAGGACGGGGGCGAAGCACCCTGGCCTGCACAAATCCGTGACAATCTGCACGATAATTGTAGCGACGGTCGCAGCCCTGTCCCTCACATACGACGCCGTTCACGGGGCGGACATCCTCCGGGACATAAAAGACCTGAGCGTTCGTACCGGGCTTTTCTACCCGACATTCGACGGGGTGGATTGCTTCCCCCGCATATGGATCGGGGGCGTCGGGATCTGGGCCCTTTTCGTTGTGGACGTTTCCGTGATTTCCGCTTTCACAGCATACGCCAGCTACAAGTGCCTCAGAAAACACGAAACCGGTGCCGACACCGACGAGCTCGAGCGCACCGGCCTCGCCGCAGCCTCGTCCATCCTCTGCGCCTCCCTATTCGTCAGCGTCTCCTATCTCCTCATCACCTCAGCCTTCGGCGACCGTGTGGACATCTCGTGGATGGATACTTACACAGACTACCAGATGGCCTTCAACCTTACAAACGCCGGTCTTATGGAAGAGATCGAGTTCAGAGCGGCGTGGATCGGCATACCGATGATGGCCATAGGCTACATGTACGCCCGCGACAGGAAATCGTGGCAGTATCTCCTGGGCGGGTTCGGCATGTCCCGTGCGGCGTTCGCCCTCATCATCGCCTCGTCCATCATCTTCGGCCTCGCCCATTACAGTGGCTGGGGATGGGTGAAGGTGCCGAACGCGGCCATCGCCGGAATCCTCTTCGGATACCTCTACGTCGAGTACGGCCTTTACGCTTCGGTACTGGCTCACTTTGTGAACGACATGTTGTCGTCCGTCGGGTGGATGCTCGGGTCCGGCATCGAGGGCCTGGTGATGCTCTCCATGATCGTACTCGGCCTGGTCGTCGTCGTGTACTGGGTTGTCAAACCCAACCGCGCTGCGGTCGGTGTCCGCGGCATGCCCTGGCTCGGAGAGCTCGAAGACGGCATAGCCGCGCAATGGGGTAGACATTGACCGCTTATGCCTGATGCGCGCGCCCTTCGCCACAGGCGCAGAGCACCCGGCAAGGTTCGGACGAGCGTGCTCGGAGACCGCCCCCGTGCTAAGTTGGTTGTTCATAGGCACGGACCCGCACAGCAGGCCCGCACGGTGCGGGCGCGGGGCCTCTCTGGCAGCGGAACGTTCGGGCTCACGCTAAATGGCCCTCGAGGGCCTTCCGGGAGCGGACCGCGGATTCAAGGTCTCTCGACTCGATGACGTATCTTCCGGAGTACCCCCTCAACCTGCCGATTGCATGGGCGAAGTCCGCCGTTCCCTCACCGATGGCGAGGTGCTCGTCCTTCTCCCCCATGTTGTCATGGATGTGCACGTTGGCGATGCGGTCGCCGAAGACGTCAATCATCGCGTCGATCTGCCCCGCAGTGTGGGCGTGCCCGATGTCGAAGCATACGGACAGGTCCGTGCCACTGATGATCTCCGCGAGCTCGGAGGCACTCGTTCCGAGCATGACAGGGAGCTTCGGCATGTTCTCTATGCACACGGTCACACCGAGCTCGCGCCCGGCGCGATCTAAGACACGCATGGTCTCTTTCGCCGCGGCGATGCTGCGATCTCTCGTATCCGGCACAGACAAGGATGTTATCCCGGGATGCACGGTAAGCGTGTCCACCCCCATGTCCCTCGCCGCTTCCATCTCCGACATGAACTCCAGAACCGCCGCCTCGCGCATGCGGAGGTTGAGTGCGGCACCGTTGGTGTCCGCGATCGAGGCGTGTATGGAGAACGTCATGCCGGCGTGGTCGCCCACGCCGGCAAACCCGGGAGCCAGCCCCTGCACCGCATGATCGGCCTCGGAGAAGATCTCCCAGTGCCTGAACTCCTTCGAAACCTTCGGGAGAATCTCCTCGAACGGAACCGAACAGAACCCGGGGCAGGAAACGCCGATGACGTTCACGCCCTCACCTCCTCCCCGTCGACGGTGACCGGGGCCACCCGGTCGATGAGCTCGTCGATGTCATCGTCCCTCACTTCGACGGATATCGTCCCGAGGGCGACGTCGTAGTCCACGAATGACACCTTGCCCACGGTAGCGACCTGTTTGTTGAGCTCGAACGCCGTGCGCGTGCGACTGTGCTTCCTGCCCTTGAGCATCTGCGAACGGGCGGTGTCGAGGATCCTCTGCCGCCTGATGAGGCGGGCGAACTCGTCGAGGTCCGCCGCGCCGGAGACGGCCCCGCTCTCCACCGCAAACTCCCCGGTGGGGAAGATGTTCCGCAGGGCTTTGACCACCTTGCCTGGGTCTTCGCTTGGGTACACGGGGCACGAAACCGTCACCTGGACCATGCGGGGCAATCGCGAAGGGGCTATAAAACCGTAGAGGGAACCCGCGGGGAGGATGCTGGACTCTGCCGGTTAACGTCCGACCCGTTCCCGGGGAACCCTTTAATTCGTGCTCCGCATGGTGCAGGACATGAAGGACGAGATACTGTCGGCGGCCGCGAGGAGGGACCTGTTCCTCTCTCCCGAGGCATTGGAGATACTCGACTCCAACGACTACCCGATGGAATTCGTCAACACCGCCCTCAACGCCCTCGCGAAGGATGCCATGTTCGTCACGAAGGAGCAGGTCATCGACTTCCTCGGCGGCGACGGCCGCGTCATGGAACCGCTGAAGGCCGAACCCCCGAAGAACGGGAGGCGGCCGGATATCGAGATCGTTCCTGGCTCCGACATCACCGGGCATAGCACCTGCGAAGGGAAGATGGCTGACTTCATCGCCTACTTCCGCAGCCGGTACGGCATGCTCAAAAAGATAATCTGTTCGAAGAAGGGGTTCAGCGCCCCCGTCCCTATAGAAAGGATCGGGAATTTCGGCCACCCGGTGAACATCGTTGGCATGGTCTACGAGGTGCGTACCACCAAGGCCGGCCACCTCGTGGTCACCGTCGAGGACGACACCGGTACTTGCCCGGTGTTCGTCAACAAGGACGGCCCGCTGATTGACGAGACATTCGTCACGGACGAGGTCATAGGCATCACCGGGGAGAAGGCGGCGAGGGGGGACCTCTTCTACGCTGAGGCGATATACCGCCCGGACATCCCGCAGAAGCGCGCTTGGGTGCCCTCCGACTCCTCGGCATCGGTGGCGTTCATCTCCGACATCCACGTCGGCAGCAGGGAGTTCCTCAAGCCCCAGTGGGAGAAGATGATCTCCTGGATGAGAACCAACCACGAAAAGGAGAACATAGGCTACATCATCCTTCCCGGCGACGTCGTCGACGGCATCGGCGCCTACCCCGACCAGGAGAAGGACCTCGAGATCATGGACATCTACGAGCAGTACGATACCCTCAAGGAGTATCTCAAGGAGCTGCCCGACAGCATTCCCGTCGTGCTGCACCCCGGCAACCACGATGCCTGCCGCCTCGCCGAACCACAGCCCGCCCTGAGCGAGAAGTTCGCGAAGGGCTTCGACAGCAACATCCTGATGGTCGGCAACCCGATCAACGTCAGAATCGAGGGCAGGCTGGTGGAGTCCTACCACGGCAAGAGCATAGACGACTGGATTTCAGGCGTGAGGCAGCTCACTTACGAAGACCCCCTCGCGACGATGAGGGCCATGGCGGAAAGGAGGCACCTCGCCCCGATGTACGGACAGAGGAACGCCCTCGCGCCTGAGAAAAAGGACTACCTCGTGATGGAGGAGGTGCCTGACATCTTCGTCACCGGGCACGTACACGGTGCAGGGTACATGGAGTACCGCGGCGTGAGGATGATCAACGCCTCCACATGGCAGGCGCAGACCGATTACCAGAAGATGCACAACTTCAACCCCAACCCCGGGATAATGCCGCTGGTGAACCTGGGCACGGGGAGGGTGTCCATGAAGAACTTCGTGGGCTGATCGTTCGGCCTTTTTGAGGATGCGCAGGGCTAGCACGCCGAGAAGGAACCCGGCGACCGTGAGGCCCGCCCCCGATACCGCGACGGCGGCGTCTAACATCCCGCCGTCCAGCAGGAACATGGAAACAAAACACAGCAGGAGACCGATGACGGCGAGCGCTCCCCCAGCGGTCCTGATCGCCTCTGCGTCCATCATGGCGCGGTGATCGCGTCTGTCGCTAATAACGTGTTCGCCCTCGGCCTTGTCCGCCGCGCCCTCGCCGCGAACCCGAGTGGACGGAGTGTCCGCGTCGAACATGACCGGCTCAAACGGACTGGCAGGATAAACATCGACATGTCAGTGTTCGCAATCATGCTGCCCCTGGGCTCATGCTCGTACCGAGGAGCGGGGTGCCGGGTGAGGCTGCGACGCGATCTGCGAGGGTAAAGGTTTCGGGCGGGGGCCTCCCGCCCTCGGATTTAATCGGTTTCAAAGGATGTCCGTGGCGAACACCAGGACTACAAGAAATGCCCCGAGCATGAGCATGCCGTACGCCGTGGCCCAGATGACGGTGAACACCCGCCTCATCTTGGCGGGGTCCTCCTGCATCTCTTCCCAGCGCTCGGCCAAAGACCTCACTCGGGGACCTCCTCCTTGCCCTTCAGGTGCTTGAGGCGGGTGGTGTTCTCCCTCTCCATCTCCTCAAGGCGGAACTTCACGAACCTCTCGGACTCCTGAAGGTCGGGGACGATCTTGAACTCCAGGGCGTTCACTCTCCTCTTCGTCTTCTCGATCTCGTCGAGGAGCTTCTTCATCGTGGTCTCGATCTCCGCAGCGCGGACGAGGGTCTCGAGAAGCTTCTCGAAGGCCGCCGCCGCTTCTTCGGTGTAGGCGGAGGTGTGGATCACGCCGTATCCCTTCGACGTGATGTCGGTGTGGATCGACTCCGCCTCCACCTTGGGGACCACCATCCCCATGATGGAGGCGCTGCTCAGCCTGACCTCGGGGTGCGACTTGAGCGCGTAGGCCGCGCTCCTGACCGCCACCTCGCCGTCGACCGCCCTCGCGATGGTTATTTTCTTCATCGCGAGCTGGAAGTCCGAAGCCACGCCTGCACGCATCTTCCTCGCCTTGTCCATGACCTCGAAGAACTCGATGATGAGGCCGTCCCTCTTCATCTTGAGGATCCTGTGCCCCGACTGGGACAGCTTGATCCTCCTCTTGAGGTCGAGAAGGACGGAACGGGTGGGCGTGACATCGTGGGCCGCCATGTGGTCTCACTCCTTCTTCGGCATATACTTCTCGAGGTACTTGCGGTCGATTCTGGTCAGCTGGTCGATGTCCAGCTCCTTCAGGATGTCCCAGGCGATGTCCAGGGTGGTCTCGATGGATCTGTCCTCGTCGATGCCCTGGCGGACGATGCGATCTTCGAAAAGGTCCGCGAAGTCGAGGAGCTTCCTGTCCTTGGCGGAGAGGGAGTCCTTCCCGACGATGGCCACCAGGCCCCTGAGGTCCTTGCCCTCGGCGTAAGAGGCGTAGAGCTGGTCCGAGACGGCTTTGTGGTCGTCGCGAGTCTTGCCCTTGCCGATGCCGGAGTTCATCAGCCTCGAGAGGGAGGAGGAGACGTTGACCGGCGGGTAGATGCCAGCCCTGTGGAGGTCCATCGACAGCACGATCTGGCCCTCGGTGATGTAGCCGGAGAGGTCGGGGATCGGGTGGGTGATGTCGGCCCCGGGCATGGTCAGGATGGGGATCTGGGTGATAGACCCCTGCTTCCCTTTTATCCTTCCCGCGCGCTCGTAGAGCTGGGCGAGGGTGGTGTACATGTAACCGGGATAGCCGCGCCTTCCGGGCACCTCGTCGCGGGCGGCCCCGACCTGGCGGAGAGCCTCGCAGTAGTTCGTGATGTCGGTCATTATGACCAGCACCTGCATGCCCAGCTCGAACGCCATGTACTCCGCGGTGGTCAGACCGAGCTGCGGGGTGACGATGCGCTCGACGGCGGGGTCGTCAGCGAGGTTCAGGAAGACCACGGCGCTCTTCAGGGCGCCGGTCCTCTCGAACTCGTTCATGAACTTCTGCTTCTCCTCGTTGGTTATGCCGAGGGCGATGAACACCACGGCGAACTCCTCGTTCTCGCCGCGGACCTTCGCCTGCCTGGCGATTTGCAGTGCGATGTCGTTGTGCGGAAGGCCGGAGGACGAGAAGATGGGGAGCTTCTGTCCCCTGACCAGGGTGTTCATCCCGTCGATGGTGGATATGCCGGTCTCGATGAAGTCGGCCGGCGAGTCCCTGGCCCACGGGTTGATGGCCGCCCCGGTGATGTCGAGCTCCTTGTCGGGCACGATGGGCGCGCCGCCGTCGATGGGGGCCCCGGATCCGGAGAGGACCCTGCCGAGCATCTCCTTCGAAACGGGCATCTTCATCGTGTTGCCGAGGAAGCGGACCGAGGCGGACCTGTCGATCCCCGAGGTCCCTTCGAAGACCTGGACGACCACGACGTCGTCGGAGGAATCCAGGACCTGGCCCCTCTTGACGGAGCCGTCGGACAGCCTGACGGAGACCATCTCCTGGTATCCGACCGGCTCGGTCTTCTTGACGTAGACCAGCGGACCGGCGATCTGGGAAATCGTCTTGTACTCTTTGGAGACCGCGGGGGCGGCCTGTGCGGGGGCTGCTTCAACTTTCTTTGCTCTGGTCGCCATGTTCAGGCCTCCAATTTGGCGAACTGCTCGTCCATGTCCTTTCCTACGGCGGCGAGCTCCTCGTCTATCCTCTCTTCGTACTTGGCCTGCTGGAACCTCTGCCTCACGGGGAGGTAGGCGATCTTGTCGACGGGCACACCGTTCTTGAGCGCCTTCTGCGCGAGGTCGGAGTACTTCCTGATGAGGGCCAGCATGAGGTGCTGCCTCTCCAACGGGCAGTAGCAGTCCACGGGGTGGTACGCGTTCTGCTGTAGGTAGATCTCCCTGATCATCTTGGCGACCTCGAGGGTGATCTTCTGCTCGTCAGGCAGGGAATCGGAACCGACCATCTGCACGACCTCCTGGAGCTCGGACTCCTTCTGCAGGACCTGCATGGCCCAGGATTTGAGCTCGGGGAAGTCCTCCCCGACGTTCTTCACGAACCAGTCCTTGAGCTGGGCATCGTACATTGTGTACGAGGTCAGCCAGTTGATGGTCGGGAAGTGGCGCCTCTCGCGGAGCTTGGTGTCGAGCGCCCAGAAGACGCGGACGATGCGCAGGGTGTTCTGCGTGACGGGCTCCGAAAGGTCCCCCCCGGGAGGGGAGACGGCGCCGATGACGGAGATGGACCCGTCCTCGCCGCAGAGCGTCTTACCGCGGCAGGCCCTCTCGTAGAACTCGGAGAGCCTCCCGGCGAGGTACGCGGGGTACCCCTCCTCCCCGGGCATCTCCTCGAGCCTCGAGGATATCTCCCTCATGGCCTCGGCCCACCTGGAGGTGGAGTCGGCCATCAGCGAGACGTTGTAGCCCATGTCGCGGAAGTACTCGGCGATGGTCATGCCGGTGTAGACGGACGCCTCACGGGCGGCGACGGGCATGTTCGAGGTGTTGGCGATCAGGATGGTCCTCTTCATGAGGGACTCGCCTGTCTTGGGATCGGTGAGGGCCGGGAACTCGGTGAGGACCTCGGTCATCTCGTTTCCGCGCTCACCGCATCCGATGTAGACGACTATCTCGGCATCGGAGTACTTCGCTAGGGACTGCTGCGTGACGGTCTTCCCGGTGCCGAAAGCGCCGGGGATGGCGGCCGCCCCTCCCTTCGCGAGGGGGAACATGGTGTCGAGAACGCGGAGCCCGGTGACCAGGGGCACGTCCGGATTGTACTTTTTGAGGACGGGCCGGGGCACGCGTACGGGCCAGATCTGCATCATCGGGTACTCCTGGCCGTCGACCTTTACGACGGGGTCGACGACGGTGAAGGCGCCCTCCTTGATGCTCTCGACCTTCCCCTTCTTGACGTTCGGAGGGAGCATGATGCGGTGGAGCATCGGGCCCTCGCTGACGGTTCCGATGACGTCGCCGCCCTTGACCTCGGCGCCCTTCCCCACGGTGGGCTTGAATTCCCATTTCTTCTCCCTGTCGAGTCCAGGTACGGAGGCGCCCCTCAGGATGAAGTCGCCCATCATGTCCCTGAGCACCGGGAGGGGCCTCTGTATCCCGTCGTAGACGGAAGTGAGAAGTCCCGGCCCGAGCTCGACAGACAGCGGCCTCCCGGTGTTAGACACCGGCTCGCCGGGCTTGACGCCCGAGGTATCCTCGTAAACCTGGATGATGGAATAGTCGCCGACGATTTTGATTACCTCGCCCATCAGCTTCTCTTTACCGACCTGTACCACGTCGTACATCCTCGGTGAGATGCCGGTGGCCGTGACCACGGGGCCGGCGACCCTGTAAATTACACCTTCAGTGCTCATTCATTCGTCCTCTGCTTTAAACAAATCAACTCCAATGACCCTCCTAACCTTCTCGCGGAGGTCGCTCTGGTCGCCACCGACGGGGACGACCACGGGCTGGATCGAGTCCATGACCTTCGTCTTGTAGTTATTGGGCAGATGCCGCAGGTCCTCCGCGTTCACCGCGAGGATGCCGACATTGGAATCGGACATCGCTTCCTGCATCTTCTCCTGGTAGTCTTCCTTCCCCGCGACGAAGACGCGCCTCACGCCTGCGAGCCTGAACCCGAGGGTGAACTCGTCGCTGCCGATAACCGCTATCTCCATCTCAAATCACCAGAAGCCCTTTCATCGTCTCGACGTCCAAGCCGCTGTCCACACCGTGGGCTATCATGCGGATGTTCCTCGCCTCATTCCTCTTGTGAATCATGTAGTCCACGACGGGGATGACCGAGAGGGGATACATGTGGGCGACGCTGTTCGCGAGCTCGGCATTGTAGCGGTCGATGGCGGCCACCACGTCGAGGACCGAGGCGTTGTCGGTGAGGGCGCCCTTGATCTCGTTATGAATCTTGAGGCCCTGCATCTCGTTGCCCGCGGACACCACGTCGGCGGCCGCTGCAATCTGCGCGTAGGTCTTCTCGTCGACCTCCTGGCCGCCGGGGATGAAGTACTTCATCGCCTCCTCCCCGCCGATCCTCTCGACCTTCAGCTTGAGCAGGGTCTCGACGTTCTGCGCGTCGACTACCCTCTCGAGGTACGTGCGGAAGATCCTGTTCGCCTGCGTGGTCGTACCGACGGACAGCAGGAGGTTCCTGTAGAACGTCTTCGCAAGCTCGTCCTCGATGTCCTTGAGCATGCGGTCGTTCCTATAGGCGGCGACCGCCTCGTCGGACACCCTCACGCCGGTCTTCGACGCGAAGAGGTCGAGGGTCTCCTCTACCCCGGGGGCGGCGACCAGGTCGTCCAGGTCGTCCATGTCGAGCCTGCCGGCGGGGACGAGATCCTCGCGGATCTCCTCGACGGGGAGGCCGTAGTTCTTGCCGCGCAGGATCACCTCGAGATTGGTGAAATCCCATTCGGACAGGTACGCCTCCACCATGTTGCGGAGCTCGCCGGTGGACGCTTTCAGGATGCTGCGGAAGGCGACGGCCATGTTCGCATAGGTGGCGTACTCGACGAGGCTCAGCCCCGTGTACCTGTTCCCGAGCTCGGTCATCTCCTTCGAGTAGCCGGCCTCGCTGATGTAGTGCGAGATCTCGGGGACGGACATCATGAGCATCTTGCTGTAGTCCTCCTCCTTGAGGAGGCGGGACTTCTTCGCCTTGGCACGCGCCGACGTGTATGCGTAGTTGCCCTTCCCGCTGCGCTGGAACATGCTCTCACCCGAACAGTATGTCGGACAGCTGCTTCAGATTCTTGTCCCAGATCCCCTGGAGGAGTGCCCTGTACTGCATATCTACCTCGACCGTGCCGTCCTGGCTCTGCAGGATGAGTCCGGAGCGGATCCTGGGATCCTTCTCGACGGACTTGACGCCAAGCTCCTTCGCCGAGAAGCCGTCGCTTTCGGACATGAGGGCTTTGGGTTCGTCGATGACGGTCTTGGCGGAACGGACCATGGCCTTGTAGTACTCCAGCTTCTTCTTGGCGGGAGCATTCTCGAGCTCAGCTAGCGCTGACTCGAAGGCCTCGGCGAGCACCTCCTTCTTCTTGGACAGGACCAGCTTTTTGCTCTCCAGCTCAGCGCTCGAGCGCTCCTGGCGGGCGAGGGCCTCCTTGGCTTCCGTGACCCTCTTGTCCTGCTTTGCTTTCATCCCGGCAATCTCGGCGTCCGCCTTGGCGTTGATTGCCCTGACCTCCGCATCGCACTCCTCGCGGATGCGGGCGGCGGCGGCTTCGGCGGAAGCCTGGATCTCCTTCGTCACGCTGTCCAGTGCCATAGGTAGGCCCCTAGGACTCACATGACGAAGATGGCCATGATAGCGATGACTAGACCGAAGATGACGACGGTTTCCGGAAGGACCATGAAGATCATGGACCTCCCGAACAGGCTGCTGTCCTCGGTGATTGCACCGATGGCGGCGGCGCCGATGTCCTTCTCGGCCATGCCGGTTCCGACGCCGGCGAGGCCGACGGCGAGGCCGGCGCCGATGGCGATAAGTCCGTTTGTAACGTCAGCTACTCCTTCTGTGACAACCATATTTCTCAAACCTCTTGTGTATCAATGTTGGCGTTTTTTGAACTGAAAAACGTTTTCTTGCGGATTTCCCTGAGCGGAGAGAACGCGATGCCGTTCCCGTCGAAGAACCTGGTCATGAGCTCGACGAACTGCAGCCTCAAGGCGTGCAGGCCGCCGGACAGGATGGCGAGGGTCCATATGACTAGGTGCAGGAACGCTAACAGCAGAATCCCGATGATCGTGAACGCGATGTTCGCGGTCGGATCGAGGACCGTTATCGTATCTCCTGCGGCATCGATGACCGCCATCGTCGGGAGGATCATCCCTATGCAGATGTAGTTGAACGCGAGGGCCATCCCCGCCTTCGACATCGCGATGGCCGCGAGACGGGTGTAGGAAAGGATCTGCCCGAGGAACTCGGGCAGGGCCATTATCGCGCCCATGGCGCCTTCTCCCTTGATGCCGATGCCGGTACCGATGGCGAGAAGGATTATGCTCAGGATGAAGACGACGCAGGTCGTGCCCCCGTCGGTCAGGAGCCCCCAGTCCGCGCCGCCGGAAGCCATCATGGCGTTTGTTAGCGCGTAGCAGAAAGCGATCATGCCGAAGAACGAGATGATGAGGCCGCCCTTCGCGAAGAAGGCCCCCCTGCCGTTCTCCTGGATCATGTGATTGTAGAATCCGCAGAGATATCCGATCGCGAGGTGCACGATGCCGATGTAAACCGCGAGCTTCAGAAGGAATCCGACCTCCACGAGCTTGCCGACGCCGTGATGCGTTCCCGCCGCGTGGTCGAACGAGGGCATCATGTTAGCGAACCATTCGGGGAACTGTTGCCCGAAGATCCAATCCCACGTGACGCTCGTTCCGCCGAGTGCGACGCTGTCCTCGTGCCAATGCCATGCACCGACGTCATCGTAATGACCGCCGATGAAGTGCATCCCGAGGAACTCGCCGTAGAAGAACAGACCGAAGATTGCGGCCCATATCCCTCCGAAGAAGAGGGCGAGGGCGATGGAGCGCCAGTCCTTGTGGCGCGTCTTCTTCAGCCCGTAGGCGCCCAGGATGATGAAGGGTATGGCGTAGCCGAGGTCCCCGACCATGTACCCGAAGAACAACGGGAGGAATATGGCGATGAGGACGGTCGGGTCTATCTCCTGATACCTGGGTATCGAGACCAGGCTCGTCGCGTACTCGAACTCGCTCACGATCTTCCCGTTCTTCTGCCTGGTCGGAACCTTGCTGAATCTGGGCTCGGCGGCCTCGCTGTCCGCCAGTTTCCTGCCACGGGTCTCCTGGAACTCCACGTACACGTCGTCGCCGAGCTTCTGTTCGAGCCCCGCCTTCACGGCGTCGACTTTGGCGGTCGGCACCCAGGCATCCATGACGTAGGAGTATCTGCTCACCGCGACCCGGAGGGGCACGGAGCCCTTCTCCACCTCGATCGCCAGCTCTTCGTCGGTCCCCTTCAGGAACGACATGTGCTTCGACCTCAGGGCATCGAGCGAAGTGTTCGCGGCCTCCAGCCTCTCGGTGGCGGCGGCGATGTCCGCGTCCACCTTCTTCAGCGCCTCGGCGGGCGTTAGGCCCTTGGGCCCCTGAGGTACCTGGATCTCCGCGAACCCGTAATCCGCGAGCGCGGCGGCGGCATTGTCGGCGGACTCCTTCCTGACGAAGACGGCGACGACGCCGCCCTTCTTCTTCCTGTAGTCCGCGAAGACTTCCGCCCCTTCTATTGAGAGCGCGGTCGGGTCGGCGACGGTGGTGCCGACCAGGACTGCCAGGCTATTGTACCCGCTGTAAAGGTCGAGAGGCAGTGACAGCCTCTCCAAGGTTTCCAAGTTCTGTTTTCTAGCGTTTAGTTCAGTGATTTTCTGGGTGAGATCATTCCTTGCGTCGACGGCCTCGAGGACCTCCCTCTCGACGCTCTCGACGTCGCCGGCGGAGATTTGCTTGCGCACGTCCTCGACGGCGACGTCGGCGGTACTGGTCTTGTTGGTTATGCCCAGCTCCTTCTCCATCGCCCTTACCTTGAGAAGCCTCTCGGAGGCCTTCGAAGTGCTGGGCGTGGGGGAACCGATGGACAGCCCGTCGTCGCCGGTGGTATGATCGATGACGTGCAGGGACCCCACGGAATAGAACGCATCGATGGCGTCCTCCATGCGGGATTTCGTCCCTGCGACGACAATCCTACTCATCGACTCAGGAAGAAGCATCTATTGCCCTCTCGAATTCTCTCGTGAGGAAATCGTTGACTTCCTTGATCTTCCCCTCTGCGGACTTCCCTATGGAGGCGGCCTCCTTCTCACCTTTGGCGAGCTTCTCGGCCTTCTCCTTGTCAAGGGTCGCCTGCTCCTGCGCGAGAGCGGCCTCGAAGGCGGCGCGCTCGCTGGCGGCCTCCTTCTGCACCCTCTCCGCGGAATCCCTGCGGGCCTGAGCGATGGCTGCCTTCTTGTCCGCCTCGGCTTGCGCCACGATGGAGTCAGCCCTCGACTCAGCCTCCTTTATTTCCGAAAGTATGTCAGTTCGGCTCAAATTACACTCCCCGACTAATTCGTGAGGCTCGGTATCCGCTGACTGTACTTAATGCCTCCCTCATTTTAAAAAAGTTAGAAACTCTCGGCAGACGTGACGCCTGGTTCGCCGCTTAGGGTCGGCAGGGGAGGGGCTTTCGATGTTCTCGAGGTCGGCGAAGTCGTCCGCGGTGACTCTACGCACCACGAGTCCCGACTTGCCGATGATCTCCTTCGACAGGTCGTCCATGTAGCCCTTGTCGTAGACGATTTCGGTTATGCCGGCGTTGATGAGGATTTTGGCGCAGAGGCTGCAGGGAAAGGTCGTGGTGTATATGGCGGCGCCCTTGACGCTCGTGCCGAAGTACGCCGCCTGTGCGACGGCGTTCTGCTCGGCGTGGACGCCGCGGCAGAGCTCGTGCCTCGTCCCGGATGGGATGTTGAGTTGGATCCTGATGCAGCCGGTCTCGGAGCAGTGGGGAAGCCCGCGAGGGGCGCCGTTGTAACCGGTAGAGAGAACGTGCTTGTCCTTCACGATGACGGCGCCCACGTGGCGCCTCAGACAGGTGGACCGGGTGGAGGCCAGCTTCGCCATGTCCATGAAGTACTTGTCCGAGGTGGGGCGCTGCATGTTCGGCTGATGCGTGTCTCTGTACTTTACCCTATCCTAGTGGAGGAATAGTACATAGCAGATGTGCCAGATTTAGTATTGATGCGGATTGCCCGTGACCGCCCCTACGGCACGTTAATAAGGGATGAAGAAATACGAAGCGCGATGAGAAGGAGCACTCTGGAGATGGCCGTCGCTCTGGCGGTTGTCCTCTGCGTCATATTCGGTGCAAAAATCGTCATGGGCAGCGTCTCTGGTGCTTCATCGCCGTTCACCGTCGTAGAGAGTCAGAGTATGCAACACGACTCTGGAAGATCAGACATAGGCACCATCGATACGGGCGATATGGTGCTCGTACGCTCGCTCGACAAACACGGAAAAATTATCACATACGTAGAAGGTTCCCAGACTGGCTATTCCCGGTTCGGGGAGTACGGTGACGTGATTATCTATGAGAGGGGAGGAGGTCAGAACCCCGTCATCCATCGCGCGATTCTGTGGCTGGAATACAATAACAATGAATTGAAGACATGGAACGCGCCCTCGCTCGCGAATTGGGAGTATAAAAGCCAGTGGTACTGCCCCAGCGGATCCGACTACGGCCACCTCTCCGGTACACTCACCCTGTACAACATCGGGGAGTTCGATAAAAAGGTGTCCGTCAACCTTTCACAAATACAGCCGAACAGCGGATATCTGACGATGGGGGACAGTCGGGATAACACCAACTTCGATCAGACGATGGGCATCATCAACTCGCCAATAAATGATGGCCTCATAAAGTCCGTCGCCTGGAAAGAGATCCCCTGGCTCGGCGCCGTCAAACTGATAATGAAGGACAACACCGTGGCCCTCAACGCTTGCGCCCCGAACAGCGTCCCGAACCTCATCTTCGCCATAGCCTCCTTCGTCATCTCGCTTATTCTAGTAAGTTTTCTTATGGACGCGATATACATCCAAATAGTGAAGGATAGGATCCGCAAGGACCCCTTCTGATGCGACACCCCCACCCCTGTATTTCCACTGGAAACGAAAAAAGGGAACTCGGAAGAGGGTGGTCTGCTTCGAAGGCCTGTAGTCCTTGAGCGGGGCAAAAAACTCATCGGTGTTGAGAAGACTGATGATGTCCTTGGAAATGTTTATGCTAATTTCTTTGGTTCTCCCCTTCCTTCCCAGTGACTTTACGCTCGCGGTTATAATGCCAAGCATATCCAATTCGGAGATGAGATCGGCAATCCTCCTCTGAGTCAGGACGTTGCAGCCGAGTATCGAGCAAACTTCTCTATATACGACGTAAACGTCCCCGGTGGTGACTATTCCATCATCGTTCCCAGGGTTTTTGATAATGCTCATCAAAACAACCTTAGATTGGTCGGTAAGGGTCTTGATGACCTCCACCACTGCATCCATCTCGATTTTCTGCCGCGCATAATTTACGTGTGCCTCGGTAATCACGGGATCCTCGTTCCTCTCTGCGATATCCGCCGATATCCTGAGAAGATCCAATGCTTTTCTTGCATCCCCGGAATCTTGGGCGGATACCGCAGCGCAGAAGGGGATGACCCCCGGCTCGAGGACATTCGGATAGAATGCAATCTTTGCCCTGTCGTTGAGAATGTCAATTAGCTGCTCGGGCGTGTAAGGAGGGAAGATTATCTTTTCTTCTCCCAGCCTGCTCCTGATTCTTGGCGTGAGGTTCTCTTCGCTAAACCTGGAATTGTTAGTAATCCCTATTATCGATACCCTCGACGATTTGAGCATTTCGTTTATCGTGGTAAGAAAGTAGAAAATGTCGTCTCCATTCTTCTTGAACGATTTATCGATTTCATCGAGAACTACAACGAAAATCTTGTTCTCTGCATCGATGTACTTGATGAGCTCGTTGAATATCTTTTCCAGGCTCCATCCAGTGAAGGGGATTTTGTTGTTAGGATCAGAAATAATCTGATTGGAGATGTTGTAAAGGATACTGTAGGGGGTATCGATGACCTCGCAGTTTACGTAAATATAATCGCAGGTGTTGTGTTTCTCATCCGCTTTTATCAGCTCTTTCCCGATGTAGTTGACGACCGCCGTCTTGCCTGTTCCTGTTTTTCCGATAATCAGAATGTTGGATGGCTTGTCCTTACTGAGGGAGGGAGCGATGATGTCCACGATGTTTTTTATCTGCTCATCCCTGTGCAACAGCTGATTCGGAACGAACGTGGTTTGAAGAATCCCTCTGTTCTTGATTAATTTGTTCGTTCTTTCAAGATATTTCTTGAATATGGAATCCTCCAACCGAAACACCTCTTATTCCTATCGAGGCTTCCTTATCTGGAGGACCAATATAATGGTTCGCGGAGTTGGATTTGTCGTCATGTTCGCCTCTGATGATTTTCTATCGAAAAACATGACGTCGCCGACGGATTCTCGAATTTTTCTTTTGATTTTTATTGTTAGGGTTTTCCGGGAACCGTCGCTGTCGGGCATCTGCAGCGGTAACTTTAACCCATTAGTTTTATAGACTGTCCGTATTCCGTTCCACAGGGTTTTCTGAATGAAAGGAAAAGGATATCTTACGATGACCAGCTGCGTGATTGCAATCGTAGCCGTCATCGCCATTCTCTGGGGCATCACCTGCCTCTAAACTAGTTCATGGAGTTCTTCGGAGTGTTTCGGAGAATATCTCTTCCACTTTCTTTTCTCCAGTGGAAATACAGGGGTGGGGGTGTGTTCCTCGCACTATCTTTTAAGAGGATGCTGTATCGTAACGATTATGGAGGATTTCGGCAGGTCCCTACATGTACTATTCAGGCTTTATATTCTATCGGGAGATATGTGCCAGCATGTGGGGGATTGTTCGCGATAAGTACTTTCTTCTATGTATTTCCGCGGCATTCATCATGTTGTCATCATCGTTTCTCACGGAAAGTGAGGATAACGGCAGCGGGATCGTCGGAACGGTGGGAGACCTGAAAGAATCGGAGAAAGGTTTCATCTTCACGCTGTTCACCTCCTCGGGAGGAGAGCAGAGGTGCTTCTCCAGGAAAGCCGTTGCCGAGGGGATGGCCGTCGAGGTCAAGGGGAGTCTGTCCAACGACGGCTCGATTTACTTCGTCTCAAGCGTCACTATCTTGTAATACGCATAGAGAGTAGCAGAGCTTATGTTCGTAGCGGCGGACGACACCGATTCAACGAGGGGGAACTGTACAACATTCCTTGCCACAGAGATCATCCGCGTACTCGTCTTCGAAGAGGGAATGGACCTGATCGGATATCCCCGTCTCGTTCGTCTCAACCCCGCGGTCCCTTGGAAAACCCGCGGCAACGGCGCCCTCGTGATGGAATTCGGGAAAGGAGTCGGAAAGAAAACCTTCATCGGAAGGATTGGCGACCAGGATTTGTTCTGTCACGAGAACAAAGACGGTTGGGAGCCCGACCCTGGCCTCATCCTCGGGAGAATCCGTCCGATACTCGAGGAGTTTCACGACCCCGTCGACTCCGATCCCGGAATTGTCGTGTCCGAGGCGCGCTCTTCCCCGGAATTCTACGGGAGAGGGGTGGCGCGCATCGTCCTCCGCGCGGACGTGATGGAGGAGATCGGCAGAATAGGCGCGAGAACGTTGACGATGGGGTGCGGGCGCGGACTGATCGGGTGCATCTGCGGCATGGCATGGACTCCCGGGGATCACACTTACGAACTGCTTGCATACCGCCCCCGGGAGAGGTGGGGCACGGAGAGGAAGTTCGATCGCGAATCGATAAGGAAGGCGGACACGAGGATCCCCTCCTCCTTTAACAGTTGGGAGGAAAGGGGCCGCCGCGTGGCGATGGTCCCCTCGACTCCGTGTCCGGTGATGTACGGGTTCAGGGGGGACGATCCCGCCGAACTTATGAGAGGTCACGACGTCATCGGGACAGAACCGCAGAGCAGATGGGTAGTCTTCCTGACGAACCAAGGCACGGACGATCACCTCATAGTGCGTCCTTCAAGAGAAGAGTTCACCCCCAACTCCTCGTATCTGGTCGGGGGGACCGTGTTATCCGTGAGGAAGATCGAGGGCGGACACGTTTTCGTCAGGGTGCATACCGACGTCGGCGATATCGAGTGCGGCGCATACGCGCCGTCGAGGGAGTTTCGGCATGCCATGACCTGGCTCGCTCCCGGCGACGAGGTCGAGGTCGCGGGTGAGCTGCGTGACGATCCACGCACGCTCAACATCGAGAAGTTGCACGTCGTTTCTCTCTCCGACGAGTATGCCAAGGTCTCCAACCCGGTCTGCTCCGTGTGCGGTAGGGCCATGTCCTCCGTCGGAAGAGGGCGGGGGTACCGCTGTCGGAGGTGCGGAACGAAATCCCCAGAACCGATAACCGAGAAGAGGACCAGATGGATAGTCCCGGGCTGGTATGAGCCCCCCGCCGAGGCCAGGAGGCACCTGTCCAAGCCCCTCAAGAGGATGGCAGAGGTACAACCGGTGGAGTTCGTCAATTGCCGTTATTGAAAACCGACACCGATATATACCGCAGCACAGAATCGGTCACGTTACACAGGAGGCTGCACAAATGGAAGAAGCAGTTATCGTAAGCGCATGCAGGACCGCAATCGGAAAGTACGGCAAGGCGCTCTCGGGCATAAAAGCGACCGAACTCGGCGCCTGCTGCGTCAAGGAAGCCGTGAGCAGGGCAGGTATCCGGCCCGCGGACGTGGAGGAGTGCATCATGGGCAACGTTCTCTCCGCCGGCCTCGGGCAGAACCCGGCGAGGCAGGCCGCCATCGGTGCCGGCCTCCCGGTGGAGATAGGGTCCTTCACGGTCAACGCCGTGTGTGGCTCCGCACTCAAGGCCGCCATGCTCGCCGCCGACGCCGTCAAGGCGGGGCAATACAACGTCCTCGCCGTCGGCGGTATGGAGAGCATGAGCAACGCGCCTTACCTCCTCAACGAGGCGAGGTGGGGGTACAGGATGAACGACCAGGCCGTGGTGGACTGCATGGTTCACGACGGCCTATGGGACATTTTCAACAATCAGCACATGGGCTTCACCGGCGAGATCGTCGCCGAGAGGTTCGGCGTGACCAGGGAGGACGCCGACAGACTCTCCGTGGAGAGCCACCAGAAGGCGGTCGAGGCGCAGAAGGGGGGCAAGTTCGACAAAGAAATCGTGCCCTTCACCATCCACGCCAAGAAAGAGGACGTCGTGTTCGACAAGGACGAGGGAATCCGCGGGGACTCCACCATGGAGGCGCTTGGCAAGCTCAGGCCCGTCTTCAAAAAAGACGGCATAGTCACTGCCGGGAACTCCTCTCAGCTGTCAGACGGCGCTTCCGCCATGATCGTCACCTCGCGGAAGTGGGCCGAGGAGCATGGCGTGAAGCCGCTGGCCACCATCGTCTCCTACGGCGAGAGAGGGGTCCTGCCCGAGAGGATAATGGAGGCCCCCATCCCGACCACGCAGGCCGTTCTCAAGAAGGCCGGCATGACCGTCGACGACATCGACCTTTTCGAGCACAACGAGGCCTTCGCATCCGCCTCCTGTGCGGTGAAGAAGGCGCTTGGCGTACCGGACGAGATCTTCAACGTCAACGGCGGTGCGATCGCTCTCGGCCATCCCATCGGCTGTTCCGGGGCCCGTGTCATGACCACGCTCCTCTACGCCATGGAGGACAGGCGGAAGGACGTCGGCTGCGCCACCCTCTGCCTCGGCGGCGGAAACGCGGTCACCATGATAGTACGCCGCGAGTGATGCACAGCGTCGCAATCGTGCATTCGTTTCCGAGGAGCGCTTTGCGCCATTCTCAGAACTGAGAAAATCGGTAAACGGTAAACGCATCAATCCCGATATGACGGGCCGTAACGACCGAAGGCCTCGGCCCGTCGCCCCCCTCTTCTGGGGGGCCCCGCCCTCCTGTTCCAGTCCCCGTATCGGTATGTTCCCTTAACGGTGCCGACGAGGGCGCGTATGTTTTCCGCAGGGGTCCCGATGGGCACGCCGCATCCGGCGGAGATGCAGTTGAAGCCCGCGTCCATGCTCTTCTTGGTGGCCGCCGCGACGTCCGCAGGGGCGCCCTTGAACAGCGGGAAGGCGCAGCCCACGTTGCCGATCAGCGCGCCTCTCCCGTTCGCGACTTTCACCGCGAGATAGGAGTCTACCTTCTCTTCGACGGAGATGCCGGTAACGCCGGTGTCGTACATGTAGGGGATGATCTTCTCCGAGTCGCCGCATATGTGCAGCACGGTGTGCCCGCCCCTCAGGCCGCCCAGGCAGTTTTTCACGAACTGTCCCGACTGCACTGGGAAGTCAGTCGGTGCGAGGATATCGGTGGATGCCGAGGGCTCGGACATCTGCACCACGTCTGCGCCGCTGTCGAGCAGGGCCTGCCCGAACGCCTTGCAGTAGGGCGCGATGGCTCCCACCCACCTCCGCGCCCTCTCGGGCTCGGTCCACACGGAGTACACGAGGTTCTCGGTATTCAGCAGGTGGCCGGTCAGGGTGAACGGGCCGGTGTTGCCGCCGATGACGACGTAATCCTCCCCGTGAGTCTTGTGCATGATCGCCATCGCGTCGATGGTGGTCCTGACCCTCTTTGTTTCGAGGAACTCATCGATGTCAGGGAGGTCGTCCGGCTCATCGTAGATCTTCTTCATGGGGTCGTAGTTGTAACGGTGTCCCTTGAGCATCGGCGAGGAGCGCGCCGTACCCATGTCCGTCGGGCAGCCGAAGGCCTCCGCTTCCTCCGTAAGGCAGAATCCGGCACGAACGGTCTCAAGGCCGAAGTAATCGGCCTCGGCGCACCCCAGCATCGCCATCTTCTGCGGGTCCGAATGGGCCTCCGGCCAGGAGGCGCCGCACGCCTTCATCATGTCTATCGTGTCGCACGTTGTGAAGATTGCCGCAGGAGGCCTGTCTAGGCTCTCCTGGTTGAGCGCGGCTAGCACCCTGTCTCTGCATGACATGGTCATATCTCGGCCTCCTTTACCCTGGTCTTGACGTACTTGACGCAGTTCTGCGCGTTCTCGTCGCGGTGGTCCGCGCCGATCTCTCTCGCGAAGTTGTCGTTGGTCGGAGGGCCGCCGATGGTTATGATATACCCGCCTTCGCCGCGGGATTCCCTGATACCTCTGACGGCATTCTCCATGCTCTCCATGGTCGGTGTCATGAGGGTGCTCAGGCAGATGACCTGCGCCTTCTCGGCCTCGTCGATGATGGTCTTCACAGGCACGTCCTTGCCCAGGTCATTGACTATCAGCCCGCCGGCGGTTAGCATGGTCTTGACGATGTTCTTTCCGATGTCATGGACGTCCCCCTGCACGACTGCGGTGATGGCGGCCTTCGAGTCGGAAAGGTTACCCTTCGGGATGGCCGGCAGCAGGACGTCAAGCCCCTCGTACATGCTATGTGCAGCCACAAGCACCTGCGGGAGGTACATCCTCTTCTCGGCGTAGTTGTCGCCAATGACGCCCATGCCCACCACCAGCCCCTCGTTGATGGCCTCCACGGGATCCATACTCGCGGCGAGGGCTGCTTCCGCAGCCTTCCTGGACCTTACTGGGTCGCATGCCACCACGGCATCGGCCAGTTCTTTGAGAATCTCTTGCTTTCCCGTTTCCATTCCTCCAAGGGTGGGGTTTGGGTCCGCCTGCCTTGCCAACTATAATATATGGATGGTTGACTAATAAGGTGAATCCCGAACATGTTCGGAAAGGGATTTGGGGCGGGCCCGCGTTCTCGGGCCCACCCACGGTCTCGGTTCGGCGTCACCCGGCCCTGTCCTCCGCCTTCGTTTCGATCTGACTCTTCTCCACGGAGAGGAAGGCGCAGACAGAGGCGGCAATCATCATGGTGAACGCTATGAGCCAGAGCGTCTGAAATTCGCCAATCGTCTTATCGTCGATGATGAATCCCGCGAGGGTTATGAGTATCGCTCCTCCCGCGAAGGGGAAGAGGTTGAGCGCCGCCGTGGACGTCCCCGCCATCCCCACGGGGTAGAGTTCTTTGATTTGCGCGTAAGCAGCCACGAAGAACCCGCCGAAGAATCCGAACAGGAAGTTGATGGCCATCTGCGCGGCGAATTCGTTCGCGATGCCCGTGTCGGCCGTGAGCCAGATTGTCGCCCATATCGCGGTGTAGGCCAGCGTCCCGAAGACGACGACCTTCCTCCTGGAGCGCAGGAATCTGTCGGAGATCACACCCGATATGGGGCAACCGAAAACCATCCCGACACCCACCATCATGATGAACAGGGAGGCGTCTTCCTTGCTGAATCCGAGCCCGCTCTTGTAGAACGAGCCCGCCTGGGAGGCCTGCCAGAGCATGATGGTCCCATACATGAAGAAGAACCAGACGGCTAGCGGCCAGAACTTTCTGCCGCTGCCGAACGTCATCCTGAGGGCCTCGCCGGTCTTAATCCTCTCCGAGGTGGACTCCTTAACCGGCTCGCCGGTCTCCTCGGAGACGATGCTCTCGATGCTGGGCAGCCCCATCTCGGACGGATGGTTCCTGACGAGGAGCCAGCACAGGCCGGCGATGACCGCGGTGATGATCGCGAGCGCGACATATGTGTTCTGAATCCCCAGGGAATCCATCATGATAACCATGGGGGTCGCGGCGGCGATTCCTCCCACATTCCCGACGAGTAGCAGCATGCCGCTCATGGAGGCGAACTCGTTCTTCCTGTACCAGACGGCCAGGATCTTCATGATCGGGATGTAGACCACCGCTGCACCGATGCCGATTATGAACTTGCCGGCGATCATGAGGTCGAACTTGCCGGTGGTGTCGGCCAGCGCGCCTAGTATCGAGCCCACGGCGATCAGCGATATGAACGTGCCCGCCGCGAGGCGGGGCCCCATCCTGTCCGTGAGTATCCCGCTGGGGATTTGCATCAGCGTATATGCGTACAGATACGCCGATGCCAGGAGTGCGACGGAGGATGTTCCCACGCCAAACTCGGTCTGCAGTGTGTCGGAGATCGCTCCCCCCGTGGTCCTATGGAAGTAAACGAAAAAGTACGCCACCGCCAGGATGATGAAAATCACCCAGCGGTACCTCAGCATCCTCTTTTTCTCTGATGTGTCGATTGTCATGTCGATACCGTTCCGATGGCAAGGCGGGCGGTCCCGATTCGACCCACGTCTAAAGTATCCCCCGCAGGGAGTTTATAAGGGGTTACGAACATGTTCGAAATCATTCTTCGAGGCGGTTCATGCTTCCGATGTCGTAGTAGCAAAGGAAGATTTTCCTCTCAGCCTCGCGGAGGACCACGTTCAATGATGATTTTGAGCACCCGAGGACGCGGCAGAGTCCGTCGAGCCCTGTCCTTTTCGGTATATCGTAGTACCCGAGGCCCATGGCCGTGTTGAAGTAGTGCTCCTGCTTCCGCGTGAGTACGACCTTCGGAGAGGACTTCCTGATGAAGAGCAGCTTTATGTGGTACCCGTGCTGCCGCATGGACTGCAGAAGCTCGAAGACGGCGTTCTCCGTCGGGCCGATCAGCGTCCACTCTGTCAGGGTTTCGCTGCGGGAAACCGCGGCGGATAGGGAGCAGTTCGCGCGACTGATCAGGTTCGAGAGGAGGCACCGGCGGTTCACGACCGTGGCCACATACACGCCCTCCTTGGAACGGACGATGTTGCATTCCCCGTCGCCCGTCACCGTGTAACCGACCGAGACGTCGTCGTTCTCGTCGGTGATTTTGATCATGGACTGCCCCGCCCCCTCGCCCTTCATGGAACATGTGAGGACCTCCACCCCTATGCCTTTGTTTCCGACTTCCATGGGGAGGATGCCGCGGCAGGGGTTCTCCTCTACGTTCTTAGAACGGTCCAGGAGGATTTTGCAGGCGTACATGTACGTAATAACACCCCATTATCGCAACCGAATATCCTCGTTTTTACTAACATGTGCGGTTTTTTTGGGTCGTCGAGGCGCCCGCCCGCCCTTCCCCGCATCTCCCTGGCACCATGTCTCCCGGCCATCTTACGGGTTTTTATCGCTTCAAGTGATTACGGGAGCATGGAGCTCGGGGAGATTCTGGGGAAGATAGAGGCGTCGCGCGACGACATCGTCGACACCATGTGCGGCATGATCTCCATTCCCGCAATCTCTCCCGAGGTCGGTGGCAACGGCGAAGCCGCCCGCGCCGATTATCTGATGGGGAAGCTCGAAGGCTTCGACTCCGTGCAGAGGATCGACGTCCCCCATTTCGATGATCCGACCATCATGCGCCCGAACATCCTCGCGAAGAAGAACGGGAAGAAGAGGGGCACGGTGTGGATAATCGCTCACACCGACACCGTTCCCGCCGGCGACCTCGACAAGTGGGAGACCGACCCGTTCACCGGCGTCTACAGAGACGGGCGCGTCTACGGGCGTGGCACGGAGGATAACGGGCAGTCCGTGATCTCTTCGATTTTCGCCTCGAAGTTCATCGAGAAGGGGGCACTCGAAGGCATGTCCCTCGGAATAGCGCTCGTCGCCGACGAGGAGATGGCGAGCTCCATGGGCATCTGCCATCTTATCGATGAAAACTGCTTCGACCCCGCCGACATCTTCGTGGTCCCGGACTGGGGGAGCCCTGGCGGGAGCTGCATCGAGGTCAACGAGAAAAGCCTCATATGGCTGAGGTTCGACATAGAGGGGAGAGCATGCCACGCCTCCACCCCGGACAAGGGGGCCAACGCCCTCCGTGCCGGATGCCGGCTGATGGGGGGCGTCCTCAAGGACCTGGAGCACCGCTTCGGCGACTCCGATCAGATTTTCACGCCGCCGGTGTCGAGCTTCGAACCCACCAAGTGCACGGTCGCCTCGGAGAACGTCAACACCGTCCCCGGGGAATGGTCGTTCAACATCGATGCCCGCGTGCTCCCGAAGTACGACCTCGACGACGTTCTCGCCGCGGCGCAGAGAATCGGAAGCACGGTCGCCAAGGAGACGGGGGCGGTAATCAAAGTGAGCGAGGTGCAGAGGCACGTATCCGGCGGGAGCTCTTCGGTGGACTCGCCGGCTTACAAGGCGCTTTCCGACGCGGTCGAGTCCGTCACCGGGCGTGCGCCGAGGGCCGTCGGGGTGGGGGGAGCTACGTGCGCCAACTTCTTCCGGCAGAAGGGATACGACGCCTACGTCTGGCAGACGGGGGGAGGGACCCTCCACGCGCCGAACGAGTATGTGGAGATCGACAACCTCCTGACGGATACGAAGGTGTTCGCTACCCTGTTCTACAACCTATGCGTGAAGGGCCGAGCGGCAATCCGTATATGCCGCGTACGCCCCATTCGGGGGATGGCCGCGGGCGTGATGTCGCGGCGGTAGCGCGGCGGGCCGGGTTCCGAAGCGCGGTCTCGGCGCTGCTCGATCTCCCCGTCTTCGAATAGCCTGTCCAGCATCCAATCGGCATCGAACTTCGCGATGTCGTCGTATTCCTGCCCGTCGCAGACGAACGCGATCGGTTTGCCGATCGTCTTGGCGATGGACAGAGCGGCGCCGCCCTTGGCGTCGGTGTCGATCTTCGTGAGGATGATCGCGTCGATGCCGACGGCGGCGTCGAAGACCCTCGCCTGCTCGATCGCATCGTTTCCGGCGAGGGCGTCTCCGACGAAGATCTTCAGCTCGGGCTTGGCCGTTTTGACGATCTTCTTCATCTCGGCGATGAGGTTGTTGTTGGTCTGCATCCTGCCCGCGGTGTCGATGAGGACCACGTCCCTCCTCTTCGATACGGCGTGCTCCACCGCATCGTAGGCGACGGACGCGGGGTCGGCGTCCTGCGATGCTTTGACGATCTTCACGCCGAGGTTGTCGGCATGGATGCTCAGTTGCTCGATCGCCCCGGCGCGGAAGGTGTCGCAGGCGGCTAGCACGACGCTCAGCCCCTGCTTCTTCATGCGGTTGGCGATCTTCGCGATAGCGGTAGTCTTGCCGGTGCCGTTGATGCCGACGAACACGACGACCGCCGGCCTCTCCTGCTCCTCGTACCACGCGTCGAAGTCGAACGAGTTCACCGCGAGGATGTCCCTCACGGCGCCCTTCACGGCGAGCTCCACGACCTGCTCGAGGGTGTACTCTCTGCTGTACCTCCTGCCGACAAGGCCCTCCCTGACGCCGAGGATGATCTCCTGCACGACGGGATAGGCTACGTCGGACTCGAGGAGTATGACTTCTAGCTCGTCGAGGATGTCGTCGAGCGGGTCGTTCTTGATTTTCTTGGCCGAAAAGGAGTCGGAAAGAATCTCCGGGGGGCGTTTCTGTGAGTCCCTCGCCTTGGCGAGCTCCCGCCTCTCCCCCTTCGAGAGCTTCCTCCCTGGATCCGGCTCGGGAGTTGCAGGCCCCCCTGCGATCCGGTCCCCCTCGGCACATTCCGGAGGCCGCGCGGTTCCCGCGTCGACGTAGACCCTTGACTCGTCCAGCTCGCTGCCCCTCTTGAAGACGTCTTTGAGCTTGGACTTGAGGGAGCCGAACATGAGATCACTGCATGGGCAGGGCCTGCTTTCTCCGAGAGTACTCCGCCTGGATGGCGTTCTGGAGGTCTTCCGCGTACCCGGAGACCTCCTGCATTGCGGCGATGGACCTCTTCAACGCCTCGGAGATGCTGTCGGCGTTGCCGTCCATGAAGGATTTCGCCTCGGCAAGCCCCTTCTCCACCGAGACGCCGCTGCCTATGCCGACGACGGCCTTCTTTCTCTCGCCCACAACGACGGTGACGAAGGAGGACGCGCCCACTGGGAGGAGGACCTCCTCGCCGGGCTTGGCGTCGGCTATGGCCTGCAGGGACCTGCTCGCCCTGACGGCCTCGTCGCGGGAGGCCTGCAGGAGCCTCACCTGGTCGGTGAGGGCCTCGAGCTGACGGTTGTAGCTCTCCAGGACCCTGACGGCCTGTCCGAGCTCGTCGTCGTTCATCCTCGGGCACCGATCTGGTATTTCACGAGATGGCTCTCGACCTGGTCGGCGGGGATCTCCTCGATTCTGTCGATCTTGATCTGCCATCTCTTCATCTTGTGGCGGCTGCCTATGGTGGAGAGGGTCTTCTCCCTGACGGCGGCCTCGTCGTCGGCAGCCATCTCGATGGAGAACAGCTGCTCTTTCCTGGGGTCCGCGAAGGAACCCGTAACGCGGAAGGCTCTCATGCTAATCCTACTACGCGCAGATGGCCGAGCTAGATAAAGGTTCCTAGTTCGGCCGGCGGCCCTCGGAAGAGCCTCCCCTCGCGGTCCCTTGCCCACCCTACGTCTGCGTACTTCCTGCCGACGAGAAACGCCGCTGCGTACTCCGGGACCTCGGTCTCGCCCTCGAGGGTCATGTCCTCGCCCAGCATGCGTAGCGACATGGGTTTCCTCACCGTGACCCTCACGGAGTCGTCGGTGTAGACCTCTGGCACTGCGGATTGGAGGGGGTCGTAGTCGGTTAGCTGGTCGCGGGTGAGGGGGGACACCCTCAGGCCGGTCTTGCCGTGCAGGGACCCAGGCAGGCGGATCAGCCTCTTGATGTCCGGGGTGACCGGCTTGTCGATCTCGCTGGAGAGGGTGGGTGCGATATCGCCCACGGCGGCGATGAGGATGTCCTGTTCGTTCTTCTTCAGGTCCGCCATGGTGTTCCTCGCGAACATGCCCTCCTCGACGGCGTCGAGTTTCCGTGCCAGATTCTCCAAAGTGGGCTTGGTGGACTTCACGCCCGGGTACTTCCCCATGAACCCCTTCGGGTCGGTCTCCAGGTCCCGCACGGCGGTGAACAGGGCGTTCCTCATCTTCCGCTTCCACCCGCCCTCCTCGCCGGAAGGTATCAGGCGGTACTCGTGGACGGACGCCCTCACGGCCCCCCCGGGCAGGGTCTTGGTCCCCAGGGCGTTCCTCTGGACCGGGAAGACCCAGTCAAGGTCCAGGCCGGCGCAGGAGATGTAGTCGACGATCTCCCTCCGTTCGTGGGTGCCGAGGGTGAGGATGTCGTCCGAGCGGACGTGGGCGTGGTACCCCCTGCCCCCCGAGAAGCAGATGTGCACCTGGTCCTCGGAGAAACCGAGGTCGCCGTACAGGTAGTCGTCCACCAGGGCGACCATCTCCTTCCGGATCTGGACCATCATCTCCGAGTAGGTCATGCCCTCCGAACCAGCGAGATGGTCGGCATCCAGGTCGAAGATGAGCTCGGCGCCCATCCACTCCTTGTCGTCCATGACCTGCTCCGAGGGGCGGCGGTAGTAGGCGGTGGAGTAGTAGCTGTGCTGTGGGACCTTCGCGGCCAGGAAGTGCTGCAACCCGTCCTGGGTGGGGAAGGCCATGTGCCTCTGCATGGTGCCTCCGAAGGGTATGAACCCGAACTCCCTCCGCGTGAAGCGGTCGGGCATGGGGATGTCCGCGGAGCGGTAGTAGCGGCGGAACAGCTTGAATAGGAACCTGCCGTTGGCGTCCGGAACGCTGTCGCGGCGCTGCGGTCTGTCGGAGGGAGATGCCCCGGTCTGCTCCATGATGCGCGCTCAACCGAGTTACGCTTATTAATGGCTATTGAGCTAGCCGTAGCATGGAAGGGCTCCCCGTTTACGACAACCATTTCCACATGAGCCCGTCCGGGCGTAACGTGGACGCCCTCCGCGAGTTCGAGCGCGAGGGCGGAACGGGGATCACCCTCGTGACCCTCCCGTACCGCGAGGTCCCGATACGCGTAGGGGCGGACTTCGCTCGCTCCTACGAGATCACATACGATCTGGCGGCGAAGGCGAGGGAATCCACGTCAGTCGAGGTCAACGTCGCCGTCGGGCCGTACCCCGTCCTGATCGTACCGCTCGCGGAGGCGTTCGGGCTGGATAAGGCCAAGGGCATGCTCATCGAGGGGATGGAGGCGGCCGGGAAGGCCGTGGCCGAGGGGAAGGCGGCGGCCATAGGCGAGATTGGGAGACCGCATTTCGGCTGTGACAGAGACATATGGGACGCATCCAACGAGGTGCTCGCGAGGGGGATGGAAATCGCCAGGGAGAACGGCTGCCCGGTGATAATACACAGCGAATCTTCCCCCGACACCGACAGGAGCCTCGCGGAGATCGCGGGGAAGGTGGGGCTGGACCCCGGCCTCGTGGTCAAGCATTCCTCCCCGCCGTACGTCACCCCCGAGGAGACCTGTGGCGTGATGCCGTCCCTGCCCGCATCGAAGACCGGCATCAAGAAGGCGCTCTCGAAGGGGAGCTCCCGCTTCATGATCGAGACGGATTACATCGACGATCCGGCAAGGCCGTCGTCGGTCATGGCCTGCACCACCGTGCCCAACAAGGTCAGGTGGATGCTGAATTCCGGCATCGCGGACAGCGAGACCGTCTGCCGCATATGCGGGGACATCCCCCAATCGCTTTACAATCGCTGACGAATTCACAACCGGGTAACGAAGCCCGCGCATCCCGGGAGAGAATCCGTCGGAGAGCCAGTTGTCGAGCAACACGTCCGGTTCCGGCGCGGCCCGCGCCGCGAGAGCATGTGCAGAACATCCCCCGAACCGGGCGGACCCATCCCCTCGGGTGCGGGGCGGAGTTCCAAGCACTCGGCGGAAGGGAGGGGGAGCACGGGGATACGCCGTTCCGCGGACGGCCCCTTCCGCGGGACGTCCGCTCGTCCGCTGGTAGGAACGTTTCCAGCCAACGAGGGATTTTTACCAGTTTCAATATTTTTCAGGTTTGCTGGAAAAATCCTACGAGAGGCCCCTGAAATGTCTGAATCCCGAGGTATGCCCTAAAATAACTTCACCATCTTACTGCGGGCATGAGTGCCGAGCTGACCGACATCTACGACGATGGGGCCCTCCCCAACACAGGATTCATCGGGGCCGACGGGTTCTCCGTGGTCATCGACGTGGACGGCGAGCGCACGCTCTTCGGGGCCGGTCGCCGTGTCCGCTACATGCAGCACAACATGTCGGATGCGGAGGTCGAGGCCGATTCCCTTACCCGGCTGGTCGTCCCCTGCGGGACGGCCGACTGCGCCGGCGCCGTGGATGCCGTCCTCCGTGACCGCTGCGGGAAACTGCCGATTCTCGCTCCCGCAGAGGCTTGGGGGGCGCGCAGCAGGCTCTCCCGCTCCGGCATATCCCCGGGTCCGGAGTACGCGGACAGGTTCGAGAGGTCGGACGTTTCCGGATGGGTGGGGCTCAGCCCGCGCCTCCTCCTCACCCCTTCCATCGGCGGTGAGGTCTTCGCCGTCGTGCTCTGCCGCAGAGGCCCGGTGATCGTCGGCGCCCGCTGTGCCTGCGGTCCCGCCGAGGTAATTTCCGAGGTGCGGTCCCACCTCGATTCGGCGCCCATAGGGTACGTCGGGGGAATACTCTCCGGGAGGGGGGACGCCCTCGCCGATGCCGCCGCGGAGGCGATCAAAGACATGGACTTCCTCTATCTCAACCACTGTACCGGGGAGAGGGGCATAAACCGCATACGCAGGAGGCTGGGCCTAGGGGCCGTCAACGACCTATACGCCGGCCAGAGGATAGCCCTCCCCGACCGAGTCTCCGGCTCTGCCGGAAGCGAAATTCAGAACGAGAAGGCCGGCGGTCTCGGAGTGTCCCGCGCTCGACCGCGTCATCGTTCAGTATCGCCTTCTCGCACTCCTTCCAGGCCCTCTTCCTCCGGTCGTACTTCTCCCCGTTCCCCCCCCCCCGACTTTCCCTCCGGCTCAGGAAAAACGGCATGTTACTTTCCTATCCTCCGTTGCTCCCGCGTATTGTTGATATTTCCTTTTACGAACGAAATGTACGCAATAATCATATACTCTTTACGAGTATAACAGAAATATGAAGTACATAGAACGCCCGCTCTATCTCGACAGCATAAGACCCTACGCGAGGAACGGCAACGTGAAGATCATCACCGGCATCAGGAGATCCGGCAAATCCACCCTGCTGAAGGAACTGAATAAAGTGACCGGTGACAAAATCCTGCGCATAGATATGGAGCTGTGGAACAACCGCAGGTTCAGGGATCCCGACACCGCGTACAGGTACATCCGCGAATCCATAGACAAAGGGACGGGTGCGGTGGCCATAGACGAGATACAGGATATCGACCATTGGCACGAGGTCGTGAGATCGCTGGTCGCGGAAGAGGACTGCGATCTCTACATCACGGGTTCGAATTCCAAACTGCTGTCAAGCGAGTTCGCCAGCCTTCTGACCGGAAGATACGATCTCTTCGACACCTTCACTCTGACGTATTCCGAATGCATCGAATTCGCGAAGGAATACCAGGAAAATGATACGGAGGTGTTCAGCAGGTTCCTCCGCGTCGGAGGGTTCCCCTCCGTATGGAGGAACCGTTACGAGGAGTCTGATGCAGTATCGGAAGTGGGCGATATCCTCAATTCGATAATGATGCGCGACATAGTCGCGCGTTACGACATCAGGAAACCCGACCTGCTGCACAGGATATTCCGTTTCATATGCGACAACATAGGCAACAGGACATCGGTGCACAACATCTACACATCGCTTCTTTCCGAGGACATTAAGGTATCGAAGGATCTGGTGTACGAATACGTCGACCATCTGGAATCGGCCTGTCTGATATACAAGGCGGAGACGTACGACGTGAAAGGGAAGAACATCCTCACGTCCTCTTACAGGTATTATCTGGCGGACATCGGACTGAAGAACGCGGTATGCGGATTCAGACCGGAGGACATACAGGGCTACGTGGAGAACATACTGTATCTGGAGATGAGGGCCAGGGGATACGATGTATGGATGGGGGACTATTCCGGGAAGGAGGTTGACTTCGTATGCAAGAAGGGAAGCGGTCTCGTCTACATACAGGGTACCGTCCGCCTGTCTGGGGAGGATGTCGTGGACAGGGAGTTCGGGAATCTGCTCAACATCCCCGACAACCATCCTAAGTACGTTGTGACTCTGGAGAGGTCGCCGCTGGATGCGGACGTGGACGGGATAAGGTGCGTCCTGCTGGAGGATTTCCTGAAAGAGTGAGGATTCCTTACAACGCCGTCATCAGCATGTACCCTTTGCTGCGCGGTCCATCGAAATCTCGGAGAGCACGGTCAGAAGAACTCTGATGTCGCTGTCCGAAAAGGGATGCATCCGCAGAGAAGGTTCGAAGAAAATTATTCATTCATTTATTCGCTCACCAATTGCAAAAACGTGTCGGCGAACACCAACCCCAGTCATTCTCGGATTAAGATCCATAGTAATCTGGGTGATTCTGCCCTCAACTCTCAAGACAACCATCCGAAGAACAATGTGACTCCGGAGAGGCCGCCATCGTCATCTGGCATTGTCCGCGTAGTATTCCATCCTGTACCTGTAGGATTCCATCTCCTCATCGGTCATGCATCCCTTTCTGCGCAGTTCTTCGATAGTCTTTGCGAGCTCTTCCTTCTTCTCTGCGGAAAATTCCGCCGAATCCAGCAGATTCATCTCGCCGCAGTAGGGACAGGTGTCGACGGACATGCCGTCCGATGTGTATCCAAGACACAATACGTCAGGGAACCAGCAAAGCTCGGCCCCGTATGACGGGAAGTACTGACTGCGCATGACGAATCCCCCGGCGTACGCGAGCTCCCTGGCGAACCTCTCACAGCAGCAGGACTTGACATCGTCACCGGTGATTAGGAGAGTGCCGTTGCATATCTCCATCAGCTCATCGTAATAACCGTCGCACCTTGCTCTGTAATCCCTGTCCTCGGGTTCCGTGCGTAGATCATCGGGGCCTTTTGCTCTGAATATCCTCAGTGCGCATCTGTGCGCGTTCCGGAACTCCCGTTTATCGAAATCATCGGTCTTTGGATAATCGGACATCCCCTTTTCTTCCGCCTTCTCCGGATCGAACGTGTCCCCTTCCAGTGTATCGGATAGGTATCTGGCTCCCCACTCCCCGCCGAAGTCCCTGAAGAACTTCACGATGTTCTCCAAGGCCTCTTTCCTGACCTGATCGAATTGAATCATGTAGATTTCCTCCTCCGGCGATGCGTTCGATGATCGGTACGGGGCATCCCACAGGAACCAATCGTCGGGACGGCGATTAAAGGTTTACCCGTTCATACCGAACCGCGACAAGGGTACTAAATTGTTACATGTAGTACGCGGGTTTACATTCCTTTCGGAGACCTTAACTGTGTTCGGTAATTCACTATGACCTTTGACACCTCATGCGTATCTGCTTGTATTCATTGAGGAGGTTCACCTTGGCCACAGTCTCCTCCACGTCCGATTCCCGTTTTCTGGAACGTAGCGTGTCCCCGAAGAGACGTTTGGCGTCCGAGAAGGTACATTCTACCTTCCAGCGCCTACCGTATCCCTTCTCCTTTTTCCATTCGTCCCTCCCGATCTGAAGGATACGGACCATCTCCTTGCCTCTCGGCACGGAGCCGTGCGGCCTTATCCGTCCGGGACAGTCTGGAACATTCTTGTTCAGTTGAGAGCTCCTTATGTTTATGGCGACGTCTATGCCTCTCGCCGCGTACCCGTTCCATATGGCCTTGCTGTCGTATGCGGCATCCGCCAGTACCTTGCCGACCTTGTGGCCTGCCGAGAACACATCCCCCATCAGGCCGTCGAAGCAGGCAATGTCGCCGCATCTCTCGTCGGTTACCGCATATGCCAGTATGCGGTTGGTGTCCGGATCCGCAGCGGCATGGAGCTTTATCCAGCCGGTCACGGACTTAAGGTTCCAATGACACGTCCTCCATCCGCCGTACTCGTTCAGCGACATCCCCGCGGAATCCGCCGCCACGGATATCGGCGCCTCCGATACCTCGACATCGCAGGGCCCGGAGGCTAGGACCCTGTCGTCGGCTCCGCCGACGGCCGATACCTCCCTGCATCTGTCGTAGAACTGGGTCAGGCTGATGCCCTTCAGCCCCTTCTCCTCCGGGAAATGATTGAGGAATCCTCTGGTCAGGCGGCAGCTTATCCCAAGGGCGTGCCTGAGCCTGTTGGCCCATACTATCATCTTCCGGGTGAATACGAACGGCCGTCCCCTCTTCCCGCCGTTCATCTCTTCCGGATCTTCGTTCACAGTCTCGGACCACCCCCGTTCCAGCAGGGAACGGGCGGATTCCTCCATCGATCTGGTATCCAGACCGCAATCTCTTTTTGTGACTGACGCATCCCTAGTCAGGTCGGCCACCTCCATTGGCCGGCCGTCCCCGCTCTGCGGGGACGTCATCTCCGGATCGGGGACGACACATCCTGATATTCTTTCGGAAAAGATAATCCTACTGGAGCCTACCTCAGCGAATTACCGAACACAGTTTCCAGGAACCCTTTTTTTATTTGCATCTTGAATCGAAGGCTGATCACAGTCTCACCATTTGATCACGTTCCGCGGAGTTCGAGCGCGGATTCGATCCCCGCACGGTTCCTTTTGGTTGACGGGCCTGAGGCTCTCCGAGTTCCAGAGCGTCTCGTAGCTCATGCGGGGCTCCCTGACGACCTCGGGGACGTCCTTTTCGAGGAGCTTCACGACCCACTCCTCCCCATCGGTCAGGGCTGTCCTGGGATGTTCGCGTACCCGACGAAGGCGGTGCCGTCGCCGTCAGGCCCATTTAATACGAACGATTTGGCATGCAGGCGGGTCGATCCCGCAATCGGTTCCATGCGCACTTCGGTGTTCGGAAGCCCGAACAGCTCGTTCAGGGCCTCGTGTTCTGTAGCCCCCAGGTATGCTGTGGTGATGACCCTCAGCTTCCCGCGGCGGCCGAAATCGCCATCCTTTCCAGCAGAGGGCTCAGCCCCGACTGCTTAATGAACGACACGATGACATCGATGCTTTCCGCGGTCCCGATTTGCGCGTTCAGCTCGTCGACCAGTATCGTATGGGCGCTGTGGGTTATGGCCGCGCTCCTGTCCCCTATGCCGGCCTTTTCCTGATGTTGGGGCATTCCGGCACAGAATCCCCAATCCGGGTCGGTCTTGTGATGTGGATCATCCGGTGCTTCCTCAGCAATCTCGCCTGCGGGAGCGGTTCCTTCGGCATGCAGCACGGGCAGACCATCCCGTCCACCGTTTGTATGGTTCCGACGCGCTCATCGCAGATGATGCAGACGCTGCGGGCATCAGCGAGCTTGTACGCGTTGAGCATGTGCCTCGAGGGGTAATTTGCTATAAACAATGCGATGTCGAATCCGAATAAACCGCACGATGATTGTGCCAGGATCGATTCCGAAGCACGCGGATTATCGCCCGGAGGCGGAGCCGGAATACGGAACGAAATGCGCCGGACCTTCTGGGGCTAAGACCCCGAGACACCTCTCGTAGTATTGCCTGAGCTCGCCGATGACCCGTTCTTCGCTGTGGCATCTCTCGGAACTGAACCTCGACATAGGCGGAATCGTCTGATATGAGACACAGCCAACGCCACCAACTCGGCTCCGTGGGGCATGTTCTGATGCCCGTCACGGCCCCAGCATAGTTATGGGCACGACGTAAACTCCATCATCCCTAATATAAGCGCGATCGGTCATACCGCACACCACGCACAGGGCACAGGGCACGGACCTTGCCTTATGCCTCTCCATCCTGTCCCTGAAATCCAGAAGGGATTGGGCGCCCTCTCCTATTTTGTTGGCGCCCAGCTTTATCTCGATCGCCGCCCAGCTTCCATCCGGCATCTCGATTATCGAATCGACCTCGGTACCGGAATCGTCCCTGTAATGGTACTGTTCAGCGCCTATACAGTTTGCGTATATGCTGAGGTCCCTCTCGCACATCGCCTCGAAGAAGAACCCGTAGGTCTTCAGGTCCTTCGTCAGCCTCTCCTTCCCGACCTTCAGTGCGGCTATCCCCAATGACGGGTCGGTAAGATGCCTCTTCACCCTCTTCCCCACCCTGACGCTCGATCTCAGATTCGGGTCGAATGCAGGCTGGTTGTCGATGAGGAAGAGCCTGTTGAACACGTCTATGTAATCGGTCACCGTATCGTACGATATCGGCGCATCATCCGCGGTCATCTCCCCTTCCAGCATCAGAGGGGCATCCGGTCCTATCGGTATCCCCGTGTCGTTGTGTATCTTCGTCACATCCGTCAGCATGGACTCGTTGCGTGCGAGCGACCTCATCACCATCCAAAGATTCGATTCCTTCCGATGGATCCCGTCCAGTTCGGATGCCTTCGCGATGACCGATTCCAGATACCCCCTCACGGAGTCGGCCCTGTCCGCATACGGCAGACCCAGGTTGCCCGGCCATCCCCCCGAGATCGTCAGGTCCACCAGGTGTCCCAGGTCCGCGCCGCCTCCAGGGGCATCTTCGGCTTGACCCCTGATTATCCTTTCCAGCGAGACCTTTCCGGATGAATCCCCTGACTCATAGAGGGACATGGTCCTCATCCTGAGGCGTTTTATACGTCCGGTGCCGCTGTGTATAGGTTTTTTCGCCTTCGGCGCGGAGGAACCGGTCAGGATGTACCTTCCTTTACCTGGATTGCGGTCCAGGTCCGATCTCACGGCATCCCAGAGTTTCGGAACCTCCTGCCACTCGTCAACGAGGTGCGGCTCCCTTCCGTCCATGGCGATACGCACGTTCATATCGACGAGTTCGCGATTGTCCTGTCCGTATTCGTCAACGGCCCCGATTTCGAACGAACTTTCGGAGGCGTTCAGGCCGAGCCATGTCTTGCCGCACCACATCGGCCCTTCGATGCTGACCCCTCCGAACGCCCTCAGCCGATCCCTCAGCTCCTTCTCAATCAGCCTGTGCCTATAACCTTCGGGTGCAAGCCCCATGGATCGAGTACTGAACACTGATTTAAATACATTCCATAAATTTCGGATTTTTTATTCCTAATGTTTCGGATTTTCCAATCCTAATACCTCAGGCGGTATTCGTTGCGGTCCGGCATCATCATCCTGCGAGGTGTAGGAAAGACAAGGCCGTTCCTGCCAAAACGGACGGGGGGGCGGCCGGCCAGTTGAGGCGGCCGGCATGGTCGGGGATGCACCGGTCAGGAAAGGGTCTCGGTCATGACACGGGAGCAATGGGGAGGGCCGTTCATTCGCTCCTCTAACGGGAAGGGGGTCGGGAGGCCCATAAAGCCCGTGAGGGATCAGCGGACACCGTTGGCCATGGGCGTTTGCGTCCGGTCGCAAGAACGATCCCATTCCAGTTTTCATAAGTGGCGAACCCGGGTCGAAATCCTCGGAAGGCGATGCCGACCGCCGTATCAGTGCCGGCTGAGAAAACATATATCCGCAACGGGTATGCCGTATCGTTCCGTCCGGGCTGAGGCTATGCACGATGTCAGATTGAAGAAGGTGACGATCCGCGGCTACAGGTCGATCGAGAACTGCACGGTCGACCTGGGTAACATCAACGTCCTGATTGGCCCTAACGGTTCCGGGAAGTCCAATTTCATTTCCGCGCTGTTCTTCCTGCAGAACATACTGGATAAGAACCTCCAGAGGGCCGTGGGGATGGCAGGCCTGCCCTCTCTGTTATACGGCGGAATGAAAACGACGAAGTGCATCGAGATGGAGTTCTTCTTCGGCAATAATTCCTACGGGTTCCAGCTGGTCCCCAACGATTCCGGTAGCCTCGTGTTCGGCAGGGAATACTACGGATGGGAAGGCAATGAGGGGGGCGAAGTGAAGACCGATGTGCGCAGACAGGTCCCCTACGGGTTCGAATCCGAATATGAGAAAGGGGTCCCCAACAACATAACTCTTCATGTCAAGCCCGTGCTGGAGGAGAGGGGATGGAGGGTGTACCATTTCCATGACACTACGGCCTCTTCCGGGATGAAGCAGGCAGGGATGCTGTCGGATGATGTCTCCCTGCACCATGACGCTTCCAATCTGGCGCCTTTCCTATACATGATAAAGAAGTCCCATCCGGACTCATATGACGATATCGTCCGCGCGGTCAGGTTGGTCGCCCCCTTTTTCGACGATTTCGTGTTGGAGCCGAATGCCGAGAACAGCGAGATGATACGCCTTAGGTGGAGGCAGACCGGTTTGGACGAGGTGCTGGGTGCGAACCAGCTGTCCGACGGGACCGTCCGCTTCATATGCCTGGCGGTCCTACTTCTGCAGCCGTCCGAGCTGCAGCCGTCCACGATCATACTCGACGAGCCCGAGCTCGGCCTTCACCCGTACGCCATCTCGGTGCTCTCCGAGCTTGTGCACAGGACATCCATCGACAAGCAGCTGATAATCTCCACCCAGTCCACCGAGCTCCTCGACAATTTCGATGCTGACGATATCATCGTCGCCGGACTGACCTCGGACGGCTCCGAATATTCGCGTCTGTCCTCGGATAAGCTCAAGGATTGGCTGGACGAGTACACTCTGAGCGCCGTGTGGAAGAAGAACGTCTTCGGGGGGCAGCCGTGAGCTAGCTGTACATTTACTGCGAAGGGCACACCGAGAAGATGTTCACCGAGAAGCTGCTGCGGCCGTTCTTCGGATCCAGAGGGATCGAGGCGAACACCATACTGGCGGGGAACGGCAGTTCCGGCAGGAAGGGCGGGATAATAAACTACACTCAGGTGAAGGGAGACCTCTCCAGGATATGCAGAGAGCATCCCCACGAGTATGTCACCACTATGATCGATTATTCCCCAGTCATCCGTCTTCCTCTGGAATACGGCGGGCCGGGCACGATATACGATATCGTCTGTTCGAAGGAAGCGGCGATTGAGAAGGATATCGGTGCTCCCAATCTGATGATGAATTTCGAGCTTCACGAATTCGAGGCATATCTGTACTGCAATCCAGACGCATATGTCGGATTCGGAAGGAAGGCTCCGGATAAGATAAGGAGGATAGTTGGCCGGGTGTCATGCCCGGAGATGATAAACACCGGACACAACACTCTGCCGTCCAGGAGACTGGATGAGATCATATCGAGATACACTCACACCAAATTATTCAATACGGACAAGATTTTGGAGAAAACGACGCTGGACCAGATACTTTCCAAATGCCCGCACTTCGCATATTGGCTGGAAAGGGTATGCAGGACCTGTGGCAGACCGCGATTGCGTTCATGATCAGGGCCTCTGTTCCGAGTTTACCGTCCGGAGCTGCCGTTCAGGGCATCCAGGTGGCCGCCCTCTTCAGGGCCTCAGCACCGTCGGCGGGATCACATACACGCCGTCGTCCCTGAGGTATGCGGCATTGGTCATCCCGCAGATGACGCACATGAACTCTGGCGGCCTCCCGTTCTCCTGACCGCGTATCTTGGTGTCCATCCTCAGCAAAGATTTCGCACCCTCATCTACCTCGTGGGCCCCCGTCCTCATCTCGAAGGCCCCCCATCTCCCGTCCGAAAGTTCCACTACGGCATCGATCTCGTTCCCGTCCCCGTCGCGGTAGTGCATCACATTACCGTCAGACATCATGGCGTATACCTTCAGGTCATGAACGCACAGGGCCTCGAACAGATATCCGAACGAATTCAGGTCGTTGATGTACGATTCCGTGGTCATCCCCATCGCCGCAGCGGTAAGGGAAGGGTCGGCAAGATGTCTCTTGGGGGTCTTCCCGACCCTTACCGAGGACCTCATGTTCGGGTTGAAAGCAAGTTGGAAATCAGTGAAATGAAGGCTTTCGAGGACGGAAAGGTAATCGTCCAGGGTGTTGTCGGCGATCTGCGGGTCGTCCGGATCCTCCGTCATGTCCCTTTTGAGGGCCCTCTTGGACGCGACGGTGCTTTCGTTGCGTGCCAGAGAACGGATGAGACGGAGCATCTTGGCCGGATCGCGATTAACCCCATCGAAGGATATGTCATTCTTCACCAGGGTCTCTATGTAACCCTTGGCAACCTCCAGCGACGCATCCGCAGTCATGTCCATTACGCCGGGCCAGCCCCCGTGGACGGTGTAATCGATCACGTCCTTCAGTCCCGCATCCTGCGTGGCGAAAGAGATCCCGGGATGGTCGAACAATCCCTTCAAGGACACCCTGCCGTCAGAGATCCCTCTTTCGAACAGAGTCATTGTCGTCATGCGGAGTTCCTTTATGCGCCCCGTGCCCGAATGGACGAACCCTTCCCTGTTGGGCGTGGTGGAGCCGGTGAGCACATACATCCCCTTCTTCCCAGTATCGTCTATCCGATATCTTACAGCATCCCAGATGCCGGGGGCGTCCTGCCATTCGTCGATCAACTGAGGGGGGTCGTCCTTGAATATCAGCGTGGGGTCGGTCATCGCCAGTCTGCGGTTCTGATAGTCCCCCTTCGGGTCTGCGATGAGCGTGGCGCTGTTGCAGCAGTTGTATGCGGTCCAGGTCTTCCCGCACCATTTAGGTCCGGTGAGGCTCACCGCACCGAAGATGGACAGATACCTCTTCAGCCCATCATCCATCAGTCTGGGTACGTATCCGTCCTTCTTCAGTGTCATAATCGCACATCCCGTCATCGGATATGTACTATTGATGCTTTTTCGGTCAATCGATTGATGCTTTTTCGGCAACTGTACTGCAATACGATGATTGACGAGAGCCCTCCTGGATGCAAGTGACGATCTCCTCCCCATGCGGGATCCGTAACAATCGAGATCAAGGTGCATAGCGTGGATGAAGAGGTCCCGCATTCTCCAGCGGGTGCGGAGCGGCCCATCCTCCGATGCCGACCGTACTTCCGACACATTCGATGCCGCCTTCCCCGTTCTCGGCCATGGCGGATTCTTCACCGTCCGGAGGTACTTCCCGTCGTATCCCGTCTCATCGAAAACCTTCGAAGCGACGACATCGATGCCCATGTCCGTGTCGGACATGCACCTCCTGAGACAATCCGAAGTGCAGATGTTCTCGAGGGATATGACGTCCCCTCTCCCGGATCACAGATCCCTGGCGAATACTCCCACCCTTCTGGCATCGGCGAAGACCGATTCTGGTCCGGACCTCTCGGAAAGGAACCGAACCTCCCTACATCGTCCATCGGATCACCACTCGTCGATCGGATTCTTTGAGGAAGGATATGCATCGGGCATCGGCGACGTCTCTGATGCCCATCTCGGGGCCGATGCCCCATCGGCCCCATCATGATCGATGCCATATGCGACGGGTATCCCGCTTTTAGGTTCTGGTCGATCAAAGGGTCCGGTCACGGTCCCGGGACCCTCAGGGCGGGAGCATCGACCGTCTAATGCGGATGACCCCGGGATCGGACCGCATACGATCCCTAAAACGTGTTCAGACCGCGATCGATCGACTTAGATTATGACATATGCGATTCGCTTATGCACATGATTTGTGGATATAATGCTGAATATCCTCACGAATATCAGTTTCCATGAGCGATTGCTATCCGATCATATCGATTCCCTGATCGTATTTTCATCATATTAGTGTTCCAGGATACGTCGTTGATAGGATTATAGTCTCATCCGCTCTTACTTCCTTATATGACAGAGAAACTGAAGATGCGTACGAAGGACCTATCCCAGGAAAAGATCAGGATGCTGGGCGAGCTGTTCCCGGATTGCATCACGGAATCGACAGAGGAGGGGGGGTAACCCTTTCCGTGGACTTCGACGCCTTGAGGCAGGACCTCTCCGACCACGTTATCGAGGGTCCGAAGGAGAGATACCAGTTCACATGGCCGGACAAGAGCAAGGCCAGGGTCCTTGCGAACACCCCGACGACCATGACGCTCCGTCCGTGCAGGGAGGATAGCGTTGATTTCGATAATACGAAGAATATCTACATCGAGGGGGACAACCTGGAGGTCCTGAAGATACTGAGGGAGACGTATCTCGGCAAGGTCAAGATGATCTACATCGACCCCCCGTACAACACGGGGAACGACTTCGTCTACGACGACGATTTCTCGATGAGTTCGAATGAGTACTCGGAAAGGAGCGGGCAGGTCGATGAGACAGGGAACCGCATGTTCGTCAATACGACCAGCAACGGGAGGTTCCATACGGATTGGCTGAACATGATCTACCCCAGACTCCTGCTTGCCAAGGATTTCCTCACCGAGGATGGTGTAATTTTTATCAGCATTGATGAAAATGAATATTCCAATCTTGTAAATGTCTGTGATGAAGTATTCGGATCCGGCAATAAAATAGATACAATCATCTGGGAAAGAGCTTTTGCTCCCAAAAACGATGCCAAATATATTTCATCTAGCCACGATTATGTTGTAGTTTATACAAAAAATATTAATTCATTTCAAATTGGTAAATTACCTAGGACAGAAGAAGCAAATGCCAGATATAAAAATCCAGACAACGATTCGCGTGGCCCTTGGACTTCTGGTGATTTGACTGTAAAAACATACTCGAAAGAGTATGATTATAAAATCACAACTCCTTCCGGAAATACCATTAAACCGACAGCAGGCCGTTGCTGGTTCACAAACAAGAAACGTATGGAGGAACTGATTGCGGATAATCGCATTTGGTTTGGTGAAGATGGAAATAACATGCCTCGTCTCAAAAGATTCCTTTCAGATGTTCAAGACGGCATGGTTCCAACATCAATATGGAAATTTGAAGAGGTAGGACATAATCAGGAAGGACGTCAAGAACTCAAAAAAATATTTTCAGGAAAGGGTTACTTTGATGGCCCCAAGCCAACTAGACTCATACTCAAAATATTAAAAATAGCTAATTTGAAAGATGATTCAATTGTAATGGATTTCTTCTCTGGATCTGCCACTACTGCAGATGCTATTCTTAAATACAATCTGGAAACTGGAAAAAAAATTAGATATGTTCTTGTACAACTTCCTGAAAAATGTCCTATCGATTCTCAAGCATTTGAAGATGGATATCAAACAATTTGTGATTTAGGCATAAAACGTATTGATTTGATAGGAAAAACGATTAAAAATAATATAGATGACTCTATAATCGATGTTGGTTTCCGTGTATTCAAACTCGACACTTCCAACATGATTAATCCATTCTATAACACTGAATCGATAAAACAGATGGAAATCGATGCATATACGGATAGTATCAAATCAGACCGTTCACCCAAGGACCTTCTTATCCAATCAATGCTGGAATTGGGAATAGAGATCTCTGCCAAGATCGAATCCGATTCGATAGATGGCATACCAGTGTCGATTGTAAATGATGGATACCTCGTGGCATGCCTCTCGGACTCGTGCTCCGAATCCGTCATCACCGCCCTTGCCAGGAGGGAGATGAAGCCAGCCTATGCGGTCATCCGCAACGGTTCGGGCATGACCGATCCGATGCTCTCCAACATAGAGCAGATCTTCAAGACATACAGTCCGGAGACCATCGTCCGTTTCATCTGATGGGGGCGGGATCATGAGATTCAGCTTCAAGATCCAACCGTATCAGACGGATGCCGTGAACAGCATAGCGCGCGTGTTCGAGGGCGAACGCTACGACAACTCCAACACGTACGTGTTCGACATGGGCAAAGAGTACAACCGTCAGGCGGTCGTCACCCAGGTAGAGGCCTATTCCAACCACCCCATCGGATTATCTGATGAACAGGTCCTGAAGAACATCAGGGACATACAAGGCGACTCCGACATAGTGCAATCCAAAGCCCTAGATAGAAGCCTGGGAAGGTTCTCCCTCGACATCGAGATGGAGACGGGGACGGGGAAGACGTACGTCTACATCAAGACGATGTTCGAGCTCAACAGACGCTACGGATGGAGCAAGTTCATCGTCGTGGTACCAAGCATAGCCATACGTGAAGGTGTGAAGAAGACATTCGAGATCACGCAGGACCATTTCATGGAGCTCTACGGGAAGAAGATCAGGTCCTTTGTATACGACTCTTCGAACCTCCATAAACTCGACGACTTCTCACGCGACTCGAGGATCAACGTGATGATCATCAACTCCCAGGCGTTCGCCGCCTCCCTAAAGGAGGGCGGCAAGAGCAAGGACAGCAGGATCATCTACAGTGAACGCGACGATTTCCAATCCCGTCGTCCCATCGATGTCATAGCAGCGAACAACCCCATCATCATACTGGACGAACCCCAGAAGCTCAGCGGCAAGGCGACCCAGGAGGCCCTCAAGAGGAACTTCAACGCCCTGTTCTCGATGAACTTCTCCGCCACGCACAAGGTCGACCACAATCTGATCTACTCTCTCGATGCACTCGATGCATACAATCAGAAGCTGGTCAAGAAGATAGAGGTCAAAGGCATCGAGACCAAGAATCTCGCAGGCACATCGTGCTACATCTACCTGGACGACATCGTCCTGGACCCCAGGCTCCCTCCGAGAGCAAGGGTGGAGATGGAGATATCATACTCCAACGGCGTGAAGCGCGACACCCGCGTCCTCTCCCAGGGCGACAACCTCCACGTGGAATCCAAAGGCCTGGAGACGTATCGCGACGTCTACATCACGGATATCGACGCCATACACGGTTATGTCGAGTTCAGCAACGGCCTGAGGCTGTCCCCTGGAGAGGTCAACGGCGACACCTCCGGGGAGAACATCCGCAGGATACAGATCCGTGAGACCATAGCATCCCATATGGTCAAGGAGGAGATGCTGTTCAGGAAGGGGATCAAATGCCTCTCGTTGTTCTTCATAGACCAGGTGGACAACTACCGTCGGTACGACGGTTCCGGGAATCCCATCCTAGGGCCATACGGGAGGATGTTCGAGGAAGAATACAACCGCTACTTGAAGGAACACGGATCGTTCTCCGACCCCGACTACATGGGGTACGTCGGATCCATCCCTGTTGAATCGACCCACAGGGGATACTTCAGCATCGACAAGGGGTCCAAGCGTGCCATAGACAGTCCGGTCAAGGGCAAATCCGAATACTCGGACGATGTCGATGCCTACGACCTCATCCTCAAGGACAAGGAGAGGCTCCTCAGCTTCGAGGAACCCACCCGTTTCATATTCTCACACTCGGCACTCAGCGAGGGATGGGACAACCCCAACGTATTCCAGATCTGCGCGTTGAAGCATTCCGACAGCACCGTCAGGAAGCGTCAGGAGGTGGGACGCGGACTCCGCCTATGCGTCGACTCCAAGGGGGAGAGGATGGATCTGGACAGATGCGGGGACAGCATCTACGACATCAACAGGCTCACCGTCGTCGCCAGCGAGGGATACGACACGTTCGTCAAGGACCTCCAGAAGGAGATCTCGGAGGACCTGCGCGAGAGGCCCATGAGGATAGACGAGGATCTGCTCACCAGGGTGAGGGTGAACATCGGCGGGGAGAACAGGGCGATCACCAGGGAGGCCACCAAGAGCATCCACAACCAGCTCATCCGCAGGGGTTACATCGACGACTCGGATATGCCCACGGAGAGATGCAGGAAGGCCGTGGAATCAGGAACGGCCATATTCGGGCCGTCCTCGGACCTGGCCCCATACAACGATGTGGTGATGAGACTCATCCGCACGATAGGGGAGGGCGGCGACCTCAAGGGGATGATCGAGGACGGGAAGGGCACCCGCATCAAGGAGAACAGACTCAACGAGAACTTCAAGAAGAAGGAGTTCCAGGCATTGTGGCATGAGATCAACCACAAGTACACCTACCGCGTGGAATACGACAGTCAGGAGCTGATAAGGAAATCGATCGAATCGATCGATGAGAAACTCTCTGTGAGCCTGCTTTCCTACACCATCACCATAGGCGATCAGAACGACAGACAGGATGCGAATGCGATCAGACAGGGGGGTGCGTTCAAGGAGAGGAAGAAGAAGACCAACACCCTCGACAACCCCGGATCCACGGTCAGATACGATCTCGTCGGAGAGATAGCGACGGGTTCGACGATTACACGTCGCACGGCCGTCGAGATCCTCAAGGGGATCGAAGAGAGGAAGTTCGACATGTTCCGGCAGAACCCGGAGGAGTTCATAACGAAGGTATGCAGGCTCATCCAGGACCAGAAGGCGACCCTGATCGTCGATCACATAACGTACAACAGGCTCGATGATACATACGACATCTCCATATTCACCGAGAGCAAGGCGAGCTGCGACCCCAGGAAGGCCTTCCTAGGGACCAAGCACATAATGGACTACGTCTTCACCGACGGACTGGCAGAGGACAGCGTGGAGATGAGATTCGCCAGGTCCCTGGATGTGGCGAACGAGGTCAACGTGTACGCCAAGCTCCCGAAGGGATTCAGGATCCCCACACCGGTAGGCAACTACTCTCCGGATTGGGCCATAGCCTTCGACGATTCCGAAGGGGTCCGCCACATCTACTTCATCGCGGAGACCAAAGGAACGAACGACTCCCTTCAACTGAAGCCCATCGAGCAGGCCAAGATACACTGCGCCGAGAAGGTCTACAACATCCCCGGAAGCAAGGTCCGCTACAAGCAGGTGGAATCCTACGGGGACCTTCTGAACGTCATGCGTACCATGGGGTGATGGGATGGAATTTTTCGACAACATCAACAGAACAATAGGGGAGGACCTCAGGGGGACCATCCGGAAGGGGAGCAGGATGCGCATCGCCTCCGCCATGTTCTCCATCTACGCATTCCAGGAACTGAGGAAGCAACTGGAAGGGGTCGAGGAATTCGATTTCATCTTCACATCCCCCACGTTCGTGAAGGAGAAGGCCCCCAAGGAGAAGAGGGAGTTCTACATCCCCCAGATCTCCAGGGAGAAGAGCATCTACGGGACCGAGTTCGAGGTCCGCCTGAAGAACGAACTGACGCAGAAGGCCATCGCCAGGGAATGCGCCGAATGGATCAGAAGGAAGGCGAAGTTCCGCACGAACATCACATCCAGCGGGATGAACTCGTTCATGTGCGTCTCCGATGGGGGGACCGGATCACATCGTACACCCCGTTGAACGGCTTCACCACTGACGGGCTGGGGTTCGAGAACGGGGACAACATCAGCAACTTCGCCATGAAATCCGACCATTCCGAGAGCAGACAGCTACTCCAGATGTTCGACAGCATATGGAACAGCCCCGACAGACTCCAGGATGTGACCGACCAGGTCCTCGACAGCATAACCGCCGCATACGTCGAGAACCCTCCTGAGTTCATCTACTTCATGACCCTCTACAACATCTTCAACGAATTCCTGGAGGACATCTCCGAGGACTACCTTCCGAGAGAGGGTGTAGGGTTCAAGGAATCCGGTATATGGGGGATGCTGTACCCGTTCCAGAAGGATGCATCCCTGGCCATCATCAACAAGTTGGAGGCTTACAGCGGATGCATACTGGCCGACAGCGTGGGGTTGGGGAAGACGTTCACCGCCCTATCCGTGATCAAATACTACGAATGCAGGAACAAGTCCGTACTCGTCCTGTGTCCCAAGAAGCTGTCCGAGAACTGGAACGTCTACCGCAACAGGTACCGGAACAACCCCCTCATCGGCGACCGCTTCAGATACGACGTCCTCTACCACACCGACCTCCTCCGCAGGAAGGGGATGTCCAACGGAGTCGATCTGTCGAGGACCATCTGGGAGAACTACGACCTCGTTGTGATCGATGAATCCCACAACTTCAGGAACGGAGGGGACCCCGACGGCAGGATGGTCAACCGTTACCAGAAGCTCCTGGACGATGTTGTGAGGAAGGGTGTGGAGACCAAGGTGCTCATGCTCTCCGCCACCCCGGTGAACAACAGGTTCAGCGACCTGTACAACCAGTTGAGGGTAGCGTTCGCGGGGAACCAGCTTCTATCGGATACGAATCTGGAGCTCTCATCACCCGTCGAGGATGTGTTCTCACGCGCCCAGAGATCGTTCGCCAGATGGAGCAAGCTCCCGTCCGAGGAGAGGACCACCGAACGGTTGCAGAAGATGCTGGACTTCGATTTCTTCACGCTTCTGGACAGCGTCACCATCGCCCGTTCCAGAAGGCATATCGAGAGGTACTACTCCATGGAGGAGCTGGGGGGATTCCCCACACGCCTCAGTCCCATCTCGCTCCACCCCGGGATCTCCGACCTTCCCGATGTCATCCCATACAACGAGATCTATGATGAACTGAACCGTCTGAAGCTGGCGATATACATCCCCACCGACTACATCCTGCCCAGCATCCGCTCCAAATACGTCGGCCCCGAGAACACCAACCGTTCCGGACGCGAGATGGGTATCAGAAGGCTCATGTCCATATCGCTCCTCAAGAGGCTGGAGAGCTCCGTACATTCGTTCCGTATAACAATGAGGAGGGTCCTGGGCAGGATAGACCAGACCGTAGAGGGGATACAGAGCTACAAGGAGACGAAGCGGGGGTTCGTGTACAAAGACCACGGGCCAGACATGGATGGGACCGACCCGGATACGGACACGGACGAGATCCTCAGGACCCAGAGGGAGCTGAAGATAGACATCGCGGACATGGACTACCTCTCATGGCTGACCGACCTCCAGCACGACAGCGCCATCATGTCCAGGCTTCTGAGGCGCCTCGAACCGGTCACCCCCGAACACGACCTCAAGCTCAACACGCTACGCGGGGTCATGCTGGACAAGATGGAGAACCCGATAAATCCGGGGAACAGGAAGGTGCTGGTGTTCTCGGCATTCTCCGATACGGTCGACTACCTATACCGCCAGTTGTCTAGCGACCCCGGATTGCAGGGGCTCCGCTTCGGCAAGGTCACCGGCTCCAAGGGCTCGGAATCGACCCTTCCGGACGTGGGAACGGACTTCAACGACGTCCTCACATGCTTCTCACCCATCTCCAAGGACAAGGCGAAGCTCCTTCCGGACGTGAAGGGGGAGATAGACGTCCTGATAGGAACGGACTGCATCTCCGAGGGACAGAACCTCCAGGACTGCGACCTCTGCATCAACTACGACATCCACTGGAATCCGGTCCGCATAATCCAGAGGTTCGGAAGGGTGGATCGTATCGGGAGCAGGAATCAGAGGATCCAGCTGGTCAACTTCTGGCCGGATCTCGATCTGGACGAGTACATCAACCTCAAATCGAGGGTGGAGGACCGCATGAAGGCGTCCATCCTGACATCCACGGGAGACGACGACCCCATCAACATGGGCGAGCAAGGCGATCTCGACTATAGGAAGCAGCAGTTGAAGAGGTTGCAGGAGGAGGTGGTGGATATAGAGGACATGCAATCGGGGGTGTCCATCCTGGATCTGGGATTGAACGAGTTCCGCTTGGATCTGTTGGATTACATCAAGACGCACGGGGGTCTCGAGAGGACGCCGTTCGGCCTCCACGCGGTCGTGCCCTCATCCGATGATGCTCCGCCAGGGATCGTGTTCGTGCTGAAGAACATCAACGACAACGTGAACATCGACAAGCAGAACAGGCTCCATCCGTTCTACATGGTGTACATCTCGGATGACGGCAAGATGGTGTGCGACCATCTGTCGCCCAAGAGGATGCTGGATCTTATGCGCTTCGAATGCCGCGACCATGGGGAGCCGTACAAGGAGCTCTGCGACAGATTCAACGAGGAGACCAAGGACGGGAAGGACATGGCCCGTGTCTCGGAGCTTCTGAGTCAATCCATCGACACGATAATCGATAGGAAGGAACAATCCGACCTGGACCGCTTCCTCTCCGGCGGGGATGTGAGCTTCGGAGGACCTGGCATCAAGGGACTCGATGACTTCGAGCTCATCTGCTTCCTGGTGATAAGATGAGCTTCGGCCTCCCCCCCTCCACCGAGATAAACAGGGTCATCCCGAAGAAGACGCTGATCGAGAAGTTCTCGCTATCAGAAAAGGAACGTACGAGATTCGATTCCTTGATCCACAGGATCACGATAGCGAACGAGATATCCCCGCGCACGGTGAACATCCCTCCAGGGGATATCGGGAACATATTCATCCTCAGAGCGGAACTCAAGGAGGAGACCTGCGATGCCCGCATTCTGTCCATGCTGTTCGGACTGATAGATCAGAGGATGGTCATCGTCCTCCAATACGGGATCAGATGCAAACCGGTGACGTCCCACGACATGCTGATCGAGGGGGAATGGATTCTGGAACCCGATTGCACACTGACCCTGGAGGGGCTGGATCTGGATGATGTCTGGGAGAATCTTGTAATCCAGATAGGGCGGATCGAGATCGAGGAAGGGAACAGCCTATCGGAACAGATCAGCAAGGACAGGGTACGCAAGGGGAGGGAAGCACAGAGGGCCCAATTGGAGAAGAGGATGATGGCCGAGGAGCAGCCCAGGAAGAAGAGAGAGCTGTTCGAACAGATCAAAAAACTCCGATAAAGTAGTGATGTTGGATGACTGTTAAAAACTCTAACCCGGTGAACTTGGGTATAAGTCCATGAAGAGGGGCAGGAAGCCCATCAGGCCGACCGTGAAGGATACGGAGACACTGACGGATCCCGGGTCCACCCCCAGGATAATCATGGTGAGGAACTGTATTTTTTTCGTGAGGAATACAAAGATGTCGTCCCGTGAGCTTGGAGTGTGCCCAGGTGTCCTTGAGCGAATCATGCCGGGGCGATTCTCAGAGATAGGATGTCAGCAGAAGAATATTCTTCGAATGTATACCCTGGAGGACAGTCGACCGTGGTCTCGAACGTAAAATAGGTCTGTCCCTCGATCTCTACAGAAAGAGGAGAGAATCCATCGAGGGCGGCAGACGTGTCACATCCCACCGCTACCAAAGCTACCGCGTGATCGTGGAAAAGAGCCATACCGCAATCATAGCCCCCGCGCTCCATGAGTGCGATGAACAGTATCACGAGGTCCTCGCAGTCGCCCTTTTTCAAGTATAGAGTTTCTATGGGGTATGCCGCCCAGTCAAAGGAGGAGTAGAGCTCCTCATCCGAAACGTACGTCACGTTCTCCCGCAGGTACGAGAGAACGAAACTCGGGAAGTCTGGCCCGGAGGGGCACGCGTCCCTCAGGGCCGAGAGACAGTTTTCCAATGTCGACACGCCGTCCCCGTCGCGATCGTCGTCGGAGAGCGCCTTCTTCATGAACAGGTCGATCCTTTTATCGTATGAACCCATGGCAGCGCGTTCGGATGTCTCCGACCGGCAGATATCCACATCGTCCTCGTCTACAACGAAAGACATGCCGCCCTCATCCCTATCGCCGTTCAGGGGGTACATCGCAACCGCGACACAGGTCACTGCAACGATTGAAGCGACGATGATAACGATGTTGAGCGTTTTCATCCTATGCCGATTACCATGGGCTTGTCAATGTTCTTCGACATCGTTTTTGAACTGTCTACGATAGTAGATTATCATCACTATAAGCAATACAAGAAGTATCGCGCTAATAAATCCGTCAATAATGTAAACCTGAGGCGACGGAAGATCTAGCAGGAATAGTACAATCGAACAAAGACTCGCAGTAATCCCCGCAGAAATAGCCATCACTTTCACACCCTTTTCCATGTTATCGCCCCGTCTCCATGATTCGCGAGTGCCGATAACTCGATCGGCAATTGTATCAATGACTAGTTAATGAATTTGAGTTATTTAATACTTTAGTTCGGTAAGTCTTCTTGCGCCGTAAGCGGTCATCACGGTCCTCCAATCGATGTCCTCCGATGCGAGCATAACGGAAAGTCCGGCCCTGTTGTCGGCGGAGGTCGTCGGATCCTGCTTTTCGGTGACGATGACCTCACATCCGTCCGCAACCATGTTGGGGTGCTTAGTGGCCTGCACCGAATCATTCAACACAGTCCCCCTGTCCCAATAGGTTTTTGAGCGGATGCGGATATCAGGCATCGGAAATAGACATGAGAGCCCAATGGATTCTCCGCACGGCGTTGGTATTCGTGATGCTGACGCTCATCCTCGTCGCCATAGGCTACCTCGTAGGCTGGATCTTCGGATACGGCCTGGCGGGCCTGGCGGTGATGTCGGCCCTCTCCGTCGTCATCTGCTTCTACTCCTACTGGTTCTCGAAGCAGAGCTCCCTGCGCGCGTACCGCGTGCGCATCGTGACGGAGGCCGAGGAGCCTCGCCTGTACAACATCGTGAGGAAGGTCGCCGACAAGGCCGGCCTTCCCATGCCGGAGGTCGGCATCTGCAACACCGAGATGCCCAACGCCTTCGCCACCGGGAGGAACCCCGACAACGCCGCCGTCGTGGCGACGACCGGCATCCTTTGCATCCTGAACGACGACGAGCTAGAGGGCGTCATCGGTCACGAGATGTCGCATGTGAAGAACCGTGACATCCTCGTCATGGCTGTCGCCTCGACCATCGCGGCCATTCTGACCTTCGCTTCGAGGATGGTGTTCTTCATGGGCCTCTCCGGCGGGAGGGGCAGGAACGGCAACAACGGGCTGATCCTCGTCGTCGGCATCATCCTGATGATCGCGGTGCCGATTGCGGCCCTGCTGATGCAGATGGCGATCTCCCGCAACAGGGAGTTCCTCGCCGACGAGACCGGCGCGAGGATCACCGGCAAGCCCCGTGCACTGGCCGGTGCCTTGAGGAAGTTGGAGTCCGGAGTGGCCTCCGCTCCTGACGATTTCGGCAACGACTCCGCCCGCGAGGGTATGTGGATATCCGAGCCGAAGAACAAGGGTCTGGCCAAGAGGATCTTCAGCACCCACCCCCCGACTTCGGAGAGGGTCGAGCGGTTGGAGAGGATCGCCCGCGCCATGGAGGGCGGGGAGGTCCCGGCCTACAGGCCGGACGAGGACTCCTCGCGCATCAGGCTGCAGTTCCAGCGAGTTCACCTCACGGGCTCCCACTTCGAGATCTCGTTGACCTTCGAGAGCGTGGAGCCCTTCCTTATCTCGGCGCGGACGCGGGTCTCGCGATCGTGGACGTCGAGGGCGCGGTTCGCCGTCTCCACGGCATCCTCCTTCGCGACCACTATCAGTCCGCTTTCGTCGCCGATTATCCAGTCGCCGGTGCGGACCCTCTGGCCGCCGACGGCTATCTCCATCCCGATGCCTCCGTAGCCCTTCGCTTCGCCGGCGCACGGCACCGCGGCTCTTGCGAATGCGGGGAAGCCGAGGTCGATGACGTCGTCGATGTCGCGGATGGCGCCGTCGATGACTACCCCCCTCACCCCCGCCTGCATGGCGGAGTTGGATGCCAGATCTCCCCACACGGCGACGGGGGCGCCTCCCGCGTCGATGACCACGACGTCCCCCGGCCTTGCCCTGTCCACGGCCTCCACGGGCTTCGCCCAGTCGCCGTTGGCGGTCTGGACGGTCAGCGCCCTGCCGACCATCTTCGCGCCGTGCCTTATGTAGGGGCGCAGACCGAAGACCACGCCCTTCCTGTGGTAGGCGTCGGCGATGTTGCAGGTGGAGACCTTCGAGAACGCTTCGAAGAGCTCGTCCTCGGTGTACTTCCTGGTGATGGCTTCGGAGACCTCCGCGCCGCTCATGGCGCCCTTGATGGCCCTCGCGGCCCCCTCGACGTCATCGGTCTTGGTTATCCCGCCCCCGACTATAACGTCGCAGGCGCCCGCCTCGACATACCTCCTGGCGGTTTCGGCGGTGATCCCCCCGGCCACGGCGACGGGGATGGACGTCTCCTCCGCAACCCTCTTCAGGACGTCCACGGGGGCCTCCTTCCCGCGCATCTGCTCGTCGATGCCCATGTGCAGGCATATGTAAGAGGCGCCGAGCCTCTCGACCTCCCTCGACCTCCCGACCTTGTCGGGGACGTTGATCATATCGACCATGATCTCCACGCCGTATTTCCGGCCGCACTCCACAGCTTCCGAGATGGTGCCGTCATCGGCCAGGCCCAGCACGGTGACGATGTCCGCCCCCGCCTTGGCCATGATTTCGACCTCGAACGCGCCCGTGTCCATGGTCTTGGCGTCAGCAACCACCTTGTGCCCGGGGAAGGCCCTTCTGACCTTCCTCACGGCGTCCGCGCCCTCGCTCTTGACGAGGGGTGTCCCGACCTCGACCCAGTCCGCGCCGCCCGCGACGGCCTCGGCGGCGATGCCGAGCGCCCTTTCGAGCTGCATCATGTCCAGCGCTACCTGCAACACGGGTTCCATGCAGCGATAAAGCAGGTCCGCGTATTTAATTCTGAAAAATGCCGCTCAGCTCGCCCGTCACTCATCAGGACAGAAGGCAGCTCGATAAAACGATCATCACGGCGGCGAAAGGACATCTTCCGGGCGGGATATATCGCTTTCCACCACCCGGCAGGCGCAACATTTAACCCGAACCAGCGGATAGGCTCCCATGGCTCTGCGCAGAGAGAAGAAGGCCGTCAAGATGCGCGTGCTCTTCGTGGACAGCATGAACGACCTGCCGTCTCAGCTCGCCGAATACTGGACAAGGAAAACGTACCCCGACCTTTACGAGGCCTACAGCGCCGGCCCCGAGTACGACATCGTCGACTGCGATCTGCTGGGCGTCATGTACGGCATAGGCGAGGATCTCAGGGGCCAGGTCTCCAAGGGCTTCTCCGACGACAAGATTCTGCCGAAGGACGGGAGGTACGACTACGTTGTCTACACGCAGCAGGACGTCTTCGAGGCCCTCGCCCGCAAATCCCCTTGGCAGGGCAGGCAGATCTGCGTCCACCTCGGCACCAGAAAGGAGTTCCAATGCACCGACGACAAGGAGCTGGCCGAGTGCCTGGTCGCGATGTCGGACCGCGTCCGCGAGTGGGTGATCGCTAACATGGACGACCCCGCGAAGCTCGGGGAACTGGTATCCGCATGATTCCGGTACTGGTGTATGACCGGGGCCAGTGCGACCCGAGGAAGTGCACCGCGAAGAGGATGGAGAGGTTCGGCCTGGCGCGCGAGGTTCCGCTGAACAGGATACCGCCGGGGGCGTTGGTTCTCACTCCCTCCGCGGAGAGGGCCCTGTCGCCCGCGGATTCTAAGTACGCACGTCACGGGTTGGTCGTCATGGACCTCACCTGGGCGCACATCGGCGAGATGCCCGAGGTGAGGGGCTCGAGACCCAGGAAGCTCCCGTATCTTGTGGCGGCGAACCCGGTGAACTTCGGTAAGCCGTGGAACCTGAACTCGGCGGAGGCGGTGCTCGCCTCGCTGGTAATAATGGGCATGGACGAGCAGGCGGAGCTCTTCGTCCCGCGTTTCAACTGGGCGCCCACCTTCCTGACGATGAACAGGCCCCTCCTTGACGGGTACCGCGCCGCCCCCTCCTCGGAGGAGGTGCAGAGGCTTTCTGACGAGTACGTCGAGTCGATAACGGGGGACCGAGGGCAGTTCCGTGCCCCGGGCCGCCGAGGAAGCGGCAATCCGCAAACCGAAGGATGACAGGCACCCTCCGCAGACCGTTCGCGGTCGCCCCGGGCTATAGCCGTGATACGAGTACCCGGCAACCTGAACGTTTCCGCCAGGGGCCATGCCCCGCGGATACGGGCGAAAAACACGGTCGACCCCGTGGATGACGCAATCCCGAGGTCGGCCGCCTACTAAGTATTTTATCAAACGCGCGCATACAAACGGAATGCAATGCCCGACGACCTGCTGCCGATGATATGGGAGGCCCTAGGCGACGATCGCGTCACCACCAAAGAGGCCGCCGAGAGGTTGGAAGCGGCGTTCAGGTACAAGTGCCCGGACGATCTGGCCAGGACCCTCAACAGATACCGGAACGAGGGCCTGGTCAGAGGCAGGGTGTCGTTCGATGACGGGGGATGGGTCTGGTGGGCGGACGAGGGATGCCGCCGCCGGATGGACGGGGTCGGCGGAGAGAAATGACGAGCTTCAGCGATAACGACATAACCGAGGCGTGGAAGGACGTCCTCGGGAAGGACAAGTACCGCCTCATGGTGAAGGAGGTGGCGGACAGCTACCCAGACAGGCGCAGCCTGCTGGTCGACTACAGCGACATCGACATCAGCAGCACGGATTTCGCAATCGAGATTCTTGAGGAGCCCGATCGCTGCCTCCGGCTCGGCAAGGAGGTCATCAAGGCCGACATGCCGGCGGAATGGGACCCCAAGAACAAGGTCAACCTCCGCGTACAGGGCCTGCCGAGGGACGCCAAGGTAGATATCAGGAAACTGAGGGCCAAGCACCTCGGCACCCTCGTCGCCGTGGAGGGGTTGGTGAGGAAGGTCACTTCCGTCAAGCCGAAGATGACCTACGCCCGCTTCGAGTGCGCCCGCTGCCATCGGGAGATTTGGGAGCCGCAGCCTGGTATGGTTCTTCGCGAGCCGCAGATGTGTACCAACCCGACCTCCACCTGCAACAAGCAGGCGCTGCGCTTCATCCTGGACGAGGAGGCTTCGATGTACGTCGACACGCAGAAAGTCGAGATGCAGGAGAGCCCCGAGGGGCTGAGGGGGGGAGCACAGCCGGAGAGACTCACCGGGTACATCGAGGATGACATCTCCGGCGTCATCACCGCCGGGAACAGGGTCACGATCAATGGCATCATACGCTCCGCGGAGAAGGCCGACAGGGACAAATCTACCGTGTTCGACATCTACATAGAGGTCCTCTCCATCGAGTTCCAGCAGCATGAGTACGACGAGATTCAGATCACTGACGAGGACGAGGACGCCATCCAGAGCATGTCCCGTGACCCCGATCTCTTCGATAACATCGTGAAGTCGATCTCCCCGACCATATACGGCATGGAGGAGGTCAAGTCCGCCATCGCCTTGCAGCTGTTCGGCGGGTCGAACAAGGTCATGGACGACGGCACCGTCATCAGGGGCGATATGCACATACTGCTCGTCGGCGATCCTGGCGTAGCGAAGTCGCAGATACTCCGCTACATGAGTTCTCTCGCGCCGAGGGGCATCTACGCGTCCGGGAAATCCGCCTCCGCGGCGGGCCTCACTGCCGCCGCGGTGAAGGATGACTTCGGGGACGGGAGGTGGACGCTCGAGGCGGGTGCGCTGGTCCTCGCCGACAAGGGGTTGGCGTGCATCGACGAGCTCGACAAGATGACTGAGCAGGACCGCTCCTCGCTCCATGAGGCGATGGAGTCGCAGAAGATCTCCGTCGCGAAGGCGGGCATAACCGCCACCCTGCAGTGCCGCTGCTCCATGCTCGCGGCGGCGAACCCGAAGTACGGGAGGTTCGAGCTTGAAGGCGGCGAATCCCTGTCCACCCAGATCGACCTTCCCCCGGCGCTTATGTCCCGTTTCGACCTCATCTTCGTCCTCACCGACAGGCCCAATGCCGAATATGACCGCAAGGTCACCGAGCACATCCTCTCAGTTCACCGGAGGGGGGAGGCAAGGCAGGTCGGCGAGGACGCCGACATTCCCGGCGTCGATGTCGAGGAGATCAAGGCGAGGACCATCGACATCAAGCCGAAGTACGACCCGGAGATACTCAGGAAGTACGTCGCGTACTCTAAGAGAATCACCCCGGTCATGACCGAGTCCGCCGCGAAGCTAATCGAGGACACCTACATGGACATCAGGAAGTCCGGCGACGAGGGATCCGGCTCGGTGCCCATCACTGCAAGGCAGCTTGAGGCGTTTGTCCGCCTGTCCGAGGCCTCGGCGAGGATGAGGCTCAGTCCCGCCGTGGAGGACGGGGACGCCATGAGGGCGGTGCGTCTCGTGAGATACTACCTCGAGAAGATTGCCGGCACATCCACCGGCGGTCTCGACGTCGACATGTTCTCCTCCGACTACTCCCACAAGGACCGCAGCGACCTCTCCCGCCTCAAGGACATCCTGAGAGGCGCCGGCGAGGACGGGATCTCCGTGGATGACATTGTCAGTGCCGCCGAGGGAGAGGGCATCAGTGAGAAGGAGACCAAATCGATGCTGATCAAACTGAAGGTCAAAGGAGAGGTCTACTGCCCCCGCGACGGCATGTACAAGGTGGCATGACATGGCAGTGTACTTCAAGATACACAAGCATCCGAAGGAGACGGTGATCGCCGTCTGCGACGACGACATCGTCGGACGGACCTTCCGCTCCGACGGGATGAAACTGTTCGTCAGCGAGGCGTTCTACGGGGGCGAGCTCATAGGGGAGGAAGAGTTCCGCTCCCGCCTCGATACGTTCACCATCGTCAACCTCGCTGGCAACCGCGTCGTCGGCATAGCAATAGAGGAGGGGGTAGTCAATCCAGAGAACGTGCTTGTCATCGGTGGCGTGAAGCACGCGCAGGCGGTGATCCTTTGAGAGGGTTCTGCGTGGAGTGTGGGAAGGAGACCGACGACCTGGTAAAAGGGATGTGTACGGAATGCTTCCTTAAGGACCGTCAGCTCCTCTCCCTGCCTGACCACGTGGACCTGTTCTTGTGCACGAACTGTGGGCGCTACCTGTGGCGCGGCGAATGGCTGAAGAAGGGGCCCGAGGATATGGCCGCCAAGGCGGCCCGCGCCGAGCTGACGGCGGTCAGGGAGGCCGAATACGTGGACTCCGAGGCCTCCGTCTCGTATCTCGACGACCGCAATCTAATGGTCACCATGCGGTGCCGCATCGGAATCGGCGATTTCGAGGCCGAGGGCATCGCCTCGACCATCGTTCGCGTGAAGAACTCCGTGTGTAAAATCTGTTCCCGCCGCCTCGGCAACTACTACGAGTCGATACTGCAAATCCGCACGAACGGCAAAGCCCTCCCCCCCCATCTCCAGGACGAGGTCCTCGAGAAGGTGGAGAACCGTGTCGACCTGCAGGGCGAGACCGACGCGAACGCGTTCATCACGAAGATGGAGATCGTCCCCGGCGGGGTAGATGTATACCTCTCCCTCATCGCCCTCGGAAAGGGCATCAGCAGGTACCTTGCCGACGAGTACTGCGCGGAGACCGACGAGAGCGCGAAGCTGATAGGGCAGACCCGCGACGGACTCGACATGTACCGCGTGAGCTACCTTGTTCGTCTGCCTGATTTCCACGTCGGCGACGTGGTCGTCTACGGCGGGAAGCATCACCTCCTCTCCCGCGTCTCCGGCGCCGGCGGGAAGCTCGTCTCCTTAGCCGATTTCCGCGAAACCTCGGTGAAAAGGAAGGACATGCCCCTGCTCAAGGTGTATTGCAAATCCCGCGATCTCGAGAAGGCGGAGGTCGTCTCCGTCTCCGGAGGGGAGGCGCAGATAATGGACCCTCGCAGCTATGCGGTGGTGGATGTCCTCCTTCCGCCGGGCACCGAGCTCGACGGAGAGGTCGATGTCGCAAGGATAGATGACGTGCTGTACTACGTCCCGCTGTTACGAGTGTGATGTCATGGTCGTGAAGCTTCCCGAGCCTGTTAAAAATGTCGTGGAGAACATCATCCGCCTGGCGAACACAAAGCTCCCGGCGGACATCGTCTGGGCCCTTGAGGCTGCGGCGGGCTGGGAGACCAACCCTGCGGCCGCGGCTCAGCTGGGAGCAATATTGGAGAACGTGAAGAAGGCGGAGGTTCTGGCCCGGCCGATGTGCCAGGACACTGGTATACCGATCTTCTGGGTCAGGGGGAGGTTTGACCATTCCATCGCGGACGACATCGCCCGGGCGGTCAGGGAGTCCACGGAGGGCATTCCCATGAGGCCGAACACCGTCGACCCGATCTCCCGCAGGAACAACGGTGACAACCTCGGCGAGGGTATGCCATGCATACACTACATCCCCACCGCCGACGACTTCACCGAGGTCTCCGTACTGCTCAAGGGCGCCGGAACGGAGAACATGACCAGGCTCAGGATGCTCGATCCCGCCGACGGGATGGAGGGCGTCAAGAGGTTCGTCGTCGACTCCGTCCTCGAGGCGGGCGGGCGCCCCTGTCCCCCGTCGATAGTCGGCGTGGGCATAGGTGGCACCTCGGACGATTGCGTTGCCATGGCTAAACGGGCCCTGATGGAACCCCTGGACTTCATGGAGCCGGAGAGGGGGATCTCCGATCTGGAGGAGGAGCTGTTCGTCAGGCTGAACTCCAGCGGTCTCGGGCCCATGGGACTCGGCGGCGACACCACCGTCCTGGGCGTGAAGGTGAGGAAGGCGGCCTGCCACACCGCGAGCCTCCCGGTCGCCGTGAACATAGGGTGCTGGGCCACCCGCAGGGCGTCGGCGCGGATCACCGATTCCGACGTCGTCTACTCGCAGGGGGCGAGGCTGTGAGGGCGGTCAGGTGCCCGTTCTCCGAGGCGGACGTCCGCGCCATGAAGCTCGGCGAGGTCGTTGCCCTCAGCGGGCCTGTGGTCTCCGGAAGGGACGAAGTGCACATCCGCGCCCTGAAGTACATCGATGAGGGGAAGCCAGTCCCGAACTGTCTCGAGGGCGCGGTGCTATTCCATTGCGGACCCATCATGAGGAGGCTGGACGGCGGGAGCTGGTCCCCCATCGCCGCCGGCCCCACCACCTCGGCGAGGATGAACTCTCTCGAACCGCGGTTCATCCGTGAATTCGGCATCCGTGCGATAATTGGCAAGGGCGGCATGTCTCAAGAGGTCGTGGACGCGATGAGGGTGGTCGGATGCGTGTACCTCGCCGCCACGGGCGGAGCGGCCGTCTCTCTGGCGGAGCAGCTGTCGAACGCTTCCGGCGTGGAGTGGGAGGACCTTGGCATGGCGGAGGCTATGTGGAAATTCGAGGCCTCCAATCTCGGGCCGCTCGTGGTTGCCATCGACGCCGGGGGGAACAGCCTATACGAAGAGGTCAGGAAGAAGCTGCGCCACGGGGGATTTACCGCATAGGCCGGTCCGAATCAGGCCCGTCGAGGTCGCTCTCGTCAATTTTCGTCCTCTGCAGGTTGCGGTAGAAGTAGTGTCCGATGAAGGCGGCGATGAGGCCAACCGCCACGGCGATAACCATCAGCATGTGCCCCACGGTCATTCCGAATATCTTCTCCACCGGTCTCTTCTCCATCTGATAGGACTCCTCGAGGGGCCCCTTCACGTCGAGGGTGATCGAAGAAAGCGTCTTGAAGCCGTCGCACTCGATCCGGAGATAATACTGGCCGAGCGGGACGCTGGTAATCACGCACACGCCGTCGGAGTCCGTGGTCCCGGTCTGCGTGGATTCTCCGGAGACCGAGCGGAGGATGACGTGGGCGCCGCTCACGGCGTCGTTGTCGTATGAGACGTTGACAACCACCCTCGCCACGGTCATGTGCATGACGACAAGGTACGCGGAGTCGACGGGGATGCCGGTCGTCAGGTCGTCCGTGACGAAGCGGTAGGCGTGCTTTACGCCCCTGGAGTCGGTCTTCGTCACCACGGGAATCTTGCCCACATCTACAGCATAGGTGTGCCCTTCGCTGTCCTTGACCGGGCTGAGAGCGCCATAGGGGGAGTTGGCGTGGCGGACCTCGTACTCCCTGCGCTCGAAGTTTATCGTAATCCCGGAAACGGCGGACAACCCCACCTCGAAGTAGCCGTCCATGTCTGTCTGGGTCTTGTATTCCTTTCCGCCCGCGGAGACGGTAACGTCGACCTCCCACATGCGGGAAGTGTCGGAGTAGTCGTCCTCTACGACGTAACCGGCCAGGAAGTACTCGCCGACGGCCTCGGAATCCGAGGAGAAAGCCAGGGCGCCGCCCGACGTCACCGTAGCGAGCAACGTTATTATGACTGGGACGGCGTAGTTCTTCATGCCGCTCTGTATCAGACTTCGTACCTAATAACTTATTTCCCCGCCTCCTGCCAAGAGACACGGGAAACGGGTCCCCTACCGTCATTTTTAATAATGGTTCGCGTTAGAGTTCCCGATTATGCTCCCTAGGCGGGAATCCAATGGAGAGAGCGGACAAGGCGTACACCACAGACGAGATCCTCTCGCGGATGGAACCTTTGGTTTCGGCGTGGTTCAGAGAGAACTTCGGGTCCCTTACCGAACCCCAGGCCAAGGCCATCCCGGCAATCTACCAGGGGAGGAACGTCCTTGTCTCTTCGCCCACCGGATCGGGGAAGACCCTCACCGCCTTCACCAGCATCCTAAATAGGCTCATCAAGTACTCCTCGGAGGGGAAGCTCGAGGAGAGAATCTACTGCGTGTACATCTCCCCCCTGAAAGCCCTCGCCAACGACGTGAACCGCAACCTGAATGAGCCCCTGCGGCAGATGAGGGAGCTCGCCGCGCGGGAGGGGATGGACGTCCCGGACATCCGCGTCGCGGTGAGGTCGGGTGACACCCCGCAGGCCGAGAGGCAGAAGATGGCACGCCATCCGCCGCACATCCTAATCACCACGCCGGAGTCCATGGCCCTCATCCTCGCCTCTCCTAAATTCAAGGAGTCGCTGAAGGATCTGGAGTGGCTCATCCTCGACGAGATTCACGACATCTGCGACTCAAAGAGGGGAGCGTTCCTCTCCCTTACCCTCGAGATGCTGCGTGACTATTGCGGGCACGACTTCACGAGGATCGGCCTGTCCGCCACCATGGCACCCATCGAGGAAATCGCGAGATACCTCGTAGGATTCGGGAAGGACGGCGAGCCGAGGGACGTCACTCTCGTCGAATCCGACTCGAAGAAGGTGCTGGATCTCGAGGTGATCTGCCCCACCGACGACATGACCGCCCTCCCCACCGACGTGGTAAGCTCGATGATGTATGATCGGCTGAAGGAGCTGGTCGAACAGCACGAGACGACCCTCGTCTTCACCAATACCCGCTCCGGGGCGGAGGCCGTCGTCTACAAGCTGAAAGAACGCGGGCTAGAGAACATCGCCGTCCACCACAGCTCCCTCGGCAGGGAGGTCCGCCTCGACGTAGAGGAGAGGCTCAAGCGGGGAGAGGTGAAATGTGTCGTATCCTCCACCTCGCTGGAGCTCGGCATAGACATCGGCTCGGTGGACCTGGTCTGTCAGATAGGGTCCCCCAAGTCCGTCGCCAAGGGGTTGCAGAGGATTGGCCGCAGCGGGCACAGCTTCGGCAAGGTCGCCAAAGGCAGGCTAGTAGTCTTTGACCCCGACGACCTCTCGGAATGCGCCGTCATGTGCCGCGCCGCCCACCGCAGCGACATCGACAGGGTGGGCATCCCGGAGAACTGCCTCGACGTCCTCTCGCAGGCGGTGGTGGGCATGTCCATCGACCGCCGGTGGGGCGTCGATGAAGCGTACGCCGTGATAAAGGGCGCCTACTGCTTCCGCAACCTCCCCTACGACAAGTTCCTCAGCGTCCTCCTCTACCTCGGGTCCAAGGAGGAGCACGAGGGCGTATACTCCAAAATATGGTTCGACGACGAGACCATGGAGTTCGGCAGGAAGAAGGGCGCCCGCATGATCTACCTCATGAACCTGGGAACAATACCTGAGGAGGCGAACTACCGCGTAATCAACACCTACGGCGGCGTCGCCGGCGAACTCTCCGAGAAGTTCGTCGAGAGACTCTCGCCCGGGGACGTGTTCGTCCTCGGTGGGAGGAGCCTGGAGTTCGTGCGCTCCAAAGGCATGACCGCCTTCGTCAAGGAGGCCAACGGCCGCAAGCCTACCGTCCCCTCCTGGGCGGGTGAGATGCTCCCGCGCTCGTTCGACCTCTCCATGGATGTGGCGAGGTTCCGCAAGGAGATGGCGCAGCTCATCGACGAGAATCCTCCGGACAAAATCCAGAGGTTGGTGGAGGAGTTCGACATCGATGAGGGGTCCGCCCGCTCCCTGCTCTCCTACTTCGGCGAGCAGGAGGCCGTCGCCGGCTTCATTCCCGACATCGACCGCCTCTCGGTCGAGGAGTACATCGACCCTTCCGGGAACCAGAGGCTGATCTTTCACTTCCCCTTCGGTAGGAGGGTCAACGACGCCCTGTCTAGGGGGTATGCCTACAGGATCACCTCAATCACCGGCGCCAACGTCTCCGTCACCATCACCGACGACAACTTCATGCTCGGGACGTCGCACAGGATCGACGTCTCGAAGGTTCCCTACATGCTCGGAACGCGTGATCTCGAGTCCGTTTTGCGCAAGGCGATCAAGGATTCGGAGATCTTCAAGCTCAGATTCCGCCACACCGCCGCCCGCAGCTTCATGATTCTCCGCAACTACCGCGGCAGGGCGATTTCTGTGAACAGGCAGCAGGTCCGCTCCACCTACCTGCTGGAGATGCTCCGTGACATGGACAGCGAGCCGGTCATCGAGGAGACCTACCGGGAAATCCTAGAGGACGATATGGACATCAAGAATGCCAGGACGGTCCTCGAGTTGATCGAGAACGGGAAGATGGGCGTACGCGCGGAGCCCTACACCGGTACCCCGTCGCCCTTCGCCCACGCCGTCATCCTCTCTGGCTTCAGCGACATCGTTCTCATGGAGGACCGGAGCGCGCTGCTCAAGGAACTGCACAGAAAAGTCCTGGAGAAGGCCCTGGGCGACAAGGTGAGGGATTACGAGTTCGATGCCGACGCAGTCACGCAGTACTTCAGGCAGAAGGCGGGCAGGGTATCCGTCAAAGAGGACATCCCCCGCCTGCTCAAGGAGACCGGTCCCCTGCAGGTCTTCCGCGAGAGGGGGAAGAGCATCTACCCCTATTGCGACTCCGAACGCAGGACGGTCGACGGATGGGTGCGCGAGCTGATCCGCGACGGCACGCTAGGCACGGTGTTTCTCGACGAGCCCCACGTCATGACCGCGGAGGACGTGCCAGGGTACGCCGCCGCCACCGTCCGCGACAGGGAGCTCAACGACAACGACAGACAGGTCTACGCCCTCATCGGCGAGAACACCCTGCTCAGCGACGTGCACTCGCAGGTGGAGATCTCCGAGGACATGGTGTTCCGCTCGGTGAGGAAGCTTGAATCGATGTACCTTGTCACGAGGACCGGGGTCACCGATAACAACCGGTGGTACTTCTCCCGCCGCGACCCGCCGAAGGGCGACCGCCGCAAGGCCATCGACGGGGCCCTTGCCAGATATCTCGGGGCGTACGGCCCTAACACCGTCCAGGAGGCGGCATTCGCGCTCAGCATCCCCGAGGGCGAGGTGCAGGCCTCCCTCGAGTCTCTCACGGCCTCCGGTGAGGTCTCCAAAGGCAGGTTCCTGGTCTCCGAGAACGACCAGTACATGCTCACCTCCGACCGCCTCCGCCTCCGCTCGGGCAAAGATAACGTCTACGACTTTGAGACCGTCGAGAACTACCGTCTCACCAAGGGCGAGCGTTTCGACTCCATCGAGGACTTCTTCAGATTCTACGTTACTGCTGGCAGCGAGATCGACGTCTTCAACCGTGTCAAGAATTTCAGCCTCGAGGAGTGGCAGGCCATGCGCGCCTCGGGTAAACTGCTGCTCGGGAGGTTCGCCCGCGGCAGGGTCCGCTTCATCATGAAGGAGGATGCCGACCGCTACGCCTACTTCCGCGTGGACTCCACAGAGGAGGGCGACATGGATGTCCTGGAGAGAATCAAGGCCTCCCCCGGCGGCATCACCATGAGGGAGCTGGCCAAGGTGATGGACGTCGACAAGGACCGCATGAAGGAGTCGCTCATGCGCCTGGATCGCTCCATGATGGTGGTCCGCGCCTTCGGCGAAAGGGAGGACTGGGGGACGGAGAACCTCTACACCTACTACAAGCCGAAGAAGTTGGACGACAGCCCGGAGGACGAGGTCGTCGAGAGGGCCATACGTGCCTTCGGCCCGGTCCCTTCCGCCGCTTTGAGATATCTTGTCAGCGTTCCCGACGACGAAATCCCCCTCTGCGTTGGGAGGATTGGCGCGAAGCAGATTCTCGTCGGCCCCGGGCAGGTGCCGATGTACGTCATGCCCGACGAGATCCCTGCCCTCAACACCCCCGGTGCCCCTGCCGAAGAGGTAAGGGTGCTCTCGCCCTTCGATCCAGACATGGGCTCGAAGTGGGCAGAGCTCTTGGCGCGCTACGGCGACAAGTGGGTGTACCCTGTGGCCCAGGGATGTAGGGTCATCGGCGCCATGGAAATCTGGGAGATGTCCGGGTGCATCGAGGTTCGCGCCATGGATCTCGATTCCCCCGAGTTCCTAGCCTCCGCTCTCGGCGCCCTCGACCGCCTGATGTGCTTCTTCAGGATGAAGGGCACGGACATCGTGAGGGTCAGGGAGGTCATGGGGGTCGATGCCGCCGAGCTCGACGAGCCCTCGGCTAGGATCCTCGCCTCCGTCGGTTACGAGTTCGTAAACGGGTTCTACGCTAAGGGCGTGTTCCTGCCGAAGACCATGCCGCGCGACGAGGCGATTAGTTACGTCTTTCGCCGGCAGCGTATCGACAAGGCCTCTCGTCGCCGCGACGTCGACTCTCTCGTACGGGAGCGCGGCTACGTGAGGAGTGACCAGGAGCTCACCTGCCGCGTTGCCGACCGCGCCGTGTCGAAGAGGTTCATGGAAACCGCCCGCCTCGCGAAGGCGATACTTAGCCCACCGTACGTGGGCTACGCTTCCATGGAGTACGTCTCGCTGCTCAGGGCGGCTAAACAGTCCGGCATGTCAGAGGATATGCGGACGGTGGAAAGGATCATCAAGGAGCGCGGGCCGGTCTCCAGGAAGGAGATCCAGCTCCGCTCCCCTTTCTCGTACAACAAGACACTTGATATGGTATCCGCCCTCAGCAAGCGTTGTGTGACGTGCCAGGACTCTGATTCCTTCTATCGCTGGGTCAAACCGAACGGCATGACGAAAGGCGAGGCCGTCCGCGAGCTAGCGAGGCGCCATTTCGCCGACTTCGGCCTGTTCTCCGCGGAGAAGATGTCGCAGTTCCTGGACCTGAGGATGGGCGAGACCCGCTCCGTCCTCTCCGATCTGGAGCAGGAGGGTCTTCTGGCGAAGGGGTTCTTCGTGGAGGGCGACCCCACCCTCTACTGGATGCTTGCCGAGGATGCCGGGAAGCGTTTCGCCGTCTTCACCGGCTCATTCGTGCTGAACACCCAGGACAACCTCAGCCTGTATCTAAGGGATTCCATTCGCCGCGACGTCGGCGGCACTCGCGCCGTGATCATCCAGGGGACGTCCATCATAGGCTCCTTCAAAGGCAAGATGGCGCCGTCAGGGGTGAAGATGGAAGAGTTCGAAGGAAGCAATCTGGCCCTCAGGATTGTCCAAGATCAAGCCAAAGCCTATGGCGTTTCCACGGTCAGTCGCCGTGCGGAGGAGGACGAGGACTGGGACGCCAGCGCCTTCTACGACAGGATGAATCCCGGGGTGTGACAGCGAACGGGAGGGGGTGAATGCGTACCACGTGAAGTAGGTCGACGTGGGCCGCATGTTCTGCGTCACGGACGCGGCAATCCTCCATACCTCCGCAAGAAAGTGAGAGGCGTGCGGTAATCGAGGAAAACCAACACCTTCCCGGACCCGTCGCCGAAGTCGAAAAGAGCGCGAAGTTCATCGCTGAGGTGTGCCCTCAGACCGCCTATTTCAAGACCCGTCCTACGTATGGGGTCGGGTGCCCGTCTTCTGTGCGATGAAGTCCGAGTGATAGAGGAACTCCTGCGCGTAACCGGCGTACTTACCGAAGCGGGAGCGCCCGAAGGCGGAGGCCCTAGCGTATCCGCCCTCCACTCCGTACCTCCGCGAGAGGATGTTCCGTATCCTCACGTCCACGGGGAAAGCCTCGAGCCTGCCGTAACCGAAGAGGGCGACGCAGTCCGCCACTTTCGGGCCCACGCCGTTGATGGTCTGCAGCTCCTGCGTCAGCTCCTCGTACCCGAGCTCCCCCATACCTTCGATGTCAATCCCCCCGCCCTCCACTCTGCCCGCGAGTTCGAGGAATCTCCCCTCGCGGAAGCCGAGGTGGCACTCGCCGATTTCTTCGGCGAAATCGAGAATCTGCTTAGGCGCGGGGAACGCCCTCCTCCTCCCGAGGTCGGTTCCGAAGCGGTCGCAAATCGATTCAACCATCTTTGCGATCCTGCCCACGTTCACGTTAGTGGCGAGGATGTACGTCGCAAGGCACTCCCACGCCGGCTGCTGCAGGATGCGCAGCCCAGGGCAGTGAACGGACAGGGACGCGACGTAGTTGTCGCGCATGGAGATGTCTCTCACGATCCCGTCGAGGTCGTCCTGCGCGCGGAAGTAGTCGAGTACCGTCCCCTTTTCGGAGGCACCCTCGCAGTCGAACCCACCGGCGGTCTGCCGGAGGACCACGACCTCATTTTCGATTACGCCCTGCCATGAACCGTCCGCCTGCTTGCGCCAGCGATGGGCCTGCCCGCATCCAAGCGTATGGTCGAGGGAGACGTCCATTTCGAAATGCATGCACGTCAATTGGCGGACGTCGGTAATCAACCTTTCCGGAGCCATTCGCAGAATGTACCGAGACGTCCGCCCCGGCCCACCTCCGCACCTCGTAGGTGAACCCCTCCGCATGTGCCGGACGTCGACATAGGGCCCCGTGGCGGTCGAATCGCACGAGGTCTGTAGTTAGGACACATTTCGAACCGAGTTTGCGGCTGAGCTTTGCATTAACTATATTATCGGCTTCGTACCTTGTCATGATTGGACTCGTTTTCATTTTGTTTACCAACTGCTGAGAACGAAGTCCACACCTTTTACATCTTGGGTCGACGGCGATAACCGACAGACACGCGTGTCTGTCGGTTATCGTTCACGACCTGTGTGGTTAGCACACCTACTGACAACAATTTATTACAGCGAGCCAATGCAGGAGACATGAGATTCGGTCCGGCGGGCTATCCGAAGGTCGGAAGCAGGAGCGATCCCGAGGCCTCCTTGGGGGTCACGAAGGAGATGGGCCTTGACGCCCTCGAGGTGGAGTTCGTCCGCGGAGCCAGGATTAGCGAGGAGAGGGCGAGGGCCATCGGCACGTGTGCGAGAGGGTTCGACATCCGGCTGAGTTGCCACGCCCCCTACTTCATCAGTTTCAACTCCGATAACCCGGAGACCATCGACAAGAGCGTGCAATGGGTGGTGGATACCGCCCGTGCCGCGCACTGGCTCGGGGCATACATCATCGTGATCCACGCCGCCGCTTACGGTTCCCGCCCGGAGGCCGCCACCGAGAACGTCATCAAGGGGCTGGCTGAATCGAAGGACCGCCTTGACGACATGGGCATCAAGGACGTCATACTGGGCGTGGAGACCATGGGCAAGAAGGGGCAGTTCGGCACCCTGAAGGAGATAACTCAGGTCATGTCCTCGGTAGACGGCGTCCGCCCAGTGCTGGACGTAGCGCACGTCCACGCAAGGGGAGGGGGATGTATTAAGAATGAAGAAGACATGAGGGCCCTCGTAGACGAGTTCTTCCCGCTGTGCGGCGACGTGGCCCATTTCCACATCAGCTGTATCAAGTACGGTGAGAAGGGGGAGATATCCCACCTGCCGCTCAGCGAGAAGGAGCCGGACATGCAGTATCTGGCCGACGTCCTAGGGGACTCGGATCGGGATTGCACGTTCATATGCGAATCACCCCTCGTCGAAAAGGACGCCGCGGTGTTCCGGGACATGTTCCCGAAGTACCGTCGCGCACGAAAGGAGGAAGGAACAAGATGGAAGCTCTCTCAATCATTACGGCCACCCTTCTCGTGGCATTCGTCATCGTGGCAGCTGCGGTCATCATCTCCGCAATCTGACGCGGGCCTTATGGCCCCGCGGACGATTTACGGGCGAGCGCACACTGGGGGGATCAGGACGAGGCTGTTCACCGTCGTCGTCGCCATTGCGGTAATAGTGGCCATAGTGCTCACGGCCATCGGTGCGGTCATATTCTTGGACCGATGCCCCTTCATCGGCGATAATAAATAAAACCACTCAATCCCGCATTTCGGATGCCACTGTGGCTCAGCGGTGGAGCGACGGTTTCGTAAACCGTTGGTCGGGGGTTCGATTCCCTCCAGTGGCTCCTTCTTCTCCTCAAGTCAATGGCCCAGGCGCGCCCTTAGTCGAGTTCTCGGATCATCCCATCGGCGGCGATGGTCACCGCAATCTAGGCGACGCCCCTGCACGACGGCTAGCCGCCATATCGGGGCCCAGGTCCCAGGGGCTCAATCGCAGTCGAACCTCGTGTTCGGTCCGAGCGCGCCCCTGTCCTTGACGAGGTAATCATTGACTATCTTCACGGCGCAGACGTCGCCGCACATGGAGCATCCCTCGGAGGCCCCGGTGCAACCTCTCGCGCGGTACCTGCGGGCCTTCTCCTCATCGAGGCATACCTTGTACATCCCCTCCCAATCTAGAGTCTTCCTCGCCCGCGCCATGGCGTCGTCGCGGTCCTTCCCGAGGCCTCTGCTCAGGTCTCCAGCGTGGGCGGCGATCTTGGCAGCGATGACCCCCTCCTTCACGTCGCCCTCGTCGGGAAGCGAGAGATGCTCGGCGGGCGTGACATAGCACAGGAAATCGGCCCCGTTCTGGGCGGCGATCGCCCCGCCGATGGCGGAGGTGATGTGGTCGTAGCCCGGCGCGATGTCGGTGGCGAGCGGGCCGAGGACGTAGAACGGCGCGCCCCCGCAGAGCGTCTTCTCCATCTTCACGTTGGCTGGAATCTGGTCGATGGTCATATGGCCGGGGCCTTCCACCATCGCTTGCACACCCGCCTCCCTCGCTCTCCTCACGAGATGGCCAAGTGTGGCAAGCTCGCCGATTTGGGCCTGGTCCGAGGCGTCACTGACACAGCCCGGGCGGAAGCCATCGCCCAGTGACAATGTGAATTCGTATTTGCGGGCCAGCTCGAGGAGGTAGTCGAAGTTTTCGAATAGCGGGTTCTCCTCTTCGTTGTGGAGTATCCACGCGGTGAGGAAGGAGCCCCCCCTCGACACCACGTCCATGATCCTGCCACTGTCCCTGATCCACTTCATCGTCTCTCTGGTAATCCCGCAGTGGACGGTCATGAAATCCATGCCGTCCTTGGCATGCGTCTCGATTCCGGAGAAGATGTCGTCCTCGGTCATATCCACGACCGCTTTCCGCCTCGCGGCGGCGAGCCCAACCTCGTAGATGGGGACGGACCCCATCATCACCGGGCAGCGGGCGAGCATCATGTGCCGGATGGTATCGATATCCCCGCCGGTGCTCAGGTCCATCACGGCGTCGGCACCGTAGCGGATCGCGGTATCCATCTTGCGGATCTCCGCTTCGGCATCGGGCATGTCGCGTGAGGTACCCACGTTGGCATTGACCTTGACCAAGAGCCCCTCGCCTATTGCAGCCGGCACAGGGTCGTGCGCGGGATTGCAGGGCATAACGATGCGCCCCGAAGCGATTCCGCTGAGTAGGAACCTCTCGGTCACCCTCTCGCGCTCCGCGATCTCCCTGATCCGGCGATCGGATGCGCCCCTCGCGGCCTCCTCCATAATCGTGCACATGCTCGACTGTAGGCCCGTGCCTTATTTGACTTTGCGCGACCACTCCCCGGCGGCGGTCGAGTGTATGTGCCAGCTCGCGCCCGCTCGCACGCGCGCACGGTTATATACAAGAGAATCCATAACGGCGTCCATTCTGTTGTTTTCTTGCAGAGGAAGTCAGAAATGGGAAGTAATCAGGAACACCGGGACGAGGAGGTCTATGACGAATCCTCGATTAAAGCACTCAAGGGCCTCGAGGCTGTACGCAAGAGGCCCGGTATGTACATCGGCAGCACCGACGCCCGCGGCCTTCACCATCTCGCGTACGAGGTGGTGGACAACTCCATCGACGAGGTCATGGCGGGCTTCGCTGCGAAGATCAACGTCACCGTCAACTCCGACGGGTCGGTCACCGTCTCAGACGACGGGAGAGGCATCCCTATCGGCATAGTGCCGGGCGAGGGCAAGTCTGCCCTCGAGATATGCCTTACCGATCTCCACGCCGGTGGGAAGTTCGACCAGAACGCGTACAAAGTTTCCGGCGGCCTGCACGGGGTCGGCGTGTCCGTCGTCAATGCCCTCTCCGAATGGCTCGTGGCCACCGTTAAGAGGGAAGGGAAGGTGCACCGGCAGTCCTACCGTTTCGGCAATGCCGACGGCCCTGTGGAGATCATAGGAGACACGAACGAGACCGGCACGACAATAACGTTCCTCCCGGACAGGACGATGTTCGAGACGGTGAACTTCGATTTCGATACACTGCAGAACAGGTTCAGGAACCAGGCCTTCCTCAACACCAAGGTCACCATCGACTTCGCCGACGACCGGACCGGGAAGAGGGAGGTCTACCACTACGACGGAGGCGTCTCCGCCTTCGTGAAGTTCCTCAACAAGTCGAAGACCCCCCTCCACCCCGAGCCCATCATGCTCCAGGGCGAGAAGGGGTATGCCGACGCAAGTGGCAAGAAGATCGTCGTCGAGGTGGACGTCGCCATGCAGTACACCGACGGCTACAACGAGGCCGTGGACTCCTTCGTCAACACCGTCTCCACTGCCGACGGAGGGACCCATCTCACCGGTTTCAGGGCCGCCCTCACCAAGACGATCAACGACTACGGCAAGGAGAACAACCTTCTCAAGGACATCAGCCTCGACGGTACCGACGTACGCGAGGGCCTCACCGCCGTGGTCAGTATCAGGATGCCCGACCCGCAGTTCGAGTCGCAGACCAAGGAGAAGCTCGGCAGCAGCGTCGCACAGACCGCGGTGGCATCCCTCGTCAACGAGAGGCTCAAGGAGTTCCTCGACGAGAACCCCTCCGTCGCGCAGACAATCGTCAAGAAGGCCATCGGCGCCTATGAGGGCAGGATTGCGGCGAGGAAAGCTAGGGACGCCACCCGCAGGAAGTCCGCGCTCGACAGCACGAGCCTCCCCGGCAAGCTCGCCGACTGCTCCGAGAAGGACCCGGGGAAGTGCGAGCTGTACATCGTTGAGGGGGAGTCCGCCGGAGGCAGCGCCAAGATGGGCCGGGACAGGGCGTTTCAGGCCATCCTCCCCATAAGGGGAAAGATCCTAAACGTGGAGAAGACCCGCCAGGACAAGCTCCTCGACCACGAGGAGATCAAGAACCTCACCATCGCCATCGGCGGCGGGATCGGGAAGGAGTTCGACGTATCCAAGGCCCGCTACCACAAGATCGTCATAATGACTGATGCCGATGTGGACGGTGCGCACATAGGGACCCTCCTGCTCACGCTATTCTACAGGCAGATGAGGCCCCTCGTAGACGCTGGGTACGTGTACATGGCCATGCCGCCGCTGTATCGCGCGTACAAGGGCAAGAAGCAGATTTACTGCTACAACGACGAAGAGCTCGCCAGAGCCGTCGCCGAAATCGGGCAGGGGTGCAACATCAGCAGATACAAGGGTCTCGGGGAGATGAATCCACAGCAGCTGTGGGACACCACCATGGATCCCGAGAACAGGATGATGAAGAGGGTGTACGTGGAGGATGCGGTCATGGCCGACCAGCTGTTCTCCACCCTCATGGGCGACGACGTGGAGCCCAGGAGGGAGTACATCATAGAGCACGCGAACGACGTCGTCAACCTGGATGTGTGATGCCGATGGTAGGGGAAGAGAGGATAATCAATCAGGCCGTAGAGAGAGAGATGTCGAGGTCCTACATCGACTATTCCATGTCCGTCATCGTGAGCAGGGCGCTACCCGACGCGAGGGATGGACTCAAGCCGGTGCACAGGAAGATCCTGTTCGCTATGAACAACATCGGCCTCGCCTACAACAGGCCGCACAAGAAGTCCGCCACCGTGGTCGGAGAGGTTCTCGGCAAGTACCATCCCCACGGCGACACCGCCGCTTACGACGCCATGGTCAGGATGGGGCAGCCGTTCTCCCTGAGGTATCCGCTTGTGGACGGGCAGGGCAACTTCGGGTCTGTCGACGGAGACCCGCCCGCGGCCATGCGTTACACCGAGGCCAGGCTTTCCAAGATGGCGAGCGATCTCCTGCTCGATCTCGACAAGGAGACCGTCGACATGATGGACAACTTCGACAGCACCCTCAAGGAGCCCACCGTGCTTCCGTCGAAGTTTCCGAACCTTCTCGTGAACGGCTCGGACGGCATCGCCGTCGGCATGGCGACGAAGATGCCGCCGCACAACCTCAACGAGGTGTGCGACGCCATCATTCACCTCATAGACAACCCCGACGCGCAGCTCGCCGATATAATGGCCTTCGTGAAGGGCCCTGACTTCCCTACAGGCGCCATCATAAACGGAACGCAGGGCATCATCGAGGCGTACACCACAGGCAGGGGAAGGATCAAGGTACGTGCCAAGACGCATTTCGAGGAGATGAAGAACGGGAAAACGTCCATCATCGTCGACGAGATCCCATACCAGGTCAACAAGGCAGAGCTCGTCAAGGCCATAGCCGACCTGGTGAAGGACAAGGTTGTCGCCGGCATCACCGATCTCCGCGACGAGTCCGATCGGCGCGGTATGCGCGTCGTCGTCGAGCTCCATCGCGACGCCATTCCCGACGTCGTCCTCCAGAACCTGTTCAAGAGGACCCAGATGGAGGTCACGTACGGCATCATCAACCTTGCCCTGGTGGACAACAAGCCGACGCAGCTCGGTCTGAAGGACCTCATCGTCCAGTACATCAAGCACAGGCGCAGCGTCGTCACCCGTCGCACGCAGTTTGATCTCAGGGAGGCGGAGAAGAGGTTCCACATCCTCGACGGGCTCATCAAGGCGCTGGGCATGCTCGACGCCACCATCGCCCTCATCAGGTCGTCGAAGACCGCGGAAGAGGCTGGTATCGGTCTACAGAACCTCCTTGGCATAGACGAGGCGCAGGCCAAGGCCATCCTCGACATGAGGCTACAGAAGCTCACCGGCCTCGAGATCGATACCATCCGCAGGGAATACGACGAACTCATCGCCACCATGAGGGACCTAAAGGACATCCTCGCCAAACCGGAGAGGGTGGACGCCATCATCAAGACCGAGCTGAGGGAGATGAAGGACGCGTACGGTGACGAGCGTCGCACCGAAATCAACGCCGCTTCCGTCGACGTCGACGCCGAGGACCTCATCCCCCGCGAGGATATGGTATACACCGTGTCCGCCGACGACTACGTGAAGAGGATTGCGTTGAGGAACTATCGGCAGCAGTACCGCGGCGGCGTAGGCTTGAAGGGCATGGAGACGAAGGACACAGACCACGTCGACAAGATGTTCGTCGCGTCATCCCATGCCACTCTAATGTTCGTCACCAACACCGGGCGCATCCTGTGGTTGAAGGGCTACCGCGTGCCCGAGGGGAGCCGGCAGTCGAAGGGCAAGCCCGTGGTCAACCTGCTATCCGACCTGCAGCCTGGAGAGACCATCAAGAACGTCATCCCGACCATGGACTTCCCTGAAGACAAGTATCTCGTGTTCTGCACGAAGAACGGCCTCCTCAAGAAGACCAACCTCTCCGCCTACAGCAACGTCCGCACCAAGGGCATCAAGGCCATCAAGATGGACGAGGGCGACGAAATCATGGAGATTTACATGTCCTCCGGTCACGACGAGATCATCCTCGCCACCCGGGGCGGACTCGCCTGCAGGTTCAACGAGGGGGAGGTCAGGCCCACCGGCAGGGATACCATGGGCGTGAAGGGCATGAGCGTCTCCTTCAATGACCGCGTGGTCTCCATGGCCGTCGTCAGCGGCCCAGGGGACCTGCTTCTCACCGTCACGGAGAACGGCTTCGGAAAGATTTCCGCCGTTGGCGACTACAGGCTGACCCATCGCGGCGGAAAGGGCGTCATCACCATCAAGACAAACCAGCGCAACGGGGGCGTCGTCTCTGTGCGTCGGGTCGGGAAGGATGAGCAGATCATGCTCATCACCACCAGCGGCAAGGTCATCCGCATAAGCATGGAGGAGTTCCGGCAAACTGGGCGCAACACGCAGGGCGTAAAGATCATGGATCTCAAGGACGGCGGTGACAAGATTGCCGCCGTCGAGGCCATCGACCCAGAGGGTCTCGAGCCAGAGCAGACGGTAGACGCGATTCCTGAGCAGGATGCCGCGGCCGAGCCGCAGCCCCCGGAAGGCTCTTTCGACGAGCCCTGAGAGGCTGTTGGGGGGGGGCCGTCGGGCCCCCTCTCTCAATGAGCAAATTTATAATAGGGAAGGCAGGATAGGGGAACCCCAAGCCGCCGTAGCTCAGTTGGGAGAGCGCGTGACTGAAGATCACGAGGTCGCTGGTTCGAGCCCGGCTGGCGGCACCATCCCGTTTCCAGCAATCGTCAACGGACAGGTTCCTTCCGATTCGTCCGATTTAGAAGGCAGGGTTTTGCTCCGTGCAGATCAGACCCCATGTGGCACTTTCGGTAAACCTGCTCCATCGCGCCGATGGGCGCCCCGTTCGCTGTAAAGCCATTTTCCAAGGGCGTTGCCGATTTCGATGCATCTGTCCCCGGTGTTCGACAATCTACTCGTTTTCTATAGAAAGTGTTAATACATCTAATCGACGATATCCGCTCATGGAACCCAAAAGGCCAATCCTCATCACGATAATTGGGGTAATCACTCTGATTGCCGCGATTGTCGCCCTCTTTGCCGGTATCGCCTTCGTAATCGGAGTCGACGGCCTCGCGGAGAGCATTCACGACGCAATCAAAAACGATGAAATCACTCTCGAGGACATCGAAAACATGATGTCGGCCCTCGGCGTGCTGCTGGTTGCCTTCGGAATCGTCGGCATCATCATCGGATACGGGCTACTCAAGGGCTGGACGTGGATGTGGTATCTCGCCGTCATCCTCTATGGAATCGGGCTCATCCTCTCGTTCATCGCCCTTGTTAGCTCCCATACGCTGTCTAACGTTGTCACCCTCGTCATTGACGCGGTGATTATGTACTACCTCTTCCGCCCCAGCGTCAAGTCGTTCTTCGGCGTGTGAGGTCGCGGCCCAAACCAATGCCCGGAGCCATCCGGGCAAAACCCTCCTTTTTCCGCGCCATACTTATTAACCGCCTTCGCTTATCCGTGCCCCAGAATTCCCATTCTGGCTATTCGGGACGGCGGTACATTGGACGGAAACTCGGACGTGGTTCTCATCGACATCAAGAGTACCACGCTCACCCTCGGTGAGGTGCTTGCAAAGGTCGAGGAGTACAAGGCCATGCCAGAGTACCGGGACTACGAAATCTTCCTGGACGGAGACCGCTACGCCATAGTCGCTCGCCCTCGTGCGGTGAGGAAATGACTGGCAGGATGACCGTCGGGATCTACAACGCCTACGATCCCAAGACCTTCCGTGAGCCACATCGCAGGGTGATTGCCCGCGCGGGAGACCTCGCCATGGCGTTCGATATGAATCTGGCTCTCTTCGGGTTCCCCCTCCCGGAGGACAGGCGCACCCCCAAGGAGATCGCTGACTATATCGCCGGGACCACCAGCATCGGCGCCCATGGCGACAACTTCGTGCGGCTCGCCGGTCTTGGCAGGTTCCAGACATTTCCGTTCCCGGCCAAGGGGTTTCCGCCACAGCTCGGGAAGATGGTGCTGACCACCTGCAAGCCGGACCCGGAGAAGCAGATTTCCACAAGGGAAATCGGGGACATGGTGAAGGGCGGGCAGAGCATCCTTCTGCTGTTCGGGATTGGTCCGCACGGGACGCCGAAGGGCGTCCACGCCGCCTCCGATTACGACTACGAGGTAACCGGCGGATGCCATTCCCTGGAGACCTGCACAGCCCTCGGCGCGGTGTGCGGCTCGCTGCATGTCCAGTTGGATCGGTAATGGTCATACACCACGTTTTCGGGCGCGAGATGCACCCCTCTGCCCTCTTCCACCCTGCCAACGACCTTCGCGTCGGTGTTCTCGTGGGCGATGGCCTCCGCCTCGTCCTCGGGCGCGATAATAATGAAACCCATACCCATGTTGAAAGTCTGGTATTGCTCCCGAACGTCGATGTCGCCGAGTTCCGAGAGAATCCTGAATATCGGCAGTGGTTCCTCTGGATCGTCGATGGTGTACCTCAGCCCCCCCCTCATCCTGAGTATGTTTCTGAGTCCGCCGCCGGTTATGTCGACAAGGCCGTGCACTTCGTGCCTCTCCGTTATTGAAAGCACTTCTCTGACGTAGATCTCGGTGGGAGCGAGCAGCTCCTCGCCGATGGGTTTGGGGAGCCCGGAGACCGAGTCGGCCATCTTGATTCCGGCGGCCTCCACGACCCTCCTTGCCAGGGTAAGGCCGTTTGAGTGTATGCCGGAGGAGCGGAGGGAGACTATGAGGTCCCCCTTCTCGCAGGCGCTCCCGTCGACGACTTTCTTCTTTTCCACGATGCCCATGCAGGTGCCGGAGAGGTCCATGCCATTGACCATCTCGGGAAGGACGGCGATTTCTCCGCCAACGATCTCCATGTCCGAGAGTTCGGCGCCGCGGTTCAGCCCCTTCCCGACTTCCTTCGTCACATCTTCGTCGGGGCGGGCGATGGCCATGTAATCTACGAAGGACACCGGCTGGGCATTGACGCAGATGGTGTCGTTGACATTCATAGCGACGCAGTCTATGCCGATGGTGTCCCAGATTCCGAGCTCCTCCGCGATGAGAATCTTGGTGCCGACGCCGTCGGTGGCGAGGGTGACGTACCTATCTCCGAAGTCGATCAGGCTGGCGAACAGCCCCGGCCTCTTCACGGACTGGCCGAAACCGGACCTACGGTACGTGAGCTCACCTACGAGGGACTCGATCGAACTGGATTTCTTGTCGATGTCCACTCCGGCCTTGGAATACGTCCAGCCTTCAGCCATGTTATCGAACCCGCATGCGTGCGGGGACTTATTACTTGTTGCCTGTCAAAATCATCTTAAGCGGGCACCCGATAGTGAGCCCCGTGGCAGACCTGCATGACCGCTGGGTGGCCGAGCGCCACCGCGAATACTACTATCGCCTCGCGAAGAAGGAGGGTTACCGCTCCAGGGCGTCGTACAAGCTCCTGCAGCTGGACGACAAGTTCCGCGTCTTCGAGGAGGGTGACTCGGTGGTGGACTTGGGCGCGTGCCCAGGCGGATGGTCGCAGATCGCCAAGGACATCGTCGGCGGGAACGGCAAGGTCATCGGGGTCGACCTCCGCCACATCCGCCCTCTCGAGGGCGTCGAGTTCATCATCGGCGACATCACCGATGACGGCACAATGATCCGCCTACTAGACATGGTCGGCGGAAAGGTCGACGTCATCCTCTCGGACATGGCGCCGAACATAGCCGGGCAGTATGCCATGGACCACGCCCGCTCCATCGAGCTCTGCATGTACGCCGTCGATGTTTGCGACCGCATCCTCAAAAGGAACGGGAAGCTCGTCATGAAGGTCTTCATGGGTGACATGTTCGGGATACTGGAGAAGGAGCTGAAAGGAAGGTTCCGCAGGGTCACCGTCACTTCGCCGAGGGCGTCGAGGCCCACATCCTCCGAGGTGTACGTGGTGTCTGAGGGATTTCTCGCGGCGCACGACGTCGAACTGAAGAAGCTCGAGACAGAGCCGAAGAAGAGACCCGCTTTCGCGGCCAAGGGTGGGAACTTCTGATCAATCCCAGAACCGCTTCGTCCGGGCGTACGTGACCTCGGCGGCCATGACGTCCCTCAGTAGCTCATCCTCGTCGACATGCATCTTCATGAGGATCCTCGCGGCCACTTCCGGGCCCACGCCCCTGCCGGCGAGGACGATTGCTGCCAGCCCGCCGTACGAGTTCACGAGGTTCGCGTTCTTCACGATTCTCTTGTCGGCGTTCTTCCCGGCCTGATCCCGGCCCGGTTTACCAAAATCTCTCATCGCATCCCGTTCGTAATCCTTGAGCAACGCAATCATGTAGCCTCCGCACTGCGGACAGACGAAACGCTTCGGCGCATCGGCGATGCGAACCCTCCTCTGGTTCCTGCAACTCAGGCATGTCGCGAAAAGCACCTCGTCCCCGAGGCGCTTCTTCATCGCGGCTAGGATGGCGTGGTCAGCGCGGGCGGGCTGCATAAGCTCCCGGGTCTGCGTTATCCCCTCCAGCCCGATACGTGAGATGCCCTGCACCTCAACTCTGATCTCACCGTCGCGGATCATGCGCAGCACCCTCTCGGTGTTCTCGATGTCGAGGTCCTCCCACAGCACCTTGCTCACCGCGTCGCGGTAGGCGGGGGTGTCGCGGTGCAAGTCGAAGAGGCGGTTGAAGTTCACGTATCTCCGGTCGGCGCCCTTCTCCACGATGCCGAACTTCTTCGCCACGTCGATGAATCTCCACTTGAGGAAGGTCGAGTTAAGGATGGTGATTCTGGCGAGGGCCTCGACGGTACCGGGCTTCATGCTACCGAATGTGTCGACGAGCGTCTGCCGATCCACGTTGCGTGGCAGTTCGATCATGATGCGGTAGGCATCGGTGGAGGTGCCGACGGTCTCCCCCAGTCTTGCCATCAGGAGTGCGGAGTAGATTTTCGAAATGGTCTCGTTCACTCTGCTCCCGAAGCAGCAGTTGATGATAGCGAGGCGGTCCCCACTTTCGATGATAACCGTCCTGTCGTCAGGCACCCCCCACCTCTCGGCCTGTTCGCCGAGGTAGCCGGACACGCGCCGCAGCGCGGCCCCGTCCGCAGGGTAGTCTCCGAAGTTTCTCATGCGGCGGAGCCTTCCGACCTCCATCGCCACCTCGAAGGGGACGGGGATGTCCGAGCCGTCCCACGACGGGACGTTGCCGACCGCCCTCGCTTCCTCGACGAGGAGCTCGTCCTCCCTCTCCTCAACGACCCTCCATGTCCTCCCTTTGGCGATGAACATCGCGAGGTCGTCCTCAAGCGTCGCGACGAAGCTCTCGTCCAGGGACCCGATCACCGCCCGCGAGCCGATGTCGCGCACGAGGTACTTCTTCTGGTCCGGAATCATCGAGATGTTGTCGTAGAAGTACCCCATCCCCTTGCGCGAACGGCGCAGCACGCCGTCGTACTCGAGGAGCATGCGGATGGACATGAGCTGTTCGACAACAGCGTCGAACTGCCCGCGATCCAGGCCCTTGAAGGGATGGGCCTTCTTCACTACGGAATAGGCGTCGTCAAGCGTTACTCCGCCCGCCATGGTCATGGCTATCAGCTGGTTCGCGAGGACCGAGAGGGGGCATGGTCTCCCGGCGTTGAATTCCATCTCGCGGTTCTCGCACCGTCTCGCCACAACCATCGCCTCGGCGACCTCGTCGGGTGCGGTAGCGAGTATCACCGACCGTATTCTACCGCCGACGCGGTGTCCTGCCCTGCCGGCCCTCTGTGTCATTCTCGCCACCTGCCTCGGCGAGTTGTACTGTATAACGAGGTCAGCGCTGCCGATGTCTATTCCCAATTCGAGAGATGAGGTGCAGATCAGCGCCTTAAGGCCCTGAGCCTTGAAACGGTCCTCGGCCTCCGTCCTGATCTCCTTGGATAGCGAACCGTGGTGGACGGTGATGGGATAGGATTCATCCCACATGTGGTAGCGCGAGGCGAGCCACTCGGCGGTCTCCCTCGTGTTGACGAAGAACAGTGCTGAGACGACAGAGTCGATGAGCGCCCTCGCGCGGATCATGACCGCGAGTATGTTGGGGTCGCTCTGCAGGCGGTCCTGCAGTGTGGCGTCGCGTTCCGCGGGCTCGGGGCATTCGACGCTGATATCGAACTCGCGGTAGGTGTCGTGCTTGCAGAGGTCGGCCCTCCTCCCTTCACCAGCGAGGAAGGATGTAACCTCGGAGACGTTCCCGACGGTGGCAGAGAGCCCTATCCTCTGGAATTCCCCGCACAGGAGGGTCAGTCTCTCCAGTGCGACAGCCAGTTGTGCGCCTCTCTCGTTACCGACGAGTTCATGGATCTCATCCACAACCACCCATTTGATGTTCTTGAGATGCTCGCGCAGCGTCTTTCCGGTGAACAGAACCTGTACGGTCTCCGGGGTGGTGATGAGTATTTGCGGGGGGTTTTGCGACTGCCTCTGCCTCTCCGACTGAGGTGTGTCTCCGTGCCTCACACCGACGGAAATGCCTAGCTCGGAGCCCAGGGACTCCATCCTCCTAAGCATGTCGCGGTTGAGAGCGCGCAGTGGCGTGACGTACAGGCAGCGGAAACCTTTCCCGTCTTTGCGACGGTATAGGCTGTCGAAGATCGGCAGCATCGCCGACTCGGTCTTGCCGGTTCCGGTGGGGGCCACTATGAGGACGTTCCGCCCAGCGGCGATGCGCGGTAAGGCGTCCCTCTGCGGGTCGGTGGGCTCGGCAATTCCCCTCTCCCGCAGGGCGTCAACGATTGCGGGCGAAAGGGACTCGAAAGGCATGTCGGGGACTCAAGAAACGAAAGAAGACGCCGGGCTACGAGCCCGGGGGGTTTCAGGCGTCTGCTTTTGCGGCAGCGGGCGCCTCGGTCCCGGGAGCGGGCTCCTCCGGCGCGGTGACCTCGAGGAGGACCTCGGAGAGGTCCATGACCTTGATCTTGGAGCCGATGGCCTCCGCGCCCTGCGTGAGATTGGTGACGCAGAACGGGCAGCTTGTGATCAGAATGTCGGCGCCCGTGGCCTCCGCTTCTCTGATCCTCTCGGCCGCGATCCTCACGGCGAAGTTGTTGAACTGGCTCTTGTAACCGCCTCCGGCACCGCAGCATCTGGAGTTGACACGGTTCTTCGGCATCTCCACAAGCTCCACGCCCTTAATGGCCTTTATGATGTTCCTGGGCTCCTCGTACACACCCATGTGCCTGCCGAGGTGGCAGGGGTCGTGATAGGTGACCGTGTGGTTGAACTCCCGGGTTATCTTGAGTTTCTTCTCCTTGAGGAGCTTGTCGACGTACTGCGTGAAGTGATATACGTTCTGTCCAGCCTTCGCGTAGTAGAGGCCGAAGTCGCTGCTGATAGTCTTGTAGCATCCGGAACAGCTGACGACCATATCCTTCGCGCCCATGCCGTCGGCCTTCTCGACCATGTGCTCGACGTGGTCGAGGGAGTACTTGTTCACACCGGTCCTGAGAAGCGGAGAGGTGCAGCACCATTCGTCCTCGCCGAGGACGTTCATGGAGATCCCGGCGCGGTTGAGGACGAGCACGCCGTTCCGGGGGACGGCCTGCTGTCTGAATGATCCGGTGCATCCCGCGTAGAAGATTACGTCTGGAACCCCGGCTTTAGGTACCTCGGCCGGCCACCACGCGCCCCTCTTCTTCTGATCGCCGCCGTACGGGTTGCGGTTTTCGGCGACCTTATCAGCCATGCCTTTGTGGGCGGAGAGTGGGCCGACTTTATTCTTGACGAGCCAGGTCCTGAGGGTCTCCCAAAGCTCGACGAGCGGGATCCTCGCGTGGCATACGACCTCGCAGTTCCCGCAGCCAGTGCACTTGTACATGGCGTCTACGAAGTACGGATTAAGGCCGACCTCCCTTTTCAGGAGCTTGTCGAGGGGGCCCTTGACGTTAATCTGGTTCATGTAGTAGATCTTGCCACGGGGGGTCACGGATTCCCAGGGGGTCTGCCCGTGGGCCTCGCAGACGGAGATGCAGTAACCGCACTGTACGCAGGCGGTGAGGTATTGCTCGATGTGAGGGAGCTTGAGTATCGGATCGTTCATTTCTGTGCCTCTTTTGACCGATAGCGGTGGTGCAGCGACCGTCCTATCTCTCTTATGAACGTAGGCAACGGGAACTCATTATTAAACCCTTAGCGCGTGACGCTGGACCCACTATCCCGGCCACCGGCCGCGAGGTACCTGATCGCCTCATTCGCCAGCACCATCCCGAACACTGCCGGGACGGTCGGCAGGGAGCCCAGGATGCTCTTGTCCCTGTCGTTCCGCTCGGTGGGCTTGCGGCGGACCTCCTCGTCGGAGAAAACGCAGGTTATCGCCGAAGTGTCAACGTCCTTAAGGCCGGTGCGGACGCCATTGGCCAGCGGGCAGCGATAGGTCTTGCGCAGGGTCGCCACTTTGATACGATCCGTCTCGGTGCGCAGAGCGGCACCCATCGAAGAGAACGTGACCATTCCTTGCTCGGCGGCGTACCTCAGGAGCAGGGTCTTGTGCTGGACGGTGTCTATGGCGTCTACGAGGATGTCGGGGCCGCCGGACAGCAGGCGTGGCACGTTGCGGGCGGTGACGAGCTCCGGGATGCCCTCGAAGACTATGTCAGGGTTTATGCTCCTGGCACGTTCCTCTGCAACCTCGACCTTCATCCTCCCTACGGTTTCGCGGGTGGCGAGAATCTGCCTGTTGAGGTTGCTCTCAGCGATGGAGCCATCGTCAACCACGCGGACCCTCCCGATCCCCGCCCGGACGAGGGCCTCGAGGGCGTACCCGCCTACCGCGCCGCACCCGGTCAGGACGACGAACGAGTCGGCTAGGTTGCGGACCCCCTCCCTTCCGAGGAGCAGTTCCGTCCTTGTCGCAGCGGCCGCCTTCATCCTATCGCCCTCCGGGCGTTGCGGGCGGTCAGCCTCGCCACCTCCCGCGGCTCCATGTCCAGGAGGGGGCCTAGCCTGGCGAGGAAATCTCCCATGCTGGTACAGATGCCGTAGTTGTTCGGAGCATCGGTCTCGACGAGGAGGCGGTCCTCTGGAATCGTCCGGACGACGCCCCTCGCCCTATCTTCACTCATCATGATGATACGTGGTGAGACCGAGAAGTAGCATCCGAGGTCTGAGAGGACGCTGACACAGGCCGCCGGGCCGACAAAGGAGTGGAGTATCGTGCTCCTCGGCCGGAACATCCTCAACGTGCCGAGGACTTCGTTCTCGCAACGGACGCAATGCACGTTCGCGCACCGCCCGAACTCCTCGGCAAGGGACATCTGGCTCTCAAAGGCCATCATCTGCGGGGCATCGAACCCGCGGGCCCTGTCCAGGCCGATCTCCCCCACCTGCGCGGAGGGGTCGGAGGCGAGAACCCTCCTCAGAGCGGGCTCCGAGTACCCGTCGGCAAACCACGGGTGCACGCCATAGAACTTCACGGCGCGCGAGTCCCTGATGGAGCGCAGAGCGGGCCATTCGCCCTCCCTTGCGGAGCAGGCGAAGAGGAGGGACGCTCCCGATAGGTCGGGGTAACCCTTCCCGATGCCGGGGTCGGCGAGGTGCAGATGTGCATCGGCGAAGCCTTCCATGTGTCGGTGATGCTCTGGTTGGCTAAATCCTTGTTTCTGTAAGAATCTCAACGACGGGATGGGCATAGGCGGCGAATGGACCAATCCCAACTTCGGAAGCTCGTGAAGATGCATGCTGTCTGCACACTTGCGTGTGCGTCGATGCTGTTCCAAGGGGATGGTGGGCCCAGCCGGATTTGGACCGGCGGCCATCCGATTATGAGTCGGACGCTCTACCTAGCTAAGCTATGAGCCCCTGGTGCGCGGATACATTCGACGCGCATAAAAGCAATTCGGTTTCCCAGAGCCTTTATGGACATTCAGAGGATTCAGGAATCGTGAGACACGAAGCATTCGCCCATGCCGCCGCGATGTTGCTATCTGCGCTGGCTGGTCTCGCCGCCGGGTGTGCGGTCGATGCGGATTCCGCCGAGGGGCTGTTCGTTCCCGCCCTCGCCGCTATGCTCGTCTTCGTTTTCATCGTCATCGAGCCGAGGGACCTGTACCGCGCGTTCTCCAACGTCCGTTTCACCGCCGCGGAACTCGCGGCCAACTTCCTGTTGGCCCCCGCCCTCGCCGCCGGCCTCGGCCTGCTGTTCTTCCCAAGCGACGCCGACATGCGGATCGGCCTGCTCATGCTGCTCGCGATGCCCTGTACCGACTGGTTCCTGGTCTTCACCGCCTCCGCGAAGGGCGAAGTGGCGCTGAGCGCGGCGATTCTGCCCCTCAACCTCGTGCTGCAGGTCGTGCTGATTCCGATTTACGTCCTCACCCTCGTCGGGAGCTCGGCGGATTTCGACATACCCTCGATGCTCTGGAATTCCGCGCCGATGCTGGTAATCCCCGCCGCAATCGCCATCTCCCTGAGGCTGGCCGCTCATCGCTTAGACAAGGTCGGGAGTGTGGTGGGGTGGATGTCCGCGTCTTCCGGTCTGCTGCAGCTGGCATCCCTGTGCCTCGCCATCGTGGCCATGTTCGCCTACGCGAGCGGGGACCTGCTCGACAATCTCGACACATTTGCGGTGCTCCTCGCTCCGCTACTGATTTTCTTCGTCACAGCGTACTTCGCATCCGAAATTGCCGCCAGGGCTGCCGGACTCGGCTACGACGAATGCACCTCGCTCATTTTCACGGCGATGGCGAGGAACCCACCTCTCGCCTTGGCAATAGTCGTTTCGGTCTTCCCTGACAGACCTTTGATCCTGATCACGCTTGCGATCGCCCCGCTCGTCGAGTTGCCGATTCTATCCGCCGTCTCCGGGCTGCGCCTGAGGTTCAGGTCTCAGGCGTCTCTAAGGCCTTTACCATGACGGCCATATTGCCGATTAGCTGGCACATCTTCCGTTCGCCCTCCTCACTGAAGTTTATCGTACCCATATGCCGTGCAAGGGTCTTGACGGCGCAGCCCTTGTGCCCTCTGATGCAGTTACGAACCCCACTTCCGTGCGTGTCAGCCCTCTTTCCGCACGGAGCCGACGATCGCTTTGGCGTACGAAACGACCACGCACATCTCAAGGAGTTTGGAGTAGGCCCCTTCGGCGCCCCATGCCGGGGAAAGAAACGGGTCCGAGGCGCGAATGAGTCTGCCCTCAACCCGGGAATCAAAGTCGAAAACGGGAGGGGATGGCGCCTCCGCACGGGATCGAACCGTGGACCTTGTGATTAACAGTCACACGCTCTACCTGCTGAGCTACAGAGGCTTGTATTCCCAGCGAATGAACGGCTATTATAAAAAGAGTTCGTCATAGGCGTACCCTGATCTCGTCTGCTCTGGCCTGTATGCTATCCAGGCGGTCGGAGACCTCTCTCATGAAATCGCCGTACCTCTCCGTGACGACCGCCCCCTCTTGGGTGGCCAGGATCAGCCCGTCTCTTTCGAGGAGCCTCAGGGAGTACCTCACCTTGTGTCTCGGTATACCAGTAATCTCCGACAGGCGGATGATGCCCACAGGCTGATTCTCCTGCGTAGCCTTGAGCATGAGGATGTGGCGCTCGACAAGGTCCATCTCGGCCATGGTGCCCGAGAAAAGCTCGTCCGACATGTGGTGTCAATCGCACTCTGGGTATAAAATCATGCCAAACGCTAGCACGACGTACGGGAAACATAACCTCTCTGGAAAGGAAGGCACATGATTCGGAAACTCATCTTCCGTACCATTTCTGGATTCCCCATTTCCTGTAGTTCACGTAGAAGCCTTGAATGAAGGAACCGCAACAGTCCAGAGCCTTCTGCTCAGCGCCCTCGCCTTTGTAGGTCTTGTAACAGTTGAGACATTGGAAGCAGAGGGTGAGGGGTTCGTTCGGGCGGAATCTCATCCTCCGCACGATTGCGGATGTCGGTTAAATATGTTTCACCCCTGCCCTGGAGGCCCGAGTGGTGCCCGAGGCATACGAACATTTGCGATTCAGTCTGTGATCCCCGCCTCTCGATGTCGAAGAGCCAGACAATGAATTATCCATCTGGATATGGAGCCAGAGTTGTGAAAATCATAATATACTCTACAAACGGTTAAGCTGACCTTATGAACAGGATTAAGGTCATCAACGAACCCTCTGAGCTTGTGCCCATGCTCAGGGCGGTCGACACCCCCGTGAAACGGGAGGTGCTGAAAGAGGTGACCTTGGAATGGAAGACCGCTGACGAGATTGAGAAGAAATACGGCCCCGAAGGCAGGGAGGCCACTGTATTTTTCGAAAAGATGAAGCTGGTGGAGACGCGCTGGCTCTCCACGAACGGTCAGTATCCCGAGAAATCATACCACACCTATTACACCTCTTTCAGTATCAACGCCCAGTGGCCTGTATATGAGATCAGCGACGTCCTCGCCGCGGCCATGATGGGCGAAGAGGAATATTCGCAGGTCGAGGCCAAGATCCTCGAGCAGATTGGCAAGGACGGCAAGTTCTCCGGCGATGTCGCTGAAGCGCTGGGGCTCTCTTCTACCATGCTCAAGAGCCTGGTCCGCAGGTCCGTCAAGATGGACTACCGCGGGCACAGGATCGAGCCCATCCGCGAAGCGTGAGCATGTCAGACGTCTGGATTATGCGGATTGGCCACCGCCCTGATAGGGACAAGAGAGTGACCACTCATGTGGCACTCTCCTCGCGCGCCCTGGGGGCTAAGGGCATATGTGTCGACGTCGAAGACCCGGTGCTGGAGGAGAACATCCGCGGCGTCGTTAAGCGTTTCGGCGGGGACTACGTCATCAGGACCGGGGTCGCCTGGCAGGAGGCCGTCGAGGGCTTCCGGGGCAAGGTCGTCCACCTCACCATGTACGGGCAGAGGGTGGACGAAGTGCTGCCGAGGATACCCAAGGACGAAGACATAATGATAGTGGTCGGTGCGGAGAAGGTGCCAATGGATGTGTACCGCCGTGCGGATTTCAACGTCTCCGTGGGGAACCAGCCTCACTCGGAGATTGCCGCTATGGCGATTTTCCTGTACCTCTGCACGGGAGGAGAGCACCTCTATGAGAATCGCGATGGCGAGATGACGGTCGTACCGAATGAGAGGGGGAAAACCGTTGTCAACCGATAAAATCCCCTCCGACGAGGAGTGCGTCCGCATGCTGTGGAATGCGGGTTGCACGAAGAGGGTGGTCGTCCACTGCGCTACCGTCAGGGCGGTTGCCGTGGTCATCGCCGCGGGCATAGGCGGGGCGGACACGCGCCTTGTATCGGCAGGCGCGCTCCTGCATGACATCGGGCGCTCGCAGACGCATTCCGTCATGCACGCCCCCCTCGGTGCGCAGATCGTCGAGGCGAACGGTTGTCCGAAGAGCCTCGTGGAGATTGTCAGGAAGCATACCGGAGCCGGTCTCGATGCCGAGGACGTCCGGGAGCTGGGCCTCCCGCCTGGGGACTACATGCCCTCCACGCTGGAGGAGAAGGTCGTCGCCCACGCCGACAACCTGGTCAGCAACGACACGGTGGTTCCGCACCGGCGCTCGGTGGACAAACTCGTCAGCAAGGGGGCGCAGCGCGGAGCCGACCGCATAGAGGCGCTTCACCGCGAACTCTCCGGACTGTACGGCGAGGACCTTGACTGCATGCCCGTCCTGCTCGGGGCGCACCCGAAGCTCATCCCCCTCAGGAAGCATCGGCGTCGAGGCATCTCATGCGGCACACGAAAGTCGTGGTAGGCGCTCACCTTTTAAACCCCGATGCCGTTCGCTCCCCGTTGTGATATCATGGTCACGGAGCTAAACGAATCCAACTTCGACAAGTTCATCGAGGACAACAAGTTCGTGCTGATCGACTGCTGGGCGCCCTGGTGCGGTCCCTGCAGGAGGATGGGCCCCATAATCGACGAACTCGCCGGCGATTTTGCTGGCAAGGTCGCCGTCGCCAAGCTCAACACCGACGAGAACCAATCCATCGCCACGAGGTTCGGGATCAACGCCATCCCCACCCTCCTCGTCTTCAAGGACCAGGTGCTGCAGCAGCCCCTCGTCGGCCTCAGGCCGAAGGAGGACATCGCCGCGTATCTAGAGAGCCTATGACGAGGAGTTTCGACGTAGCCGTCATCGGTGCGGGGCCTGCCGGGCTCCAAGCGGCCATCCACAGTGCCCGGAGGAGAGCCTCCACGATCGTGATCGGTAGGCCGTCGTCCAGTGCTATGCACGGCATAAAGCTGGAGAACCTGGTCGGCCTGCCCGGCGCGTCTTCGGGGACGGAGTTCCTCGAGAACGGCATTGAGCAGGCGAAGGCCTTCGGAGCGGAGTTCGCGGAGATGAACATCCTCTCCGCCGTCTCATCCGAGGGAGGCTTCGGGATCACCGCCGAGAACGGCGAGAAACTCATCGCCTCCGCGGTGGTAGTCGCCACAGGTGTCTCCCGCAACAGACTCGGCATCCCCGGGGAGAGGGAGTTCTCCGAGGGGAGGGGCGTAAGCTACTGCGCGTCCTGCGACTGCAATTTCTACAGGGGCAGGACTGTCGCCGTCGTCGGCGGGCAGTCGGAGGCCGCGGTATCTGCAGATCTGATGGCGAAGTACGCTGCTAGGACTTACTGGATTGCAGAGAGCTTCGACGCCGACGCGTCCCTCGTCACCAAGGCCGAGGCCGCAGGGGCGGATCGCATCCCGGCGAAGATAGCGGAGATCCGGGGCGGGGAGTCCGTGACTTCCATCCTCCTCGAGGGAGGCCGCGAGATAAAGGTCGATGGCGTGTTCGTCGAACTCGGCGGGCGTTCGTCTGTGGACATACTCATGGACCTCGGCGTCATGCCCGAGATCGACGATACCGTGAAAGTGGACCGCTCTTACGCCACAGCGGTGCCGGGGGTGTTCGCTTGCGGCGACATAACCGGGAAGCCGTGGCAGGTCGCCAAGGCGATCGGTGAGGGGGCCGTCGCTGGCATGTCCGCTGCTGAGTACGCGGGGAGGATGAGGAGACGACCGTCGACGATCTGATTGCCGGCATGCTCCGCGAGGAGGGGGGTTTCCAGAAGGCGTTCCGCAACATCCTTGACGAGGAGCTGCACATGTCGCTCAACGAGTTCTGCCGGATGTCCGGCATCTCGCAGAGCACCGTATACAAGATTCTGGAGGAGAGGCGCGAGCCCAACCTTCGCACCGTCCGTGATATCGTCAAGGCGCTCAACCAGATTTACCGCCGTGACGCCGAGAAGTTCCTGGCCGTTATCGCCTCGCCGACGTTCATGGAGGGGCTCCCGAAGCAGTTAGACACCGTGTCGAACGGCGTGGTGAGCATCCGCGAGTACACCGTATCGACGGTGGAGGACGCCATCCTCGCCGCCGTGCGCGCCGAGCGCGATGGGGCCCTCGGGATAATATGTGCGCCCATAGTCGCCAACACGGTCGAGAAGATCACTACGGTGCAGGTGTACTCTGTGTTTCCCTTCGAAAGCGTGATGAACATTCTCAATACCGTCAAAGGACGCTTCTGAAATCACTCGGGCGGTCGGCCATCATCCATGCGATTCCGCTGCCATACTCGAAACCCTCCTGTTTCGACGGGAGGGAGCGGTCAGGCATGCAGGTGTAGCGGTTTAGGCGGCATCCGTGCTTCCCGGTCGTGCGAGCTCCGAGCCCGCCTGCGTCTCATTCGTTGAAATACTGGTACTTGCGGTGGTGGCAGGTGCCGTCCACCATGTCAATGCGGCGGACTCAGCACCCGGAAACCGTTTGATGCGTACGACATCTGACAACGCCTATGGGAAACAAAGGACGTACTCGGTACCGAAAACAGGGGAGCGGCTTTTTTGAAAAGATTTCGCGATAAAAATTTAAATTGATACTTAACTTATTGCGCAACAGAAATCGAAGGTGTCCCAGTTGTTTGAATTACAAGTAGTTTCCAACACTCCGATGACTGGCCTGGACGACGCGGACATCCTGGCGGAGACGTTCCTAGTGCAGATCGGCTATCTGCCGAAGGGTTACGACCCCAGGTCGGGCGGTGCCACATCGATCAGGGACAGCGTCCCCTATCGCCTGTTCATGGAGTTCCTCATGAAGAGCCCCTCCAGGGCCTGGTCCGTAGAGGAGCTGGCGGTCCTTCTGGACACCACGAAGCCCACGGTCTACCGCCACATAAACAAACTGAAGTCCATGGATCTCCTGGAGAGCACGGACGTGGACGACGGCGAGGGCCACTCCCGCAAAGGGTACCGTATACGCTATGGCGACCTCTCCAAGGCCTGGAGCTTCACCGAGGCCAACGTCAGCATGGCCATGGAGAACTACAAGAAGACCGTCGAGCGCTTCCAGCAGCTGGTGAGGGGCCGCGCGGGGAACGAATGACCGTCGCCGAGAGCCTCGCCGAGGCGCTGCGTACCGGGGAGGTGCCCGACCGGGAGTCTCTGCAGCGTCTGAAGATGAAGCTGTGCTCCGAGTCCGGGGCCGATAAGGTCCCGGCGAACTCGGAAGTCCTGGCGCTTCTCACCGAGGAAGAGCGGAGGCGCTACCTCCCGATACTTGTGAAGAAGCCGATGCGCACCGCCTCCGGCGTCGCCGCCGTCGCCGTGATGACCTCCCCCCACCCTTGCCCGCACGGCCGGTGTTCGTACTGCCCCGGCGGTGTGGGGAACGGCTCACCACAGTCGTACACCGGGAAGGAGCCCGCGGCGCGGCGGGCGGCGGCGAGCCGCTTCGATCCCTACGACCAGGTTGCCGCGAGGGTAGCGCAGCTCGAGGAGGTCGGACACCCCACCGACAAGGTCGATCTCATCATCATGGGCGGGACGTTCACCTCCCGCGACCCCCTCTACCAAGAATGGTTCGCGAGGCGGTGTTTCGAGGCGCTGAACGGGCATCCGGCCGCCTCTCTCGAAGCGGCGCAGGAGGAGAACTCCCACGCGGGTAGGAGGTGTGTCGGGCTCACCGTCGAGACCCGCCCCGACTACTTCATGAAGGAGGAGCAGGTAGCCCGTATGTTGCACCTCGGGGCGACGCGCGTCGAACTTGGCGTGCAGATCCTCGATGACGGCGTCCTCGCCGGCGTGAACCGCGGACACGGAATCGAAGAGGTCGCGCGGGCGACCGCCATATGCCGGAGGATGGGGTTAAAGGTCTGTTACCACGTCATGCCCGGTCTCCCCGGTTCGTCGCCGGAGAAGGATTTGGAATCCTTTGACCTTATGTTCTCCGATCCGCGCTTTCGCCCTGACATGCTCAAGCTCTATCCGACGATGGTGGTCGGGGGGACAGGGCTGCACGACATGTGGAAGGCCGGGGACTACAATCCGCCAGACACGGCGTCGGCGGTATCCCTCCTCTCGGATATGTGCTCCCGCGTGCCGCCGTACGTGCGCATACAGAGGATACAGCGCGATATCCCCGCGCCGGAGATTTCGGCAGGAATCCGCTTGAGCAATCTGAGGCAGCTCGTGGAAGCGGATATGGTTTCTCGCGGGGTTCCATGCAGGTGCATCCGCTGCCGCGAGGTCGGACATACTGGGGCGGTCCTCGAGGATTCATCGAAAGTCGAATTGAACACCTACTCCTACGAGGCATCGGGCGGCGAGGAGCGCTTCATCTCGTTCGATTACGAGGGCTCCCTCGTCGGCTACTCCCGCCTCCGCCTCGACGGCTCTGGAACCGCATCGGTGCGCGAGCTGAAGGTTTTCGGCAACGAGACCGCCATAGGCGCCGCCGCCGATTCTTGGCAACACCGTGGATACGGCGGGAGGCTGCTCGCGGAGGCGGAGAGGGTCGCTGCGGAGGAGGGGTACGCAGAGGTACGCGTTACCAGCGGCGTCGGTGTGAGGGAGTACTACGCGTCGAAGGGTTACCGCCTAGATGCGCCCTACATGCTCAAGAGCCTTTGATTAGCCATAGAACGGAGCATCGCCCCACCTGTCGCGGCGGATGCCAACCACCCGTCCGAGCGACTCGTAGGCCCTCAGCGTCTGCTCGTCCACCGACGGGCGCACCTTCTCCATCGCCCTCTCGAAGTGCCTTGCGTCGACGGTCTGTGCACCTTTATTTTCGCGGTAGGCTGCGAGGCCCGCCTCCCGGCAGAGGGCGGCTAGGTCGGCGCCGACGTACCCGTCGGTGAGGCCCGCGATGCGGGCGAGGTCCACGTCGGGCCCCAGCGGCATGTTACGGGTGTGTACCTTGAGTATGCCCATTCTGCCCTCGGCATCAGGCTTTCCGATGAGGACCATCCTGTCGATCCTCCCCGGCCTGAGGAGCGCCGGGTCGAGCATGTCGGGGCGGTTCGTGGCTGCCATGACGAGGACGTTGTTGAGCTGCTCCACGCCGTCAATCGCCGTGAGGAGCTGGGCGACGATCCTTGCCCAGGCGTCGGAATCGTCCCCGCCGCGCCTCGGCGCGATGGAATCGATCTCGTCGAAGAATATGATGGAGGGGGCCATCTGCTTGGCCCGCTTGAAGATCTTCCTGATCGCCTGCTCGCTCTCGCCGAGCCACTTGCTGGCTATCTCGGGCCCGTTTATGGCGATGAAGTTTGCTCCGGACTCGTTCGCCATCGCCTTCGCGATGAGCGTCTTGCCGGTCCCGGGGGGGCCGTAGAGGAGCACCCCCCTCCCGGCGGCGATGCCGAGTCTCTCGAAGCCCTTCCGGTCCTCACCTGGGAGTAGCACGTCGTCGATCTCCCTCCGCACGTCGTCGAGCCCACCGACGTCGCCCCAAGTAACCTTCGGCACCTCGACGGCGACCTCCCTCATCCCGCTGGGCTCTACGTCGGAAAGGGCCTTCTCGAAATCCTTCATGGTGACCCTCATAGATTCTAGCACGTCCGTGGGGACGGGCTTGTCCAGATCCACTTTGTCAATGCTGTGACCGAGGCACTCCATGGCGGCCTCGCGGGCGAGGGCGGCGAGGTCGGCACCGACGAACCCCTGAGTCATGCGCGAGAGGCGATCGAGGTCCACGTCCCCGCCTAAGGGCATGTTGCGGGTGTGGACGTCGAGTATGGACCTCCGGCCCGCCCGGCTAGGCACGCCTATCTCGATCTCGCGGTCGAACCTGCCCGGGCGCCGCAGCGCTGGATCGATGGCATCCTCCCTGTTGGTGGCGCCGATGACTATGACGTCCCCCCTTCCGCCCATGCCGTCCATGAGCGACAGCAGCTGGGCGACCACCCTGTGCTCCTGCTCGCCGTAGACTGCGTCGCGGTTCGGGGCGATGGAGTCGATCTCGTCGAGGAAGATGATAGACGGGGAGTTCTTAGCGGCCGTCTCGAACATCGTCCTAAGGCGGTTCTCCGACTCCCCGTAGTATTTGCTCATGATTTCCGGTCCGCGGATGGTGTAGAAACTCGCCCCGGACTCGTTGGCGAGAGCTTCGGCGATGAGCGTCTTGCCGGTCCCGGGGGGGCCGTAGAGGAGCACGCCCCTCGGCGCGGAGATGCCCATCCTCTCGAACAGCTCGGGGTGCTTGAGGGGGAGCTCGATCATCTCCCTGATGCGTCTGAGCTCGCCGTCGAGGCCGCCTATGTCGTCATAGGTGGTGGTGCGTCTCTCCCTCCCGGAGGGCTCGGTCTTCCCGGACCGGGGTTTAAGGGGGGCCTCCATGACCGTGAGAGCGGTGGACTCGGATATCGTAACCGGGCCCTCTGGTACCGTGGATACGACGGTGAACACCGAGCGCGTCCCCATAAGGGAGATGTTCGGAACGGTGATGTCGAGGCCGGTGATGAGCGGGCGGTTGATGAGGTTGTTCTTGAAGACGGATGTGAAACCGCGGTCGACGGATATGTGCGTGCCCTCTGGTATGTTGGGTGCCAGCACGACCTTCGCCGCCTTCTTCGGTTCGCAGAGCCTGACCCTTACGTTTTCCCCGAGGGACACCCCGGCCGAGGTCCTGGTCAGTCCGTCGATCCTGATGATTCCGGTGCCCTCGTCCTCGGTGTCGCCACGGAAGACCTTGGCGACGACGGTCTTCTTCCCGGCGATCTCCACCACGCTGCCTATGCTAAGCCCTAGCTGTGTGTATGCCAGCGGGTCGAGACGGGCGCGTCCATAGCCGGCCTCGCTGAGGCGCTTCTGGGAATCGACCTTCATGACGAGAGACTCTACCATCTGCAGGAGCAATCCTCTCAGCGGTATTCTTAGGTTTGCCCAGCGGGCCGTCCTCCTTATAATTAAGATAAGACAGCCATTAAATAGGAGCACTAGTTCGGGGGGAAATACTAGCTTAAGATATCCAAGGGCCTGTAGCTCAGCTAGGTAGAGCATCTGACTTTTAATCAGGTGGTCGGGGGTTCGAATCCCTCCAGGCCCGCTGTTATCTTCATGAGCGATCGGACGGCGGATCAAGTATGAGGAGCGAGACAGGCATGCAGAGCGGTTTTTTCAAACAGTTTACCCGCTGACCGGAAGACGGGGGACATACCGAGGTGAAAAAATTGGTAGCAGAAGCTAAGACGTTCAACATTCTCAAGCACGACCTCGTGCCCGAACACCACCTCCTCACCGAGGCGGAGGCCGGGGAGGTGCTGAAGAAGCTGGAAATCACGCGCGACCAGCTTCCCAAGATCAAGACTACGGATGCAGCCGTTGAGGTCTTGGAGAGCATCCACGGGCCTATCGCCGAAGGCAGTGTGATAAAGATTGTGAGGAAGAGCGAGACCGCACAGGAATTCACGGTTTACCGGCTCGTAACCAAAGGGTGAGACAAATTGAGGGACCTAGTCAATCTGTACTTCAGGGGTAAGGACATCGTCAACCACCACATCGCGTCTTTTGACGATTTCCTCGCGGTCCAGGGAAACCCGAACAGCCGGATGCAGCGCATCGTTGATGACATCCGCGTCCCCACCGATGATGCCGAGAGGGGAGTAATCAGACTCGACCCCGAGCGCACTGGCGGGAAGGAGGTCGAAATCATCATCGGCCGCCGGAGGTTAGAAGACGGCACCATCGACACCCAGTCGAAGCCCACCGTCAGGATCGAGGAGCCCAAGGTCATCGAGGCCAACGGCTACTCCCACGACATCACCCCCATGGAGGCCAGGCTCAGGAACCTGAACTATATGTCCCCAGTCTACGTCCGTTTCGAGGTCCTTGAGAACGGCATACCGCAGGACCTAGATAACGGCGGGTGGGTGCACATAGGCGACCTGCCCATGATGGTCAAGTCCAGGGGCTGCAACCTCGCCAAGGCCAACATCGAGGCCCGCCTCGACCGCAAAATCACCAAAGACGAGTACCTGCAGGAGCTCGTAAAGCAGAAGGAGGACCCTAGGGAGCCCGGGGGGTACTTCATCATCGGCGGCACTGAGAGGGTGCTCATCACCCTCGAGGACCTCGCCCCCAACCGTGTCATGGTCGAGTACAACGAGCGCTACGGGACCCCCGTCGAGACCGCGAAGGTGTTCTCCCAGAGGGAGGGCTACCGCGCACTGACCCAGGTGGAAAAGAAGAAGGACGGCACGCTGCTCGTCTCCGTCCCCGTCGTGTCCGGCGAGATCCCCCTCGTGGCGCTCATGAAGGCGCTCGGCATGGAGAAGGACCAGGACATCTACGATACCATCGTCTCCGACGGCGCCATGGCGAACATCGTATACGCCAACATCGAGAATTCCTTCGACGCCAAGACCTGGCCGCCCAACGGGTTCCACACCACCGAGGACGCCATCGCCTACCTCGAAAGGAACTTCGCCGCCGGGCAGGCTAAGGAGTACAGGACGAAGAAGGTGGAGTCGATTCTCGACCGTTCGCTGCTCCCGCACCTCGGGGACAGGCCGGAAGACCGTATGAAGAAGGCCATCTTCCTCGGCCGCATCGCCAAATCCGTCCTTGAGCTCTCGCTCGGCATCAGACAGCCGGACGACAAGGATCACTACTCGAACAAGAGGTTGAAGCTCTCCGGCGATCTCATGGAGGACCTATTCAGGACCAGCTTCTCCTCCCTCATGAAGGACCTGAAGTACCAGCTCGAGAGGAACACGGGCAGGAAGAGGAACGAGATCAACATAGCCTCCTCGATCAGACCAGACCTGTTCACTCACAAACTTCTCCACGCCCTCGCCACCGGCAATTGGGTCGGCGGTCGTGCTGGCGTCTCGCAGCTACTCGACAGGACTTCCAACATGTCCGCCATGTCGCACCTCAGGAGGATCACCTCCTCTCTTACCCGGTCTCAGCCCCACTTCGAAGCCCGTGACCTGCACCCCACTCAGTGGGGGAGGCTGTGCCCGTCGGAGACTCCCGAGGGGCAGAACTGCGGTCTGGTGAAGAACGCCGCGCTAATCATCGACGTGTCGGAGAACTTTCCCGACACCGAGGTCATCAAGATGCTGAAGGACTTCGGGCTCTCCTCCGTGAAGGAGGACGATACCCGCATATTCGTCAACGGAGACCTCGCCGGCACCTACTTCGACCCCGAGAAGCTCGTCGTAGACCTCCGGGAGCGTAGAAGGTACGGCCTCATCTCGCAGAGCATCAACGTCCGCCACGACGAGGAGATGCATGAGGTCATCATAAACTGTGACGACGGTAGGCTCAGGAGGCCGTTGCTCATCCTGAAGGACGGCAGGACCGTCTTAACCCGCAAGCACATCGAGGGCATCCGCGAGGGCAAGATCGCCTGGGACGACCTATTCCGTGACGGCCTTATCGAGTGGCTCGACGCCGAGGAGGAGGAGGACGCGCTCGTCCTCGTCGCCCCCTACAAGGCCCCCCACCGCTGCCCGAAGTGCAACCACGCACTCTCGGAGACCGACGTGGATTGGATGAACTCCGGCAAGGCCGAGGACTGCGAGCTCTTCTGCAGGTGGTGCAACGGGACGTTCACCGTGCCCAACCTGATCACTCCCGAGCACACGCACATGGAGGTCGATCCGATGATCATCCTCGGTGTCGCCGCAGGGGTCGTCCCCTACCCGGAGTTCAACTCCGCGCCCCGCGTGACCATGGGCGCCGGTATGGCCAAGCAGGCCCTCGGTATCGCGGCCGCCAACTACAGGATCAGGCCGGACACCCGCGGTCACGTCATGCACTACCCGCAGATGCCGATGGTGCAGACGCAGACAATGGATTACATCGGGTACAAATACAGGCCGGCCGGGCAGAACTTCTGCATAGCTGTCCTCTCCTACCACGGATACAACATAGAGGACGCGATCGTGATGAACAGGTCCTCGGTGCAGAGAGGCCTCGGCAGGACCACCTTCATGAGGTCCTACCGCGCCGAGGAGCGCCGCTACCCAGGAGGCCAGGAGGACCACTTCGAGATCCCATCGCCTGACATCGTTGGCGCCAGAATGGACGAGGCCTACACCTCCCTCGGTGAGGACGGGCTCATCTCTCCCGAGGCGTACGTGCAGGGCTCCGACGTACTCATAGGCAAGACCTCTCCGCCGAGGTTCCTCGAAGAGGAGACCGACTTCCTCACCCCGCAGAAGAGGAGGGAGACATCCGTCACCGTCAGGCCCGGCGAGCAGGGCTACGTCGATTCCGTCATCGTAACGGAGAGCGAGAACGGCTCCCGGCTCGTTCGCGTCAAGGTCAGGGACGAGAGGATTCCCGAGCTCGGCGACAAGTTCTGCTCCAGGTTCGGACAGAAGGGCGTCATCGGTAGGCTGGTGGACCAGTGCGACATGCCCTTCACCCCCGACGGGATCACCCCCGACCTCGTCGTGAACCCTCACGGAATCCCTTCCCGCATGACCATCGGGCACGTGCTGGAGATGATCGCGGGGAAGGTCGGGTCCATGGAGGGCAGGACGATCGACGGCACAGCCTTCTCTGCGGAGAACGAGGATGCCATCCGCGACGGTCTCGTTCGCAACGGTTTCTGCCGCAACGGGAAGGAAATCATGTACGACGGCAGGACCGGACGCATGATCCAGACAGACGTTTACACAGGCGTCATCTTCTACGAGAAGCTGCATCACATGGTCAGCGGCAAGATGCACGTCAGGTCCAGGGGGCCGGTGCAGATTCTCACCAGGCAGCCGACCGAGGGTCGTTCCAGGCAGGGAGGGCTCAGGTTCGGGGAGATGGAGAGGGACTGTCTCATCGGACATGGGGCGGCCATGGTCATAAAGGATCGCCTTCTCGACGAGTCCGACGGCACGCAGCAGTATGTTTGCGGTAATCCGAACTGCGGACACATATCCGTCATGAACAGGCGTGGCGAGCTTCGCTGCCCCGTCTGCGGCAACACCACAAACATCCACCTCGTGCAGACGTCCTATGCGTTCAAGCTCCTCATGGACGAGCTCCTATCGATGGGCGTCGCCATGAGGCTCCAGCTGGAGGACATGTCATGAACGACAGCATCATCAAGAGAATCGGATCGATAAAGTTCTCCTGCATATCCCCCGACGAAATCAGGAGGATGTCGGCGATCAAGATCATCACCGCCGATACATACGACGACGAGGGGTACCCCATCCAGCAGGGGCTCATGGATCCCCACATGGGGGTCATTGAGCCCGGGCTCCGCTGCAAGACCTGCGGATGCAAGGTCGACGAATGCCCCGGCCACTTCGGCCACATCGACCTCGCCATGCCGGTCATACATGTCGGATTCATCAAGGACATCAAGCTGATGCTCGAGTCCACCTGCCGCGTCTGTGGCAGGCTCATGCTGCCTCCTGAGGAGATCAGCTCAAAGGTCGAGAGGCTCAACGCCATCTCCGAGCTCGGTGGCGACACCATGGACCAGAAGCTCTATAGCAAGGAGACCGCGAAAGAAGCCTCCGGCAAGGGCACCTGCCCCTACTGCAACACCGAGCAGATTAAGATCAAGCTCGACAAGCCCACCACCTTCAGGGAGACCAACGACAACCACAAGCTCACCCCGAAGGAGGTCCGCGAGAGACTCGAGAGGATCCCCGACGACGACCTCAGGGCGCTGGGAATCGACCCCGCCGTCTGCCGGCCGGAGTGGATGGTCCTCACCGCCCTTGCCGTGCCCCCGGTCACCGTCAGGCCGTCGATCACCCTCGACTCCGGCGACAGGTCGGAGGACGACCTCACCCACAAGCTCGTGGACGTCCTGAGGATCAACCAGAGGCTCAGGGAGAACAGGGACTCCGGCGCTCCGCAGCTGATCGTCGAGGACCTGTGGGAGCTCCTGCAGTACCATGTCACGACCTATTTCGACAACCAGACCTCGGGCATCCCGCCCGCTAGGCATAGAAGCGGCAGGCCGCTCAAGACCCTCGCCCAGAGACTGAAGGGGAAGGAGGGGCGCTTCAGGAGCAACCTGTCCGGTAAGCGCGTCAACTTCTCCGCCCGCACCGTCATATCCCCCGACCCGAACCTTAGCATCAACGAAGTCGGCGTGCCGTACATCGCGGCGAGGGAGCTCACCGTGCCGGTGCACGTCAACGAGCACAACATCGAGCTGATGAGGAAAGTCGTCGCCCGTGGCCCCAGTCCCAGCATGGAATGGGGCTACCGTCCGGGGGCGAACTACGTCATCAGGTCCGACGGCAGGAGGATCAGGGTCACGCCCCACAACGCCCTCGAGGTCGCGCAGGGGCTCGAAGTGGACTACACCGTCGAGAGACAGCTCGTGGACGGCGACGTCGTGTTGTTCAACAGGCAGCCGTCGTTGCACAGGATGTCCATCATGGCCCACAGGGTCCGTGTCATGCCTTACAGGACGTTCCGCTTCAACCTCTGCGACTGCGCTCCGTACAATGCCGACTTCGACGGTGACGAGATGAACCTGCACGTCTTGCAGTCCGACGAGGCCCGCGCCGAGGCGCGCATCCTCATGCAGGTGCAGGAGAACATCCTCTCGCCGAGGTACGGCGGGCCCATCATCGGCGGCATCCACGACCACATTACCGGTACCTATTTCCTCACCCACGGCAGGGACGGCGGTCCCCGCTTCGGCAAATGGGAGACCATGAACATCATGTCCAAGCTTCCCGACGTGGACCCCCCCGAGCCCGCCGGCAAAGACGAGGACGGTCAGCCCTACTGGACCGGGAAGCAGCTTTTTTCGATGCTCCTTCCTGAGAGCTTCAACATCACCTACCGGGCGGCCGTCTGCCAGTGCAGCGGCCCATGCCTCAGGGAGGACTGCCCCACCGACGGGTACGTGAAGATCCGCAACGGGCAGCTGCTCATGGGCACCATCGACGAGAAGGGCATCGGAAACTCCAAGGGGAAGATCCTGGAGCGCATCGCCCGCGACTACGGGGCGGACCGCGCCGCGAAGTTCCTAAACGAGGTTACCCGGCTCGCCCTCGGCTCCATCATGGACCATGGGTTCAGCACCGGCATCGGCGACGAGGACATACCCGCCGAGGCCGCCAACCAGATCAACGCCTACAGCCAGGAGCGCATCGACAAGGTGGACGAGCTTGTCAGGTCATACCGCGACGACACCCTCGAGCAGATGCCGGGCAGGTCCCTAAGGGACACCCTCGAGGTCGAGATCATGAAGGAGCTCTCCGATGCCCGTGACCAGGCCGGGGAGATCGCGGGGAAGCACCTCGGTATGAGCAATCCCGCCGTCATCATGGCCAAGACCGGGGCCCGGGGATCGATGCTGAACCTTTCACAGATGGCCGGTTGCGTCGGTCAGCAGTCCGTCCGCGGCGAGAGGATATCGCGCGGTTACGAGAGGAGGACGCTGTCGCACTTCCACAAGGACGACCTCGGCGCGTACGCGAGGGGATTCTGCTCCGACTCGTACAAATCCGGCCTCACCCCCACCGAGTTCTTCTTCCACGCCATGGGGGGAAGGGAGGGGCTGGTCGACACCGCCGTCCGTACCAGCAGGTCCGGTTACATGCAGAGGAGACTCATCTCCGCACTGGAAGACCTGAAGCTCACCTCCGACGGCACCGTCAGGAACACCGTCGGCGCCGTCGTGCAGTTCCGCTACGGTGAGGACGGCATCGATCCGTCCCGCGCCGTACGCGGCAAAGCGATAGACATAAACGACCTCTTTGCGGAGGTCCTAGGCGACAGGGCCGACGAGCTCCTCAACGTCAACGAGAAGGAGAACTCCGGCGACGACTACGGCGCGAGGGAGAAGGACCTAGAGGCCGGAGGCGATGACGACCTCGACGGCGACATGGACGAGGACAGCACCGACTACGGAGGCGACGACGACTACGGAGGAGGCGACTGAGATGGCCAAGAAAGACACGATCAGGGCCCTCGTGAAGAGGGAGATTAGCGAGGAGGTTGCGAACCTCCTCGTGAAGGACTACTCCAGCCTCTCGGCTATAGCCGAGGCGGGGGTGGACGGGCTCGTGCAGAGCGGGCTCACCGAGGGCGAGGCGGAGAACGTCATCACCAAGGTGGGCAGGCCTGCTAAGAAGAAGGCCGCGAAAGCGGCCGTTGAACCCGCTGACGCCCCCCTCGCGCCTGTAGAGCCACTGGAGGAGGTTTCCCGCCCTCACGAGTACACCGAGACCGAGGAGAGGCTATTCGCAATCCAGGAGAGAGAGGGCACCCGCCTCCCGATGAAGATCATCTGCGACATCGCGGCGAGGATCGCTGAGGCGGACCTCGACGACGAGACCTGCACGAAGCTCATCACCACCGCGGAGGGGATGTACTCCTCCCACCTGATGGACCAGAACGAGTCCGCAGGTGTGATGGCGGCGCACTCCATCGGCGAGCCCGGTACGCAAATGAATCTGCGTACCTTCCACTTCGCGGGCATCGCGAACATCAACGTCACGCAGGGACTTCCGAGGCTCATCGAGATTGTGGATGCGAGGCGCGAGCCGAGCACCCCGTCGATGAACATCCCCCTCAAAGGGCTGGCCACGGAGGATGACAAGATGGCGCGCTACGTCGCCACCAGCATCGAGGTGACCACCCTCATCGACATAGCGAAAATCGAGACCGACATCACCAACATGAGGCTGATCATCAAGCCCGATGCGAAGAAGCTCGACGACCGCGGCATCACCGTCGGGGACGTCGTCGAGAGGCTCAACAGGGTCAAGGCCGTGCGCGGCCTGGTCTCGCTGGATGGCTACGACATCGTCGTGACCTCCGACGAGCCCTCGTTCAAGAAGCTGCAGCAGATGCACGACGCGATCAAGAACTCTCGCATCAAGGGCATCGACGGCATCAAGAGGGCGGTCGTCGTCAAGGACAAGGGCGTGTTCACCATCGTCACCGAGGGGAGCAACCTGAAGGAGGTCCTCCAGATTGAGGGCGTCGACACCGAGAGGGTCGTCACGAACTCCATAATCGAGGTCGCGGACGTCCTTGGCATCGAGGCCGCCAGGAATTCGATCGTCCGCGAGGCCATGGGTACGCTGAACGCGGCCGGCCTCGACGTTGACATCAGGCACATCATGCTCGTCGCCGATCTGATGACCAACGATGGAACCGTCAGGGCCATCGGGAGGCACGGCGTCTCCGGGAAGAAGTCCTCCGTCCTCGCGAGGGCGGCGTTCGAGATCACCGCGGCGCACCTGTTGCACGCCGCCATGGTCGGCGAGGTGGACCACCTCGAAGGAGTCACGGAAAACATCATCGTGGGTCAGCCGGTGACCCTAGGGACCGGCGCAGTCAACTTACTCTATACACCCAAGAAGGCAAAGGGGGATAACGAATGAGCGAAGACATAGACATAACCAGGGCATTGAAGGCGGCAATCTCCACCGGCAGGGTGGAGTTTGGGGTCTCCCAGACCGAGAAGGCCGTGAAGGGCGGCAAGGCGCAGATGGTCATCTGCGCGGACAACTGCCCCAGCAAGTTCCTCACCGGGAACAAGGACGTGAAGGTCCACATCTACGGCGGGAACAATATGGAGCTCGGCGGGGCCTGCGGCGTCCCGTACTCCGTGTCCGCCCTCGCCATCATAGACAAGGGCACATCCAACATTTTAACGCTGTGAGTCAGATGGCCGCCGATATCGTGCTAACGGAGGACATCCTGCGGTACATCCGTCTGTTCCAGCAGGTGACTCACACCAACGCAATCGACTGCATGGACACCGAGGAAAAGCTCGTGTTCGTCGTTGAGAAAGGGCAGGGAAACATTGCCGTGGGAAAGAAAGGCGAGCACGTCATCAAGCTGAAGGATCTCACCACGAAGAACATCCAGGTAGTGGAATACTCTGACAACCCCGAGCAGTTCGTTATGAACGTTTTCCACGTCTTCGGTCCCCAGAAGGTCGTTATCGAACAGCGCGGCAACATCACGCATGCCACCATCACAGTGGACCCCAAGCTCAAGGGACGTGCGATAGGCAAGGCCGGAAAGAATCTGCGCATCGCTCGCGACATAGTGAACAGGCACTACGATATACAGAGCCTAAGCGTGGACTGACCCCCAAAATTCAGCGGTGTATCAAACCCCTTACTGGCTCTCCGGCCATTCTCCATTCGATTCATCGGCGTGCGCTCGACCTCGAGGCGGTCCCTCGTGGGGTACTCTTCGACTATGTAGCACTTGAACGGCAGTTCGGAGCCTACCTCTTCTAGTATCCAAGGGGCGATTTCTACGCGGTCCCGGTCATGGTCTACCGAGATGAGCTTGGCGGGCACATCGTACTCCTCGCGCATGAAGCGCACCGCCTCTCCGCAGTCGTCGGCGTATATGATCCCCCTTAGGAATGTGCCATCATCGGTGACCACGTCGTAAGGGCGGGCGGTGTTCTCCGCCCTCCTCTTAAGGCGGTTCCTCAGCTGTACCCCATCCTTGAAGTGCGAGGAGCAGAAGTGAATCCGCCTATCCGGCAGCAGGCGCATGACCGCGAGGGCGGTCTCCTCCGATCCGCCGATGGCGGCGGACAGGCCGCCCCTCACCTCGTATCCTCTTTCCTTCATCATGACCCAGTTCGACTCCGAGAACTCGAGTTCGTTAAGGTTCATGAAGTCGGCCCCGGCCGAAAAGGCGTATTCCGCCAGTGCGACCAGCCCCTCCTCACTCCCCGGGAGGGCTGGCACCTCTATGCCGACGTCCATTCTAACCTTACCGGCTACTTCACTGAGCTCGGTATCCTGCATCGATGTCCACATCCTCTCGGGCGGGTGGTAGCGGATCTCGTTCAAGCCTGCCTCCTGTAGCGCCAAGGCGTTTTCCAGGCTGATTGCCATGGTGTACATGTGAATGTGGAATCTCCTTCCGAAATGCTCTCTGAGGAGGCGTACGTAGTGGAGTGTCCTGTCCATGTCGCGGCTCGGATCCCCGCCGGTGATCCCGGCGCCCAGTGCATCCATTGCCTCGGCTTCGAGGATGACGTCGTCGTCGGAGTAAGCCCTCCCCTCGTTGGCGTAGACGGCGTCAGCGTTCATCCTCTCTTTGGATACCGGGCAGTAGAAGCAGCCGGCGCCGCAGCGGCCGGTGGCGAAAAGAACCATCTTGGCGCCTTTGGCGCAGAGTTCACACCCTTTCGCGAGCCTCCCGTTGGCGGCGGAGCCCGATTCGAACGTTTGGAGGGTCATCGGGACAAGCCATCGTGGGCGATGTTTTAATAAGATGCGCCGGGATGGGCCCGATAGGATGGGTGACCGAGGATGAGGAAGAGCTCACACATCATTCTGGCACTGGACGAAACCGATCGGACGAAGGCCCTAGCCGTAGCGGACGAGGTGTCGGGAATCGTCGACGCAATCAAAATCAACTGGCCACTGGTACTCTCTGCTGGCCCTGAGATGATAGCCGAGCTCTCCGCGCGGTCGGATGTCCTCTGTGATTTCAAGGTCGCGGACATTCCGAATACTGTGAGGCTGATAGTCGAGCACAGCGTGAGGAGGGGCGCCAAGGGCGTAATCGTTCATGCCTTCGCCGGTTCGGATTCCATGCAAGCGGCGGTCGACGCCGCCGGCGAGTCCGCCGACATATACGCCGTGACCGAGATGAGCCACCCTGGCGGAATGGAGTTCACTGCTCCCAACGCGGAGGCTCTGGCGCTTATCGGAGTCAGGTGCGGAGCGAAGGGGTTTATCACCCCTGCTACCCGCCCCGACAGAATCGCTGCAATCCGCGAGGTCGTGGGAACGAGGGAGATCCTATCCCCCGGCGTGGGCGCCCAGGGGGGCCGGGCCCCGGATGCCATCGCCGCCGGCGCGGACTACGTCATCATCGGGCGCGCGATATACGAGGCGGAACGCCCCGGTGACGCTGCCAGAAAGTTCGCGGAGGAGATATCCTCGGTCCTGTGAGCCAGGCTCATCTTTTACTTCCTGTTGCATATGCGCGCAACGTATCCTATAAATAGGGTATCGGGTATCGTTGCGCGTTCGATATCGTTACGGAGAATCGAGAATGCGCAAATTCGCAATCAAGAAAGCCACTCCTGATAAGGGAGACCCAGAGGGCGCGGCCAAAGCCGCGTCAGAGGGTGGATGGTTCAGAGAGCATTGGCGCTTGTTAACCCTGTTCGTAATAATTCTGGCGGCCTTCCTGATCAGGTTCGTCTTCGCTTACGGGATCTCCGCGGACGACAACTACGCGTTGTCGGGCGGGGCAAGCGCAACAACCAACCTCCGTGTGATCACGGAAATTCTCGCGGGCACATTCGACCCGGCCAGCCAGGCATCGCTCAACTACCCGTTGGGTGCCGTCAACGTCCACGGGCCCGTTTTCGACTACCTAATGGCGGGTATGGCATCGATCATCACCGTTTTCGGCATCTCCGATGTTACCGCGGCCGCCGGGGCCCTCGCTTGGTCCGCGCCCATATTCGGCGCCCTCACCTGCGTCCCAGTCTACCTGGTCGGCAGGACGGTCTCCAGGGGCAACGGGACGGTCGGCGTTCTCTCAGCGCTATTCTATGCGTTCTTCGCCATCACGATAATGACCACGCCGTTCTCCAACGGAACGGCCTTTCCGCTCCTCTGCTTCCTCGTAGCTTGGCTGATATACGCGGTCATGCGGGCTTTCGAGGAGGCCGACAGAGTCAGCGCCGCAGGCGTCAGGGCCTTCATCTCCGAGGAGGCGGTGCGCAAGCACGCCATCGCCGCGGCGACCCTCTTCGCGCTCATCGCGCTGACCTGGACCAACTACCGGATGCTCGTCCTCTGTGCGGCGGTCATGCTCTTAATCGGCCTCTCCATGCGCCGTATCACCGGCAGGGAAATCGGATCGGTGGCTGGAATCTCCGCGTTCGTGTTGCTAGCCGGCACCGCCGCCGCGGCACTCTATTACGTTCCCATGGGCATGTGGGATTCCGTCTTCTCCGGGGCTTGCGTCCTCGGCGTCTGCACGGTCGTGCTGACCACCGCCGCCGCGCTCTCCGAGAAGAAGCCCTGGGTGCTCACCCTGCCCATCTTCGTCACTGCCATCGTGGCCATCGCCGCCGCGCTCTGGCTGGCCGCCCCCGACCTACTCGACGCAGCGGTCCACGGCAACGACATGTACACTGGGTCGCTCATGGAGTCCCTTGCCGACAGCTTCACCAGGACCGGCATCGGCGCCATGGCCTCCTACTACGGATGGTTCACCCTTTGGCTACCCTTGATGCTCGGTGCCTGGATGCTCTACAGGTACAGGCGTGATGGCGGCAGCCGGTTATACGGCTTCACCATTCTCTGGCTGTTCTCCTGCTCCTTCGTAGGTTGGTTCTCTTCCGACTACGCCGTCGTCTCCGGCGCCGGCTTCGCCGTCGGCTCTGCTGTCGTCGTCTACGACGTCGTCAAAGCGGTCAGGCTCAGGAAGTACCTCTCCTCGCTCAAAGGCAACGGCATCCGGGGAGGCGCTAAGAAGGCCCTGAAATTCTTCCCGCTCATCACCATCATCGGCGCCGTCGTCCTTATCGTCGCCCCCAACGCCGCACTCGCGATCGATGCTGCCACCCCAACCAATGACGAGAAGGCGGGCTGGTGCGGTGGCATGGGCTACACCATCAACACCACCGACTCGTCTCTCATGGACTCCATGTGGAACAGCTACGAAGGCAGAGGGAAGTCCGGCGCCATGGTCACATGGTACGGGTATTCCGACAGCGCCGTCTCCAATGGTGGCTTCGACAGCGTCACCGACGCCTACGGCGGCGGCACCTCCCCTATGTCCAGGGCACTGCTGTCCACAACATCCACGGGCACCGTGGCGGTCATGGCCCTGCGCCTCATGCTCGCCGACGGCGTGGCGCATTACAGATCGGACATCAATGCCGCCGGCCTCGATTACTCCCTGTTCGAAAAATATGCCGGCGATCCGTCGAAGGCCATCGACTACATAAGCAAGAACCCCGGTAAGTTCCCCGGCATCTCCAGCGGCGTGACCAAGGAGAACGCCGTCTATCTCGTCCTCTCCGAATACGTCTCCTCCAAGCTCACCAGCACCGAGGCCCACGGGTTCTACGACAACGTCCGTAAGACGTCTGGAAAATCAATCACCTACGTCGAGGTCGACGGCGGCATGCTACCGGTATACTACGGCGACGGCAGCGTGTTCTCCACCCTCGCCTATTTCGGCGACTATGCCCGCGACAAATACGGAGTGCCCAACGAATTCTGTACCGTGAACACCTCCACCAAGAGCTACACGTACACCAACGCGATGTACGAGACCTTCCTTTGGAAGGCCCTTCTCGGCATCAGTGCCTCCGACGCTGGTGTCGGCAGCTCCGTCGCGCTGCTTAACGCCCTCGCCGTCAGCGATGGCTCCGTTAAGGCCGTCCCCGGCACTGGGCTCCCTGGCTTCAACGTCTCCTATTGGCATGTCAGATACAACCCCGACAGCAGCGCTACGGGCACATCCTCCGGGTGGGTCGACATGGATGCCTACGAGGCGATCGCCCTCCAGAAGGAGAAGGGCGGCGTCATCAACTACCTCTCGTCCGTTGTCGTCCTCGAGTACGATCCCGACGATACCAACGCCGTGACTGGCACCGCCTCCTACGGCGGGCAGCCCGCCGCCAACATCAAGGTAGCGGTGTACGAGAAGCTTTCCTATGCGGATGGCTACGTGATGCGCGACTACGGCTTCACCAACGCCGACGGCGGTTACACATTGTCCGTCCCCCACAGCGGCGAGTACTATGTCGTCGCCTACGCCGGAGCCACCGACTCCAGGAACGGCACGCCCGTCGCCACCTACTACAACGCGGTGCCTGCCGCCATCGACATACCGGCGGCCTCTGCGAGCGGCTACGTCGTGGTCGGGGAGGAAGTGTTCTCCGGTAATGGAACCCTAGCCATCACCGGCACCGCCAGCGGGCAGAAGTACGAGGCGAGCGTGACCGCGGGCGCCTTCTCCCTCGCCAACCTGCTACCCGACACCTACTCCGCAACCGTATACAACGCCGCCGGCACGCAGATGGGCACCTCTACCCTGACCGTCCCCGCCGGCGCCTCTACGGGCGTGCAGCTCTCTCTCAACTCCGGGACCATCTCCGTCTCCGCGAAGGACCAGTACGGACAGAGCATCGGCAGCGCGAAGTTCGTAGCCGTAGAGACAGCCTCCGGCCTGACCTACCGCGGCGATGTCGCCAACGGCGCCGGCACCCTCGCCGTCCCCGCCGGGACCTACAACGTATACCTAACCGGGGAATACGTCTCCATATCCTCCTCGACCTCAAGCGTCACCTCCGGCAACACTCGCTCGGTGACCCTCGTTGGCTACGAGGCCAAGGAGCGCACCGTCACCGGCGTGCCCTCCGGGGTCACCGCTTCCGTAATGGGCGTCGGCTTCAACACCGTGTCCAGCAACGGCAACGTCTCCGTCCCCAGCGTCGGAGGCGTCGTCGGCACTTACACCGTGTACGCGGTGTCCGCGGGCACCGTCTACTACGGCATCCTCGGCAGCGGCGTGACCTCTGGGCAGGGATACACGGTCAGCGGCACCTTGAAACATGCTGGCAGCTCGGTCGCCGGCACCGTCGTGTTCATCAAAGATACAGGTGAGACCTTCGTGTTCGGAACCGACGCGGACGGCAAATACACCGCCGTCCTGCCAGCCGGAGGATACAGCATCAACGCGTACGACTCCACCTCGCTCGCCTACCTAGGAAAATACACCGTCTCCAAGGACGAGGACGCAGGCAGCATTCCCCTCGTCGACGGGCGCTCGGTGACAGCAAGGCTGGTCTACTCGACCCGCATGTCCTCTCCATCCAGCAGGGGCGTCGCCTACGCCGACGTCGAGGGCAAGGTTAACTACGGAGGCAACGCGTACGTCCTCATCTCAAAGACCAACTCCGACGGGAGGGCGATTTTCTGGATCCCCGCTGGCGTAGAGCTGGCCGCGACCTTGCACAAGGAGGAGTTCCCCCCCTCTTCGGTGTTCGCCGTCACCGAGGACTTCACCGGCAAATCCGATGCCAGCACCCGCAACGCGACGATCACCACCTGGACGATTGCTGGAATCCAGAGTGATTCCGCCAAGGCGTACGTGAAGACCGTTTCGGTCTCCTCGAGCGTCGGCGCGGTCTCGCTAACCGCCTATTCCGACAGCAAGAAGACGTACACCCTGCCCGCGACCGTCGAACCCGGGCAGTACACCGCGAAGATTAAGAGCGGCGGGTACTACTACGACGGCGCGGTCTACATATATCCCGGCAACACGAGCTTCGACATCGACGCGAAGAAGGTCGAGACCGTGAAGATCAACGTCTCCGCTGAAGACGTCATCTCCGTAGAGGGCGTGAAGGACGATGACGGCAAGACCGGCACCTACTACAAGGGGGAGGATAACACCTACTACCTCCAGATTGGGTACGGCTATCTCATCACCGCCTCCGGCAAGGACGGAAAGGTTGCCTACCATTCCATCGGGAACGCGACCTCGACCAGCACGACCATCGACATGACCTCCAAGTCGGACAAGGCCGAGATCAAGGGCAGTGTCGGCATCAACGGTTCGGGTACGATCACAGCCACCTACGGCGGCAAGGCCATCACCTCGGCCATCTCGAAGGGCGAGTATACGATTAACGTAGAAGCTGGCAACTCCGTCACCCTCACAGCGAAGGTCTCCGCCACCGACAGCGGTAGCCACAGAGCGTACGAGTTCGCCGGCACCAGGATCCTTACCGCGTCGCAGGTGACCGCCGCGGGCGCCACCTGCAACTTCGCGTCCGAGACCGTCAAGACGGAATCCCAGTACGAGGATGTCGTCGCTTACGGCAGCGTTTCCGGGACCTTCGCAGACGGGAGGGGCACCCTGAGCTTCAACGTCGCCAATACCGGTAAGGTCGCTCAGACCTACCTCGTGACGGGCGGCTCCGTGTTCACCCTCGAGAGGGCATACTCGGTCACCGTCCCCGCTGGCGGCAGTGCTCCGGTCACGGTCAGTGGGCACTATAACGCTGACAAGACCGGTTACGGTGACGCCGGCATGTGCGTCAACGTCGCCACGCTCTCCGGCGCCTCCAAGGCCGTCGTCATGGTGCCTGCGAGCGCGTTCGGGACTGCCGCCTCCAACGTAAAGGTTCTCCTCGCGGGCGACGAAGGTGGCGAGCCTGACAACGTCAACGGCTACGCTTACAAGTACGCGGTCACCGTCGACAATACCGCCAACGGATTGCCCGCGGCGGTCACCGTCAGCGCCTCCAGCGCCGGCACCTGGGCCGCGTACGTCACGGATTCCGGCGGATACGAGGTCTTCGAATCTTCCGGGCATACGTTCTATGCCGCGGCCTACAAGACGAGCGTATTCTACGTGATGCTCGTCAATCCCGAGGGCAAAGAGGTCCCTGTCCCTGGAGCCGACATATCTGTGCAGGCCGGGGACACGACCAAGACGGTCGCGGCGTCCGCCTCCACCGTAAATACCGAGGTCATCGAGTCCGATGCGACGGGCAAGGACATAGAGGGCAAGGAAAAGGCCTTGAGCGGAACGTTCTGGGCGCTCCTGGTCGTATCCGTAATCGTCCTCCTCGTAATGGTATGGGGGGGCATGAGGAGGGGGGTGTTCTCACGCAGGAAGTAAAGAAGGCAATGTTCGCAATCGCGGTTCTCCTGGCCGCGGCCCTCGCCGGGCTGGCGGCCTGGACGGACGCCGACGAGTCCTCCGCCGTCTCCAACCACGGCATCAGCGGGGACAAGGACTCCACGTCCACCGAGGGCAAGCTGGATTTCAAGATTTCGTTCAGCGAGTCGGACAGCTACACATCAATCTCCATCACGTACTCCGCGAAGTTGACCAACCGCTCCGGCAGCACGCAGGCGAACGCCGTCAGTCCCTCCTCCGGGTCCCTGGTCAACGGGGTCCCCGAGAAGCTGACCGTCACCGCGCCGAAAACGGCGGGCACGTACACCCTGGTCGTCACGTACACCGAGCAGATTGATGACAAGAAATCCGAGACCTTCACCGACGAGAAGAAGATCAAGGTCGTCAATCCGGTCGTCCTCTCGCTCACCGTGAAGAACGAAGGCACCGTGTCGTTGAGCGATGTCACCGTCTACTTCTACGTGGACGACAAACTCGTCGAGAACAGCGACACCAAGCTATCCGTCAAGGCCGGGGAGAAGGCCACCATCAAATACAACTACGGCAACGCGGACCTCTCGCATGGCAAGCACACCTTCTATGCGAAGGCAGCGGACGGGAGTTATCTGAATATCACAGGCCTCGACGAGAAACAGACCTTCTACTACAAGCAGGGCGACTACGACTTAGCGAACTATCTAATGCTGATCGCGCTGGTGGTCCTGATCGTGGTCGCGATTTACATCTTCACGAGGCCCGTGAAGAACTACGGCAAGCCCAAGTCCAGGCGCTGAAGGAAACCTTTCAGGGGGCTTCGGCCCCCTTCGACCTCTCGTCCGGGGAGGTCGTGCCACGCTCGATCGAAATAATACGAGCGCAGCGCCCCGTGGAAAGCCGAGTCGAGCGCATCGCGATAGGTGTCTTGGCGGATGCTCTTCTCGTACGGGCACCTTATGGGGTGGGAGAACGCCACGTCCCCGTAGCTCACATCGAGAAGGGTAAGCCCCCCGGGTTTGGCGAGGCCGAACGTTCCATCGTCGCCGTCAAGCTTGGAAAGCACGTCATCGACCGTGGCCGTCCCCCTCCCGACCTGCATGACTGCCGCCATGATGCGGCGGATCATGTTCCACAGGAAGTAGTCAGCGACGAAGTCGGTCTCGATGACCCCGTCCCCCATGCGGGTCTCGACGGAGTCGATCGCCATCACCGTGTTGCGGTACTTCTCCTCCACCTTCGCGAAGCGCTTGAAGTCGTGGTGTCCCTCGAAGATCTTGGCCGCCTCGGCGAATCTCTCGAAGTCGATGCGGTGGGAGGGGCAGGTATAGCGGTAGCTGCGCTTCGCGGCCATGCGTGGATTGAACCATTCTGGTACCTCCGCCCATGCCCGGTAGTATACGCCGTCAGAGACGGAGTTCAGTGCCCTCAGCAGGAGGTCGTTGTCTTCGAACTCGGTGTGGAAGCATACAACGTTCCCGAGCGCGCTTACGCCCGCGTCCGTCCGACTGGCGAAGCGGAGGTCCACCTGCCCGGGGGAGACCTTATCCACCAGGAGGATCTTGTCCAGCATCTCGGATTCTACGGTACGGAGGCCCCGTGATTCGGGCTGTCTCTGCGAGCCGTGGAAATTTTCTCCGAGATACGCTACCTTGACGGCGACGCGCTTCATTGGCCGCCGCGGATTCTGTTCATGTGGTCGATTCTGCTCTTGAGGAGGGGGGCAGCACCGATGTCATGGCGCATCTCGATGGCGTCGCACTTTACGAAGGTGAGGCCCTTCTCGCAGTTGGCGTTAGCCTCCTCCAGGGTCGTGCCTACTCCTACGATTCCGATGGACCTCGACGTGCCGGTGAGCAGTTTCCCGTCCTTCAGGTCAACGTTGCCGAAGTACACCATGCCCCCGTGATCCTCGACCGCGTCGCGGTCGACCGATATTGTGTGCCCGGGCTCGGGGTGGGTGCCGTACCCGCGGGGCACTACGTACTTGCAGACGGTGGCCTTGTCCTCGAATACCACGTCACTCTTCAGCTTCCCGCCGGCCATCCATCTGATCAAGTCAGTGAAGTCCGATTTGAGGAGGGTGAGCACATTCATCGCCTCCGGGTCTCCGAAGCGGGCATTGATCTCAATGATCTTCGGGCCGGCTTTAGTGAGCATGAACTGCCCGTACATCACGCCGTGGTAGGGGCATCCCTCGGCGGCAAGGGCCTTGACGATGCAACGGACGATGTCGACGGCCTTGTCTCTCTCCTCCCTCCTGATGAAGGGGAGGAGATGGTCGGCGTCGCTGTACGAACCCATGCCTCCGGTGTTCGGGCCGAGGTCGCCTTCGTAGGCGCGCTTGTGGTCCTGCACTAGGGGCATGGGGATGACATCCTCCCCGTTGGTGAAGACCATCTGCGTGAATTCTTCTCCCTCGGCCTTGCGTTCGATGATGACCTTGCCGCCACCCATGTTGCTGTCGAAAATCTCTCTGATGTAGGCGATGGCCTCGTCAAGGTCTTTCAATTGGTCCCCTTGGACCTTGACACCCTTGCCGCCGGTCAGTCCGACGGGCTTTATGGCGACGGGGTAGGTGGCCCTCATCAAGTAGCCGATGGCCTCTTCGGGGACCTCGAAGGACTGGTTCTCCAGGTTGCCCTCGATCTCGTACTTTTCGACGATCTCCCTCATGAAGGTCTTCGAGGTCTCAATCCTCGCCGCCTCCAAGGTGGGGCTGGCGCATTTCACGCCGATGTTCTGTAACGCGTCGACGATGCCGGACGCGAGCGGACCCTCCGGTCCGACGAAGGCATAGTCCACAAAATTGTTGAGCGCGAAATCGCAGATTTTATCGGTATTGTCCTCGGAGCAGTTGAGGACCTCGGTGGCCCTCTGCTCGATGCCCGGGTTTATGTTGTTCATCACAGCGTAGATTTCAGCGCCGGCGCGTGCGAGCGCCTCAACGACGGCGTGCTCCCTCGCACCGCCGCCGATCGTCAGTACCTTCATTGCTACCATTCTATCCCTTCCCTGAATTTTAAGTCGGAGGCCGAATGCGGCGATAATCTCTTCTACGCCCTCGCCCTTCTTCGCCGAGCAGGCGTACATCCTCTTCAGGCCGCCGGTGAGCTTCGCATAGTCGTTGATGACGATCTGAGGATTGACACCTACCGTGTCGGCAATGTCCATCTTGTTGATGATTGCCACATCAGAGTGCTGGAACACGGCGTGGTGCTTCCTCACCATGTCGTCCCCCTCGGTGGTGGAGACGATGACAGCGCGGTAGTCGGTACCCAGGGGGAAATCCGCAGGGCAGACCAGGTTTCCGACATTCTCTACGAGGACCACATCGTATTTGGAGAGGTCGACGCCTCCGAGGTGGGCCCTTACCAGGTTTGCGTCTAGGTGGCACTCCTTGCCGGTGTTGCAGTTTATGGCGTCCAAGCCTGCCTTCTTGAAGCGGGAGTAGTCATCATCGCCGGTGACATCGCCGGCCACAATCAGGACTCTTTTGCCCTCGGCCTCCAGCCTCTTCCCCATCTCGATGATGAGAGTGGTCTTGCCCGAGCCTATGGACCCCATGAAGTCGATTGAGCGTATGCCGTTCTCTTTGAACCTGTGGAAGTTCTCGTGAGCGACCTTGTTGTTGGCCTTGAGCACGTCGTGCTCCATTCCGGCCCGAACGATATGCATGCGCGGACATATTGCTGATCAGGGATTAAATTTGTTGTTCTCGCGCATGCGTATGCGTATGCCGAAAAATGTACGCTGGCACATACGAGGTAGCAAGGGAGGCATCTTACCCATGGTCGATTACGGGCCGCGGCGGTACCCGCATCTCAATCGCGCAGGCGCGCGACTAGCTCCTTAGAAAAGTGTCCAAAAACATGTAACGAATACAAAACCTATTGTGCTGGCACATGTCATGAAAGAGGCAGGGGACAACCCCAAAGCAACACAGGGCGTGTCGATGCGACCTCGTGAATGAGGGGGGGGGGGCAGTTACGCCGAAGCCACGGGTCAAATCAATTGTTCGCGGGCATTCCATCTGCGGGGCGAGTCGAGGGCAACAATGGGGAATTGCTCCAAGCTCTACCCGTTAGTATCCGAACGAGGATCGGACGACTGCCGGTGCGCCCCATCCCGTGTGAGTCCAGGGGGGCCAAACGATCTCTATTCATCGGAGAGGCAGATGCCTAACGTGCAACGTTCTCCAATCGGCCAATCCATGGGAAAGAAAGCAGAGTCAGTTCGAGAGCGTCTCTAAATGCGCGGCACCCCGGAGACCCACGATGAATTCCATAATGCCAGCTCTTTAAGAGGATCGCACGTGGGCTCTCGAAATACAATCGGCAAGTTCCTTGCGCGTCCCGCATACTATAAAGCGTGCCGTCCGTTACTGCGCCACATTATGAGTTATGCTCAGTTCCTATCATCCAAGCTGGAGGCCGCCGGTGCGGTCGAGGGCTGTACGCTCTCCGTCGAGGCCTCCGGCAGATCCTACCGCGGTATCCTGATGCCTCACCATGAGTCCAGCGGGGAGGACGTCATCATACTCAAGGTCAAGAGCGGGTATAACGTCGGTATTCGCCTCGACGAATCCTCCACGGTCAAGGCCGAGTCCCGTCCGGCGGAGAGGAGGGCCCGCGAAGGATTACCCGGGCCCAGGCCTGGTCTGAAGTCAATCGCCCTCATCGGCACCGGCGGGACCATTGCATCATACGTCGACTATCGCACCGGCGCGGTCCACCCCGCGCTCTCCACTGCGGACATGGTCAACGCCGTGCCGGAGATCGGGGAGATTGCCAACCTCAAGGCGAAGGTGCTTTTCTCCATCTTCTCGGAGAACATGACCGTTTCGCATTGGCAGAAGCTCGCGCAGGCTATATCTGACGAGCTCAACGCCGGTGTCGACGCGGTCATCGTCCCTCACGGGACCGACACCATGGGTTACACCGCCGCGGCCATTTCGTTCATGCTCGGAGATGTTCCCAAGCCCGTCGTCTTCGTCGGGGCGCAACGGTCCTCAGACCGTCCGTCGTCCGATGCCAGCTCTAACCTTATGGCTGCCGCCCGTTTCTGCGTGAGCGGCGGCAGGGCCGGCGTCTTCGTCGTCATGCACGACACCGAGGGCGACGACTCTTTCGCCGCCCACCTCGGTACCCGCGTGAGGAAGATGCACACCTCCCGTAGGGACGCCTTCGAAAGCATTAACTGTCTGCCCGCGGCACACATCGGCAGGAATGGGGGGATTGAATTCAAAATCGAATGCAGGCCGGTTTCGGAGGGCAGAACGGCCGCCCGTACCGCCATGTGCACCGAGGTGGTCCTTCTGCAGTTCTATCCGGGGATGGACCCTGCGCTTTTCCGCGATGTAGTGATGAAGAGCAAAGGAGTGGTCATTGCCGGTTCCGGCCTTGGCCACGTGAACGAGAACATGGTCCCCCTCATCAGGGAGGCCAACGACGCTGGCATCGTGGTGGTCGTGACATCGCAGTGTCTGTACGGGAGGACCAATCTCAACGTCTACGACACGGGGAGGGACATGCTAGCGGCCGGTGCGGTGACCGTCCTCGACATGCTGCCGGAGACGGCTTATGCCAAACTCATGTGGGCGCTTGCCAACACGGATTCCCCGGAGGCGGCGAAGGAGGCCATGCGGACCTCTCTCGCCGGCGAGACGGGAGATAGGAGGGAGGAGCGATGCCCGACGGGGCTGGGGACATGATCTGCGGCATAGAGATACACCAGCAGCTCGACACGCACAAGCTGTTCTGCGAGTGCCGCAGCGAACTCTCCGAAGAGGGCCTCGGCGGAGTCTACCGTCGGCTCCGTCCCACCACGTCCGAGATGGGCGAGGTAGACCGCGCTGCGCTAGCACAGTTCGAGAGGGATTACGGCTACAGGTACCAATGCTCTCCCGGCCGCTCCTGTCTCGTGGAACTTGACGAAGAGCCTCCGCACGAGGTTAACGCCGATGCCATGGAGACCGCGCTGATATTCTCTGAAATGCTCGGAGCGAGCGTCATCGACGAGGTGCAGTTCATGCGCAAGATTGTCGTGGATGGCTCGAACACCTCCGGGTTCCAGAGGACGTCGCTCGTCGCGGTCGATGGTTCCGTAGAAGCCCTAGGCAGGAAGATAGGCATTCTCTCGGTCTGTCTCGAGGAAGACGCCTGCCGGAAGATCGACGTCAAAGACGGCGAGATCATCTGGAGGACCGACAGGCTGGGCATCCCGCTCATAGAGGTCGCTACCGCCCCGGACATGAAAACACCGGAAGAGGTCTACGAGGTCGCCCTCAAGATCGGCACCCTTCTCCGCGCCACCAAGCGCGTGAAGAGGGGCATCGGCACCATCCGCGAGGACCTCAACATCTCGATTCCAGATGGTGCCCGCATCGAGATAAAGGGAGTGCAGGAGCTGAGGATGCTCCCCGATTTCGTAAGGAACGAGGTTGAGAGGCAGAGGATGCTGGTGAGGGTAAGGGACATACTCAGGTCTAGAGGCGTGCGGCCAGCCCCGCTAGACTTTGTCGACGCCACATCCGTTTTCAACGATTGCGAATCGAAGATCGTAAAGTCCGTGCTGCAGGATGGGGGGAAACTGCTCGCCGCAAGGCTTCCCGGCTTCGCTGGCGTGATGAACGGCGACGGCAGAACACTCCGTCTCGGCGCGGAGATGGCGCAGTACGCAAGGACGGCCGGAGTGAAAGGCATATTCCACTCCGACGAGCTTCCTAGTTACGGCATCGACCAGAGGCACGTCAGCACTCTGAGGGAGCTTCTCGGCATGACTGGGGAGAACGACGCCTTCGTCATCTGCGCCGCGGGCCAGAACCAGGCGACGGATGCCCTCGCCCTCGCCGTGAAGAGGGCCAACATGGCCCTCGACGGCGTCCCAGAGGAGACCCGCGATCCTCTGCCGGACGGTACTACGAGGTACTCCCGTCCGCTGCCTGGTGCAGCGAGGATGTATCCCGAAACCGATATCCCTCCGACGCCGATTACCAGGGAGAGGCTCAAGGGAATCCGGGCGAACCTGCCGGAGATGCCGGAGGCACTGCAGAAGAAGCTCGTGGAGGAGTACGGGCTCAACGAGCAGCAGGCACAGCAGATTGTCAGGCAGGGGCGCGAGGACATGTTCATGAGCATCTCTGATGAGTTCGGCATGTCTTCCGTGGCGGCCGCCGTTTTCCAGAACGTCTTCCCGGAGCTTGAGCGCGAGGGCGTCGACCCCGACTCCGTCGCGTACGACGAACTTTACGCGGTGTTCGCCGCTCTCAGGGACGGGAAGTTCGCCAAGGAAGCCGTACCTGCGGTCATCAGGGAGGTCGCCAGCGGGTTCTCGGTCGACGCTGCCATGGAGAAGCTCGGCGTTTCCGCCGTCGGAGACGACGAAGCCGCCGAGATTATAGCGGGCATAGTGAAGGATAGGGAGGGGTTCGTCCGCTCCAAAGGCATGGCGTCCGTCGGACCGCTCATGGGTCCCGTGATGGGTGCTCTGAGGGGTAAGATTGACGGACAGAAGGCCAACGCCCTTCTCTCCGCCGAGATCGAGAAACTGCTCGGGCGAACTCTGCCTGAACTCCGAGTTCCTCTTCCGGCTCCTGCTCTGAATGGCGGTCTGCGAATTTGAACAAGCAGAGGAGTCGTTCCCGCCTCCAGGGGAGCAGTGGATGAATTGGTCATGTCTCCGACTGTAGGGGCCGGCATAAGTTTCAGAGCCCGAGGCTCCCAACAAAACTCTTGGCGTCCGCCTTCGTGGCCCCGTTGAGGATCCTCGCTCCGACGAGGTCAAGGCCGTAATGATCTTTCAGGATATCGGCGGTTCCCTCGGACCTAGTGCCTCCGGAGGTGGCGAAGATGGCGACTTTCTTCCCCTTCAGGTCCCCATTGGCCTCGATGAAGGTCTGGACGATTCTGGGTGCGATGTACCACCACACCGGGTAGCCGATGATGATGGCGTCGTATCCAGAGGCGTCTATCGGCCTCTTCATCTCCGGGCGGCAGGATTCGTCGTCCTTCTCGGCGACGTTCCTGCTCAAGCTGTCCTTCCAATCCAGATCCTTCTCGGAATACGGCACCGCCGGCTCGATCCTGGCTATGTCCGCTCCCGCGGCCTCTGCCACCATCTCTGCAACTCTCTCCGTGACGCCGGAGGCCGAGAAATATGCAACCAGCACCTTGCTCATGCTATCTCTTAAATCAGGCATCTTCCTCCTGCGCTATATATTCCGAGGTTACTCTGATGATAGTTACGCAGTGTAACTTAATGTACATCCGCTTGATGAACCAGCGCTCGGAAAGATATCTCCAGAACGCTGAGCCTCTCGAAGAACATGGGGAGCTTGGCGAGCGTTCTCACCGAGTACGGTGCCAGGATCTCCCGGAGTCCTTTACGGTCCATCAGCGAAGACGTCACCACGACCACCCTTCCGCCTGGCAGCAGGTGTTTCGGCGCCCCGTCTAGGAGGCGGGGCAGTGGGCCCAGGCCGTCCGGTCCGCCGGACCACGCCCTCGCAAGCCCCTCCCCCTCTTCTACTGGCAGGTAAGGCAGGTTGAACAGGATGAGGTCGAACCTCCCCTCAACGTTCGAATAGACGTCGGTTTCGACGGCTTCCAGCACCGCCCCGTTTGCCGCCGCGTTCATCCTCGTAAGTGCGACCGCCCGGGGGTTCACGTCGCCGCAGACAACCTCCGCTCCGGCGAGGGCGCAGTGGATCGAGACCACCCCAGACCCGCAACCGATTTCGAGGACCCTCTCGCCCCTCCGCACGTCCAGCGCGTCAATCAGCAGCTCGCTGTCCTCCGAGGGAGGGTACACATCACAGTCGCTCGCGATGGAAAGGCCGGAGCGGTATTGCATGAGGGGTTAACCGGTTGCAAACATAACGGTTTTCTTGCCGAATGCCCATGGGGAGGCATGAACGGGGTAGACGTCCTTCTCATCGGCGGCCTGGAGCGTCGGCCCGACGGCTCCGTGGACCCGGAGGCGACGTTCTCCACTTCGACCCTGGTGTCCGCCAGGGGAAAGAAGATACTGGTGGACACCAGCGCATCCTTCGTGAGGGCCTCTCTTGAGGATGCCTTCCGGGACGTCAAGAGATGTCGCCCGGAGGATGTGGAAATCGTAGTGCTGACACATGCTCACCCGGACCACACCGGCAACCTTGCTCTGTTCCCGGACGCGGAGGTCTACGTCCACGCCGGGGAGGCGCCGGTCCCGGGCGCTGTAATAGTGGAGGAGGACGGGGAGATCGTCCCCGGAGTGGAACTGATCCACACCCCAGGCCACACGGCGGGGTCCATGACGGTCCTTGTGAGGGGCGTGAATACCGTCGCGATAGCCGGCGACGCCATACCTCTCAGGGCGAACTACGCCGAGGGGAAGCCCCCGGCGCTGAACATCGACTTTGCCCTCGCCATGGAGAGCATGCGGAGGATCGCCTCCCTTGCCGATGTCATCATCCCGGGGCATGACCGCCCCTTCGCCGTCCGCGGCGACGGGTAATCTTTAAAGCCACGCGGGCATGGGAGTACGCATGGAAGGAGATGTGCCGGAAGCAATCCTCTGCGAGTGCCCCGACTGCGAGGACGTCACCGAGCACGCCATATTGAAGGGCAGGTTCGGTAACTCGAACATCACCGGCACATTCCGCTGCAGGGCGTGCGGCCGGGTCTTCACCGGTACAATCAGGCTTCCTCGGAATGTCCCCGTGAAGGTGTTCATCTCCGACGGAGACGTCACGCATAACACGCATACCATTCTGAGGGAGGATGAGATCGTCTCCGTCGGGGACGAGTTCGACCTCGAGGACGGCAGGCACGTGAAAGTCACCTACGTGGAGCGCACCGACGGCTCCCGGAGGCAGAGCGTACAGGCGCCGGAGATCTCCGCCCTCTGGGTGGTGTCCTTCGGTGCCCTCCGCGTGAAGGTCTCCGTGAACGACTGCAGGCGCACCTACCCGATGTACGTCGAGGCCGAGCCCGACGACGAGTTCACCGTCGGGATGGTCATGCACTTCGACAGGTGGGACGCCGTCATCCACGCCATAAAGACCCGCAACAGGCTGATCAGGAAGGGCACGGCGGAGGCGCGGGACGTCGTTCGCATCTACGGGAAGAAGCTCAGAGGCAACGCCAAGCCCGGTGTCCTGGACGAGGGGGAGTCGTTAAACGAGTCCCTCTATGACGACGCGATGGACCTCGACGAGGCGCGATCAGGGGGGCCTGCACTTCTCTTCGGGGAGGAGGTGCTCGAGCACGTCGGAGATGTTTTCCGAGCGCACGACATGGGTGGCAGCCTCTTCCGTGTAGGGGTCGGAAGGGTTGAAGGCCACGGATGTTCCGCTGCATTCGAACATGGGTATGTCCGTGAACGAATTACCTATCGAGGCGGTTCTCTCCTTGGAAGCCCCGTACCTCTCCATGAACATGCGGACGGTTTTGCCCTTGTCCTTAAGGTCGACGACCTCGACGCCTTCGCCAGTGAGGTAGCCCTCCGCATCGGTCTCGATGTGGTCGGCGGCGACGTCATCGAAGCCGTACTCGCCCGCTAGCATCCTCGCCGCGAGGTCGATGCCGCCGCTGACAATCACGCATTTTGCGCCGCCCTCCTGCAGGGCGGCGACGGTCTCCTGTATGCCGCCTGTGAGAGGCATGGTGCGGAACCAACGTACGAGGTCCCTTTCATTTATGTCAGGCTTGACGCCCTTCCATATGGCTATGTCGCGACGCATGAACTCCTTCTCGTCGATTTCCTGGTTGATGTAGGCCCAGTAGGCCTCCTCGTCGTCGACGCCGAGGACGTTGTGTATCCATGCCCACGAGCTTCTGACCTTGGTGAGGACGCCGTCCATATCGAAGCAGACGAGGTCGAATCCGCCGCTCATGGGCCGTGGAACGGGGAATTCATAGATTATCCTGCCGTCCCCTTAGCCTCACGGGATTGTACGACACGGCCGGTTTAGTCCTGGTCCCTACTGCATAATGGAATCCCATCGTACAAATGCGCCCGTCGGCGGTCTGCTCACGGGCCGCACGACCTTCATGTTCCCGAAGAAACTCGTCTGTGACGGAGGCAATCGCGAACTGAGGGATCGGCCGCATGGGCCGCAGCGGCACCCGTGGGCCCTCCGAATACGTTAAAACGGAGGGGAAGCATCCGAGGCATCATGCTGACGATAATCGGGACCGGGCACGTGTTCGATATAGCCGACCCGATAGCGTTCATAACCAAGCACAGCTGGCCAAACGCGGTGTGCGTCGAATTGGACAGGCTGCGCTACGATGCCATAACCGGTAACCGTGAGGCGGTGGAGGAGGCGCTCACCGAGAGCGGAGAGGAGGATTCTCCCATGTACAAGCGCAGCGCCGAGTACCAGAGGAGGATATCCTCCGACAACGATGTTCAGCCCGGGGCGGACATGGCGGCGGCCATCGCCGTCGCGGAGGAGCTCAAGGCGGAGGTGTTCTGCATCGACAGGGACGCCCGCGAGGCGATGGCAAGGATGTGGCGGGAAATGTCGCGCAAGGAGAGGCTCCGCTACCGCCTCTCCCAGTTCTCGGACCGGGTCGGCGGGTCGCGCAAGGTCGTCCGGACGCAGAAACGGTACTCCGGCAACGAGGAGGCGTACCTGAGGAGTATGCGCCGGCGGTACCCCACCCTCGTAAGGGTACTCATCGACGAGCGCAACGAGCACATGGCAGGGGAGATCTCCAGGGTGTGTCAGACCCACGAGCGTGTCGTGGCGGTCATGGGCGACGGGCACGTCGGCGGGATCGTCACGCTGCTTCCCGAAATAGATAAAAGAGTGGTCAGGCTGGCCGACCTCACGGACCCCGAGAGGCTCAAGAGGGTCAAGGGCCAGATATGGGACGGTGAACGAGATGAAGGTAACCCTGCTCGCCTGCACGCCCGACGCCGACAGGATATGCGCCGTGGCCGCCCGCTCATGCTACTCGGAGAGGGGCGCCTCCGAGATGATGGGAAGCATCGAACCGGAGAAGGCGCTGCCACGCGTGATAGCGATGGGGCACCTATCGGTCGTCGAACACGCCGCGTTCACGTTCTCCGTGGAAGGCGCCTCTCGCTCTCTCACCCATCAGCTCGTGAGGCACCGCATCGCATCTTTCTCGCAGCAGAGCCAGCGCTACGTCTCTATGGAGGGCGCGGGTTTTGTGATCCCACACACCGTTGAGGCCGATTCCGAGGCGGAGGGTTTGTACAAGGAGACGATGGAACGGATATGGGCCGCATATGCCAGGCTCGTGGAATTGGGGGTTCCCAACGAGGATGCCAGGTACGTGCTCCCCAACGGGTGCACCACCAACATCACAATCACCATGAATGCCAGGGAGCTTCTCCACTTCTTTTCGCTGCGCTGTTGCAGCCGCGCCCAATGGGAGATCAGGGAGATGGCCTGCCAGATGCTGGAACTCTGCCGTAAGGTATCGCCGCTCATTTTCAAGGACGCCGGCCCGGCATGCGTCCGCGGGCCCTGTCCCGAAGGCGAGAAGTCCTGCGGGAGGCCTTGGACGAAGGCCGACTGAACGCTCTGTTAGTTTTAAATAGAGCCTATCTATAGTCGCCAGTACTCGGTGAAAGATATGGGAAGAATCAGACCCACCTACATAAAGAGAGTGTCCCTCGAGCTGATCAGCAGGTACCCTCAGGCTTTCAACAGGGACTTCGATAACAACAAGCAGATGGTATCTCAGCTTGCCGACGTCTCCACCGCCTCCATGAGGAACAAGGTCGCGGGATACGTAACCCGCTACATGTCTCGCCCCGAGGCATGAGTCAAACCGTTTACCGTTCCGAAAGGGAGGGGCCGCGCACACATCACGGGCGTATGGGGTAGCTTGGATATCCTGGAGGCTTGCGGAGCCTTAGACTTGGGTTCGAATCCCAGTACGCCCGCCATCCTGGTATCTGGTCGCGTTCTCAATGACGGCGAATCCGGCGTCATTGGCGTTTTTGGACTGACCTGATCTTTGTTCACTGTTACATCATCCAACGATGCTCATTTTCTCCAGGAGTCCATTTTTCTCCATCCCGACCTCGCCACCAATAGCAATCGAAAACTGAGTTTTTACCTCCAGACCGAAAGCAAAAAGCGTCCCGTCTGGGTGTTCTGATTGTGCAAAATAAAATCCTATCGACCGGGACGGAACTCCCCAGTCCCAACGAGAATATGTCAGTTCCGGCGGGTTTGGTCAGGACCGTGGAGTACCTATGAGCAGGATTATCGTGGCGGTGTGCATGCACATCCAGATGGGGAGCAATTCCATGAGCAGATGCTCCAATCGGTTCAAGGATCCCAATGTGAGGAAGGAGATGGGGCTGGAGGAGGGCCTATCACAGAGGACCATCAACCGTGCCGTTTCTCTGATTGGGATCGCAGCGACGAGATCGTAGTGAAGCTGTGGGAAGGTTTGGATTCGAGGTACCGTTTCGAGAACACGGTTGTGAACATCGACGGTTCCGCGGTCGCGGTGAACGGCCCCGAGGCGGAGCTCGGGGCCGTGGATTATCCCAGGGATTTCAGGGACTGGAGCAGGAAGCAGGTGGAGTTCCTCACGGCTGAACTCCAAAGATCGAAGATACCGTTCTTCATGCGTGTGTACAGAGGGAACACGTCGGATCCGGAGCAATATCGTGATGCTCTTCCGGACATCTTCTCCATGATCAGGGAAGGATCATGGATCATCGTGGACAACGGAGGGGCATCAGGGGACATACGGGATTCCACAGTGAAGGCGGGCCACAGATATCTCACAAGGGTGAAGATGAACGCATCGGATGACCTCAGGATGAAGGAAAATGCGGATGAATGGGAATACGTGGAGGACGGGGTATGCTGCCTGAGGCACGCCTTCGATTCGTCGGGCAGGACGACGTACCTGTTCTTCTCTGATGATAATTGGCTGCGCTCATATCATTCGGCGGAACGGAGCTTCGACCGCATGGTCGAAGCCGTGAGGTCATATGAGGACGAGCATTTCCGGAAATCGGATTTCGTGACGGTCAAGAGGAACGTCCTCGCGGATGTTGAGATCAAGGTCTCGCTGCGGACCAGGTCCGGCTTCGATGAATCCGAACGCGAAGGCATAATCAGGGAGATCATAGGGTCCCGTGCGGGAATTTTCAAACTGGAATCCTCGGAGCAATTGACGCCATCGGAAGCGTTGGATAAGTACCGTGCAAGGGCCACCGTGGAGCATCTGATCCATTCTTTGAAAAGAGTAACTGGCATCAAACCGCTGAGGGTATGGAGCGAATCATCGATCCGCGGATCGATGATTCTGGCCTTGCTCTCGGAGACCGCCATCGCTATGGCGAGATACGAGATGAAAGGTACCTAAAAGACGATTATGGAAAGGGGACGGACGAAGGATGTGGTGGAGAAACCCAACACGGAATCCATCGTTTGGTCACTAGGTCATCTGACACTTACGAGGATGATCGTATGAGGTCGCATGTCCCCTTAGGGGGAGGGGAATATGTGGTGTGAAGTCTGTGACCAAATGGAGCGGGTCGAAGGCGGCGGTCACCGAATAGCATGCGGCGACTCGGCGAGTGATTCGTGCCCTCAGGTACAGCACCTCCTCGCGGGTGCCATGGGGTACAGATATAACAAAAGTGCAGATGACCAAAGGCTCACAAAATCTCTGTCTCTCATCGCTGGATTTGTTCTCCGAAGACGAGGAACGCGCAAGTCTCGGCTCATTTTCTCTCCTCTTCCCCGGACCATACCCTGCCCGCAACCTCCGCAGAGCCCGGGGGAAGTATCCTCGACACCTCCTCCTCGGGAACGTCGAGCGCCTTGGCGATCTCCCCGGCCACCCGCGAACTCTTACTCTTCGAGGGGCGGATGACGAAATACCTTCCCCCGAGTTTCTCGAACACCGGCGTCGGGGCGCACATGACCTTGCGCTCGCCGGAGTAGAACATCTCCCCCAGCGCCATCTCGAGTGGGATGTGGAACTCGTAGTTCCTCTTGCCGCGGATGATGAACGCGCCCCTGGGCACGAACTCGCCCGCGTTCGGGGTCTTCGAGACCTGGTCGGGGTAGGCCCAGAACGAACCCCCCTCCACCGAGCCGGCCGTCCACGCCTTGGAGTGGGCGAGGGCGAACCAGCACGCCTCCCTCAGGTCCCCGGCGTCCGATCCCGCACCGTCCTTGAGGATGACGGACGGGGCCCCGTGGATGTCGGCGTGGGCGTAGACGTCCCCCTCCTTCAGGTGCTTCTTCACGACCTGGTCGTTGGAGCGGGCGTCCCTCCCGCCGATGCACAGCCTTCCACCGGAGGTGACAAACCACTTGTAGGCCTCGAACCAGAAACGCTTGGTGGGCTTCGCCCTCCCGAGCTCCTCGGCACGCCTCCTCTTGAACCCCTCCTCCATCTCCGCGAGTTCCGCCCTGGAGTCTTCCAGCGCGGATTTCGCGCTCGCCGCCTTCTCGCCCTGTGCCTTGCCCCGGGCGTATATGTCGGAGGCGTTGGCGTCCAGGCTTTTTGTGTAGTCGAGGGGGACAGACAGCATCCCGACCTTCACCGCGACGGTGCTCCGGTCCGGTTCGATGTAGTCTACGGCGGGGATCTTCAGGGCGCCTTCGGTGAGTTTCTCCCACGTGAGCTTAGCGCTCTGGGTCCTCAGCACTTCTAGGATCTCGGAGACGGTGCTGTACTCCGTATACAGTGTGTCCGCCTGCGCTTTCAGCCCCTCCGCGGCCTGGCGGTAGGCTTCGACGGTCTCCGACTGCTTGGCAATCCTCTTCCTGAGCTTATCGATCTCGGGGTCGGTGGCGTCCTCCCCCGCCTCCGAGTCCGCCTGCGCGAGCAGCCGGCCGACGGCCTCGGACATCGACGGCGCCGCCTCCCTCTCACAGTCCATCTCGGAACGCAGGTCGACCGGTGCGATGTCGACGATCCTCCCCTCCTTCAGGAACAGGGTGGGCTGCGGGTTCTCCAGCACGCGGGAGACGATTTCCATTACGCAGGCGTGCATCTCCGAGATGGCCGCGTCCCCCACCTCCTTCGCGGGTACGGATTTGTCCACCCCGGTGCGGGCGCAGACCTCCTCGGCGTACTGCCCGCCGAGGTTGGTGACGGTGGCCAGCGTCCTTACCGTGTCCGAATCGGACGTTTTGAACTGGGTGGCGAACTCCTCCTCGGTGGAGGACGTCGGGTCGAACCTCGGCTTCCCCCGGGCGTACGGCTCGCCGGGGCGGGTGACCCTATCCCTGAAGGTTCTCTGCGTGAGGCAGTTGACGATGACGCCGTCCCGCACCAGGAGCACGTTCCCGCCACCGAACAACTCGAAGATCAGCTGGAATTCCCCCTCGGCCTTGAACAGCTGCACGGCCACCACCCTGTCGAAACCCGCCTGTTCCGTTCTCCCGAAGCGGGCGTTTGCAAGGTGCTTCCTCATGAATGTGGCGAATGAGGTGGGGCGGTCCGGGGTGTCCGGGCGGTCCGGGGAGAGGAACAGCCACTTCTTGTCCCGGAAGAACAGGTCCCTCTTGCCGTCCTTGGTGTTGATGCGGAAGAGCACGTTCCCCTCCCCCCATTGGAAGATCTTGTCCATGTGGGCGCCCTCGAGGGACGCCATCTCCGCCGCGACGGAGCGGACGTCGAACGAGCTCATCTCCTTCTTCATGCGGGGGATAAGGGAGGGTGTGAAGATAAAAGGATGGCCTGTAGCCAGGGGAGGGTTTTTGGGGCCATAGAAATCGTTTAATAAGGAACTGCGGATAGGGCGGAACTAAGTGCCGCTGTGGCTAAGGGGTATAGCGACGCCTTGGTAAGGCGTAGGCCGAGGGTTCAATTCCCTCCAGCGGCTCTCATTCCCTCAATGTCTTCCGCGGCCGGGGAACCTCAGTCCATCCGGTAGAACACCCATCCGGACCAGATCTTCGGAAAGAAATACGTGGTCTTCTTGGGCATCCTCCTGCCGCTTTCGGCAAGCTTCCAGATCATGTCCAGGGAGGGCCTGTTCAGGACTATTGCAGCGTCGTGCCTCTTCTCCGCCATGGCCCTCTCCACCGACGGCAGTTCGGCGTCGTAGGATACATCGGACTTCTCCTCATCGGATTTGTAGACGCCGTAGAGGACGTTCTGCTGTGCGGAGTAGGTGTCGAGGCGGTAGAGGTCCGACGGGATCTCTCTGTTGTCAGCCAGCAGGCACCTCCCGCTTCTGAATATCATCCCGAATAGATGCTCCGGGAGCCTCTCCTCGAGCTCCCGTAGGGTCACCTCCTCAGTCCGCATGGCCTTCTCGATCTTCTTCACCGCGGAGTTCTCTCCTATGTCCCCTGCGTCGATGAGACGGTGTGTCGGCCAAATGGCGAGCCCGGGGTCGTCGGCGGCGACCATGGTGCAGAGCACGTACTGCTTCGAAGGCGAGCCCGGGTTCTCACTCGAGTAGGCGAGGGCGGTCTCGTAACGGTGATGGCCGTCGGCGATGAGCACCTTCTGGTCTTTCAGCCTCTCGGTGATTCTCATGCAGAGGTCGGGGTCCTCGAGGCGGTAGTACCTGTGCTCCACACCATCCCGGCCGACGTACGTGTAGAGAAGCCTCTCCTGCCCGAGGACCTCCGCCGACAATTCCTCCCCCAGTCCGGGGAAGATGCCGAATATCGACTCGAGATGGGCCTCCATGTCGCGCAGGAGGTTGAGACGATCCGCCCTCACTTTGGAGAATGTCTCCTCGTGAGGGATTATGTTGCCCTCCGCGTAGCTCTCGGTCTTGAGGATGCCCACAAGGCCACGGCGACGGCGCTCTTCCCCCCCGTCCGAAAAGATCTGTTCGTAAATGTAGAACGACGGGGGGTCGCATATGAGTGCCCCGTTAGCGATCATCGCGCCGAACCTCTTCCTCGCGGCACGGTACCTCCCGTCGGCGTCGGGGGCGAGGGTGAGGTTGGTGACGTTAAGTTTCTCGGACTGGAGCGTCTTCAGCTCTTCGTCGCCGATGACGTCGTAGGGAGGGGATATGCGGTCGGAGATTGTCTCGCCGGCCCTCAGGTTGGGCCTGTAGCCCTTGAACGGGAGGAACACTACCATGTCAATCACTTTGTTTTCGGCAGATCCTGGGGACAGGGTCCCCGGACGGGGGTTCGAGCACTCTGCGGCCGCCAATTTCAGTCCTCATAACGACTCTCGGGGGGCCTTCGGACGCGGAGCCGATTATAGCCGCATCCCTCCCTTCCGGGGTGGACCTTATCGCCCCGAGAACCTCCTCCGCCATATCGGGGACGGTGGCGATTATGCATTTGCCCTCGTTGCCGATGGAAAGCGGCTCGATGCCGAGCAGCTCACAGGCGCTCGCCACCCCCTCGCGGACGGGGATCCTCCCCTCGTCTACGTTGATCTGCACCCCAGACTTCTCCGCCCACTCGTTGAGCGTGTTGGCGATGCCCCCCCTCGTAGGGTCCTTCATTGCCACGATTCCGCCGACGCGGAGGGCCTTCTCAATCATCCTGTTCAGCGGTTGCACGTCGCTCTTGATCTCGCTGTCGAAGCCGTATCCTTCGCGGAAGGAGAGGAGGGCCACGCCGTGGTCCCCCATGTACCCGGAGGCGATGATGACGTCACCTTCGGCGATGTTTGAGTCGGTGCACCACCGGCTTTCCACTTCCCGGTAGGATCTGGCGACCTCCAGGTCGTGGTCGAGGTAGTCCGGGCGCACCCCTATGGCGGAGGCGGTGACCAACATCTTATCTATCTCACCGGCGCCCATGACCTTCGTGTCGCCGGTGACCACCGGGACGCCGCACTTCCCCGAGGTGGCGCCGATGCTCTCCGAGACCCTGTCGACGGTCTCCACGTCGAGGCCCTCCTCGAGTACGAGGGCACATCCCAGCCCTATGGGTTTCGCTCCCATCACGGATATGTCATTCACCGTCCCCGAGACGGCAATCCTGCCTATGTCCCCCCCCGGGAAGAACAGTGGGTTGACAGTGTGCCCATCGATGGTGAACACGACACCGTCGACGACGGCGGAATCGTCGAGGGAATCGAGGGGAACCTCGGCCTCCATCTTCGGGAAGTGCCCGGTGACGTGTTTGGAGACGAACTCCTGCATGAGCTCCCCTCCGGCGCCGTGGTTCATGATGACCTTTGTCATGATGTAGGGTCATTCCCCACGTGCGATAAAATGTATCGGTCGGCCGTGCACAGAGCGGAAGGCCTCTGACAACCGGCGCTGTGAAGAATCCGGCAGAAGGGTCTCGCAGATGCGGACGATCTCCTCGGGAGCCTCCCCCATGCCGCGGGATATCCATATTGCGAGGAAGTTGCAGATTCCGCCTATGTAGTATGCCGTGGGGAACACGTCAGACCCCCGTCCGCCGATGCCGTTCGGGAGGATGTGGGCGTTAAGGGCGTCGAGCATGAGCGGGGTGAGGCGGGCGCGGTCACAGAGAGCCAGCCCCTCCCGGTGGAAGTGGAAGGCACGGAACATCGTGAGAAGGTACATGTGGTTCGTCTTGGTACCGGAGGTCTCAAACTCTGCTAGGCATTTCTGCATTATGCAGCCGTAGTAGCAACGTACCACATCCTCCTTAGAGGAGAAGTTACGATAGTACGTGGAGCGGTTGATTCCTGCGGTATCAGCGATCTCGGCTACGGTGATTTCGCTGTATTCTTTCTCGGCTAACAGGCGGATCAGCGCGTCTGCGATGCTCTTCTGGGTCATCTCGGGGGTCATTCCCTTCTTGCGCATATTATGCAACATGTGTTTCTTATTTATTCATATTTCTATCAATACATCGAAATAAGTTTAAATTATGCAACATATGTTTTATTTCTATGAGGCTGTTCATCGCTGGCCTGATCATTTCGGCCCGTATCCCGTAGACGGAATTCAAAGTATGTCAACATTTTCTGGCGAAAGACCCAGCCCCGCCTTTATGGGCCGGGGCGGGGTGAAGAGGACGGCCGGGCTACAGAGCTGGGCGAGATAGACAAGGCGCAGAGCTCCAGACCCGCAAATCGTAATTTTCGAAGGAGTCCTGCGGGTGAAGTCCAAAGTCCTGCTGGTGGGCCAATGTTCATTCCTTGCTACCAACTGATTAATAGGTCACAATCCATGGCGAGGCGGGCTCGTGCGGTAGCTAGGATTATCCGATCAGCTTTCGGAGCTGGCAACCCGGGTTCGAATCCCGGCGGGCCCTCTACGCTTCTCGTGTTTGCTTCGTTGCCCATCCGAAATCATACACCTCTCGGGTCGGCATTCGATGCCGACCATCTACCGGCGGAGCTTCTCTCGGAGCTCAGGTTGGAATGGAGCGTCTGGTACTCTCCCCGGCATAATATGTCCGATGCGCTTCCGGATCACTTTCCGGGGTAGACGATGAGGCTCTTGTACGGAAGTCCCTTCAGTGTGCTACTCTTCGCGTCGAAGCCCGCGAGCTCCATTACGAAACCGATGGCGACGACCTTTCCGCCCAGCCTCTCGACGAGATTAGCGACCGCCTTCGTGGTCCCGCCGGTGGCGACGAGGTCGTCCACGATGAACGCTCTCATACCGGGCTTGATGCTGTCCTTGTGTACCTCGATAGTCGCGATGCCGTACTCGAGGTCGTAGGTCTCGGAGACGGTCTCCCTCGGCAGCCTGCCCTTCTTCCTCGCCATGACAAAGCCCTTACCGAGCCGGTACGCCACGGGCGCGCCGAACACGAATCCCCGGGACTCAGAGCCGACGACTATGTCGACATCGTTCGGGTCGACCATGTCTACGAGACCATCAACGGCCATCCTCAGGCCTTCGGGGTCCTCGATCACCGTAGTGATGTCCCTGAACAGGACGCCCTTTCTCGGGAAGTCTGGAATCGACGTGACGTAGTCTTCGAGCCTCTTCTTGCTCATGGACGGGTGAACGCCGAGAGCCGTATAATAAAATCGCGGAGAAGATCTGAACGAGAGAAAGGGGTTTGGCCGCGTGCCCCTATGGGCGTCGTTCGTTCGCGGAGAAGGCGCGTACCGGGAGCGTCAAACGACCCCTCTCCCCTTCGGTTGCGTCGATGTCTCCGACGTCGGTCGAATCGCGGATGCCGGTCGTATTCCGTTTACCTATTGGTGCTCGCCTCCTCTGGGGGTGATATCGCATATCTGATATATAATCTCCTTGATTCGTACGAAAAATTATAATTTTCTACGAATATCGTAACAAATTTAGTTAAGATAGTAGGTTTGATTATGATACGTGCACCAGGGCCAGTCGCCGTCGGCGGGAGAGGTTTTCCGATACGACGCCCTTAAGGAAGGCGAAGTTCTTCTCGGAGTTGGCAGCCATGACGAGGCACTGCCTGCGCATGTCGAGCCTCCCTTCGAGGGAGCCCGTCCTGCCTCCCGCCTCCTCGATTATGAGCCCGCCCGCGGCGTAATCCCAAGGCGCGAGGCGGATTTCGAAGTGCATGTCGACGGAGCCCCGTGCGAGCAGGCAGAGCTCGTAGGCGGCGGAGCCTGTGCGGCGGATGTCCTCGCATACCGCGTACAGATCCCGCGAGATGCGGAAACAGTCCGCGGAGCGGGACTTGTCGTAGGCGCTCCACGAGAGGCAGATCATCGCGTTCTCCTTACTCCTGCCGGAAACGTGAATCGGAGTGCCATTGAGGAAGGCACCCCTGCCCTTGATGGCGCAGTACGTCTCTCTCGCGTAAGGGTTGCGCACGACGCCCAGGACGGGCTCATCATCTTTCGCGAGGGCAATGGAGACCGCGCTCTCACCGAAGCCGCGGGCGTAGTTCGCGGTGCCGTCGATCGGGTCCACGATCCAAACGTATTCGCCGCGGGTCCCCTCGTCTTCGCGGGGGAGGTCATCCTCCTCGCCGCGAAACACGGCCCCAGGGAGAAGGGTGGCGAGTCCTTCGCGGAGGAAGCGCTGTACCTTGAGGTCGGTGGAGGTGACGTAGTTCTCCTTCGTGCCCTTGTTGCCGACCTCCACATCAGAATCGCTGAGCATGATACTGCCGGCCTTGACGGCCAGGTCGGCCACCTTGTTGAGCAGCCCCTCCATATCCCGCATGGAGTTCTCCAAATCGGAGAACGGTAAATATTTGTCGCCCTAGTGTGCGTGCACTGAGTGTGCGTCCCTTTGCCGCCCCCGTGTCCGAGCGATCAAAGGGTTCTATCGGCCGTCTTCGAGGACGCGTTCGCTGCCTCCTTCGGACATCGCCGCGCAAGTTCTCCCCGATGCATCCCTCCACCGTCGAGAACAGAGCACCTTTCGAGTGGGCGTCCGCACAGGCTCTTCTACGGCGAGAGCCTCCTGCCCCGCACAGATGCCCTGGCCACCCGCCTGGCCTCCCGGATGCCGCGGATGGCCGTGAGGTAAGTAAGAAGACGGGGCCGGATGGCCCCGGGAACGCGTTTACTGTAGCTGCTCGGCGCAGTACGGGCAGAACTTCGGGGTCTTCTTAAGCCCCGAGAGGTCCTGCCCACAGTACGGGCAGATCTTGAATCCAGCGTCCGTCGCGGTCTGCTGCTCCGTCACCGAGGCGCTTCCAGATGGCATCTGCTGGTTGGGCTGCGGCATCGGCTTGCCGCAGTTGTTACAGAATTTGTATGGGTAGGGATTGGCCTGCCCACAGTACGGGCAGAGGATCTGCTGGGGCTGACCGGCGGCCTGGCCCTGCTGCACCCCTTGCACGGACTGCTGGTTGAGTTGCTGGTACATCTGCGGAAACAGGAGCATGCCGGTGCCCATGGCGGCGCCTCCCTGGGAGTCTCCTATTGCGTCGGCCATGCGGTCCATGACCTCGTACCTCTTGAACGCCTCTCCGTTCTTGCTGCTGAATTGGAGGTACTCGAAGACCTTTTTTTTCTCCTCCTCGGTGGTCGCGGCCTCGTTGATTTTGAGGGAGAGGAGCTCAATCCCCCTCTGCTGGAAGTACGGGTCGATGAGGATCTTCGTGGACGATGAGGCGGTCTCCAGGCCGCCCATGAGGTCCATGTAGCACATGTTGGTGAGCTGCTGGATTATCTGCTCGTTGATGAAGCTCCTCATGAAGGAGTTGATGTCGCCGGTGGAGTACGACCTCATGCCACCGAGCACCTGCGTGTAGAACACGGGTACGTCGGAGATGCGGAACTGGAAGTCCCCGTTAGCCATGAGGGTCAGGGGGACCTCGTAGTCCTTCGCCGCCTTTATCATGGAGCGGATGCCCCATTTCCCGTTGAAAATCTTCAGCGAGATGAAAACGATCCACACCTTAAACGGCGTGTCACGGAAGCCCAGCGCCTTGTTGTAGAGGGCGGTGAGCCATGGTATGTTCGCCGAGGTGACCACGTGTCTTCCCGGTTCGAGTACGCCTTGCAGCTGCCCATCCCTGATGAACAGCGCGACGGCGTGCTCGGGGACGGTCACGCTGGTAATCGTTCTGAGGTCGTCATCGGGGGACTTGTAGATGATGTCGTCGGGCCCCTGGTCCTTCCAGAACACGACGTTGTCCTTCTTCTCTGCCATTAGTATCGCTCCTTTCTTTTCCTGAGTCTGCTGAACCAGCCCTTCTCCTCGGGCCCGGCAGCGTTCTGAGGCGCAACCTCCGTCCTGCCGATCTGCTCCCTCTCGACGAATCCGCGCATGACGTTCTCCCTCTCGTGGTAGTCGTTGATGAGCCGGTCTACGACGGCCTCGATCTGCTTGAGCATGGCGCCGATCTCGCCGGACTCGAAGGTTTCGGCTGCCATGGCATCGGTCATACTGTTAAGGCTCTCCGCGTCGTCGACGAGCTTCGCGTCCCACGAGACGACTGCGTCGAGCTCGGCTTCCGTGATCTTTACGGAATCATGGAAGGCGCTGTATCCGTTAACCGCCTTCTTAATGTCGACGTAGTACCTGTCGACCTTGGACCTGACCCTCTCCATGTCGCGCATGGCGTCGCGGTTCCCGACCGTGCTCCTCGCGGCGTTGGCGAGGTTGTTCTTGGTGACGCCAAGGCTGCGAGCCACGGCGTCCCTGACGGCCCGGTCCTCGTCCCTGCGGAGGTTCTTCTGCTTGTAGCCCCTGTACATGGGGATGTACTGCGCGATCCTTTCCACGAGGGACCTGTTGTCCGCCATCGATCTCTCGACGCTGTTCTCCAAATCATTTGCCATTTCTTTCACCCCGTTACTTGGATTTGCCGCTGTTCCTGAAAGCCATCGTCGTGCCGACGGCGGCGATGCCGATGAGCAGCACCGCGGCGGTGATTACAGCGCTGGTCTCGAACGAGAGCATCAGCATGACGAGGCCGGCGAGGGCCACCATTGTTCCGGCGGCCAGCCTGTAGTCGGATTCGGAGGGTCCGAACTTGTCGGGCTCGCCGCTGTACGCGAACGATATGGCGGTGATGCCGATGCCGGCGATCAGGACGAACAGCCCGATGATGCCGAGGGCATCCACGTCGGTGAACTCCGCGCACAGGAGCGCCACCGCGGCGGCCACGATGACGAAGGCCGTCAGGATGGCGCCCTTGGTCCTGTAGGCGCTACCTTTGTTGTCTACCATTCCAATCACTTCCGTCTTCCAATTCTCATACGATAATAAGTTGCCCCAGGTCCGTCCGGCCGATGCGGTCGGGGACGAGGGCGCCGAACCCCTTCGGCGCTATTATCCCGCTACCCGAAATCTGGCAGGGGACGTAGACGATGCCCGAGACTTCTGGGTTGCTCAGTTTGATTTTTCCGTTGCTCTGTGCCGCCTGGGAGATGTACATCTCGGCGAGCCTCTCCGCCTCGCGGCGGGTGCTCAGAGGGACGACGATCCTCCTCCCCGAGGCGGACCCCGGGGACGCGGAGTCGGCAAGGGCCCTCACCTCTTGCCCTCTGCTGATGCTCTTCTCGGTACCAGCGAGGCTGGCCCCTATACCCTCGTTGTATCCCGCGCCAAACACGTCGGTGACGGCGGTGCGCGGGCTCGTCAGACAGGCCTGGTCGATGACGAAGTCGGCCGAGACAAGGAGCCGCTCGTCCACCTCCACCCCACGCTTTTTCCATAGCGCGCCGGATTGGAAGCTGTACCTCAGTTCAACGTCCCAGAATGGGACTAGGATGTCTCCGCTCCCGGATGCGACCCTGATGTCCGCGCCTCCGTTCTTCGCCTTGACGCACTCCGAGAGATACCCGAGAATCTCTCCCAGCCTGTCGCGGTTGCCGAGCATCCCCGCCCACACGCCCACTTTCGGATAGGAGTAGGTGTTGATGCGGCGGACGGCGTCGAGGACCTCGAGCGGGTTCTCCGTCGTGTCCACGCGCCTGGATAGAGTTTCGAGCGACTCAGCCTGTTTGAGCTCCTCAAGGACGGCCGGGCCCATTATCGCCACTTTCATGTTGGTCAGTGCGCTCTGCCTGGCCTTCTGCAGGAGCCCCTTCCCATTCTGGAAATGAGGGTAGCTCGAGGCGATATCGCCGTTCAGGAGCGTCTCGCAGCCCTGGCAGAGCTCGGCGAGCCCTTCGAACCGGTCGACGGCGGGCTGGTAGCCCTCGGCCTTCGAGAAGTCCGCGGCGGCCTCCTTGAAGTTATTCGACATGAGGATGTAGCGTCCGGGCTTATCCTCTTTGAGGATCTTCGAGTTGTTGATGAGGAGCGCGTAAGCATCCGATAGGCTCTTCGCCTCGCGAAGCGACCTTCCGCTGTTCTCGTCTACGGCGGCGAGCGGCTCCACGCCGTTAAGCTTCTCCCCGAACTCGAATATCTGTGAGGCGGGGTGCTGCGGGTTGACGTCCGTCTTCACCATGAACGGGGTGACCATCATCGAGTGAGACAGGAGGGACGAGAGCGCGAACTTGTACTCGTTGAACTCGAGGTCGATTCTGGGCTTGACGTTGGTCATGTAGATGTTGTAGCGGGCCACACCGTCCACGCCGGTGGGCTGTGCCGTGGCGATGCCGCCGGGGACCGTCTTGTTGATCCAAGAGCGGACCTGTCCCATCAGCTGTTCCAGGTACGCCTCGGCGTCAATCCTCTGCTGCGAGGTGCCGCAGCTCTGGCAGGTGACGAAGGAGGCATCGCCCCTGATGCTCTCTGGGTCGAGCGGGGCTCCGCAGTACTTGCACCGGAGGGTGACCATGTTGTCCATTTCCGTCTTCACCTGCTCGCCATCGCGATGGAGGCGCGCACGCTGCGGATTTCCGCCATGAGGCGGGCCTCCATCGCCGTCATCTCCGCCATGGTGCGGTCGTAGTACCCCCGGGAGATCTCGTCCGAGCGGTTCGAAATCGCCGTGAAGCACGGCTTGCACATGTAGATGGAGGAGAACTGCGGGCTGGCGGCGCGGACGACCTCCTTGTCGATGCCCTGTTTGAATATCGGCGTGATGTCGCTCGAGACGGCAATGAAGTGTACGCCCTCGCCACTCATCGTGCGGCCGCACAGCCAGCATTTTGCGGAGAGTGAGTATTGGCGGCTCAGCCTCATGTCCGCATCTCCGTCCTCACCGAGCATCTTGCGGAAGGTGGCGGCCATCTGCATGTACTCGGCGGCCTGTTTCGGGTTGGAGTAGACGACCCCCCTCCCCAGAGTCTCGTAGGCCAGGGCCTGTAATATGTTGGACTCCCTGGTCCCGGTGTACCCGGAGTCGCCCTCGAACATCTCGCGGAGGAGCATCGGCCGGTCGCCGATCTGCGAGGCGAACGCTCCCGCCGCGGCGATGAGGGCCTGTCCCTTCCTCTCGTACTCTCTGTCGTCGATGGAGTCCGCCTCGATCTCCTGCACCGATAGCTCGCATTCCGAGGCGAGGGCGGCGGCGTCCACGTCGGTGAGGCCAAAGCGGAAACTGGACTCGCCGTATTTGCCGAGGGCGGCGGCGACGGCCCGGTAGTGGGAGACGTTTCCGCGGTCCCCCCTGAGGCGCAATAAGGCGAGCATGAGTTCCGCCATGGCACTCTTGGAAGAACCCTTGCGTACGGCATCGCCGAACTTGTCCTCCGCCTCCCGCCAGTTCTTCCTCGTGATGGCATCAAGGCCAGCGCTGTAGAGCTCGTCCCCGCTTTTGAACAGTGAGAAACCCATTTTCACACTTCCGATTTCGAAGTAAGCAAACATTGCGGACTTTCTTTTTTAATTTACCCCCTTTTACATTTCCAGGTTACTGGGCAATCCTGCGCGACGAGACTGGCAATACGCATGTCTAACATCCGGCGCGGGTACGGTGAAAAAGTTAGACAAATGTACATTTCATCAATTAAATAATGCAATTATGATGAATCTATATGTTAAAAACGATACAATTATCACAAATCTGACAAAACTATATAACCCATAAGCGAACAATATCCCCGCATGGAGAACTACAGGTTCGGTGCCGTGGCTAGGGCCAACGCCAAGGAGCCGCTCGACCCCGTGCCGCCCGCGTCGGAGATTTCGCGCTACTACGGATGCAAGGTCTTCAACAGGACGAACATGAGGAAGTACCTCTCGGAAGGCACCCGCCGTACGATCTACGAGACCGTGGAGAAAGGAGTGGTGCTCGACCCCAAGGTGGCCGACCATGTCGCCGAGGGCATGAAGCGCTGGGCCATGGACATGGGCGCGACCCATTACACCCACTGGTTCCAGCCCCTGACGGGCGGCACGGCCGAGAAGCACGATTCCTTCGCCACCCCCCGCGGGCGCGACGAGTCCATCGAGAGGTTCAGCGGGGAGATGCTGCGCCAGGCGGAGCCCGACGCGTCGTCCTTTCCCAGCGGCGGGATCAGGAACATCTTCGAGGCCAGAGGCTACACCGCATGGGACCCCTCCTCCCCGGCGTTCGTCATCGGCGACACCCTGTGCATCCCCACGGTGTTCGTGTCCTACACCGGCGAGGCCCTGGATTTCAAAGTGCCGCTGATGAGGTCGGAGAGCGCCGTCACGGCCGCCGCGGGGGACGTCCTCGAGTACTTCGGCGAGAGGGGCGAGGTCATCCACTCCTATCTCGGCTGGGAGCAGGAGTACTTTCTGGTGGACAGGGACCTCTACTACATGCGCCCCGACCTGGTCATGGCCGACAGGACCCTGATCGGTCACGCCAGCGCCCGCAGCCAGCAGCTGGATGACCACTATTTCGCATCAATTCCGCCGCGGGTGATGGCGTTCATGAGAGAGCTGGAATTCGAAGCCTATGGGCTAGGTATCCCGCTCAAGACCAGGCACAACGAGGCCGCCCCGAACCAGTTCGAGGCCGCCCCGGTTTACGAGGCCGCGAACCTCGCCAACGACCACAACCTCCTGCTTATGTCGCTGATGAAGAACCTCGCCGAGAAGCACGGCTTCGAGGTGCTGCTCCACGAAAAGCCCTTCGCCGGCGTGAACGGCAGCGGGAAGCACTGCAACTGGTCCCTGGGCACGGAGTCGGGCATCGGCCTGATGGCCCCCGGGAAGACCGACGAGGAGAACCTCCGCTTCCTGTGCTTCATGGCCAACGTCCTCATGGCGGTTTACGAGAACAACTCGCTCCTCAAGGCGACGGTGATGAGCGCATCGAACTCCAACAGGTTCGGCGCCAACGAGGCCCCGCCCTCAATCATCTCCTGCTTCCTTGGTGATCAGGTCAGCGCCGCCTTCGAGAAGCTTCTGAAGACAAAGGACATGGTGAAGTTCGGGCCGAAGAAGGGCTACAGCATTGGCATCCCTCAGATTCCGGAGCTGCTGCTCGACAACACCGACCGCAACAGGACATCCCCGTTTGCCTTCACGGGGAACAGGTTCGAGTTCAGGGCGGTCGGCTCCAGCCAGAACTGCTCCGGGCCGATCACCGTGCTGAACACCATCCTGGCCTACCAGCTCAGGAGGTTCAAGGCCGCGGTCGACAGGAGGATCGCCGACGGCGCCCCGCCCATGCAGGCGGTGCTCGACGAGACGAGGGAGACCTACCGCGCCTGTCGCGACGTCTGCTTCGACGGGAACGGGTACTCCGAGGAGTGGAAGAAGGAGGCGGAGAGGCGCGGCCTCGACTGCGGGCTGTCCGTCCCTGAATCTCTGCGCGCGTTCACCTCCGAGCAGAGCGTCCGCGCCTTCGGCGACGTCGGGGTGATGTCCGAGGCCGAACTGGAGTCCAGGAAGGAGGTCTTCCTCGAGACCTACTGCCGCAAGGTGGCCATCGAGGCAAGGGTGCTCAGTGATATGACGACGAACCACGTGATCCCGGTGGCGATCCGCTACCAGAACATGCTGGTGGAGAACGTCAGGGACCTCAAGGAGGTCTGCCAGCCCAAGGACTTCCAGAGGCTCTCCGCTTCGCAGATGGACCTGATCGAATGCATCGCGTCAGACATCGCCGAAGCGGAGAAGACGGTGGATGCCCTTGATGCCGAGGTGGAGGAGTTGCAGGCCGGGCCGGAGGGCTACGACGCCGCCGTGCGCTACCAGAATGAGGTGGTGCCGATGCTCGAGGAGATCCGCAAGCACGTCGACTCACTGGAGATGATGATCGACGACCAGATGTGGCCGTTGCCTAAGTACAGGGAACTCCTCTTCGTGCACTGAAACCACTTCCGGGCCCCCGACGACCCGTCCTCGGTCCTCCCGCGGGGCCTCCATCTATTTACAATAAGGATAAAATAATTCTCAATTATCATTTTTCGGAATATGTATATTCGTTACAAATTCTATCGAACTTCTAATAGTCCAGTAATCTACAATAACTAATCCAATAAGTTATCTACCTTCGGTTGTAATGATTCGGAGTGATTATATAGAAGAACTAACAATCACATCTCAGCATCCGCGGAATCGCGGAGAGTGAAAGGAGAATCTTAAAATGGGTATGGGCAACGCACCCGTGCTTATCCTCAGGGAGGGCACGAAGAGAGACAAAGGCAAGGACGCTCAGTTCAACAACATCACCGCCGCGAGGACCATCGCGGACGCCGTGAGGAGCAGTCTCGGACCGAAAGGTATGGACAAGATGCTCGTCGACTCGCTCGGCGACGTCGTCATAACAAACGACGGCGTGACGATCCTCAAGGAGATGGACGTGCAGCACCCTGCCGCGAAGATGCTCGTGGAGGTCGCGAAGGCGCAGGACCAGGAGGTCGGCGACGGGACCACCACCTCCGTCATCATCGCTGGCGAGCTCCTCAAGAAGGCGCTCGACCTCATAGACTCCAACGTCCATCCGACCACCATCACCGCCGGGTACAGGATGGCCAACGACAAGGCGCAGAAGACCCTCGAATCAGTCTCCAAGAAGGTCTCCATCGGCGATGACGCTCTGCTCAGGCAGATCGCCGAGAACGCGATGATCAGCAAGCAGGTCAGCGCCTCGAAGGAGTTCTTCGCCAAGATGGTCGTCGACGCCGTCAAGACCATCGTCGAGACCGACGAGAAGGGCAAGCACTCCGTCAACCTGAAGAACATCCAGACCGTGAAGAAGGCCGGCGCGAACATGGAGCAGTCCGAGCTCATCAAAGGGCTCGTCATCGACAAGGAGCCCGTCGTTCCGACCATGCCCAAGGTGGTCGAGAACGCGAAGATAGCCCTCGTCGACGCCGCTTTCGAGGTCAAGAAGCCTGAAGTCGACGCCAAAATCCAGATCACCGACCCCGACATGCTCGCGCAGTTCGTCGCCGAGGAGGAGAAGATCCTTAAGGGGATGGTAGAGAAGGTCAAGAAGGCCGGCGCCAACGTCGTCTTCTGCCAGAAGGGCATCGACGATCTCGCGCAGCACTTCTTCGCGAAGGAGGGCATCTACGCCTGCCGCCGCGTCAAGAAGAGCGACATGGAGAGGCTGGGCCGCAGCACCAACGCCGCCATCATCTCGAAGATTGACGACATCGCCTCCGAGGACCTGGGTAAGGCGAAAAAGGTCGAGCTCAAGTACGTCGGCGATGAGCAGATGACCTTCATCACCGGTTGCAAGGACCCCAAGACCGTCTCCATCCTCGTGAGGGGAGGCACCAACCACGTCGCCGACGAGGTCGAGAGGTCGCTCGTCGACGCCTGGTCCGTCGTCAAGGTGTCCATCGAGGACGGCATGATCGTGACTGGCGGCGGGTCCACCGCGATGGAGGTCGCCATGGCCGTTCGCGATTACGCCGCGTCCGTCGGCGGAAGGGAGCAGATCGCCATCGAGGCCTTCGCCTCCGCCATGGAGATAGTCCCCACCGCGCTCGCGCAGAACGCGGGCCTCGACCCGATCAACATGGTCATCGAGATGAGGAAGCAGCACAAGGCGGGCAAGAGGTACGCCGGAATCAATCCGTTCACGGGCAAGGTCGAGGACATGATGAAGCTCAACGTCATCGAGCCATACAGGATTGGGAAACAGGCCATCAACTCGGCCACCGACGCGGCCGTCATGATTCTCAGGATCGACGACGTGATCGCCTCCAAGAACGGTCCCGCCAACCCCGACGGACCCGCTCCAGACATGGATTGAGCGGAGTTCTGAAAACACCATCCAGCAGGGGGTTTCCACCCCCTGCGAAGCTTGCAAGGAGATGCCACCTATGACTGTGAAGTCTGAAAAGAAGCCCGCCGCGAAGGCAGAGGAGAAGGCCCCTAAGAAGAAGGAGGAGCCGCTCGCCGCCGCGCTCGCGGAGAGGGACGAGGCTCGTAGGAAGGCCGACGAGTATCTGGATATGGCGAGGCGTCTGCAGGCGGATTTCGACAACTACCGCAAGAGGACTGAAAGGGAGAACGAGGAGTACAGGAAGTACGCGACGAGGGGGCTCGTCACCGAGCTACTTGACATCGTGGACGATCTCGACCGCGCCCTCGCATCCGCCGGGGACGGCGATCCGCTCGCCGCCGGCGTCGCCGCGGTCAGATGCAACCTGACGAAGATTCTCGAGAAGCAGGGGCTCGGGGAGGTCCCCGTGGAGGGGGGATTTGACCCGGGCATGCACGAGGCGTTAATGGTGTGCGAGGGCGACGAGGAGGGAAGGATCGCCGAGGTGTACCAGAAGGGCTACATGATGGACGGTCGCGTGCTGAGGTACGCGAAGGTCCGGGTAACGAAAAGGAAAGGGTCCGCACCGGAGCCTGCGAAAGGTATGGCCGGGACGGGCACCAGCGAGAACGACAAGGAAAACGATTGAGGGTGAAGAAAATGGCATCAGAGAGAATCATAGGCATCGATCTCGGCACCAGCAACTCGGCTGCCGCGATCATGGAGGGCGGAAGGCCCACCGTAATCCCGAGCGCGGAGGGAACCAGCGTCGGCGGGAAATCGTTCCCGTCCTACGTCGCGTTCACCAAGGACGGGCAACTCCTCGTCGGCGAACCAGCGAGGAGGCAGGCCGTCACCAATCCTGAGGGGACCATCAAAAACGTCAAAAGGAAGATGGGTTCCGACGAGAAGGTCACCGCCCTCGGGAAGGAGTACACGCCACAGCAGATCTCGGCATACATCCTGATGAAAATCAAGAAGGACGCCGAGGTATTTGTCGGGGAGCCGATTGGCAAGGCAGTCATCACCGTGCCGGCCTACTTCAACGACAATCAGAGGCAGGCCACCAAGGATGCTGGCAAAATCGCCGGCCTCGACGTGGTCAGGATCATCAACGAGCCCACCGCCGCCGCGCTCGCGTACGGCATCGACAAAGCTGGCGAGTCGCAGAAGATACTCGTGTTCGACCTCGGAGGGGGGACGCTAGACGTCACCATCATGGACTTCGACGACGGCGTTTTCCAGGTCATGTCCACATCGGGCGACACGCAGCTCGGAGGTTCCGACATGGACGAGGCGCTCACCGAGCACATCACCAAGCAGTTCAAGAACGAGACCGGCATCGATCTCGGCGCAGACAATGCCGCGAGGGTCCGTGTCCGCGAGGCGGCGGAGAAGGCGAAGATCGAGCTCTCCACCACCATGCAGACCGAGGTGAACCTCCCGTTCATCACCGCCGATGCGTCCGGCCCGAAACACCTCGTGCAGACCATCACCCGCGCCAAACTCGAGGAGCTCGTCGCACCCACAGTCGAAAGGTGCAGGGGGCCGATAGAGCAGGCCATCTCCGACGCGAAGCTCTCCGCCAGCAACATCGACAAGGTCATAATGGTCGGCGGACCCACCCGTATGCCCATCATCCAGAACTTCGTCGAGAACATCGTCGGTCCGAAGATCCAGCACGGCGTCGATCCGATGGAGTGCGTCTCCATGGGCGCCGCGATCCAGGGGGCCGTCCTGTCGGGGGACGTTAAGGACGTCCTCTTGCTCGACGTCACCCCGCTGACCCTCGGCATCGAGACCCTCGGCGGCGTTTCCACCCCTCTGATCGAGAGGAACACCACCATCCCGACCAAGAAGAGCCAGGTTTTCTCCACCGCGGCAGACAACCAGCCCTCGGTGGAGATCAACGTCGTGCAGGGCGAGAGGAGGATGGCCGCCGACAACACCAGTCTCGGCAGGTTCGTCTTGGACGGCATACCGCCGGCGCGCCGCGGGGTCCCGCAGATCGAGGTCACATTCGACATCGACGCCAACGGCATCATCAACGTCACCGCAAAGGACAAGGGCACGGGCAAGGAGCAGAAAATCACCATCGCCTCGTCCAACAAGCTGTCCAAGGAGGACATCGATGCGGCCATCAAGGACGCCGAGAAGTTCGCTGAAGCGGACAAGAAGAAGGAGGAGCTGATCAACGCGAAGAACTCCGCCGAGACCCTCGCCTACACCACCCGCAAGTCTCTGGACGAGCTCGGGGACAAGGTGACGCAGGAGGAGCGTGCTTCCGCTGAGGCCGCACTGAACGATCTCGACGCCGCCGCCAAGGGCGACAGCGTGGACGAGATCGGGAAGAAGACCGAGGCGCTGATGAAGGCTATGGAGCCCATCAGCAAGAAGATATACGAGAGCGCCACCCCGGAGCAGCAGCAGGCCGCCCAGGAGGCTGCGAGGCAGTACCAGGGGCAGCAGCCTCCGTCGTCGAAGGGGCCGTCCGAGGACGGCGTCTACGACGCCGACTACAAAATTGTCGATGACGACAAGAAGAACTGAGTGAGCCAGAATGGCCGATGAGAAGAGGGACTACTATGAAGTACTCGGCGTCTCCAAGGATGCTACCCCCGACGAGATCAAGAGGGCGTATCGCGGCCTGGCGAAGAAATACCACCCGGACGTCTCCACCGAGCCGAAGGAGGTCGCGGAGGCTAAGTTCAAGGGCATCTCCGAGGCCTACGAGGTCCTCTCCGACGCCGAGAAGCGCAGACTGTACGACCAGTACGGCCATGCCGGCGTCGACGGAAGCTTCGGTCAGGGCGGCTTCACCTGGGACGACTTCACACACGCCGAAGACATCTCGGACATCTTCGGGGACCTCTTCGGCAGCATGTTCGGCGGGGGCTACCGCCGCACGGCGGGCCCAGGCGGGCCCCGCGCCGGCGACTCCCTCCGCTACGACCTCGAGGTGGACCTCGCGGATGTACTGCACGGCAAGAATGCGCAAATCAACGTCTCCCATGCCGTGGAGTGCTCTGACTGCCGCGGCACTGGCGGGAAGAACGGCAAGACCAAGACCTGCCCCGGCTGCGGCGGTTCAGGGCAGGAGCAGACCGTCCGGCGGACGGCCTTCGGCAACATGGTTTCGGTCTCCCCCTGCTCCCACTGTGGCGGCACCGGGAGGTCCTACGACGAAGTCTGCCCGACCTGCCGCGGCAAGGGCCGTCTGAATAAGATTGCGAAGGTCGCGGTCACCGTGCCCGCGGGTGTCGAGGACGGCATGAGGTTCCGCGTGAGGGGCCAGGGCGATGCCGGTTACAACGGCGGGCCCCCCGGCGACCTCTATGTGGTTGTACACATCCGGTCCGTCACCGGCTTCGAACGCGACGGGGCCGACCTATGGATCAAGGGCGAGACCACCTATCCGCGTCTGGTCCTCGGCGGGAGCATAACCGTCAAGAACCTCGAAGGGCAGGACGTGGAGGTCACCATCCCCGCGGGGACACAGGTCGGGGGGGTGCTGAAGGTATCCGGGCAGGGCCTGCCCTCTTTAGGCAGGGCGTTCCGCGGCAGCCTGTACATCCGTCTCGGGATCACCGTGCCGAAGAGGACGACGGAGCTCGAGAAGGAGCTCCTCACCAAGCTAGATGCTGAGGCCGGGAGGAAGCCAAGAAAGAAGAACCTGAAGGATCGCCTGGGTGCGAGGCGATCCCGGCCCGGTGCGAAACCGGGGGAGAAGCACTTCACTCCATTACCCGAACATCGGATCTACGAAATGCGTGTTCTCGGGGATGAGCCTTTTGAGGTCGCCGTCGTGCTCGTCGACGGTCGACACCACCATGCTGAGGATTCCGTTGATGAGGTCCTGCGAGGGGCGGTAGTCCGCGGCGAACATGAAGTGGTACCTGTACATCACGCGCCCGGACTCAGGGTCGAGTATGAAGGCGCCGAAGTGCAGCCCTGCGTTGAGCTCGTTCAGGCCGTTGAGGATGTCCTTGTAGGATTCGATGGGGGCCTGGAGGTCCAGGAGGCTGTTGAAGCACAAGAACGGGTTCTCCTTGTCGACGGTGATCTCGACCTTGATGGGGAGGTCATCCCCCTGGAACGTCGAGTACACCGTGAAGATGTTGGCATCGGTCTTGTATTTGATCCCCTCCCCGTCAAGCGCCTTGCATAGGTCGCCGTAGACGGCCGACGGCGAGGTGGGCCTGTTCTTCTTCAGAGCGAGAAGTGACATTGCGCATGAAACCCCTGTGAAGTATTAAAAAGAGGCAGTGCGCTGGATGGATATTTTGTAGCATCGTGCCCTATTTTGGGCCCAGGAAGCCATGCAGATTTCAGATGCCAGCGTTCGTATGCGCCGCTGAGCGGGGATCGGCCACGATCTTGGCGGCAACTCACGCTTTTATAGCGCCAGAGCATGGCATGGGGCATGGCTGGCGTCGAGACGTACCTGTGGGTCGTTTTCATCGTAGTCTTCGTGGTACTGATGTCCCTCGACCTCGGGCTGGTGGACCGCGGGGAGAAGCACATCGACGCAAGGAAAGCGTCGAAGATGGCGATCGCATATGTCGCCGTCGCCGTCGCCTTCGGCCTGCTGGTCTTTCAAGAGCTCGGTGCCGACCGTGCCGCGGAGTACTACGCGGCATACGCCATCGAGCTTTCGATGTCGGTGGACAACCTGTTCGTGTTCATAGTGATTTTCGCGGCCTTCCTCGTTCCCGAGGACGAGCAGCACCGGGTACTGTTCTGGGGCATCATGGGCGCTATATTTTTCCGTGCTGCCTTCATCATCGTCGGAGCGGAGTTGCTCGAGTCCTTCGATTGGATGATGTACGTTTTCGGCGCAGTGCTCCTTTATACTGCGTACAAGACCGCGTTCAAGAAGGAGAGGGAGAGGAAGACGGAGGACACTCTGCCGTTCAGGCTGAGCAGGAAGATCAAATCCACGCCGTACATACACGGGCCGAGTTTCTTCGTGAAGGAGAACGGGAAGAGGCTCGCCACGCCACTGTTCCTCTGCCTCATAGTGATCGAGGCCTCCGACCTTATGTTCGCCTTCGACTCCGTCCCTGCCGCGCTGGCGATCTCCACGGACGTCTTCATCGTCTACACGTCGAACATCTTCGCCATCATGGGCCTGAGGTCGATGTATTTCGTGATCAGGGACGTGCTGGGCACCCTGTACTACCTAAAATACGGCCTCGGCGCAATCCTCGCCTTCATCGGCGCGAAGATGATTCTCGCCGTCACCGGCATATTGCAGGTGGGCGTAGCGGAATCCCTGCTTTACATAATCATAGTCCTGACTGCCACCGTCTCCGCGTCGGTCCTGTACTACAAGAGGCACGGGGGCCGGAGCTCGAAGGGAATGGAGGAGATCAGGCGCAAGCACTCCGGCGGGGAGGAATGATCGCCGTCACCGGCCCCACCCGGAACGGGCTCGGCCGTCTTCTGAACGATCCTGTCATGCGCTCGATGGGGCCCGACGATTACCTCATCGTTCTCGGGGACTCCGGCGTCTTCGAGCCGCGCACGGCGGCGGGCGACAATGCCCGGAGGCTCAAGGTGCTGCCCTGCCGCATCCTCTTTATCGAGGGAGGCACCGACGACTACGATGCCATCGCCGACCAGCCGCGGACCCCATGGAACGGGGGGGCGGTCAATGCCGTCGCCCGTGGGGTGGCGAGGCTGTGCCGCGGATCGGTGTTCGACATAGGAGGGAGGATCATCCTCGCCTTCGGCGGGGCAACCACCCCGGGTCGGGACGACCTCGGGAAGTACCACACCTGGTGGCCGGAGCAGGACCCTGGGGAGGCGGAGATCCAGATGGCGATAGAGAACGCCGGCAAGGCCGGGGGCGTCGATTACATACTGTCCTGCGACTGCCCCGAGAGGTGGAAGGCAGAGGTCCCCGGAGCCGTCCTGGGGCTACCGTCCGGTCTCGCCGCGGACAGGCTACTCTCCTCGGTCTGCTACGGACGCTGGTACTTCTCCAACGGGTATGCTGACAAGGACCTCCGCACGGCTGGGGCGTACGCCGTGAACCAACGTGTGGTCCCGCTTGAGCGAAGGTTGCAATCCCCTGCGGTAGCACCATCGGACGGGGGCAGAAGCGGGACGCCATCGGAAACGGCAGCACGCGGTCAGATTTCTGAGAAGGTATTTACCTGGAATCCGCATCGCTTCGATATGGCTGACGAGAAGGACGGGCTGACGGTGGCAAGGATCACCGCCGCCTCAATGATTAATTTCTGCTGCAACGCGGTGTCTCGCGCGAGCGATACCGAAGAGGGCAGCCCCTCGCGGCGCGCCAAGGTCGGGGACATGGACCACACCTTTCGGAATCTGAGGGCCAGCGCCGACAGGTGCAGAGAGTCAGAACCCGATGTATGCGAGATCCTTATGGTGGGCGTGAAGGCGTACGAGGCGTACAGGGCCAAGCACGATGCCGTCGAGGCGCTGCCGGCGGATGACGCCGCAAAAGCGAGGGCTATAGCCGAGGCCGACGAGGAGATGGATCGCCTCGCTGCCGTTATGAATGGCCTTGTGGACTCTTTCCACTGAACCCGCTTCAAATCACGGTGCGCTTCAGACTTGCCGTGAGAACGCAAGAGGCGACGGTCCGGGGAGATGGCGCATTCACCAGCCCCGGGCGCGTTATCACCAGGGGCCGATCGCTCCCTTGGCCAATCCGCCCAGGCGGTGGCCCCGGGGGAGGGGAAAACGATCTCGCTTCCGGCCAACGAAGGCCACCCAGTTCCTGTTAGGCTCGGTGAAAGTCTCCACCGACAGTCCGGCGGCCTCCATGTAGCCCTCCATGACGTCGTTGGGGACCACATTCATGTGGTACTCCTCGCAGGCCTTCTTCAGCTCCTCTTCGTTCCTTCCGTCGGGGTACTGTTCGGAGCATATGACGAGGCATCCGCCCCTTTTCACCATCGAGGCGGCTTTCGCGATGCTCTGCGGGAGGTCTGGCCAGAAGAAATAGGTCTCAAGGGCGGTGACGACGTCGAACACCTCCTTCTCGAAGGGGAGCTCGGCCACCGACGTCTTCTGGACCCTCATCCTGCCCCACTTCACGAACACCTCGTTCGTCTTGAGCGCCTCCTCCACGGAGACGTCAGATATGTCAACGCCGTCGATATGCGCGTTGGGGTAGGTGAGCATCAGCATACGCATGAGGCTCCCGCCGCCGCAGCCGATGTCGAGCACCCTCCTGGCTCCTCCGATGTGGGGGGAGCGGGACATCATCCACGAGGCGATCTCGCGGTGGTGCTCGTTCATCTTCGCTACGACCGCCCTGCCTTCGTCACCCTGCGGGTTCATGTACTGGTCCTGCTCAGCCATGGCATCACCGATACGGCGTAGCCCCTGTTCGTATTTATACGCGCCAAGCGATGCGTGCGCTAGGACCGAGATGAAGAGCGGCAATCCGTCCCTCCTTTGCGACTTTTACGAGTACACCATGGCCAACGGCTACGTGGAGAGCGGCATCGAGGGCAGGGGGGCCGTCTTCGACATGTTCTTCCGCTCGGTGCCGGACGGCGGCGGATTCGCCATCATGGCCGGCGTGGAGCAGATGATTGAGAACATCAAGCACATGCGCTTCGAGGAAGGGGACATCGAGTACTTCCGCTCGAAGGGGATCTTCGGCGAGGGCTTTCTGCGGTATCTAAGGGACTTCAGGTTCACCGGCGACGTATACGCTGTGCCCGAGGGCACGCCGATCTTCCCCGGGGAACCAATAGTCACCGTCAAGGCGCCCGCCGCGCAGGCGCAGATGATGGAGACCCTCCTGCTGCTGACCATCAACCACCAGTCCCTAATAGCCACCAAGGCGAACAGGATCGTCCGCGCGGCCGAAGGCCGCGCTGTGGCGGAGTTCGGTTCGAGACGGGCGCAGGGGAACGACGCCGCGGTGATGGGCGCCCGGGCGGCGTACATCGGCGGATGCGTAGGAACCGCATGTACGCTAGCCGACGAGCTGTACGGCGTGCCGGCGAGCGGCACCATGGCGCACTCGTGGGTGCTCATGTTCGACTCAGAATACGAGGCATTCGAGCGGTACTGCGAGATATACCCTGAGGCGGCGACGCTGCTCGTGGACACCTACAACGTCCTCGAGTCGGGAATACCGAACGCGATAAGGGCGTTCGACGAGGTTCTGAGGCCGAGGGGGATAAAGACCTGCGGGATTCGTATCGACTCCGGAGACCTGGCCTTCCTCACCGCAAAGGCGAGGGAGATGCTCGACGACGCGGGGTGGGAGGGATGCAGGATCATCGTCTCGAACTCCCTAGACGAGCACCTCATCCGTGACCTCGTCGAGCAGGGCGCGCGTATCGACTCGTTCGGGGTAGGCGACCACCTCATCACGTCCCACAGCTCCCCGGTGTTCGGCGGGGTGTACAAGCTCGCGGCTATCGAGAAGGACGGTGAGTACATCCCGAAGATCAAGGTCTCCGAGAACGTATCGAAGATCACCACGCCGGGCTTCAAGAAGGTCTACCGCCTCTACGACTCCGGCGGGAAGGCGATAGCGGATTACGTATGCCTGCGCGACGAGGTCATCGACGAGTCGAAGCCTTTGGAGATATTCGATCCAGATGCGGATTGGAAGAGGAAGACCCTCACCGATTTCACGGCTAGGGAGCTCCTCGTGCCGATATTCGAAGACGGGAAGTGCGTCTATGAGAGCCCTTCGCTCCCCGAGATGAGGAGGCACTGCGCCGAGCAGGTGGACACGCTGTGGGACGAGGTTAAGAGGTTCGCCAACCCCCACCGTTACTACGTGGACCTGTCGCTGAAGCTGTGGGCCCTCAAGAGGGGCATGATCGACCAGGCCAGGAAAGGCCGATCAGCGCATTATCCTGTTGCCGGGACTCGGTTCGTGATACTTCCCGGTGATGTTCTCGGGGGCGATCTTGAACACGATTGCGGCCGCGACCATCTTTTCGTTCATAGGGTCTTCGGAGCGTTCCGGCACTATCCTCTCGATGAGGGCGTGCAGCATCTCGGATTTCTTCCCCTCGTCCGTCACCTCGACCGCCCTCCCGCGGATGACGGCGCTGCGGTATGCCGCCGTCGTGTTGCAGGCGTCCGGTCCGAAGTTCTCGAACCCGCCGTCCTCGACGACGGTGAGGCAGACCCTCGGGTCCCTCGCTATGTTGAAGACCTTCTCGCCCCTCTTCCTCCCGTGGAAATAGAAATCGTCGCCGATGCGGACGATGTTAACGGGGGCGCCGTACGGGTATCCATCCTCTCCGATCGTGGAGACCACGCCGTAGCTGGATTTGTCCACGAGATCGTAGACCTGCTCCTTCGTCAGCGAGTACTTCTGCATGTTGGGTTCCATAGCTATCGGTGCGTAATCCCCTCTGAACGATATATCGGTTGCCTATCGGGCGAGGTGGGATGAGGAATCCGTAAGGGGGCCGCGGAGTTACCGTATTTCAGTTCCTGCTGTCTCTACGTCCCATAGGCCGGGGACGGATGCCGCCGGCAAGCCGGAACCTCATTCCCTGTCGTAGAGGGGTCAGTCCAGGTCGATTACGGCGCAACAGCCTACGAACGCTTCGTTACGGAACCTCCTCGCCCCCTTGCTCATGCTGAAGCGGGATGTGCACGTTCAGAAACCGATCGAGGGCCCAACATCCGCCGGTTCGATGAGGTTCGACCGATTCTTCCGCTCAGCGAACGGGACGGAGAGGCACAGGCGCCTTCCGCAGACCCCCGTGCGGGGTATGGGCGCGTTGGTACGGACCCCTCTTCGGCGCCCCGCGAGCGAACATCGATTTGACCTTTGTATACGCACGGATCGGCAGCAGAAAACGACCCATATCGCGATTGCAATGCATACGGCTGCCGACGCGACGGCCGGAGCAATCAGCACTAGGAGCCTAGTATTACTCCTCTGGCCTCTTCCTTCTTCGGGGGTCGGCGGTTCGACGACGGTCTTGACCCAATTTCCGCAGGCGTCGATGAGGCTCCTGTGGAATTCCCTCGTCTCCTTCTCGGTCGCGAGGTTGAACATCATGGTCCTTCCCTCCCCGTATCTCACGATGATGTACGCGGGCACCCTTTCGTCCATGGCGAGTTTGACGGTCCCGTACCCCTTCAAGGAGAACGTCCCGGAGGAATTGTGCAGGCCGCCGTATCCCCAGACGCGTATTCCGTTCTCTTTGAATCTCCCCGATCTGCATTCGACGGCGGAGATTCCGGAAATGCGAGTCTTTACGTCCAGCATCGGTGCCTTCAGGGTAAGGCATCCATCAGTGATGTTGGCGGCCCTCTTCATGTTGAGGATATCGGGGCAGGGAATTTTACTTTTTTTCATCCCGGGAAAAGTTTGTTTTGAAAACGAATTGGGTTGGTAGATGCACGCCCGTCCGCAATCGGATTCCCGGCCTCATCCCCGGGCGGCCACATCCCCTTGTCCTAACCATCTCCGCCGCCCTCATTTCAGAGGCCGTCCCCTCTGTCAGATTCCAAGCAGGCGCTTCACTTCCCCCTGTCGGTATCCTTTTCGACATGCTTGGCACATCCCGGCAAGGGTCCCGCTTCCCCGACGAGCGGGTTTTGCAGACGGACGCCGGACCCGGTTCCGGCCCGGCGTCCCTCAACTCAACTCGTTTTCAAAATTGGGAGTAAAAGGCCCCTCGTCGAAACCATGCCAATCCAAGGCGAATACAGGCTTTTTTCGAGATCGACGTTTCCAGATCATGGAGTGCAATGACTCTCAGATGCCCAAGGGGTTCGAGAGCAGGCGCGTAGCGCTAACGGAGGACAGATGGGGCACGGGGATTCGTGGAAGTCTCCACGAAACACCTCAACAGCACCGTGGGAATCAGCAGTCTTGCCACTCTTTTCGCGGGAGGACGGGCCTTCATGGCAAGATGGCCACTCCTCGCTATGATAGGGGCCAGAATGTGATATTGGCGCCGAGGGAGAGATTCGAACTCCCGAGGTCAGAGACCAGCGGTTTTCGAGACCGCCGCCATACCGGGCTTGGCTACCTCGGCCTAGGTTCGGAACATACTTCCCGTATTTAACGGATGTTCAACCCCCAGGCCGGTTGCGGCGGGTTTGCAGAAAAGGCTCCAGCCCCCATGCGGAAGCGGGGGGATCGGTGTCGGATCGGAACAGAGGCCGGCCTGTGCGCCATTTAATAAATAATCGGGAGGGGATGACATCCACCGTATGTCAGACTCGCTGGCGCACATCCGCGCCGCTCGCAGGTCGGTTCCGTCCATGGCCTCCCTGTCCGCCGAAGCGAAGGACCGGGCCCTCGAGGCCATGGCCTCCGCGCTAGACGCCCGCCGGACAGAGGTCCTCGCGGCGAACGCGGAGGACGTCTTGGAATGCGAGGGGAGGATCCCCCTCCAGATGCTGAAGAGGCTCAGGGTGGACGGCGCCAAGATTGACGAGATGATTGCCAGCATCCGCAGCGTGAGGTCCCTCCCGGACCCGGTCGGGGAAACGCTCTCGGCACTGGAGATGGACGAGGGGCTGAGGGTATACAAGGTCAGATGCCCCATCGGCCTCATCGGAATCGTATTCGAATCCCGCCCCGACGTTGTTCCGCAGGTGATGTCGCTCTGCCTGAAATCTGGGAACGCCGTGGCCCTCAAGGGCGGCTCAGAGGCGAAGCGCTCCAACCGCGCCCTCTTCGGCATCCTCCGCTCTGCGGTCGCCTCGGCCGGCGTCCCCGCCGAGGCCTTCGCGCTGATGGAGTCCCGCGAGGACGTGGCCGTCATGCTAGGCATGGACGGGGACATAGACCTCATCATCCCCCGCGGGTCTTACTCGTTCGTGAGGCACATCCAGGACAGTACGCGGATTCCGGTGCTGGGGCACTCGGCGGGAATATGCGGGGTGTACGTCGACGGCGCCGCCGACCTGGGAAAGGCTTACGCCGTCGCGCTGGATTCCAAAATCCAATACCCCGCGGCCTGCAACGCCATGGAGAACCTCTTGGTGGACAGGTCGGTTCTCCGGGGGTTCCTGCCGAGAATGGCCGAGATATTCAGGGAGAACGGCGTCGAGGTGAGGGCGGACGCAGAGTGCAGGGGGGTGCTCGGCGAGGAGGGCGCCGCCCCCGCCACTGAAGAGGATTGGGATTCGGAGTACGGCGATCTAACGGTATCGGTCAAGGCGGTCGGCGGGCTGGACGAGGCGATAGATTTCATCAACGCCCACGGTTCGCACCACACCGACTGCATCGTCACCGAGGACGAGGCCCGCGCGGGGGAGTTCGTTCGCCGGGTGGACTCCGCCGACGTAATGATCAACGCCTCCACCCGCTTCGCCGACGGGTTCCGCATAGGCCTCGGTGCGGAGGTCGGGATATCCACCGGTAAAATCCACGCCCGCGGCCCTATGGGCATGGAGGGTCTGACGATCTACAAGTACGTGGTGGTGGGGAGGGGGCAGAGGGTCGCCGACTACTCCGGCCCCGGCGGAAGGAAGTACGTCCACAGGGAGTTGGGGGAGGTGTGCCGCTATGGCAAGCCGCGAGGAACTCCTCGGCAGCGTCGAGCGCGTCGTCATCAAGGTGGGCACATCGTCGATCACGCAGGGGGGTGACGTCCCATCCGACGCCTTCATGGACTCGATGGCGGCACAGGTGGCGCAACTCTTGTCCGAGGGGAGGGAGGTCCTCCTTGTCACCTCCGGTGCGGTGGGTATCGGGCTGAGCGCGATGGACGCGAGGCCGAAGCCCAACGAGGTCCCCATCAAGCAGGCGGCGGCGTCGATCGGCCAGGGCCTGCTGATGCAGAAGTGGAACGACAGCTTCCAGAAGCACGGCCTGATGGCCGGGCAGATTCTCATAACCATGGACGGCTACTCCGACAGGGAGACCGTGCTCAACCTCAACAATACGATCGAGACACTACTCGCGTACAAGGCGGTGCCGATCTTCAACGAGAACGACGCCATCTCCGTGAAGGAGATCGGCGCGGCGTTCGGCGACAACGATACCCTCTCCGCCGTCATCGCGAGCCGGGCGGACGCTGACCTGCTAATCATCCTCTCCGACGTCGACGGCCTCTACGATGCGAATCCGAAGACGCACCCGGGCGCGAGGCTCGTCCCGGTGGTGGGGAAGGTCGACGCGTCCGTGTCGAAGATGGCCGGCGGGCCGGGATCGCGGACGGCGGTCGGTGGGATGAGGACAAAGCTCAAGGCGGCGAGGATCTGCCAGGATGCTGGGTGCAGGATGATCATCGCATCGTCTTCTGAGTCGGATGCCGTCATACGCGCGGTACGTGGGGGGGACGTCGGCACGCTGTTCCTCGCCGATGCGGCGATTACCAAGAAGAGGCGCTGGCTCAAGGAGTCCCGCCCGTCCGGGAAGATAGTGGTGGACGAGGGCGCCGCCGCCGCAGTACTCGCGCACAAGTCCTTACTGCCAGTGGGGGTGAAGTTCGCATCGGGGCCGTTCGAGGCGGGGAGGCCCGTCGACATCGTCTGCGACGGAAACGTCATCGCGAGGGGGATTTCCGACTACGGGTCGGAGGATGTCAATCGCATCCGCGGGATGAGGTCCGAGAATGCCAAAGTCGCCCTTGGCGGGAAGATGAAACACAAGGATATCGTGCGCAGCGAGAACATCGCCGTGTTGCCCCGATGCGGGGAGCGGAACCCTTCCAGATTCTCGGCCAAACGTTGCATCCGCCCCTTTTGTCCTTGCGCTCGAGAAACATCTGGTCAGGGGCGGGGGACCAGTCATCGGAAAGGGTGGTGATTATTTCGGTGCTCTGGGCGGGACCCTATCGCAACAGTAATCGTCCCGAACGTTTCCTCTCGACGTCCAATGGGATCAGTCGCGCCTTTGACAATGGGTGTTGACCCGTGCAGGAACGTCCTCCGGGTCGCTGGTCTGATTCTCCGCCTCTTTTCTCCTCATCCTCACCGTGAGTTTCTCCACGGAATGAACGGGTTCGACGCGCGGGTTGCCGAGGCCATCCCTCCCGACCGTCGATTCTACGCCGTAGACATCGCGGATCATACCCGCTGTGACCGTCTCCTTCGGCGTACCCTCGGCGTACACCTCGCCGTCCTTCATTATCACGATGCGGTCGGAGAAGCGGGCGGCGAAATTGATGTCATGGAGGACCATCAAGGTGGTCATTCCCATACCGTCGGTGACCTGTCTCATGACGTCGAACATGTCCAGCTCCCTCCTCAGGTCGAGGTTGTTCATGGGCTCGTCGAGAATCATCAGCTCCGGCTCGGACACTAGGCACTGGGCGATCATTACCATCTGCGCCTGCCCTCCGCTGAGCGCGTTGAACGGATGTTCGGCGAGATGGGCCAGGTCTAGCATTTCGAGGGTGCCGTATGCACTATCCACGTCCTCGTCGGAGACAGCGAAGGACAGGGATTCAAGCCTGCCGAGCAGCATCACTTCGAGCACGGACATGCTAGTCGGCTGCGGGGGGTCTTGGGGCATGTAGGCTAAGCGCATCTTCTTGCGGGAGGCCCTGTCCAGCATGCTCATTCCGTCGAACTCCGCCTCTCCGCCGCTCGGGTGCAACGCTCCGGAGAGGCATTTGACGAAGGTGGATTTCCCTGCTCCGTTGGGGCCGATGAGGGAGACGATCCCTGTGCCGGCGTCTAGATCTATCCCGCGCAGGACCTCCCGCCGCCCGTAGGAGAACGTGAGCCCCCTGACCTCGAGGGTCATGACAGCGACCTCCGGCCTTTTAGGATCAGGAACACGAAGAACGGCACGCCAATCAGCGAGGTGATCACGCCAATCGGGAGCGATTCGGTGAAAGAATTAAGCTTGATGAGGCAGGATGCCGCGCACAGTAGAGCGCCGCCGCACAGTGCGGAGACCGGAAGGAAAAACCTCTGGTCCTCGCCCACAAGGATTCTCGCGATATGCGGGCCCACGAGGCCGATGAAACCAATCGTACCGGTGAAGCTCACCGCCGCCGCGGTCAGCATCGACACGCCGACGATGACGTTGCGGCGCAGCTTCTCTACGTCAACACCCAGGCTTCTCGCCTTGGAATCTCCCAGCTTGAGCGCGGTGAGCTTCCACGCATTCGTCATGAAAAGGGCGGCGGCGCCGACGATCGCGACGAGTATGAGGACAATCTCCTCCATAGGGGTGGTATCCTTAAGCCTGCCGAACATCCAGAACATGATCTGCACGGCACTGTCTTGGGATGATGTCGCCTGTACGAGCGACACGAGTGACTGGAAGAGGAACAGCAACGCGACCCCCATCAGAATTATGGTGCTACGCGTGGCGGTCTTTATCTTCGCCACAGCGTACAGCGCTGCGCAGGTTACGAGGCAGACGATGAAGGCCGCGACGGGGGTAGCGTACATGCCGAGGAGCCCTACGCCGAGGCCGTAGGCGATGACGAGTGATGCCCCGAAGGCGGCCGCCGAAGACATCCCTAGAGTGTAAGGATCGGCAAGAGGATTGTCGAGCACAGTCTGCATCTCGGCCCCCGCCATTCCCAGGGCGAGCCCGACCAGGAGGGCCAGGGTCGCCACGTGGAGGCGGGAGTCGATGATGGTTATGCGCATCGTCTCGTCTGCCGACCCGGGGTCGACGAGGGTTCTCACGGCATCCATGAAGCCATAGCCCATCGCGCCGAGCGACATGCTTAGCAGGAAGAGCAGGGTCGTCACCGCAACCAGCGCCGCGATGACCATGACCCTGCGCTTCTGTAGACTCCTGTATATGCCACGCCCCTCGTCCTCCATCGTTGCAACCCTCACTTGGATTTGGAGTGGAAGTAGTACGCCGCTCCGGCGATTAACACCACCAGGATTACGACGCCCACGGCAATCATTGCGGTGTTGCCGCCATCCGATGACTCGGAGGACGAGGTGAACGTGGGGGTGTAGGACCAGCGGCCGTCGTTTTCGATGTACATGTACTTGTCGAAATACTCCTGGAGGTTCGCGTCAGGGGAGAGGCCCTCGAAGTACGAGGGGTATGCGATCTTCGCAAGGCACTGCAGCGAATAGAACGCGCTGGGGGTGAAACCGATCTCGGGGTAGATGAATAGCACTTTGCCGTTCTTCACCGCGCTGAGGCTACTCCATCCTGGGCGGGATTTGTATTCCTCCGCCAACTTCTCAAGCTGTTCGTCGGTCGTGCCTTTGGAGTCGTATCCGAGCAGAGCTCCTTTCTTTAGGCCGTAGTACTGCGTGAACGCTATGATTATTATGTCGGGGTTCTCGGCGAGGATCTTCTCCGTGTTCCAGGTCTCATACGAGTTGCCCGTGTAGGCGTTCTTCAACCCAGCGGCGCTTATTTCGCAGACGCCCATGTTCGTGGTACTTCCGTAGTCTTTGACAGAGCTGCCCATGATTTCTACATAGACCTTCTTCCCCTTCTCTGAGTCCGGGATGCCGGCGATCACATCAGTCACCTTCTTCGCCTGCTCGTTGTAGAAATCTGTGAGTGCCTGGGCCCTCTTCTCGACGCCGACCGCTTTACCGACGGCTAGTATGCTCTTCTCGGCGGCGTCCGGAGCGTATGAGTCGGAGTACAGGTCGATACAGAGCACCGCACACCCCGTGGAGGTCGTGATTTTGAAGCTTTCCTCGGTCCAGCCCATGTATTTGATGGAGGACGCGGGGATGATCGCGAGATCGGCGCCGCTGGCGGCGACCAGCTCGTCGGGGAATGCCGCGGCGCTGTAGAGGTCAGGGCACTTAGGGATGTTTCTGATTTGGGGATACTTCTTGACGATATCGGCGTACTTCTCAGGCTCTCTCGTGTCGATGTCGGCCGGCACGAGGACGAGCTTGTCGACCCACCCCTCGCCCACAGTGGCGGCGTAAACGTCGAATGTAGTAGAGTCGCACACCGCGACCTTCTTGACGGGCTGCTTGATCGTTACGACTCTGTCTGCGCCGTCGGTCACGGTGACGCTTCCGCCGTCGGCGTCCGAAGAACCGGAGCCGATTGCCGCGGCAAAGCCAGTCGCTACGAAGATTGCGATGATTGCCAATGTCATGGTTTTTGTGTTCATGTGAATGCCTTCACCCAAGCCCTCTGCGGGCCTTTCCGGGTTGTTCAAGTCATTAATTAGTGATACTTAAACTTAATACAATCATTTAGACTAGACTAAATTAAATAGCACGACCTGCTACAGCCGATGAAAAGGGGGCCGGCGCATGCGTTCTCAGACGGTGTGCGCTGGTCCCCGCTGGAGCTGTTCAAATGAAGAATGAAGAGAAGAATCCCAAGAAGGAGCCGATACTCAAGCGGCTGAAGCCATTCGCGGGCCGGCGCATCTATCTTATGGGGATTTCCGCCGCTTTCGCAATCTTCAGCGCTGTGTTCCTCGTAATGCCCTATTACTTTCTGTGGAAAATCGTCGACGAGGCCCTCGACGCCCGTCCGGACTACGGAGCCGCCGACATTATCGGCAACGCGTGGATGGCCCTGATGTTCCTCGTGTTCGCCATCGTGTGCATGTTCGTCGCGTTGATGTTTTCGCATCTCTGCGCGTTCCGCACTCAGAAGAACGTCAAGAAATTCTGCATCGAACACGCCATGACCCTGCCCCCCGGGTCATTCGCGACCGAGGGCGTCGGCAGCATGAGGAGGACGATTGACGACTGTGCCGACTCCATTCATGGGTTCCTCGCCGATCAGTTCCCGGACCTCACGCGCTCGCGCGTGCTGCCAGCAATCGTGCTCGTTATGCTGTTCCTGTTCGACTGGAGGCTCGGCGTCGCCGTCCTCGCTCCTGTGGCGATTACGATTGTCATCATCATGTCCATGATGAGCAATAAGGCCATCGAGGCGAGCATGAGGGAGTTCATGACCGCGCAGACCAGGGTCTCGTCCGCGGCCGTCGAGTACATCCGCGGGGTGTCCGTCCTCAAGGCATTCCAGCAGACTATTGGCTCCTTCAAGAACTTCAGCAGCGCGGTGGAGGAGTATCATGAATACGTCATCGGGTATACTAAGAAGATGAGGAGGAGGATGATCCCCGCATACCTCGTTATCGATTCGATTTTCGCGTTCATAATGGCGGTAGTGTTCTACGAGATGGACGGGAGGGTCGTGAGCAACAGGTTCCTCGCCGACTTCCTGTTCTACCTCATCTTCATGCCGGTGGTCACCGTCCTGTTCAACAAGATCATGTTCACGACTGACCTGATGTACCGCGCCCACGACGCTCTAGATAGGGTCGACGCACTTCTTGCTATGAAGCCCCTTGAGGAGCCCGCGGAGCCCAAGGAGCCGCAGGGTTCGGACATAGTCTTCGAGAACGTGACCTTCACATACGACGGCGCTGATGGGCCCGCCGTGAAGGACTTCAGCCTTCGCATTGAGGCGGGGAAGGTAGTCGCCCTGGTCGGGGCGAGCGGTAGCGGGAAGAGCACCGTGGCCTCCCTGGCATGCAGGTTCATGGATCCAACGTCGGGGCGGATCACCCTCGGAGGGGTGGACCTCAGGAATGTCGGCGATGCAAACATCCGCAAAGCGGAATCCTGCGTGTTCCAGACCAACCACCTGATGAAGGGGACCGTTGCATACAATGTGCGTCTCGGCAGGCCGGATGCCACCGACGGGGAGGTCACATCCGCCCTGCGCGCGGCCCAGTGCGACGACCTCCTCACCAAACTCCCCGATGGCCTGGATACCGTGATCGGCCCCGGAGGGGTCTATCTCTCCGGCGGGGAGACGCAAAGGGTCGCCATCGCGAGGGCGATCCTGAGGGACGCCCCCGTCGTAATCATGGACGAGGCGACGGCCTTTGCGGACCCAGAGAACGAGCATCTCGTGCAGAAAGCGTTCGAAGAGCTCGCGAAAGACAAGGCCGTCCTCATAGTCGCGCACAGACTCACGACCGTCCGCAATGCAGACCTCATCTGCGTGATGGATGGCGGAAGGATTGTGGAGTCTGGCACTCACGACGAGCTGCTCGGCGGGAACAATCGCTACGCGGACATGTGGAACGATTACCAGAAGTCGCTTTCATGGAAGGTCAAGGGGGTGTCACAGTGAAATTCGAGTCATGGCTCAGGAACAAGCTGGTCCTCACAGAGAAAGGGTACAGGAGCACTCGGAACGCCATAGCCGCGGTCATACTGAAGAGCGCGTCTCAAATGGCTCCAGTCATGCTCCTGTTCCTCCTGGTCGCAGATCTGATCGGGGACAACGACTATGATTTCGATCTCGAGGTCTGGCAGTACGCAGTCGGTATCGCCGTTTCGATTGCGTTGATGTACATCGCCGAGGTCCTCGAGTACGACTGCTGCTATACGAACGTGTACAATGTCAGCTACGAGGTGAGGATGAACCTCGCCGAGAAAATAAGAAGGCTCCCGCTGTCGTACTTCAGCAAGAAGGATCCGGCGGCCTTGTCTCAGAGCATGCTCGGCGACATCTCCATGCAAGAGAACGCGCTCTCGCATTGGGTGCCGCACCTATACGGGGCATACATATTCGCCGGTTTCATCGGCACGATGCTCGTAATATGGTCCCCTATGATGGGAATCGCCGCCACATGGTCGATACCCACTACCCTCGCACTCGCTGTCGCATCGGGCAGATGGCAGAGGCGGATGAGCCGGAAGAAGTACCTCATGTCGGTAGACCTGACGAACAAGATGCAGGAGGGGCTTGAGGGTCTGAGGGACCTCAAGTCCAACGATGCCATCGGCGCGTACCTCGGCGATGTGAGGAGGAAGCTAGACGGGATCGAGACCACCCAAATCGCTAGCGAGTTCGCCCTCGGCGTGGTCATGACCAGCATCACCACTTTCCTGAAGTTCGGCATATTGTCCACCGCCATCGTCGGGTCGTACCTCCTGGTCGACGGGGAGATAGATCTGATTGTGTTCGTCTTCTTCCTGCTGATAGTGGCAAGGCTATACGAGCCCCTTGAGGCGGCGATTATTTTTACCGCCGCCCTCAACATCGCGGAGGACAATTTCCAGCATATGAGAGAGGTCGAGGCGCAACCGGAAATGACTGGCAGCGAAGACTTCGAGCCCCAGGATTACGACATCGTGTTCGAGCATGTTTCGTTCTCATACATCGGCGGACAGGAGGTGCTGAGGGACGTGTCCTTCACAGCCAAGCAGGGGGAGGTCACCGCCCTCATCGGCCCGTCCGGCGAAGGGAAGACCACCGCTGCGAGATTAGCTTCCAGGTTCTGGGAGGTCGATGGCGGTAGGATTACCGTGGGAGGGGTGGACATCTCCACCATCGATCCAGAGGCGCTTCTCTCGAAGTACTCCATGGTGTTCCAGGACGTGGTCCTGTTCAATACCTCGGTCAAAGAGAACATCCGCATGGGCAGGAAGGGCGCCACCGACGAGGAGGTCCTCGCCGCAGCCGAAGCGGCACAGTGCAACGAGTTCGTCTCCAAGCTGCCGCAGGGCTACGACACCTCGATCGGAGAGAACGGTTCGAAGCTCTCCGGCGGGGAGAGGCAGAGGATATCCATCGCGAGGGCGATACTCAAGGACGCGCAGATAATCTTGCTCGACGAGGCGACGGCGTCTCTCGACACGGAGTGCGAGTCCCACGTGCAGGCCGCACTCTCGGAGCTTGTGAAGGGGAAGACCGTGGTAATCGTCGCTCACAGGATGAGGACCATCGAGGGGGCAGACAAGATCGTCGTCCTCCGCGGCGGAATCGTCGAGGAGCAGGGCACATCGCAGGAGCTCCTGGAGAAGGGCGGCGAGTTTGCGAGAATGGAGAGCTTGCAGAAGAGGTCGCGGGATTGGGCGATTCGATGTCCGAGAGTCCGATAGAGATAATAGGTCTGAGGAAGGAGTACGGGGAGTTCATTGCCGTCGATGGGCTGACTCTGTCAATAAAGAAGAACAGTTTCACCGGCCTCCTCGGCCCTAACGGGGCTGGGAAGAGCACCACGCTGAAAATGCTCACACACCTGATCAACGCCACCTCCGGGCAGGCCCTGCTCAACGGAGTGGATGTGACGAAGGACCCCAAGCGCGCCCTATCTGGGGTGGGCACCATCGTGGAGACTCCGGAGTTCTACGGCTACATGTCCCCGCGGAAGACCATGAGGTACATCGGAGAGATCATCGGGATGTCCCCGGAGTCCGTCTCCGCGCAGACAGAGGAGATTCTCGAGGAAGTGCATATGACCAAATGGGCCGACGAACCCCTCGGCACCTTTTCTAAAGGTATGAGGCAGAGGATTGCTCTCGGGCAGGCCCTGCTAGGTGATCCGAACATTGTCATCCTCGACGAGCCCACCTCCGGCCTCGACCCGCGCGGGATGGCGGAGGTCAGGGAGACTCTGAAGAACATCCGGAACAACAAAGACCTGACCATCCTCATGAGTTCACACATCCTCCATGAGGTGAGCGATCTCTGCGACAGGATTGCTCTTGTCAACAACGGGAAGCTTCTCGTCAGCGACACCATCGAGGCGATGGAGTCCGCCACCGGGAAGAGGAGGATGATCGCGAAGACCAGGGAGGTGCCGGACGAACGCATGCTGGCACTCGTCGCCGGACTAGATAATGTGGTCTCCGCGGAGCGCCTCGGTAACGATATCGATCTCACCCTCGACATGTCCAAGGGTGATGTCCGTCCGCAGCTATATAGCGACCTGGATTCGTTGGGGATAGGGATATACAGCCTGTTCGAGAACGAGTCCCTCGAGGCAACCTATCTCAGCCTCATCAAGGAGTCGAGGTGATAAGGTGGAAGGGTTCTACATTGAGAGGGACGATCTCAGGCAGACGTACGTCGTTGCGAAGAACGAGACATACAAGTTCGTCAAGGGGAAGCGCTTCCTCGTGTACATCGCCTTAATGGCGGTGATTTTCTGCCTGGTGACCCTCCTCCCGTACGCACTCGGTGACAACCCTGGTGAGACCAAGGGGGAGGTGATCACGAACTACCTCATGTTCGTCGACGGTCTCGCGCTCATCGCCGCAGCGCTGTTCGCGTCCATCACCCTGGTCTCGGAATACGAGGAGAGGACCGCACTGATACTCTTTACCCGGCCTATCAAGAAGACGGCAATCTTCATCGGGAAGTTCGTCGCCTGCTTTGCACTCGAGGCGGCGATGGTCATCGTCTACTATCTCCTCACCGTGGGGATGTCGTTTGCGCTCGTCGGGGATGTATCGTCGAACATCCCGCAGTCGCTGGGGGTGGCGATGACCTATCTCTTCGCAGCATCGGGAATCGCCGTGCTTATCAGTGCGCTGCTGAAGAAGAGCGGCGTAGCCACGGTCATGACTTTCTTGATACTGCTCGTCATCATCCCGTTGATTTCCCAGGTGATGCAGAGTGTCGGGGGGATTGACACCTGGTTCATCATCGACAGCAATCACATGCTCCACTGCATTCCCGATTACGTAGAGACGGTGAACAACAGCTTTGGAGACATCATCTCCGAGATGGGGGTGGACTTCGTGAAGTACGTTCCGCCCGGGCGCAGCGCACTCGTCGGCATCACGTGGGGAGTCGTCTCATGCGTGGCCGCGTGGGGGGCCTTTTTGAAGAAGGAGTTCTGAAAAACGACTCACCGCGGGGAATCCCCCGGGGTCTTCTCACCGTGCCGGTTGCGAATCCCTGACGCACCCATACGAAACCCTGCCACGGGGACGCGATGTGAAGCAGGGGGGCCACTAATCCGAGAGCTCCCGAACGAATAGGATGGTGGGCCCAGCCAGATTTGAACTGGCGACCTTCACAATGTCAATGTGACGTCATAACCCCTAGACCATGGGCCCTTACGGTCAGTAACGGCACGGTCTTATTATAACTTCTGGTGGCCCACGCAGCCTCAGTGCGGTTCGCCGGCCAAATCTGGCTATCGGACGAACGATGAGTTTTTGTCCCGAGTCGCCATGATACGCACGAGACGGTCTTCTGGGAGGGCCGCGGGACCATCGAGAATGATAACGCTAGGCATCGAAGGCACAGCGCACACGCTCGGCATCGGCATCGTCGACGGCAAGCACAACATCCTAGCAAACGTCATCGACATGTACCGCCCCCTTCAGGGGGGGCTACATCCGAGGGAGGCCGCGAATCACCATGCCGAGGCAGTCGCCTCCGACATAGAGGAAGCCGTCGGCAGGGCCGGGATATCATTCAGGGACATCGATCTCGTATCATTCTCGATGGGCCCCGGTCTCGGCCCCTGCCTGCGCATCGCCGGCACCGCCGCACGCGCCCTCGCCTGCACCCTCGGCGTCCCTGTCATCGGTGTGAACCACTGTATCGCGCACATCGAGATCGGCAACGCCCTCACCGGTTGCGCTGACCCATGCCTGCTGTACGCTTCGGGCGGCAACACGCAGGTCATCGCGTATTCTGACCGGAGATATCGCATATTCGGCGAGACGCAGGACGTCGGCATCGGCAACATGCTCGATAAACTCGGGCGCGACCTCGGGCTGGGATTTTATGCCGGGCCCGCCATCGAGGAGCTCGCGCGGAGCGGGGACGTCCTTCTCGATCTCCCGTATTCCGTGAAAGGGATGGACGTCGCCTTCTCCGGGATACTCACGGCGGCGCAGGCCCATAGGGAGAAGGGGAGGAGGATCGAGGACATATGCTACTCCGTGCAAGAGACCGCCTTCGCCATGCTCACCGAGGTCACCGAAAGGGCGATGGCCCATATCGGCAAGGATGAGGTCCTGCTCGGAGGGGGCGTAGCGCAGAACTCCAGACTGAGGGAGATGGTCGGAGGGATGGCATCCGAGAGGGGGGCGAGGATGTTCGTTCCCGATGGAGAATACTGCCGCGACAATGGTGCTATGATCGCCTGGCTGGGACACATCATGTACTCCTCGGGGACAAGGATGGACATCGACGAGACCGAAGTCCGGCAGAGGTTCAGGACGGACGAGGTGTCCGTGACTTGGCGGGGCCGATTCCGAGCCTCTGGCTGGGACGACGCATTCTCAGTCGGGTACGACCGCCCCACCGGTACCGCTTTGTTCGGTCGAACCCATAAGGACTCCCGTGCCGTACTGAATTCGGTTTTGCTGGGCTCGACTTCCGCGCGCCTGTATCTGGGCCGTACCGAAGGGGTTGCCCAGGGGGCTCCCGTGGGCCAGCGGAGATCATAGGGGGCTGCGGGCCACAATCTGCTCCCCGACAATCTTGTCGAGGAAACCCAGGAACACATCTCTGTTCGCCTTAGGGACCGAGCCGCCGGCTGCAATCCTGTGCCCTCCCCCCTCACCACCGGCGGCGGCGCAGGCCCGCTTCAGGGCGTCGGCGAGGTCGACTCCACGGCCGAGCTGAGACAATGTCCCACGCGAGGAAATCTTCGCCGTATCTTCGGCGCCGTTTATGCCGACGGTCGGTTTTGCCGGGTCACCGAGGTAGTTCATAACCACCCCGCAGATGACGCCGGTGAATCCGGAGTCGGAGGAGTCGAACCACTGTATGTGCTCCATCTGCCTCAATCCGTCCGCGTCGATGGCGGATATGGCGTCCACCACCGCTTTCCGCGACGAGGCGTCGTACTCGCCGGCGGTCGCAAGGCATTGTTTGTCTCCCATCGCTGCGGCGACACCGACCCCAGCGGCGTTGCAGCGTCCGCAGGCGTTGATGATCTCCGCGAGAGCCTCCGCGTCCGTATTCCAGGTCGGGAGACGGTAGCGTGCGCGCGCCGCCTCCTCCAGCTTTTCCCTAGATACGCCCTGTGTGATGAGCTTCACGGCGATGAGAGAAGACAGCCGTGAGGCCTCTTCTGCGGTGAGGCCGTCGAGGGTTCCTTCCCCCTTGATGCCGGCATCCGCGAGTAGCGCGGCGGTGCCCTCGGCGGAGCCGCTCACGCCACGTATGTACGGGTCGGTGCCGACGAAGAGGCCGGTGGCGAGGTTGCCGGCAGGGGCGAGGGAGCCGGGGCGTTCCTCGATCAGTCCCCTCTTCTCGGCGCCCTCTAGCAGATAAGCGTTTAGACCGGAGACCCCGTCGAGGTGCTGGCGGTCGCCAGCGATGCCGGCCATGGCCACAGGGGACAGATCCCAGTTCGCCTCGTTCAATGCGATGGCGAAGAGAAATGCCATCGTCGCGCCGCATCCGGAGGACATCCCGTCGATGCCGTAGAGGTGGGGGTTGGCGTAACAGACGCGCTCCGCCCAATCGCCAAGGGTATGGTGGTCGAGCACTATCACGTCGCTCTTCATAGCGTCGAAGCGCCCAATGTACGACGCACCGAGGTCGGTGACGATAACGCAGTCGGTGTCGGCCGCCTCAATTCTCTTCATGAACTCGTCGACGAGGGTCGGGAAGATGGTTACCTCTAGTTCCTTGCCCTCGCGGGCGAGAGCCTTGGCGACGATGCCGGCGGCGGCTAGGCCGTCGGCGTCGTAATGCGAGTAGATGTGGAAGAAGTCGTGCCGCCGGACGATGCCGGCGGCGTCTGATAACGATTCAAGGAGTTTTGACGGAAGACCGCCGTCCATAATGCTCACTTGAGCATCAGTTCCGCGTTGGCGAGGGAGTACTTCCACGTCGTGGGGAGGACTCCATTCTCCTTGTAGTACTTTTCGAGGCGTCTTATTTTAGCCTCGATGAGCTGTAGTCCGCGCCTGTTGGAGACGTCGTTCGGGTTATGCTTGAGGTGGCTGTTCAGGTTAATCGCGCGGACCATGAGCGCGGAGAGGTCGTCAGGAAGGTCGCCTTTGAGGTCCTTCTCAGCGAGAATCTCGGTCACGGTCTTACCGGTCGCGAGCTTGACGTTGGGCACGGCATACTGGTCTCTGAGCACCATGCCGATCATGGCGGGGGTCATCCCGTCCTTGGCGAACTTCTCCACGAGGTCCCCGATCTCGGTGGCTGATATGGGGACCCAGGGGGGGTTATCGGTTACGATGGGGCGCTCGGAGCTGGCTTTGCCCTTCTTTCTTGCGTGCATTCTTGCCATTTTGATCACTCGATCTCGGCGGCGAGGCTTGGCCTCCTTATCTGTAAGGGGTATAAAAAGGGCTTGGTTCGCCCCTTACTGGAGATGGCGGCCTGCGCCCAGGGGACGGTGTCTAGGTACTCCTCCCGGTCGAACGCCAGCTCCTCCGGTAAAGCGGAGAAGAGCGCGCATCTCATCTCAGGCCTCTCCGAGATCTTCCCCTTGAGGACGGCTGCACAGACCCAGCAGTGGCCCAGATCACGGGTTTCCACGATGTCGACGTCATACCCGGACTCCTCGACGAACTCCCTGCGAGCGCCTTGCTCGGGGGTCTCGCCCTCCTTGATGTGCCCGCCAGGGGCCTCCCATCCCTCTCTTGCGGGGTTCCAGACCATGAGGAACCTGCCGTCCGAGAAGGCGAGGGCATAGACGGTATCGTCGGTGTCTTGGCTCATCTTCCCTCCACCACGATCATTTCGTGGGAACCCTCCCATGGCTCAAGGCTCCTGGCATCGGTGATCCTGAGGCCCCTCTCTCTCAACCTGGCCTCGGCCCTGGCGAAGACGGCCCGCGGGCTCTCCGCCACATCCTCGGACCTGGCTTTCACGGCGACCATCCCGTACTTTGCTCCGAAGGCGCCCATGTTGTCGGCCAGTATGTCGACCTGGTTCTTCTGCGCAACATCCTCATAGACGACGTCGGCGCCGTCCACGGCGAAAGCGTAGGTGGCGGGCTTGGTGGCATCGGCGAGGAGGGGAATCATGTTCGGCCTGGATCTGCAGTTCTCGACGAGTTCGCGGAACATCCGCGGGGCGGACTCCACGCACCACACCCTTCCCTCGGATGCGATGTCCGAGACATGGGAGGCAGTGGTGCCCGAGGAGGCTCCGAGATAGAGCACCCTAGAACCGATGCCGATGGGGACCCGCTCCCCGCCGTTGGCTATGTAGGCGGCTAACTTGCTCCGGCTAGCGTCCCACTCCCGGTATTCCATGCCGCCGGTGCGGGGTGTCCGCTCGCCGTAGACCCGGATTCCAGGCGCGGCGGAGAGGGTGTAGAGTCTCCCTCCCTCGCGGAATATGCGTCCGTTGAACCCCGTCGGCTCCATGGGCGGGAGTACCGGGTGGTGTGATTTAACATTAGGTGCGCAGCGGAGACTCGCGGACATCCGGCCGAACCCATCTCAGCCGTCTCAATCGCCTTTATATCGGCGCAGAAAATAGAGGAATGCATGGAACAGCTGTTGGACGTCCTCCGCGAGATCGGCCGGGCTGTCAAGGCGAACATCGACAAGATCCCCACCCTCAAAGAGAGGGGCAGGGAGATAGAGATGGGCGCGGACGGCACTCCCACCTCGCAGATCGACAAGATTGCCGAGAACACAGTCCTCGACTACATCGCGAGGCACGATGTGAGGTTCAACGTCCTCAGCGAGGAGCTAGGCTATCTCGACAACGGCTATGAGGAGACCCTCGTGCTCGATCCCATCGACGGCACCAACAACGCCATCGCCGGCGTGCCGATATTCGCCATCTCCATGGCCGTTGGGAAGTCGAAGCTATCGGACATCCACACCGCGTACCTGTTCAACCCCTCAACCGGCGAGGAGTGGTGGGCGGAGAGGGGGAAAGGCGCCTACAAGGACTACCGGCGGCTGAAGGTCAGGAAGCTCGATCCCAACAATATCGCCATGGCGATATACCTCGGGAGCAGCTCTTCCCCGCAGGCCTACGACCTTGCCAAGAGGTGTGCGGTGTCCCGCTCGTTCGGCTGCACCTCGCTCGAAATGGCCATGGTGGCTGACGGGCAGGCCGACGGATTCTACATGAACTCCGAGCGCTACACTCGCGGCGTGAGGGTGGTGGACATCGCCGCCTCCTGCCTCCTCGTGAGGGAGGCAGGGGGGTACGTAACCGATTTGAAAGGCGACGACCTCGACATGCCGTTCGATCTCGCCGAGCGCTCCAATCTCATGGCCTACGCCGATCCGCACCTCCTCGTCGCCTTTGGGGGCGCCGCGCCCGAGACCGTCCGCCCGGTGTACGGCATCGCTGTGAACCCCCTCGCGGCGAACGCCGCAGCGTGCGCGAAGAGGGCGAGGGATGCGCTCGGCGCCGCGCCCGTCCTCTTCGATCCCGGTGCCGCCGTCATACTCGGCGGGGAACCAGTGGAGATCGAGGATATGCGCATCGACGCCCTCATCACCGTCGGTGGTGATGGCACCATGCTGCGTGCGATGATGCGCACCGACTCCCCCGTCCTAGGCGTGAACGCCGGCGGGGTGGGATTCCTTGCCGAATTGGACTACGATGAGATAGACGAAGGAATCAGTAGGCTCCTAGCCGGCGACTACCGCGTCGAGGAGAGATTCAAGCTCGAGACCTCCGTCGACGGGAAGGCGCTGGAGCCCGCGGTTAATGAGGCCGTCATACACACCGACACCGTCGCCAAGATCAGGCAGTTCCGGGTGTACGTCGACGGCGCCCTCGCCACCGAGTTCAGGGCGGACGGCATCATCGTCTCCACACCCACCGGCTCCACCGGCTACGCAATGAGCCTGGGCGCACCCCTCATGGACCCGTCGGTCGACGCCCTCGTCATCGTACCGATGGCCGCCTATAAGTTCGCCTCGCGTCCGTTCGTGGTCCCCGCCGATTCGGGGATTACCGTGGAGTGCGTGCTAGATAGGGGCTGTCTCCTCGTACTCGACGGGCAGGAGGAGCATCACCTCGCAGGGTGCGCGAAGGTGGATTTTAGGAGGTCGGAGAGGAAGGCGCGCTTCATAAGCTTCGGGAAGGGGTTCTACCCCCGCGTGAGGTCGAAACTGGTGAGTGGACCATGATCCCGCTCAGGGGCGTGAGCGTCGACTTCATCGACGGCTTCAATGAGTCAGCCAAGTCCACATACCCCGATGAGTTCATCTGCCTGCACCGGGTTCATGACGGGTTGATTGACGAGATGGTCATGCTCCCCGGTACGATATACGGGGATTCACACAGCATAATCTTCGAGTGGATGAGCCCGGTGGACCTGGAACAATCTGGATCCGCCCACTCCCACCCCGGTTACTCGAACGAGGCGTCCGAGGACGATCTCACCATGTTCGGCCATTTCGGCGGCGTGCACTTCATCACCTGCCAGCCATACGACAGGAAAAGCTGGGCGGCCTACAATTCCCGCGGCGAGAGGATACACCTCGACATGCTGTATGCGGACGGCTCGAAGGCGGAGGAGCGAATCGCAGCCTCGCGCTCGCTTCGACGATCTCCGAGGCCTGCTCGAGCATGGTCACCAGGTACACTCTGTCCTGAGACTCCGCGGCGATTCTCATATAGCGGGGGTCGTCGGGGTCTACGTTCACGATATACTGCCCGTTCTTCATGATGACCTTCCATCCGTCACCGACCACCACCTCGGAAACGTCGTACTCGGTGATCCTTCTCAGGAAGTTCTTGCCGAAGCGTTCCATGGTGCCGTCGTGGCGCACCCTCCTTACCGCGGTGCTGTAGGTGGGCAGGCTCGCCATCATGTTGCGGATGCTGCGAATCCCGGCGAGTTCAGTGATTACTGCCGAGCCGTAGATGGCATCGGGGCAGAGGCTGTTCTTGGGGAAGATGAACGTCCCATTCAGCAGACCTCCGAAATCGGCGCCGTTCTTCCTGATTGCGTCCGTGACGGATTCTATGTCACCGCGGGTACGTACCAATCTCCGCTTAGGCTCCCCTTCGTCCTTCTCGTCCTCCCTCAGGCCGAAGCCCTGCCCGAAGGCGTTCTCCACGACGGCGGGGGCGTCAAAGGGGACCACCGCGATGCGCGGCTCAAGGTACATTATCATAAGCGCCAAGAGCATATCGCCCTGCACGAACTTACCGTTCTCGTCTAGGAGGGCGAAACGAGTGCAGTCGCCGTTGTAGGCGATGCCGACGCTACCGATGCTGGCGTTCACGAAGTCGGAGAGGCTGGCGAGCTCGGTCTTATCTATGCCGGGGGAGCGGGGGGCGCACTCGGAGCCGCTGTGGGCGTTGAGGCTCACCACGTCCGCACCGGCGGCGGTGAGGGCCCACGGGGCACAGGTTGCCGAAGAGCCGCAGCCGCAGTCCATGATGACGTACCCGCCGGACTTCATGCCGTTGCGCAGGGTGGCGGATACGTATCTCCGGGAGGCTCCGAAGTCGGTGGTCGCTCTGCCGATGCCAGAGGGGGCGTCCCCTGTGGGGTCTTCCGGTGGCGCGAGCAGGTCGGTGATCTGCTCCGAGGAGAACTGCGAGCCGTCGGGGTTGTGCAGGATGATCCCGCTCACATCCCCCCAGCTCTCGGGGGAGCCGACGGAGGCTATGCAGTCGGCTTCCAGGGCGAATGCGACGCATGCTGCCGGTGCAGGTACGACCCCCGCGTCGATGGCATGCGCGCCTGCGGATATGACCCCGGAGGTGAGGGCACGGACGATCATCGCAGAGCTGCTCGAGGAGTCTCTCGCGACGGCGACCCGACGGTATTTCCTGCCCAAGCACATGCCCACCTCCAAGGCGTCCTCGGGAGTCATGCGCTCGCCTTCCCCCGGGAAGAGGGAGGGAGCGGCGCGTTGTTCCATGGGCGGGAAGATTGCGTGGGCGGATATAACGGTTGGCGGACTATATTTCATGTCAACAGGGGCGTCCAGAGCAGGGAATCCGAGTCCAAAAGAGGCCCGAAATGGCCGAAAATGGGCAAATATTTAAATACTATATACTCGTATTTTTCGACTGGCTATAACATAGCTAGGGATCATTCTATGGCAATGCAAAAAATTGACATCGGAAGGGCGAAGCAGATTTGCGCTAACAAGGGACTTCATCCCGGGAAGGTCAAGGGAACCACCGGAATCCAGTTCACCAAGGGCTCCAACAGCAGGCTCGACGTCATCGGGTGGGAGGAGTTCGAGAGCATCCTTCGCCAGAGAGGCCTCGCCATCTACGAGTCCGGCGGTTGGATGAAGATCATGAAGGCCTGAGGGTCCTCCTCCAAACGACTTAATCCAAGGCGCCCTTGCAGGCGCCTTTCTTTTTTTATAGTTGAAGTATCTAGCCTCCAGTATTGCAGAGGTAGTCAAGCCTGGCCAACGACGTTAGGTTCAGGGCCTAATCCATAGCGGTCCACGGGTCCAAATCCCGCCCTCTGCACCATCCTTTATATGATGTCTGTCCGGCATCTCGTGCGGTTTTCCACGCGTCTCGGCAACTATAACCGCAACCCCGCCCTTACGTCGGACATGGCTCAGACGACCTTGTTCGGGGGCCCCCGCACCGAATCCTCCAGCCCCGGGGCGCCCCTAGCCGGGCGCATGAGGCCGGACGGCCTTGACGGGTTCGTCGGGCAGGCGAAGCTTCTCGGCGATGGCCGGCCGCTGCGTATGATGATAGAGCGGGACGAGGTACCCTCCATTATATTCTGGGGACCGCCAGGGGTGGGTAAGACTACCCTGGCGAACATCATCGCCAACCGCACATCCGCCGAGTTCGTGCGCTTCAGCGCCGTCACTGGGGGCATCAGGGAAGCGAAGGCGGTTATGGAAGAGGCCGAACGCCGCAGAAAGAACGGCAGGCGCACAGTCCTATTCGTCGACGAGATTCACCGCTTCAACAGGGCGCAGCAGGATGCCTTCCTCCCCTACGTTGAAAAAGGGAGCATAACGCTCATCGGCGCCACCACAGAGAATCCTTCATTCGAGGTAAATCCCGCCCTGCTCTCCCGCTGCAGGATCTTTGTTCTCGATGGCCTTTCCGATGAGGACGTTCTCACGCTCCTGCGCCGGGCGCTCTCCGACCCGAAAGGGCTAGATTCCAGAGTGTATGCTGATGACTGCGCCCTTGGTGCCATCGCGCGCTATGCCAACGGCGATGCGCGTACCGCCCTCAACGCCCTCGAAGTTTGCGCCTCGGTGTGCGGGGATGCGGGCATAACCGAGAACGTCGTCGTCGAGGCCGTCGGCGGGAGGACGCTCCTCTACGACCGCGATGGTGAGGAGCATTATAATCTCATCTCCGCTCTACACAAGTCTATGAGAAACTCCGACCCGGACGCTGCGGTCTATTGGCTCGCTCGCATGCTTGACGGCGGGGAGGATCCCGTGTACATCGCGCGCCGGCTCATTGAGTTCTCTGGGGACGACGTCGGCCTCGCCGACCCCAATGCCATGCTCGAGGCGGTGGCGTGTTTAACAGCCTGCCGGAACCTCGGCATGCCAGAGTGCAGGTACGCCCTCGCGCAGACGGCGATTTACCTATCCCTCGCACCGCGTTCGAACTCGGTCGGAACGGCTATGGAGGCCGCCATGAAGGATGTGAGGGAGATGCCGGCGGAGCCCGTGCCGATGCACCTCCGCAACGCCGAGACGAAACTCATGGAGGGCCTGGGATACGGGAAGGGCTACCAATATCCGGAGGGTACGCCAGAGAAGATTACAAAGATGCAGTGTCTGCCGGACTCGCTCAGGGACCGGGAGTACTACCGTCCCGGGGACAGGGGAAGCGAGGTGCTCTATCGTCGCCGGCTCAGGGAGATACGCGCGTGGAGGGCGGGTGAGAGAGACTCCCCGCCGGGATGACCATGCAGAGCATGCTTGAGCCTTTGAGAGAGGGGAGGGGACCCTTGGCGGAGCGCATGCGCCCCAAGGATATAGACGGTTTCGTGGGGCAGGAGGCCCTCTTCGGCGAGGGCGGCGCCCTCCGTGTGTTGATCGAGCGGGACGAGATGCCCTCGATGATCCTATGGGGCCCGCCGGGAACGGGGAAGACCACCATCGCCCGCATCATCGCCGCGCGCACCTCGGCGGAATCCGTCGAGATGTCCGCCGTCACGGGAACGCTAGCGGATCTCCGCTCAGTGTCGTCTGCCGCCGAGGCCCGCCGCGGGAAAGGCGGGAAGACGGTCCTGTTCATCGACGAGATCCACCGCTTCAGCAAGGCGCAGCAGGATGCACTGCTCCCGCTCGTCGAGAGAGGGAGCATAACCCTGATCGGTGCTACCACCGAGAACCCGTCCTTCTCCCTCAACTCCGCGCTGCTCTCCCGTTGCAGGGTGTTTGTGCTGAACCCCCTCCCGGATGAGAAGGTGGGGGAGATACTCAGGAGGGCGTTGGAGACGGGGTTCCCGAGCATGCATGCGGAGGCGGACAAAGAGGTTCTGCGCGCCATCGCCGTCTACGCGAACGGTGACGCCCGCAAGGCACTCAACGCCCTCGAGTATGCCGCCTCCGTCGCTGAAGCAGGGAACGGGGAGATTACCGAGGGCATCCTCTCGGAGGCACTCGGTAAACGTACTGTCCTCTACGACAAGTGCGGCGAGGAGCACTACAACATCATCTCCGCGTTCCACGAGGGAATGCGCAACACAGATCCAGATGCGGCGTTATATTGGCTCGCCCGTATGCTTGACGGCGGGGAGGACCCGGTGTACATCGCGAGGCGCCTAGTGAGCGCCGCCTCGGAGACCGCCGGCCTTGCCGACGAGAGGGCGATGCGTATGGCCGTTGCGTGCTACGAGGCTTGTATGGAGCCGGACCCTGCGGTGCGTCGCGCCGTCCTCGTCGAGACCGCGGTATACCTTGCGATGTCCCCGCGCACGAATGCCGTGCCGATGGCCATCGGGCATGCCCTCGGCGATGTGCACAAGAACCGGGCGGAGCCTGTCCCGATGCAGATCCGCAATGCGTCGACGAGGCTCATGGGCGAGCTCGGCTATGGTAAGGGCTACAAATACGCAGAGGATGCCGAGTGGAAGATCACGAAGATGCAGTGCCTGCCGGATTCGCTCAGAGATCGGGCCTACTACGAGCCTGGGCCGAAGGGCGACGAGGTATATTACGCCCGCAGGCTAGGAGGCATTCGCGATTGGAGGGCGGGAAGGAGGAAGGACCCGTTCCGCCGACGGGGGCCATACCCTCTGGTGCCAACAGGGTGCATGTAGTACGAATCTGATGAACCGGCCCTTCGTTGTTTCCGCTCCATCCCCAGAACAATGTGTTCGGCAGGGGTCCAGTCGATGGGTTCACTCGACTCTCCGAGATTCGTCGCCAGTCATAGCAGAAGGGCGGTGACCGCCAGACCGGTGACGATCACTATTATCAGGACGATGCCTACGGCGAACCACTTCCGGTCACCCTCCTGCCACAGGCAGGCCTCTGAAGCGACGATGCTGGCCATGGGCGTGAAGATTAGCGTGATGATTCCGAGCCACAGGAGTCCGTCATAATCCAGCACCGCCGAGGCTATCAGACCAGCGGCGAGTAAGGCTATCCCGGCGTGCGTTCCGACCTTCAGTACAAGGGAGGTCCAGAGGTTCAGCTCCCCGGTCGCAGTATCCCCCCCGCTTCAAGCAGCGTCACAGTCGCGACGCAGAAGAAGACCACGCTCATGTACCTCTTCAACGATGAAGCCCCTATACGTGTCGAGACCGCCCTGCCGGCGACCGCGCCGGAGAACGCCCCAACGGCGACCGCGCCGGCCACGTCGAGCACCACACTTCCGTTCAGGAAGTAAATCAGCGCGCCGGAGAACGCGGTGATTCCGATCATATAGTTGCTAGTGGCGCTGGCTACCTTGATTGGAACATGCATGTGTATGTTCATCAGCGGGACCTTGACCGCCCCGCCCCCCACTCCGGTCATGGAGGACATCGCCCCAGCTGCGGTGCAGAGTGCCAGTCCGGACCTAAGATTCCTAACGGCGTACCAGCGTTTCGTCCTGTCGAGGGGGTCTCTGTACTCGAACGACATATCCGTCTGCTCGTTTTCAGGGATGCTTCTCCTCTCAGGGGATGCTACCATCTTGAATCCGCTGTATGCCATAACGGCGGAGAACAGGATTAGCAGAACGGTGTTCTCCAGGTAGAGGGCCAGCGAGGCTCCTGCGATGGCACCTATAGAAGTGGTGACCTCCATGAGCATCCCGAGGCGCACGTTTGACTGTCCCTGTCTAACATATCCGTAGGCGGACCCGGTAGAGACGGCGACGATTCCTATGAGGGAGGCCGCCGTGGCCTCCGTCATCTCCATGCCGAACATCACGGTGAGGACCGGGATGAATACGATGCCGCCGCCCAGCCCGAAGAGGGCACCGACGATACCAGCTCCGACGGATATGAGAATCAGCGCACACAAGAGCAGCGGTTCCATCGTGCGACCATAGACGGGAATGCTAATAAAACCGTCCCCCGATTGCCGCGCTATGGCGGTCCTCCTCGTCAGGTATTCAGAAATAGGTCTCAAAAGCATGCCCGTGCGCATGCGTTTCGAGTCCCGCATGAAGGAGAACATGATACAGATGCTGGCCGCCGACGGTGTCGAAGCCCTCGTGGGCAAGAGCGGGGCCAGATTTCTCGTGGAGTGCGTAGATGTGGGCGCAGGCGTGCGCTCCCTGCGCAGGGTCTTCGGGGTCGCCTCCATCTCGGTATGCGAATCATGCGCGCCCGACCTCGACAGCATCTGCGCGAAGGCCGCGGAGTACTCGAAGACCAGGTTGGTGAATGGCAAGACATTCGCCGTGAAGGCTAGGCGCGAGGGGAATCAAAAGTTCACCTCCATGGATGTCGGAAGGCTAGCTGGCGACGCAATTTGGAACGCCAACCTCGACAAGAGTCCGAAGGTCGACCTCACGAACCCGGACGTCACATTCTGGATCGAGGTGCGCCCGAAGGCGGCGTACCTCTTCGATTCCTACATAAGTTGTCATGCGGGGTTCCCTATCGGGACGCAGGGCAGGGTCGTCGCCGACGTGGAGGACGATCGTGGTCTTCTCTCGGCGTGGTTGATGATGAAGCGCGGGTGCAAGGTGCTGGTGCGCGGAGGATACGGCAGAGAGGTCCTCTCTGCTTACGATCCCTCTCTCAAGGATGCGGACGGGCACTCAGACCGTGTGCTCGGGTACGTCAAGGGGTGGTCTCTTAAAGAGGTAGAGGGTTTCAATCCGAATGATTATGACCTGCCGGTGTTCTTCCCCACGGTGGGGATGCGGGACGCCGAGGTGGCGGAGCGGTTGAAAGCGATAAAGGAAGAAGCCGCTGGCAATCGAAATCCGTTCGTGCAGAATCACGCCTCCACATCTAGAAGGCGTGACAGCTTGGGTACGGGTTCCAAAGACAGTCGTTGGAATCATCCGTGATGTGGCGTGCATTCGGTTAGGGGCTCACTTCTCAAGGACGACGGCCCTGTCGCGTTTCCGCTCCGTAAACGAGCAGATGCACTTCGGTTGTAACTTATCGGCGGTCAGGTTAGCCATGCCGATCCCTCGGATACACGTGTCCGCTCCTTCACGATCATCCCTTGTGATTGTTTTCCGCGATAATCCTCTCCCATCTCTCCGTCGACAGGAACGAGTGCGGGGCGTCGAACTCCATCCTCTCCCACAATTGGTACGGAGCGGCGAAGGACAACAAATCCCGGTCTACGAATCTTCTCGCGAACAGATCGGTCATGCCGATGACCGCGCGGGGCTCATCCGACTCCCCCTCCTTTCTCGGTATCGAGTATATCTGCTCGCAGGCGTGCCCGTGCTGAAGCACAGCGGCGGGGCCGGGCGCCCTCCGCGAATAGCCAGCAAGGCCGAACAAGGCGGATATCTCAAAGGGATCGGCGAGTACAGCGACGACCTCTGTCGAGGCGCGTCTCCTCTTCGCGTTGTCGTAGGGCTCGAACACGATGCAGTCCTCCCCGTCACCATAGTCGGGGAGGGCATTTAGCTGCAGCATGGCGGTCTCCGGGCGGTCGAACTCCCTTCTTCCACCGCCGTGTCTGAGACCGTCCGCGTGCTCCTCGGGGTTCGCGGACATCTTCATGGCAACTCTTTTCCTATCAGCGATGCCACCGAATCCAAATCCGCTCAGAGCCCCGTGGCATTTCACGTCCAATTTCGCCGCGGCTGTCATATGCCCCTTCGAGGCCAGAAGAAACAGCGGAGGCACGGAGCAACGTCCTGAGGACGGCACGCGTGCATCTTCGGGGATCGCCGCGGCGCGGTAGATTGCCACAGGCATATGCTTAAGACGAATCATGTCGGCAACGCTGGACATGGGTTAAGCGATGTGATACGAATAAAAACGTGTTCCCTCTATCCAATCGCCGTCGAGAAAGTTAAACCGGGGGCCAGAGGCCCCCGGTAACGGGGTTAAGGGTCACTTGGTCTTGTTGCCGTGGGCTGCAGCGGAGGGTCTCGCGCGTTCGGCGCCCTTACCCTTTTTGCCGAGGCCGCGCCCTCTCTTGCCGGCGGCGGTCTTGCCGCGGTAGACGCGGTTCTTGTGCTTGCCGCTGCAAATCCAGTTGATTTTGGGGTCCGTCTTGATGACGGGGTTCGCAGGGTCCACGAGGATTACCTCGTACCATTCGTTCTGACCGTCGGCTCCGACCCAGTAGGAGTTGAGCACTTCAAGGTTCTGGTACCTCTTCTGGGTCCTCTCCTCTGCCATCCTCTGGAGGCTCTTCGCGACGATGAGCTGCTCCTCTCCTTTCCTTTTGGCGCGCCTTCCGGCGTTGATACGTCTCTTGCGGAAGGCCCCCTTGCGGACCTTGGCCCTGACGAGGACGTACCCCTGCTTGGCCTTGTATCCGAGGGCGCGGGCCCTGTCAAGCCGGGTGGGCTTCTCGATGCGAAGGAAGTTCTCCTCCTTCCTCCACCGAATCCTCCTCTCCTGGTTGAGCGCCTTGACGTATGTGTTGGGCGCGTCGCTCCAGGCCTCGGCTATGTACCTGTACATGCTCTTGCCGCTGACTGCGGACTTCTCTTCAGACTGCTTCTCGTCTGCCATGTAATCACTTCCCGGATTCGCCCCGAAGGGTACAGCTCCGGCGGGACCGTTCCCGCGTACGGCGGGAGGTCTAGCTCGTATTTAATGGGTGTGACGGGGACTATGGCCGGAACTGCGGTGAGCCAGATTCTCGACGTGGCGACCCGGCACCAATGCAAGCCGCGTATACAGGCGGGGCATACGATGCAGAGTCAGAAGAAGTCGTCCAGATTGACTGGCTTCTCCCCCTTCCTCTCGGCCTTGGCCGTCGGGGCGGGCGCGGCGCTCTCCGGCTTCCCGGGCTTCGGAGACGTCTGAATGAAGTCGTCCTCAAGCAGGGTCTTCTGCTGGGAGCCGGCGACCAGGTCCTTCTCCGACCATCCGAAGACTTCCGTTATCCTGGAAGCCATATGTGCCAGTCTCTCGGCGTAGTAGCGGTAGTCCGGTCTTGCTGCGAAAGGCACGCCGCTTACGTAAGGCTCAACCACCTGCGGTGCCTTAGATGCATCGGTGACGATCCAAGAGACCTTCATCCCGGGGATGAAGTCGTAGCCCATGGCGATGAGCTTCCTCGCAGCCTGCACGTTTGCCATCCGCTCTGGGTTGGCGTAGGCGTTGAGCCCCCTGCACCCCTTGGAAATCACGAGCTGCGACGGATCCACCCTTCCGGCGAGGACATCACGTATGGTCGATCTCACGAGTTCCAGCGCCTCGTCGAACCTCTCGTCAAGGATCTTCTCGAAAAGCTCCATGAGCATATCGCTCTGCAGGTCGAAGGAGTCGCTACGGCGGATCTCGTACCCCCTCACCAGGAGTTCGGTCTGCCCTTCAGGGTATACCACCCTCCCCACGTACCTCTTCTTCATGCCATGGGAGAACATGGGCTCCAAGAGTTTCTCGAACTCGAGGGTCTTCCCCGCTCCGGAAAACCTCTCCGCTTGTTCCTTGCCGAACTTTGTCGCACCTGCGATATCGTGGTAAGGGGAGAGGGCGAACACGGAATCGGTGTCGCCGTAGATCACGGGGTGCCCGTCGTCCTGAAGCTGCTTGATGATCGTCGTGATGTTCGCCCGCGCAAAGGCGGTGATTGAGGCGCCGATGCTTTTGTCGGTGAAGCGGTAGAAAGAGGAGGCGAACACGCCATAGAATGTGTTCATCACCACTTTCACCGCCTCCTGCAGGCCGTCGAGGTACCGCATCTCCGCCGGGTCGTCGGTGCTTCTCATAGCCTTCTTGATGGAGTCCCTCTGCTCCATGAGCCCGACGAGGATCTTGGGCAGGAGCCCCCTTTTCCTCTCTGGCGACATGTACTTGGCCCCCGAGGGCGCGACAATCTCGCCGTCGTCGGCGAGGGTGGTGAAGCAGATGTTGTTGGCGATGATCAGTGAGGGGTACATGGATTTGAAATCCAAGACCATCACCCAGTGGTAGAGTCCCGCCTTCATCGCGTGCACGTACCCGCCCTCGATCTGGTCCTCGCCGCGAGCGGTCCTCCGCCCGTTCATGGGGACGGCCTCGCCGCTGCGGTCGGCCTCTCTGATCAGCAGGGAGTCTACGAGGGTCGACGTGCCCGAGGTGATCACCTCTCCGACGGGGAGTTTGGAGACGGCGGCGAGGTCGAGGGCTTTCCTCACCTCTCCGACGGAGAGGAGGATGCGCAGGGCGAGGTTCGCGTCCTGTGTGCAGTACTCCATCACCTTCGCCCGGTTCTCCCTCCACTCCTGGTCCATGTGCTTGGGGTCGACGTCGAGCTTCTCTTCACCGAGTACCTGCCTGGCAACGGCGTTGAGCGTCTCCTGCTTTGGGCGGAGTTCCTTCCTGGCCGCCCACCACGCATCGACAATCATCCTCCCCTTCACACGCCAGAAGCGTTCGGAGAATTTCTTCGGCTGCCCGCCGTCCCTCCCCCATGGGAGAGCGTCCCTTATACGGTTGAGCTCTGCGCGCTCGAAGATTCTCGTGATGTCGTAATTGTCAATGTTGTAGCCGGTGATCACATCGGGATCGACGTCGCGGACGAGCCTGCCGAAGCGCTCGATGATCTCTTTCTCCTCCCCATAGATCGGCTCGGGGGTAGAGAACTCCCCGTCCTCTTCGACCTTGGTGCAGATGCAGTAGATCGTCCCGTTCTCCACGGAGTTTTCTATGTCGAACGACAGGTATCTCAGGCCAGGGTCGAAAAAGCCGATGTTCTCGAAGCTGTCGAGCCTGATTGTCACGTCGGTACTGTAGCCGAGGTCTATGGGCTCGCCCCTAACGCGTATGCAGGAGCCCATGTCCGCGTCGTAGATGTAGCGATCGGAGTAGGGTATATCGCCCGCGAATACCTTGAACTTCGAAGAGAGTTTGCTGCGTAGGGCGGTGGCTTTCCAGGGGTCGTCGAATAAGATCTTCAGGCAGTCGTGCCTCTTTCCCCTGAACTCCAATTCTACGTGCTCCGTGCCGGAGACGTCGGGATTAGCATTCAGTGAGGACTCGAGGGCGGGGGTGGGGTCCATGGCGTAGTAGTACTGCGGGAACCCGAACACGGCAATGGCGATGGACTTCTTTCCGCGGGTCCTGCCAAAGAGTTCGATGTACGGCCTTCCCTCCGCGTCCGTCGAATGCGACGCGCTGATCATGCAGACGTCGTGCTCCTCCATCTCATCACTTGCTCGCGACTATCCTGATGATGTCTCCGGGTTGCAAGACGTAGTCCGCGCCCACCGTGCGTTTGGTTCTCGCGTTCACTGCGCGGATGAATCTGTCTCCGAGGTCGGTGTGAATCCTGTATGCAAGGTCCTTCGCGGTGGATCCCCCCGGTACGAGGTGGCAGTCGGGTAGCACCCTTCCGAAGTGGTCTGCGAGCCTGTTCTCGTCCTCCACCGGGAAGACGGGGATGTAGCCGAGGGTCTTGAATACCGCGTCCTCGAGGCACCTTTGCACGCCGGTGCCGCCGTACTTACCCATGTTCGTGGCCATGCGGTCGAGCGCCCTCCTCTGAACATCGCTGAGGGGGGACCCCTCCTTTATCCTGAACTTCTCGTCACCGGGCACGTACTGGATGATGCCGCTCTTCTCCGCGCGGCGGAGCGCTAGCTCCGCCTCTGCCATGGTGGGTACGGCTTCCTCGCCGAACCCAGAGAGTTTCTCTAAGTTCTTCGCCGGCGCGATGTCCGCCTTGTTCATGGCGATGATCATCGGCTTCGATGCCCTCCTTATCTCGGCGCACAGCGCGAGGAGCCGCTCATCGTCCCACTGTGTGGGGTCGTCAGGGAGGGGGACCTTTTCGAGCGCGGACTTTATCTGCCCTTCGGTGACCTTCAACCCGGCGAGTCTCTCGGCGAGAACCTCCTCCGGCTTGCTTCCCTTCATCCTCGCCGCCCTGGCGATCTTCCCTAGACCGTCCTTTAGAATCTCCCTCATCCAGCAGTCGATCTCGTGGCGAAGGAACATGACATCATCGGAAGGGTCGAACTGCCCGGGCCTGCCGGACACACCCTCGATGTTCGTGCTCCCGCTGGCATCGACGACGTTCACCAGGGCGTCAGCCTGCCGCAGGTCGTCTAGGAATTTGTTGCCGAGTCCCCTTCCCTGCCATGCGTCGGGGACCAGGCCGGCCACATCGAGCAGGTCTACGGGAATCATCCTCGTGCCGTTTATGCATAGGGAATTGTGCGGGTCACACTGCACTCCGAGCTCCCTGCAGGGGCAGGGATACCTGACGTACCCAACGCCCTTGTTGGGGTCGATGGTGGTGAACGGGTAGTCAGCTATCTCCACGGGGGCCATGGTCGCGGCCCCGAACATCGTGGACTTCCCCACGTTCGGCTTCCCTACGATACCGATCTGCATGCGATCCTGCGTACAATGGGTTTGTTGTGCTTATAGGTTGGTACGCGGCAAATCGGACATACGGATATCTGGCTGCCAGGCTCCCGATTAATAAAAGCGAACAAAACTGTTCCCATATCGGGAGACCCTGGATATTCAATTTCGAAGATCGAAGGGCCAATCGGAAGGGAGCATTGCGGCTAGGACGGATTCGCGGACGCGATATAGATGTAAGAAGCAGGAGGTCGCAATCTGCCGATCTCGTTCGCGATCTCGGCGATCTCCGTCGGGCGGAGGTTCTCAATCCTCTCGTTGGCATATGGGACGTCTTCCGGCGAGGATATCATCATCGCATCCCTCAGCGATGTGCCGATCTTCTTGCGACGGTGGTCAAAGCAGACCCGCGTCACGCGGAAGAACGTCTCCTCGTCACCTACATGGAACGGGGCGGGGCGGGGAACTATCGATACCAGGGCGGAGTCCACTCTGGGCTGCGGGTCGAACCGCGACCTTGGCACCCCTTCGAGGACCTCGCACTCGGCACGGTAGAAGAGGTTCACGGTGAGGCGGGAGTAGTCGGGGCTCCCGACATCGGCGACCATGCGGTCGGCGAACTCCTTCTGCACCATCACCACGGCCCTCTCGAAATCGTGTTCCAGGAGCTTGAATATTATTGGCGTGGAGACGTTGTATGGGAGGTTGCTGACGAACCTGTCGAACGGAGGGAACTCCACCTTGGTGGCGTCACCGCGGACGAGCCTTATCCTGTCCCCGTACGTCCTCTCCATGTAATCGGCGAGTGTGGGGTCGACCTCGATGCAGGTCACGTTGTCTGACCACTCTATCAGCCTCTGCGTGAGTATTCCCAGACCCGGGCCGACCTCGAGGACTCTGTCCCCGGATTGGATGCCTGCATAGGCGATGTGGCGATCGGCCACCCTTCCGTCGGTTAGGAAGTTCTGCCCCCTGCTCCTCCTCGGGACAACGCCGGTCTCGCGGATGAGCCTGCTAGTTCCGCTCATCTGTTAGTGAAGAGGTAGCGCTTCCTGTTAGGGTCGTTGATCTCAAGCAGGATGCGGGCGGCAATCAGCTTATCTGGATTCTTCACCGAAGGCACGCGGGCCTCCATGTCAGCGAAGTCCTTGAACGGGCCCTTCTTCCTCTCCTCAAGGATGGCCTCCATGGACTTCTTGCCGAGCCCGGGGAGCTCTTCAAGTAGGTGCTTGCGGAGTGACACCGGCCCCGCCTCGTTGTAGAATCTGATGAAGCGTGCATCCTGCGCCTTCACGGCGGCCTCCACCGCGTACTCGAGCTCGGAGCTACCGGTGCTGGTGAGCTCCTCGACGGGGATCCTCCTCTTGACGTGGTCGACGGCGGTCCTCTTCGATGCGTCCTTGCCGATGTAGATCCTGTCGCCGAAGTTGATGGTCGCGCCCCGCTTAGCCACAAGCTCGAAAAGTTTAAACTCGGAATCGCCGAGAGCGTAGCACAGGGGCTCCCTGCGGTCGTAGCCAACTTTGGCCGCGCCCTGCGGCAGATAGTCCAGAACATATGCGTACTCTTCCATAACGTTCCCTCAATCGGGATATGCCCTGACGGATTAATATAAGGGACCCCCGCGGGGTCAGCGGTACCTGTCGACGACGTCCAAGACGGCGGCGATCCTGCCCGCATCTAGCGGGACCCTCTCCTTGGCGAAGATGGCGTGGACGTCGTTCGGGTATTTGGGCATGAGATCGGCAATCTTGACGGCGACGGGCGTCTCGACGAAGTCCAGGCCTTCAAGCTCCGCGACCATGGCCTTGGCCTGCTCCATGGTGAGGGAGCAGACCGCCTGGGCATGCGTCATAGAGTTTCTCTGCGAGGTAAGGAGTTCGCGTTTACCGTTCTCCGCAGTTAAAAGGTCCCTTACCTCAGCCAGCGTAACGCACTCGTCTGCCATTCGTCCACCTTCCAGAACGTTTAAGGCGTTTCGGGAAGCCTTACTGGCCTCTCGACCTGACGAGGTGCTCGGGGCGGGCGACGACCATCTTGGTCTTGCCGCCGACGTTGACGTCGACCTCGTACGCGGTCCCCCTCTCCCCGACGACGACGCCGGTCAGGCCGTGGAATCTGGAGTGGGGCATTCCCTTGTGTATGCTGGGGTCGATGACAATGTTGACCTTCTCTCCGGTCTCGAACGTCTGGAAACCCCTGGTGATGGGCGAGAGGCCCCTCTGCCTGGGCTTCTTCTGGAGGAGCTGGCGGGTGTGGGACCTGAACCCTCTTGATCTCTGCATGGCTATTACCTCTCGGTTCCGGGGACGCCGCCGCGAAGCGAAGAAGCTCTAAGCAGGGGCGCACTCGAATAACGGACCGCCCATCCCATTATCCGTTATAAAGCTTCCCTCTGGGGAAGGGCACGTAACGGCGTCAGCAGGTCGCCGGCCACCAGGAGGGCGAGGCCCAGTCAGGCCCTCGGAAGCATCTCTCGTGCAGGATGGCTGCCACGGACAGCATGTGAAGGGAATGCCGAGCTAGCCTATCGACATCATAGGGGAGGCGGGGGCGGTATGGAGGGCGTAGTAGAAGCACAGCTAGGAGGTCCTGTTACGGCCCGAACGGCTCAAATAAAGGCCCAGTTGCGGCGGGCCGACGGCCCAGAGCCGTCCCTGCGCGTCCTTGAAGGAGGCGATTCCTTATGCGAAACCGAGGACGACTGTGCGAAGAGGGTCCCGAGGTCAGACTCAGGGTTCCCGATGCCTATCTTTCTCAGAACCGACATCAGCATGGCGAACACCACAGATGGAATCGTGTAGATGAACCAGTCTTCAAATATCAACTCAAACGGAATCGGAGGCCGTCACATATCCGGAAGCGATGTCCTTCCAGTGGAGTGAGGTCGATCCGCGAGGCGCGGGACCGTAGGCCCTCTATATCAGGTTGTCAAGCGTTGCTTCTGGGTCGGCAATCGCATCAAGAGATAATCCCTATCGCCGTTGAAGTCGACATCCTGGACGTCCAGAAGGTCCACCTTGCATGGGATGCCCAGCCTTTCGGAGAAGTTGGGCCGCGTCCTGCCTCCGTCCCCGGATACGAACTCCTTGACGTAGGTGCCGGACTGCGTCTTCATGATTAGGTCGAAGGAGTCCTCCCCGAAGTTCTCTGCCCTGACCCAGTAGATTGTCCTGTTCCTTATGAGGTCCGCCCTCCGGTGCTCCACCCGGTGTGGGGTGCGCTGGTCGAGTGAGGCGTCCTTGAAGGATTCCGCCACATCGATTACCTTCTCCCTGTCGAACGGTTTCTCGGCGACGACTCTCGCGCGGTAGGTCTTGCCTGGGTCGGACCCCTTGTATGAAGCGACCGCGGAACGGGGTACGAAGTGCAGGGAGTGATATTGTGCCAGTATGGTGTTGTTTGCTTCGTTTTTGAGCCCATCCAAGTCTATGTCCCTGATCATAGGCTGGCTGATCTCCAGGACGAACGGTCTGCCCTCTCCGAGCATGAGGGCATCAATGTCCTCCCTGCCCATACCGTGAAAGAAGTGCTCCCGGCCTCCCGCCATCTTCAGGGCGGGGTCGCCGATGATCTCCTGGACGGAGGTCTGGTACATCTTCCCGGTACCGTGGCAGCGGGGGCACCCCTTGCCCTTGCAGACGCGGCAGGGCCACTTGGTCTGTGGGATCTCCCTGCTGAGCTTGTTGTACCTCCCGGCGATGAAAATCGGAGATATGTCGAGAGTGACGTCGGCGAAGCGGGTATCGACGCAGGCGACTACCTGTGGCTCTTTGAACTCCACCGGGCGGCAGATGATGGGCGCAGCGAGTTTTCCGATCTCTCTGTTGAGCTCGGCCTTCAGCGGCTCCGCGGTGCCCTCCGTCCCGAACTCCCTCCACATGGACCTCTCGAGTTCGGCGATCTCCGGATCCACCTTGCACCCGACGAGGAAATTGTCCGACTCGGTCTCGTTGATCTTCTCGGCGACGGTCTCGGCGAATCTCCCCGCCATGTCGAAGATGTCCCCGCACAGCGGGCAGGGGGATTCCGGCGCGAATGTCTTCCCGCCCTCGCTCAGGCCGTCGCGGAGCATCTCTCCGCGCCGCTCGTCAGAGAGCCTCTCACCGAGCTTTGCGAACATCCTGCCGAGGCAGTGATCGCACAGTCCGGCAGCGGCGATCGGCTCCGCCCTTCCAAGGGACGACTCAACCCAAGGCTCCATCGGATCCCTCGGAGGTCGAAGCCCATCTCCGCGATGCGGAGTCTAGGGCGCTGGGATTCCAGGTAGTGATACACAGTGGCGTGCTCGCTGCCGCTGAGCAGCATACCTATCGCATGCTTCGCCACAGGCAGGCCGACAGAGTTGCCGATTATGGAGACGGTGTTCCCGTAGACCGAGACATACACGTCGGCGAGGTCCTCGATGATGCGGCGGGTCTTGCCATCGCGGCCGATGATCCTGCCGCGCGCCCTCTGCACCTGCGACTGTCTGTCCCCCACGGCCTCTTTGATGTTTATGGACTCGAGGTACATGTCGTCGTCATCGAAGAGCCTCATCGCCTTGTCATGGCTGAACCCCCTGGCGATGGCCCTCACGACGTCAATGGTCCTGAGGGCGACGAGGGGATCGATCTCCTCGCCCTCGTCGTTCCACGTGACCTCGCCTTCCTTGTCGATGTCGAACTTCATGTGGGTGCGCTCCTCGAGCGCCTTCTTGGAGCTGCCGTTCTTCCCTACGAACGCGCCGATGCGGTCCTGGGGAATCCTGGTTGATCTGAGCATTCAATCGCCCTCCCGCCGGGGGGCCTTGCATTCTGCCAGGATGTCGGTGGTCTTCTCAGTGTCCACGCCTTTCCGGCGGAAGTAGGCGTTGACGTTCTCCACGTCCCTCTCCAAGAGCTCGCGGGCGTTAAAGAAGTCCGCGGTCATCGTTTGGCCGACGTCTATGACCACTGGCCCGTCCCCTTCCACGAGGATGTTGTACTCCGAGAGGTCTCCGTGCACCAGGCGGGCCTTGTTCCACCCGTCGACTATGAACCCCACGATGCATTCGTAGTAGTCGGCCGGCTCGTCCATCTCGTAGTTCCGGAGCTGTGGTGCGGGCCCGGATTCGTCTCCGATGTACTCCATGAGGAGGCAGTTCTTATCCACAGTGATGGGCTCCGGGACGCGGAGCCCCGCCTCTGCGTACCGCTCGAGGTTGCGGTACTCCTTCGCGGCCCAGGCGTAGATGAGCTTCCATCTGTTTCCGACGATCCCCTTGAAGCGCGGGTCGCCCTCGACGTACCTCGCGACGCGTTTGAAGGTGGAGGTGGACGTGCGGTATATCTTCAGTGCGACGGCGCTGCCGTCCCCGTCGGTGGAGTAGAATACATTGCCCTCCTTCCCTGTGGATACAGGATAGTGGACCTTGTCAACCATCCCCCTCTTCATCATGTCATAGAGGGTCATGAGGGTCTTGCGGTCGAAGACCTCGCCCTCGGTCTGCCTCTCGTCGCCGGTCTTGTCCGTCTTAAGAGCGTCGATCCTCTGTTCGACGTAAGCGAACTGCTCCTCGTAGGGCGGCGACAGCATGGGCTGACCTCAGAATATGTCGAGGTTCTTGGGAATCTTATTGCGCCTGCTCAGGTTGACGGCCTGCGTCTTGGTGTACCTGAAGCGGACGTCGCACTTGGTGGGCTCGAAATCCCATATGGACACGATGAGCAGGTCACCCTCGCGGATCCACATCCTCTTTTTGATCTTCCCGGGGATGCGCCCGACGCGGCTCTGGCCATCCTCGCACATCACCTTGATTTTCGACGCGCCAAGGAGCTGATCGGCTATGCCGAACATCTCCCCCTCCTTGATGTTGGGAAGGCGGACGCGCGTCACGTCCTCTTCCGGATTGATCTGTTCCTCGGCCATGGTATCTGCCACGCCCATCGGGTTAGTATTTAAATAATGTCGCTCGCACGAAGTTTTTTAAACGACCCATCCATAGGCCGCTCCTGCGCTCCGTTAGTGTAGCGGCCAATCATCCGGCCCTTTCGAGGCCGGGACCCGGGTTCGAATCCCGTACGGAGCACCATTCGCAAATCCACCGGCCCGGGGAGCATTCTGTAGTGGGATTCGGGCCTGCGTCGCGTCGTCCTCGGCACCGCGGGCATGTTCTCCTCGCGGACGTTCCTTGCCACGAGATACGAGAGCCCGACCATCCCAGTTCCGCCAGCGATGTATACCGCCACGCAGGCCATGATTATCGCGTCGAACGAGCAGGTGCAGGCTACGGCGTAGGCGCCTAGCTTTGCCGCACCCCATATCAGGGTCGCGACCGTTGAGAGCGTCGACCTCCGCAGGACCTGTAGCATGGATGATCCGACCTTGCGCATGGCTTCAAAGGGGATGAAGATGCATAACATACGGAGCACCCAGACCAGCTTCTCGTGGTGGTCCGCCATGGTATCCGATGTCGTGAACACCCCCATAAGCGACTCGGCGAAGACGAAGATCAAAATCGCCAGGACAGCGGTCACCACGAAGGAGAGCCTCCCTGCATACAGCATCCCCTCCTTCATCTTTCCCACGTCGCGTTGCCCAAGAGCAGCCGAGCACACGGGAATCATTGCCGCGCCGAGTGCTTCGGCGGGAACGATAGCCAGCATGGGGTAACGCCAAGGCACGTTGTAAAGCATGACGCCGACGCTTCCGGCGGCGATGATGATGAACACCCTCTGGAATATGTTGGTGAACCCGGTCGCCAGAGCCTCCGCGGTACGGGGCCCACCGATGCCGAACACCTCCTTCATCGCGGAGCGGTCGGGACGGAATCCCCTGAACGAGACGCGCACACGCATCCTGCCGGCGAGATACCAATACAACCCCAACGAGGTGGAGACCACCGTGCCGATCGCCGTCGCCCATCCTGCGCCGGCGACGCCCATTTCCACGTCATAGATGAGCAGCGGGTCGAGAACCATGTTGATTCCGGCGGAAATGACGAGGAGAGCCATCGCTTTGTGACCCGCGCCCTCTGAGCGTAACATCCCCGCGACGATGCCGTCAAGGATCAGCGTCGGGGAAAGGATCAGGAACGGCCTCACGTAGGCGAGGCCTCCCTCGTACACGTCGTCCGCGCCCATGAGGTTGATGAGCGGGCCGACGAGGAGGGACATCGAGATGGAAACGATTATGGAAACCAAGAGGCCGAGGGCGAGCGAGTTCTCGGCGAGCACTCCTGCCCTCTCATAGTCCCTCTCCCCGAGGTGGAATGCCATCGTTGAGGCGGCACCCACACCCAACCCTATTCCGGCGGATGTGACAATCCAGTATATGGGCGACATCACCGACACGGCAGTCATATCCTTGTCGCCGAGACCCGACGTCCAGAACGTGTCGACGAAAGAGTTCAGTTGGATAACCAGGTACGAGAAGAACAGGGCGTACGCGAGAGAGCGTATCGCCATTCTCGGTTCTCCGAGCATCCTTTCGAGCTCGTAGTCTCTTCTCATCTCTGCATGTTCTTCCACGCGTGTCTCGCGAGCATCCTCCGGCGGTAGGCGTCGCTCTTTTCGGCGACCTCCGTGGCGTTGTTGCGGGTTACACGCACGACCGTCGGAAGTTTCTTCGGGTGATTGCGGAGCATGGTGTCAACGAGTGGGCGGTCAGGGATGTTGTCACCCTCGAGGTGCTTCCGATCCCAGTGCTCGACGAGGTCGAACACCCCCTGTATACCGGTATCGTAGAATTCTGTGGCGAGCACCGCAGCCACCGTGCAGTCTTCGGTGATGGCGGCGACATTGGCGCCGCGCACGGCGAACTCCGTGCCGTTGAAAGAGAGTGATAGGCCATTGCCGTCGCGGACCAGGTCCATGACCTGATAGTCGATGGCCTCGCCCCCGATGTAAACCGTGCCGTCGAGGTCCACCCGCGATGTTTTCCGTATGTCGATGAGGGCGTACGCCTTCTGGTTAGAGTCCACTGAGTCCATCGACCTCACCATATCCTCCGCCGGCGTGACCGGGAAGCGGTGCAGGAAGATCTCGTCCATGCGGCTGATCATCGCTACCTCGTCCGCGCCCAGTTCGAGCGGTACGCCGAACTCGTACTTCATGGCTGGAAGCTCGATGTCGCAGATGTCCTTTGCCATCTCCCGCACCGCGGCCGCGCCTCTCGCGGTCATCGGCGTCCCGTCGAGGTCGAGGGAGGTAGAGCTGACTTGGCCCAACGGTATGTCCAATTTCTCGCACATAGCGTACGCCGCATGCTCGTACATGCAGGTATTTACATAGGTCGGCATGACGGAGATGAGGTGGTCGGCGGTCTCCGCCGCGCCTCTCGCGGCAGGGAGATAAGAGTCGTAGAATCTTCTCACGGCAAGGTCCGTAGCGCCGAAAGCGCGCAGGAACGGCGCGACCATCCTCATGACGTCGGCGTTGTGCGCGGTGTTGTCGCGGTTGAGCACGTATGACGCGATGTTGTCATAGCGGTCGATGAGGTCGTACAGCCTACCGCCGTCAGGGATGTAGCGCTCGCACAGGAGCCTCGCCGCGTTGCAGGGGACGAGGAATCCTTGCGGCTCGATCAGCGCCTGCTTGTCCTGGATGAGCCCCATATCCTGCATGGGGTTGACCATGTCTGGCTCGTCCGGGGTCATAAGGAAGCATCCACCTCTGCGGAGAGGTCGTACGGGCCGGGAAGCATCCCCTCCTCCTTCCACAGCCGTTTGCCCCTCATCGAGACGGTGCCGTCGGCGAACAGCCCGATGGTGGAAACGATGAGCGGGAGCTCGCGCCTGGCACCGTCCTTCCTGATCTTCTCGAAGAGCGGCTCTCCCTCGCCCTCCTCCGCTTTGATCTGCGCGAGGCTTTTGGTCGCGAGCTTCCTCTCCATGCTGGCCCACAGCGCGTCGTATTCTCCGCCCCTGATCGGGAAGCGGCAGTACGTTATGGCGGCGCCGCGGTCGTGCTCGCTGGTGCAGACGTGCATCATGGAGCCCTGTTCTCCCGCGCGGCCCTCGATTAGCTTCCATATCACCTCCTGCCAAGTCCCCTTCGGGCCGTCCGGCAGGGCCGGATGGAGGTTGAGCATATCATAGGCCTCGCAGGTGGTGTCATCCATCCACAGCATGTACCCGGCGAGGATTCCCAGGTCCATATCGTAATGCCGGATCTTTTCCCGGAGGATTCTGCCGTAGGCCTCTCCCCAGGCGGTCTTGTCGGTCTCCCTCAGCCCGGGGTTGTATCTCTTGAAGGACTCCGTTACGAGGGGGATGCCGTATCCCTTGACCATCTCGAAGAACTGCTGGCGCTGGTCCCGGCGGGGATTAGGGACCTCGGTGTTGTCCCAGTTGCAGAAAACGAAGGACACCTCGGCGTCGATGGTCCCGTCCTGGATCCTATCCATGACGGTCTTCAGCAGATTCCTGGATCCGGGCCCGCGCCCGGTGGAGAACCAGCCCAGTCTCAGCATAATGGCAAGGGCTATGGGGTAGCCGTATTTAGAGAGGATGATAGGCTGTTACCTCAGCCCATTGCTCGTGCGGCCAATGGCCGTCAGGTTCCGGTACCGCGGGTCCTGTATACGGACCCTTCCGATATGAACAAGCCGCGGCAATACGAGAGGGAGTACACCACCAACGGTTCCCTCATTCCGCCTACGATGTATGCTTCCTCGCCAACACATAGGGGGCATGCGGTGATCGCACGTCGAACAGCACGGTGACCTCGGGCTTTCCGGTATCGATTTCCATGTCGTGGAAGGTTACGGCCTTGATCTCCCCGCGGACCTCCATCCGGTCCCAATCCAGTGCCTCTCCCTTCGCGTCGCAGGAGATGTGCGTCCCGTCTATGGTCACGGAGAATTCGCAGAGTACCATACCCTCCGTGCATTCGAGATACAGCAGTTCTGAGAGCAGAGAGTAAAGAGCATCCTCGTCGTCCACGCCGTCGACCTCCACGCGGAACCTGTGAAGAGACCGGACGCCATCAAGTGCCACGGTCTGATCGAACATGCCGTAGCACATGTTCGCGTAGCACTCCTCGAGTGTCGAGCCGTAGGCGCGGATCATAAGATCCGCCGTGTGTTCAAGCACCTCGTACCTCAGCATGCCCCCCGTATTGGCGGGCCCTCGGATTAACGTTATCCCGATTGCGATATTTCGAAATACGTAGAAATTTGTCCAGTAAAGTAATGGAAAACGCCAGAACCCTTCGAATAACATCGCATTATCATCGATTTCTACGAAACCATTATTATACTCAGGGCATATGCGCTCACCTATGAGGATCACGATCGTCGGTTGCGGGTCCATCGGCTCACGGCTGGCTAAGGCCGCGGATGAGATGGAAGAGGTCAAGAGGATATACCTCGTAGACCTTAGGAAGGAGAAGGCGGAGGAGGTCGCCGAGGGCCTGAAGAAGGGCATCGTCGTCGACAGCGTCGACGAGGAACTCTATCACACCGATATGGTGGTCGAGGCTACCAACCAGGAGGCGTCCAAGAAGATCGCTCCCCGCGTCGTGAACCGCGGTGTGGACATCATGCTCATGTCCGTCGGCGCCCTCGTCGATGACGACTACAGGAACGCGCTCATGCAAGCCGCCTCCGAGCACGAGTCGAAGATATACATCCCGGCCGGCGCTCTGTGTGGCGTGGACGGTCTGAGGAGCGCCAGCAACGACAGGCTCGACTCCGTGGAGCTCATCTCCACCATGAGGCCTATCGACGGTTCCCGCATCCACGGAAAGACCACGGTGTACTCCGGGCCGGCGAGGGATGTCATCGGGAGATACCCCCGCAGCACCAATGTTGCGGCGACGGTCTCCCTTCTCGGGCTGGGTTTCGACAAGACCAAGGTCACCATCATCATGGACCCCGAGGCCAAGATCAACATCCACGAGATCCACTACTCCGGGGCATTCGGGAAGGCCTGCGCCAAGACTGAGAACAACCCTGAACTGGAGAATCCAACCACATCTCATCTCGGGGCGCTGTCTGCCGTGGCAACTCTCAAGAGGGTGTGCCGTAACGAATGGACCGGCATCTGAGATAGCAGTGGACGAGAATCGCTTCGCCGCCGAGACCCCTTGCAATCGCCGGAATCCGTATGGCCCGGGAATTCCGTGGTCTACCAAGAAGTCCGAGGGCGTCGTGGATGTTATTGCGTGTTCCCGATTCCGCGGTCGGGGGCCAGTTTGCCGGCTCGCGGAATAGGCTCGGTAGGCCGAGCGGGGGGACCTCGGATGCGCCCCTTCGGATGATTTCAACGTTCCTAACATTTTTACGTACCATGCATCTACGAGGTGCCATGCAGAGCAGGACAGAGAGACTGATGTCCAACGCCCCCGGCATGGACGCAATCGTCATTGCGAACTCCGAAGAGCCAGTTCTCGACTCCACCTTCTTCTACCTAGTCGAACCGTCCGGCGGGGTGTTCGAGGGCTGCTACGCCGTCGTCCGCAGGGACGGCTCAATGGACGTCCTCGTGAACGCCCTCGAGGAGGAGAGCGCTCGCACCGGAAAGGGGGATGTGAAGACCTTCCACGGCCGGGACGAGCTGCAGACGCACCTACGGGAGGCCCTCTCTGGATGCTCAAGGGTAGGGTTCAACTACGCCGCGGCATCTTACGGCTCGGTGACGGAGATTAGGAAGCTCGCCGGCACCGAGTTCGAGGTGGTCGATGCGAGGAAAGCCATCGCCGACACCGTCGCGGTCAAGGACGAGAGGGAGGTCGCCGCCACCCGGGAGGCTTGCAGGATCACTTCGACCGTGGCGAAGGAGATCCCGGACTACCTCGCAGAGGGCGTCTCCGAGAGGGAGGCCGCCGTCCGGGTGGACATGCGGCAGAGGGAGCTCGGCGGGGATAAGAACTCCTTCGACACTATCGCCGCCTTCGGCCCCAACTCGAGCATGCCCCACTACCTGCCCCGGGACTACAGGCTGAGGAGGGGCGACGTCGCGCTGTTCGACTTCGGTACGGTGTACGGGCGTTACTGCAGTGACCTTACGAGAACGGTGTTCTACGGCGAGCCGCCCGCGGAGCTGAAGAGGGCGTACGAGATTGTGCTGCAGGCGCAGCAGGCCGGTCTCGACGAGTACCACGAGGGCGCACAGGCAAACGCGGCCGACCTCGCCGCGAGGAGGGTGATAGATGGATCGGAGTTCAAGGGGAAGTTCATTCACTCCTTCGGCCACGGCATTGGGATGACCGTTCATCAGCCCATCCATGTCTCTTCGAACTCAAAGCAGATTCTTCATGCGGGGAACATCGTGTCGGCGGAGCCCGGGGTCTACATCTCCGGCGTCGGGGGAATCAGGATAGAGGATACCGTCCTCATAACCGAGGACGGCTGCGAGAGGCTCACGTCCTACCCTCACGAGCTGACCATAGTCTGATCTGTCATGCATGCGCAAGGAGGCATGCTTCGCAGTTTTTTGTTAAAAATCTTCATCATCTCCTCGATTTTATGATATGTACTGATGCCTGCATTGTCGTTTATGTTCAAACGGAGGCCTACGATGCTCTGATGGAATGGAGGGGATTCCCGATTTCCTTCGATTCATATGACGGAAATCTCATCGGCGGCTGGCCATCGCCGCTCCCCTTGTCGGGCAGGAAGCCGTCGTCGACGAAGCATCGAATCCGTTTCCTTAAACGAATCGCAGGAGAGGTTCTTCGGATCTTTTTCGGATTCCGGTCTCGGGTTCGAAATCCGCATCGCCGTCATCGATTGGCCTGTTGATGTAGACGATCAGCCCCTGATACCTCGGGTTGTACTCGCAGACCAGCTCCTTTCCTTCGCATTTCGCCAGCGTTTCTTGTAACGCCTTAACGTTGATTGAATGGCCGATGCAAAGTGCGCCGCCGGAGCTGTGCGGACGCACCACCACGAACTCCCTCGTTGGCGTGATGTGCACGAAATAATGTCCGTCGGGGAATGACTCGCTGTAGAGCGCGCCGGACCTGCAGAGCACGTGGAACCTGCTATCTGGCGGGATTTCGAAGTCGACCTCGTTGATGTTGACGTCTGGGAGCCCGGGAGCCATCGATTGGTTGGTGGATGGGAGGATGGGCACCCCTTCTCTCTTAGAGGGGGCGGGAGCCTCGCCCACCTCATGCCCCGGTGCGGAATACTTCTCCTCGATCTCGCGCTTTTTATTCAGAGCCCTCATCACATCGAGGTCTGCGCTGAGCGCGGCGATCCGTTCGTCCTTCTCCCTGATTATTGCGGAGTACTTCTCTTCGAACGCCGCCTGCATCTCGTCGTACAGCTCCGCCTTGTAGAGCTCCTCGAACTTCGCCACATACTCCTTCTTATTCTGATCCCACAGCGTTTTCAGAATCTCTTTCTTTTTCTCCTCGTTCAGTTTCAGGAGGAGAACAGGGGTGATCTTCAGGAGCAGGTCGACGATGTACGCGCCCGACCTCTCGTACTTGAGGGCACAGGCCCACACTTCCCCTATCTCTGGCGTGAGGTTGTTGTCACGGTCGGCGAATACGAAGCGGCTGTTGTATCTTGACACGACTCTCTCGCCCTTCGGGTCCATGTCGAATCTGAGGATGAGGATTTTCTCGTCGAACTTCTTGAGCAGGTCCTTGTCGTACTGCGAGCCGCTGACGGCGCCGCTCATTATGCCCTCCTTCTGGAAATCCATGAAGTCGATCTTCTTCTCGGTCATAGCCGTTCAGCTCCGAAGTTCTCGCTGTCGAGTGCGATGATCGGCAGCTTGTCCAGATAGTAGAATACATCGGCCTTGCGCTTGCATTCCTCATTGAACGAAGAGTTGTTGTCCAAGGCGGCGACCTCCACCCTTTTTCCCGCGGCTTGCACCTTCTCCATTACGGGAACGAAGTCCCTGTCGCCAGAGACGACGACCGCCACGTCGTAGTGGTCTCTCAGTGCGTGCTCGAGCATCTCGCAGGCGAGGGAGACGTCGACCTCCTTCTGGTCAACCTTGTTGGTCTCGCGGTTATAGTCCAGACTCCTTCTCTCCACGACGCGGAAGCCAATCCTCTGCAGCTTGTCGTGTATCTTTATGTTAGCGTCGTCCTTACTGACGAAGCGCGAGACGGCATCGAAGACGTACGCTCCCTCAAGCTGTCTGTTTGCCACGAGTATCTGCGTGAGGCGGTAGAGGTCAATATGCCCTAGCTCTATGCCCTGTGCCATGTCGCAGATGTTGCGGTAGTCTATGAAGACCATCACGCGGTCACCGTCTCTGTTGCCGAAGAGTGTCATCAGTAATCGGAGGCTCAATCCCGTCCGAGGGGATAAATGCTACCGCCCCCGGGAGGGGAACTTCGATCAGGGCTCTCAATCCATCAGGCTTCCCCGCGGCCCGTTCCCGGAGGGGGATGGACAGCGGCGCCGTTCCTATACTTTCGTAATAGGCAGCATCGAGTAGGGATGTCCGTTCCCGATGTCCGTTGCCTCATACCTCTGGCAGTAGCAGGGAGACCCCCCGTCTGTCCCCGGCCCCCTCGATTCCGGAGCAATCGCTCTCGATCCTTCCAATCCTGATCATCTTGTGGTAGGATACTGGTTTTCCGTCCTCTTCCGAAAGGAAGGTGGGGCCGTAGAAGATGCAGAGTGCTCCGACCCTCGGCCACCAGGCTATGTCGCCGACTTCGAACTTCGTTGTGGCATCCCCTCCCTCAATGGCTTCGATGGGCACCTCGAAGTACAGGCATCCGGAGATCATGTTCCCCTCTGCCGAATAAGGTGCCGCGAAGCGCAGCGCGAGGGAAACATCCGAATCGTCCAGTACGGCGGTGTAGTCGCCATTGCCGGTCCTGATGACGAGGCGCTCCCCCATGCCCCTGTTATCTCTGCGCGTACTATAAAACACATCCCCGTACCCAGGCGTGGACCCTGCAACTTGTGACCGCACTGCAGCAATCGATGGGCATGCTCAACGATTCAGTCCCGGTCCGTTGAGGTGCGACCGCGCGCAGGCAACCTCAGAGCTTGTCCCCCGGGAGGTGGATTTTACTGAGCTACAGCGGTTTCTATGATGTCGGCCTCGGCACGCTTCTCAGGAAATTGCGTGCAGGAGCATCCCAAGGAGGCTGTGGTGCCGGGGGTATCCGATGCGGACAGAGGGTCGTGGGGGTCTCTGACTCCGGGATTCAGAACCGGATACCGAACCATCTTCTCGCGTTCTTGAGCATCAGCAGCACGAGGACGACGACAGAGACGATAACCCAGATTACTCCACCTGATGCAGGGAACAGTCCAGCGGCGTATCCGGTAATCCCGGCGATGCATAAAACAACGCCGAGGTACCAGCCCCATCTCTCGCCGAGCAGCATGAGTATGCCGGTGGCAAGGGACAGCGTCCCTGTGATGATTCCCACCATGTCCCGAGAGAGTATCGCGAGCGCGCCCATGATGGCGAGCAGGAGCCCGATTATCACGACGCTGGCCGGGCACTTGCGTGTGCCTCTCTTTTTCCTCGCCAAGGTCACCCACCCCTCCGGAGGAGATCGAAAGGGGAAGGCCCCCGTCTCCTCGGGGAGCTCACTCCTTCCTCTGGAAGAGTGCGCGGACCTCCTTGCCGGTGGTCTCGAGGAGCGCCCTGTCCTCAGCATCCATCAGGGAGTTGAGCTTCGCGAGGTGGTTCTGCTCGTACTCCGCCCTCCATTCCTTCTTGAACTCGCCGGAGTCAATCATCTCGTAAATCTTCTTCATGCCCTCAACGGACCTCTCGTTGATGACGTAGTCTCTACGGGTCAGGCCTCCGTACTTGGCGGTGTTGGAGCAGACCCTCCACATGTATGGCATGCCGCCGGAAGTGACGAGGTCGATGATGAGCTTGCACTCATGGCAGCACTCGAAGTAAGCGACAATCGGGGGGAATCCCCGGTCGACGAGAGTCTGGAAGCCCTCCTCGATGAGTTTCGAGAGGCCGCCGCACTCCACGGCCTGCTCGCCGAACAGGTCGGACTTGGTCTCAAGGTCGAAGCTGTCGACTTCGAAGGTACCGGCGCGAAGCGCCCCCAGTCCTTTCGCGAGGGCGAGGGCGATTTTCCTGGCATTGCCAGTGGCATCCTGGTGGACGGCTATGAGGGCGGGCACGCCGAAGCCCTCGAGGAACTGCTGCCTCTCAGCATCGCCGGGGGACTTAGGCGCCATCATGATGACGTCGACGTCCTTAGGCGGGACGATGAGGCCATAGGTGATGGCGAAGCCGTGGGCGAAATCCAGGGCGGCGCCCTTCTTCAGATTGTTTTTGACGAAACTGTCGTATATTTCGGGCTGGATCTCGTCGGGAAGGAGCATCATGACGACATCCCCCTTCCTTACGGCGCTGGCCATGTCTGTGACTTCCATGCCACCATCTTCCTTGGCCCTCTTCCAGGACGCGCCGTCCTTTCTAACGCCGACGACTACGTCTAGGCCGGAGTCGCGGAAGCAGAGCGCCTGGGCCCTGCCCTGGGCACCGTACCCCAGCACGGCGATCCTCTTGTCCTTGAGGACGCCGAGGTCGGCGTCCCCCTCGTGATAGACTCTGGTATCCATTATACAGCCTCTGGCGCCCGTTATGCCCGGGCTTTATATGAAAGTATCCGAAAGAGCCGAGCGGGGGAGGCGGAATCCGGGAGAAATCACACTGTGCCAGATAATATAAATTCAGGAACTCTGCGGCCCATGGCAGCGGTCGGCCGCGCATCGCCCCGCATACGCTCCGTGTCCGCAAATGGTTCTGGCGAATGCATGCCCGTCTCTGTCGGATGTCCCTGGCACCCCTCCGGCGCGCCAAAGGGCACGGGCGTTCTCGCCAGGCCGAAACCTGCACATGCACGCGCCCGTCACGAGGATGGAGGCAGGCATCATCATGTCGTGTGGCACTGCTCATTCGAATTCAGGGAGTCAATATTTGCAGCGCCCTTCGATGATGTCGAGTCTAGGGTCCGGGGGCAGCATCGGCAGGACATCCTCCTCCGGGTCCACCCGGATGTCCACCACGGTCGTCCTGTCGGAGTCGAGGGCGGCCTTGAGGGCATCGTAGACGTCCCCGGCGCGGTCTACAGTTACTCCGTCAGCGCGGTAGGCCTTGGCAATCATCGTGAAGTCTGGGTCGTCCTTCAGCTCGGTTTGCGAGTATCTCCGGTTCCAGAACAGCTTCTGCCACTGTCTGACCATGCCGAGCCATCCGTTGTTCAGAAGTATGACGACCACAGGGAGGTCCTCGGCCACGGATGTGGCGAGCTCCTGAATGACCATCTGCAATCCGCCGTCTCCGACGATGGCGGCGACCTTGCAGTCCGGCCTCGAGGCCTTGGCACCGATGGCGGCGGGGAGGCCAAAGCCCATGGTACCGAACGACCCAGAGGAGATGAACTGCCTCGGGCGGTTTATGTCTAGGAAGTGCATCGCCCACATCTGGTTCTGCCCGACGTCGGTGGTGATGATTGTGTCGTCATCGATGAGTCTGTTCAGGTCCCACATGATCTTCTGCGGGATGATTGGATAGGTGTAGTAGTCGAAGCTGACCGCCCTTTCCTCCCTCCACTCCTTGGCCTGCCTTATCCACGAGGCATGGGCGGAGCGTCCGCCGATGCCGTCTATGAGTAGGTTCAGTGCCCTCTTCGCGTCGCACTGGAGGTTGATGCTCTCCCTGCCTGACTTCCCGAACTGGGTGGCATCAAGGTCAATCTGTACGACCCTGCATCCCTTCCCCGGGGCGGTGTGCGGAGAGTACGTCCTGTCGGAGAACTTCGTGCCGACGGCGATGATGAGGTCAGCGTTCTGGAATGCCTCAAGGGCGCAGACCCTCCCGTGCATGCCGAGACTTCCCATGTTGAGCGGGTGCCTCGTGGGGATGCTGCCGATCCCCATCATCGGTGTGACGACGGGAGCGTCGATCATCTCGGCGAGGCGGACCAATTCCTCCGAAGCTCCGGCGGAGATGACCCCGCCGCCGGCCATAAGCACGGGCTTCTTCGATTCCTTGATCAGTTTTATTGCATCGGGGAGGCTGGAGACGTCCTCTGTCGGCTCCTTGATGCCGTAGCTCTTCCTCAGGAGGGACCCGTCGATCTGCGCGTTCATCTGGTCGACCGGCAGGTCGATATGAACCGGGCCCGGGCGCCCGGAGCGGGCGATGTCCCACGCCTCGGATATGGCGTGGGGGAGGCGGTTGACGTCAAGCACGCGGAAGTTGTGCTTGGTGACCGACATGAATAGGCTGTAAGCATCCACCTCCTGGAATGCCTCCGCGCCCATGACCTCCGTGCCGACCTGTCCGGTGAGGGCGAGCATGGGGACGGAGTCCGCGTAGGCGGTGGCAATCCCGGTGACCATGTTGGTGGCGCCGGGGCCGGAGGTGGACAGACAGACCCCTGTCCTCCCGGAGGCCCTCGCGTAGCCGTCGGCCATGTGCGCGGCGCACTGCTCGTGCCTGGCGAGGATGTGCCTGATGGAGGAGTCTCTGATCTCATCATAGATGGGGATGACGGCACCGCCCGGGTATCCGAACATGGTTTCGACGCCGCGGTCCTCTAGCATTTGGAGTAGAGCCCTTGACCCCTTCATTACTATCGCACGCGGTATCGTGCGGATTTATTATATTATGTTCGGATTTCTCGCGCCTGATTGCGTGCTGTCGCTGTTCGCAATATGCATCCTGTCTACGAGAAGGGCGGAATGCTCTCACCCCCCTCAGTAGGGGCATCTGCCCCTGACGATGGGCTCCCGCGGATTGGCGAGGATCATCGGGCAGATGTCCTCCTCGGGGTTGACGTGTATATCGATGAGGGTGGTGACGTCGTTTTCAATCCCAGTCCTCAGCGCTTCGGCGACCTCCGAGGTCTTGGTGACGGTAATCCCCTCTGCACCGAAGGATTCGGCGAGCTTCGCGAAGTCGGGATCGGCGTCGAGCTTCGTGCCACTGTATCTCTTGTCCCAGTACAGCTTCTGCCACTGCCTGACCATGCCGAGCCATCCGTTGTTGAGCAGGACGATGGTGACAGGGATGTCCTCCGCGACGGAGGTGGCGAGCTCCTGTATGACCATGAGGAGGCCCCCGTCTCCGACGATGGAGATTGCCCTTGACTCAGGCTTAGCGACCTTCGCGCCCATGGCGGCGGGGAGGCCGAAGCCCATGGTCCCGAACGATCCGGACGTGATGAACCGCCGAGGCCTCGCGATATCAAGGCAGTGCATCGCCCACATCTGGTTCTGCCCGACGTCGGTGGTGATGACCGTATCATCGTTGAGGATCCCGTTGATTTCGCACATGACCTTCTGCGGGGCAATCGGATCGGTGTCGAAGTCGAAACTGCACCTGCATCTCCGCTTGTACTCCGCGCACTTATCATTCCACTCCCGATGGGCCCCTCTGTAGTCTTTGAGGGCGGCGATGAGCAACCCTACGCCCTTCTTCGCGTCGCAGCAGATATTGACGCCGTCTCTCTGTGACTTGCCGAGCTGCGTCGGGTCGATATCGATTTGCACGACTTTGCAGTCCCTTCCGGCGGCGGTGTGCGGAGAGTACGTCCTGTCGGAGAACTTCGTGCCGACGGCGACAACGATGTCCGCCTGCTGGAACGCTTCCAGTGCCCCGAGCCTCCCGTGCATGCCGATGGGGCCCATGTTGAGCGGGTGCTCTGAGGGAAGGATGCCAAGGGACATCAACGTGGTAATTACTGGCATGCCGCACATCTCGGCAAGGGTGGCGACCTCCCTTGATGCGTCGACCGCGCCGCCGCCGATGAACATGACTGGGCGGGAAGCGCCAGCGATGAGCTTCGCCGCTCTGGGTATTCCGGAGACGTCCTCGGGAACGGCCTTGACGCCGTACTTCCTGCCTAGGAGCTCATCGGGGATGTCCGAGTTCAGCTGGTCGACGGGCATATCGATGTGGACGGGACCCGGTCTGCCGGACTGGCAGATCTCCCAGCCCTCGTAGACGGCGTGGGGGAGTCTTTCCGGGTCGAGGACCCGGAAGTTGTGCTTGGTGACGGGCATCATGAGGCTGTAGGAGTCAACCTCCTGGAATGCCTCGGCGCCGAGGAACGTGGTGCCGACCTGCCCGGTGAGGGCGAGCATGGGGACGGAGTCCGCGTAGGCGGTAGCGATCCCGGTGACGAGGTTCGTGGTCCCCGGCCCGCTGGTGGCGAGGCAGACGCCTGGCTTTCCGGAGGCCCTCGCGTAGCCGTCGGCCATGTGCGCGGCGCACTGCTCGTGCCTGACCAGAACGTTCCTGATTCCCGAGTCCAGGAAAGCGTCGTAGATGGGGATGATCACGGCGCCAGGGTATCCGAAGATGTTGCCGACATCTCTATCCTCCAACATTTTGAGTAGCGCTTTAGAACCCTTCATCGAATTGACCTGCAATCGATATAGGAAGAATCGTAATTAACCGTAGCGACGGCTCCGAGGCCGCGCGAGAATCAAGAAATGCGGAGATTGAAGGGGCTCCGCACCCCTGAAGCTTTGGAAGGAGTGTTCAGTCCTTCTCTAGGACCTTGTTGGATTTCTTTCCGGCTCCCTCTCCTTTGACCTTCTTCTCCCCGCCCTTCTCATCCTGAATCGGCTCTTCGATTCTGCCCTTCCCGTGGAGTATGAAGTAGGATATAATCGCGAATACAATCACGGCGACGACGAGGACGACGACGATCATGAGCAGATCGTCACTCGGCGGATTGCTTGGACCTAGGTCACTCATGAAAGGAGGATGAGATGTTCCTCTTATATAGCTTTTCTAGAGGAGACGGGATTCTAGACAAATGAGAAAGCCGCACCCGGAGGTGCGTAAAACGTTTGCCGCCGGCCCCCTTGCATGCCGGCCGTTCTGGCATCAGATCTTGCGCCCTATGCTGATGACCTCGTAGTGTGCCAGCAGGAGGATGCCGATGATCGCGATGACGATGATCGCGATGACCGCGACGATTGCCGTGACGGCCTCGCCGTCGAGGCCCGAGGGGTTAGCTGAGAAGTCAGCGTGGAAGGTCATGTTGCCGGTTACGGTCATGCCCTCCTCGTATTCCAGCCATCCGTCGAACGAGTAGCCGCTCTTCTCCGGCTCGCTATCGGGCAGCACGATGGCGTTGCCGTAGGCGGCGGTGTAGGTGACGTTGTAGCCACTCTCCTCGTGGACGAAGCTGATGGTGTACATCGTCACCGAGTCTTCATAGACCGCGGCGTAGGTGGCGTCGGCGACAGCGGTGGTGACGCCGGCGGTGAAGCCCTCCCATCCGACGAAGACGAACGTCTTGTCGACGGTGGGAGCCCTGGTCGGGTCGGCGGGGGCGGTGATGATCGCGTTCTCGTCGACGGCGGACTGTGCGATGACCGTGCCGTCGTAGTCTACGAAGGTGATGACGTAGGTTTTAACGAACACCGGGGTGGCGATGACGTTCGCCGCGGGCATGGCGAAGGTCCCGTTCTCCTCGATGACGACCTCCTCGTTGTCCGCGTCGATAACCCACTCGGAGAACCTGTATCCGTCTTCCGCGGTGGCGGTTATGGTCACCGTCTCGCCCATGGTGGCCTGCGGGGGTTCCGCGACGGCGGAGCCACCGACGACGTTCTCGGTGCCGATGGTCACCGTATACACGATCTTATCGAAGACCGCGGAAATGGTGACGTCGGCCTCCGGGATCGTGAACTTGTCATCGACGATCTCCACACTCTTGGGCGCGACCCACTCCTTGAACTTCCAGCCCTTGGTGGCCTCGTAGGCGAGGGTTATCTCGGTACCGGTGATTCCGGAGGCGGGGGTCGCGGTGACCTTCCCGCCTTCGACGTCGCCGATGATGACGTTGTAGATTTTCTCAAACACGGGGGTGATGGTGATGTCCCTCGGCGGCATTGTGAAAGTGCCATCGGCGTTTACGGAGACCGGGCCTCCGGAGACTACTGACCACTCCTTGAGCGCGTAGCCCTGGTCGGGCGTAGCGGAGAGGGAGACGGTCGTGCCGATGGTGGCCTCGGCGGGGTCGGCAGCGCCTGTGCCATGCTCGGCCCCGGCGATGTGGACGCTGTAGACGATGGGCTCGAAGACCGCGGTGAGGGCCCTCGCGCCGGAGACGTAGAACATGTAAGAGGCCTCGTTGCTGGTTTCGGCTCCGTCCTCCGTCCACATCACGAATCTGTACCCTTCGTTGGGGGCGGCGTTGACGGTGACCTGTTGGTGACTCCTGAAGGAGCCTCCACCAGACACGGACCCCATCTGGGGGTCGGCGGAGGACACGCTGATGACGTACATCATGTCACCCTCCTCGAAGACCGCGGTGAGGGCCCTGTCACCGGTGAGCTGGAACATGTAGAGTGCATCCGCGCTCACGGTGGTGCCGTTCTCCGTCCACCTCACGAAGTGGAATCCTTCACCGGGCTCGGCGTAGACGCCTGTGTATTCTACGCCGTTGATGGTTGCTGTATGTTGTTCAACCCAACCGCCGTTGTGCGGTTGGGTGCTTACGGTGAGCGTGAACTGCGCATCGTCCGCCGACGACTCGTCGGCGGCGTTCGCGATCACGAACACCCCTGCTACCGCCAGAGCGGCAGCTATGGCTACAAATAACGGAAAACGTCCGTTCATCCTATCCCTTCGCCGGGTTTTACACCGGCGTAACCGCATATGCATCGTTCTTATTTAACGAGGTTTCAACAGTTAGAATGTTATCGAAGTTATTTACAATGTAAGTAAACGTACATGCCCGAATGTTACGTCAATTTGCCCTGTTGGCTCTTTTCGGCCGAATCCCCAATCTTAATATCGGAACCACCCATACGCACAGCGTAAGGTGAACATAATGGCCAAGATAAAGGTGGGAATCAACGGATACGGCACGATTGGCAAGAGGGTCGCGACCGCAGTCGCCGCGCAGGGCGACATGGAGGTCGTCGGAATCACCAAGGCCCGTCCGAACTTCGAGGCCAAAGCGGCGCTCGCGGAAGGCTTCGACATCTACGTCCCCGCGGAGAGCGTCGAGTCCTTTGAGAAGGCGGGCGTCCCGTTCGCGGGGACGTTCGACGGCCTCCTGATGAAAGCGGACATCATGGTCGACTGCACTCCGGGCGACATGGGGAAAGGGTTCAAGGAGAAGTACCAGGCCGCTGGCGTGAAGGCAATCTTCCAGGGCGGCGAGGAGCACGGCCTCACCGGCGTATCGTTCAACTCCACCGCCAACTACAAGGAGTCCTGGGGAGCGCAGTTCTCCCGTGTCGTGAGTTGCAACACCACCGCCCTGCTGAGGACGCTCAGCCCCCTCGACAGGGAGTTCAAAGTAACGTCCGCGTACGTCTCACTCGTCCGTCGTGCCGCCGATCCCGGCGACAGCAAGGGGGGGCCGATCAACGGACTGGAGCCCTCGGTGTCCCTCCCCACCCACCACGGGAAGGACGTGCAGAGCATCATGCCGTGGCTTGACATCAACTCCATGGCGATCAAGGCTTCCACCACCCTCATGCACATCCAGACCGTCATGGTCGAGCTTTCGAAGGAGGTCTCGCAGGACGATGTCATCGCCCTCTTCAGGAGGTGCCCGAGGGTGATGATGGTTAATTCCAGAGAGGGAATCAAGTCGACCTGCCAGATCATAGAGATGGGCAGAGACATGGGCCGCTCCCGTGGAGACGTTTACGAGGTCGTTCTCTGGGAGGACGGCATCAGGGTCGTTGGCAGCACTCTTTACTACTACCAGGCGGTGCACCAGGAGGCCGACGTCATACCCGAGAACGTGGACTGCATCAGGTCCATGTGCAAGATGATGGAGGGTCCCGAGTCCGTTGCCAGAACGAATGCGGCCATGGGGATAGACCACCGAGACGGTATGCATGTTCGACTTCAATACTCTCGGCGACCTTCGCTATGACGGCAGGACCGTACTTCTCCGTGCGGACGTGAACTGCCCCATGGATAGAGAGGCGAAGAGAATCATCAACGACGTGAGGATACGCAGCATCGTCTGTACCGTGAGGGAACTCATGGGGAAGAGGGCGAAAGTCGTCGTTCTCGCCCACCAGAGCAGGAAAGGGAAGTGGGACTTTACCGATCTCTCGCAGCACGCTGCCCTTCTCTCGAAGAACCTCAATGCGCCGGTGCGGTACGTCGACGACGTAATCGGGGAGGAGGCCAAGGCCGCCATATGCGACATGGCCCCGGGCGAGGTTCTCATGCTTGGCAACGCGCGCGCTCTCGACAGCGAGACCGCCAAGCTGGAGATGGAGGAGCACGCCAGGGGAGAGCTCGTGAGGGAGCTTGCGCCCTTCTTCGACTGCTACGTATGCGACGCCTTCGGCGCGGCGCACCGCTCACAGTGCTCCCTCGTCGGCTTCCCTCTCGTGATGCCGTCCGCCTGCGGGCGCCTCATGGCGAAGGAGATTTACGCCCTGTCTATGATTTTTGTCAATCCGCGCCGGCCATCGGTGTTCGTACTCGGTGGTGCGAAGTTCGGAGACGTTCCGCACATGATCGATCGCGTGCTCGGCGCGGGTACCGCGGACACCGTAATTCTCGTCGGTCTCGTCGGCAACGCCTTCCTAGCCGCGAGGGGCGTCGATATCGGCAAGGCGAGTCGCGCTCCACTGGAGGACGAGCTCACTGAGGAGAACTTCCGCGAGGCGCAGAGGGTCATGGGACTGTACGGGCAGAGAATAATACTACCATCTGATGTCGCCGTCGAGAAGGACGGGAAGAGGGCGTCTGTGAACATCGGCGACATGGCCGAGAGCGGCGCCGCCCTCGACATCGGCGACCGTTCCATCGAGAAGTTCCGCAAGGTCCTGCTTGCCTCGAGGACGAGTTTCATGAGCGGCCCGGCAGGCATGTTCGAAAAACCCGGTTTCGAGATTGGGACCAAGGCGATTATGACCGCGATGGTCGATAGCAGGGGTCTTGCCGTTCTCGGCGGAGGGCACACCTCCGCGGCCGCGGAGAGGTTCGACCTTGCCGACTCGATGTCCTACGTCAGCACTGGCGGGGGCGCATTGGAAACCTTCTTACTGAACGACCCGTTGCCTGCCATCTCTGCTTTGGAGTGCTCCAAGGCCAAGTTCGGAATCGGACAGTGAACTCATCGAATCCACCTCCATTGCACCCATCTTCAGGGCGACTCGAATCCGTTTGATACTGTATGGATTACCTATGCCGCTCGCGGCCTCTATACGGTTCTTTGTAACGATTGGAAATCCTCTAAACGCTCCTTCGTCGCAGAAGGGAGGAGTTGCGGGGACGACTGAGCCGGACCCGTTCGTCTCTATTTTCTCAATCTCCTCTTGATCGCCGTCAGTGGTCTTCCTCCAGCTCTTCGAGCCAGTCATAGGCGGTGTTCACAAGTCCGATAAGTAACCTCCTCTGTGACCGATTGAACTGGTCGCAGGCCTCAATCCGTTCGTTGAACTTCGCGATGCTCTCGAAGGCGTAGTCGAACTTCCATGCGTTCCGTTCTCTCCACGCCTCGTTGCGCGAGACCTGAAGCCCATCAGGGTGCGGGCGGTACAGATAACTCGGCCTCGGTCCGTGGAAATTCAATCGTTCTTCTTGCCCATACGTTTCAGAGCAGCCTGGATTTGGTCTGCGGGCTTTGTGACGGCCATGCGTATGTAGCCCTCGCAGGTCTCGCCGAAGCCGGTGCCGGGCGTTACGATGACGCCCCTGCCTATCATCTCCTGCGTGAACTCCATGGAGGTCTTCCCGCAGTCGAACCAAACATAGAACGTGCCCTTGGGCATCTCGCATTCGTAACCGAGTTCGCGCAGGCCTTCCACGAGGACCTTCCTCCTCTCGCCGAACTCATCGATGTTTCCCCTCACGGCGGCTTTGAGGTCACCGTCGTCGGTGTACATATGCAGCGCGGCGATCGCAGCCTTCTGTACGAAGATCGGCGCGCCGGAGTCGACCTGCCCCTTGCATTTGATTAGGCCGGCGACTAGATCCTCGTTCCCTACGGCGAAGCCGAGGCGGAACCCGGTCATGCAGAAGGTCTTGGAAAACGAGCCGAACTCGACGGCATCCTTCCCTGTCTCGAGGATGGAGGGGGCTTTGTACCCGTCGTATGTCATCTCGCAATAGGCGTTGTCGTAAGCGAGGATGGTCTTGTTCCTCCTCGCCCATTTGCTAACTCCCTTGAGATACTTCACATCGCAGGTGGCGCCGGTCGGGTTGTTCGGGTAGTTCAGATACATCAGTCTCGCGTCTGTCGGGCAGTCGTCCATGTTCAGCAGCCAGCCGTTCTCCGGCTCAAGGGCCACTTTATCGCAGACGGCGTTGTTGAATATGGACGCCGCACCGGAGTACACTGGGTACCCCGGGGACGGGGCGATGATTTTCTCGCCGTCGTTCACGAAGGCCTGTGCGATGTTGAAGATCCCCTCCTTCGAGCCGATGGTGATGCATACCTCGGTGTCTGGGTTGACTTTGACGTTGAACCTTTTTCTGTAGTACTCGGCAACCGCGTCGCGAAGATCCTTCTCGCCCTGCGACGAGGAATACTTCTGGTTTCCGTTGACGTCGGCTGCCTTCTTCATAGCGCGGACGATTTCCCCCGGGCAGGGGAGGTCGGGATCGCCGATTCCGAAGTCAATCATCTTGACGCCTTCAGCCTTCTTCTTCGCCGCTAGCTGTTCCAGTCTTACGAAGAGGTAGGGCGGCAGCTTCTGTAGCCTTTCTGCTTGTTTGAACTTGCTTCCCATTTCCTTCACTCCACGAAGATCTCACCGTAAGCGACCAACGCCGCCGGACCCTCCATGTACACGCATTCCAGGTCGCGCTCGATCTTGACGGTAAGCCATCCGCCGGGCAGGCGGACTTCCACCGGGGCACCCCCACTGACGTAGCCGTTGAGTACGGCAGCGACGGCGGCTGCGCATGCTCCAGTACCGCAGGCCAGGGTCCATCCGGCGCCTCTTTCGTAGACGTCGAGGTATATTTTCCCGTCCTTCATGCTGGCGAATTCCACGTTCGTCCTGTTGGGGAAGAACGGGTGTCTCTCGAGGGCCGGTCCGAGTTTCCTGATGCTCTCTTCTCCGATACCATCGAAGGTAATGAAGTGCGGATTGCCCATAGACACCGCGGTGGCGGTGAACTTTACACCCTCGCATTCGAAGGGCTGGTCGACGAATTTTCCGTCGTGATCGATGGGTATTTCTCTGCCCTCTAAGACGGGGGTGCCCATGTTGACCGTGGCGGTCTTAACATTGCCGTCGCTACCGCGAGACACAGAGACGCTCTTCGCGCCGGCGCCGGTCCACACCTTGAAAATGTCCTTCCTCACGAGGCCGGTGTCGCGGGCGAACTTCGCCACGCAGCGGATGCCGTTGCCGCACATCTCCGGCTCGGAGCCGTCGGAGTTGATTACCCTCATCGTGGCATCGCAGCCATTCTCGCCGTCTAGGACGTACAGCACACCGTCTGCGCCGATTCCGAAGTGGCGGTCGCAGATCCTCCTGCACCAGGCCGGGTCGATCTCCACATCCTCAGAGACGCCGTTGACGACCACGAAGTCGTTACCGAGGCCGTGGTACTTCCAGAATCTCATTCCATCAGCCTCTCGGGGACCCTTTGGTGCCTCCACTGCTCCTCGATCGTCTCCTTCTCGCGCACCAGTTCCGACTCGCCCTCGTTGACGAGGACCTCGGCGCACAGCGGACGGGAGTTGTAGTTACTGGACATCGAGAACCCGTACGCCCCTGAGGTGTACACGGCTATGAGATCGCCCTCCGCTGGGGAGGGGAGCACACGGTCATGGCCGAGGTAGTCCCCGGTCTCGCATATCGGGCCGGCGATGTCATACCTGTCCGTGCATGCCCTGCCGAATTTGTTGGCAATCGCGATATGGTGGTAGGACCCGTACATAGCGGGTCTGACGAGGGTGTTGAATCCGGCGTCAACCCCGACGTATTTTTTCACCCCGGCATCCTTGATGTCGACGCACCTTGTGAGCAGGATGCAGGCGTCTGCTACGATGTACCTCCCCGGCTCGATTATAATCCTCTTCACGTCGGTGTTCATCTCGAACACGTCGGTGACCTCGGAGGCCATCCCGTCGAGGTCGGCATCCTCCTCATTGGGTTTGTACGGCACGGGTATCCCGCCCCCGATGTCCACGAACTCCAGGTCGATGCCCGTTTCGCCGATACCGTTGATGAGGTCGGCGAGAATCTCGGCCTCGTCGACGAAAGGTGAGACGTCGCTACCACCGGAGCCGATGTGCGCATGAATACCCACCGGCCTGAACCCGAGGTCCTGGGCGCGGATGTAGGCGTCTAGCACCCTTTCCCGGGGGATGCCGAACTTGGCGCCCTTATTGCCGGTGATGACCTTGTCGTCGTGCCCCGAGCCGACGCCAGGGGTTATCCTGAATGATACAGGCATGCCGGTTCTGATATTCGCGAGCCTCTCCATCTCCGACTCGGAGTCTATGTTGATCATTACGCCGAGATCGGTGACTTCCTGGAGCTCTCCGTCGCTGACGTTTACGCCGGTGTACATGATGTCCGATGGCTTGAAACCTGCCTTCAGACAGGTCTTTACCTCGCCGATAGAGACGGCGTCGATGCCGCTGCCCTCCTGCCTGAGAATGTTCAGGACGGCGAGGTTCGCATTCGCCTTGCAGGCGTAGTGGACCCTCGTCTCCATGTAACGGGAGAAGGCGCCGTACACCTTGCGGTAGTTCTTTCTAATCCTCTGCTCGTCTATGACGTACACGGGCGTGCCGAACTTATCGGCGAGGTCCGTGGCCCTCACCCCACCGATCAGCATATGGCCGTCGGCGCTGTCGAAATCCCTCATCATGGCGCTTCCTCCACGAACGTCTTGTGCAGGCAGGCGATGGTCTGTACCACGTCCGCCATCGGGACCACGAAGTTGAGGGACACCTCGGATGCGCCTTCGGAGATCATCTGCACGTTGGCGTTAGCCTCTTTCACCACGCCGAATATGTCGCCCGACACGCCCTTCTTCGTGAGGAGCGTATCGCCGACGCAGCATACAAGCGCGACGTCCGGGGTGACGTCAATCCTCTCTATGTCCTCGTTCTCGATTTCGTTGAGTTTCTTCAGAGTGTCCTTTACGTCATTGTTGTGGATCAGGATCGCGAAGGACGATAGCGAGGTAGACAGCGAGTACAGGGCATCGCCGTTCTGCGAGATCTTGCCGAGGATCTCTGTCACGGTCTCGGGATGGTATGCGATCTCCGCCGAGCTGATGCTGATAATGGAGAGGTCTGTCTTCGCCGCCACGCTCTTAAGCAGGGCCTCGGTGGGCTTCCTAAACTGGGATATAAGGGTGCCGGGCTCTTCCGGCTTGAAGGAGTTTCTCACCTTGAGGGGAATGTGCTTCCTCCGCACCGGCTCGATGGTGCGTGGGTGGAGGACCTTTGCCCCGAAGTAGGCGAGCTCCGCAGCCTCGGCGTAACTCATCTCGTCAATCCTCTCCGCCTTGGGGACGATTCTCGGATCGGCGGACATGAAGCCGTCGACGTCCGTCCAGATTTCCAGCGCATCGGCGTCCATGGCGTTGGCTACGACGGCCGCGGAATAGTCGGAGCCCCCCCTTCCGAAGGTCAGGGGGCGACCGTCATCCATTACGCCGTAGAATCCGGTGAGCACGGGGACGCAGTCCTCTCTGATGTACGGGCGGAGCTTCACGCCCATGCCCCTCCCGGTGTTCTTGAGGTCGGCGCTGCCATTCTTCGGCGCGCCCTCGGCGACGATGCCAACCTCCTCGCTGGTGAGCGCGGCGGACTTGATGCCCATCGACCGGAGTTTGTAACTCAGCAGGAGGGAGGAGAACCTCTCGCCCTGCGAGGTCACGCTGTCCTGGTAATATGGGTCCCCCCTCGCTTCCACGTCGTCGAGGTGAATGCGGAAAGCGTCGAACCTCTCGTCGAACTCCGCCTTGAACCTGTCATAAAGTTCACCGTCCAGTAGCTTCTGCGCAACGGCGAGGTGCTTGCTCTCGAACTCCTTCAGCGAGGCCTCTTTCCTTCCGTCGATGTCCTCGCAGAGTCCCACTAGGAAGTTGGTGATGCCTGACATCGCGGATACCACGACGATTTTGTTCCCTTCGGTGTTGGATATGATATTGGCGACCCGCTCTAGCGCCTCGAGGGAGCCCACGCTGGTGCCGCCGAACTTCATCACTGTAAGCATATTTTCCTCCATCTTGGCGCGGCCTCGCAGGCCGTACCGTGCCAGTATTGGCTCCAGCCTCGCCTCGGCCTCGGTGGAGAGGGGGGTCAGCGGTAGGCGCGGGCACTTCACGCCGTATCCCATCTTCCACATCACGTGCTTGATCGGTATCGGGTTGCTCTCTATGAACAGGCCCTTGAAAAGGGGTCTGAGCTTCTCGTCGGCCTCTCTGGCGCTGCCGTGCCTCCCCTCAAGCAGGTCGTTCACCATGCCGGACATCAGGGCGGGGCAGCAGTTGGATGCCACGGAGATGACGCCGTCGCCGCCGGAGCACATGATATCGAAGGTCATGGAGTCGTCCCCCGAGAGTACTGAGAAGCCCTCCGGCCTCTTCGAGATGATCTCCTGGATCTGTCCGATGTCCCCGCTCGCCTCCTTGATGCCGCCGATGTTCGGCAGCTCCGCGAGGCGGAGGACGGTCCCGGGAAGCACGTTGCTCCCTGTCCGCGAGGGGACGTTGTAGATTATGACCGGTACCGAGGACGCCTCCTCGATGGCCTTGTAGTGCAGATAGATGCCCTCCTGTGTGGGCTTGTTGTAATAGGGTGAGATCGACAGCACGGCGTCGGCACCCATGTCGGACGCCTCCATGGTGAGGTCCACCGCCTCGCGGGTGCTGTTGCTGCCCGCCCCGGCGATGACCTTGGCCCTCTTCGCCTGGTCGATGACGATCCCGATCACCCGGAGGTGCTCCTCCCTGCTGAGCGTGGCCGCCTCTCCGGAGGATCCGCAGGCGATGAGCATATCGATGCCGTTCTCCTCCTGGAAATCCACCAGTCTCCTCAATGCGTCCTCGTCGACGCTGCCGTCCCTCCGGAAGGGCGTGATGAGCGCGGTGCCCGTTCCCCTGAACATCTCAATTCTCCCCGAAGTGTTCTTTCAGGATTAGGCGGGTTCTGGTGCTGATGATGTTGTCATAGCGGCGGATCCTCTCGATGATCTCGTTGAGGCTTTGGCTGGACTCCACGTCGACGATGGCGATAATGTCCTGGTCGCCGGTGACCTCGAAGACCTCTGAGATTCCCTCGTAGTGCGACAGCTCCTTGGCGATCGCCTCGGTGTCCGTATTGACATCGATTCTGACCTCGACTAGCGCCTTCACGTTCTTCGAGCTGGTGATGATGGTGAATCCGCGGATGATGCCGTCCTCGGTCATTTTGTGGACCCTGCTGCGCACGGTCCCCTCCGAGACTTTGAGCTTCTCCGCAATATCGACGTACGGGCTCCTCGAGTCCTTCTTCATGATGTCCAAGATGCGCTTGTCAAGGTTGTCGATCATCCGAACCCTCCTTACGATGTTCCGGCTATCGCACGCATCTATAAAAGAAATGCCACGTCATTGCGGATTCCCGCAGTGGGATTTCTGAAAATAATGGATTTCGGGAAGAAGTTTACGAATCCCGCAGAGTCCAACCCGTAGGACTCACCGCGGCGGGCTATTAGGCCTCGCGCCCGGGGCCTTCTTCACGGACGGCTCCCCCATGTGTACGATGATATCGTTGTAGTCGACGGCGATGTCATTATTCAAGAACTCCTCGTACAGCGCTTCCCTGATCTGGCCGGCGATGGAATAGCTGGCGTTGAAGTCGTCGACGTACATGCCCATCTTGATGGTGATGTTGCTGTTGCCGAACGCTTCCACCCTCGTGTACGGACGGGTGACGCTGCCGTCGGATATGACGCGGGCGTTGGCAAGCGCGACCTCCTGCATGATGGTGCGCACCAGTGTTATGTTCGAGCCGTAGGCGACGTCCGCGGAGAGGTACACCTTGTACACCAGGGTCTCGCGGGTTATGTTCTTCACTTTGTTCGAGGTGATGAGGTTGTTCGGCATCATGTTGACGTCGGTATTGTCCCAGTTCTCGAGTTCGGTGAACATTACGTTGACCTTGCGCACACGGAATATCGTGGAGTCGGTGCCGACGGTGATGAGGTCGCCCTTCACGAACGGGCGGGTGCTGAGGATAACCAGCCCGCTGAAGAACTGACCCAGTACGCTCTGGGCACCCATGGTTATGCCCAGGGATACCACCCCCGCGCTGACGATTATGGATGTCAGGTCCACGCCGAACAGCCCGAGGATCAGGAAAACCGCGAGGATTGCCAGAGCTATCTGCCCGATGTACCTCAGCAACGGTTCCAGGCCGGAGAGGTCCACGTCCTTGCCGGCGATCTCGTCGGCCTTGTCGTCCATCTTCTTGACAACTATGTGGATGATCAGCAGATACAGCTTCCATGCTACGATGATGCCGATGATGGTGTAAGACAGGTAGAAAACGGTGTTCGTCATGTCGATGATGTCCTCGCTGGCTCCGACGCAACGGAACAGCCTGCCTAAGGCGTTGAGGACGATGATCGGATGGCAGAGATAGCGCAGGAGGCGCCTCATGGCCTCCCTGTCCTCACCCGCATTGGGGGAGATGATGCGTACCGTGACGGGGATGACGACGAGCATAACGGCGTAGCCAATCAGCAGCCACCCCGCAAACGTGACGAGGCCGGTGAACCAGGTTTCTCCGAGGGCCCCGTCGAAGCCGTTGGGGATTAAGCCCAGGAACTTGTTGTACTCCCCAGCGGCAGAGAGGTTGGATTTGATTCTTATCCCGACGCTCTCGGAGATCTTGGTAGCCTCCGTGCCTTCAGCGGCGCCGGCGGCGATGTAGGCGATATTGATGATCACGTCGTAATCGTCCTGGTGGGCCAGGGTCCCGGCGGTGAGCGTGACCGTGACGGTCGCCGTCTTACCGGAATCGAGCTTTATGGTCTTCCCCGACGACAAATCCGAAGCGATTTCCGCATCAAGGCGTTCGCATTTCGACGTGTCGACGTCGATATGCACGAGCTGGACTGACGCCGTGGTGTTGGTCAGGAAAAACTCGAAAGTCTTGCTGCTTCCTGCGGCGACACTGATACCATCCTTGTCGAGGTACTGGATGACGATGTCCGAGTTTCCGCCGTCCGCATCGGACGAGTCGGAGTCCATCGGCACGCAGGCCATCGTAAGTAGCGCTACGGCGGCGATTGCGAGCATGTAGATTCTGGTCCGGCTCTCATTCATCAGGGCTAATTATTTGCGCTTCCTTTATTAATTATCTGATGGATGGAACGTTGTGGACCCGCAAGGAACGCATTCCCTGCTGATGTTCGTGATAGCCCTGCCGTGCATGCTATACGCCGCGCGCAGCGACCTGCGCTGCCGCCTCGTCCCAGACCTCCCGTGGCAGGCGATCGGCGTCTCGGGGGCAGTTCTGTATTTTATCCGCTGCGTATGGGAGAAGGGGATACTGTGGGAGCACGGCGCGGTTTCCGCCTCGATGCTGTGCGCAATCGCCGCCGCGACGTGGGGGAACAGCAGACAGGATGCCGTCCTCGCTATCGCGTCCGCGGCTCTCGCAGCGGCGGCCTTCCTCGGCGGGAACGGTGGGCGCCTCGCCGAGGCTGGCATCATCGCCGTCACGTTCTGTTTGATTTACTACATCATGTATGTCGTCGACATCCTCCGCGGCGGCGCAGACGCCAAGTGCCTCATGGCGCTCACCGTAGCGTTCCCGCTGTACCCGTCGTTCCTAGGCCTCCCCCTGTGGGGGGAAGGGGGAGCCCCCTCCGGGGCGTTGGTATTCTCGGCAGCCGTGCTATTCTGCGCGGGAATCGCCACCGTCGCTTTTGGTGCCGCCTATTTCTTGTGGAAAAAGCCTCCCGAAGGGACGAAGAGGAGCCTGAGCGGGTTTCGCATCCCCCTCGCCGACGCCGAGAGCGGCCTCGTCTGGCCAATGGAGGACGTCGTGGACGGGGAGGTCGTCAGAATCGGCCCCGAAGACCACGAGGCGTCCGAGATCTACGCCCGCCTGCGTGCCGCCGGCAGGACGGACGTCCTGGTGACGCCGATGATTCCGTTCATCGTCCCGCTTGCCGCTTCGTTCGTCGTCGTGACGGTAATCGGCGATCCATTCTCCCTGCTGTTCCGAAGGTCGGCGTATGATGTTGAGCCTGTGCTTGCAGTAGGCGCAGCGGTCACCGTCCAGGCCGGAGGCGTCGATTAGATACCCCGTCCTCTTTATGACCGCCGCCCCACACTCCGGGCAGTATGTGTCGGTGGCGTCGTCGGCCAACACGTTCCCCACGTAGGCGTAGTTGAGGCCATTTTCCTCGGCTATTGACTTCGCCCTGAGCAAAGTCTCTACAGGGGTCATCGGCACAGCCATCATCTCGTAGTCCGGGTGGAATCTGTTGAAATGCACCGGCACGTCCGGGGAGAGGTCGCTCCTCACCCACTGCACGAATCTGGAAACCTCCTCGTCGCCGTCGTTATGCCCGGGGATCATCAGGTAGGTGAGCTCGAGGTGCACGCCGCTCTCCATCACGACCTCGCAGGAGCGCTTCGCGTCGGCGAGACTGCCTCCGCAGACCTTCCTGTAGAAGTCATCGGTGAACGCCTTGATGTCGATGTTCATGGCGTTGGCGTTGCGGCAGAGGTCCTTGAGCGGGGACTCGTTGACCATGCCGTTTGTGACCAGCACCAGGCCCAGGCCGGGATCGCACTCCATGACGTCCATTATGTACTCGTACCATATCGCTGGCTCGTTATAAGTGAAGGCGATCTGGTCGAAGGTCTGCTGCCTGCACAGCGCGACTATCTCTTCGGCGGACTTGTAAGTCGTCCTTTTCTTGCCAATGGGCGACATGGATATCGAGTAGTTCTGGCAGTACTCGCACTTGAGGTTGCAGCCGATCCCGCCCACGGAGAATATCCTGGACCCTGGGCGGTAGTGGTAAAGCGGCTTCTTCTCGATGGGATCCACGGCGATGGAGGAAATCCTCCCGTAGCTGTAGGCCACCATCTTTCCTCTCGAGTTCCTCCTCGCGGTGCATTTTCCGAATCCGCCGGGGGGTACGCGGCAGCGATGGGGGCAGAGGTCGCACACGACGCTCTCGCCGTAGACGTGATAGTAGGACGCTTCGTAGTTAGGATTGATAAACGGCATCCCCAAACACCCTCCTCTCTCCGTCAGCGTTCAGATAAGCGCCGCAGCCGTCCGTGACCGTCCCGATGACCGAGAAGCCCACGCCGAGGTCGTAGAGGCTCTGGATTCCGGTTTTGTCGAAGGTGAAGAGCAGCTCGTAGTCCCCACCCCACTGGGTCACGGTTCTCTCAATGTCCGCGCCCGTTTCGCGGCAGACCTCTCCGACCTCCTCAGGTACGGGGAGGAATTCCCACTAGATGTCCATGCCCACGTGGGACTGCCTGCAGATTTCCATCGCCGCCGCCGCGAGGCCGTCGGAGAGATCAATACAGGATGTGGCGCATCCCGACTCGGATATCCTCCTCCCTTCCTCCACGCGGGGGACGGGGGCCATGAGGGCGAATATCGAATCCTCGGCGTCCATGCCGTTCTCTATTGCCAGGTAGCCAGTTGCGGCCCTTCCGAGGGAGCCCGTGACGGCGACGACGTCGCCCGGGCGGGCGCCCGAACGGACCAGGGCCCTCCTCCCCTCCAGGTCTCCTATCGCCGTCCCTGCGATAGCTAGAGGGCCGAACTTGGTGTCTCCTCCGACCACCCCCGCGCCGCAGAACTCGCAGCACTGGTCGATTCCGCTCATAATGTCGTAGAGCCAAGTCTCGTCAGAGTCCCCCGGCATGGTCACCGCGGAGAGGAAGGCAATCGGCCTCGCGCCCATACTGGCTATGTCGCTGAAATTGACAGCGGCAGCGGTCCAACCGAAGCGCTCGTAAGTCATCCCCCGGGGGAAGTGGCGGTCCTTGGTGACCACGTCGGTGCAGACGACCGTCCCGCCTCCCGAAAGGCCCGCGAGGACGGCCGCGTCGTCGCCGATCCCGAGAGCGGAGTTCTGGGACCTGGATCTGACGATATTGCGGATGTTCTCTACCAGCCTCCTTTCTCCGACCGCGCTCAGAGTTGCCATCTGACGGTGCTACGGCTCCTCGCTTTTAACGGTTGCCCGTCGGAAGGGATTGGCCGTACACTGATTGTCCGATTTGAGACAGTCTCTGGGACGGTCGTGGAGAAGCGTCCGTTGTACCAGCCTGGAGGCATGTGGGGCGGCGAGGGATAATTCAACTGCGTAAGGCATTAAAACGAAACGCGCGATAGAGGGGCGGTCGACATGATAGTGGACGTGAAGTACGGCAAGGACGGCGTACAGAAGGTCGAGATTCCGGACGGAAAATTCATCGGGTGTTACTACCCGAACGAGGTCGAGGTCGGAGACGCCGACGGGGCGATAGCGGAATCCATCGATTCCCCCATCGCTTCGGAGTCCCTCGGGGACTTCCTGAGAGGAGGGGAGGACGTGGTCTTCATCGTCAATGACGGCACCCGCCCCACCCCTACCGCGAAGGTCCTCGACGCCCTCGCCAAACGGATGGACCTTCGGCTGCCCAGGTACCTCGTAGCCACCGGCGCCCATCGGGCGCCCACCGAAGAGGAATACCGCAACATCTTCGGCTCCCATCTCGAAAAGCTCCGCGACAGGATCATCGTCCACGACGCCAGGGAGTCTGTGTGCGTCAACCTCGGGAAGTCCAAGAACGGCACGCCCATGGAGGTCAACAAGGTCGCCGTAGGGGCCGACCGCCTAGTCATAATAACCAGCGTCGAGCCCCACTACTTCGCGGGTTGGACCGGCGGCAGGAAGTCCTTCCTGCCCGGCGTGGCGTCCTACGCCACCATCGAGGCCAACCACAGGATGGCTCTCAGCAGGGAGGCGCAGTCCCTGGAACTGGACGGCAATCCCGTCCACGAGGACATGATGGACGCGCTGCAGGCGGTCGAGGGGAAGAGGATATTCTCCATCCAAGTCGTCATGGACAGGCACCACAACATCTACCGGTGCGCCTCCGGAGACCTGAACAAGGCGTTCGACCAGGCCGTGAAGTGGGGTGAGGAAGTCTTCATCGTTCCAATACCTGAAAAGGCCGACGTCGTCGTGTCCGTCGCCCCGTATCCCATGGACGTGGACCTCTACCAGAGCCAGAAGGCCCTTGACAACGGGAAGTGGGCCCTCAAGGACGACGGCATAATAATCATGGTATCCAAGTGCAGGGAGGGCGTCGGCAGCGCCGCCTTCCTCGAGCAGCTCTCGACCTCTTCCGACCCTGCCGAAATCATAGAGAACATCCGGAGGGGATACGAGCTGGGCTTCCACAAGGCCGCCAAGATGGCGGAGATAGCGACGTGGGGCCACATCTGGGCGGTCACCGACCTTAGCCCGGAGACCTTGCGGAAGGCGAACATCTTGCCCTTCGAGAGCGTCCAGGAGGCGGTGGACGCGGCTCTCGCGCAGAAGCCCGGCGCGCGGGTCATGGTCCTCATGCAGGGGAGCGTGACAATCCCCAGGGTGAACCGAATTCGGGTCGATCAGATGAGCAGCGCGGTGTTCACGAAGGACAAGATTGAGCTGATGAAGAGCGCCCTCTCGGCCTGCACCATGTGCGGGTTCTGTAAGAGCGTGTGCCCTTCCTTCAAAGCGATTAACTGGGACACGGACCTGTCCAGGGGGAGAATCGTGCTCGCGTACGGGTTGTACACGGGCGACGTGAGCCCCACCCCGGACCTGGTGCGGAGCATGTATACCTGCACCACCTGTGCGGACTGCGTCCGCCGTTGCCCGTCTAAAGTCCCCATAGTCGACGTCATCGAGATGGCGAGGGCGGACATCGCCGCCAACGGGAAGATGCTTCCGAAGCACGAGGCTATGTGTGAGAACATCCTGAGGCACAACAACCCGTTCGGGGAGGAGAGGTCGGTCTTAGAGACGATAGGCATGAAGCCCCACAGGGCGGACGTCGCGTACTTCGCGGGTTGTACCGCCACCTACCGTACCAAGAGGACCTCGCAGGCCAGCATATCCATCCTAAAGAAGCTAGGCGTGGACTTCACCACCCTTGATGAGGTGTGCTGCGGCTCGGTCATGCAGAGGGTCGGTTGGTCCCAGGAGGACGTCATGAAGCTGATGAAGAGAAACGTCGAGGCGATCGCCTCCCTCGGTGTGAGGACCCTCGTCCTCTCTTGCGCTGGGTGCTATCGCATGTTCAAACTCGAGTACCCCAAATACGTCGACGTCCCCTTCGAGGTACTCCACATGACGGAATTCCTCGCCAAGCAGAACATCGACCTGTCCTCCCTCGGTGCGAAGACGGTCACGTACCACGATCCCTGTCACCTCGGCAGGCACTGCGGCGTGTACGACGCGCCTCGCGAGGTCATCAGGAAGTTCGATGGGGTCGAGTTCAGGGAGATGCAATACAGCAGGAACCTCTCCCACTGCTGCGGCGGCGGAGGGGGTGTGAGGGCGGCGTATCCGGACGAGGCCGCGAGGATTGCTGGCACCCGCATAGATGAGGCGTCCTTCGCAGACATCCTCGTCACCACCTGTCCGTTCTGCGTTACCAATCTCAGGGACCAGGCCGGCGGATCCTTGGAAGTGGTGGACTTGGTCGAGCTGGTGGACGATCACCTTTGAATGTCAGGCACTTCTTCAGGAACGGCGGCCCCCCGGTCATTATGGGGGTCCTTAACGTCACCCCTGACTCTTTCTCGGACGGTGGGAGATGGAACGACCCGGAAAGGGCCGTGGCGCATGCCGTGGAACTCGTGGAATGCGGAGCGGACATAATAGACATAGGCGGCGAGAGCACCCGCCCCGGCGCGGATCCCGTGTCGGAGGGCGTAGAGCTGTCGAGGGTGTTGCCCGCCGTGAAGGCGGTTCGTGCCGTCACGGATGTTCCGATTTCCGTTGACACGATGAAGGCGACTGTTGCGAGGGAAGCCATCGGTGCGGGGGCGGACATCATCAACGACGTGAGCGGGTTCGCCGACCGCAGCATGGTCACCGTCGTCGCCGATACCGGCACCCCGGTGATCGTCATGAGCTGCTACGGGGACCCGTCAACATTCCGCACCGAATGCATCCCGGGCGACGCCGTTGCCTACGCGAGGTCGACGCTAGATAGGCTGATACACGAAGCGGAGACCGCGGGGGTTCGCCGTGACCGTATCATAGTCGATCCCGGTGTGGGGTTCGGTACCACTTCCCAGCAGAGCATGGCGCTTCTCCGCAGCGCCCGCGAGTTCTCGTTTGGCGGGGCGTTCCCGGTGCTGATAGGCCCTTCCCGCAAGAGGTTCCTGGCGGATTTCTTCCCCGGTATGGACCGGGATGAGGCGACGGCGGAGGCCTGCCGTATCGCCGCCGAGGGCGGTGCCGACATTCTCCGCGTGCACGACATCAGCAGTACATGTCAGCGAAGGCGTCGACATCCTCCTTACTCGCTACCGCCTCGAGGTGCTTCCGCCTCGCACCAAGAAACTCTCCGATAGGTATGATCACCGTCACTATTGTGATGAAAGCGAGGAGTTTCCCTGCGCCACTCAGGTCGAACGAGACGTCGGTAACGACCGAACTATCGACGACGATGCTGTTGCCCAGGGAAGACAGCATGACGATGAACCATACGGCGCCCGCGACGCACCTGCCGACACCGCATACCAGCCTTCCTATGCTGCCCTCGCCGAAGTACGAACCAACACTCGAGATTATGATTATGGGTAGGAAAGCGGCGAGCGAATTGAACGCGAGCCCTCCGGGGGCCATCTGGTCCGCAAGAGATTTGGCGACCCCGGTGGTGTCCTCCTCAAGATTGGCGATATGACCGGAGATCAGCAGCAGGGCGACGACCATGATGAAGAACTCCACCACGCTGAGAACCATAGAGCTGATGAAGCGCGTGGGACTGCTCAGGTACTGTGACCCCTTTGCCTTTTTGTCGTGTCCACGCTGTTTATCGGAGTCTTCGTTGTAGAACCTCATCTCGATCCCGCCTCGTACATCTTATCTAGCATTTCTGCGAGCGCATCGACCAGCCCTTCGTCCACGCTCTCCTGCTCCCCGTTGAAGTTCAGCACAACCTTCCCGTTCTCTGCGGGTGCGCATCCGAAGTCCGCGCCGGCGGAGCCGCTGGTGCCGGTAGATTTCACGGTGAACGTGCTTCCGCTCGCGTTTATGGTGATTTTCGCTCCGCTCTTCGGCTCGACGATGGTCAGTCCCGCGGGGTAGTAAGACGAGAATTTGCTCGAGACAGTCCTCATGATTTCGTTGTCGGACATGGCGCAGGTCATTGTCGCGTCGTTCCCCGAGGCCTCCGCGGTAACGCGTCCGCCATTGTCCGAGAGGCGCACACCTATCTCCACATCCGAGATGTGGTCTCCGAGCCATTCGATGTAGGAGAAGTGGAGCTTCGCGACGATGGGGGTCTTGGCCCCGTCCTCTTTGCCGATTTCGTCGGCCATTCCGGCCATCACAAGGTATATTGGCATATTGGCGTAGAGATGGATTCTCGTGGGCTCTCCCGGCTTAAGCGTGACGCGCTCTTTGCCGGGGTCTCCGACGAAGTAGTCCCCGCTCGGAGACTTCACGTATATGTCCATGTAGACGTCGTCGATGTTCTTTCCCATGTGGGAGGTGACGTTGTAGTACTGGTCGACGATGAACTTCCCGTCTTTGTACGATATCCCGTCACCGTACGGGTCACTGACCTCGATGGGCGGGATTTCCTTAGGCAGGGCCGGGACGAAAGATACCGATAGCACTGTGGCGATGATTGCGATGGCAATCACCGTGGCGACGATTTTTGGAACGTTCCTTTCCATACTAACAGCGATGTAACGGCGTCTGTTCCTATAAATAGAGGTGGGGTGGATTAGAGGAAGTATCCGATTAAGAGGAGTATTGCGGTGCCGGCGGTCGCGACGGTGAAGACGGCATTGTCCCTCCTCTTTTCCCTCCCAATCCGCCTCTGGTCGGCGTAGTAGCACTCCTCCGAGCAATATGCTTGTTCGAACGGTATGGCGTCCCCGCAGTATCTGCAGTGGTCGTGCTCGGGGAGGTCCAAGGGCATGCCCTCTCCATCGCGGACGTAGGTTAAAATTGTTTCACGACCTAACCGCGACTATGGAAGGCGGGAGGAGGTTCGGTCGCTTGGAGTCCGACTCCTGGGCGGACATTGGGAAGGTGCGCGGCGCGCGGGTTCTGGTCGCCGGTGTGGGTGCGCTCGGCAACGAGACCGTTAAGGACCTTGCGCTTCTCGGCTTCAGGCACATCGTCGTCGCCGACCCCGGCGTCGTGTCGGAACCCGACCTCGGCCGCTGCCTGTTCTTCCGCGAAAGGGACGTGGGTAGAAAGAAGGCGGAGGTCGTCGCCGCCCGTGTGAAGGAGATGTGCCCCGCGGCCGCGTTTACTCCCGATACGGATACCATACAGAAGGCGGAGGGGTGGAACTATGACGTCGTCCTTGGGAGCATGGGCTCCGTGCATGGGCGCATCTACGCCAACTCCCGTTCAAAGATGTTCCGTGTGCCGTACGTCGATGCTGTCGTCGACGGATTCCGGGGCAGGTTGCAGGTCGTCCTCCCGGACGGCCCCTGTCTCGAGTGTGGTATGTCTCGCTCGAAGGAATCGCCGCCCGCCCCGGATGCCAGGAAGCCCGCCGACGCCACCACTGTGGCGGTGTTGGCAGGGATGCAGGCCCGCGAGGCGCTGAAGATCGCCTGCCGCCGGTTCGATCTGTGCGTGAAGGGAGTGATCTACTACGACGGCATCTCGGGGAGGGTCGAGGTCCTGGGCATGGGGATTGACAGGGCCTGCCCGAACCACGTCCCGCTGAAGCATTCCCGGAGGTGGCGAAGGCGGAGCGCGCCGTGCCCGGGGCAGAGGTATTCGTGGCCGAATCTGCCGCGAGCGTGATTGCCGCCATTGCCGACGAGGCCTGCGGCGGGGAAGCATCCTACGGGTTCCTTACCGGCGAGACCCGTGAGGATTCCCTTGGGAGGTACCTAGTTTTAACGGGGGTTTCGGAGGAGCGTACCGATTCAGCGGTCGGATGGTACCGCATCTCGGAGTCCAGGGGTCACATCATGTCGGATGCCGACGTCAAAGAACACATAGACATGTTCGGGGGAACGCCTGCGGTCGCCGTCATGGCCGATCCGAAGCGCTCGATGTTCGCGGCATACGTCGTCAAAAACGGAAAATCGCGGACGGCCAGGGTCGTCGTGCTTGAGGGCGTCCGACCCTCAAACCCAGATGGCGTGCCGGTTGCGCATATCCTCCTCGGTCGCGCCCAGCTTCCTCATGAGTTCGGGCACCATGGAGTCGAAGAAAAGAAACGCGGCCCCCTCGAAAACGGTACCGAGGGGGGCTTCGGCAGCGGTCGTCTTCCCGCGCCTCGAACCGATGAGGAGAACATCGTCGGAATTCGCCGCGAGATCGCTATCCCGTTCCGACGTTACGGAGTAGACGTGCGACCCTATCCTCTTCGCAATCTCCGCCGTCTTCACGATGGACATCGTGCTCCCGGTGTTGGAGACGAGTATGATGAGGTCGCCCTTAGCGATGATGGGGGTGGTCATATCGCCGATGAAGTTCACGCGGAACCCGAGCTGCACGAGGCGGACGGCAAAAGTCTGCGCAATCAACCCCGACCTCCCCACGCCGAAAATGAAGATCCTCTTTGCCGAGGTTATCAGGCCGGAGAGGTGCTCGCGCTCCGCCGGGCCGACATTCCTGAGCGCCTTTCCGCACTCATTCAGGAGGTACTCCAAGGTATCCAAGTGGTCACCTCTCTTCCTCCTTTTCGCCACCCTGTACCGACTTCGTGGCAGTGGCTTTAGTGGCGGCCGCTTTAGCCGCGGCCTCTGCCTTCCGCCTCTCCTTGAGGAACTTGGCGGCGCGTTTGGAGAGCACCCTCTCGGTCAGGGTCCTCATGTAGACGGCATCGTGCTCAAGGAGCGGCGACGTGGAGATGATTGTGATGTTGGTTCTGAGATCGGAGAGGGCCTCAGCGAGCCTTTCGAACTTCAGGTCGCCCTTCTTGATTGGGGTGAGCCATCTCTCGTTGCCGTCTGCGTCGTACTCGACGCTCGCGAACTCGGAGTAGATCATGTCGCCAGAGTACGGTCCGACTTGGTCGAGGACGTCCATGAAGTCCTCGACGGTTATGAGGGAGCCGCAGGTCCTCGCATGGTGGTGGGCGAAATTCATCACAGGAGTGAGGCCGTCGACGGTGTCGCAGATATCCAGCACCTGTTCTAGGGAGCCCCATACGTCCTGGTTGCCGGTGACCTCGATTCCCAGCCTGGGCTTGAGGCCGGCGTCTTTCCACCATCCGGTGAGGAAGCGCAGATTGGCCTCGATGTTCGCCTCGGTATCGAGGTCGGACCTCTCTCTGTCATAGGGGCCGAGGTTTGTGACCACGATGTCCCCGTCAAGGGCGTTGCAGACCGAGCCGGCGAAGCGTACGGTGTCTAGGCATTGCATGGCGAGTGATGCACAGGGGTCCTCCTCGTTGGCCGGGTCGGCTCCGAGGTCCATGTAGAACGGGGTGTGGACGGAGAGTTGCACGTCATGATTCTTTGCCACCTCGCCGAGGCGGGGAAGGTCGCTGAAACGGGCGTTGGCCCCGGAGTTCATCTCGATGAGGCTGTCATTGATGCTGACGATGGCCTCGGGGTCGAACACGACGTCTCCTTCCCTCATGATCCCTACCACGAAGCCGGAGTCCTGGTCTAGCTCCAACATGCTTTTTCCCACCTCGTATTCCTCGTCTGGCGGGCGGACGAAGGTCCTGGGTCTGACCAGCTGGATTTCCATGGCGGTGAGGGCAAGGTTGTGCACGTCCTCGATCCCGTCCTTGAATGTGCGCCCTTTGCATGACAGTGGAATTCCGGCGGGTCCGTATCTTATCATGGGGAATCACGTACCAATCCAGTCAGTCGCACGTGCAATATTAAACTTCGTACATTGCGCACGCTGACAGGTGCTGTGCGCGCAGGGTCTCCAGCGACAATCAGCCCCATAATGCACCAGATTCCAGCACCGACGACCTCCTGCCTCTCCCGCGTAGGTGACGCCTCCTTAACTGTCTCACTTGTGAGCAGGGGCCTACCTTTATATGGGAGGCCATCATACGAGCGATTTACCCCATGTCGGGAGAGTCAGAACATGAGCAAAACATGTGCTAAGACGAATCCTCAGCTGGTGGCCCTGATCGCAGATCTAAAGGCCAAAACCCGCGAGGATTCGAAGGCGGCGATCTGGCGAGACATCGCGCTTCGGCTAGAATCACCCCATCGGGTGTGGGCCGAGGCGAATCTCAGCAAGATCGAGAGATACGCGAAGGACGGAGACACCATCGTCGTCCCGGGGAAGGTCCTTGCGGCGGGCGACATCACCAAGGCGGTGAACGTCGCGGCCTACAGTTTCAGTAGCAAGGCCGCGGCCGAGATTGCTAAGGCTGGCGGAAAGGTCATGACCATCAGGGAACTTATGGATGAGAACCCCAAAGGTTCTAACGTCAGAATCATAGGGTGATCGGAATGGCCGTCACAGTTATCGATGCAAGAAATCTGGTCTACGGAAGACTCGCGAGCAATGTGGCCGAAATGGTCCTCAACGGTGATGAGGTGGTCGTCCTCAACGCCGAGCAGATTGTAATCACCGGCGAAAGGGCCGAGATATTCAGGGACTTCAAAGCCAAAGTCGACCGCGGTGACATCTCCAAGAGAAAGGGCCCCTTCTATCCTCGCAGGGCGGACCTCCTCTTCAAGAGGTGCGTGAGGGGCATGATTCCCTGGCAGTCCGCCACAGGTAGGGAGGCCTTCAGGAGGCTCCACGTCTTCGTTGGCGCCCCCAGGCAGTTCGAGAGCAGCCAGAAAGTTAGGCCCGCCGAGGCCGACAAGGCGGTCGGGAGCAAATACGTCAGCCTCGGGGAAGTCGCCGAGTTCCTCGGGTCCAATGTGAGGTGATCCAATGGAGACAGTGAACACAAGCGGAAAAAGGAAAACCGCAGTCGCCAGGGCGACAATCAAGGAGGGCACGGGCAAGGTAACCGTCAACAAGACCCCTCTGGCGATTTACACCCCCGAGCTCGCCAGGCTCAAAATCGAGGAGCCCCTGCAGCTCGTGCCCGAGAAAGCCTCTGAGGTCGACATCTCCGTCACCGTCCAAGGCGGCGGCATAATGGGACAGGCCGCGGCCGTCAGGACCGCAATCGCCCGCGGGCTCGTCGACTTCTATAAGGACGACGATCTGGAGGTCCTCTTCAAAACCTACGACAGGACCCTCATCATCAACGATGACAGAAGGAAGCTGCCGAAGAAGCCCATGGGCCGCGGTGCTCGCGCGAAGAAGCAGAAGTCCTACAGGTGATTATTGATGATAATACCCGTGAGATGCTTCACCTGCGGAAAGGTCGTGGGTTCCGCCTACCCCGAGTATGTAAAGCGTGTCAAGATGGGAGAGGACCCCAAGAAGGTCCTGGACGACATGGGTTTCGAAAGATACTGCTGCCGCAGGATGATCATTGCCCACGCCGATCTCATCGGAGAGATCGCACCGCTGGGATGAACTTCAGATCTCACAAACCTTTTATTCGAAACCCATTATCACAGAAACACGGGCCCTTGGGGTAGCTTGGTATCCTTCATGCTTGGGGTGCATGTGACCCCGGTTCAAATCCGAGGGGGCCCACCATCCTATGTTCTGGCCAGAATTCAATAGATTTTCCGCCGGATTTCGGCGGCTGTGTTTCCCCGTTTTTTGTTCACTTGTTCACCCTATATTGTATATTTTTGTATGATTCTATTAATACAATTAAGGAGTTGGATGGGTGAACAGAGGGTGAACAAGCAAATTTGTTCACCTAGGTATACTTTATAGCTCTACAACTCATCTGTCTGCATGGACAACCGCATCCTATCCTGCCTTGCCGCCGTGATCGTCCTCTCCGCGGCGTTCGCCGGCGCGGCGACGGATCCGACGTACGGAGCGCCATGAGGTGCCTCCTGGATGACTCGGTGGAAATCGACTGGCTGCACCGCAGGGACGGGAGCGCCCCATGCTCCGCCGGAGGAGGCGCGGATGCAGTTGACCCTCGAGCTCGAGCCTCTTCGCCCTCCCCCCTCGCGGCCGCGGGCGCAGCGGACGTACAGGTGGCCGGACCGGGCGGGCGCCCCTCCACCGCCTGCACGGTGGACCAGCTGGCCCTCGCCACCGGCCTCGGCAAATCGCAGGTCGTCGCCGCCTCCGTCAGGCTGGCGGCCGTCATTGTCAACGCCGCCGGCCCCGGAGCCCTCGCGGCCGCGGCGGACCCCCGCATCGCGGAGGCGGCGGCGCGGATGGTCGGGGAGATGATCGGAGGAATCGCGGACGGCGGGCGTCGGCAGGGGCGAGAGGAGGAGGCGCAGGGAGGCTGCCCGCGCGGCCCCGAGGGACGCCGACGGACGGTTCCTGAAGAGGGACAGGACGTACCTAGTCGTCGACGACTTCGGCGACGTCGTCGCATACTCCTCCCAAGAACCGACTTTCGGATACGCCGTGACGACAACCGAGAATCTCGAGAGCTTCGGCGACATCTCAAGGAGGCGCCGCATCAGGAGCGGGCATCCGAGGACGGAGGTCAAGGCGAACAAGGACACCCCCGACGAACTGAAGAGAGTATCCGAGGAGATATCCGCGCTCGGCCTCCGTCATAAAGCCGTCTATGTCAAAAAAACATCTCCTCCACTGTTCTGGAAAATAACCCAAGGCAAGGAAGAAGCCGATAGATTGTGGAAGAAGAGAAAAGCCAATATCCGCAGGCAGGTTCTGAGCGAGGCCCTAGACGACTCCCTCCGCGGGAAGAAGGGGGAGATCGTGGTGATTGTTGACGACCACTCTTCGTATAGGAACATCCCGACACTCTGCGCATCGAAGTCGAAACCGGGCCTGAGAACCGTCTCCGGCGACAAATACGATTCGGCGCACGGGAGATACCGTGACGCCCTCCAGACGCAGGACTACGTGGCGAACGCTGCGTACAGCGACACGAAAGGGCATCACGAGAGGCGGAGGATGCTCCGGATGAGGATGAAGAAGCTGCGAAAATAACGCAGAGGCGGCGGGACACGTGCAACCCGCCGCTCTGCGGCTTCCGGTAAGGGGCAGGCACCCCTCGTTCCTCCGTAGCGGCAGTCATTCTATTCGTTGCGCGTATATAAACCCTCCCTGGATTTTCGGTTTGCATCTTTTTCTCCCAGTTAAATCCGTTCCGGAACATGATGTTTCGGATACTCGGGGCGAGGGCCGGGCCCCCGGCCGCCGCGTCTATCCGAGATGATTGGAATGGACATCGGATTCCTTACCTCAATGACCGGGCTCGCCGCGTGGCTGTGATGATGATCGCCGCGGACGCCGTGCGGGGATGCCGAGGGAGGGCGGGTCCGAGCTAGAGGAGAAGATATATACTCCTTACGATGATGAGAACTGCGGGAAGATGACGGCTCCTCTCGGAGCCGGACCCTTGAGGCGGGTCAGATTCGATCATCCCTTAGGGGATGTCGATGACGACCGCTCCCTCACCGGTCGCGATCGTCAGCCGGATGCCGTGCTTCCGACAGCTGATGCCGATCACGAAGATCTTCTCACCCCCTGCCGGGACGGTTCCTGGCGCACCGAGAGTGAAGGTCCTGGTGCACCAGAACTTTCCGTTTCCCGGCATCCCTCCTTATGCCGCCTTCCCGAAATAAACATATCGGGATTCTCAATCCTAAAAAAACGTCCGGAGCCTCTCGCCCTTTTCCAATTCCATTTGGCGGACCCCAGGGCGGAGGGGGGCGTATGAGCGCCCCCGGGAAGGCGGAGAGGGTATACAAGCGCGACCGCCTCGGCCGCTTCGCCAGGCGGCAGTACGTCCCCAGAGGGAAGAGGACGGTCGGAGGCTATCCCGCGGAGAGGCACCGCGGCCACGACATCCCCTTGGGCGCGGACGGGAGGGTCCCCCGGGAGATGATGGCGGCGCGCTTCGTGGCCGCGTCCCCGCGCCCCGCCCGCGACGCGCGCAGGCCCGCGAGGTCGGTCCTGCGCAATCCCACACCGGCGGAGGCCGCCGCCTGGTGGGACGACCCGTCCCTCTGCGACGTCGCGGGGGTCGATGACGCGGACGAGCTCTTCCGCCTCGCGGGCCTCCGCGACTCCCGCTCGCAGGAGCGCATCGCGGTCGTCGCCGCGACCGAGGGGGACCAGAGGGCGATCCGCGAGGCGCTGCAGGACGCCTTCTCCTCCGAAGAGCTGGAGAGGATGGCATCTGGAGGGCTGGTGATCGTGGCCGACGGGGAGGACCCCGTCCTGCTGGGGTCCTGCGACTTCAGGACGGACAACCGCCCCGCGTCCATGATCACAATCTCGAAGGATGCCGTCCGCGACGGCGAGACGGTCGTGCACGAGGCCGTGCACCAGCTCCGGCACGCCGAGGGCAGGTCGGAGAACCGGGACCCCACAGGGAGGACGAACACCGCCAAGCGGGCGGGCCGTCGCACGCGCGCGGAGGCGCGCGAGGAGAGGGCCACCGAGATGGAGACAAGAGATAGACTGGACCGCAGGCCCACCCTGGTCCTCATCGACGAGTCCGGCGATCCCTCCCATACTCCGAACTCCTCCAGAGAGTTCGTCATGGTCGCGACGATCAAGGAGGACGACGGGCAGTTCGAGAGGATTGCCGACGAGACACCGAAATATATCAGCAGGTCCCGCAGACACGGGGAGAAGGACGAGCTGAAATACAGTTCATCCAGCGACGAGGTGCGCGAAGATGTCCTGAAGAGGGTCGAAGCCACCAACGCGAGGATCCACGTGGTGCGCGTTCCGAAAGAGGGCATCGGGAAATCCCCCGAGAGGCTGTATGGTAACGTCACCAAGGAGATTCTGAAATCCACGCTGTCCGATGAGAAGGTCCGCGGCAATCCAAAGGGCGCGAAGGTGATTCTAGATGACAGTAGATATGCATCCAGATTAGATGTCAAGAAGACGATTGAATCCGCGGCGGAGGATCGGGGTGTGACCGTCGACGAGGGCTCAGGGACGAGGAGATCGCACGAATGCAAGCCCCTGCAGGTCAACGACTTCCCGACTGGAGCGTACGGAACCGAATACAACGCCGGCGACAGCAAGTACTCGGACATCGTCCGCGGCAAGAGCATCGTGAGGATATTCCATCGGAAATGAGAGAAGGATGAAGACGCGACCGCTGGCTAGTCCAGCTGATGCTAAACACCCCAGGGATTTATAACGCCTTCATTAACAGGTATGCTTAGATAATATTTAAGAGTTCACATTCAAGACCGGCGTGACCGCGACACCGTCCGCGATTGCATCGGGGACGAGGGGCTGATCTATCTGGATGAGCTCTGGCAGAAGGCGGCCAGAAACCCCCGCAACCTCAGGACGCTGTGCAGGAGATGCCACGACATGGCCCACAGGAGCGGCGCGGCGGAGAGGGCGATGGCCGACGAGCACCAGGCTCGCTTGGAGGTCTGGGGATGAGCAAAGCACTTGAACGCGGAGGATGTTCCGCAGGAGCATCTACTGTGGAAGGAGGTGAGAAAGGAATGGCAAGCGAATGGGAGGAGCTGGAGAAGCTCTCGAAGGACGAATTGATCATACGTCTGGTCTATTGGAAGAACCTGTACGGAATCATCCGCGTTTCCGAGGACGGCGACTGCCCGTACCCTTACGCCGAACCGAAGGCCAGGTATGAGGGATCCCTTATGTTCCCAGGCGAGATCACTACGCACGGATGGGCCGTCAAGATAGCAAAATACGCCATGGAACATTTCGATGGCGAAGCGTTCGATCCCAGCGACCTGATGTACTACGGTCTGGACGAAGACCAGTGCGATGATGTCTTCGACGAACTCGTTTCGAAAAGAGAGTCTGGCCCTCCGAGCGGCGTAGGCTGCGGCGGTGATTCCGAATGAAGCCACCCCGCGGACGTCCGGATCACGAGGCCGAAAGTTTCAAAGTCGAGGCGGAGGAGATTTCCAAACCCAAGAAATTCTACCGCAACTCCAGACACAACGGTCAAAGAATAGAGGCCAAAGGAAAAATCAAGATCACCATCACAAAGGAACACACCGAGGGGCCTACCGATGACGATTTCCGTCCAAAAGCCGGAACCGTTCTCGTCGGCGGAGAGAAACAGAACGTTGCGATAGAATCCAAACTCATCATTCCAGGCTCGCGCCGGAACAACAAGGATACCGCGTCCGTAAGGCGCGACGGAAGAATCTTCGGCAAGCTGCGGAGGCGCCGCCGATGGCCTCCTACAGGGGGAGAGTGACCGCCCCCGCCAGCAGGATTATAGGCCGCATCCCCATAGAGGGTGCGGAGAACGACAATGGGCTGCCTCCGTTCAACGTTTTAGGTTTGCAACTCCTTCAACGCGGAGGCAGCTCTCCCCTATTGAATCCGTCTTTTGCCCACTGGATGCAGACTTCCACGCCATGGGATCTGTTGGCAAAAACACGTTTTTCAATCATGAGATCTATCCAATCGATCAGCTCCTGGTCCACGGTCACGCCGAGCCTGGGCTTATTTTGTGTCATTGGGTTACATTCAATACAACCCAAGCATATTAATAGTCGTTCAATTGTATCATATTCGGTAGAATTTAATTCTACTGGAGTTGCAAAAAATGACAAACACACACCAACCAGCGCAGGCCATGGACGGCCTGTCGAAGACGTTCTGCATCACCGGGCCGGACGGCTCGAGCGTGCCCCTCGTGAGGATCTCCGCGGGGCCCACCATCCTATGTTCTGGCCGGCGCTTTAACGGCGGCGATTTCCGCGTCTAACAACCGCGAATCCGAGTCCGGCTCGCTGAGAATCGAACTCCACAGCTACAAGAACATGGAAAGGGTCTCCGGCATCCCAATAAGCTACGGATACACCGTGACCATCGGATGAAAGCTCTGACGGGATTCTCATGCCTTCCGCGCTAGGACCGCGTCCCTCAGTTTTCTGACCGACTCCGCGCCGTTCTGGTCAAAGACATCCGCCCCGGCCCTTCTGGCACCTTCCTCCGAGACAGGCTGACCGCCGCAGCAGAATATGATGCGGTCCCTGATGCCCAGTTTCCTGAGCTCGTGGTCTACCGCTCTCATTTTGGTATCGATGGAGGCGAACTCCCCGGACACCACGCACGCCGTGACCCCCTCCCGCTTGCAGCGGGCGGCGATGTCGTCCGGCATCATACCCTCCTCAACGATGTCAGTCTCGAACCCCTCGATGCCCAGGAGCAACGTCATCAGGTTCCTGCCCTCTGTATGGACGTCCAGGGTGGCGATGACCGCCCTACCCAGGTCCGGCCTGGGAATTCCCAGCGCCTCGCGCACCTCATAGGCGGCCTTCACGGTCCCCATGAGCTTGGGGAAGGTCGTCCTTCCGGTGGTGTACTCCTTCTCGGCCTTGAAGACGGCCTCGCGCACCTCTGCCTCCGCTTCATCTTCGTCCATACCCTCCGCAGCCTTTACAGCAGCGGCGGCGTCCATCCTCCCGACGGCATCCGAGACCTCCGACATTCTGATGTCTCCGCATCGCGTTATGGGCCCAGAGCATATAGGATTCTATCCTCCCTTCTAATTCCTCTTTATATAGTCCATTCCGATTCGCCGAGCATGGCAACACATGTCGTTCTGCACACGAAACATGGGAAACATTAAGGTCCAGATGCACGAGGACATGCCAATCGCCCCGGCAACTTCGTGAAGTTCGCAAAGGAGGGCTTCTACAACTGGACCATATCTCACAGGGTCATAAACGACTTCACAATCTAGGTCGGAGACTCCGAGGGAACTGGGATGGGCGACCCCGGAGCCACCATATAGGACGAGTTCGGCCATGGGCATTCCCGCCAGCCCGGACACGTCCCCGTGGCGAATACCGGTCGCCTCCACTCCGGCAAGGTCAATTTTTCGTAACATCCATAACAGCAATCGTTACTTTCTTGCCCCCTGCATCCCTCTCACAGCCCGAGATCGAGGACAAAGTCGCAGAGTTCTCCAAGGACGGAATGTCCTCGGCCATAATCGGGCCCGTCTTCAGGGACCAGTGGGCGGTTCTCAATGTAAAGCTCGCAACCGTCAAGACCGTTACGGAGATTCTTAAGGAGAAGGGCCTGTATGGAAACCTCCCCGAAGACCCCAGCAGTCAACGGTCCGCGCTACCAGCCTGAATGTCCGTATCAGGGCGAACCCGAAAGATGTAGCTAACGTCTACTGGCTGAACCTCATTGAGGCCAAGATCAGAGGGCCCGAGCGCTATTACAAGCGCGACGGAGGGGGCCCACCATCCTATGCTGGTCTGAAGCCATAGCCTGTGGCATTCTGGTCATCGATTTCGACCGTATGACCCTTCTGAGAAAGAGAGAATTATTTCTTCTGGAACTCGCCGCCCTTCTTGTGGCGGACGACTTTCGATCCCTCATTGTTTGCGCGGAGAGTCTTGGCGTACTCCTCGGCCTCGGCTTTGGTGTCGAAGAGCCGGGTGGCCTTCTCGTTGCCTTCGCCTTTGACCTGCCACTTGCCATCGCTCTCGCGCTTGGTGATGTGCCAGGTCTTGGAGTAGTCCTTGGAGGAGGATTCTTTAGTCGGAGCTTCCTTCTTAGTGGGCGCGGCCTCTCTAGACTCCTCTTTCGGGACATTCTGCCTCTTAGTCTCCTTCTTCTTGTCTTTTTTGTTTTTCCTAAACCTGTCGAAGAATCCCATATCGGTGTCTCCCTTAGTGTCGGCGCGGTTTCCCGTGCGATTGATTGTCGGTACGACCTCCATCGTTTATAACTCCAGTGTACGATTAGGCAGTTTCGGCGGCGGACGGGCTAATTCCACGCGCGGATATCCCGCGGGGAGTTCGGGGGGACGCGGCAGATTCCCGAGGATTCGCAACAGGAGGGCTGCAGGGACGTATGCGGGGATTCGCAATAGAGTACAGGATATATAGCAAGAGTTGCAAAATACATTAAATATATATCATGATAACGCCGGCATGGACGTCAGACGCGTGCAGATCACCGGTGGGTCATCATTCATGGTAACCCTTCCCAAGACGTGGGCGGACTCCGTGGGTCTCAAGAAGAACGACCCCGTCGTGCTGTCCCCTCTGCCCAACGGCGGGTTGCTGCTCAGCGTGGGTTCGGGACAACCATCCGAAATAGATTACGGGGAGGCCATCGACGTGGACTCCGTCCTGGACGGGGACGCCCTCTACCGGAGGCTGATCGGCGCCTACATAGCAGGGCACAACCCGATCACGGTGTTCTCGAAACAGCCCATCCGCGGGGGGATGCTCGAACCGGCCTCTAAGTTCACGCAGACCTTCATAGGCATGGAGATAGTCGAGGAGGACGAGTCCTGTATCGTGATGAGGGACCTCATCGACCAGACCGAGATCCAGCCGCAGAAAAACGTGCGCCGGGAGCACCTCCTCGTGAAGAGGATGGTCTCCGACGTGTTCCTTACCGCCGAGGACGGAGACTTCGAGAGGATTGCCGCCATGGCCGACCGCGACATCGAGGTGGACCGCATCCACTGGCTGATCCAGAGGCAGTCGAGCATCCACCAGATGGACGTCTCGCTGTGTTCCCGGATGGGGCTGAACCTCCGGCAGGTCACGGGGTGCGTTTTGGTGAGTAAGAGCATCGAGAGGATGGGCGACCATGCCGTTCTCGTCGCCGGGTGTATGAGAGATCTACAGGGCACGGCTTCCGAGGTGCTCGTGCGCAAGGCCATGATGAAGTTCGGCGCGGAGATGGCCCCACTGTTCGGCGAGGCGGTCAACGCGTGGATGAATGGCGATATCGACGCCGCTGAGGAATGCGTCCGCCGGGCTAAGAGCCTCGGGAACCGGGTGGAGGCGGTGTTTAACATCGCCGGGATATCTCCCGACTCCGTCAACGCCGCGAGCACGGTCGCGGGAAGCTGCCGGAGGCTGGCAGAGTACTGCGCGGATATCGCCGAATCGGCCATCAACTCGGCCATGGAGAGGCAGCGACGTCAAGCGACTCAGATGTGGCATCCGCAATCTGGCACTTCCCAGATTTATTTATGTACCTTGACGCAATCGAGGAACTATGAACTTCGACGAAATAGCCAGGAGGAGGCAGAGCTGCCGCTCTTTCGATTCCACCCGTCCGGCGGAGCCCGAGGCCGTCGAGAGGTGCCTCAAGGCCGCCAGGCTGGCGCCTTCGGCGTTCAACGCCCAGCCGTACACCATGTGGGTGGCGGACGGCGAGGTCGGGAAGCAGGTCGCCGAGGCGCACTTTGCCGCCATGAACAAGTTCATCGAGGACTGCTCCACCTTCGTGGTGTTCACAGAGTCCTCGTACAACGCCGGCGCCAAGGTCGGGTCCATCGTCACCAAGCAGGACTATCGCTCCGTGGACGTCGGCATCGCCGCGGCATACCTCACCGCCGAGGCCACGGAAATTGGGTTGGACACCTGCATCGTCGGCCTTTTCGACGACAGGAAGATCAGGCAGATACTGGGCACCAAGGAGAAGGTCCGTTTGCTCATCGCCATCGGCCATGCCAAGGCTGGATATGCTCTGAGGGAGAAGAAGAGGAAGGAGTACGACGAGATCGTGCGCCGCCCCGCCCCGAGGGAGCCCGAGACAGACAAGAAGACGAAGAAGGCCGAGAAGAAGGCCGAGAAGAAAGCGAAGAGGAAGGACTCCGAGTGAATCCCCTCGCGGTTTTGTCGTAAGTTCGCGCCGTGCGATCGGCCGGGAAGACCACCCCATGTTGAAAATCCCGCAGAAGAAGGATAGGAAGATAGCGCTCGTGATTATCGATGCCCAGGAGAAGTTCTTCGTCGAGCCCTTTGAGCACGCTGCGGAGTCGCGGGCGCTCCATGCGGGAACCATCGATAGGGTCGCGAAGATGTTTCGCGCCGCGGGGCGCCCTGTCGTCTTCGTCCATTATGACGGTTATACGCACGGCATGAGTGAGATCGACCCGGAGAAGGAGAGACTCTTCCCGGAAATCGAGGTCGCCCGCGGCGACATCCACGTGCACAAATACCATATGAATTCCTTCAAGAACACCGTCCTTGAGGACGTGGTCAGGGCCGCGGGATGCGATTCCGTGCTCCTTGCCGGAGCGTTCACGCAGTACTGTGTGATGTCCACCTACTTTGGCGCACCCAACCTCTCGGCCTATCTGCTCGAGGGCGGTACCATTGCCAACGAGGAGAAGTATAACGAGGCGGCCTACGTCGTCTGCAACACTTTCACGATGGAGGACGTGGAGGAGAACCTCAGGGCGGTGAAGGTCGTGCCCCGGGGCAACGATCAGGACGGCCTACGAGTGGTGGGCCTGTTCGGATTTGAACCGAAGTCAGCGGCTCCCAAAGCCGCAAGTATACCAAGCTAGCCCACAGGCCCACTGCCTACCGCAACCTGATGGACCTTAAACTAGTTTTCTCGCCGCCAGCTCATCGGCCAGCATCGATATCGCCCGTCCCCGGTGGGATATGGCGTTCTTATCCTCTACGGGAATCTCGGCGAAGGAGCGCTCGCCGTCTGGGCTGAATATCGGGTCGTACCCGAACCCTCCGTCCCCCCTCTCCTCGGACAGTATCTCTCCGGGGCATTCGCCGAGGACGACGATTCTCTCGTTCCCGATCCAGCAACCTATGCAGCAGCGGAAGACGGCGGAGCGGTCCCCCACTCCCTCCATGAGTTTTAGTATGCCCTTGTTGCCGATGGTCTTCTGCCCGTAGGCGGAGTAGACGCCGGGGAATCCCTTCAGGGCGTTCACGAACAGGCCGGAGTCGTCGACGAGGAAGTCCCGCAGCCCCTCCGAATGGAGTTGCTTCATCTCCTTGTCCACGACCTCCTCGAGGTACGCGGTCTGCACCTCGTCGCACTCCCGGTCATCATGCATCGCCTCGATGCCGAGCTGCCCGAGCGCAAGCTGGTATTCCATAACCTTGCCGGGGTTGTGCGTGACGATGTTGACCCTCATGTGTACCTGCCCCTATTCTTTATCTCCTGTACCTTGCCGAGCACTGCTTCCGCATCATTCTTCTCCGCACGGTACGCGTCGACGATTCTTTGATACGCTCCCTCCAGCCCCGGGTGGGCGGAGGAGAATGCCCTTTCGAGAAGGCGGACGTCCGTACCCATATCCTCCGTCGTGGCTAGCGATGTGCCCATCGAGAAGTCGATGAAGCACATCCTGCCGTCAGGGAGCATCACCATGTTCGAGGTGGTGAGGTCGCCGTGGGAGATGCGGGCATTATGCAGCCTGGCAAGGGTGCTACCGACCTTCGCGCATATCTCATCGGCCTCTTCAGGATGCGCATGCAGGCGGGCCTTGATCGTCTCCCCGCCCACGTCCTCCATGATGATCTCCGCTTTCGGGAGGTCGACCGAGTAGATGACCGGCGTGCGTATGCCGGCGGAGCGCGCTTCCCGCAAGAGGCGGGCCTCCGCCCGGGTCCGCTGCGAGCGGATGCGACGGTCTAGATCAGGATCGCGGTAGCCCTTCGGCCTCCTAACCTTGAACACCGCCCTCCTACCGAGGAACTCCCCGCGGGATATATCCGCCTCCGCGCCGCTCGCGATTGAATCCATTGTCCGTCTGATCGGCGCGGATGTAATTGGTTCTTGCGATGGGTCAGTGATAATGTTTCGAAAACAGGTTAAGTGGGCAGACGGGCGGAGGCCGGCCCGTTGAGGAATCGGGGGCCCATACGGGATGCGATCCAAACATGTCCAGGAAGGAATCCGATAAGAGGAGAACGGAGCGCCTGCTTGGAATCAGGACGGAACTGCCGCTGGCACGGAGAGCGGCAGGGACGCGGAGATTCGGTGCCCAAGGGGGACCTGGACCTCGCAGACGTCCGTCTGCTCGCCCTTATCGCTTCATCCGAGGACTCCGTTCTCGTCGGCTGTAATACACCAACGTCGCCCTATCGGGCCGATTATTCTTATATATCGAGCAAAATGGGACAAGCCGATATGGCTGCTGAGCAGATCACCTACAAGGACGTTGATCCGAAGGTTCGCAAAAAGATAATGTTCGGACCAGTGTTCATGATGTTCATCGCCTGCTTCGATGGGACCATCGTCGGAACGTGCGGTCCCGTCATCGCAAGGGACCTCAATGGTACCGACCTCTACTCTTGGATGGTCACGGCTTACATGCTGTGTGAGACCATCATGATCCCGATAGCAGGGAAGCTGTCGGATCTGTACGGCAGGAAGCCCCTGTTCTTACTCGGCCTCGTTCTGTTCGCCGCCGGCTCCTTCGTAGCTGGAATGTCGACCAACATGCTCATGCTCATCTCCTGTCGCGCCGTGCAGGGGCTGGGCGGAGGCATCCTAATACCCGTGGCAATCGCCGCCGTCGCGGACCTTTACGCCCCACAGGACAGGGCCAAGATGCAGGGTCTCCTCGGCGCCGTGTTCGGCATCGGGTCAGGCATCGGTCCGCTGTTCGGTGGCTACATCACCGAGTACATCAGCTGGCACTGGATATTTTATATCAACATCCCACTGGCGATTTTGGCTTACATCATCACCATCAGAAACTTCCCGTCTCCCGTCATGGGCGAGAAGCCCATCATCGACGTAAGGGGGATCACGTTCCTCTCGCTGTTCCTCCTCGACATCCTCCTGTTCTTTGAGTGGGGAGGGGACGAGGTTGCCTGGGTAAGCGCGGAGTCTGCGTCCATGATTGCGATTGCCACCGTCCTTCTCGCGATGTTCGTCATGGTGGAGAGGAGGGCCAGAGAGCCAATTCTGTCACCTGACCTACTGAAGAACAAGACCGTCATCTCGGCGGCCGTCTTCATGTTCGTTTTCGGTCTGGCCATGATGGGCGTGATGATGTACTCCTCCATGTTCGCCATCACCATCTTCGGTATCACCGCCCTTGAGGCCGGGGAGTACTCTCTGGCACTGGTGTTCGGCATGATGATAACCGCCACCCTGAGCGGCGCCTTCGTCAACAAGACGGGGTACAGGCCTTGGCTCATCGCTGGCCCGATCATCTCTGCGGTAGGCCTGTTCTACATGTCCCATATGGATATGGACACGACTATGGGTTATTACCTGTCGGTCCTTTTCGTATTTGGAATCGGCCTCGGCTGCATTATGGCGGTTGTCATGACCGCGGTGCAGAACAGCTCCAAGCCGTCCGAGATGGGTATGACCATCTCTGCCGTCAACCTCATAAGGTCGGTCGGCGCAACCATCGGCACCGCCGTATTCGCATTTATTATAAGCGGGAAGATCGACAGCGAGCTGGCTAACAAACTCCCTCCGGATGTGTACGCCGTGCTTCCGCACGATGCCGGGGTGCTCGACGCCCTTGCAACGGTCACCGACCCAGCGATCATCATAGGGGTGCTGGAATCCTTTGCCAACAGCATAGATTACGCCTTCCTGCTGGGCGGTACGATCATCGCCTGCCTGGCAGTCATCGGCACGGCATTCAAGGCCCCGAAGGCCGAGCCCTGCTGAGTGCTTTCAGCCCTCAAAGCATCTCAGGAAAACCAGCCAACTTTATGAACAACCGCCGTATAGGGAAGCGCGTGAAGCGCATCCCTACCGGCAGCAACGCATTGGACGGCCTCCTCGGAGGCGGCATCGAAGCGGGTAGCGTGACGCTTTTCTACGGCGAGGCAGGGAGCGGGAAGTCGAACATCTGCCTGCAGATAGCCTGCAACGTCATTCGCGGCGGTCAGAAGGTGGCCTATGTGGACACCGAGGGACTCTCCGTGGACAGGGTCCATCAGATTTTCAAGGACGACTCTCTGATCAACGGCCTCCTGGTCTTCCAGGTGCACAGCTTCAAGGAGCAGTCGGAGCGCGTGGAGCAGATTGTGAGAATTGCCAGGAACGGCCTACTCGGTCTGATAGTCGTCGACTCGATGACGATGTTCTACCGTCTCAACTACGATAACATGCTCATGAGAAGCGACTTCGTGAAACAGACCGAGACCCTTCTTAACCTGGCGAGGGAGTATGAGGTCCCCGTCCTAATGACCTCGCAGGTCTATACGAACATACAGACCGGATCAATAGAGTTCCTCGGCGGGCATGCGATGCACCACAATGCGAAGACGATCATAAAGCTCATCCTCCGCGGTAACGGCATGCGCTCGGCGGTCATTGTAAAGCACCGCAGCCTCCCGGAGGGGAGGGCGGCGATGTTCCGCATAACAGAGGACGGCATAAGCGATCAGTGACGGCCTTGCCGTATGCCTCGCTGCATCCGGAGAACATTATAAACGGATCGCGATTCACAGTCTCCCGGAGCGTGCTCCAAACGGGAAAATTGGCAGGCAAGATGGATCCGGACTTGGTGGTCATGGAGGCCACCTACGGCGTGGTTATGGCCCTCACTTTGGTCACGACCGCGCAACTCGGCATCGCCCACTACGACAATCGCATGGGCCTCGTCATCGCCATCCTCGCCATGGATTTCGTGTGGGGCGCCATAGACCTCGTCATCTTCTTCCGTTCGGACGTGAGCGCGCAGCATCGTCGTCGCACCTTACTCAGAAAGCTGTACGGGACTGACGAGTGCAACAGGGAATGCATGAGGGGGGAGGTGAACTCCGAACTCGATGGCACAATATTCGACGTGCTCGACGGCGAGACCCGTGACAAGGCCGTCGACATCGTCCTCGGCGGGAAGATGACGAATATCGGAGGGATGCTCCGGGATTACGGGGCGTACCTTTTCAACGCCGTCACCGCGTTCTGTGCGACGTTCCTCACGGCCATTCCTCCGGCGCTATGCATTCTACTGATCAATCCGTTGCACGACGCCTATTACTGGGCGTCGGTGGTTTCATCCCTCATCCTGTTCGGCATCGGATACTACTTCTCGCCGTTCGAGAAGACGTCGGTCAAGGCGTTCTGGGGCCTGACGCTAGTAGGCGCCGCCATGCTGCTCACGGGGTTCGCCGCCTTCCTGGGCGGTTGAGGCCCGGAAGGTGTTCCGAGCGGCAGCCTCAGGCTTCCCTATCGATGGCGAAGTCGGCGAGGGCGAGCATGAAGTCCTTGTCATCGCTTGGGGGGAGAATGTCCAGTTGCCTCTTCGCGGAGTTGACCCTGCTCTCGGCGGCCCTCCTGTTGTATTCGATGGCGCCGATTTCCCTCATGATTTCCATACCCTCGCGGACATCCTCCTCCAGGGCGTTTGCGTTGCCGAGGATGCCTTTGAATCTCGCAAGCTTCGTCTCGTCCTTAAGGTGCTCGAGGGTGTAGGTCACCATCAGAGTGCACTTCCCCTTCCTGAGGTCGTTGCCGACGGACTTCCCCGTTCTCCTCGGGTCTCCGGCCACGCCGAGATAGTCGTCGAACATCTGGAACCCGAGGCCCATGTCCAGGGCGTACCTGTTGACGGCCTCGACGGTCTTCCTGTCCGCTCCGCCGCACAGCGCTCCGCCGGCCGCGGCGGCGGCGAAGAGGACGGAAGTCTTAAGGAAGACGGTCTCGGTGTACTGCTCCTCGGTGATGAGCCTCCCTTCGTTAAGGACATCCATCTCCTGCCCGCGGGCCAGGTCCCACACCGCTTTGGTGACGTAGCGGAGGACCTCTCTCATAGCGGCGTCCGGAATGTCGAGCTCGGCGATAATCTGGAAGGCCTTGGCGAACAGGGCGTCACCGGCGAGTATCGCGGTGGGCTCGTCATATTCGATGTGGACGGTCTTCATCCCGCGCCTCATGTCGTCGCCGTCCATGATGTCATCGTGGATCAGCGTGAAGTTGTGGATGTATTCGACGGCCACGGCGAGGGGTAGCGCTTTGGTCCTGTCCCCACCCACGGCGCCGCAGGCGGCGAGGGCGATGGCTGGCCTCATCCTCTTCCCGCCGGCGTAAGGATACCGCCTCGCGGCCTCGATGAGCCTCATGGGGCTCTCGTCGGGGATGTATCTCCTGATTGGTCCGTCGACTTCCGCCGACGCCTTCTTCAGATATTCCTTTGCGTCCATGACAATCCTTCCATCCAGTCCTTGGTCTCGCCGAGGACGGCGTACCTCGCCTCGGACAGCTGCTGTATGTTGGCGGAGCCGGTCAGCATCATCGCCGCGCGCAACTCCTCCCTTATGAGAATGAGTTTCCTCCTGACCGCCTCGGCGGACTCCGACGCCTCTCTCAGGAAGAGGTGCGCCGCGCCGGCGGCCTGCGCGCCCATCGCAATCGCGGCCGCAGCATGAACTCCGTTCAGTATCCCGCCCGAGGCGATGAGCGGGAGCTTTGCGCACCGGCATTCCACGAGGGAGACGGGCGCGGGTATACCCCACGAGAAAAACGTGTTCCCCATCTCCTCGTGCATCTCGTCGCCGATGGCCGCGGCGCGGTACATCTCGACGGCGGAGAACGAGGTCCCGCCCATGCCCTCGACGTCTATGCCCCTCACGCCGATGCCCCTGAGTCTCTCGGCGGTGAAGGAGTCTATGCCGGCACCGGTCTCCTTGACGATCAGAGGGTAGTCCGGGGCGAGGTCGCGTATGGCATCCCTCACGCCACGGGCGTTGGTGTCGCCCTCTGGCTGTATGACCTCCTGCAGGTAGTTCAAGTGGACGGCCACGAAGTCGGCGCCCACAAGCTCGAACGCTCTCCCCACCATTTCCTCCGTGATGCGGTCCTTGCTCCGCTGCGGTACGAGCTGCGGGGCGCCGACGTTGCCTATGACGAGGGGCACATCGTAGTCCTTGACGACCGAGTAGCTCTCCGGCTCCACGCCGGCGACGCCCGCTCTCTCGCTTCCTACGCCCATGCCCACGCCGAGTTCGGCGCAGGCTTCCGCGATGTTCGCGTTGATCTTCTTAGCGCCAGAGAAACCGCCGGTGATGGCGGTGACGATGAACGGGAAGGAGAGTCTCGTGCCGAGGACGTACGTCGAAGTGTCGATATCCTCCATGTCGATTTCAGGCATGGCGTCGTGTATCAGGTGCACGTCGTTCCAGTAGCAGTGGTCCTGTGACACGTTCTCCTTGAGGCAGATTTCGATGTGGTCCGCCTTTCTGCTCCTGATGGGCTCCCCGTTCATTGCAAGCCTCCCTTAGCGACCGTACAGGTAACGGCCTCGCCCTTTAATAAACGATAGAGGCGGCCGGGCACGTTCCCGTTGACGAGGTAGCAACGCCTGTCATCCGACGTCATGCGGAGCATGGCCTCCATCTTCGCGTGCACCCCGCCGGTGACATCGTCCACCGAGGGTTCCGTCCTAGCCCTTTCGAGCACCTCTTTGGTAACGGTGCCGATGAGCTTAGCCCCTTTGTCCGTCTTGGGGTCGCGGTCGAACAGTCCGTCAATATCGGAGACGAACACCGCCTTCTCCGGGTCGAAGATCCGGCAGAGGGCCTCCATGCACTGGTCGCCGGAGACGATGCCGAACCCCCTCCCGCGGTCGGCAACCACGTCGCCGAACATGACTGGCATGATGCCGAGTCCCTCCAGCCGGCGGATCGTTTCCTCGTTCCCGACGATGAGCTTTCCGTCCTCCATGACGAAGCAGGAGCCGGGGGGCACGGACACGGCAGGTATGCCGGCGGCGAGGAACTCCTCGACAACCATCGAGCTAAGCTCCCTCGTATCGCACATCGTGCGCGCGACGGCGGGAATCTGCCCCTCTTCGGAGAGTCCGTCCTGCAGATGATTCTCCTTGGCGACGATGTGCCCGAAGGAGCCTGCGCCATGGACCACGATCACGTCCTTCCCTGAGCTTCCTATCTCGCGGGCGAGGCGGGCGGTGACATCCTTCCGGAACGCTCTGTACTCGGATTTGTCGGTGATAACGCTTCCTCCGAGTTTGACGATTATCATCGTTCCAGCCATGGACGGTCTTTATTAAATGGTTGCGCGCGAAGACAGTGTACGCGAAAAAGCCTCTCGGCGGAAGGGGAGGTGGAAAAGTGGTTGACAGCGATACTGCTTTCCCGTACGCTTGCGCAATACAGTACGCGACAGCTACGTGGGCGGGCTTAACTGCCGGGTTCGGAATGGGACCGGGTGAACCCCGCCGCTATGGCCGTCAGACCGAGACCTCCCATAGCAGGGATGTATATAAGGATTACTTGGGTTTGCGGATGTCCGCCTCGCCGCTGCTGAGGAAGTCGTTCCAGAGCTCCACGGTCTCTTCGGCCTCCGCCTCGTCCATGAGCTCAATGGCAAAGCCGGCGTGCACGATCGCCCAGTCGCCGACTTTGGCGTCGACCATAGAGATGTTGGCCTCCTTTTTCGTACCGCCGAAGTCAATGACGCCGACGTCCCCGTCGATGGCGACGATCTTGCCGGGAATAGCTAGGCACATTTCGTCTCACCTCGATATAACCTTGATGATGGCCTCCGCGGGCTGTCCGTCGGCCTCCTTCAGAGCGGTGATGGCGGTCTCCTCGTCGCAGTTAGCCTGGCTCATGACGAGTTCGATGTCCTCGCGGGCGAAGGCGGGTCCGGATTCGGAGCATCCCGCCGACCCCTGGGCGCGTACCTCCTCCTCGCCGGTGACCTGGTAGCTCTTCTGCCCCTTCATATCTATGCAGACGACCTCTGCGTCGGTGATCACGATGTCCTTGTCGGACGTCCTGATGATCACCTCCATGACCCCCGGAACCTCCTTCTGGGTGATTCCCATGGATCTCATAGCCTTCTGCATCTGACGGGGGTTCATGCCCCTCATTCCGCCTGCCATCGCGCTCCGATTGCGCTTTCCGTAATTAATCGTTATGGGATGACATTCTGGTCTCAGTTAGCGACAAGAATCCGTCCTGCGTATGTGCCAGTTGAGTTTTCTAACTTCGTTGTACTTGAATGTGGAAACGCTCACTGCCTCCCGTTAACCCAGTTGGCCGTGATATGGGAGGCATCGCGTTCGGACGACTTTGACGGCGGGGGACACGAATCCGCCCGAGTCTGATGGATGTAAGCATTAGGGGGCTCGGACGGACCCCGGGTAAAGAGAGAATAGAGGATTCCGAAGTCCAGGGGATGTCCAACCGTTCCAGCCCAGGTTATGTTGACTGCGTTCTCCCGGACATGTCGGGATCCCCTAGAGATCTAGTTTCAATAACCCCATGAAGACAAGGCCGACGTTCGGTTACCGTCTAATGTTCCATGAACCACGGATTCTGAATCGATTTTCAGAGTTCGTTCGGAAGGTCGAAAAATCTGGATTTGCCAGCATTACGACAGTGCAGACCTCACGGCCGAGAGGAGGGCCTGGTACAGTTCGCCGGCCCGGGCGCGATCCTCTATCCCGCCCTGGGCGAAGTCAGGCTTGCCGCCCCCCCCGCCTCCGAACCTCCCCAGGACGGCCGGGAGGATGGTTCTGCAGTCGACTCTGGAAGTTCCGGACGCAAGCATGACCGAAACGGAGCCGGCATCGTTGACGAACACAGCGACCCCTCCCGCGGCCTTGAACCTTTCCGCCGCCTCGGACAGGATTCTCCGATTCGCGCCGGAGAACATGCCGGCATACACCGGAATCCCGCCGATGTCCTCGGGAGACATCTCCGCCACCCTTCTGCGGGAAGCCTCTTTCGAGGTCTCGGCCGCGAGTAACAGGTCGCGCTTCATGTTCGCCACGGACCTCACGACGTCCTCCGGCTTGCTGCCGGCCTCGTCGGCCGCTTCGAGGCAGGTGACGGCGAGTTCCGCGGCCGCATCCTGGGCAGCCGCCCCGACCCTGAAGTGGATGGCTACGCCATCCTTCCCGGCCGAGACCTTGCGGTCCACGAACAGCATACCCAGCTCGGAGGTCTCGGCCACGTGCACTCCGCTGCAGGCGGAGCGGTCTATGTTGCCTATGGAAACCACGGTGATCTCCTCGTCCTCGGCGATGCGTTCGAGATTGATCCTCACGTCCTCCAGCTCGGAGTCGTCCCGGGACACCGTGGCCTTGGATACCGTCAGGTTTTCCCTTATAGCCTGATTGGCGAACCTAAGCGCCGCGCGAACGTCCTCCCACGGCACGTCGTGGTTGACGATGACGTACTTGTCCGCCGGGTCGATGCCTATTTTGGTGATGGCGAGTTCCGGGTCCAGTCTCTTCAGGGAGCAGAACAGGAGGTGCTCTCCAGTGTGTCCCATCATTAGGTCGTAACGGCGGTCCCAGTCTATGCTGCACCACACTCTCATCCCCGGCTCCAGGCTGTTCCCTGGTACGATGTGGACGATCTCCTTCCCGTCGTAGTGCACGTCGACCACTCTCTTACCGTTGATGGTGCCGGTATCGCACGTCTGCCCTCCGCCGCCAGGGTAGAACGCGGTGCAGTCGAGGACGACCTCGTCTCCCCTGGCGGAAACCACTCCTGCCTCGAACTCGGACATGTAGCCGTCGCGCCGGAAAACTTCGTCAGCCATGGTACCGGATGGCTAACAAGCAACCACCCTAATAAGTATTCGATAGAGCATGAGGAGCAGAAGGTGTACAGGTGGGCAATCTGAAGGATTTCGACGAGCTCGATAGGCGCATAATCGAGATGCTCTGTCGCTCCAGCCAGGGCTCGTACAGGCAACTGGCCAAGCAGCTCGGGGTCCACCCCACCACGCTCATCCAGAGGGTCAAGGCCCTCGAACAGAGGGGCGTCATCAAAGGCTACCGCGCCAAGGTCGACTACGTTGCCATGGGCTATGACTACACAGGGATAGTGCACGTGTACACCGACAACATCGTGAGCGTGGAGAAGGAGATCGTCGCGATACCCGAGGTCGTCTCGGTCTTCGACGTAACCGGCGACGCCGATTGCATGGTCCTCGTCACCTGCCTGGACAGGGAGGCGTTCTCCGAGACGGTGAAGATGATTAACAGCATCGCCGGGGTCCAAAAGACCAATACCTCAGTGGTGTTGAACATCGTGAAATCCTCCGACGAATTCGTACCGCAGCTTCTCGTGCCTCCTGCCAGCAAAGGGCAGTGAATCATCGCTGTCGACTAAGCGACCAGTACCACTGAACGTTCGAAAGCATCGCCGCCGGCGAGACACGGCCACCTGTCTCGCATCCGTTGCCGCCCGCATTCCCCTAGCCACTATCCCGTGGGCGACCTGCAGGCGCCCGCGCGCGACGCGCGCGGGCGCTGTTTTAATAATAAGTTCACATAGCCCAGCTCCGAAAGCAGGTTGAGGCATCCCGATGAGAAGAACGAACACGTGCGGAGAGCTTAGGGCTTCCGACATAGGGAAGAAAGTCTGCCTCGAGGGCTGGGTAAGGTTCTCGAGGGATCACGGGGGGGTCGCGTTCATCGACCTCGCCGACAGATACGGGATCACCCAGGTAGTGTTCGACCCCGAGGATCTCCCGCACGGTGCGGACAGGGACGAAATCGAGTCCGAGATGGGCGGATTCTCCCGCGAGTCCGTCGTCCTTGTGGAGGGCGTCGTCAGGAGGAGGGTCGAGGGCACGGCCGTCGTTTCCAATCCAACCGGGGAGATAGAGGTCCTTGTCACCCGTGCCGAGCTCCTCTCCAAGAGCGAGGTCCCGCCCTTCGAGCTCGGGGATCAGAAGGAGAGTGTACTCCCCGACGAGGACACCAGAATGAAGTACCGCTACCTGGACCTCAGGAGGACGGAGATGATCCGCGCCATCGAGTTCAGGAGCAGGCTCATCCACCTCGCCCGCGTGTATCTGGAGTCGCAGGGATTCCTGGAGATCGAGACGCCCATGCTCGGGCGCTCCACGCCCGAGGGCGCCAGGGACTACGTCATCCCTTCCAGGGTGCACCCCGGTACTTTCTATGCCCTGCCACAGTCGCCGCAGCTTTACAAGCAGATGCTGATGGTCGGTGGTATGGACCGCTACTACCAAGTTGCCAGATGCTTCCGCGACGAGGACTCCAGGAAGGACAGGCAGCCCGAGTTCACGCAGCTCGACATAGAGATGTCCTTCGCCGACATGAAGGACATCCAGGATATGGTTGAGGGCATGATGGCCTACGTGTGGAAGGGCCTCTACGGTACCGAACTGAAGACCCCCTTTCCGCACATCGGGTATCGTGATGCCATGGAGAGGTTCGGATCGGACAAGCCGGACATGAGGTACGGCATGGAGCTCAAAACTCTCACCGACGTCGTGCGCGGTGCGCCGTACAAGATTCTGCAGAGCATCATCGCCGAGGGGGGCATCGTCGCGGGGATATGCGTGAAGAGGGAGTACGGCGAGGTCGGTAGGAACGAGGTGGACCGCTACATCGATTACGCCAAGAAGGTCGGCCTTGGCGGTCTCACATGGATGAGGTGCGAGAACGGCGTGCTCAACAGCAACATAACTAAGTACTTCACCCCCGAAATCCTCGCCAACATCAAGAAGGCGGTCGGCGCGGAGGAGGGCGATCTGGTGTTCCTGATAGCCGGCCCCTGGAAGACCACCTACGAGGGCGGAGGCTTCCTGAGGATCAAGATCGCCGAGGACCTCGGAATGGTCCCGAAGAACGAGTCCATGTTCTTCTGGATGGATCAGTGTCCGATGTTCGAGGTCGACCCCGTGTCCGGCAAGTTCGACGCGTTCCATCACCCGTTCGTGCTCCCGCAGGGGGGCATCGACGACCCGAACTGTCCCGGGGCCTGCTTCGACCTCTGCCTCAACGGCAACGAGCTCGGCTCGGGATCGGAGCGTATCCACACCAAGGAGATGCAGGTCGCCGTGCTTCACAAGCTCGGCCTGGACGACGAGAAGATCCGCGCCAACTTCGGGTTCTTCGTCGACGCACTGGGATATGGAGCGCCGCCCCATGGAGGGGTTGCGATTGGGGTGGACAGGCTCTGCGCGATTCTCTTGGGCAAAGAAACGATCAGGGAGGTCATCGCCTTCCCGAAGAACAAGAAGGCCGTGTCCCTGCTCGACGATTCGCCGTCGCCGATAGACGACTCTAAGCTCGAGGAACTGCAGATCATTTCCTTGGCCGGGGGCCTTGATATCGGCGATGCCGAGGAGTTCAACCCTGATTCGGAGGATTGAGGAACACCGGGCCCGGGTACCGCGCCGTCTGGGTTGTCTTTAGGGAAACCATCCGATGCGGAACCGAGCCATCCCGGGCGGGCGCGTGCCAGTCGGGGCCAGCCCTCCCGCCGGCAGGGGGCTCGGGAATCCTGGCAGGCACAGCTCAGGAACGCGTAGGGGACCTGTCCGGGAGACCCGGCACGGGCTCGACTGATGCCAGGGCGCCGATTCCGGCGTCCACCCGGGTCACCGCCTGGCCGACAGCACGATGGCGTTAAACTTTGCGGCACCCGTGCGCGAATGCGCAACCGCCAATGCGAGGAACACCAGGGATGCCCCGTGCCGCGACGAGGCGTCATGCTCAGATGCGGGCAGCCCCCCCATCCCCGTAGGGGTGCACGAAGCGCCGGCCCCCGTCCTCGACGATGCGTGCGCTTACGCCGTATACGTCCTCGATCATGCCCTCGGTGATGACGTCCGCCGGTGGGCCCTGGTCGTAGACAGCTCCCCCGTAGAGCACCACCACTCTGTCCGAGTAGTTTATCGCCAGGTTCAGGTCGTGGAGGGCGACGACGGCGCCTTTGCCCCGCGAGCCGCAGAGCTCTCTCATTATCCCCATCGTTCCCAGCTGGTGGTGCAGATCCAGGGCGCTCGTGGGCTCGTCGAGGACAAAGAAGCTCGAGTCCTGCGCCAGTGCGCGGGCGATGTGCGCCCTCTGCTTCTGCCCGCCGGAGAGGTCCCCGAGGTTATGGGCGTGAAGCCCGTCTATGCCCATCGTCCGCATGGCATCGGCGGCGATGCGCACATCCTCCGCGCCGTAGTCCCAGTCGATATACGGGCGCCTCCCGGCGAGAACGCTGTCGTAGACGGAGGCGTACCCGAACGTTTCCGAGGACTGTGGCACATAGGCGGCGATCTTCGCGAATTCCCTCCTCGGTATGGAACGCGCGTCCTCTCCGTCAACGAATACCCCTCCCGCGCGCGGGCGCAGTATGCCGCAGATGGTCTTGACCAGTGTGGACTTCCCCGACCCGTTCGGTCCCAGCACGGTCACGATCTCGCCCGATGAGACGCCGAAACTCACATCCGTCAGGACGGCGGCCCTGCCGTACCCCTGCTCCAACCCGCATACCTCTAACCTCATCCCGCATCGCCCCCGGACAGCCTCTTGCCGAAGACCAGCCACATGAAGAATGCTCCTCCGATGATGTACATGACGATCCCGACGGGGAGCTCGCCCGGCCTCATGACGAGGCGGGAGAAAACATCCGATACGAGGAGGATGAATGCCCCGAACAGCGCGGAGGCGGGAAACAGGTAGCGAGAATCGTTGCCGATTAGCCGCCGGCAGATGTGGGGGGCCATCAGGCCGACGAACCCGATGGTCCCTGTGAACGCGATGCAGATGGAGGTCATGAGGGTGCTGACGGCCAGCCCTTGGGTCCTCAACCGGCCGACGTCGACTCCCAGGTTGGAGGCGACGTCGTCGCCGGAGGACAGCGTGTTGATGTCGATCGCCAGCTTCTCGAGGTAGATGCCACAGGCCAGGACAATCGGGAGCAGCAGGATGATCGTTCCCCAGCTGGAGCCGGACAGCCCGCCCATCACCCACATGGTGATGTCGCGGAGTTGCGTATCGTCCGAGACGTACTTCATGAACATCAGCCCGGCTTGGAAGATGTAGCTGATGATCACCCCGGAGAGGATCAAAGTGGAGCGGGAGACGTGCACGCGGCGGGCGAGTCCGATTACGATGCCGATGCTCGCCAATCCGAACGCGAAGGCCATGGCGGTCTTGAAGACGGCATCCAACGTCAGGCTCTTGCCGAAGACCGTGAAGCCCGTATAATACGACCCACCGAGGATGGATGTGCCGAATACGATCGCCGTCGCCGCCCCGAACGCGGCGGCGGTGGATACGCCGAGCGTGAACGGGCTTACCAGCGGGTTCCTCAGCAAGCCCTGCATCACGGCCCCAGAGAGCCCCAGACTAGCGCCGGTGAGGGCGCACAGGAGTATCCTGGGCATGCGGACGTTGATTATGATGCGGGCGTAGTCGGGATTCAGCGAGCCCCCCAGGGCGCCCCTGGTGGCGGTGTTGGCGAGAACCTTCACGGTATCCGCGAGGGGGATGTCGATCGCACCGAGGCTCAGCGCCGCCGCGAACGCCGCGAACACCGCCGCGAGCATCGCCAGGATGTACAGCGCACGCTTGCGCCGAAGGGAGGCGTACTCACGCTCCGGGGAGCCCTCCTCGAAATCGCCAGGGTCGCCCCCAAATCCCAGGATGCCGATGCCCATCCGAGCCTCTGCGGAATGGCGGGGGCATCCGCCCCCGCACCGCCCTCAAGGAGAGCTGTACCTGAGCTCCCCGTTGGCATCGGCGGGGTAGCCGGCGCCGTACTGCAGGGCGAGCAACTCCCCGTCCTCGATCAGGGCCTGACCGTACTTCTCCTGGAATCCGTGGACGAGTCCGTTGACGTCCCCGTATCCTCCGATGGTGATGCCATAGGCCATGGTCGCGGCGACCAGCAGGCCTATGTGCCCGTAGAGGCCGGACATTATGTCGGAGTTAATCACGAAGATCCTGTTCTCCTGATACGCGGGGCTGGTGGTGGTCACCAGGCATCCCGAGGAGGCACTCCCGACGTAGTCCGCGTAGAGCGCATCGCCGTTGTCGATATCGCTGCTGCGCATGATGAACACCTGCACCTTATCCATGACCTTCGAGACCGCCTCGATGCTCCCGTCGTTTACTACGTTGAGCACGGAGGCGGTGGACAGGTTGGTGTATGATGTGACGTTCCTGCCGAATGCCCCCTCGTACAGGGCCGAGATGGCGGAGTTGACGTTGTACATGGATCCGGCAACCCCGCCCGCGGTCATCTGCACGGTGCAGAGGTAGTCCAGCCTGTCCCTGTCGGCGAGGGCGCTCCTGACCGCCGCGACCACCGCGCTGTAATCGTCAGAGTAGGTCCTCAGCGCGGTTTTCGCCGAGTCCGGCTCCCCGAACAGCGCGGAAATCTTGTTCAGGTCGTCAAACAGGGAGTCCCCGTTGCAGTCCAGCCTGATTACGGCGATCCCGTTGTTCTCGCAGGCCTTCTCGGTGCTGGCGTAGAGCGTCATGGAGGCCACTGGGCAGAGCACGGCCTGTACCCCGTAGCTGATGAGAGCCTCCACGGACGGCGTGTAGTACGTACCGAGTCTGGCGTTCTTGTCCTGTTCTGCCTTGATGCCGAGTGTCTTCGAGTAATGGTAGCACGAGATGGCATCGTCTATGCCGAGCATGATCATCGCCTTGGGGATGTTCCCGTTGATCACGCATACGTTGGAGAGGGGTTCGGATAGGGTTACCTTCTTTCCGGATCCGTCGGTGATGGCGATGCCTTCCGAATCGTCGCTATCGCCAGAGAACGTGACGACAGCAGCGGTGGCGACCACGATGGTGACGATGGCGCATATCGCGATGAGTTTGGCGTTCATACTTCAAACCTTCCTGAAAATACGGTATATGGCTAGAACCGCGATGAGTGCGATGATCGCTGCCACGGCGGCAGCCGCGGTGATCAAGCCGTCGCCCGATTCTCCGCCGCCCGCGGGGTATTCGGCGAACACCTCGCCACCTTTGCCGACGGTCGCGCGATGGTCTCCCCCGATGTCGAAACCGGCGGCTTCGAGGTCGCTGGCCGGGATTGCGGCGTAGTAGTACCCAGATGTAACGTTCGCCCCGGATTTTATCTCCGAGGCAGGCAGTCTGTAACCTCCGTCGACCACGACTTCGGCGTCTCCTGACGCTATGTTGGTCAGGAAGAATATGCAGAGGTAATCCCCGGCGGGGTAGGACAGGGCCCTGCCGGCGTACGCCGCTTGGGATTTGCCTGACGTCGTGTATCCGTAACTCTTGCCGAGGTTCGCAACGCCGTCTTCAAGGCCTACGGACCTGATTCTGACGGTGCAGATCGAGGAGAAGCAGGAGGGGTCCCTCACATCGGACCTCGCAACCCGCCCATCGCCGCCGGCGCCGGTGCATACGGACAGCTCGTAGCGCACCGACGATACGTCTTCGCTGAAAGATCTGCCGGAAGAGGAGCATTCGAGCGGTTTGCCGTCGGTGTATACGATGCCGTCGACTACGGACATGTAGACGAACGTCTGAACGGCGCCGGTCTCTAATTTCGCCACGACCCCCTGCGTCCGTTCCCCGTCGGACGCGTATTCGCATATCGAAACGTAGTACTGCGTGCGCGGGTCCATCCCGCTTATGCTGGCATAAATCGAGCGACTCTTCATGGTACCTCCGATTCCCGCATCAGGGGTATCGTTCGAAACCGAACCCTTTGTGAAATGGAATCCGCCGGTGGCAAATTTCGCGTAGTAGAATAGGGCGGTCCTGTCCTCGACGTACCCGCTGTCGTCAATCGTCACCGAGCCGGACGCGGCATCGGAGTGAATCGAGGCGGCGATCGGCGCCCCGCCCAGCATCACCGCCAATATCATGACGGCCGACAGGATCTTCCGCCCAGCGGGCCAGAGCCCCGGTTGCCTGATCGTTTGCTTCATGAACTTCGGTATGCCTAAATATTATATAATGTTTTAACCGAATCTAAAAACGTGAAGGGTTACGGGAATCGGACGAAGGGGGCCAACATCGGTTGCGGGGATGGGCGATCGGATGGGAGGGCTCGTCAAACGCTTCTGGGAGCCGACTGCCGCCGACAGTCTCGGTAAACGCGAGGAGGGGGAGATCCACGGGTTCCGGCCCCAACGGCGCCGGAAAGACGATCACCATACGCTCGCTCACGACGAGGGGCCTGATGGATTCCGGCACGGTGTCCGCCGATGGTTTCGATGCGAGGAGGGATCACGTCGAGGCCCGCCAGCAGATAGGCGCCATAGGACAGCAACGCAGCCTGGAGAAGGGCATCTCCGTTCGCGAGAACATCGCATATCACGGCCTCGTGCAGAATTTAATGAGGGCCGAGGTAAGGGTGAGGATGGCCGAGCCGTGCTCCCTCATGGGGCTCGGCGAAGTGATGGATGCCCTGGCGAAAAGCCCTCCGGCGGATGGAAGAAAAGGGCGGCGACGGTCCGCGCCATCTTCCCGAACAAGGGCGGATCACATCTTGGATTCGATGATCTTCCTGGTTGCGGCGACGATGTCCCGCGAGGAGTACTGCCCGCCGGTCTGCTTCATCACATATCCGATGACGCGGTTGGCGGCCTTCTCGTTCTTTCTGTAATCGTCGACTATGGCGGGGTTCCCGTCGAGGTAGTCGGAGATCATCTTCTCCAATCCCTCGGAGGACCGCTGCGCCTGCTCCGCCGACATCCCCGTCATGGCGGACTTGATCTCTATGCCCGCTTCGGTGTCGGTGATCTTGCCTTCGGCGAACATTCCGATGGTCAGGAGCACCCCGTCGGCCTTTCCTCCGCGCTCCTCCATAGCCCTCCAGTTCGCACTCACGGGGCCGGCCACCCACTTCACGGCGTTCTCCCTGCCGTACTCCGAAGCGACGGACTCGAAGAACGACGCGAGGTCTGTAGAGGTGGAGACGAGCTGCCTAGCCATCTTCGCGTCGATGCCGTACTGCGACGACAGCCTCAGAATCATCTTCGCGGGGCTCTCCTTGATGCGGATGGAATCGGAGAGCGCCTTGATACGGAATATCCCCAGGTCGGGCTCGTCGATGTATCCGTAATCGGCCTCGAACTCCTTCTTCCTGGCAGTGTAGGTGATTCCTCTGGTTTCGTCGAAGTTGCGGGTCTCGCGCTCGATCTTCCCGCCTGCTTTGAGGACCTTTAGCTGCCTCCTCATCTCATAGGTGAGTGCGGTCTCGGCGTTCTTCAGGCCCGTGACGTTCTTGACCTCGCACCTTTCCTTCCCGACAGAGATGTTGCAATCGCAGCGGATGCTGCGCTCACCGCTCTCAGGGAGGTCGATGATGTGCTTGATGTCGGCGATGAGTTGCGCGAGGAATTCCCTCGCCTCCTTGGGGGTGGCGAGGTCGGGCTCGGTGACGATCTCTGCGAGCGGGATTCCCGAGCGGTTGTAGTCTATTAGGGAGGACATATCCCCCGTCCTCTTCGTCTTCCCCGGGTCCTCCTCAAGGTGGATTCTGGTGATGCGGACCTCCTTCGCGGAGCCGTCCTCCTTGTGCAGGACGTACGCCCCCCCTTCGCCGACGGGATGGTCGTACTGCGTGATTTGGACGCTCTTGCTCATATCAGGGTAGAAGTACGTCTTTCTGGAGAACCAGACGGTGTCTGCGACTTTGCATCCTAGCATCTTCGCGAGCTTGATGCCGCAGACGAGGGCCTCCCTGTTCAGCACCGGGCGGGAGCCCGGCATGCCGAGGCAGGTGGGGCAGACGTGGGTGTTCGGCGCGGAGGCGTCGGTGGTGGGACAGGAGCAGAACATTTTCGACTTCGTCGGGAGCTGCACATGCACCTCGAGTCCGATTTTCATATCGGCACCTCCGGTCTCCTGACATCGAATGACTTGCCCCAATCCTCCGCCATGTTGAGGAGGAGGTCCTCTCTCCAGTGGTCGGTGACGAACTGCATGCCGATGGGCATGCAGTTCTCATCATAGCCGCAGGGGCAGGACAGGTGTGGCGCGCCGGCGAGGTTCGGGGGTACGGTGAGGCAGTCCGCCTTGTAAGTCTCGATGGGGGACATCTCGGAGATGTCCTCGAACCTCGGCGAGACGAAGGGCATGGTGGGGGTGAGCACGGCGTCGTGCGTCCGGAACTGCTTCCGGTAGGCGTCGATGATGAGCATGCGGACCTGCAGCGCCTTGGCGTAATACCTGTCGCGGAAGCCTGCCATACGGGTGTATGTGCCGAGGAGGACCCTCCTCTTCACCTCTTCGCCGAAATACCGTGAGCGTATGCTGGTGAAGTATTCGTCGAACCCCTGTGTGAGGTCGCCGTCCTGTTTCCCGTACCTCATGCCGACGTAGCGGGCGAGGTTGGTGCTTGCCTCCGAAGCGGCGAGGACGTAGTACGCCGGCATCGCGTACTTCAGTTCTGGCATGCTGACCCTCTCGATCTCCACCCCCATCGACTAGAGGGATTCCAAGGCGGATTCGAACGCCCTCGACACGTCGGCGCTCACGTTCTCGACGGCCTCGTCTGGGACGGCGACGGCCTCAATCCTGCAGTTGGTCATTTCAAAATCAGGTTGTGCGCAGGACGTGGGGTCCCTCTCGTCCCTACCGGCGATGACCCTCATGTATCTCCCGAGTTTCGCCGGGTCGGCGGCCAGCAGTCCGACTTTGTCGAGGGAGTTCCCGTAATCTACGAGGCCGTAGCGGGACACCCTCCCGTAGGTGGGAGCGATGCCGTAGACCCCGCAGAAGCTCGCCGGGCAGCAGATGGAGCCGCCGGTGGAGACACCGAGCGAGACATGGTCATCGATGACGGCGGCTGCGCACGCGGACCCCCCGGACGATCCGCCGCAGGAGCGGTCGGTGTCGAAGGGATTCTTCGGGACTTCGAAAGCGGAGTTCGCGGAGAACGTCCCGAACCCGAACTCGTCCATGTTGGTCTTGCCGATCAGCATCCCCCCGGCCCCCCTCATCCTGGCGATGGGGGTCGCGTCGAACACGGGGTGGTAGCCCTCCAGTATTCTGGATCCGGCGGTGGTCTCGAAGTCCTTCGACACGAGATTGTCTTTCGCTGAGAAGAGGAAATCGGCGTCCCCCGTGTCGGCCTCCGCCGTTAAGCGGTGGAACATGCCGTACCTCCCGTTGATCCGAGTCAGTTTGGAGAGGGTGTCCGCGTCGGTCATACAAGTCTGGGCCCCCTGATGAACTTCTCGTAAGTCTTCATATCCCTCAGCAGCTCTTCGGAATCGAACTCCTGCGACGGGACGTCCTCCCTGAGGACGTTCTCGACCGGGACGGGATTGACGCCTGCATCATCGCGGTCCGGTGCCTCGTCGAGGAGCGCGAAGTAATCGAGGATGTCGGCGAGGTCCCTGCCGTACCTGTCGAGTTCCTCGCCGGTGAGCGAAATGTGGGCGTTCTTGGCGACCTTTGCGACAATCTCTCTGTCCATGGATGACCGGCGCTTGATTGGGGATGCCTTAGATAACCATTACTTAGAAATCGGAAGCTCCGATGGCTCGTTGTAAAGTATAAGGCCGTAGAGCGTGGCGGCGTCCTGCTCGAATTCGAACGAGATGCCCTGGTCCTCGAGGTACTCCACGAGCATGATGCCGTAGGCGCTAATCGACGGTACCAGCTGGTCGGGGTGCAGACAAGGCTCGGGATAGGCGCAGAAATCGCAGTAGTTGCACCCGCCGTCGGCCAGAGGTAGGGTGGCGTAGCCCATATGCCGCAGCCTGTTGCTGAATCCACGGATAATGTCCTGGTGCCGGCTGGATATCTCCCTGAGGGCATCGGCGTCCTTGGTGTCGACGATGTAGCGGCGGAAGAGGGCGAAAGCGTGCCGGTAGTTTTTAAGTGTAGCCTGGCACTGCCCAGTCGTCCCCGCCCCCGGCGGGCATGCCCAGGTGGTGCCGTAGCATTTGCAGAGGTTCTGCTGGCAAAGCTTGCGGCACCTGTCCGCATCGATCTTCCGGGGACGGGGCGGGGCGAGCTCCTTGACGTTGCAGTCCCAGCATCCTTCGTCCTCGACGAATCTCTCCCACAAGGCGTTTATCGGCATGCACGAAGAATCCTTCTGCGAACTATATCTTTGTTTTTGGTCCTGGGCGGATTCGACCATCAGTTTATTTAAGAAAACCCCGATGAACGTTCATGTCAGACGAGATCTCCGGGGCCGCGAGGAGCCCGGTAGCCCAGAAAAGCTTCGAGGTGGCAATGAAGGCCATGGATCAGGGGGACTTCAAGAAGGCCCATTCCGCCTTTAAGAAGTTTGTAGCCGAGTATACGGAAGATGCCGAGGGGTGGTACTACCTGGCGGAGAGCGGGTACTATGCCGCTGGCATGTTCGGGGCGAGGGTGAAGGACGAGGAGATCATCGAAGCTTACACGAAGGCGATCGAGCTTGACGGCAACCGTCCCGAGTTCTATCAGTCTTACGGGCACTTCTGTATCGAGGCCGGCAAGTACGATGAGGCCGAGAAGGCCTATGCCGAGGCCGTGCAAATCGACAGCTCCCTCGCCGCCTCGCTCTACTCCGAGTTCGCCATCGACTACTTCGATAACGTCATGGCGAAGTACGGCGAGATCATGGAGGACCCCAAGGCGCGCGCGCCCTATGCCAAGAAGGCCCTAATGTACATGCTCAAGGCCCTTGAGCTTGATCCCGAGGAAGCCAAGAGTCTGCTCTGAGCAAATCCGCCTGGCCTCCCGACCCGTTCCTTTCAGTCTTTTCCAAGCGCGACCTTGTTCGAAAATGGCCCCGAGGCTGCCCGTCCGGATGCGATCAGGAGAGGACAGTGAGGAAGATCAAGTATGCCCGTCGGACGGACCCGGATGGCGGAGATTCCGGTCGAACATAGAATCGGGATGGTAGCGAGGGGTCGATTTGAACGACCGGTCTCCGGGTTATGAGCCCGACGGGATGTCCTGGCTACCCTACCTCGCTATGGGATTCCCTATCGGGGTATCATATTTAACGGCTTTGATGAAATCCCGCCCGAGCACCTCCGGCGGTGTGCCCGTCCGGATGGTTCTACCCTTCGTCGTGCAGATCTGTGCGAGCGCATCGGCGGTTCAGGTTACGGTGCGGGCCGTCGGGTCCTGCACGGTCAAAGGAACTTCTTCAGGAACATGAGGTCCTGGATCTTCCCCTCAATCCTGATCTTCTTGGTAACGAACGCCCTCATGGGCCTTAGGTCGCCGTCGAGGATCTTCCGAAAGTCCTCCGCCGAGCAGGTGACGACGACGTCCGCCTCCCTGACCATCTCTGGCTTGAAGTCGGAGATCATTGCGTTCTCGAGCCGGAAGGAGTAGGTCTCGTCGCCGAGGTCGAAGTTGAAGGTCTTCTTCAGAGGGGCGACCTCCTTCCTCACCTCTTCGTCCTCCTCCATCTTCCTGTTGAACTTGCTCACGAGCCCCTGCAGCTGTTCCTGTATGGCCATAAAATCACCAGTCGTCGAGGCTCGCGTTCTTTGAGGCGGACACCATTTTCCTCACAGACTCCCACGAGCGGCGCGCATGCTTTGGCGGTACGTCATGTTCTTTAATCCAATTTTCTACAAAGGCCACTGTGACGGGATCGCTGGGGTACCCCGAGCCAACGGGTTCCCCGAACTCCCGTTGTATCTCCTCAATGGCGCGGTCGCGGGTGACCTTCGCCATTATCGAGGCGGCGGAGACGACTGGATAGACGACGTCCGCCTTGTGCTCGGCGACCACCTCCCTCCCGCCGAGCTGGACGCTGAGGATGCGCCCGAAGCGGTCGGTGTCGACGTCGGGGCAGTCGGCGTACACGATGTCTGAGGGGTGCCGCGAGCATGCCTCGCGGAACATGCCGAGTTCGATCATGTTCAGGGATTGGAATGGCATCAGATCGTCGATACCGGCGGCGTCAAGCGCCACGACCTCCCAATGGGAGGCGTCGCGGTCAATCCGCGCGTAAATGTGCTCGCGCACCTCAGGTGACAGCTGCTTCGAGTCCCTCACGCCGATGCGCTTCAGGATCTCGTCACCCCCACACCATACCGCACCCACGACCAGGGGACCCAGCATCGGGCCCCTACCGGCCTCGTCGACGCCACATTTCATGCCTCCCAATCCTGCAGTCAGCATATTATCCTTCCGCGCACGCTACCAGCGCCGTGGTCAAACTATACCATTTAAGTAGCCTGGTGACTACGCCCCCTGTATGGTATTGGAGTGCGACATACAGTACAGCAGGGGCGTGTCCGGCTTCAAGCTCACCAAGGTGGGCGTCACCGGCGTCCGCAGGCCCGTACTGATCAGGAGGGAGGGGCTCACCAGCCCGCTCAACAGTGTCGTCAACTGCAGCATGGACATCTTCGTCGATCTCCCTGCCGTGCAGAAAGGATCGCATCTCTCGAGAAACGTCGAGGTCATTCGCGAGGTTGCGGAGGGAAGCGTCGCCTCGCCAGTGACAGGCCTGGAGAACATGGCCGTCGATATCGTGAAAAGGCTGCTCGTGAAACACGAGTACGCCGAGCACGCTGAAGTATGCGTCCGCGCGGAGTACTTCCGTCCGAGCAGGACGCCCTCCGGCAGGGGCACCCTCGAGTCGTACTCCATCGTCGCGGGCGCCCGTGCTGAAAGGGGCGGGAGGGTCTCGAAGATCATCGGCGTGGAGGCCACCGGCATGTCCGCTTGCCCCTGCGCTCAGGAGACCGTCTCCGAACTCATCGGCGTAAGGGATCCCGGATTCCCCCTGATGACGCACAACCAGCGCAACGTATGCACGATCACCCTCACCGTAGACGAGGACGCCGAGATCGAGGCAGACGACCTAATAGACCTGGCAGAGAGGTCGTACTCCTCCCCCACCTTCGAGCTTCTCAAGAGGGAAGACGAGGGGAGGGTCGTCATCAACGCGCACAGCAACACCTGCTTCGTCGAGGACGTGGTGAGGAACGGCCTTACCAACGTAGTAGGCCGGTACACCGACCTGCCAGACGACACCGTGGTGCACGTGGCGAGCGACTCGCAGGAATCAATCCACAAGCACAATGCCAACGCCGAGAGGACGGCAACGCTAGGCGAGCTCCGCAGGGAGCGCGCCCTCAACATCAAGCATCGAGTCCGCGAACGAATCCGGTACGGGTCGGGGACATCCTCCTCGGCCCCTCCACTCGCCGATCTCCTTGTCGAGGATTCCGATGTCTTCGAGATAGATTCCGGGCGGGCATTCGAGCCCGTCGACATACCCGGTCCAGTGTACGACGATGCCGGGGCCGAAGAGCTGCGTGTATGGAATCAGCTGGTTCCGGCAGTTGCAGCGGAACTCAATCGCGTCGCCGAAAGAGGCTTTGCTCTCAATCCAGTAGACCTTCTTCCCCTCGTAGTTCATGGGGGTGTCGAGCAGGCAGTCCGGCGTCTTCTCGCCGGCGTACTTCTCCTGCATACGCTCGTCCGCTTCGGTCATATACTCCACGCCCTGAGCATCGAGCCATTCCCAGAGTAGCCCCTCCCCCCATTTGCCGAGGGCGGTGCTGCGATCGTTCGCCGCGGGGGAGTAGACGAGGTCCTTGGCGGTCGCCTCCCGCAGCTCCGCCGCCGCCTCTGGACTGTCCAAGAGGTCGGGGTTGCGGACGTACTCCCAGAACGTTTTCCGTGGTGTCCCGAACTCGAAGAAGATCATCATCGCCGTGAGCACTGGAGGGAACTCGTTACGCTCGGCGATGTCGCAGAAACCCATTCCCCTCTTCCAGTCGTTGAGTAGCTTCGGTGCGCGGTTCTTCACGATGTGGTAGCGCTTCTTGACGGTGCGGTTGACCTTCTGCGTGTAGAGCGTCTCTATCATCCGGCGGTCGTAACCCTCTGAGATGTAGCGCTCGACGTCGTCCGCTCTGCGGAGGCCGTCGTAGATGCCCTTGTACTCTTTGTACTCCATCGAATCACTGCAGCTTCTTGGCCAGGTCTTCCACAGCGCAGATAATCGGGTCGACGACCATAGACGTGGGCGGGCAGTAGGCGTTCTCGGCGCAAACCAGGAATTCCTCGGCAGTCACGCTCTGGCGGATGACTTCCGCCAGCCAATCGATTCTCCCCGTCGTCCCCTCACCGGCGACGATCTGCGCGCCGACGATGCGGTGGGAGGTTCTGTCGGCGAGGACCTTCACAGCCATGGGCAGGGCGCCGTCGTAGTACCTCGCGCGGGTGAGTCCGTCGCACCTTCCGGCGACGACCTCGGTGCCATACCACGATGCGAGACCCTGTGACATCCCGGCAGCAGCCATCTCGAAACCGGCGATCCGCGTCACCCATGGGCTGACCGTGGGGCCGAACTCCCTCCTCATGCCAGCAGCGTTGGCGCCGGCGACCTTGCCCTCCTTCACGGCGGAGGACCCGAGCTGCGACATGGTCGGGCCGGAGTAGACCGCGGACTGCACCTGTACGACGTCCCCGGCGAGGAAAACGTTGGGTACGAGCCTGCCACGGGAGTAGGGCTGCATGGTCGGGGAGACGGTGACGGCGCCGAGCTGTCCGAAGTCGAGGTCGAGCATCTTCGGCACCTCGAGGTTGGCGCGGATGCCGGTGGCGAACACGACGGCGTCGCAGGCGTACCTCTTCCCGCCGGCGGTGACCGAGTCGACGAACTCCTTCCCGTTGACCCTCTCGAGTGGAGCACCTACGACTACCTTTATCTTCTTCGCTTCAATCCGCGCCTGCATGAGCGCGGCCATGTCCTGGTCGGCCAGGCGAGGGACTATCTGCTTCATCATTTCGATGACTGTGACGTCGTAGCCAGCGACGTTAAGTCCATCGGCGACTTCAAGCCCGAGCACTCCCGCGCCCACGACGACGATCCTACGCGCTTTGACCTTTTTGAGGTAGGCCTGGAAGTTCTTGCCGTCTCTGATGGACTTGAGGGTGAAGACGCCCCTGAGGTCCCTGCCCTCAACTGGGGGCACGAAGTGCACGCCGCCGGTGGCTATGACCAGGTTGTCGAACTTGTACTTCTTCTTCTTGCAGAGTACGTATTTCTCTTCCTTCCCGTTGACAATCTGGTCAACCGTCGTCTTGGTAATGACCTCAATCCTCCGGTTCGCGGCGTACCAGTCCGGAGTGTGCATGATCATGCTCTTCCAGGTGTACTTCCCGCTGAGCACCCACGGGATCATGCAGGGCGAGTACGCGACGTCTTCGTCGGCGGTTATGACCTTGATGTTGGCCTTGCTGTCCGCGGCCCTGGCGGCTGACGCCGCGGACATGCCCGCCGCACCTCCGCCGATGACTACGATCTTGTTCGCCATTGTTCTTACCCGTCTGTCTGATTGAACTAAACTATTAATGCGTTGACCAACGCACGTCATAGTTTAATTACGCGGAAGAAGTGGGGGTAACATGAAGGACAAGAGGCGCCCCTCCGAGCTCGAGGCCTGCTGGAGCGAGAAGGACATGGCGGGGGGAGAGGTCGTTCCCGCTCAGGTCCTCATCATGCGCACCAGCGGTTGCGCGTGGGCTAAGGCGGGGAGCGGCGGGTGCACGATGTGCGGGTACCGCGCGGCATCCATATCCGGCGTCACGGAGGAAGACCTCTACAGGCAGATTGACGAGGCCCTCTCGAAGTATGCGGGTGAACCATTCGTGAAGATATATACTTCGGGCAGCTTCCTTGACGAGGGGGAAATCCCCCCTTCGATCAGGGAGAGGATTTTCGAGGAGTACAGGGGGTGCAGGAGGATCCTGGTGGAGAGCCGCCCGGAGTTTATCACGCCAGACGCCATCGGCTCCCTCCCTGAGCGGACGACGATAGCGCTAGGGTTGGAGACGTCGAACGAGGACGTCCTCCGCACCTGCGTCCGCAAGGGTTTCACCGCGGCGCAGTCCAGGGAGGCAGGGGAAAGGGTGAAGGACGCCGGGTTGGCCGTGCGTACCTACCTGCTGCTCAAACCGCCCTTCCTCACCGAGTCCGATGCCATAGAGGACGCGGTGTCCTCTGCCCGTTTCGCTGACCCTTTCTCCGACGAGATTTCGATCAATCCCCTCAACATACAGCATGCCACGTACGTCGGGAGTCTGTGGAGGAGGGGGGATTTCCGCCCTCCGTGGGCATGGTCGCTCATTGAGGTCATGAGGCGCCTGTCCGGAACTGTCAGCGCGAGGATCATGTCCTCGCCCTCTGGCGGAGGGACCCAGAGGGGGGTGCACAACTGCGGAAGGTGTGATCGCGAGGCCCTCGGCGCAGTGGAGAGGTTCTCCTTCTCGCAGGACCCGGGGGACCTCAGCGTCGCATGCGAATGTAAATCTACCTGGGAGCGCTACATGTCGGCAGAGAGGATGCTCGGGACGGCCGCGGACGTGATGCCGCCCGAAAGCGAGCTCACGATCAGAGTGTGACGCATGTGGCTGACGGGATGACAGAATTCGACATCAAGAAAGGCTGGTACAAGAACATCGACGGTGACGGCCTTGAGGGCATCATGAGGGAGGTGTTCGGCCAGGTGGAGAAGCAGGGGGACGTGTTCGTCTCCTCCTACGGCGCGATGAAGCGCATCGAGGCCAAGGTCATCTCCAGGAACCGGCTCGGCGTCCTAACAGCCAACGTCGACGACGTCAGGTCCGTCTCCGACGAAGACATCCTCGCCTCCAAGAGGAAGCTCAACGACTTCCTTTTCAGGGCCACCGGGTTCACCCCAAAGGATCGCCTCAAGAAGGCCAAGGACAAGGCGAAGAAGGGAGAGCTCTGAGCGCCCTCTCCGCGGTGGCCCCCTCCTGTCGCGCCCGTACACGGCGCGCCCATCAGTCTTAAATACGGGTCGGGTATACGACGGCCCAGATTGGACATGCTCCATCTGTGACCAGAAGCATCGGGCAATGCGGAAGCACCCCACGTTCATTCCATGTCGAGAACCGACGTTTTCGGGATCGGATATGGCTTCACGGTCAGAGAGAGAAGGCATAGTTCATCTGAAAGGGAGCGAGGTTAGCGAAGACACCCTCGCAGGTATGTGAGAATATGCCGCAAGTAAGACGCCCGAGAAAGGGTTCCAGGGCATACGGCCCCAGGAAGAGAGCGAAGTCTCAGACGCCCAGGTTGGATTCCTGGCCCGAGACCGGCGGTAGCCCGAGGATTCAGGGCTTCGCCGGATACAAGGTCGGGATGACCCATGCGTTCGTGGTCGACAGGAGGGAGAAGAGCACCACCTCCGGAATGGAGGTTCAGGTTCCCGTCACCGTAGTCGAGGCCCCCCCCATGAAAATCGCCGCGGTCAGGTTCTACGAGAACACCATCGTGGGTCTGAAGACCGCCGGTGAGGTATGGGCTAGCGATGTCGACCCCCTCCTCGACAGAAGGGTGCACGTCCCGAGTAGGGGGGAGCCGGACTTCAGCAGATTCGACGGGATGGACATAGAGGACGTCTGCGTCCTCGCCTACACCCAGCCCAAGCTGGTTTCCGGTGTGCCTAAGAAGGTCCCCGAGATAATGGAGCTCCGCATAGGTGGCGGCTCCGTCTCCGACAGGTTGGAGTACGCCCGGGGAATCCTCGGCAAAGAGGTCGCGGTCACCGACTTCGCGCCCGAGGGAACGTACATCGACGTCATCGCCATCACCAAGGGCAAGGGATTCCAGGGCGCCACCAAGAGGTGGGGCATCAAGTTGCTCTCTCACAAGAACAGCAAGCACCGCAGGGGTGTCGCGAACCTTGGCCCGAAGAGGCCGGGATACGTCCGCAGCACCGTCCCGCTAGCCGGTCAGATGGGGTACCATCAGAGGACCGAGCTCAACAAGAAGATTCTGAAGGTTGGGACCGACGGGAGCGAGGTCAACCCCCGGGGCGGTTTCGTAAACTACGGGGAGGTCAGGAACACCTACGTCCTAATACACGGCTCCGTCCCTGGCCCTACAAAGAGGCTCATCAGGTTCAGGGACGCCACGAGGGCCTCCGCGAAGACGGATTCGAACGCGGCCGAGATAACGTTCGTCTCGACCCAGTCCAAGCAGGGAGCGTGATTTTGAATGGCAACCGTTAACGTTTATTCCGTGAAGGGCGGGTCCGCCGGAACCGTCGAGGTCCCTGCGGCGTTCAGCGCCGAGTACAGGCCCGACCTGATCAAAAAGGCCGTTCTGGCCGCCTCCGCTAATGGGAGGCAGCCTTACGGCCCCAACCCGCTTTCCGGTCTGAGGCACTCCGTCAGCACCTGGGGCAAAGGCCGGGGCGTAGCCCGCGTCCAGCGCCTCCGCGATGGGAGAAGGGCCACCGAGTCCCCCAACAACATCTCCGGGCGCAGGGCCCACCCGCCGCGCGTGGGGAGGAAGTGGGAGCAGAAGGTCAACAAGAAGGAGCTGAAAGCAGCCCGCATGTCGGCCCTCGCCGCCACCGCCAGTGCGGAGTGCGTCAGGGCCCGCGGGCACCAGTTCGACGACAAGGTCGCCTTCCCCATCGTGGTCGACGATGCCCTCAACGACGTCCAGACCGCCGCCGAGGTCAGGGAACTCTTCGACGCGATCGGTATCGGGCACGATGTGGACCGCGCGAAGAAGGGCACCAAGATCCGCGCGGGCAGGGGCAAGATGAGGAACAGGAAGTACAGGGTCCCCGTCTCCGTCCTCATAGTGGTATCCGACAAGGAAAGGGGCGCCCCCGTCTTCAAGGGTGCGAACAACTTGCCCGGGGTCGAGGTCGAAGAGATTGACACGCTCAACACGAGCCTGCTCGCCCCCGGAGGGGACGCCGGGCGCCTCACCGTGTACACCAAGGCGGCCATCGAGAGAATCGGGGAGTGGACGCAATGAAGCAAAACGACATCCTCGTCAGGCCGTATGTAACCGAGAAGTCTCTCAACCTCATGTCGGGGACTCCCACTCAGAAATACAGGGACGGCAACAAGATCGAGTTCATCGTCCACAGGGACGCTGACAAGCAGGACATCAGGACCGCAGTCGAGGAGAGGTTCGAGGTCAAGGTAGACCAGGTCTGGACCAGGATCCAAAAAGACGGCAAGCACGCCATCGTCAAGCTCGCGGACGGATACTCCGCGGAGGACGTCGGCATGAGGGTCGGAGTATTCTGAGGTGTGAGAAATGGGAAAGAGACTTAGAACGCAGAGGAGGGGCAGTGGATGCCCCCACTACCGCTCACCGTCCCACAGGCATGTCGACGACGTCCGGATACCTCACTACGAGGGCGAGGGCACCATTAGGGATCTCATCCAGGCCCCCGGGAGGACCAGCCCCCTGGCCGTCATCGATTACGCCGACGGCAGGAAGAGCTATCAGCTAGCCGTCGAGGGAACCGCAGTCGGGCAGAAGGTGCAGATCGGCGGTGAGTCTGTCAAGCCGGGCAATACACTGATCCTGTCCAACATCCACGAGGGGACACTGGTCCACAACATCGAGGGCCAGCCGGGCGACGGTGGCAAGTTCGTTAAGACCGCCGGCACATCCGCCCTCGTTGTCAGCAATGGCAGGAAGGTCGTCCTGAGCATGCCCTCCGGTGAGCTCAAGGAGTTCGATCCCCGTTGCCGCGCCGTCGTCGGCGTCGTCGCCGGCGGTGGCAGGGTCGACAAACCCCTCGGAAAGGCGGGTAAGAACTACCTTACCCTGAGGAGCAGGTCCGTGGCGAACAAGGTGACCAGCGGCGTCGCCATGAACGCGGTAGACCACCCCCACGGCGGAGGAAGCCACCCGCACGTCGGCGGACCGAACTGCCACGGCAGGAACGCGCCTCCGGGGCAGAAGGCCGGATTCATCGCGCCCAAGAAGAAAGTTAAGAGGAAGTGATCTCGATGGCAAAGAAAGGAATCGTGGGATCCGCGAAGGCCTCAAGGAGGAAGTCCAGGAAGAAGGCGTCGGCGATCCAGGCGAGGAGGAAGAAGGAGTTCATGTACAGGGGTTACACCCTGCCTCAGCTCCGGGAGATGCCCTTCGAGGAGGTCCTCGGGCTCCTCCCCTCCCGGTCGAGGAGGACATATCTCCGTGGACTAAATTACGAGCAACAGCTGCTGTTCGATGGGCTGAACAGCGACGCGGCCGGAACCATCAGAACCCACCGCAGAGACCTTCCCATCCTCCCGAAGTTCGTCGGGAAGAAGGTCAGTGTCTACAATGGTAAGGAGTTCGTCAACGTCGAGATCAAGCCCGAGATGATCGGGTGCCTGCTCGGCGAGTTCGTGATCAACAGGAAGATGCCGCAGCACAGCGGACCCGGTGTCGGCGCTACGAGGTCTTCGAAGTTCATGCCGCTTAAGTGAGGTGAAAGGAATGTCTACGAACAAAGGATACACTGTCGTCTCCGACCCCGACACCTCCGCGAAGGCCCTCGCCAAGGAGCGGCCCGTGTCCCCCAAGTTCGCCCGCGAGGTCGCGGCAATGGTCAGGGGCATGAAGGTCTCCGACGCGCAGGCCGCTCTCGAGGGCGTCATAAACAAGGAGACCCCCGTCAGGCTGGGGAGGTACAACAAGCGCGTCTCCCACAAGGCGGGGGTCGGGCCCGGAAGGTACCCCGTTAAGGCGTCCAAGGCGATCCTCGACACGATCAACAGCGCAGCGTCCAACGCGGACTACAAGGGCCTGGACTCCGCCAACATGGCAATCACCACCATCACGGTCGCGAGGGGCCAGGTCTTCCCCGGCCACAAGCCGAGGGCCCAGGGCCGCGCCACCGAGTGGAACCAGGACACCGTTAACATCGAAGTCGTCATCTCGGAGGTCGAGTGAAATGGCAGCAGAGAGGAAATTTATCGCTGAAAACGTCCGCAGAGTCCTGCTCAAGGAGTTCCTCATGAAGGAGGTCTCCCGCGCCGGATTCGGCGGGCTCGACGTGCAGAGGACCCCCATGGGAACCCGCATCGTCCTGTCCACCGAAAGACCCGGGCTCGTCATCGGCCGCCGCGGTCAGACCATCAAGAACCTGACGCAGGCCATAGAAGAGAAATTCGGATACGAGAACGTCCAGTTGGAGGTCGAGGAGGTTCCCGACATCTCCCTGAACGCACAGATCATGGCTGAGAAGCTCGCCTTCTCCCTGGAGAGGGGGTGGCACTTCCGCAGGGCCGGGCACTCCACCCTCAGGAGGGTGATGGACGCCGGCGCCCGCGGGTGCTACATCATCGTCGCGGGGAAGCTAAGCGGGCAGAGGCACAGGACTGAGAAGTTCAAGGAGGGCTCCATCAAATACTGCGGCGAACCAAAGCTCCTGTATGTCGACCACGGCTATGCCGTGGCGAAGCTCAAGATGGGGACCATAGGTGTCACCGTCGAGATCATGCAGAGCGACGCCAAGCTGCCCGCCGAGGCGACCATAGTCGACAGGGACACGGCGACCCAGAGGCTGCCCGACCTTTTCAACGCGACCGCCACCCCCGCCGAGGAGGCGCAACGATGTCCTCGCTCAAAGTCGCAGACATCCGCAACATGTCCGCCGAGGAGAGGAACGAGAAGCTGAAAGAACTTCGCAACGAGCTCATGCACGAAAGGGGCGTCTCCGCGATGGGAGGAGCTCCTTCGAGCCCCGGAATCATCCGCTCCATCAGAACCAGCATCGCCCGCATTCTGACCGTTCAGAAAGAGGAGGAAAAGCTCTGATGTCCGAGATCTGCCCGATCTGCGGCCTGCCGAAGGAGCTGTGCATGTGCGAGGAGATCGCACGCGAGCAGCAGTCCGTGAGGATATCCACCGACAGCCGCCGGTACGGAAAGACCGTCACCGTCATCGATGGGATCGACGGCAACGACATCGACGTCGTCGATCTCACTAAGAAATTGAAAAGTAAGTGCGCCACCGGTGGCACGTGCAAGGACGGTCGCATCGAACTCCAGGGCGACCACAAGAAGAAGGTTAAGGCGGCCCTGGACGAGATGGGCTTTCGCACCGAACTCAGGTGAACGGTATGGATATCTACGATTTCATGAGAACCGAATTCATAGGCCTCGACGTGAAAGTGTTGTCAGCGCCGTTCTCCGGGATTTCCGGCAGAGTGGTCGACGAGACGAAAAACACGTTCACCATCGAATCAGCCGGAACCGAGAGGACGGTCCCCAAGCCGGGGAACGAATTCCGGTTTTCGTATCGCGGCGAGCAGATTGACATCGAAGGAAGCAGGATCCTTCACCGACCCGAAGACAGGATGAAGAAGGTTAGGTGATTTAGTTTGACAGCAAAAGCAAGGAACATTGGGATCGAGGTAAACGCCCCCGAAGGCGAATGCAACGACCCGTACTGCCCGTTCCACGGAACCCTTTCCGTCAGGGGCCAGACCATTACGGGTGTCGTCGCCACAGTCAAGATGAACAGGACGGTCATCGTCGAGCGTGACTACCTCAAATATGTTGACAAGTACGAAAGGTACGAGAAGAGGTCCGCAAGATATGCGGCCCACGCGGCCCCCTGCCTCGGGCTCAAGGCCGGTGACTCGGTGACCATCATGGAATGCAGACCACTCTCCAAAACCGTGGCGTTCGCGGTCATAGGAAAGCAGAAGAAGGTGTGACGGTGAAGGGAATCGCAGGAAACCAGAGCAGGGGAGTACAGCAGGAGACCGAGCTCAACGTCATCGACAACACCGGGGCGAAGGTCATACAGATCATAACCGTGCCCAGCTACCACGGTGTGACAAGAAGGATCCCCAAGGCGGGAGTTGGCGATTTCGTAATCGCCTCCGTCAAGAAGGGGACCCCCGCGATGAGGAAGCAGGTCGTCTTCGCGGTCATCGTCCGCCAGAGGCGCCCCTATAGGCGCCCCGACGGGACCATGGTGTTCTTCGAGGACAACGCCGCGGTCCTGGTAACCGACACCGGCGAGACCAAGGGGACAGACATAAAAGGAGCAGTCGCCAGGGAGGCCGCAGACAGGTGGCCTCGCATAGCCGCGACCGCGTCCACGATCGTGTGAGGTGTGAGATATGCAAAGCAGCAAAGCGAGAGTGCAGAGGAAGGCACGGTACAACGCCCCCGCCCACGCGAAGAGGAGGATGCTTTCCGCTCACCTCAGCAGGGACCTCGCCGAGAGGTACGGCAGACGTACCGCCCGCGTATGCAAGGGCGACACCGTCGCCGTCGTCCGTGGCGACGAGGACGTCCGCGGCACCGAGGGCAGGGTCCTCGAGGTCTTTACCAAGACCGGCCGCATCTCGATTGACGGCGTGACCATCAATCAGGCCGACGGCACCGCCGTCGTCCGCCCGATCCATGCCTCGAATGTCGTAATCACGAAACTCAACCTCGAAGACCCCCTCAGGGCCGAGGCCATGAAGAAGGAGGCTGCAGAATGAGCGACCATATGAAGAGGCTCGCGATGCCGAGATCCTGGGGCATCCCCAAGAAGACGCACGTCTGGGCCACCAAACAGAACGCGGGCGGACACTCCGTCGAGGACAGCATGCCCGTCACCATCGTGCTGAGGGACATGCTCAAAGTTTGCGACACCGCCAGAGAGGCGCACAAGATCGTCGCTAACCGCGACGTGTTCGTGAACGGGAAGAAGGTCAAAGACCCCAAAATGCCCGTCGGCATCATGGACGTCATCACCATCCCCAAGACCGGGACCTACTGCCGCATGCTTCTGAATAACAAGGGCAAGTTGACCGTCGTCAGTATCCCTGAGCCCAACTCCCACTGGATCATGTGCAAGGTCAGGGGCAAGACGATTGTCTCAGGGGGGAAGTTCCAGCTCAACTTAAGCGGTGGCAGGAACGTCCTACTCAACGCCAACGCCTATCACACCGGTGACTCCGTGAAGCTCAACCTCGATAGCAACGAGATAATCGGCGGCTACCCGCTCGCCGAGGGCGCGGTCGCTCTGGTAACCGCCGGGCGCCACTCCGGCAAAATTCTCACCGTCAAGGAGTACATAGAGGTCAAGAACCCGAAGAGCAACATCGTCACCTTCCAGAGCGGCGAGGAGACCGTGAAGGACAACGTGTTCGTAATCGGCACCGGTAAACCAGAGATCATCATCCCGGGGGCGTCCGAATGAACGACGAGAACCCCATGAGGGCGCTCCGCATCGACAAGATCACTGTGAACATCGGCGTCGGTGAGGCGGGTGAAAAGCTCGTCAAGGCGCAGAAGGTGCTCGAGATGGTGACCAGCCAGAAGTCCCTGCAGACAATTTCCAAGACGGTCAACAGGGACCTCGGGATCCGTGTCGGCATGCCCCTCGGGTGCAAGGTCACCCTCAGGGGGGAGCCCGCCGAGGACTTCCTCAGGAGAGCTCTAAACATCCGCGAGAACAAGGTCTACGCCTACTCCTTCGACAAGGAGGGGAACATGTCATTCGGCATCTCCGACTACACAGACTTCGAGGGCATGAAGTACGATCCCGAAATCGGCATCTTCGGCATGGACGTCAACGTCGTCATGAAGAGGGCCGGGGGCTACAGAGTCGCCAAGAGGGCGCTCCTCTCCAGGAGGATCCCCGGAGATCACCGCGTCCAGAGGGACGAGGCCATCCGCTTCATGCAGGATAACTACAAGGTGGAGGTGGTCCAGTGAAACCCAAGAGACTGTTCGGGAGGCAGGTCGGCTGCGACCGCTGCGGCCGCCGCCGCGGCATCATCAGGAGGTACGGTATGCACCTCTGCCGCCAGTGCTTCAGAGAGATGGCCCCGGAGCTGGGCTTCAAGAAATACAGCTGAGAGGTGACAACGAATGCAGAGCGACCCACTCAACGACGCATTATGCGTCATCAAGAACGCCTCGGTCAACGGGAAGGCGGAGTGCACCATCGCACCCTCCTCCAAGCTGATTGGGCGCGTCCTGAAGGTCATGCAGGACAGCGGCTACATCAACCAGTTCGAGTACGTCGAAGACGGAAAGGCCGGGAAGTTCCGCGTCTTGCTGAAGGGAGCGATCAACAACTGCGGGGTCATAAAGCCCCGCACGTCCGTGAAGATGACGGATATCGAGAAGTACGAGGCGAGGTTCCTCCCCGCCCAGGACTTCGGGGTCCTCATCCTCACCACGACGAGGGGAGTCGTCGCCCAAGACGCCGCCAAAGAGCTCGGCATCGGCGGGAAACTACTTGCCTACGTATACTGAGGAATCAGAATGACAATTGCAGGGATAATCGAAGAACACATCGCCATACCCGCAGGGGTCACCGTCTCCCTGGACGGGAACGTCCTCTCGGTCAAAGGACCGAAAGGCGAATTGAGCAGAACCTTCAGCCACCCCCGCGTGAAACTCGCCATCGCCGATGGCACGGTCAAGGCCAGCTGCGAATACCCGAGGATCAGGGAGAAGGCCATGGTGGGGACCTACGCCGCGCACATCAGGAACATGTTCAAGGGCGTGACGGACGGCTTCACCTACGGCCTCAAGATAGTATTCTCCCACTTCCCGATGAAGGTCACGGTGAACGACAAGGAGAGGCGCGTCGAGGTCAACAACTACATGGGAGGCCACGCCACCAGGTACGCCGCCATAATAGGCCAGGAGACCAAGGTGAAGATCAGCGGGGCCGACATAACGGTCATCGGCATCAGCATCGAGGACGTCGGCCAGACCGCGGCCAACATGGAGAAGGCCACCACAAGGGGCGGATTCGACAAAAGGGTCTTCGAAGACGGAATATACATCACCCACAAATCTCACAAGGTGAAAGAATGACCGTGAAAGAGTTCAAGGACCTCCCGGGGTTCAAGGATGTCAACGTCAAGGAGCTCGAGTCCATCGGCATCACCGATGTGAACCAGCTCAGAGACGCCGTCAACGACTCCGACAGATCGAAAGATATCATCAAGACCCTTTCCGGCGTCGGACCGAAGACCGTCGAGAATTGGAAGAACGTCCTCGCCGAAGGTGAGCAGCCCTCCGAGCCCAAGCCGCCCACCAAGGCGGTCAAGGTCAGGAAGTCCGAGCCTGCCGAGGAGGAGCCTGCGGCCGAGGTCGTAGAGGCGGGCGCGTACATCGTGCATGCGAAGCCCGAGCTAGATAGCGAGACCGTCGACGCCCTCGCCAGGAGGGCGGTCATATCCGGCAGGCGGCCCGCCTTCAAGAGGCAGGAGTGGTACAGATACAGGATGCTCGGCGAGAAGTGGAGGCGCCCGAAGGGGATCCACTCCAAGATGAGGAGGGGCTTCAAGCGGCGCCCGCCGATGGTCGAGGCCGGATATCGTGGCCCCGTCAAGGCGAGGGGCCTCCATCCTTCCGGATTCGAGGAGGTTATGGTATACAACGCGGACGACCTCGAGGGCATCGATCCCAAGAGGCAGGCGGCCCGCATCGGCGGCACCGTTGGCACCAGGAAGAGAACCGCTATCGAGAACAGGGCGAAGGAGCTCGGAATCCGCGTCCTCAACAGGATGGTGTGAGCCATGTCCGATTTGAAGAACCAGAGGAGGATGGCGGCCGAGGTGCTTGGCTGCGGCGAGAACAGGGTATGGATCGACCCCGACAGAAACGACGAGGTCGAGGGCTGCATCACCCGTTCCGACATCCGCAACGCCATCGCCTCCGGGCACATAAGGGCGGAGCCCAAGCAGGGCACGTCCAGAGGCAGGATAAGACATGCGGCCAAGCAGAAGGCCAACGGCAAACGCAAGGGCCCTGGCAGCAGACGCGGAACTGCTAACGCACGCGTTCCCGCGAAGCGCGCCTGGATTCAGAAGATCAGGCCCATCCGCGACGAGCTCAAGCAGCTCAGGGCGGATGGTAAGATCAGCCCCAGCGTCTACAGGATGTACTACAGGAAGGCCAAGGGAGGGGAGTACACCTCCCGCAGGAACCTCCGCCAGCACATGGTCGCCGATGGCAACTTGAAAGAGGAGGAGAACTGATGGCTACAGGACCTAGATACAAAGTTGCGTTCCGCAGGAGAAGAGAAAGCCGTACCGATTACTACGTCCGTCGCAGGCTCCTATCGAGTCACGAGATCCGTGCCGTGGTCCGGAGGTCCAACAGGAACATAACCGTCCAGTTCGTGGACTTCACGATGGAGGGCGACAAGATCGTGGCGGCAGCCGACACGAGGGCGCTGGCCAAGGCCGGATGGGGCCATTCTTGTTCCTCCGTCCCCGCCGGCTACCTCGTGGGTTACGCCGCCGGGCTGAAAGCCAAGAAGGTCGGCATCGAGCGCGCCGTGCTCGACCTCGGTATGCAGAACCCGCAGTATGGTGGCGTCCTGTTCGCCGTGGCGAAGGGCATGGCCGACGCGGGCCTCGAGGTACCCGTCAGCGAGGACGTGCTCCCCGTCGAGGACAGGATTAGCGGCAAGCACATCGACGACAGAATCGAGGCAGACGTGAGCAGCATGAAGCAGAAACTGGAGGCTGAGTGAAATGGTCGACTGGGTACCCAAAACGAGGCTGGGGCACATGGTCCTGAACGAAGAGGTGAAGACCATGAGTGAAGCCCTCGCCACGAAGCTCCCGCTTCGCGAGGCCGAAATCGTCGACGTTCTCCTGCCCGACCTTCAGGACGAGGTCATCAACCTCAAAATGGTCCAGAGGATGACCGACTCCGGGAGGAGGGTCAGGTTCGCCGTGACCTGCATCGTCGGGAACGGCGACGGGTTCATCGGCGTCGGCAGAGCGAAGGGCAAAGAGGTCGGGCCGACCATCAAGAAGGCCATCGACAACGCCAAACTGAACATCATCGAGATCAAGAGGGGCTGTGGCTCCTGGGAGTGCGGCTGTGGGACCGTGCACACCCTGCCCTTCGAGGTGGTAGGGCGGTCCGGTTCCGTCACCGTTACCCTACGCCCCGCCCCCCGCGGCATCGGACTCGCCGTCGGTGACGTCGCTAAGAGCCTGCTCACCCTCGCGGGCGTGCACGACTCCTGGGGCTTCGTTACCGGGAACACGAAGACCAAGGTCAACTACTGCGAGGCCACGTTCGACGCCCTCAGGCAGACCGTCAAGATGAGGGTCACCGAGGAGCAGGCCGATAGGCTCAACATCGCCACCGGCCCCGTCGGGCTCGCCGCGCCCGAGGAGAACAGCGGCTTCGAAGGGGAGGGTGAATGAAGATGGCAGCATATGCGGTCATCCGCGTCCTCGGCCAGGTTGGAGTCGCCTACGATATCCAGCACACCATGAGGCTGCTGGGCGTCAACAGGGCTAACCATTGCTCTGTCGTGCCGGTAAACGACTCCACCACGGGCATGCTGAACGTTGTGAAGGACTACTGTACCTTCGGCGTCATCGACAAGGAGACCCTGGCGCAGATGATCAGAGAGCGCGGCATGTCCGTCGGTGACAGACCCATTACCGACGATTACGTCAAGGGGAATTCCGAGTTCGCCGATATCGCGGCCCTCGCCGAGGCGGTCGCCGCCGGCGAGGCGTCCTTCAGGGACGTCAAGGGAATGAAGACCGTGTTCCGCCTCCACCCCCCGATCAAGGGGTACGAGGGCAACAAGCGCCCGTACAAGACAGGGGGGGCGCTTGGGAACAGGGGAGACAACATCAACGACCTCATCAAGAGGATGCTCTGAGGGATCCAAATGCCCAGCAGAACCAAGAAATTCAGAGGCAAGCGCACCCACGGGCGCGGAAAGAAGTCCGGAAGGGGAGCCGGCATCATCGGTGGCCACGGACAGGCCGGCCTCAGCAAGACCGGCAAGATCGGGATGCTGAAGTACGACCGCGACCACTTCGGGCGGCACGGGTTCAAGAGGCCACAGTCCGTTGTGAAGGCGAACGTCGTCATGAACGTCTGCGACCTCCCGCGGGAGATGGACCGCCTCGTCGAGGCGGGTTTCGCAAAGAAAGACGGCGACAAGTATGTAGTCAACCTCACCGATGCGGGCATCGACAAGCTTCTCGGTAGCGGGAACATCGGTGTCGCGGTCGTCGTGACCGTGGCCGAGGCCTCCGGGAAAGCAAAACAGAAAGTCGAAGCGGCCGGCGGCTCGATCGCTGAGTGAGGAAGGTTATACAGATGGCGGATGATGAGAAACCGAGCTTGTTGTACAAGGTTAAACCCGTCGGCGACAGGCTCCCCGCAGTCAAGCGCCCGGAGGGGCACGTCCACTTCCGGACCAAGATGATGTGGGTCATTGTCATCCTGGTGCTGTACTTCATAATGTCAAACGTCTATGTCTGGGGCCTCGACCAGGAGAAGTCCCTCGACATATTCGCTCAGTACAGAACCATCATGGCAGGGGCCTCGGGAACGGTACTTCAGCTGGGCATCGGCCCGATAGTCACCGCCTCGATCATCATGCAGTTGTTCGTCGGCGCGAAGATAATAAAGCTGGACCTCAGCAACAAGAAGGACAAGGCCTGCTACCAGTCCGTCCTGAAGGTGCTGGTCCTGGTGATGATCTTCGTGGAGGCGGTGCCGCAGGTCTTCGGATACCTGGTGCCCTCTAGTACGTTCGAGGGAATGTTCGGGACCAGCGGCGCGAAGCTGATGATCATCCTCCAGCTGTTCGTCGGTTCGTACATCGTGTTCCTCTTCGACGAGGTGGTGTCGAAATGGGGCATCGGCAGCGGCATCTCGCTGTTCATTGCCGCAGGGGTGGCGCAGGCCATATTCACGGGTACCCTGAACTGGTATCCCGTGGATACGAGCAATTCGCTGAGCGATTACTCGCTTACCAACCCGCCGGCCGGCACGATCCCCAAGGCGATTTACATACTCATGAACACCAACTCGGCGGACATGGCGTCGGGCGGGTACGAGCAGATATTCCTGGGTCAGCCCAATCCTATGATAGCCCTGGTGGGGACAATCGCAATCTTCCTCATCGTGGTCTATCTCGAGTCCAGCCGTATTGAGTTGCCTCTGGCCCATGGCAAAGCTAGAGGGGCGAGGGGAAGGTACCCGATCAAGCTGATGTACGCGAGCAACATCCCGGTCATCCTGATGTCTGCCCTGCTGGCCAACGTGAGTATGGTATGTCTGTTGCTGTACACCAACGATGCCCTCAGTGGGATTCCGCTGCTCGGCGGTAACGGCAACCTCGGCCACTTCGCAGACGGCTCCACCACCGCAACGGGGGGCATGGCGTGGTACCTGTCGACCCCGCAGGGCCTTACGGATTGGCTCTTGCCGATACTGAATCCGGCTGACTACGGTAACGGGCACAGTGTGGTGCAGAATCTGTGCCACGTCACCATATACATGTCCATCATGGTGGCCGGTTCGATCATGTTTGCCAAGTTCTGGGTGGAGACCACGAACCTGGGGGCGGAATCGGTTGCAAGGAACATTCAGAGGAGTGGGATGCAGATACCAGGATTCAGGCGCGAACCCCGGGTCCTTAAGAGGGTGCTCGACAGATACATACCGACAATCACTATACTCTCGGGGGCCCTGATCGGCCTGTTAGCCGCTCTGGCTGATATGATCGGGACCACGGGCAATGCCACCGGTACGGGCCTGTTGCTTACCGTGGGGATCATCATCAGGTTCTACGAGGCCGTCGGCCGCGAGCAGATGATGGAGATGAATCCCATGATGAGGAGCTTCTTCGGCGGTGAGGAGTGAAGTCCATGCCGAACCCCGGAAGTCCCGAGCAGATACGCGCCATGCAGGCTGCCCAGCCTCCGCCGATGATGCCCAAGAACACCATGATCGGGATGATGTTCACCATGGTCATCCTCCTGGTCGTTACCCAGTTCAGGGAGCAGATCGGCAGGGCCCTCGACGTCGTGTTCCGTTTCATCGACATGGGCGGTGAGGAGCCCGTGCTCACCCTGGTCATCTGCGGAGTGATCATGATCACACTCAGCACGGTGATCAGGAGCTTCTTCATAGACCCGGTCAAGCAGGCCAGGAACCAGCACATAAACAGGGAGTTCCAGAGTGAGATGAAGCAGGCCCGCCTGGACAACAACCTGTACAAGCTGAAGAAGCTCCAGGAGGAGCAACCCAAGATGTTGGAGGCGTCGATGTCGCAGAACACGGACATGATGAAAATCATGCCCGTGACCATGCTCATCATCATCCCCATATACGCCTGGGTCTACTACTTTGTCACCAACACAGTGGCGGATGCTGGGAACCTTGTCATAGACATGCCATGGGGGACCGCGGACCTCAAGGACAACGTGTGGATCATGCCCGTGTGGATTGTGATCTACACCCTCATCAGCCTGCCCCTCGGGCAGCTCGAAAACAAGCTTATGCAGCATTGGCGCCTCGGGAAGAGACTCGAGGAAGTCAACAGGGAATTCGTATGAGGATCACGATCAGCGGCCCTCCCGGCTCCGGGAAGACCACTGTCTGCGACAGGCTCTCCGAGGAGCTCGGGCTGAAGGCAGCCGTCTTCGGGAAACTCTTCAGGGACCTCGCTGCGGATAAGGGCATGACACTCGGAGAGCTCAGCGAGCTCGCTGAGAGGGATCCGTCGGTGGACCGGAGTATCGACGACGAGATTGTCGCCATCGCCCGCAGTAATCCAGACATAATCCTGGAATCGCGCCTCTCGGCGCATATGCTCACCCGCAACGGCTTGGACGCGCTGCGCGTCTATCTCGACGCCAGCCCCGAGGTGAGGCTGAAGAGGATCGGCGGTCGCGAGGGTAAGGACGTGGAGAAGGCGAAGGAGGAGACGCTCCAGCGCCAGACGTCGGAGGCCAAGAGATACATGCAGTACTACGGCATCGACATCGCCGACATGAGCGTCTACGATCTCGTCATCAACACCGATGACCTCGCTCCTGACGAGGTCCTGCAGAGGGTGCTCGATGCCGTTCGCGTACGAAAGATGGCCGTCAAGGACCCCAAGGCTCTTCCTGACCGGTGGGGGAAGCGCCCCTCGGATAGGACGATCGGCGAGTTGCTTCAGGCGGGCGTGATAGCGCTGGATAAGCCCTCGGGCCCCACCTCGCACCAGGCGGCGGCATGGGTCAAGGGCGCGCTGCACATGGGCAAGGTGGGGCACGGGGGCACTCTCGACCCGCACGTCAGCGGCGTGCTGCCCATATGCACCGGTAGGGCGGTGCGCCTTACCGACGTGGTACTTTCCTCGGATAAGGAGTACGTATGCCTCATGACACTTCACGGCGACGTCCCCGAGGATAGGGTGAGGGGGGTGTTCGCCGAGTTCACCGGGAGGATTTACCAGCTCCCGCCGGTGCGCTCCGCCGTCAGGAGGCAGCTGAGGATTCGCCGCATAAAGGAGCTCGAGGTCCTTGAGATCAGCGGGAGGGAAGTCCTATTCCGCGTCTCCTGTGATGCCGGGATGTACGTGCGCACGCTATGTTCTGACATCGGCGAGGTGCTGCTCTGCGGGACGTCGATGACCGAACTGAGGAGAACCCGCTCCGGGCGCATGCGGGAGAAGGATGCTGCCACCTTGCAAGAGCTCACCGATGCATATATCTTCTGGCAGCAGGATGGCGATGGTGCGTGGCTGCGTTCGATGGTGCGCCCCATGGAGGCCCTTGTGCAACCGTTGCCATGGGTGATCGCGAAGGCGACCGCAGTCGACGCGGTCTGCCATGGTGCCGACCTCTCCGTCAAGGGGGTGCACATGCTCGACCCCGGCATCCGGAAGAACGCCCTCGTCGCGGTCATGACCGCAAAAGGAGAACTCGTCGCTCTCGGGAAGATGGCGATGTCCAGTGACAGGGTGATGAAGGCCGACTCCGGGGTGGCCGTCCGTACCGAGCGCGTGCTCATGGACCCTGGCCACTATCCCCGTATGTGGCGGTTCTCCACCGACCTCAAGGGCCTTTCCGGCGCGGGCGACTGAACCAGACTATTTTTAAAGGTACTGCGATTGCGGGGAGATGGGAATCTTCTCGAAGAGGGAGACCGTTTTCGAGGCCTCGGATGTCCGTATCGGGGAAGTCGATCCGAGGAACGAGACGGGCACCGGCTACAGAAACATCCTGCGGTTCGACTATCCGGTTAAGAGACACCGGCAGGTGCGCGCCCACGTGGAGTCGGACGCCCCGATAGACCTCGTCATCGCCTACAGCGGCGGCAAAATGGCTGCTCACGGGGAGGGACTGACCTGCGGCGACGTGGGGCCGGTGGAGAGCGAGGCCCCAGGGATGGGTCTGATCGTGGGAATCAACCCTGGTGACAGGGCGACCTTCTCCGTAACGGTATGGACGGACAGACCATGAAGCGCCAGAACCTGTCACTCGGAAGGCTGAAAGTCCCGCAGTGGGACGAGGGGATTACGCCCGGCACGTCTGTCATGCGCAATATGGACAAGGCTCTCCTTGCCATATGGCTTCTAGCGCTCGTCGGATGCTTCGCGTTCTACATCTACTCCTCATACGTCGTCCCCGATGACGACGATCTCAGCAAGTTCAGCGCCATGCAGTACATGGCTCTACCCTTCGCCGTGGTAGGTTTCGCGTTCATGGCGTACAGACGGAACATCTTGCCCATAATCGCGCTGGTGGTCCTGGGTGCGGCGATGGTCATCGCCAAGGTTCCGTTTATCTACATCTACATCACGCTTTTTATCCTAGTCGGCGCGGCCGGCGTGGCCTGCGTGGTGTGTGCGCTGCAGAGGCTGGTGTTCTACCGCGTCATGCGCAGGGTGAGGTACCTCAACGTAAAGCAGAAGCTCGGCGCATGGGACCGTCTCGCCGCGTTCGTGTTTAACGTTCCTCCGGACGTGGACACGAGGAACATCGAGGTTACAGTCTCGCAGTTCACCAAGGCCTTCCCTTGGAGGGACATGCTGCAGACCGTCTGGCTGGGCATGGGCGTAGGCATGATTTTCTGGATATACATCACCCTCAACCCGACGTTCGCGATGGTCGTGGACGCCGGTGAGGCGTCGATGTTCGTGTTCACTGTGATGCTCTATGTGCCAGTCATCATCCTGCCCTTCTCCATTTTCCGCAGCATGGATGCGAGGATAACCACCAACTTCCGCGAGTTCCATCTCTACAACGGTGCGATTGCCACCTTGAGCAGGATGGCCATCCCAGTCTTCGCCGCGTTCGTCTACGCACTGATAGCGATGGAGTCCGACTTCGAGGATGCGGTGAAGTACATCGCGCTCTCCGGGGTCCTCATCCTCGTGATTGTCGCCTCGGTGTCAATCATCTACTACTACACCATGGAAGCGGACGCCGTGAGGGACATAGGCAAGAAGTGGGGAATATTCATGCCGGTTCCCCTCCTGGTCAGCCTCAGGGCGGAGACCGACGAGGAACCATGGGACTTCCCCGCGACTCCGGAGAGGGACGAGGCGGACATGGGCTCGGTGAGCTTGCCTGCCCCCAAGAAGTGATCAGTCGTCGTTGAAGCTGGAGTTCCGGCGACCGGGGGCGTCCCAGCCCTCGATTATGGGCTTGAACACCTCGTAGGATGACATGCCAGGCGTCTTGTGGATCCCGATGAGCTCGGGTTCCCTGCTGTTGGAGACAATGATCCTGTATCTCTGCTCTACGCCGTCGACGACGACCGGCGCGGCGCCGTAATCCTTTATGGCGCCTATGATACGGTCCGCCATGAACTGTATGTCCTCCGGCGTGAGGGCGTCGGGGACTTTCAGCAAGAAGCAACTCTCCTCCGTCTCACCGTTGAGTATGAAGTTTATGTCGGAGCCCTCCATCATGCCAGCGAATCTGTTCCCATCAGTGTCATTCTTGGAATGTGCCAGGATGCCGTTCTTGAACGCATCCGGGAGGTCGATGTAGATCGCCTCCTTCCCGAAGATACTCCACATGCGTGGAAGATTGGCAAGCCACTATAATAGTGTGCGTCCGCAACCTTTTATCCTTCGAGCGTCCTCTTCTTCGATGGAGAGCATAGGAAAGGAGATTTGATCGCCCTCTGATTTTATGGGGGGCCCCGGGGTGTAAGTGGCGTTAGTCCGCCTGGTGTGTCATCTGCTACGGCCTCCAGAAGCGCCAAATATGTCGATCCCTGGTCCGTTTCTTTTAGTTTGATTCCGTTGGTTCTGTCTTTGTGCTAGGTAGCATAAACCACATCTTTTACGAACGGACCACATATTCCAAGATTTCGATACATTCATCAGGTGTCGAATCGCCGTTATGCTACCGGGAGACCATCCACACCTGTCCCGCGACTAAATATAATGGAAGGGGGTATCGAGGGGCGTCATGGCAGAGGATTTCAAGGTCACACCCTGGGAGGTCACCGGAGACATCGACTACGACGTCCTGATGCAGAGGTTCGGGACCACACCCATCGACGATGCGCTGATGCGGCGCATCGCGGGTTACGGGGAGCCACACCACATGCTGCGCAGGGGGATATTCTACTGCCACCGCGACCTCGGTCGCATCCTTGACGAGTACGACAGGGGCAACAGATTCGTTCTTTACACCGGGAGGGGGCCGTCCGGCAACACCCACCTAGGGCACATCATGCCGTGGATATTCAACAAGTGGGCACAGGACACCTTCAAGGTCGACATGCTCTTCCAGATGACGGATGACGAGAAGTTCCTTTTCAAGGATCTCTCCCTCTGCGACACGAGGAGCATGGCCTACGAGAACGCCCTCGACTTCGCCGCCCTCGGGTTCAACCCGGACCGTACGAAAATCATCCTCGACACCGAGAACATAAAGACGCTGTACCCGATAGCGCTAGAGGTCTCGAAGAGGATCACATTATCCACCGCGAAGGCGGTGTTCGGCTTCGACGGCGAGTCCAACATAGGTAGGATATTCTTCACGTCACTCGAGGCGGCACCCGCCTTCCTTCCCACGATTCAATCGGAGAGGCAGGTGCCCGTCCTCATTCCATGCGGCATCGACCAGGATCCGCACTTCCGCGCCGCAAGGGATGTGGCGCCGAGGATGCATTGTCCCAAACCCGGGATGGTGTACTGCAAGATGATGCCTGGGCTTTCCGGTACGGACAAGATGTCCTCCTCCGACGAAATGGCTACCATATACACCACTGACACGCCGAAGCAGGTCAAGAGAAAGATCGGTCGGGCGTTCACCGGCGGGTGTGTGAGTATCGGGGAGCAGAGGGAGAAAGGGGGCAATCCCGAGGTCTGCGCCGTGTACAAGTACAACTACTACCTCTTCGAACGTGACGATGAGAAGCTCGCCGAGATGGAAAGGAAGTGCAGGGGCGGGGAGATAATGTGCGGCGAGTGCAAGGTCGCGCTCACGCAGAGGATCAACGCGTTCCTGGAGGAACACCAGGCGAGGAGGGAGGAGGCCAGAGACGCCGTGGATAGGATGGCGTTCGAAGGCTTCGAATGGTGATCATCATGGTCGACGGAAAGGTCCTGGATGGGCTGAGCTACAACGAGAAGAAACTGCTATTGGCACTCGAGAAGCGCGGGGGGAGCGGGACGCCCGAAGACCTGATCTCCGGGGGGGATTTCACGCTCGAGGTCGAGGTAATGGGCTCTGCGTCTTGGTTGCAGTCCAAGGGGCTGGCGGTTATATAGGAGAGGATTGAGAGGTTCTACGCTCTGTCCGATCCGGCAGAATCCAGTAAGGGTCTGCCGGAGAGACGCGCTCTCGAGGCCATCGATGCCGCCGGCGGCAACATGGAGCTAGGCGACCTAGCCGCCGCGATACCTGGTGAGGACAATATCGCAGTGGGATGGCTGATGCGGAAGAGGCTAGCCGTCATGTCCGGCGGCGAGAGAGAGAAGTCCATGGCCCTCACCGACCTCGGACGGGAGGCGCTTTCCGCGCAGATGCCCGACGAGGCGCTCATCGCGAGGATGCTCGCCGGCCCGGTGTCCGAGGGGGAGTGCGACCCAAAGGTTGTCAAGGACCTCAAGGGACGCAAGGGCATGATTAAGGAGGTCGTCGTGACCGAGAGGACGATAACCCTCACCGCTGACGGCGTTGCCGCCGCGCGCTCCGGGATAGTCCCGAAAGAGGAGGTTGCAGACGTCACCGACGAACTCGTGCAGAGCGGGAAGTGGAAGGAAGTGGAGTACCGGAGATACGATGTCAGCACCTTCGCCCCCGCCACCTACGCCGCGAAGAAGAACCCCCTCACCCGTCTCGGCAACGAGGTGCGCAGGCTGTTCACCGAGATGGGGTTCACCGAGATGTCGTCCGAGTACGTCCAGCCTTGCTTCTGGAATATGGACGTGCTGTTCATTCCGCAGGATCATCCCGCTAGGGATATGCAGGACACGTTCTATCTAGAGAACCCGGCGAGGATCGTTTTGGACGACGACCTCGTTGCTACCGTCAGGGCAATCCAGGAGAGCGGCGGTGATACCGGCTCCACGGGATGGGGAGGCGAATGGTCCGAGGAGAAGGCATCCGCCGCCGTACTCCGCACGCATAGTACGGTGAGTAGCATCAAGTACATAGCCGCCCACCCCGACGCGCCACAGAAGGCGTTCTCCATCTCGCGCATTTTCAGAAAGGAGTCCATCGACGCCACCCATCTGCCCGAGTTCAGCCAGATTGAGGGCATAGTCATCGACGAGAACGCCAACCTGGACATGCTGGTCTCGCTCATCCGCGAGTTCTACGCCCGTATGGGGTTCGACCAGATCCGCGTCCGCCCAGCATACTTTCCGTACACCGAGCCCTCGCTCGAGCTCGAGGTGTTCTTCAATGGCAAGTGGATGGAGCTCGGTGGCGCGGGGATATTCCGGCCCGAGGTGCTGGCGCCTTTCGGGGTCAGGCATCCCGTGCTCGCTTGGGGGTTCGGTTTCGAAAGGCTTGCGATGCTAAAGTGGGGCATCACCGACATCCGCGATCTCTACTTCAGTGACACTGATTTGCTGAAGAGGAACAGGGTTTTCCGAGTCGGATGAGGTGCAGATTGTTTTTTCCCTTCCTGATATCATCTATCAGCTTATCTATTCCCCGCCGGCGGTACGGCGGTGCTAGGGGCCTCGCCAAGTCGAGGAAGAACAGCGCGCTCTTCGGATCCTTCATCGCGTACGCTATTCCTGCGCGGATCCGAAAGACCTCGTCGAGAAAGGAGAGGTCGTTGTTGGAGATCATCTTTCTGCACGCCTCGTTGAGGCATCTTAGCGCGCTGTCGGGATCGTGGTCCGCCTCCATCGCCTTTGCCAGCACTATGGCGGCGAGAGGGTATTGCGTATTGCGGTTCACCAGCTCTGCGTTGGCAACGCAAAGGGGTATCATGCTCCTTTGCAGGTAAACCTGTGACAGCACAAGATTGCCGCGGATGTCGTTAAGGCCGATCAGCTTGTTGGCATATTCGACCGCGGTCTCCATCCGGAGTGACCCGTACGCGACCTCGGCCGCAATCCAGTAGATCTGCGCCGCATCTTCGGGCAGCGGCTCGAGTCCGGAAAGGGGCTCCAGCATTTTCCAATCGGCAGCGGCCATGATGGACCGTTCGTTATCGAGGACGATGCGGCACGCGTCAGCGTTCCTTCCCGATGCGACGTAGTGATGCAGGCACTCGCGGAGGTTTCCGCGGTCGCGCCACAGGTCTCCGGCCCAGCCGTGCCATTCACGCAACGCCGCCGGATCGGCCATGGACAGGAAAGATTCGGCGGTCTTGCGCTTGATATCAAGGTTTCCCCGTTCGTCTGCAGGGATGAATATCCTCTGGCAGGCTGGGATGTCAATGCGCGGAATTGGTATGCGCAGGACACACGCCTTCCCGACAGCGGTGATGTCTGCAGGCGACAGGTTATCGAGATTCTCAGCGCAGCTCACGAATCTATCGAGAGTCTCTGGTCCGACATCAAAGTCCTCCACCCTTCCTGCGAGAATCACGGCCCTCGTGTAGCCTTTGCTCGTTAGACAGTACGTATACCTTTTGCTGCGGCTGCCCTTTACATGAGCCTTCTGCCTTGTTACGGTTCCCATCTCACCCATTTCCTTGAGGCCCATGGAAGCGTGCGCGCGGGTTATGCCCACCGCTCCCGCGATTCCGTCCTGCGTCAGAGCGAACGGAGCGCTATAACCGACCTCGGGGCCCTCACTCGGGTACTTTAGCAGATGCAGAAGAATGCGCTCCTTCACCGATAAAGTCTGAACGGGGATGTCGTTCATGGTCTATGCTTTGCACTTCGGTACATAATAAGGGTGTACACTACTTGTAGTGGTACATTGTTGTCAATACAAGAAATGAAAAGGCTGATCGTTAGATGCGGATTGGATGTTGCTTCGCGCAACATTTGCGATGCGATATTGGCCGCGGGAGATTGGTCTGATTTGGAAGATGCGGGTGGGATGCATGCCCGGCGTCGCGGCGACGACCTGATGGTCGATATATCTGTTTTGCACATCCGGTATGACGGGATCGATGAGGCGGTGAAAAAGCTATTCGGATTCGAGCCAGACCTTGTGATTTTTCCTTCCGAGCATACCTCTTCGAGCGGTATGCCCGCTCTCACCGTACATACCCTCGGGAATTTCCATGAGGCCGACATCGGCGGTAGGCCTGGCACCCTTGTTCCCGCGCCCGCAGCGGAAGTCAGCGACGCTCTTCGCGACATAAATCACATCAACACTCTGGATGATTTCAAAGTCTGTTTTGAGGCGACCCACCACGGCCCCTACCTGCGCACTCCTGCCTTCTTCATAGAGATCGGCAGCGACGATCGCCATTGGGGGGACCATCGTGCCGGAGAGACCCTGGCTCAGGTGATATGCAAGGGTTCTAGAGGTAACGGGTTTCCGACGATGATCGGCATCGGCGGTGGGCATTACTGCCCTCGCTTCACGGAGCTGGCACTGACGGCGGATGTCAATTTCGGCAGCATCCTGCCCAATTATCAGCTCGAGGGGCGTTCCGATGAGGACGTCGCACGCATGATAGGGGCCGCGATGGATGCATCCTCGAGTTCTGTGGGGTTCATACATAGAAAATCGATGAGCGGGACCGAGGCGGCGCGCCTCCGCCGGATTGCCGAAAGCCTTGGTTGCGGAATCCTCGCGAAAGACTCCGAACTCGCCGGGCTCTGACATACGTGCCCGAGAAGGGCCTTCCGAGGACCGCCTTCTCCAGCTCCTCGAGGTTCCTGCCGTCGACAATCTGGATGTCTATGCCCTCCCTTTCGGCGATTTCCACGCCGAGGGGATCGAATACACTGGACTTCCCGGCGCAGTGGTCCTTGTAGACCAGATTCCCGAGCTCTCCTATGGTCAGGTCGGTGTAGCGCTCCGCATCGAGGTTCTCGCGCGGGTCCTCAGAGTACACCGCGTCCACGGAGGTGGCGTTCACCAGGCGGGACGCGCCCATGTCGCGGGCCAGCATTGCGGCTACGGCGTCGGTGGTGTGCCCGGGTTCGGTACCGCCCATGACGACTATCGGCACTTCCTTCGCCCTATCCGCGGCCGTCTTCGTGTCGGAAGGAATGTCCCGGGAGGACTTCCCCCCCAGTGCTATCGCCAGGAGCCGGGCGTTGAGGCGGGTGGCTCCGATGCCCATGACATCCAGGTCGTACTCCGAGCCGCCGAGCGCCCTGCCCGTGGTGGTGTAGTATCTGGCGATTTTACCGCCGCCGCAGACAACGGCAACGCCCACTTCCTCCGAGGTCCTGTCGAGCATGCTCGCGAGCCTCCCGATGTAATCCGCGTCGTCCCGGCCGGGGATGAGGATGGAGCCGCCTATGGAAATAACTACAGTCTCGCGGGCCATGGCTAATATTTTATAGGGATGCGGGTTAGGGATAAAACCGTATTGCTGAAGGTCATGACATGGCAAGCGATAATTCTACAGACAGGGCTCGCTACGATTTCAAGAGGTCGATGGAAGAGTTAAGGGGCTATCGAGGAAGAGGCACCGAGCTAATCTCGGTGTACGTCCCGTACGGGAAGCCGATATCCGACGTCGCGGCCTACCTCCGCGACGAATCCGGGCAGGCTTCCAATATCAAGTCCAAGACCACGATGAAGAACGTCACAAGCGCCATCGATTCCATCATGGCGCGCCTGAAGACGTTCAGCAAGGTTCCCGAGAGCGGGGTCGTGATATTCTGCGGGGAGGTCCCCCGCGCCGGCGACCAGACCAAGATGGTACAGTACCTCATACAGCCACCCGAGCCGATTACCGCGTTCCTCTACCGGTGCGACTCCACCTTTTTCACCGAACCGCTCGATGCGATGCTCGTCGACAAAAGGTATTACGGCCTGATCACCATCGATAGGAAGGAGGCGACCATAGGCATGCTCGCCGGGTCGAGGATCAAGGTGCTGAAGCACTACGACTCACTCGTCCCCTCGAAGCACCACCAGGGGGGGCAGTCGTCTGTCCGTTTCGAGAGGCTCATCGAAATCGCTGCCCACGAGTTCTTCAAGAAGGTGGCCGACGGGTGCACCACCTGCTTCCTGGACGGCATCATGGACATGGAGGGCATCATAGTGGGCGGTCCCGGCATGACGAAGGACTTCTTCATCAACGAGGACTACCTCCATCACGAGCTCATGAAGAAGGTCGTGAAGCCGTTCTTCGATACCTCCTACACCGACGAGTACGGGCTGAAGGAGCTGGTCGATGCGGCGCAGAAGACCATCGTCGACATGCAGATCACCGTGGAGAAGGAATGGATGCATAGGCTGTTCGCCGAGATCAGGAAGGCCGACGGCGGCCTCTCCGCCTACGGGGAGGACCAGGTCAGGAGGTTCGCCGCCCAGGGCGCGGTGGACGTCTTCCTCGTCTCCTCCGCACTCGAAAAGTACCGCATCAAGGCAAGGTGCCCCGGAGGGCACGAGTTCGAGGGGACGGTGTCAGACCCAGAGGAGGACATCACATGTCCAGAGTGCGGGCAGTCCGGGAAAGCCGTCGACTCCAAGGACCTGGTCGACGACTTCTTCGAGATGTCCGACGCCTACGGTTCGAGGGTGCAACTCATCTCCGGCGACTCGGAGGAGGGCGACATGCTCCTCAAGGCGTTCGGCGGGATAGCGGCGCTGCTTAGGTACAGGCCGGAGTGATGTCATGAGGGTTCAGAAAGAGTTCGAGAGGCAGTGCGTCGACGCCGTCAGTAGGGCGGTTTCCGAGATGGGGGTCGACCCCGGGGACCTCCCCGTGGAGGTCCCTGACGGAGCAGACCTCGCCATACCGTGCTTCGTTCTGGCGAAGCCGCTTGGGATGTCGCCGGTGAGGATAGCCGAGGAAATCGCCAGGAGGATATCCGTCCCTTCCGGCCTGATCTCCGGCCTGACGCCGCTAAACGGCTACCTCAACTTCACGGTGGACAGCGCAGCCATCGTCGCAGACGTGCTCGGGGAGGTCACGCGGAGGGGCGCGGACTTCGGCAAGTCCTCCGCCACAGGGTTAAGGATGAACGTGGAGCACACCTCCACAAACCCCACCGGCCCCGTGCACGTTGGCAGGGCCAGGAACCCCATCATCGGGGACACCCTCGCCCGCTGCCTGAGGATGCGCGGTCATGATGTTACCACCGAGTACTACATCAACGACGTGGGTAAGCAGGTCGTGACCATGACCTGGGGGGCGAAGAACGTCTCAGAGTCGGAGGCCGAAGCGGAGCGGGAACAGTCCGAGAACCCCGATTACCGGGAGAAGGTCGACCACCGGCTAGTCTACAACTATCGCGTCGCTACCAAGAGGATCCACGGCAACGCCTCCCTTGAGGGGGAGATAGCCGAGATGGTCCGCAGGTACGAAGCGGGCGACGAGGAGACCAGGCGCGCCGTGAAGCAGGTTGCTGAGGCCATGCTCGGCGGCATAAACGAGTCTCTGGCCCTCATCAACGTGAGGATTGACCGTTACACCTGGGAGTCGGACTTCATTCTCAACGGTGCCACGAAGGCGATTGTGGATAGACTGAAGGGCACCAGGTACTCCCGGCGGTCCGAGGACGGTGCTTGGTATCTCGATCTCAAGGGCTTCGGGATCCACGGCAAGAACACCGACTTCACCTTCATCCGTTCGGACGGTACCACCCTCTACACCACGAGAGACCTGGCTTACCATGAGGACAAGTTCTCCCGCTCCGACCGTGTCATAGACGTGCTCGGCGAGGATCAGAAACTGGGTTCCAAGCAGCTCTGCTGTGCATTGGAGATCCTCGGTGAGGAGAAGAGGCCAGAGCCGCTGTTCTACGCTTTCGTCTCCCTCCCCGAGGGGAAGATGTCCACCAGAATGGGGACCGTTGTGTACCTCGACGACCTGGTCGACGAGTCCGTCGCCCGCGCCTATGAGGAGATTAGAAAGCGCCGCGCCGACATCCCCGAGGGAAGGATGAGGGAGATCGCCCGCGTAGTCGGTGCCGGGGCGGTGAGGTACAACATCGTTCGCGTGCACGCCGACAAGCAGATAGTCTTCCGGTGGGAGGACGCCCTTAACTTCGACGGCAACAGCGGTCCGTATCTGCAGTACACGTACGCGAGAGCGTGCAGCATCATCCGCAAGGCGGGGGAGTTCGAGCGCGACATCGATGCCGCCAAGCTCTCCGACGAATACGAGGTGAAGCTCGCCAAGGCGCTCGCGAAGTTCGAGGCGGTGCTTGCCGACATCGACGTCACCAAGAGGGTTAACATCCTGCCGGCATACGGCCACGAGGTCGCCGCCGCCTTCAACCAGTTCTATGCCGAGGTCCCGGTGCTCCAGGCCTCTGCGGAGCGCGAGGCGAGGCTCACCCTCGTCGAATGTGCGAGAACGGTCCTGGGGAACGTGTTGGGATGCCTCGGTATGGAAGCGCCCGAGGAGATGTGAGGGCATGGACTTCCGCCTCATGAAGCTCAAGGACATGAAGAAGGTCCGCGAGCTCGAACTCTCTTGCATCCGCGAGTACTTCGCGGAGGCCATCGAGAACAAGTGGGAGAGTCTTCCGCAGGAGTGGAAGGACAACCTCGGCGCGAGCAGCAGCAAGCATTTTGGCCCATACCTCGAAAGCGGGCTGAGTTTCGTCGCCGAGGAGGACGGGGAGGTCTACGGTTTCATCTTCGCGCAGATGCTACACCATATCGCGGACTGCGACAGCCTGGTGTGGATTGAGAACATGGGGGTCGATCCCATGGTGCGCAGGAACGAGATAGGGTATCGCCTCCTTCGCGAGACGCTCCGCGCAGGGAGGGCCCGGGGGGCCGACGTGGCGCACAGCACGATACAGGCAGACAACGCGCCCTCGGTCATGCTGCACAAGAAGATCGGGTTCTTCATAGACCGCCGCAGCGTGGCGCTGATCGATCTGAAGGATCCGAAGCTTGAGATCTGAATAATCGAAGGGTCTGTTAAGGGGGTCTCGGAGCGTTTCACTCCCTCTCTTCGATGCTCGCCTTGGCCCTGTTGGAGGCCCAGGTGATGATCATGGTGGCGGCCACTGCGAGGATGGTCACGAGGAGGGCGTAGACGAAGAGGCCGAAAAGGTCGTCCTCGCTGCCGAAGATGGCGGCGACGGCCTGTTTTATGGTCTCGTTCCACGCAAGCGCCGCGACGAGCCCGAACGCCGAGATGATAAGGGCGGACAGGCTCTCCAGGAATTGGAGTCTGAAGGACTTCGCTCTTGCCATGGGGAGTCGACCGTTTTCAATCTATATAACATTTGACGGTTTCACCGGGGCCGCCCCGGGGCGGCGGTTTATTGCCTGCGCGAGCTCTTGTACTTGATTTTCTTAGGTTCGGAGGGCTTCTCCTCCGTCTTCGCCTCGCGGGTCTTGGCGGACTTCTCCGTCTTCTTCTGCTCCTCGAGTTCGGTGAACGACACCTTCTTCCCCTCGGATTTCTCCTCTGTTGCGCCGGGCATCTTCGAATCGTCAGTTCTCCTCTCAGGGGCGGAGCCCGCAGAGTACTTCCTCCTCGCGGTGGAGGGGGGCTTCCCCCCCGTCTTTGCGGGCTCACCGGCCCTCTTCTGCTCCTCGAGTTCGGTGAACGACACCTTCTTCGTGGTGTCTTTCGGCTTGCTCCTTATGTACATGTATACGCCGGCGACCACAATGATGGCGAGGACTACGATCACTAGGTAGGTGGTGGTGCTGGACCATAGGGACTCGTCGACCACGACACGGACGCTGATGGCATTGGTGCCGGTGGCGAACACGTCCGAGGGAGTGCCGGTGACGATGATGTCGTGCCTGCCGGGGGACAGCTTGAGCTTGAAATCCACGGTGTAGCCGTCAGCGGTGTAGGTCTCCGCGGGGATGGTGAACTCCTGCGCGTCGCCAACCTGCTTGCCGTTTTCGGCGGCGATAAGGGTGATATTCACGTCGGACGCGTCGTTGTTGGTGACGGCGATCTCGATGGTCCCGACCCTCCCTTCCTTGAATCCGTGGACAGAGACGTCGCTGCCCATGCCCACGATCGCGTCCGAGTCGTCAGAATCGCATACTACGGCGAGCGCCGCCAGTGTGAACGCCGCCGCTGCGAATACGGCAAGGAACTTCTCCGCGTTCAAGTGACCACCTCGTCCAGGCGGTCCTGTTCGATTGCTTCCCTCACCATCTTGGCTAGCCTCCTGCCGGTGGACATGTCTTGCCTCCACAGGGTGTTGCCGTAGGGGTGGCCTACGGACATGTGGACATTGGTGCCGCCCCCGATTCTCGGGGCGACGTCGTATATGTAGAAGTCGAGGTCTTTGTCGACGCAGGTCTGCAGGCAGAACGGCCCAATGATGCCTGGGCTGTAGTACTCCTGCGTGGCCTTCACATACTTCTCGGCGAGGCCGAAGGCCTTGTCGAGGAGGGACTCCCTCAGAGTGGCGGAGTTATGGCCACACACGGTGTACTCTGGGATTATGCCGTCTTTCTCAAGCCCGATCTGCTGCTCGGCAGTGAGTCTCACATACCCGTCTAGGGACGACTCGAACCTCCAGTCTACGCCTAGCAGCTCGATCTTCTCGCCCTTATCTTCGAGAGGGTTGTAGAAGAAGTCGAGGTTGAAGACGGGGCCGATTATGTACTGCTCCATCCTGGCATGCTGCTCGAAGTCCTCGTCTAGCACGCCCTGCTTTATCAGTTCCTCCGACTTCTGTCTGTATTGCTCGTAGTCCTTAGCGGTGAAGAATCCGCGTTCGAGCTTTTTGACGTGGTGGTGGACCTTGATCATCGTGAGGTCATCGATGTCTTCGGGCTTCTCCACCTTCTTGGGGTGGGGGAGCCCGGCCCTCTCGAGAATCCAGTAGTAGTCCCTTGGGCCGCCCCTTTCCTCGGAGCGGAGGAGGTTCCTGCTCCCGACCATCGGGACCTTGAAATCGTTCTCTATGGCGTCGATGCTGCAGTATGAGGTGAAGGACCGGTTGGGCACCCAGAGGGTGTCGGTCCTCATGAGGTGCTCCTGGTTCTGCGACTCGAGGATCATGTCGTATCTTTCGAGGACCAAGGTGTCGTCGACGACGCCTCTGACGATCCGGTCGTCTGCCGCCCTCTGGGCGCGGAAGTACCTTTCGAATGTCTTCTCTCTGCCCTTCTGGCATACTGCGAGGGTGCGGAACCCCTCGGACACCGCCCCGTCACAGGTGTCTAGCGACGAGTGGGATGCCACGACGCCAATCCTCGCCGCTTTCCAGTTATAGCGGCCGAGGTTGGCCAGCACTTCGTCTCTGCTGATCATGGGTAAACCTTGCCACCCGATATCCTCCGTGTTATAATGAGTTATCGCGCGCGGGTTCAGAGGAGTATGCCGATGACGGTGACGAGTATGACGGCGCCGAGGAGGTCCATCACCGACGAGGTGATGGGGATGGAGTGGTCATCTGGGTCGAGGCCGAAACGGGTGGTGGCTATGGCGACGTAGTAGGACAGCACACAGATGACTAGCGTGGCCATCGCGCCTGCCCCGACGATGGACGCCATGGTGACGGCCAAGGAGGTGCCAGCGTCACCGGAAGCGGCGGCCGCGGCGAAGGATACGGCGCCTATGTAAACGAAGGTCAGCAGGGCGCAGACGGTGATGACAGCGAAGTTCTCGTAGGCCTCCCCCTGTGGCGTACGTCTGGGCTTGAGCGTGCCGAGATGGATCCGGGAGGAAAGCCTCGACGTGAGCATGCCCGAGAGGGCGTTTCCTTGGTTGAGGAAGGCCGGCATCATGACCATCAGTACGGCGTAGTCCACGAATCTATCCTGCTCGTCCTGGATGACCATTCCGGCACCGATTTCAAACATCAGGCAGAACATCAGCACAGGGAGGGACTGCACGAGGATCCTCCGCGCCTCCCCGGCGAAGTCTCTGCGGGCGTACCTGCGGAAGACGACGGACGCCACATAGGCAATCATGGCGGCAATGGCGGCGAGGCTCATCAGCATCATAGCCAGATCGGAACAGTCGTGTTTGTCGATCTCGAGGTAGGCCCAGGTGGCGGCGAAGATCATCGGCATGGTGACGATGTCGCCCATGGCGGCGATGAGGGGGGCGGTGATGTTGTCAACATCCCACTCCCGCCTGTTTCCGATCCAGGCGATGAGCACGTTGAAGCAGAGGACCACGAGGCCGGCGAGGATTCCTCCGATGGTGGAGATGAAGATTAGCGGCCATAACAGGTTCGCCCCGCCGTCGAAGAAAGCGAGGGCCACCGCCCAGGTGGCTATGCCCATGGCTACGGACATGACGAGCGTGAGTGCCAGGGCCGAATCCATGTTGGCCCGGAGGACGGTCCCCCGCTTCAGACTCATCTCGAAGGTACCGATGTTCATAGAAGTGCCTATCCTGCTCCCCATCGCACCGAATATGTTCCCGCGCATGCCTATCGCGGAGTAGACCAGCACCATCATGCCCGGTATCAGCAGGAGGTATTCCTCCATGGAATTCAGTAGCATGCCAGCAAAGAGGTCGGCGGTGCCCGCGATGACCAGGGCGGCGAGTCCCATGGTTATTGCGGACCTGTTCCGCGAGAAGAATTTGACTACGTCGCCCCGATTACTGGACACGGTTGACCACCTCAAACCATCTTTGTTCGGACGTCGGTAAACCCTGCTTTTATAAATGCCAAACGTAGAATCTCTCATATACCGTGTCCTCCTATCCGATTCAGCGATATTCCGCACCCACGCAGGTGAACACAGTTGCACAGCATGAACACCGCTTTCCGTTCCACATGGCAGGAGGGGGCGCGAATGAGCGATTCCGGGAATCCGGCGAGCCTGAGGCGCGTGGACATGAGCGTCCGCGAGTTACTGACCGAGATGAAGGACTCGTCGGAGGTCATAGTCGATTTAGCATACGCCGCACTTATGTACAATAGCCAATCCATTGCGGAGAAGGTCCGCGAGCTGGAGGATGATATCGACGACCTGAAGTTCGAGATCAGGTATAAGGTCCTCCTCTCCGCGAGGACGAGGGAGGACGCCCGGCAGCTGTCCGGCATCCTCGAGGTGGCCTCCGCGGCCGACCTGATCTCTGATGCGGCGTCGGAGATCGTCGGCCTTCTGAAGCTCCCTGCCGAGAAGCGCCCGTATATCTCGGAGATGCTCTCCGAGGCTGACGAGAAGATCAGGATGATACGCATTTCCCCGCCCTCCGACATGGCGGGGAACACCATCGGCAAGCTGCAGGTAGAAGCGAACACCGGTTGTAAGATCATCGCGGTGAAGAACCGTCACGGCTGGACATACGACCCCGAGGACAGCATGAAGCTCCGTACTAACGACGACATTATCGTCAGGGGCACTGACGACGGTGCAGATCTGCTCACCCGGCTGGCCAGCGGCTCCGAGGGCTGGGAGTTCCCTGAGAAGGTCACCGAGGAGGAGGAGCAGGCCGAGGCCGAGGAGGACGCCGTTGAGGAGGACGCCCTCAGCGAGGAGCTAAGAGGAGAGGGTGAGGAGGAATGAAGTCCAAGCTAGACAACATGCTCCTGGAACTCAAGGACACCTCCGAGATGATGGTGGACCTGGCCTACTCCTCGCTGCTTTACAACAATAATGAGATCGCCGAAGAGGTCGTCACCCTCTCAGGCAATCTGCAGAACCTCGCCGAGAGAATCCAGGACGAGCTGGTGCAGAAGGGACAGGCGGGCCCGCAGGACATCACCAAAGCTCTCGTCACCACCAGGCTCCAGTCGTCCATTATGGATATTGCGTACGCCGCGGAGTCCATCGCCAACGTCGTCATCAGGGGGCTCGCCGAGCACCCTGTGCTGGCGATGTCCATTCGTGACTCAGATACCACGCTCTGCCTTGCTAAGATCGCCGACGGCTCTCCACTCGCCGGAAAGACCATGGGCGACATCAGGCTCGCCACCAACTGCGGCATGTTCGTCATCGCCATCCGCCGTGATAACGACTACATCTTCGGCCCCGGCAAGCAGACGAAAATGGAAATCGGCGACATCCTCATAGCGAGGGGCCCTGAGGAGGGCGTAGGTTACTTCAAAGACCTGGCCGACGGGACGGAGAGGGAGATCCGATCGTCCGGCGAGGGGGAGTTCGGCACATTCCCGCAGCGATCTGACGTATTTAGCGGGTTCGCACTTCCGACGGCATTTTGCCTCCGTCCGCGCGGGAGAGTACGGCGGCGCTCTCGCTGTCCATCGGGATGGCGTCTTCGAGTATGACGTGCGGGCGCCCGTCGTCGTCTACAATCCGCGACCTCACACCGTACACCGCAGAGAGGTTCTCCTCCGTGATCACATCCTTCGGTGTTCCTGCGGCGTAGATGCTCCCGTCATGGAGCATTATGATCTCATCGGAGTACTTCGCGGCGATGTTGATGTCGTGGCAGATCATGACGATGAGGATGCCCTTACCTACCGATAGGGCCTTGAGCATCTTCGCCACGTCGAGCTGGTGTCTGACGTCCAGGTTCGAGGTGGGCTCGTCGAGGAGAAGCACTCTCGGCTCCTGCACCAGTCCCCTTGCCAGCATAACCTTCTGGTGCTGACCGGCGGAGAGCTCGTTGAACGGGCGCATCGCGAGATGCGCGATGCCGAGGAGTTTCAACGTGTCGTAGACGATCTCCAGGTCGTTGTTCAGGGAACCCCATTTCGCGTGTGGGTGTCTGCCCATCAGTACGGTGTCCACCACCGAGAGCGGGAAGGAATCGTTCGCCGAGTACGGCACGTACCCAACGATTTTCGCCATATCTTTCACGGAGATGTCACTCACGTCTCTGCCTTCGATCATCACGCTCCCGCCGTCGGGCTTGAGTATCTTGTTGATGCAGTGTATGAGTGTAGATTTGCCGACCCCGTTCGGCCCGAGTATCGAGACGAACCGCGGGCCGGCGAGGTCCATGGTCACACGGTCTAGCACAGGCACGCTGGAATATCCGAAAACCAATCCGTCGATGTTTATCTCCATGCCTTTCACCTCGGAATCTGTTTATGACTCTTTCCAGTATGTACAGCGCGCCCTGCGCGCCGAACAGCGGTTGTTGCAAGAATTCGACACTCATCATAGAAGGGAACCGCAGATCCACTCCGCGCATGGCGTGTCCGGAGCGGGTATACATGTCCACGGTGTTTCCGTCTGTGCAGATTATCTCGGCGTAATCTGGAATGTCCACCTCGAGTGCCTCGGGCATGCCTATGCGATCGAGGAGCTTTGATACGAGGGCCTCGGACAGCGGGTTGGAAATACCGTTGTAGCGGATGCACTTCGGGACCATCTGCAGATTATCGTAGAAAAATTTCGCCAGGGGGTAGGCTATCGACGGTTCGGCGTCAATTACGAAGCCGAACGCATCGGTGTCGAACCTCGCGGCGAGCATCCGGCGGTAGGCCCTTTTTTTCAGGCCGTCGACGTAGTCGAGGGCCTTCTCCGGCGGGTGCCTGGTGGCCTCTGCCACCTTCCGAATCCAATCCTCGGTGGCCTCGAATCCGACCGGGGAGAAGTCGGGGATCACGGGCTTCGCGCCGAACCTCTCCGCGTAGAACGCCGCGGTCTCTCTCGCGTACTCCGGGCAGACCGCGATCGCGAACTCGGCAGCAGAAGACTCCATCATCTCCCGCACGGTGCATCCCGCACCCACGTTGCAGATCACTTCGATTCCCATGAGTCCGAGGATGCGCCCCATCTCCTCGTTCACCGACTCCCAGTCCTTCTGCAGGACATGGTTGCCGAGTAGCACGGCCGTCCCCTCCTTGATTCTTCCCGCTTCGGGATCGAGCTTCTCGAGCACCCTGCGGAGGGTGAGGTCGATGCCGACATTTATCGGCTTGGAGCTCAGGTCGGCGTCGAGGACGATTGCCCTGCTCTGCAGTCCGTTCTCATCAATCGCCTTCTGGCAGTCATCGCCTATGAGGGATGCCCCCGGAGAGCATACGATGGCGATGAACTGCGCGTCACGTTCCTTAATGTACTGCAGGGCCTCGAACACCCTGTCGTACGCCCCGTAGATGTAGTCGCTTGACTCGAGGTCGGTATGGGGTATCCTCGCCGAACCGCGGTAGTAAGGCGTCATCATGCTGACCGACTTGTCTCTGCGCGGGTAGACCTTCTTCGTCAGCGCGCCGAGGTTCCGGCGGCATCCCTCCGGCCCGTGCATGAGAACGGTGGAGTCGGCTATGCCCTCAACCGCCATGGTTATGCCGAAATAACCGTCTGGTTTGACGAGCGTTCAAGCTCCCCCCATGCTTTTGATGATCTCAAACATCTGCTGCGGCATGCCAGAGGGCATGCGCCCCTCTTTCAGTTCCTTCAGTCCCGCTTCCATCTGCGGGGGGATGCTGCCTCCCATCATCGTTTTGATCCTCTCGATCTGCGTGTCGGTAATGAGCTGCTTGCCCATCGTTTCGCGAGAGGTTGGCTTGAATCCGGGCGGTTTGGTGCCACCGAGATGCCCGAGCCCCTCCTCGCCGTTCCACTTCCTCCATCCCATATCGGGAGCGCTTAGGAGGAGTGAGTGCATGTATTCGAGGTACTCGATAGAGGCGTAGTGGGTGAAGCACTGGTAGGTCCGGCTGAACTCTTTGAACTGCTGTCCGTGCCATCCGATCATCGCTCCGCCGATGAGGATGTCCGGTCTGTCCTCTTCGACGACCGCCCGCACCTCCATCGGGTTGGAGGCCTCGATCACGTTAATCCTGTCAGCGAAGCGGGAGGGGCGTCCAGCGGCAGGGGCGCCGCCGCCCGGCCTCATGCGCATGCGGAAGGAATTCCTGATTGTGCATCCGGCATCCAGCAGCGCCTCGACCATCCAATCGTCGTCGCCGAAGATTCCGGAGATGATGTCGACGGTCTTCCCCTCGAAGAACGGCCGGTGCCTGGCGAGGGCGGCGGCGTAGTCTGCCCCTGCCCTGGCCGCGACCTCGGCAGCACGTTCCTCGATTCCGAATTCCGAACCCATGCGCTCCAGCCATTCCATAGTCTGTGAGTAGCCCTTAGGCAGCGGCAGGGGGAACACCCTCATTCCCTTAACCTCGAGCACCTCGGCCATGCCGTTAACGGTCTCGTCATCGAACGTCCTGACGTTAAGGACGTTCTTTTTCGAGCAAACCACCTCATCTAGTGAGACGTTGTCGATTAGCCTGTGCACTTTTCCGAATCCCAGATCGGCCATTAGTCTCTCGACCCATTCGCTGTTCCGCCCGGATTGGTAGATTATGAAGTTGTCGTCGACAACGTTACACTCCATATCCGCTGGCTTCACGTCATCGTCGATGAGCGAAAGTATGGCCTTCATCGCCGCGAGGCGTCCCTCCTCTGACCCCCCGGTGAGGTTGCCGTCGGCCTTGACCACGATGAGGTTCAGGCCGGGGCATTCGGCTTCCGCGTTCTTTTTGATGAGGTCAAGGTTGTCACCGATCATGCCGGGAACACAGGTGGTGATGACCATTATGGTCCTCTTCCCAGCGTCGGCCTCCCGGCGGATCATCCTCATCAGGTCCTCATGACCGCCGAAGATCGAGGAGTCATTGCTCATCCTGGTCGATTGTATGTTGTTTCTGAGGATGCCTACCGAGTTCGGGTTCGTACCCAGCTCTGTGAGGAAATGCACGTCCTGCGTGTGCGACATGACATAGCCGCAGCTCGCCGGACCGTGTATGATGATTGGCAGGTCATTGACCCGGCCGGCAGCGAACACCGCACCGCGGCTGGCGCACGAGCCAGTCCCCCGGCGGACGGAGCCGCAGCGGCATTCTTCTCGCTTGAAATCACCCATCATGGCGATTTCCCGGTCAGCGGCGAGGTCGTTGAGCTGCGCGTCGCTCAGCGGGTGCGGCTCGTACAATTGCCCCCTCCCCTCCGCGACGGCAACTACGTTGTCGGCGAGTGCCCGGTAGATCTTCGCCGGCTCCGAGTCGGGGAACGCCTCGGAGACCGTCTTGCCGAGCCTTTCCGCCTCTATGTATTCCCGGGCGCGGGGCACGTCGGCGACGATGGGCAGGCCCACGGATTTTGCGAATTTTTCCACGAGCTCCCGCTCGTTGTCCACGTTCCTCCTGTTTAGTATCAGTCCCGCCACGCGGGGACGGGCGTTGCCGAAGTTGAGCAGGCCGCGGAGGATGTTGTTGGCGGCATACATCGCCATGAACTCCCCGGAAGTGACAATGTACACAGCATCGGCGTACTCGTTCCGCATCGGTACGGCGAATCCGCCGCACACCACATCTCCGAGGACGTCGTAGAGGGTCACGTCCTTCTGCACGTCGCCGATCCCCATCTTTTCGATGGTGTCGAAGGTGGTGAGGATCCCCCTTCCGGCGCAGCCTATGCCGGGCTCCGGTCCGCCCGCCTCGATGCACATAACTCCCGCAGCGCCGGTGAGCATGACGTCCTCGAGTTTCCGTTCCGAGGGGGGCGTGTGCCTGAGGTAGTCCAGCACCGTGGTCTGATTCCCGCCCTCGATGAGGTATTTCGTAGAGTCGTGCTTGGGGTCGCATCCGACTTGCAATACCTTCTTTCCCCTGGTTGCCAAGGCGAAGGAGAGGTTGGAAGAGGTGGTCGACTTCCCAATCCCACCCTTGCCGTAGATTGCGATTTGCAACATTTCCATTCATCCGCGTTACTCCTGACAGGTATTTAATTTTGGTTATTCTAAACATAAAATAATTGTTTAGGATAACTAAAATAATTTATACGGCGCCGTTCATGGATGACCGGAACAACAAGGGAGTTTCAAAGATGAGCAGTAAAGTCATAGCAATAATTGCCTCCGCGCTGGTGGTCGTCGTGGTTGCCTCCGCGCTGGTGGTCGCCGTCGACAACGACGACGATGACGACGGCAAGGTCTCTGCCGGCGAACTGACCGATGTGGCCAACGCTTTCGCCGAGGGCTACTCCGGGGGCTTCAAAAACAATTTCGTCATCGACACGGACGGCGACACCGCAAAGGCGTATTATTTTAGCCAGAACATGGGGAAGAGCACCGAGTACTACGTCAGCTATACCGCTTGCAACTCGAAGGGCGATGCGAAGGGCCTCTTCGAGGCCCAGAAGGCGCAGTTCGAAGCCAAGGTCAATGCGGGGAGTGCCATGGAAGGTCTGAGATATTTCGAATACGACGATATTGGTTCTTTCGACGGCGGATACGGTTACTACGGGGTCTGCGACCTAGTTTTGGGCGGCGAGAAATACAACTTCGTCACTCTTCATTACTCCGCGTACAGCAAGAACGTCTTCATCGATTGCTCGCTCTACAGCGATGGCAACCTCGAGGTCGCGCCGATCGCTCCTGCCGTGAAGGCCATGGGCGATGCCCTCGACAAACCCGTCAAGACCACCGTAAAGACTCAGGCGAACAACTTCGCCTACACCTGCCCCAGCGACTTCGGCGAGAAGACCTTCTCCGTCACCGTCGACGGCAACACCGCAAAGGCGGCATACGCCGTCGACGGCGGGATGATCAACGAGGTCTACGTATCGTTCACCCAGTGCGGTAGTGAAAATGAGGCGAAAGAGCTCTTCAGCGCGCAGAAGAGCAAGTTCGAAGACAAAGTCAAGGCGGGTAGCACCATGTCCGGCCTCACCTACAAGGGGTTCGACCTTTCGTCCGGACTCGACGAGGGCTACGGCTACTACGGTGATACGGCCAGGTTCGTCTCCGTCCACTACTCCGCGTACAGCAAGAACGTCTTTATTGACGCGGTGTTCTTCGTATTCGGGTCCAGCTGGGGCGAACACAACTTCCCCGCGGTCGTCGGCGCTATCGCCGACGCTGCCGACTGCTGAGGCGCGGTGGGATGGACAAGACAGCTGTGATCATCGTCGCCGCCGTGGTCGTCGTGGCCGGTGCCACCGGGGCGTTACTGCTCCTCAGCGGAGGTGACGACAACGGCAGGAGCGCTTCCGCGGAGGGCATCGATTACGAGGCGGTGAACCTGATGATTTTCGGGAACGCCAACAACGACCTCACCATCGACGAGCAGGACAAGAAAACGATCCAGGACATCATCGACGGGAAGACTCCCGCCGAGGGTCATCCCTTAGCCGACGTGAACGTCGACGGGACCATAGACAGGAAGGACCTGGACGAAGTGCAGAGGATTATCGACCGCGAGAAGGGCATAACTCTCCACGTGGCCTGCTACAACTACGCCAACAAGAAGGCGGTCATCGACGTGGAGTACCCGGTTAAGAACGTCGGTCTCTACGGCATGCACACCGTCACCTCCGCGCTGTACACCAACGCCGGGGACAAGGTCGTGGCCTATGCGAATCCATCCGGCACCAAGGGCGATTACCCTGTGATGATGGGCTCCCTCTCCGGCGAGATCATCAGCTCCGGGATGGGAGGCAGCACGGCCATCGACTGGAAGAAGTTTATGGAAATAGACTCTAGGACGCCGGTCGGTGCCCTCGTCATCGACACCGCCTACGCGGGCGACATCACCGCCGTGACGATCAGGGACTTCAACAACGCGGGCATCCCTGTCCTCGCCTTCAACGGCAACAACGTCTATGCACAGATCGCTGCCACGGCCTGGATCGGCTTCCTCTGCGGCCCCGACACCGAGAGGGTCGGCAAGCAGTTCGCCGAATCAAGTCAGGAGATTCTCGGGGAGATCTCCAGGAAGGTTTCCGGTCTGAAGGACGAGCAGAGGAAGAGCTTCATGACGTTCACCATGTGGATATGCGTCTGCCAGAATAACTCGCCCAACAACAGTCTCGGCGAGCTCGCGGGCGGCATCCACTACTCCAAGGTGAACAGGGAGTTCGCCTCCAAGTACAGAGGCAACGGGTTCTCCATGAACCTCGACGCCGAGACTCTCGCCAACTTCCAGGATTGTGGCGCATACCTGAGCATACGCACGAGCGACTTCGGTTCGGACTTCAAAAAGCTGGTCATCAGCAACTACGAGTTCAAGAACGCCAGCATGGGGGACATATCCGTTTCGGACTTCATGCACAACGCGGTGGAAAGACTGTACTTCATAAACAACCTGCTGCCTGCGGCGCTGAAAGTGGCATACATCACCGAGATGATGTACCCCGAGCTCTTCGAGAAGGGCTTTGCGGACGGTTGCGCACAGAGGTTCATAGACGGTGGGTACGCCCCGTTCCTCTACGACAGCAACGGTGACGGGAAGCTCGACGCGAAGCAGACGGTGAGCTCGCTTCTGACCGTGATGACCTACGGTGACTACAAGACGGCCAAGGGCTCGGCGTAAATCTCATGGGGTCCGACGGTGAGCTCGCCGATGCGGGCGGGCAGAGGCTGATTGATGCATACCGCATGCAGATGCTACGGAAAGCGGCCCTCCTCATCGCCTGCATCGCGGGGATAGTACTCGTCGTGGGGCTCCTCTCCGTCCACTCCTACTCCTCCATATCCCTCCGGGAGTCTTACGAGGTGATATGGAATCACATTGCCGGCAACGAGTACCCGCGCCGTTCCGACATGTGGTGGGCGGACACCTACATATGGAACCGGGCGATGCCTCATGCCTTGGCAGCCATCGCAGCCGGCGCCGGGCTCGCTTGTTGCGGGTCGCTAATGCAGTCTCTGATGGGGAATCCGCTCGCCGATCCGTACAGCACGGGCATATCATCGGGGGCGGCCCTCGGCGCCATCGCCGCGATTGTGATGGGCGTCTCGGTGACCACCCTCGCTGGCGGGGGAACCGTGGTCAACGCCTTCCTCGGCGCCATGGTGCCAGCGATCATCATCATAGCCATATCGGAGAGGATATCGATGACGCCGGCGACGCTCATCCTCATCGGTACGGCGCTGTCGATGTTCTTCGGGTCCCTGATAGCGATCATCATGGTCAGCACCAATCCCGAGAGTCTGCAGGAGGCATACCTCTGGCAGGTCGGGAACATGAACAACATCGATGACTTCGGGTGGGACTGCATCCCGGTGATGCTGGGCGTCACCGCGGCGGGATCCGTCGTCGCGATGCTGCTCGCCGGGAAGCTGAACGTCATGTCCCTCGGGGACAAGAGCGCGCAGTCACTTGGTATCGATGTGAAGAGGTTCCGCACGCTCGCCCTCACGCTCATGGCGCTCATGACCGCCGCCATCGTCGCCTTCGTAGGAATACTGGGGTTCGTCGGTCTCGTCTGCCCGCACATCGTGCGCCTGCTCACGGGCTCGGACAACAAGTTCGTCATCCCCATTTCGATGGCCGTGGGTGCGTTCATCCTCCTGATCACGGACTACGTCTCCGTGGTGGTCGGCAGCCTGCCGATTGGCGTGGTCATCAGCTGTATCGGTGCGCCGATATTCTTCCTTCTAATCGTGTTCTCCCGCAACAGCGGAAAGGGGGCGCTTTATTGAAACGCCTCGACACGCCCCCGGACGCGCCGGGCGCGGTCGCCTTCGACATCCGTACCGCTTACGCGAGGGAGCGCAACAGGAACGTCCTGTTCATGCTCGCTATGGTCGCGGTCTCCGTCGTGATGTTCCTAGTCACGCTCGGGATCGGGACCTACCACATCTCCGTATCCGACGCCATATGGGTGTTCTTCGACCACCTCCTCGGCAGGGAGGTTGATCCCGAGGACGACTACTACGTGTGGGGTGAGAAGATCGGCCGCGTGCCCCGCGCCCTCGGCGCAGTGGTCGCCGGCGTCGGCCTGGCCGTCGGCGGAGTCATAATGCAAAACATCCTGCGGAATCCCCTTGCCGAGCCCTATACCATGGGCATATCCTCGGGGGCGATGTTCGGCGCCACCCTGAGCATCGGGCTGGGGATCTCCCTGGTGCCGTTCGTGAACGGGTCATACGCGACCATCGCGAACGCGTTCATCCTCTCCCTGGTGCCGCTCACCATCATCCTGCTGATCTCGTTCTTCAAGAGGGTCACGCCGACGATGATGATACTCACCGGCATCGCCATCATGTATCTGTTTGGCGCCATCACGCAAATAGTCATGGTCACTTCCTCGTCGGAGACGATGCAGAACATCTACTCCTGGGAGATCGGCTCACTGGTCCGCTTTAACTGGGAACGCCTGCCGGCGGTGACGGCGATCGTGGTCGTGCTCAGCATCCTGCTCTATCTCTGCGCCTCGCGCCTCGACGTGATGTACGCCGGGGAGAGGGCAGCGCAGTCCCTCGGCCTCAAGGTTAACGTATTCCGCCTATCCGTCCTTGTACTGACGTCGTTTCTCACGGCGGCGATAGTCTGTGTAGTCGGGGCAATCGGCTTCATCGGCCTCGTCGCACCGCACATCGCGAGGATATTCGTCGGCTCATCAAACCGCTACCTGATGCCCGCGGCTGCCGCGTTCGGCGTGGCATTCCTGCTCACGGCGGACACCGTTGCGAAGATTTTCACCCTCCCCGTCGGGGTGTTCAGCTCGCTCCTCGGCGGGCCGCTGTTCATGTACATCCTCATCAGTCAGAGGAAGAGGGCCTGGATGTGAGGGCCTGCCCGATGACCGACCCGGGCAATCCGGCGATAATGGTAGCCCCGTGCAGATTCGAACTGCAGTCCAAAGATCCAGAGTCTTCGATGATTGACCACTACACCACGGGGCTGTGTGGGCCTCGCTATTGCAACCCTGTTTTAATAATTTACGGATACAAAAAGCGTAGGCCAGCAGGCTATATGAGGCCTCACTGCAGGGCCTTCTCGACCTGCTTGAAAATCTCGTCGATGTCACCGATGCCCTCAATTCTGGCGAGCTTGCCCGCCTTCTCGTAGTAACCGATGAGGGGCTCGGTGTTCTTGTGGTATGTGGCGAGCCTGTTTTCGACGGTGGATTCCTCATCATCGGTTCTCTGGTAGAGCTTGGCGCCGCACTTGTCACAGATGCCGTCAACCCTCGGGGGCTTGTTCTCCAGGTGGTACACTGCCATGCAATCGGGGCAGGAGCGCCTCTTGGTCAGCCTGTCGACCAGAACGTCGTCGGCGACCTCGAAGTCGAGGGCGACCTCGATGTCGAGCTCTCTGTCGAGGGCCTCGGCCTGTTCTACGGTGCGGGGGAAGCCGTCGAAGATGATGCCCGGCGTATTTCCGAGCGAAGTGATTTTCTCCTTCATGAGGTCGATGATTACGTCGTTTGGTACCAGAGCGCCAGAGTCCATGTAGGTCTTAGCGAGCCTGCCGAGCTCGGTGCCGCTGCGGACCGCCTCGCGGAGCATATCGCCGGTGGACAGCCTGACGTAGCCGTATTCGCTACCGAGCTTCTCTCCCTGCGTACCTTTCCCTGCTCCCGGGGGGCCTAGGAGCACGATCATGGACTTCATGGCCCGGGCTATCGGCCTAACGTTTAAAACCCTTGCTAGCTCTCCTGCGGAGGTACGGCCAGAGGCGCCCTCGTCTTACGCGGTCATCACGATGCCGATGGGCCTCCTCGCATCAGGGGTGTAGGCTGCGAACGCTCCGGGGATTGCTGCTGCGCCCGTGAAGCGCATCATTATAAGACGGTAATCGAATCGGCCCACTGGTAAAATGGCATTGGACCAGAAAATCGTCAGCGAGCTTGAGGTCGCCTTGGGGAAGGACAGCGTGTCCACCGCCCCCTCGGTCCTGTACACCTACGGATTCGACGCCTCGATATATCACCACAGCCCCGACGTTGTGGTCCTCCCGACCTCCACCGAGCAGGTCTCGCAGGTCATGAAAATCGCGTACGCACACGGCATCCCTGTGACACCCCGCGGATCCGGTACCGGCCTGTGCGGCGCGGCCGTCCCAATCAAGGGGGGCATCCTGCTCTCCACGCAGAAGATGGATAAGGTCCTGAACGTCAGCGTCAAGGACGTGTGGGTCGACGTGCAGGCGGGGTGCATCTACAACAAACTCAACGACGAGCTCGCCGAGTACGGATTCTTCTTCCCGCCGAGCCCCGGTTCCGCCGAGGCCTGCACCGTCGGCGGCATGGTGGCCACCAACGCCTCTGGTATGAGGGCCGTGAAGTACGGTGCTACCCGGGACTTCGTCCTCGGCCTCACCTTCGTGAAGGCGGACGGCAGCATCGTCCATGCTGGTACAAGGACCATCAAAGACGCATCCGGCTACCAGCTGGCCCGTTTCATGTGCGGGTCGGAGGGCACCCTCGGCGTCATCACGGAAATAACCTTCAAGCTCACCACTAAACCGAAGAAATCCGCCTATTGCCTGTGTTCGTTCGACAGCGTCCTGGATGCGGGGAGGTGCATCTCCGCCATCATCGGAAAGCCTCTGATTCCGGCATCCTGCGAGCTGATGGACAAGGTCAGTATCGACGCTGTGAACAAGGTTCTCGGCAATCCCCTCCCGCAGGCCAGTGCCCTTATCATCGTGGAGGCTGACGGCGAGACCGACGAGGTCGTGGAGAGGGATTTGAAGATCATCGCCCAGGTGGCATCGGAGAACAACGCCGTATCGGTGACCCCGAGTCATGACAAGGCGGAGATTCAGCGGTGGACGAACGCCAGGAAGTCCGTCCTCGCGTCTCTCTCGGCGCTCAAGCCAGGGTACGACTGCGTCTCCCTCGCCGACGACATGGGAGTGCCGATATCGAAGGTGCCAGACGCCGTAGAGAGGTTCCAGGAGATCTCCGAGAGGCACGGCGTGACGGTGGCAACCTACGGCCATGCCTCGGACGGCAATCTTCATACCAAGATGGTCATCCGTTCCGGTGAGAAGGACGACTGGGACCGCGCGTTCCAGACTGTCGACGAGATTTTCGATGTCTGTATCGAACTCGGCGGTACCGTCACCGGGGAGCACGGGGTGGGGATATCGAAGGCCGAGAACTTCAAAAAGGAGAGGGCGGACGAGATCGACACTCTAGTGGCAATCAAGCGTGCGATGGATCCAAAGAACATCCTCAACCCAGGCAAGGGCGCAGAGTTCGACGGGGATCGCAAGAGGGGCCTGCGTTACCCCTGCCCCGAATATCAACGAAGTATCGGGGAGCCAACCGGGCAAGAGGCGATGAAAACGCTACTGCGGGGTTGGAGACGACGGGCCCGCGACGACTCGAATTTACCAAAGAGCGTCGAGCGATCGGCGGCGGAAGCCGCCGAAGATGCCGCGGACCCGGCCCTCTCGACAAGGCACGATCGTCCCCATATGAGAACTGCATTCCTCAGTATAAATGTCTAACTAATCGCCGGCACCAAAATCGGTCATGCAATGCCCCTTCGCGAAACGGTGATGTCGGGATACAGTTGCAGATAGAACGCGGCGAGTTCCATTCCGGCGATAGCAATCATGGCAATCCACACGGGGGTGCTCCATCTGAGGACCTTTGCCCCGTCCAGAGGTCCAATCGGAATCAGGTTGAACACCGCAAGGATGGCGTTGAGACTGAATGTAATTTGAAGCGCCGCCCCCAGGACCCCCCAGTTGAAGAACTGCAGGCAGAGGAGGGTAGCGAGCGACAGCACTATGTTCACCAAAGGCCCCGCAACCGAGATTTTGCCGTTGTCCTCATCGGTGATGCGACCGCTGATGTATACCGCGCCTGGCATGGCGATGAGGAACCCGAACACCGAGGTTATCAGCGTAAGCATCAGCCCCATAGGGTAGATGCGGAACTCGGACCAGCAGCCCCTGCCCTGAGCCACGAATTTGTGCCCAAACTCATGTCCGAGGAAGCTCAGGGCGGTGATGACAAAGATGATTCCGACGAAAGCAACGACCCAAGCACCGCCGTAGTCGATTTCGACGAGGTCTCTGAACGTAAAGTACTCCGGATCGTTCGAGGACCCTCTGAACAGCATGCAGAACGCTGCGGTCAGGACGGCCACGGCGACAGTGATGTGGGCCACCTCGGTCCTGCTGAACTTGCTACGCCTCGGCGGCCACGAATGGGTGTCGGATTCGATTCTCGGGTCCACGCCCACCTTACTGCGAGGTTCAATATAAAGAAATGGCATTAACGCACCCGATGGCCGAGAGCGGAGCGTACGCGGCGAACGGGAAGGTCAAGTGCGGATGGTGCGATGCCTGCGGTACACTCCTCCTAGGGAAAAGGTGCTCCCGTTGCGGTTACCCTGGCAGATTTTTTGAGATCAACGCCCCCGGCGACGTCCGCCCATGCATGGGAGACAGCTACGGCGCCCTCGCCTCCCTATTGGAAGAGGCCTTCGGGGCGCACGACCCCCTCGCTGGAAAGGCGGTGTTCTTCAACAAGGTCCCCGGCGAGGACCGCACCGACGAGGTGATTGTCGGCGGCGAGGTCGTCGCCGTGCTGAGGTTCGATCTCGTCGAGGGCAGACTTAAGACGGAGCTCAGGCAGGCCGGGGCGGAGACGCTCGCCTCCATAGCCACGAAGAACGTCGTTACGGTCGCTGGTGTCTCCGGGCATCTCAAGGGGAAGAGCGTCGCCGGGGCGAACGTCGTCGACGTGAAGGGGGAATTCCCCGCCGGCGCCCCGCTGATAATCAGGAAGGGGGCGAAGGTGGGGCCGGGCACCGCCCTCGTCGACTCCGGGAGCCTGAGGGATGCGGAGAAGGCGGTGAGGATCAAGGACATCGCCGTACCTGTGGAGCGCCCGCCGGCCCCGGATTCTGGTAGAAACGAGTTCGTCGAGGCCAACCGGGAACACCTCGAGACGCTGGAGAGGACCGCCGCCGCAGAGATCCGCGGATTCCTGGAGGGCAAGGACATCCCAGTCACCTCATCATTCTCCGGGGGCAAGGACTCTCTAGCCGCCTTCGCCCTGGCGGAGAGGACGGTGGGCGGGGTGGAGCTGATGTTCACCGACACCGGTCTGGAATTTCCGGAGACCGTGGAGTACGTGCACCGGTTCGCCGAGGATAACGGCCTCAGGCTCCATGTCGCCGAGGCGGGGGACGGCTTCCGCCAAAACGTCGACATATTCGGCCCGCCAGCGAAGGACTTCCGCTGGTGCTGCAAGGTCTGCAAGCTCGGGCCGATTGCCGATCTCATCGCGAGGGACTTCCCGCGCGGTACCGCCACCGTCGAGGGGAACCGCTCCCTGGAGTCGTTCTCGCGGGCGGGGACCGAGTTCGTGTCCAGGAACCCCTTCGTGCCGAACCAGATAAACCTCAACCCCGTGCGCAGGTGGCGCGCGGCCGATGTATGGGGTTACATATGGATGAGGGGGCTGGCATACAACCCCCTATATGAGAGGGATTTCGAGAGGATCGGCTGCTACCTCTGTCCCTCCTGCCTGGCCAGCGAGTGGCGGAACACCGCTCGGATCCATCCGGACATGCATGCCGACTGGGAGGCCCACCTCCGCCGGTACGCCGAGCGCCGCGGGCTCCCGCCGGAGTACGTGGACATGGGCTTCTGGAGATGGAAGTCCCTGCCCCCGAAGATGAAGCAGCTCGCGAAGGACCTCGACCTGAGGGTGGAGCGGGAGGGCGGGGACGGGGTATCGATGAGTATGCTCAAGGGCGCATCCGTCTGCGTATCGGGAGGGTATTCCGCGGAGGCCGTCGTGAATGTCCCCCGCGTCCGCGACTTCTCCTACGTCGACGACGCCCTGCGCACGGTTGGGGAGACGAAGTTCTCGCCGGAGTTCGACATAGTCCTCGTGAGGTCCGATCAGGGCCGGGCGAGAGTGTTCGGCGGCGGACAGGTGTCCGTGACCTCCTCAGACGTGGCGGGAACGGAGAGGCTGTTCGAGAGGGCGGTCAAAGCGTACATCCGCGCCGAGCTCTGTACCGAATGCGGCATATGTGCCAAGTCCTGTCCGAGGCATGCGATAAGAATCAAGGGCGGCATGAGGGTCGACTCCGCGAAGTGCGGCCGCTGCGGCCGCTGCGAGAGGTCCTGCATGGTCGTGCACTACTACGACAAGATCACGGGAGGTGGGCCGGCCTCCCCGCCGGCAGCGCACGCCGGGGGTAGCGAAGCGCCGAAGAAGCTCTCCCGTCCGAAGAAGAAGGGCGGGCGCCCCAAACGATTATAAGACTCATGATCTTGGGACGGGCATGGACGTATCGTTCTATGTCGCGGCCATATTGGCATTCGCGCCGACGCTGGCACTGATGTTCGTGCTGCTGAGGCCCTACACCTATCCTGCGACCGAGCACCCGTACTTCAACGACGCCTCATTCTTCATGCTGTTCGCCATCGGGCTCGTCGCGGGGACGATATTGTTCATGGTGTTCACGTACATCATGGCGCAGGTGATCTACGACATTCTGTATGCCGTGATCCAGGTCCTGGCAGTAGTCGTCGTGATGAACCTTAAGCGCTTCCGCGGGAAATCCGACAGCCTGTTCTACGGCTATGGCTTCGGGCTCGGTGCGGGGTGCACGACCGCCACCGGGTGGATTTATTTCGCCGGTGGCAAGGAGATATTCGCCGGCGGCATCGGTGTCGCGGCGCTCGCCGCCGTCTTCATCGTCGCGCTCGCCATGATTCTCCAGTTCGCGTCGGTCGGCATCACCGCTGGAGAGGGCATCGCCCGCCATAACCCGATGCAGTTCGCCGTCCAGGCGATGATCTACAACGTTGTGTTCTGGGCGATCTTCTGGATCATGCTGAACAATCTCAAGGATAACAATGAGGCGCTCTATTGGATGTTCGCCGTTTTCCTCCTCGCGATCAGCTCGCTCTACCTCTGCTACGGGTTCAAGAAGGAGGTGGAGCCTATGGTGCGCGAGGTCAGCAGGCAGAACGCGAAGAAGGTCAGGAAGCATTCGGAGCGATCGGGCCCGGTAGCGGCCGTATCTCGTTTCGTGGACGTAGCAATCGGCGAGCATCTTCCCCAGCATCTGCTCCGCCCTCTTCGGCTCCACTTTCTCGACGTCCTCGAGGGTAAACTCCCCGTAGATGCCGGTGAGCCCCTTCGCTAGGACTTCGAGCCTCGCCTCCAGCCCGGACGTGTGCTCGTACTCGTAAATCAGCGAAGAGAGCGGGTCGATCCCGGGGCTGGGACGCCTTTTCTCGGCGTTCCCGGAGAACCCGGTCGCGGCGCCAAGGGCGGCGCGGGCATCGGCCTGGTCCCTGCTCCTGTGCAGAACGGCGAGCGTCCGGTGCTCGTCGCGGTTGCCGCAGTAGGGGCAGGCGGAATCCTTTGACGACAGGTCGGCGATCCTCTTCCTCTTGCAGGCGGTGCACGCTACAACCCCCCACATCGCCCTCTCCTGTACTCGCAGAAGACTACGGACGCGAAGCAGCAGCCGTACTCGTCCTCCGGGACGTCTAGCTCCTCGATCCGGTAATGGACCTCGCCGAACTCCAATCCGCGGATGCGGGACATCTCCGTCATCTTGCGGGAGAGTTCCTCCCGCAGAGACTGGGCGGAGCCGTGCAGGTGCCCCTCGGCTACGTAGCCTCCCTTGCCGTCTTTCCGCATGGCGTAGGCTATGCCGGCGGCGACGCGGTCCCCGCCCCTTCCGCGCATCTGCGAGAGGACGCAGAAGGTCACCGCGCCCATAGGCATCTCGCGAGGCTCCACCTGTTCTATCCCTGCGGGGAGGACGGATGAGACCGCCACGAGGTTCTGCTCGCTTAGGCCCGCCCCGAGGAGGGCCAGGTCGAAGGCGTTAAGATCGGAAACGGGGCTGGTGGCCCTCGCGGACGTGACGAAGAACTCCGAAGCGACCAGCATGGCCTCAACCGTAGATATTACCGGGGCCGGCGCTCTCCTGCGCCTGCTGTTCCCTCATCTTCTTCTCTATCGCGTCCGCCTCGGCTAGGAGCGGCTTGGTGTCAATCTTCAGCCCGGGTATGAGAGCCATCAGCGGCTCTACGAGCCCGGCGGCCGCCCCCGGGTCGGGGAGCTGCGGGTTGGCCGGACACAGGAGGCACGACACGTCCATGCCCTCGGCCGCGCCCTCGTAAAGCATGACGCCAGTGACGCCCCTCACCAGCCCCTCCTGCATGACGGGGATCCTCGCGTCGGCGAGCTTCCTGCGCATGGCCTCGGTGGAGCCAACGCCCATGAGCTGCGTCGTGGGGTCGGTGCCCGGGATGCCCTCGATGCACAGGATCTCCCTCACCCCCATCTCGTTCAGGGCGCCCATGAGCTCCGTGGTGAGGCCGTCGGTCTGTTCGGGCTTCGGGGCCATCTCGGAGGTGACGATGACGACGTCATTCTTCCGCGACCCCCTCGTCTTGACCCCGGAGACCGGTCCGGCGAATATTCTCACCGGCGGCAGCGGCCGAGAGTTCTGCACGAGGGTGTAGGGCGGGAACTCCGACCACGCGATGCCGGCGGTCGCCTCGAGCTCCAGGTCGCGGGCGACGTAGCTCGTGACGATGGAGCTGACCAGGCCGACGCTCGGGAATCCGACGACCGCGATGGGGTCGTTCAGTTCCTTATGGGAATACCAAATGACTCTGGGCTCAGACATCGGTCCCGGGTTATGGTCTAAACGTATTAATCGTTGGGGCGCGTGGCCGATTTCATGTCGAGGATTTCCCTGAAGAGGACCGCCGGGGGCATACCGGTTTATCTGGATGGTACCAAAGGCGTCAACTGCGGCTACCTCGTGGGGGTGAGGACCGGCTCGAGAGACGAGCATGAGGCCGTGTTCGGAATCTCCCACCTCTTGGAGCATACGGTCTTCAGGAAGACGAAGACCATGGGCTCCTTCGAGATGGCGAAGCTCATGGAGGGCGCCGGAGGCGCCCTCAACGCCTTCACCGCCAAGGAGATGACCGCCTACTTCGGCGTCACGCTCAGGGAGACCTCCGAGGTAGCGATGAGATGCGTGGGCGACATAGTCTCCAACCCGCTGATCAACAAGAGGGATACCGAGCTCGAGAGGGCCATCGTCCTGCAGGAGCTCAGCATGGTGAAGAGCGAGCCCGCAGAGTACATCCACACCCTCTTCGAGGAGAACCTATGGAAGGGCGACATCCTCGGCATGGACGAGGGTGGCACGGAGGAATCCGTGGAGGCTCTGACCTACCGCGATCTGAGGAGGTACTACAGGGAGAGGTACGGCCGGCCCAACCTCTCGGTCTACGCCACCGGCGCTCCCGACCCAGACGCCGTCGTGAAATGGGCGGAGGGGACCCTCGACCCGATGCAGGCGGAGGTCGTCAACAAGAGGAGGGCCCCTGCCAAGACCTGTGCGGGTCTCTCCGTCAAGAACAACAGGTCTGACCACTGCCAGATCGCATTCGGTTTTCCGGTCGCCGGCGTCTCCCCGAAGGAGAGGGCGGCCAATGCGGTGCTGGCCGCCGCCCTGGGGGCCGGCACGAGCTCCCGCCTGTTCCAGGGCGTGAGGGAGAAGAACGCCCTGGTCTACGCCGTCAATATGGTGCATGAAAGCTATTCCGACGCCGGGTACGTCGCCGCCTTCATGTCCTGCACCGGCGGCAACGTCGTGCGCTCTCTGGAGGAGACCGCTAAGACGATCCGCAGGTTCAGGAGGGAGGGGCTCGCCGAGGGGGAGCTCGGGAGGACGAAGAACATCATAAAAGGGGGCATCGCCCGTGCCTCGGAGAGGACGGACGGCCGCCTGTACGCCATGTGCATGGACGACCTGACCCACGGCGAGGTGCTGACCGCCGAGCAGAAGATGAGGGGAATCGACGCGGTGACGGAGGACGACGTCATGCGCACGGCGGATCGCCTGTTCTCTCCGGACAGACTTAGCGTCACCATTCTCGGGAAGGCGGGCGCGGACGCGAGGGCTTACGACCCCTCCTCGGCCGACCTGCGATCCCGCTCCTCCCGGAACAGGCCAATGACGTGCATCACGGCGTCCTCGGCTGACCCGAGCGATGCGGCCACCTCGGGGGTGAGGCACTCGGACACGGTCGCCACGTCACCGGCCTCGACGGCCACGAATCTTACTGAGAGGGGCATGGAGTCCGGCTCCATCCGCCTCCCGATTCTTAAGGCGGTGGGGACGTTGATGTCGTGCGCCGGCACGTCGCTGGCGACGGCATCCTCGAAATCGGCAACGTCGTAGATCACGACCGATCCGGGGCCGCGCTCCCCGGACTGCATGGCGTCGACGATGATGGCATAGCTGTACCCGCGGAGCAGTGGAAGTATCTCAAGTCCCCCGACGGCCTCCTGATAGCAGTCGACGTCCGGCATGTTCCTGCGCTGGATCGCCTCGGATATCCTCAGTCCGACCGAGTCGTCGGTCATGATGGGGCTGCCGATGCCGATAACCGATATGCGGCCGTTCAGCGTCATGGGCCCCCATCCGCGGGGCGGTATTAAACAAGTCGGGGGACGGGTATGACCCTTTTAGGTAACACCTTTATACCCAGTCGTCCAATCGGGAGGCATGGAGATCCGCGTAAGGACCGAGATGCTGGTGAACGGTCAGGTCGTCACGAACAGGCAGCTCAGCGTCCTCTGCGAGGTAGACGCCGCCGGCAGCATGACCGGCGCCGCCGAGAGGCTGGGCATCTCCGTTCCCGTGGTCCACCGCTACATCGCCAACATCGAGGCCGCCGCCGGCGTGCCGGTCACCAAATCCACCCCCGCGGGCACCACCCTTACCGCGGACGGCCTGAGGGTCCTCCGCATTTTCGAGGCGTCCGAGGCGAGGGTCTCGGACGACCGCGGTTTCACGGTCTGCTGTAGCCCGGTGATGGAGGACCTGATGACCTCGGTGTTCTCCTCCCTGAGGCTGGTCGACGTGGAGCTCGTCGTCTCCGACGACGCCCACAACAAGAGAATGATGGAGGAGGGCCTCGCCGACCTCATCGTCGTCGACGACCCGCTGTACCTATTCGAGCTGGACGACCTCGGGTTCGACATGGAGGAGGTCGGCTACATGGGCATGGTCTACGTTGACAACGGCCCGTCGTTCGTTAGGTACAAGTACGGCGCCCAGAGGGTGGCGTTCATGTTCTTGGACACCATGGGCCGCAAGTACTCCATCGACGCCGAGACGTACTCCCTGTCGGAGATGCTGGGCTCCAAAAGGAGTTTCTTCGTGGACGAGTTCCTCCTGACCCGTAAGGGAATACGCATCAAGAGCGCCGTGGACCCGAAGGTGCTGAGGCACGCGATCACCGCCGTTTACCGCGAGAGGGGCCGTACGGTGGACCGCATCGTGCACAGCCTCAAAACCAGGCACATCGAGTGAACCAAAGCATACAAGGGGGAGGGGTAAATTATTTTGGATTACCTTATTGGGTATTCCTATCATACATCCATCATCATCCATTATATACGAACGTAAATTCTTCGGCGTCAAGGAGATTTTCCATGGAAGTGAAAATGGACCCCGAATTCGAGAAGCAGCTCGCCGCCCTCGGCGGAGCTGATGCGAAACTCTGCTTCCAGTGCGGCACCTGCACGGCCGGATGCCCCTCCGGAAGGCGCACCTCCTACAGGGTTAGGAAGCTAGTCCGCATGGCCCAGCTCGACATGAAAGAGGAAATCATCAACAGCGAGGACCTGTGGATGTGCAGCACCTGCTACACCTGCGTGGAGAGGTGCCCCCGTCGCGTGCCGATAGTCGACGTCATCGTCGCCCTCAGGAACATGGCCGTCGCCGAGGGGCACATGTACGCCGCCCACAAGAAGACCGCTGCCAACTTCTATAAGACCGGCCACACCGTCCCCATCAACGATGATGTGAAGAAGACCAGGGCCAAGCTCGGCCTCCCTAAGGTTCCGCCGACCTGCCTCGCCAACGAGAAGGCTTACGCCGACCTCAAAGCCGTCCTCGATGCCGCCAGGTTCGAGGCTATCGCGAAGGAGTGAGCACCATGGCAAAGTACGCATTCTTCCTCGGCTGCATCGCCCCCCTGAGGTACCCCGGAATCGAGAAGTCCACCCGCGTCGTCTGCGAGAAACTCGGCATAGAGCTCGTCGATCTGACCGATGCCTCCTGTTGCCCTGCACCCGGAGTCATCAGGGCATTCAGCAGGCTCACCTGGTTCGCCGCCGCCGCGAGGAACCTCGCCCTCGCCGAAAGGATGGGCCTCCCCATCGTCACTATCTGCAACGGGTGCTACGGGTCCCTCTTCGAGGCCGCCCACGAGCTAAACAGCAACAAAGAGATGCTCGATCAGGTCAACGAAATCCTCGCCAAGATCGGCGTGCATTACAACGGCACCACCAAGGTATACCACTTCGCGGACGTCCTCTACAGGGAGGTCGGCCCCGAGAAGATCGCCGCCGCCTGCTCCAAGAAGCTCGATTACGGGATCGCCGTCTTCTACGGCTGCCACTTCCTGAAGCCTAGCGACATCAAGGGCATCGATGACCCAGAGAATCCGAAGGTCCTCGACGAGCTCGTGGAGGCTACCGGCTGCAAGAGCCTGCCCCGGAAGCAGAAGACCCTCTGCTGCGGATCCGGCGGAGGCTTGAAGGCCGCCTTCGGAGACGTCGCCAAGCAATTCGCCCAGACCAACCTCGAGAACATGAAGGAGTCGGGCGCGCGGTTCATCGTCGACGTCTGCCCGTTCTGCCACCTGCAGTTCGACACCAGCGAGAAGGACCTCGGGTTCGACATCCCGGTCCTCCACCTATCGCAGCTCTACGGCATCGCCATGGGCATGTCCGAGGACGACCTCGGCCTGTTCGCCCACAAGGTGCCCGTGAAGCTCTGATTGGGCGAAAACATTCCAGGGGCGCAAGCCCCTTTCTTTTTCATTTGGGAGAAAAACGCGGATTCGGCTTTGAGGAAGAACCGCAATCCAAATCCGAGTTCGCCACTTACGAGAACCGAAATGCCCGGCGTCTGCCGAAACACGCGCACTCCGCACGCGTGATTCTTGTTCTCGATTAAGGGTTATCAAACCGAGAACGTATAGATTGTGGCCTGGCCGAGGCGGCGGTCCCGACGTCGCAGACAGGCATCTTCAGGGGATGGTCGTCGGGGACCGGCAGGAACCCGACGTCCCTGTCGGCGTCCGAATCCCTACCTAGACGCACGCAGCCAATCCTCTGAAACCCGTTCGGGCGTCCGCGCCCGAACGTCCCGAACTCCATCCCCCTCGACCCTGGCACCAGTCCGCAGTCCACCTCGAAACGCTATCCGCGCCCCCGTCGCAGTCCGGCAGCCTGTGCGTTTTTCGAACCTCAGCAGCGGCGCACAGCCTGGGGAAACGGTCCTGCAGGATTCACCAGCAGAAACCGAGAGAGGAAGCGGAGAAGCCCTCTGGCGGTTTGGTACAATTGGATGTTTGTTTGCGACTCGAAAAGAAACGAAGAAAAGGGCTGGTAGACGCAAGGAAGAGTAGGGGCATGGACCTCGTGTAGTATGTTGTAGGGCAAGCAACGACGTTGACGAATTCTTTAATCCGACAATACGGGAGATTCGGGCTGCAATCCGCAGATATATAAAGTCACGTATACAGGTTTTCAAGAGATTCGTATTTTTGTTAGCAAGGATAGATTATATCTTCATATCCACTTCAAATTCACAAGTCTTATGAAAACAGAAGAATTAAATACAGTCAAATCGGTTCGTTATATGACAACTTTAACAATGCAATCATTATATTTGGACACATGATTTGGCCAGAAAATCCAACATTTGTTAACCTGAGGCCCCAGTAATGAATAGGGTTGCTAAAATCATCCTAGCAGTATATATCGTAACCATTATATACCTCGGCATAGCGTACGCAGTAACCGAACACACTCATTTTCTGGTCGGCGCTTGTGTTTTGACAGTAGTGGATCTGGCCATTGTAGGATATTATCGGAGAAAAATATTCTCTGCTGAGGAGATGCAATCCTCTATCTGATTGACAGGAGGGCTCTGAATACTCAGTGCCCGTGCGGAGAAGTGAATAAGAGAACCGCGGCTCTCGTCATCATATTCACACTATTGATTTCGGCCCTCATCACCGTATTCTGCAGAGTAGATGCCGAGGGCGGGGAGAGGTATTCTTGGGAATTCGATGACAGCTCCTTCGAAATAGAGGTCGATGTAGGCCATTTCGGCGATTATCCCCAAGATGGACGCATACCTGAAATCTCATCCGAAGAATATGGGCGGAACATCATACATTTTGGGGATGACGATTATAGCAGGACTGTTGCAAATCGCGGCATCGCAGACGGGATGCTCGGTCGTCGGACCTCACGGCGGTGAAAGAACAGGAACAACCCGACGTCACGGGAGGCCCCCATACGAAATCCAGTTTAGCTAAGGACAAGATTGCACGAGAGCCTTCCCAGGCTGGAGGCACGGTCCCCTCTCGTCCGCAAATGGCACGGCGGCGAAGTCCCGTAGGCGTTCAGCGACCGGCTCGCCCCCCAGGAGATTCTGAAATATCCGCTTTTTCGGTAGAGGTCCGAGCATCAAACGCGAATCAGGGATTTTGACGCGTTTTAAGGCCACCCTCCTCATTTGCGTGCGCAAGGATACGTCGGGGTGGTCTCTGAATCGGAATCTCAAGAGCGCGGATCGGATTGTTTCGAAGCACATCTCGATTCAGGCGTTGCAACGGTGACGGAAGACAGCTCTGGGGTCTCGTCAATCCGGAATCGGCATCCGAGTTCGACACGCAGGAGTCTATCCGTCTGTCAACCCAACCCGTTTTCAAAACACAAACGGGGAAATCTGAGCAACTTTTAAGTAAAAGCGGTACCAGCATGAGTTGGAATAAATTATACAATTGTGATAATCCGCTCACATCTGGCTTCATAAGACTCCTACATGGGGTAAATTATTCCTCAAGAAGAGGTATTTTATACAATCATCAGATGGTCCGTTCAGTTTCAAAGGAGCTATCACATGGCAGCACCCGGAGCAGAGAAGAGAGAGGCGGCTGCTAAAGCCACCGAGGAGAAGGCGTCCGCCGAGGCAGCGCCTGTAGCAGCGCCCAAGAAAGCGCCCTCTACCCCCAAATCGGGCGGTAGGAAGACCAAGGACAAGTGGAAGGCAAAGGAGTGGTACAACGTCCACGCCCCCCATATGTTCAACGAGACCGTCATCGGGGAGACCCCCGCCTCCGACCCCTCCTACCTAATCGGCAGGCAGGCAGAGGTCACCGTCGCCGATCTCATCGGCGATGCGTCGAAGGCTCACATCAAACTCCTGTTCAAGATTAGCGATGTTGACGGCCACGAGGCGAAGACCGAGTTCGTCGGCCACACCCTAACTTCCGACTACGTCAGGAGGCTGACCCGCAGGAAGAAGACCAAGACCGATCACGTCGTCGACGTCAGGACCGCGGACGGTTACGTCATCAGGATTAAGACCATGTCCATCGCGGACAGGAGGATCCAGACCTCCCAGGAGGAGGCCATGAGGCGCGCCATCGGTGAGTTCCTTACGCTGTTCGTCAGGGAGCACAAGCTCTCCCAGGTGATCAGGAACGTCATCTCCAACGATCTCGCCAGGGAAGTGGGCCGGGCTTGCAAGGTTGTAATCCCCGTAAAGAGGATCGAGATCCGTAGGACCGAGATCCTGAGGAAAGGCAACGGAGAGCCCGACTCCATCATCGCCGCCCCGGCCGAGGACGAGCCTGCCGAGGCCATCGTAGAGGACGTCGCCCCGGCCGAAGAGTCCGAATGATTTCAAATCCCCGGGGCCCCGGCCCCGATTCACCTCCTTCCAATCAGTTTCCTGCGCGCACCATTCTCTGCGCGCAAGTAATATAAACCAATGGCCAATCCCCATTCCAAACGTGCCGAGTTGGCTCAGCCTGGTAGAGCGTCGGACTCATAGGGTTAGGTTTTCAAACTGACCTCGCCAGGGAAATCCGAAGGCCGAGGGTTCGAACCCCTCACTCGGCACCACATCTGCCACGACGCCCCCGGCGTTTTCCAGGACGGCGTCCGCTCATCTGGGCAAAAATGCCGTCAGAGCGTCCCGCGGGACAGTTTTTATCCCATCCTGTAGATGCGTGATGCGCCATGAAGCTCATAATCTACAACGGTAAAGGCGGCGTGGGGAAGACCTCGGTCTCAGCCGCCACCGCGCGTAGACTCGCCCAGAAGGGGCACAGGACGATAATCATGAGCGTGGATACCGCCCATTCCCTTGGCGACTCCTTCGACGTGAAGCTCGGTCCGGAGATCGTCAACGTCCTGCCCAACCTGGACGCGCTCGAGCTGGACATCATGTACGAGATGAGGACGAAATGGGCCTCCATCAAGGAATATGCCAGCGCATTCATGCTCTCGCAGGGGCTGGAGGGTGTCTCCGCCGAGGAGATGGCGATCATCCCCGGCATGGAGATGGTCGCCGCCCTGTTGTACGTCCTGACGTTCAGGAACGAGGGGAAGTACGACGTCGTGGTCATCGACACCGCCCCCACCGGGGAGACCCTGAGGCTGCTGAGCTTCCCGGATGTCTCCAATTGGTACATTGACAAGATGTTCTCCGTCGTCAGCAAGCTCATGGGCGTCGCCCGCATCACTATCGGGCACATAATGGACTTCCCGCTGCCTTCCAAGGAGGTCATGGAGTCCGTTATGGAGCTCAAGGACCAGATGAAGAAGGTCAAGAGCATCCTCGAGGACTCCGAGAACACCGTCGTGAGACTGGTGCTCAACCCCGAGAGGATGGCGATCAACGAGACCCGCCGGTCGTACACCTACATGTGCCTCTACAACAAGAACGTGGAGTGCCTCATCGTCAACAAAGTCATCCCGGAGAGTGCGGACGGGGCGTTCATCAGCGAGAAGCTGAAGGAGCAGAGACGTTACATGGAGGCCATCCACGAGTCGTTCGACCCGCTGAAGATCATGACCGCGGAGATGATGCCCACCGAGCTCCGCGGGTCGGAAAAGTTGGACAAGCTCGCCGACATGATATTCGGGGATTCCGACCCCATCGAGAGCTACTCCAGGGAAAGCCCGATGAAGTTCGTCAGCAGCCCCGACGGCAGCGATGAGCTCAGGCTCAGGATGCCCTTCGTGGACAGGGGTTCAGTGGAACTCTTTAAGGGCAACCAGAACAGTATCATGATACTGGTGGGCAGCCAGAAGAGGACGGTCACGCTACCGACCACCCTCGCCAACGCGGAGATTCTCGGCGCCGATTTCGAGGGCGACTGCCTGGTCATCAGGTTCAAGAGGGATTGAAATGACGGAAGAAGACGACATCCGCAGATTCCGCGAGGAGAACGCGGAGATGATAGAGAAGATCCTCGCGCAGGAACGCGCGGACCGCCGCGCCGATTTCGAGGACAGGATGGCGGAGGCCGATCGCCTCCGCGCCGAGGCCCGCGAGGAATACAGGAGGGCGATGGACGCCGCCCGCTTGGGGTTTGACGCTGAATCGGCGCACTTCTACGAGGCTATGAAGGAGGAGCGGGAGCGTCTCCGCGCCGTAATGAACGAGGAGCGCGCCTACCGTCGCATGGCGGCCCTCGAGGCGAGGGAGAGGCTGCGCTCCGACCGCGACTATTACAGGGCGATTTTCGACGAGGACGTCTCCGAGGTCATCAGACCATTTGCGGACCCCGACTTCCATAAGCACCTCGTGGGCATGGGCATGGAGGCCTACGCTGCGTTCATGGCCCTGGTCAGGGCTGGCCCCTTCCCCAATGCCGTCAAGGACGCCGTCGACGACTTCGACCTGACGAAGTCGGCCACCTGTGCCCGCAAGGCGGCGGACATGAAGCGCGAGAGGAGGGAACACGGTCCGGAGAGGATAGAGATCGGCGACAGGAAGAAGGGCGGGTCGCAGTGACCCTGTCCGAATCCGATTTCTTCGCGGCCGTACGTGGGGCCCGCGCCATCGCCGAGGCGGAGACGCAGGGGCTGTGCTCAGATCCCGCGTTCCCCTCGTCGTTCGACGACCGCAGCGGCGCTTTCGTCACGGTCAGGGAGCACCCGTCGGGGGCCCTCCGCGGGTGCATCGGTTACATGGATGCGGACATGCCCCTCAGGGAATCGCTTCACGCCGCCGCGCGCGGCGTCTGCCGCGACCCGCGCTTCGAACGCCTCACCTTCCACGAAGCGGAGAGGTGCACGTTCGAGGTGACCGTCCTATCGCCGTCGGAGATGGTGCGCTACGAATCCCCGGAGGACCTGCTGTCGAAGATAGATCTCGGCGAGGACGGCATCTCGATGCACGCGCGGATCGATGGCCGCCGCTACAGCGCGGTGTTCCTGCCCCAGGTCCCGGTGGAGCAGGGGTGGAGCAAGGAGGAGTACCTTGCCAACCTCTGCCTGAAGGCCGGATTGTAGCCAGACGAGTGGAAGAGGGGCAGGGCGCAGTTCAGCAGGTTCCGGGGCACGGCGTACGCCGAGACGTCCCCGCGCGGCGAGGTCGTGAAGAAATGACCGCTCCCGATGCCGTGCTTTGCGGCAGGATGTTGATCGGCGGTACGCTCCGCTACGCCGAGGCCGGCATCGCCGACGGGAGGATTTGCGAGCTCGGCGGGCATGTCGGCGGCGGAGAGAGGATTGAGCTGGGCATGAGTATGACCGTCCTCCCCGGCTTCGTCGATCCCCACGTACACCTGCGCGACCCGGGCATGAAGTGGAAGGAGGACTTTTCCACGGGCACTACCGCCGCTGTCTGCGGCGGGGTGACAGCGGTCCTCGACATGCCCAACACCAGCCCCCCGGTTACCGGCATCGGGGCCCTTCGGGACAAGAAGCGCGCGGTGGCCGGCCGGGCGTACTGCGACTACGGCCTGTTCGCCGCGCTCTCCCCCGGCTGCCCGGTGAGCCTTCTCGCCCCGTACGTCTGCGGTTTCAAGCTGTTCATGGGGTCCACCACCGGAAACATACTGCTCGACGACGACGCAGAGATTGCCCAGCTCATGTCCGAGGTCTCGGCCGTAGGCAGGCCGGTCAGCGTGCACGCGGAGGACGACTCCCGCATCGCCCATGGCGTGGAGGAGGCATGCTGCCAGGACCACCTCCGCAATCGCCCCGTAGAGGCGGAGCTAAGTGCTCTGCGCAGGCTTTCCCGGTTCAAGGACGCAAACAGGATCAACATCTGCCATTGTACGACGGCAGAGCAGATCGCCGCGGCGAAGGGGCTAGGGTTCAGCACGGAGGTGGCGTTGCACCACGTCCTCTTCGACGCGCAGAGATACACCTCCGCGCTCTACAAGGTCAACCCTCCGATTCGCGATCCGGCGTCGCGGAACGCACTCCGCGCCGCCTTCCTAGCCGGCGAGGCAGACATGGTCGGGACGGACCATGCCCCGCACACCTTAGAGGAGAAGTCCGGGGAGTTCGACGCCGCCCCGGCCGGCATCCCCGGGGTAGAGACCACTGTGCCGATCCTCATGGACTGGGCCGCCTCGGGGGAAGTCCCCCTCGCGCAGGTCTCTCGGATGGCGTCCCTCCGCCCGGCAGAGTACTTCGGGCTCAACAAAGGCGCCATCGAGGTCGGCAGGGACGCCGACTTTGCCATATTCGACATGAGGAAATCCGTCCTCATAGACCAGAGTAGGCTGCATTCCAAGGCGGGGTACAGTCCGTACGGCGGCATGCGCGCGGTCTTCCCCGACACCGTTATAATAAGAGGGGCGGTACAGGTGCGGGAGGGGGAGCCCTGCGGGGACCCCGTGGGGAAGGATCAGTTTGCCCGATTACGAGGTCGATTACTCCGAGGTTGCCGGGCGGAGGGTGGAATGCCTAAGCGGGTGCGGCATGTGCTGCCTGTGCCAGCCTGAGGTCCTACCGGAGGAGGAGCCGTTCTTCAGGAAGAACTACCCGGATCGCATAACGCTGTCCAAGACCCCCGAGCACTACACGGCCCTGGCCCTCAAGAAGGGCAGGGGCTCTTGCGTATTCCTCGACGGGCAGCGGAGGTGCGAGGTGCATCAGCATCGCACCGCCTACTGCAAGCAGTTCCCGTACCACATATACGTCTCCGACCGTGTGAAAGTCGAGGCGGACCTGTCCTGCCGCGGGCTCTGGACCGGGAAGGGCGCGGACGCGGCCGGTGAGGCGAGGGCCATCGTATCGGCGGCGGATGCCCGCATACGCGAGGCTCTACCGCAGGCCAGGGCGGTGTACAGGGAATTCTACGATAACGCCCGCTCCGCCGGCGTGATGAAAGACCCAGCAATGCTAAGGATGACCGTCGCCGAGTGCATCGGGAGGTTCGCCGACCTGGCCTTCGTGGGCAAGGTCCTTGAGCTCTCGGAGACCGAGGCGGACATGAGCATCGCCGCGGCGGCGTCTCCTGGCAGGGCCGATATGAAGGCGATCTCCGCGGCGGCCGCCGCGGCCGCCTCAGAGTCAATAGCCAGCAACGACCCGCTCAACGTTCCTTTGTACGGCGCCGAGGATTTCTCGTGGAACGTATTCACCGCCGCGAGGGGGATCATCGAACATTCGGTGATTGGCGACGATGGAGAGTTCAGCCGCAGGGGCTTCGTCGCCATCGGGGACATCGAGGTCGCGGAGCCAGACGAGGGGGGAAAGAGGGTCCTCGTCGACTACCTGACGATACTCAATGGCAGGGACAGCTTCCTCGGCAGCGCGCTCGCCATCGTGGACGAGAACGGCTACGTCGATGATATGGGCAACGCCTACTACGGCAGCCTCGCCACCTGCGTCCTAGACATCCTGTGGAGGGCCGCCCTGCTCGACCGCTTCTTCCACACGGGATTCGGCGCGAGAGGCATCAAAGAGGCCGTGATCTTCTACGACATGGACCGTCTGGATGCCCCCACCATAGGCGCCTTCGTCCGAGGCCGTGCGGATAAGGTTAAAATACGGCATCCTTATAGGGCGGGTCGTAAGGTGGCAGTCTGGGCGCAGAGCCCAAGTTCCGCACCCGCCGTGGCATCGCCCGGTAAGCGACGACGTCACCTTGGGGAGAAAGGAACATGGGAGCAGGAACAGCAGCGCAGGGAAGGCACAACAAGTTCAAGACGCACATCCCCTGTCGCAGGTGCGGTAAACGCTCGTACAACGTCAGGAAGGGCTACTGCGCCTCCTGCGGGTACGGCAGGACCGCCAAGCTCAGGTCCTACAGCTGGGCCAAGCTGCGCGACTGAGTCGGTTCGAAGTGGAAAAATGGCGGGACCGGGGCATGAGTGCGGAGTAGTCGGCATCGGTGCCGAACATGACGTAGTCGCCGCATTGCACAAGTCCCTGATGATCATCCAGCACAGGGGTCAGGAAAGCGCCGGCATATCCGTTTTCAGCGACGGCGAGATACATACCATCAAAGACGCCGGGCTGGTCCAGAACGCTCTTTCGAAGGAGAAGCTCGCCAGCCTCCACGGCAATGTGGGCATCGGGCACGTCCGCTACTCCACGGTCGGCGGCAAGAGCATGCGCAACGCGCAACCCCTCATGTTGCTCACCGGCGCGGGTATGATCGCCGTTGCTCACAACGGCGATCTCACGAACTACGAGAAGCTCAAGCAGAAGTGCCTAGAATCCGGGGCGCTCTTCCAGACGTCGTCGGACTCCGAACTGATCATCAACATAATGTCCCGCTACCTCAGGCAGAATAACGACCCCGTCCTCGCCCTACGCGCCACGATGAGCGAAATCGACGGCGCCTATTCCCTCGCCGTCCTCGTAGACGGCAGGCTTTTCGGCGTGCGCGATCCCCTCGGGATCCACCCGCTCGTCCTCGGGAGGATCAGCGACGGCCACATCATCGTCTCCGAGACCGCGGCCATCGACGCCCTCGGCGGCGAGTTCGTCCGCGACGTCATGCCTGGGGAGATCGTCGAGATCACTCCGGACAAACTTAGATCCTACCCGTCCAAGTTCACCATGCCCTGTGCCCACTGCATGTTCGAGTGGGTGTACTTCGCCCGCCCGGACTCCGCCATAGACGGCCGCACGGTCTACGACGTCAGAAGGAGGATTGGCGAGATTCTCGCCCGCGAGTGCCCCGCCGACGTCGACCTCGTGATGCCAATCCCCGATTCTGGAAGGGCACACGCCATCGGCTTCTCCAACGGCTCGGGCATCCCCTACCAAGAGGGTTTCATGAAGAACCGTTTCGCCGAAAGGACGTTCATCCTTCCCGACCAGAAGGAAAGGGAGCACGCCGTGTCGACGAAGATGAACCCCATCAGAAGCACTGTCGCCGGGAAGAGAATCCTCATCGTCGACGATTCCATCGTCAGGGGGACCACCCTCAAGCAGCTCATCGCCATGCTCCGGAAGGCTGGCGCGAAGGAGGTGCATGTGAGGAGTGGCAGCCCGCCGATCATCGCGCCGTGCTACTACGGCGTGGACATGAAGACGAGGGATCAGTTCATCGCTACCGGGCATACCTTTGAGGACATCGCGAGGATAATCGGTGCGGACAGCGTGGGGTACATCAGTCTCGGGGGGCTCGTGGAGGCCATAGGCTTCCCGGCGAAGGACCTGTGTCTGGGCTGCGTAACCGGGGAGTACCCGACTAGGATTGAGGGCGAGAGAGAGCGTTTCCAGACCACTCTCTCCGACGAACCGTCCGAACGAACGCGGGATACTGGCCCCTGTCCCAGACTGTCGTAATCTTTAATTACGACTACGGGATGGGGAGCATCACCGGGCAGATAGATCAGTTGGAAGATCGCTACATTGGCATTGTAGAGGTCGCGAGTTCGAATCTCGCTCTGTCCACTCCCTTTTTCAGTCAGCAGCTCAAAAGATAGGGTTTTTCATTGTCCACCTGTTGAACAAACGAGCACTGTCACTTGTCAGGGTGCGGCGTTCTGTCGTAGGGGCGGGCTCCTCGCCCTTCTCCGGGAACTCCGTCGCATTCCCGCCGTTCGCAGTCCCTCAATGATTGAAATACTGTTTTTGTAAAACAATGACGGTGTAAAGGACGTGTGGCAGACTCGCGCGCTGTCCGCGTCGGACTGCTCCTATGTCATCACAATATCCGTAATACTGCTTTTAGTAGACCGAGGACAGTCACAACCGAGTTATGGGTGCAGACATGGGGGACGATTTGAACCCAGTGCGCGAGAGGCACTCCGCGCGGATACTGCTGTGGATAAAGAACAGCCGGGGTCTACAAGACGGAAGTGATGAGGACGGGCCCCGGAGGGAAGGGGATGAGAGTCATCCGGATGAAACAGCTCATAGCGGCGGGGGCCATCGAGACGGAGGATAAAGAGAGGTACGATGCGGATCTCACTGCGGCTGCCGAGAAGGGGCGAAGGTCGCGAAGCAGTTCGAAAAAATTGAGAAGATTCTCAATCAATCAAACCTTACTCATGCAGTAATTTGATAATAAGGGCCTTGTATGTTCTCGTTATCGCCGCCGTTGTCGGTGACCACATAGATGCCGATGGCAGCCACGGCGATCACGACCACTGCGGTGACCGCGATGTGTTTCGTGTTCATAGCAACGGGCCATGGTCGTCTGGTTAATAATATCTCGCATAAACAATAGGTAATTAGTAACACTAAATTTAACTATGAAATATCCCGTAACGTATGCGCATGAACGAAACATGGCAGAGGTGCCAGGAGTTCCACGGGCACAGTTGCCCCGGTCTCGCCACCGGCTGCAGGGCAGCCGAGGCGGCCTGTGACCATCTCGGCATAGAAATGGAAAAGTCGAAGGATGAAGAGCTGGTATGCATTGCCGAAACGGACGCTTGCGGGGTGGATGCGATCCAATGCCTCCTGTCGTGCACCTTGGGAAAAGGGAACATGATCCTCCGTCTGACGGGAAAGCACGCGTTCTCCTTTCATGACAGGCGCACGGGCAAAAGCGTCCGCATCGTTTCGAAGCATCATGATGGATCGCTGAGCCGGGAGGAACTCACGGATTTCATCCTCAACGGGCCTGTGAACGAGGTGTTCGAATTCAAGGAGACCACGGCAGGCATCCCGGAAAAGGCCAGGATCTTCCGGAGCGGGATATGCGCATGCTGCCACGAATCGGTCCGCGAGGATTTGCTGAGGATACAGGACGGGAACACCGTGTGCCTGGACTGCTTCAAACCCTATCCGGGGAGATGGAACCGCAAAGCTGATTGAGCACCCGAAAGGCAACCCCTCTAATGTAACATTCTTCATCCGTATGCTTTTCATGCGTCTGGCCTGTCCGAGTGCACCGGTATGCCTAGGACGAATTGTTTGTAGGCGCTGCCGTATTTCGAGAATGACTCCTTGTAGATCTCGTATTCCGTCATCGTGTCCACAAGCCATTTCGGTATCGCCCTCGGGATTTTCAGCTCCATCAGGGTCCTCCCTTCTGGCAGCACATCCCCGCCGTGCGACGGGCCGCACAGGTCGAAATCGTCGAACCTGGCCCTCACGCCATCATCCATGGTCAGGCGGAAGTCGCTCCCGTCCAGTGAGATATACGCCATCCTCTCGTATCTGAGGAACATCGCCGGAGCGAGGTCGCCGTAGCGTGTCAACATGTAATCGATTTCATTCCTGATCTGGGATCTTTTCCCCGGGTCCTCGCCGTTGCAGAGCCACCCCATGGCCCTGTCGTAGGGGAGGGTCATACGCCTTTTGTACACTATGCCGTCGTATTTCTTCTTCAGCTCCACGAATACATCGCTTTCGAGGGATGCCGGGCCGTAGCTGCGAACGCGTAGCTTTTCTTTGTAGAACGGTTTATCGTTGGAACGCCTAGCCAGGAGGAAGACGGGCGAATCGAAGTAGATGTTCCTGATCTCCGTTCTGCCGTATCTGTCGAGGAGCATATGTCCTTCCATGGCCTCAAGTACGGCCTGCCTCTCTTTCGCGGTGAGGAGATACTTTATCTCGACCCTTTCAAAAACCGCCCGATACGTCATCCCCCGTGCCTCGGAATCCTTGCAATGCGATGCAGTAATAAATCAGAAAATATGTAACTTGACCTATGGTATCGTCGTCATCGGGCATCCTCCTCGGAACGGCCTTGGCCGCCACCGTGGCACACCCTGCGGAGGAGGGGGCCAAAAGATTCCGCGCAACCGGACGGGGAGGCGCCCCGCCCGCCGTGGCGGCATCATCGCCCGCGTTTCCCGCGGCGCCATGCCCAGGGGTTCATCCAGTATCGCATAGCACCGTAACCCGCTGTGTGGCGACCGCGCATCCTATGACACGTATCGTGGTCGATTGTACGTTCTCGCTTAAAGTGCGATATGCGACCCCATTCGGACAGATTATGGTGAAAACATGAGTCTTTTGGATAACATCTTCGCGGACCCGCTTACGGACGTCTTCACGTTGGATCAGTTCCTTCTCGTGACGTTCTGCGGCCTGTTCGTCGGAGCGATGATAGGCGTGTTTTACGCCGTGTTCAACAAATACAGCGAGAGTTTCGTCTCCACTGTCGCGCTCCTGCCCGCCGTCGTTGCTGTCGTAATCCTCGTGGTGAACGACAACATTGGGATGGGTATCGCCGTGGCCGGCGCCTTTGCCCTCATTAGGTTCCGTTCTGCGCCGGGGAAGGCGAAGGAGATGGGGCGATATTCCTTCCATGGGGGCGGGGCTGCTCGTCGGGTGGGTTATCTGGCATTCGCCATCATATTCGCTCTGATCGGCGGATTGTTCTACTTCCTGTACACACGCATCAGCGACCATTACGGATGCAGCAGATTAGGACAAGGTGCTGAACGTGACCGTCCCAGAGGACCTCGATTATTCCGGCATATTCGATGACATCTTCGCCAATTATACCGACGGCCACCGTCTGAAAAGGGTCAAAACGTCCAACATGGGCAGCATGTTCCGTCTGACATATTCGGTGACCATGAAGACTGGCGCAAATGAGAAGGCAATGATCGACGAAATCAGGTGCCGCAACGGAAACCTCGAGGTGTCCGTCGCAGACATCGAGGGGGAGGAAGCCGGACTGTGACCATTCCATAGGGTACGACCTCGAGTGCCGTATTGGTCAAATTTATATAGAAGCGCTACCACTCCCTCATCATCCGATAAGGCGATGCAAATGGCCAAGAAACAGTTCAAGACGGAATCTAAGCGCATCCTCGACCTGATGGTCAACTCAATCTACACCCACAGGGAAATCTTCCTCAGGGAGCTGGTGTCCAACGCCTCCGATGCCCTCGACAAGATGAACTTCCGCAGGATCACCGACGGCGACTCCAAGTTGAAAAAGAAGGACCTGAGGATCGACATCCGTGCGGATCGTGACGCCCGCACGGTGACAATCGAGGACACCGGCATCGGCATGACGGCCGACGAGCTCGAGAACGACCTCGGGCGCATCGCCCATTCCGGCACCCTCGAGTTCAAGGAGAACAGCGATTCCAAGGACAGGTCCATCGGGCAGTTCGGGGTGGGGTTCTACTCCGCGTTCATGGTCGCAGACAGGGTGTCCGTGCTCTCGAGGGCGTACGGCAGCGAGGACGCTAACCTGTGGGAGAGCGGCGGGGTCGACGGATACACGATAACCCCGGCCGAGAAGGATGGGCAGGGCACCGTAATCACCCTGCACATCAAGGAGGACAAGTCAGGCGACGACGAGTACGGGAGGTACCTGGAGACCGAGCACCTGCGGGAGCTGGTGGAGAGGTACTCCGACTACATCCGCTGGCCGATCCACATGGTGGTGGAGGAGTCCGAGTGGGTGGAGAACGGGGAGAAGAACGAGGACGGCGGCTCCAAGGGGCATTACGAGTCGAAGGCCGTCGATAAGGTGGTCAACAGCATGGTCCCCATATGGCAGAAGCCCAAGAAGGACGCTAGCGATGAGAAGTGCGCCGAATTCTACAAGCAGAAGTTCCATGACTTCGAGGACCCGGCGTGCATCATCCGCGCCAATGTCGAGGGTGCCGTCACGTACAAGGCCCTGCTATTCGTACCCGCCCAGGCGCCCTACGACTTCTACACCCGCGATTTCAAACCGGGGTTGCAGTTGTACTCCAACGGCGTGCTGATCATGGACGGCTGCGCGGACATCCTACCCTACTGCTTCCGCTTCGTTAAGGGGGTGGTCGACTCTCCCGACTTCACGCTCAACATCTCGAGGGAGGTGCTGCAACACGACAGGCAGTTGCAGAACGTTGCCTCCACGGTCACTAAGAAGGTGAAAAAGGAGCTCGAGTCCATGATGGCCGACCGTCCCGAGGACTACGCCAGGTTCTACAGGGCATTCGGCAAGCAGCTGAAGTACGGCGTGGTCGACAGGTACGGCGCCGACGCCGAGTTACTGAAGGATCTGCTCCTGTTCCCCTCGGTTAAGCAGGGGAAGGAGGTCTCCCTCTCCGAGTACGTCAAGGCGATGCCCGAAGGACAGACGAAGATCTACTACGTGGTAGCGAGCTCCCTCGATGCCGCAGGGAAACTTCCGCAGGCCGAGCCCGTCCTCGCAAAGGGGTACGACGTTCTCGCCTTCACCGACGAAATCGACTCGTTCCTAGCGGGTACCCTCTCCGGTTACGACGGGAAGGATTTCTGTGACGCCACCACCGAGGACCTCGGTCTGGAGACCGAGGAGGAGAAGAGGGAGGCGGAGCGGAAGGGAGAGGAGTACAAGGCCCTGACCGACTTCGCGAAGGAGTCCCTCGGCGATAGCGTGTTCGCGGTGAGGATATCCCGCAAGCTGAAGAACCACGCCGTGTTCCTCACCACCGAGGGCAGGATAACGTTCGAGGTGGAGAAGTACTTCAAGGATATGCCAGCCGCCATGGGTGGGGCGCCGATGAGGGCGCAGAGGGTGCTGGAGCTGAACTCAGACAGCGAGGCCTTCAGATCCTTGGAGAAGGCGTTCGCCGAGGATAAGGACCATGCCGCGAAAATTGTCAAGGTCATGTACGCCCAGGCCTGCATAATGGCCGGCCAGCCCATCGACGATCCCGTGGAGTACTCCGACCTCGTGCTCAGCATGATCTGACCGGAGGCCCGATGAGAACGACGGGCCTCCGAGGGCGCTAAGGGGTTTTGAGGAAAAAGCAAGAATCGGTTTCAAGAAGTCAGCACATCATGAACGCATTTGGAGAATTCACGCCCGAGGGTACTATGAAGTATCGAGTATTTATTTGATTGGACGTATCTTCCAAAATACCTACGCGGAAACCGCGATTTCCGCCGGTGATTAATGAAAGAGCCCCTCCCGCGGGGCCTTCCCCGCGGTAATGCTTTTCAGCGGCGCTTGGCGAAAGGCCGGTGCGACGAGACGGGTTTGCGCCTGCAGGCCTCCTGCACCTTGTCGAACTCCGCCGCAATCTCCTCCGAGGGCTCATTGTCCGCGAGGCTCACGAGAACGGTGGCAACGAACGAGAACAGGAACGCTGGGGCCAGCTCGTAAAGGCCGGTGTCGTAGATGCACCAGCCTCCGCCTGCGATGATGCCCCCCGCGACGAGGAAGGTGTTCCACAGGATGACGGTGGCGAAGCCGATGACCATTCCGGCGAACACGCCTCTGCCCGTGGTTCTCCTCCACAGGAGCGACAGGAGCACGGCCGGCCCGAACGCCGCGCCGAAACCCGCCCATGCGTAGGATACGAGCTGCATGATGGCTCCGTCGCTGTCGAGAGCCAGCACCGCGCCGATGGTGGCGATTAAGACGACGACGAGCCTCGCAAGGTTCATCAGCTTCCTCTCGCTGATCTCCCCCTTGGTGAACGACCGGTACAGGTCGTTGCAAACCGCGGAGGACGCCACGAGGAGCTGCGAGTCGGCCGTGCTCATTATGGCGGCGAGCAGCGCGGAGTACACTATGGCCGCTATCGCCGCCGGCAGCAGGTTGCCGGCAAGCTCGATGAACACGTTCTCCGGATTCTCCAGCAACGTCTCCCCGAAGTACGCCCTGCCGAATATTGCCATGAGGGTGGTGAAGAGCAGGCAGACCGCGGTCCACACGACGCCGACCCTCCTGGAGATCCTGAGGTCGTCCGGGTCCCTGATGGCGGTGTATCTGACGATGACGTGCGGCATGCCGAAGTAGCCCAGCCCCCAGACCAGGCAGGAGATCAGGACGACGGCGGTGATGGGCTCGCCGCCGGAGTAGAATATGTCCAGGAAGTGGTCCGGGACGTTAGACATGCCTTCGAGCGTGCGAGACATGTCCGACCATCCGCCGAGCTCGTCGAGGGCGACGAGCGCCACGAACACGACGGCGAACACCATCAGCATCCCCTGGATGACGTCCGTCCACGAGACCGCCTTGAATCCTCCGAGCGAGGTGTAGGCTATGACTACGACGGCCCCGATCAGCATGGCTGGAACGTAGTCGATGTCGGGTATGATCATTCTGAACACGTTGCCGGCTCCGACGAAGCCGGAAGTGACGTAGACTGTGAAGAATACGAGGATTATCACGGCACTGACGTTGCGGAGGTTGATGCCGCGGTTATCATCACGGAACCTGTTGGAGAAGAATTCGGAGAGGGTGAGGGAGTCGCCAGACCTCTCGGTGTAAATCCTGAGTCTCTTGGCGATGATGACCCAGGAGAAGTAAGAGCCGATGCATAGTCCGATGCCGAGCCAAAGTTTACCCATCCCTGCCAGATAAATCGATCCGGGCAGGCCCATGAGGAGCCAGCCGCTCATGTCCGAGGCCTGAGCCGACAGCGCGGTGACGTACGGGTTGAGACTGCGACCGCCGAGGATGTAATCGGATATGCTCTCGGATTTCTTGTAGTAGTGGAGCCCTATCAGAATCGCTACCGCGAAATAGAAGCAGACCACGACGATGACTGTGATTTCGTCGGAATTCATCGTTTGACCTTCGATGGACGGGGGTATGCGGGCTTCCTAGTTATAAGTGGGCGGGGGAGAAGCATCCTTTCCCCCGCAAGGATGTATATTCCATCCATGATTGGATGGATGATATATCCTATAATTTAAATACCATGAACGACTACGTTACAATGCGAAGAGGAATATCTGCATCCACTCACCTCTGGCGCACTCTCCCGGGCCGTTCTTTTTCTCTCTCTCGGCCCGGGGGTTCAAGTTTTATAGCTAACATCACCGTACGCGTACAACATGGCTGAAGATTCCGGAGACATCGCTCAGTATCTCGTAGACCACGCACCTGAGCTGATTCTCATCGTTGCCGGGCTCATAATGCTCCTGATAGTCTACACGTACCTACGTGACAAGGAGAGCGCGGGCTACAAGGCCGCGGTGGTTCTCGGCGTGATCGTCGGCATAGGGATGGTATTGATGCTGGTGACCTATGAAGACCAATGGTACGCCTTCGGCACCATGGTCATCGCCATCGCCGCCTTCACGTTGATCATTCGCCCGTTCAAGGACGTAAACTTCGCGATAGTCATTGCCGCCATGGTCGCGCTCGTCGCCTGGGTCTGGCTGGGCACCCTCTCCGACCCGTTGGAGTTCCTCGCTGAGGGCTGGCCGAGAATAATCGCCTCCCTCATGATCGGCGCCGTGATCTACGCCTTTTTGAACTTCGTGCAGAAGTTAGCGCAACTCCTGGGAAAACTTCTCAACCTGTGGCCGGTGCTATTCATCTTCGGCGTGCTCTGCATCGTCGAGGGCGCGCTGATACTCTCCGGAAGCCCGTCCCTGCTCGATTACTACCACGGGTTCAAGGATTCCGGCGAAGTCGCAATAGCGTTCCTCGCAGGGCGAGCGGGCGGCGGTCTGGACTCATCCCCGGAGACCGGAAGCAGCGGCCAAAGCTTTAAATGATATTAGCAAATGATGGGGGCAGGGCCCGTGGCTTAGCCAGGATATAGCGCTGGCCTTCTAAGCCAGACGCCTCGGGTTCGAAAGTCCCCTAAAAAGGAACCGAAAGTCCCGACGGGCCCGCCTAGTGCCCGGCCGGAGCGATCGGGTAAAGAGGAGTAATATGAAGAGAAGTTCGCGCGCCTGGAAGAAACGTGGTAACCAGCGTTGGAAATGGCGCAAGAAGAAGATGAGGAGAAGGAAGAGAGCAGCGAGAATGCGCAAGAAGTGAGCCGACGCTCTAGGCTCACCCAATGGGGGTATAGGCTAACCTGGTAGACTAGCGGGCTCCAGTTATGAGCGTGATTTGATTGTTGTTGCTGAGTTATGATGAATAACTGGAGCGATGACTCATCAATTTCACGGGAGGTAGCTCCTCCCGTGGTGGAAACCCGCCTATGGGGGTTCAAATCCCTCTGCCCCCACCAACCTGTGCATCCTGCAGACTTCGAACCCCGGATCGGGGTTTCAAACCTCAGCAACCGCGTCCGCGCCCGGGCGGGCGCTTTATACATCCCTATTTTCGCGATCCCTCTCCCGATCCAGGCCCTGCGTTGCGGTAGAACCGCACTGTCGGCCGTCAGGCGATACGCCGCCCAGTATTCCGAAGCGGGTGTTGCAAAGTATCGTCCCCGCCGAAACCGCCCGTCCCCTTTTCGCCTCTACGGTCAAAGGGGGCCGTCGTACGTCGGCGGTCCCGGATTTTTGCAGATACAGGCCCGGCCGGTAGAAAGTAAATTATCCGCAGGCGGGGATTGGCATCGCGATAGGGATGCGCGCCGAGTACCTCGCCATAACTGCCATGGGTGTAGTCATAGCCTGCGCCGCCGCAGGGCTTGCGATTCTGAACGACGATGGGGACGATTCGCACGAGATGGAAACACACACGATCGAGTACGAGCTGGACGGCGGTGAGAACCACCCGAGCAACCCGAAGTCCTACACCTACAGCCGCAAGGAGGCCGAATTACTGCTGTTCTACGGGGCGCAGAAGGAAGGATACGACTTCGACGGTTGGTACGCCGACCCGGATTTCGAGGAGCCCCTGCCCGATTTCCTTCGCGGGGACGTCAGGCTGTACGCGAAGTGGTCTCCGGTACTCACCGGGTGCGCGTACACCCTCGCCCTTTCGGGGACGCTCAGTGTGGGCCCGTACGGCACGACCACCGCCGCTGGCACCGTAGAGATATCTTACGTTGATTTCGATCCCGAGGCGAACGGTTGGTACGGGGCGTATCTTATACATCGCAAGGAGCATTTCGACCTCGAACCCGCGGACACCTCAAACCTCGAGTACTACGAGTGGGAGGATGCGGTCAGCGACCTCTACTCCATCACCAGTAGCAGCGTGCAGAGGGGCGTGACGTACGACGGGCACATGTGCGACCTGTACGTCGTGTCCCGCGACTCCGGGATGACGGTGACCGAGTACGTTGACGCCGAGAAGACGTGGCTTCCCCGTCACATTGTGCAGGAGAGGAAGGTCACCGGGACCCACCTCGAGGGAGGCTGCGTCTCATTCACGGAGACGAAGTCATGGGCCGGCGTGTCCGTCACCGTGCGCTCCGAGAGCGGCGTGGAGACCGGCGCGGACGCACTGAGCCACACTCCGGGCGGAAACGTGAGGCTCCATGCGGAGGGGGATTCCTTCGCAGGCTGGTACGACCACTGCATGAATCTCCTGAGCAGGGAGAGGGACTTCGAATGTCGCCTCTCGGGAAGGGAGGCCACCTTCCTGGCCCTGGCGTCGGATCCCGACTACACCACGTACTCCGTCGGCGTCTGCACCATGAAGGCCGAGGTTCCGCTGGGGCCGGATGCCAGTTGGACTGTGACCTCCTACGCCGAAGGCGGGGGGACGACGACCCTCACCGGTTTGGCGCCGCAATTCCACTTCCGGAGTTCCGGCGTCTACTTCGTCGAGGCGTCGGACGGAACCGGCGCATCGTTCCAGAAGGCATACTTTGTCGACAGCACAGGGATCAGGACATATGAGTGGGACTTCGGGGGAGAGAGCTGGTCCACGAGTCTCGGCATCCGCTTCAGCGACTACTACCACTTCAAGACGTTCCGCGGCGGCGACTACAGGGGCAACCCGGAGAACGTCGCCGCCACGATCTCATACGTGGTTACGGAATCCGAAAGGGATGACGCTTACATAGCGCAGCTCGCGGAGTTCTTCCGCTCCGTCGCGGACCGGAGGGCGTGGGACGACTACACTCTTGCCGACTTCGCTCTGAGATTCGTGCAGTTCGGGATACCGTACCTCGCCGATGACAGTCAATACGGGGCGAGCGAGTACTGGGCGTACCCGCTCGAGACACTTTACAACGGGAGGGGGGACTGCGAGGACACATCGTTCCTGTACGCGGCGATCATGCGCGAGCTTGGATTCAAGACCGTCCTGTACGGCATGCCAAGCCATCTGGCAGCCGGGGTGCACGCGAACGAGGTGTCCGGCAGGAACCACTGCACCACGGAAGACGGCGTCGGATTCTATTATGCGGAGACGACTTACGCCCCGCCGTCCGGCGAGGACGGCAGAAGCCTCGGGCTGCTGTGGGCCCATCCGAGCTATTACCTCGATAAACAGAACGAGAACCCTGAGCTGCGGGTCTTCATCGCCTACAAAGTCCCGCCAAGGACGGGCCAGCCATGATCAGTTTTTGAAGCTGTGGACCGGGGCGGGGATTCTCCCGCCGCGATTGATGAAGTCGGCGCAGCCGAACCTGCTCACGGGCATTACCTTCGCGCTGCCCAGCAGTCCACCGAGCTCGATTTCGTCGCCTGCCTTCTTACCGATTACGGGGATGAGCCTGACTGCAGTGGTCTTGTTGTTGACCATGCCGATCGCCATCTCGTCGGCGATCATGCCGGAGATGGTGGCCGCGGGCGTGTCACCCGGAATCGCGATCATGTCCAGCCCCACGGAGCAGACGCAGGTCATGGCCTCGAGCTTCTCTATGGTCAGCGCACCGATGTCCGCGGCCTCCGCCATGGAGGAGTCCTCGGTGACGGGGATGAATGCGCCCGACAACCCACCGACGTAAGAGGAGGCCATTATGCCGCCCTTCTTCACCTGGTCGTTGAGGATGGCGAGCGCGGCGGTGGTTCCGGGCCCGCCGCAGCGCTCTATGCCCATTTCCTGCATGATATCCGCTATGGAGTCTCCGACGGCGGGGGTGGGGGCGAGGGACAAGTCGACGATGCCGAACGGCGTACCCAGCCTGGATGACGCCTCCTTTGCCACGAGCTGCCCCACGCGGGTGACCTTGAACGCGGTCTTTTTGATAGTCTCGCAGAGCACCTCAAAGCTTTGCCCCCTGACCTTGGATATGGCGGTGCGGATCACGCCGGGCCCGGATACCCCGACGTTGATGACCTTCTCCGGCTCGGTGACGCCGTGGAATGCGCCGGCCATGAACGGGTTGTCATCGGTGGGGTTGCAGAACACCACTAGCTTGGCGCAGCCGACGGAGTCGTGGTCCTTAGTGGCGACGGCGGTCTCAACGACCTTCTCACCCATCAGCTTGACGGCATCCATATCGATTCCGGTGCGGGTGCTCGCGAGGGAGACCGACGAGCAGAGGCGCTCGGTGGAGGCGAGGGCCTCCGGGATGGAATCCAAAAGTAGCCTGTCGGCGTCCGTCATGCCCTTCTGCACGAGGGCCGAGTACCCTCCGATGAAGTTCACACCGATCTTCTGCGACGCTCTGTCGAGGGACTTCGCGATTTCCACGAAGTCGCCGGGGGTCTTGCAGCAGGACGCCCCCACTATGGCGACGGGGGTGACGGACACCCTCTTGTTGATGATGGGAATACCGATCTCCAGGGCAATCTCGTCGCCCACGGATACGAGGTCCGATGCGCTCTCAACTATCCGTCCGTATATGCCGTCGCACGTCTCCCCGAGATCGTGAGAGCAGCATCCGAGAAGGGAGATCCCCATGGTGACGGTCCTGACGTCGAGGTTCTCGTTCGTCACCATCTGGTTGGTCTCGATTACCTCGTCGATGTCCACCATAGCCTCAGATCCTGTGCATCATGTTGAAGACGTCTTCGTGCTGCGCCCTGACAATGCAGCTCACCCTCTCGCCGATGGCGTCGAGGTCCGAGGAGAGTTCCGGGAACGGTTTGCTGCAGCCCTTGGTGTCCACGAGCATCATCATGGTGATGAACTCGTCCATGACGGTCTGCCTTATGTCCAGAATGTTGATGCCGTTCTCGGCGCAGTAGTTGCACACCGGGGCGATGATTCCCGTATGGTCCTTGCCGACCAGCGTGATGATTGTTCTGTCTGCCATTTCGGTCGCCCTCCTTCTCCTTGAGAATGGCGTATTCGATTGAATCCAATAGGGCGTACAGCGACGCCTCTATAACGTTTTGTGATACGCCGACGGTGGTCCAGGACCGCCTTCCGTCGGTGCTGGTCACCAGCACGCGGACGGTGGACGCCGCGGCGCGGCGGTCCAGGACGCGGACCTTGTAGTCCGTCAGCGTTATCCCGCAGAGCTCGGGGTATAGTTTCCCGAGCGCCTTGCGAAGTGCCTTGTCCAGGGCGTCTACCGGCCCGTTCCCGTCGGCGGCGGTGTGCTCGGCGCACATCCCGTCGGAGACCTTCACCGAGGCCTCCGAGGTCATCTCTCCGCCGTTGACCGAGTCTATGTAAACGCGGAAGCTCTCGAGGGAGAACGGCGGGGATATCTCGCCGCGCATCTTCTTAACCAGCAGTTCGAAGGACGCGTCGGCGCCCTCGAACTCATATCCAGCGGCCTCCATCTCCTTGATTCTCCCCACGATCTCCCGGGCGTCGTTCTCCTCGGTGAGACCGAGCTCCCTCAGCTTGAGGGAGACACTCGCCTGGCCGGCCATGTCGGAGACGAGGATTCTCCTCGCGTTGCCGACGGCCTCCGGCGGGACGTGCTCGTAGGTGCGCGGGTCCCTCGCGATGGCGGAGACGTGCATGCCGCCCTTGTGCGCGAACGCCCCCTCGCCGACGTACGGCAGCCCAGTGGGACGGACGACGTTCTCGATCTCTGCGATCCCCGCGGAGAGGGCCCCGAGCCCGGAGAGGTCTATGCCGACGTCGTAGCCGGCCTTTAGCTTGAGGTTGGGGATTACCGTGCAGAGGTCGGCGTTGCCGCACCTCTCACCGATACCGTTCACGGTGCCCTGCACCATGGTGGCCCCCGCGTCCACGGCGGCCATGGAGCAGGCCGTGGCCAGGCCGCAGTCGTTGTGGCAGTGAATGCCAATCGGAACCCCGAATGCGAGGAGCACGTCCCCGACGGCCGTCCCGACGGCGTCTGGTAGGGACCCGCCGTTGGTGTCGCAGAGGACTAAGCGATCGGCCCCCCCCTCCGCCGCCGACTCTAGACAGGACATCGCGTACTCCCTGTCCTCGCGGTAGCCGTCGAAGAAGTGCTCAGCGTCGAAGAGAACCTCCTTGCCGGCGTCCTTCAGGAACCGTACCGACCTCCTGATCATGGAGAGGTTCTCCCCCGGATCGACCTGCAGGGCGCTTTCGGCCTGTAAGCGGGAGGATTTCCCGAATATACAGCACGTCCCCGCCCCGCATTCTACTAGGGCGCGGAGGTTGCCGTCCTCCTCCGGCGGGATCCCGCGCCGGCAGGTGCTGCCGAAGGCGGATATCCTGGACCTCTTCAGTTCCAGGGAGTCCAGATCGGCGAAGAGTGCGTCGTCGACGGGGTTCGACCCTGGCCATCCTGCCTCGATGTAGTCCATTCCGAAGACGTCGAGCCTCCGCGTCATCTCCCTCTTGTCATCGACCGAAAACGAGATGCCCTCGGACTGCGCCCCGTCACGGAGCGTCGTGTCGTAGAATTCGATTCCTGGCATGCCTCTTCCCCACCCTGAGGTCCATCAGAGCGATGAGGTCGCTTAGGATGGCGGAACCGGTCTCGATCTTCCCCGCGCCGCGGCCGTTGATGGTGACCGGCCCGGCTAGGTCGGCGTCAATCTGCGCCACATTGAGGGTGCCGGAAATGCTCAGCGGGTGTCCCCTCGGTATCAGCCGCGGAGAGACTTCGAGCCTTGTATGCGAAACCTCGCCGATGAGGCGGACAACCATGTCGTGGGCGGCCGCCTGTGCGATGGCGTTGGCGGTGATCCCGGATATGCCGGTGATCCTCACGTCCTCGAACGTCACGTCGCGATGGAATACGGAGTTGGCGAGGATGACGACCTTCGCCGCGGTGTCATATCCCTCAATGTCGTTGGTGGGGTCGGTTTCCGCGTATCCGAGCTGCTGTGCTTCCTTGAGCGCCTGCTCGAAGGGCTGCCCCGAGTCCATCTTGCTCAGGATGTAGTTGCAGGTGCCGTTGAAAATCCCCCTCACCGAGGTGATTCTCTCGCCGATGAGGTTCTTATGGCAGAGGTTGATGATCGGCATCGCCCCGCCGACGCTTCCTTCGAAGCGGAGCTTGCACCCGTTGGCCCGGGCCAGCTCCACCAGGTCATGGAACTTCAGGGCCAGCGGGCCCTTGTTGACGGTGATGACGTCATGGCCGGTCTCCAGGGCGTGGGTGATGTTGACCAATCCCGCTCCGCCGTCCTTTATGTTGGTGGGAGACACCTCCACGAGGAGGTCGTACTCCACCGAGTCCATGACCTTGCGGGAATCATTGTAACCCGCCTCGCCCACCGATCCCATGTCCCGCTTGCGCCCGGCGAGTTTCTTCAGGTCGATCCCCTTCGGGTCGACGGCGTAGGTTCTGGAATCCATCACACAGACGATCACGGGGAGCTCGCCGTAACGTTCCCTGAGGAAATCCCTCCTTCTCTCGAGCACCTCCGTGAAACCCTGGCCGACGGTACCGTAGCCGGAGACGAGTATGCGCATCATCTCAGAGCCCCCTGATGTAGATGAGGCCGTCCTTCTCGCAGGCCGTGGCCAGAAGCTCGTCTAGCTTGTCGAGGTCGCTCTGGGACTTCAACTCGGCGCTGATCATGGCGGTCCTGCGACCGTTGCCTCCGTTGCTGCTCGAGTAGGTGACGTCGACAGATTCGAAATCCACCCTTTGAGCGGCTTCGTCTAGCAGCTCGTCCACGTAACCCGCATTGAAAGTGCCGAGAATCATGTACTCCATGGTGCAGGTCTTGTAGACGCTGCCCATCTTAGATATGATAACGTCCCGGGACTTCCATATCGCCTTGAGCCTGTCCAGCTCGCGGTTGGAGGAGACCTCGAAGGTGACGCTGACGAGAATCCTCTGATTTACTTTCTGTTCACGGTCATGTACCACTCCGACGATGTTCCCGTCGACCATCGAGATGGGCTCGAGTGAGCCCACCAGCTGGCCGGGGAGGTCCCTCACGTAGAGTTCGGCGTTTACCATCATAGAGACCACCGGGCGCGCGCCCATCTATGCGTGCCTTATTTTTTAGGTTATATAAAAAGGAGGGGAGCGCCGGAGCGGGCGCTGCCGGCGACCGGATCCGATCCGCCATTTCCGCCAGGCGACGGGTATTGGTCGCGGTGCCGTAGGTGCCGGCGTAGATCAGTATGTGCAAGGCGCCCCATCGCCGGTTTCCCAACATCTTTTTAAAGAAGTGTACCCATAGGAAGTTTTACATGGCTGGAACCGTCGCGGATGCGAGATTGTGCCGGGAATGCGGGACCCCCATCGACGTGGGTCTCGACTTCTGTTCCTGGTGCGGGGCGTACTGCGAGCAACCTGCAGGCAGCGCCCCTGTCCCGGACGGGGCGCAGCAAGGTGTCAGCGGCGGGGAGTTCCAGCAGGCGGACCCCTACCTGGGCCGCGAGGACCTCCGCAAGATGGTGGAGGACAGCGTTCACCAGCTTACCATTGTCATGCTCCTAATCTGGGTTTTCATGAGCCTGTTCGAGGGGATCGGCGGCATAATCATGGCAGGTGACGAGAGTGTCGTGGGGCGCATCATGTCGATGTCGCCCGGCTACGAGAAGGGCATGATCGAGTCCGACATCATCACGCTCGGCACGATTCTCGTGGCAAGCGGCTTGCTGGCTCTGTTCTCGGTAGTGCTCTGCAGGAGAAAGCGTCTTTGGAGGGGTGCCCTCCTCGCCTGTATCGCATCGGCGTCAGTAATGGTGCTCCCGGCGATTCTATTCTCGGATGTCATCTCATTCGTCTACGTCATGATGGGTGTGGTGGTCTCCCTGAGGATCTGGCAGGGCCGCGGAGTCTTCGCCGACTGAACGCCTGGATTGGTGTTACGCGAAGGAGCAACTCTTATTACCGATGTCTTGATGTAGTCCCATGCGCAGGATTGCGATATACGGCAAGGGAGGCATCGGGAAGTCCACCTCTTCGGCGAATGTTACCGACGCCCTCGCCGAGCGCGGACTGCGGGTGATGCAAATTGGGTGCGACCCTAAGGCGGACTCCACGAGGCTACTCGGCGGTGATGGGAGCACCGTGCTCGACCTCATGCGTGAGGGCGCGGGCATCAAGCTACCGGACATTGTCCGCGAAGGTCTCCACGGCGCGCTCTGCGTGGAGTGCGGGGGGCCCCGCCCCGGCAAGGGCTGCGCGGGCAGAGGGATCATCGCCGCCTTCCAGGAGCTAGAGCGCCTCGATGCGGTATCGTTCTATCGCCCGGACGTCATAATCTACGACGTCCTCGGCGACGTGGTATGCGGCGGGTTCGCCCTGCCCATTCGGAACGGCTACGCGAGGGACGTGTTCGTCATCACTTCGGGGGAGATGATGTCCCTCTACGCGGCGAGGAACATCGCCGAGGCCGTGGAAGGTTTTCGCGCGGACGGTTACGCCCGCTTCGGCGGGCTGGTGCAGAACTCCCGTGGCGTGGAGGGCGAGGACACCCTCGTGGACGCGGCCGCGGCGGGGATGGGGTCGGAGGTCGTATTCAGGATTCCCCGCTCCCCGGAGGTGCAGAGGTGCGAAGCGATGGGGGTCACGGTGGTCTCCGGCGCACCCGATTCTGAGATGGCGGACCGCTACCGGCGGCTCGCGGAAACGCTTTACACTCGCGCGGAGGACGTCTCCGGCGGTATGAGGCTAGGAGAGCCAACTGAGGATTGTGATTGTCTATGAGCAAAGGAATACTTATTATAGGATATGGGACCAGAACGGGCAACCTCAAGGAGGTCCTGGAGAGGACGGCCGCGAGGCTGAGGGCGCGTGGCAGGAAGAATGTGCACATCTGCTACTTCCGCGTGAGCAGTCCGACCATCCAGGAGGCCATGTCGCGGATGGTGAGGGACGGGGTGGATGACATCCTCGGCGTACCCTATTACATCGCCGAAGGCAGGCTCACCCTCGAGATGATCCCCGAGAAGATGGGCATCGGGGCCACCACCGGCACCAAGACGGTCGTGGACGGGAAGAGGATCAACGCCTCCCTCGCCCCCGCCTTCGGCATGAACAGGGTGCTCACCGAGATCGCCTTTGACAGGATTGCCGAGGCCGGCGCGTCTTTCGATGACGGAATACTCATCATGGGGCACGGATCGAGGGACGTCTTCAGCAGCAACGAAGCCATTGTCAGGGTCAACGCCGAGAGGATCCAGAACCGTGGGTACAAGCACGTAGTCTACGCCTTCAACGAGTTCGTGGAGCCTGGTATCAGCGAGGGTGTTGACATGCTAGCCGCACAGGGCGTGTCGAGAATCGTCTGCGTGCCGTTGTTCATAACCACCGGCGTCCATCTCAACGAGGAGGTCCCCGACAAAATCGGCATACCCCATTACAGCGAGGGCGGCGAGATCGAGAGGGGAGGGAGGAAGATCTCCGTCTCCTACATGAGGCCGGTTGAAGACGACCCGCGTTTGCTGGAGATCGTCGACTCCGAGATCGCAGAGTTCCTCGGCGAGTAACATGAGGGTTCTGATCCTCGACATGACGCACGGCGGGCAGGTGCTCGCCAAAAGGTATCTCGCCCGCGGCGAGGAGGTCACCGTCGTCGACGTCTACCGCATCTCCCCCAAGGATCTCGTGCGCGGGCTGGAGCGCATGGGGATCAGGTGTACGGAGACCGCGCCCCCGGAGCATTTCGACCTGGTGGCGATGCCCTGCCACTGCCCCGACCATTTCCTCGAAGGGTGCACCTACGACGAGCGCATATGGTTCTCGCAGGCGGTGCACGCGTTCTATGATGAGAAGAGGTTCGGTATCGAAATCACCGGCGTGAAGGGGAAGACGAGCACGTGTTACGTCCTCGCGCACATCCTCTCCGCATGGGGGAAGAAGGTGTATCTGCACACCTCGCGGGGCTCTGGGCCGTACGGGCTCGGCAGGCATTTCATTACCGATGTGGTGAGCATCGCCCCGCCCTACATCCTCGAACACCCGAAGGGGGACTACGACATCGTCATTGACGAGGTCTCCCTCGGAGGTTCCGGGAGGGCGGACATCGCGGGCATAACCAACCTCCTTGAGGATTACGGCATCGCGAAGAACACCAGGAAGGCCGAGGAGGCCAAGAAGGACATCCTCTGTAGCAATGTCAACATCGTCCGTGAGGACGAGATCCAGATATGGAGTAAATACGGGAAGCCGCTACGCGGGTACCTGAAGAGGGTGTCCGTGACGGGCGATTCGGAGTTCGGCAGGCCCCTCCGCGTGGAGGTAGATTACGGCGGCAAGCACGCCTTGGATCTTGACGGCTCGTATCTCGCACTGCAGTACCTTGACGCCATGGATATGGCACTGGAGATCTGCGACGTGATGGGGGTCCCCGACTACGCGGTAGTGGCCGCACTCACCAGTTTCAAGGGAGTCCCCGGCAGGGGCGAGGTGTCGGTCAAGAACGGCGTGAGGCACCTGTATGAGAGGAACCCGGGCATATCACACACATCGGTGGAGCGCACCCTCTCCTGCTTAGAGGAGATGGGCGCTCTAGACGACTCCGTGCTGATTGTCAATCCCGTCTCGAAGAAGGTCTGCGACAAGCTCGATGAGGACGCCATAGCGGCGGTAGCCACGGCGCACGGAGTGGAGCTCCTCATCACCGCTGGCGACGGCACCGAACCAGAGGTCCCTGCTGGCAAGAAGACCGTCATCCGCATGGTGAAGGAAGGCTACCAATGACCGTCGTGATGCACCCTCGCCCTAACCCCATCGTCGCTGCGATGTACACCGTGCGTGACATGGACGTTGACGTCATCGTGATGCACGGGCCGGCGGGATGCTCGTTCATGGCATCGCGCCCGCTAGAGAACGCCGGCGTGCGCGTAGTCACCTCCGCCATGAGGGATCGCGATCTCATCTTCGGCGGCGCGGATTCCCTGGTCCGCGTGCTCAAGGAGGTGAAAAACAACTTCTCGCCTAAGGTCGTCGCCGTTGTCGGGACTTGCGCGAGCACAATCATCGGCGATGACATCGGCACCGCCATCAGGAAGGTGGACTGGGGGGACACCGTCTGCTTCGCCGTGGACTGCCACGGATGCATGGACAGCAATACCGATGGCGCCATACGCGCTCTGACGGCTGGCGCGAAGGCCGGCGTGATTTCGGACGGGGAGAGGGAGAGACAGACCGCTCTGCTCAAGGCGGCCTCCGAGCTAGAACGGAACCGCGGGATGGCTAGCAAGCGGTATCTCTCGCCGGCGGCGAGCCCGACCAAGCTGCACGTATGCAGAGCTATCGCCAACGCCCTCAAGGGGGGGAAAAGGGTGGCGGTAGTCATGCTCGCTAAGAAGGAGCTCGCCTATCGTTTCGCCGACCTCTTCATCGCCGTCGACGAGGCCCGCCGCGCGTACGGCGGGGAGACGCTGTTCGTCGCAAACCTTGACGGCACGAAGGGGTTGCCGAAAATCCGTCGCTACTGCAGCGAGATTCTAGCCGAACTGGATGCCGACGGGGTAGAGATAGACAGGATAGTCGGCGGTCTCGACGAGTACGCCATCGCCGGGGACGAGATGAGGAAGGAGATCGACTCCTTCGAACCGGACCTCCGCGTGTTCATCGGGATCTGCCACGCTTACCCTGACCTGAGGAAGGAGGACATACTCATCACGGATCAGCCGAGGGAGCTCGCCAACTACCTGAGCCAGCAGTTCTCCGCATTGGGGGAGGTTTCCAGTCACAACATGGTGATGGGAGTTCACGGCATAGTGCACCTCGAGACGGCGGACACGCTGCGCGAGGTGGTCAGGGAGAGCATGGGATGAGGGGGATTGTGATAGCGGGCACGGGCTCGGGCGTCGGCAAGACCTCCATCTCCACCGGCCTGATGTCGCTGCTATCGAAGAGGTACAAGGTGCAGGCGTATAAGGTGGGCCCGGATTTTATCGACCCGATGTACCACACCGCCGCCACCGGGAGACCGTCCCGCAACGTAGACTCATTCCTCATGTCCGACGACATTATTCGCAATGTCGTCGGGCACACCGGCTCCGATGCCGACATCTGCGTGGTCGAGGGCGTGCGCGGGCTGTACGAAGGATTCACCGGCGATGGTGACACGGGGAGTTCTGCCTACGTTGCCAAGCTCCTCGGTTTCCCGGTGATCCTCGTCATCGATGTGGGCTCCCTAACGAGGAGCGCGGCCGCCATAGTCAACGGGTTCAGGGCGTTCGACCCGGAGGTGAGGATCGCCGGCGTGATCCTCAACAAGGTCTCGGGACAGCAGCACGGCGACAAGGTCGGTGTGGCGATGCGCACCTACTGCAGTGACATCACCGTCGTGGGCAGGATCCCAAAGACGAGTAAGGCGGTCCCGCAGAGGCACCTCGGACTGGCCGTCCCGGACATGCGGGGCGGACCATTCCTCGAGCCCTTCGAGGAGCTGGCGTATCATATCGACTCCGATGAGGTGATGAGCATCGCCGAGGAGGCTTCGGCCGATCTGCCTGTGAAGCCCCCCTACCATGTGAGGGATGTCAGCGCTACCGCCGCCGTTCCCGTGGACGATGCCTATTGTTTCTACTACCGCGACAATTTGGACTGCTTGCGCGCCTCCGGCATCGAGCCAAGGTTCTTCTCACCGGTCGCGGGCGATCCGATTCCCGATGCCGACATGGCGTACCTCGGCGGCGGGTATCCCGAACTCCATGCGGAGGAGATCTCCCGCAACCTCGACTTTCTGGAGGGCCTGGCGAACATGGCCGCCGAGGGGAAGCCGGTTATGGGCGAGTGCGGTGGCATGATGACCATGTGCCGCTCGACCACCGACAGGGAGGGGAGGGAGTTCGCGATGTCCGGCATTCTACCGGCTCGCTCGGAATTCGTCAGCATCCGGCATGGTCCGACGTACGTCATGGCCGAGGCGACGAGGGAGAATCCGTTCTTCGCAGGATACACGATAGGGCATGAGTACCATTACTCGGAGACCTGTCCCGATGGGGGTGGGACCTACGGGTACAAAGTGAACCGCGGCCTGGGCATCGCCGATAAGAGGGATGGCTTGATTGCCGGGAACGCCATGGGCACCTACATGCACCAGCACGCCCTGTCCTACCGTGACTGGGCCAAGGGATTTGCCGACCGCCTTCGGCGATAGCGCGTCTCGATGCGCCTCGCGGCGGCGAGGGCGCCATCGGCATCCCCGTCTCTCAGGGAATCCCATATTGGCTCATCGGCGAGGACGGCGGCGAGGAACTCCGCCCTACGGGGTTGCTCGGGGATGCGGGAGGGCAACCCCTCGCGGATGGTCTTGAGCAGCGACAGCATCGCATCGTACTCTGGGCCGAGGAAGCCGTCAATCTTCTCTGCGACGTACGGGGGGAACGCAGGCACGGAGCCCTCGGAAGAGACGCATACGGTGTACTCCCCCCTCCTTACCGTCGAGGGGAGCAATACGTTCCCCCCGCCGTGGGCGGAGTTCACGAGCACGCCGGCGGACTTGGCGGACCGTACTATGGAGGCATTGAGCTCCTTGCTGCTGGTGGCAGCGACGGCGATGAACGCCCCGTTTAGATACCCTGGTACGTCGGAGGGGTCGAAACTCTCGAGTATAATCCTAGAGCAAACGCCTTCCATCCCCGGGACGGCATGCTCGGCGACGACGGTTATGTCGAAGCCTTCGAACTGTCTGCATTTGCGGTACGCGACCGGCCCCCCGCCGAAGACGACGACCCTCCTGTCCCCAGGCTCGAGGAATACCGGGACCTTTCTTGCCATGGGATAGTGAAGGGGTTACTGATTGTTAATCCTCAGCATCGTCCGGACGGCCGAACAGATCGCCGGGATGGAATCGGAATGACAGGCAAATCTTCGGGCGGATGATAATGCTCAGTAGATGTCGTCACATCCGAGCCCCCATAAGCGGATTTACTACACATGTCGCACTCAGACGGGCATCCGCACGACGATCCGTCGCATCCGACGTACAGGGCCACGGTTGCTGACGAAACCTGCTGGTGAGGAGCCGTGCAGATCGGAGGCCGTATGGATTGTATCTGATGTCCTTGTATTCGAATAGTCTCCTCGACGTTCTGAGAGCGAATCCCTCGGTCATCGGGAGAGTCATCCGCATCAGGTTATGGATGCCATCCGGATGACGTAGGGGCTACCGTTCTGTGTATGTACCAGAGGCGATTGCTAATGGGAAATTAATCCTGTCACGGCCCGTAGGCTTCACGAAACCCTTATTAAGAATATGGTAATCGGGCAGGTAAGCTCCTGTAGTGTAGCGGCCAATCATGAAGCCCTCTCGAGGCTTCGACACGGGTTCAAATCCCGTCGGGAGCACTCACTTTCAAGAATCCCTTTCAGCACTGGCACCGGTTCGGTCCTGCACTGGTGCGCCATTTCGCAATCACCTGTCATTTCCGGTGGCGTACGCCGTCCCGTTCCTTCAGGCGAGGTGCACTATCAGCGCTCCTCTCACCGTATGTTCGTAGCTCAACTCGCACTTCGATTCGAACGGCAGTACGTCGTTGAGCCCGGCGAGGTTCAGGGTGTGGCTGAGACATAGAACGTTACCATGGATGTTCTCGGTGATGCTCAGTAGCGTGTGGTCGAAGCTCAGGTTCACGAAGTACCGTCCGGCGGTGAACTTGTCCGACGTGATTGTAGTGGGTCCGGTCCGATAAATCCTCTTCTTTTTCTGCTGTTGCTGTGCCGGATGTTTCTCCTTCTTTTTCGGCGACGCGAACCCCGCGCTCGTCTGCAGGTCCTCTATGATCCGCTTGTCTTGCTTTGCCGACTGTTCCAAATCCGCTACCGATGCCGTGAGTTCGTCTATCTTCGCTCCGTACTCCGAGGTAAGTTCTTCCCTCTGTTTCTGCAACAGGCCATCGAACTCCTCCTTGTACTTTCCCTCTAGGAACGGCAGTATCGCCATGCGGTTGGATTCCCACAGCCTCTCGGCAAGGAGGTCGATCTGGTCCTTCGTCAGTTCGAAGAAGAACTTGGCGTCAAGTTTGGCGATGGGCTTCGCAAAGTAGTTGCGCCCAGTGAGCGGGTTCGACTCCAGCGAGACTATGTACGTCTCGCCCTCGTGGATAGAGTTTGTGTAGTTCTTGTTGCGGTAGACTACCGTACCACGGTATTTTCCGGCGATCTGTCCTTTCTCGTTGCGCTCGAACCTGACGACGCCGACCCTGTAGTACGGCGCCCAGTCCATGGCGGTAGTGCCGTAGAGCTCTCCGCTTTTCTGTACGAACTCTGTGAACAGGTCGGCCATCAGGATGCCCCCTCGGATTCTCCGGCATCAGTGTCGGAACCATCTAAAGGCTTGACATCTTCGGCCCCCTCATCGGTTGATGCCTCCCTTCCGGCTTCTACGTTCCTTTCCGATAGCGCCTCCGCCGGGGCACCATCGATATCGGACTCCTCCTTGTTGTTCACCATACTCAGGATGGGGACGCGGTCGAGGGATACATAGAGGTCGGAGACCTGCCTCAACTCACGGCTGATGGACATGCTGAACGATGCCACCTCCACCCTCTTGCCGGCGTTCTGCACCTCCCGCACGGCGGGGACGAAGTCCCGGTCGCCACTGACGACGATGGCGACATCGTAGTTGTCACGAAGGGCGTGGGCGAGCATGGTGCATGCCATGGCGACATCAACCTCCTTTTGCTCCCCGCCGGCGCTGAGGCTGTCTTCGGCGAACACCCTGAATCCCTGCCGGCGCAACACCTCATGGAAGGATTCGTTGCGATCGTTGCCGTTCTGGTCGACAAGCTTGCAGTTGAAGGCGTAGGCGCCGACTACCTTGCGCGAGCCGGTGAGGTTCCTAGCCAAGCTCGCGAAATCCATCCTGAACGGGAGCGACTCGTTGACGCGGATGCTCCGGCTCACGTTCATCACGTCGACGAAGATCATCACGCGGTCGTCTTGATTGTATGTAATCAGGCTCATTCTGACACCTCATAGTTTGGAGTTGGAAACGCACCTTACTCACGCGATTCCGCTTCCGGAGCGACCTCTCCTGGCATTCCTTTTCTGTTTGATATGCTCTCATTTTTTCAACTCTTGCGGTTACCAGTTCCATGCTGGATATTCATGCCCGCAACATGCGGAGAACCTCCGATGATGCGACACCTGAGGCCTCTCATTATTGGATAATTATCCCAATTAATAGAATTATTGACTCGCGGTTACAGAATTGCAGGCTTATGCTGTTTTAGTGTTCGAATCGAACCTGTCCATCATTGGAACGGTCATGGGGACGTTTTCCCGGCGGACTCGAGAGAGCGGTATCCGATCTTCCGGGCACCATCGGACAGTACTGCCATCGTCACCTGAACGAGCCCGGCGAGAGAGTTTCTCCTAGCTACGAGGGTAGCCAGAAGATAAAGATGGCGCCGAGAAGGAGATTTGAACTCCTGAGGGATTGCTCCCACGAGCTTTCCAGGCTCGCGTCTTACCGGGCTGGGCCATCTCGGCTGCGTGCGCTCGTATCTGGTTTAGATATAAATGATTTGGGCAAGGCTCATGGGAGCCACAGGATGTCGCCGCGCAGGTCCTGCAGATGGTGCCTGATTCCCCTGGCATGCGCCACGACCTCGCTGTCGGCGATGCCAACGGCCACCGTCTCGCCGCCGCCCCCGGCGGATAGGACCTCCTCGCCCAGAGGGGAGTACATGGCAGATCCGCCAAACATCCTGTTGCCGTCGCCCATATCTCCGATGCCGTTGCAGAACACGGTATAAACGGTGTTCTCTAGGGACCGAGCGGGAAGCACGGTCCTCATGATCCTCTCCGACTGCTCGCCGGAGGCGGCCAGACAGACTACCATGTCGCAACCGTGCACAGCGTAGAAGCGGTGGATCTCCGGGAACATGACGTCGTAGCAAATCTCCAGCCCGAACCTCATCCCCTCCCACTCCACTATGCGGGGGCTGGTCCCTTTCTCGTACATCCGTTCGTCGTACGGCCCGAAGACCGCGGGATAGAGCTTGTCGTAGCGGTAGGTCTCCTGCGGGGTGACGAACAGTGCGGAGTTGGTCACGCCGTTGTACCACTGCATGGAGGTGCCGAACACTACGGCGGCGTCCCGCTCGTTGCACAGAATCCTCAGTCTCGATTCCGCGGTGACAATCGCCTCGGGGTCAAACGTCGTGTTCCCGTAGCCAGTGAGGAAGAGTTCGGGGAAGACGTAGAGGTCCGCCTTGTTCTGGATGATGGCCCCCTCCATCATCTTCAGATTGCCGTCTATGTCGGCGTCTGAATGGAGCTGACACAATCCCATCCTAATTCCCATGAGAATTTTCAACGACTAGATATTATATAAATGAAGCGTCTGAAAAGCATATTTCGGCGGCGCCCTCTGGAGGCCGTCATGCATCCTAGAAACGGAAGAATCTTAACGGGTCCCGTACAATGGAGGCCAGTGAATTGGCCTTATGTGATATGGATGTACTTTCCCACGATGCGGGCAGGAGCACTGTGGCTTCCCAAACCTTCGGATTTTCTAGGATACGTTCATGAACTCGTCTTCGGCAGCTTGCAGACATAGTCCCTGCGCTCCATGACCCTGCCTGTCGAGATATCGGCTATGCCGAACGCCGAGAAGATCTGACGGTTCGTCTTCGAGATGTGCGTGAGCTTCCAGTTCCCGGTATTGCCTACGGCCATGATGCTGTTCAGGGAACGGATGACCTCCCTGACGGTCATCCTGTGGACCTTGTCGTCCTTCCTCTTGGATAACGGGAGGGAATCGCGGTACATGCGCAGGCTCCTGCGTATGTAGATTATCATCATGAGCGCTACGAATCTCACGAAGAATCTGCCTCTGGCCCTGTCTGCATCCGGTGTCCTGATCCTCTTGCCGTCCAGGTCATTCTTGTACGCATCGTATGCCTCCTCGACCTGGTTCCGGAGTTCGTATGCCGCCACCGCGGCATCCCATTCCGTTCCCTCGGGGGTTATGAGGATGTATATCCCCGCGCGGTTGTTGCTGAACGAGACCGAGTTCCAGTTGATCTCCACGGCGGTCTTCCCCTCATCGTCCCGGCCCAATGTCAGCGCGCCTGCCAGATCCTTCCTCTTCTGGAGTTCCTTGCACGCTTCGCCGTACTTCAGACCCTCCAGTTTCGTCCTCATTGCATGGATATCGGACATGAAGGAGTTGGTTATCTGTACCTCCGCATCGGGATTGTATATCACATGTGCGGAACAGCGGACCGCGGATTCCCGACCGCTGTCCTTCTCTGTCGCATATATGTATTCGTCACAGTCCTCCTTCGAATTCTTCGGCACGACCCCTATCGGCACCGTGACATGGCCGTACCTGTTACCATCCAGCATATCCTGGTTGCGGGGATCCTTCACCAAGGGATAGCTGTCAGTCAATACCGCCTTCAATGCCTTCGAGTCGATGTTCGATGGCGTTACGAAACCGACCCCGCCGTCCAGGAGATACTTCACATTGGCCGCGGATTCGAATCCGCGGTCGAATAACGCATCCCCGCTGAGTCCCTTCTCCTTCAGCGTATCCACGACCACCTTCAGAGTGGTGATGTCCGCCACCGAACCGGGCAGCATCTGGAACCCCATCGGTATCCCTTCGGAATCGGTCACCAGCAGCCAGTTCACCTGTCTCAGTCTCTCGTGGTCGCGGTTGTATCCCCATTCCGCCCATCCGTCCAGATTGCCGTAGGTGGACTCCGAGGTTATATCTATGGCATATGTGCCCCCCTTCTGCCTCTCATAGCGCTTGTCGAAGAAGGTGTCCATGGAGACCATGGACATGCCTATGTCCTTGGTCATCTCGGACAGCACCGCGGGGGACAGCTCCCCGCGGAGCTGCAGGAAACTGGATATCACAGATTCCTCCATGGTTATGCGGATCTCGTCCATCACGGAAGGTTCCAGCACCTGGGCCATCGCCGTGGCCAGTATCTTTTTTCTCAGGTCCGGGAAGGATGCGTTCAGATCATCCTCTATGTGTAGCGAACGCTGCACCGCATCCAGGAACACCACCGAACCGTAGCGGAGGGCATAGGTCTCGCCGTCATCGGATTTGCACACATCCGCCGAAGAAGGTGCCTTCACCTTCTTCGGGATTATCTTTCCGGTCTCCGGATCCACCACTCCGAGATATTCGTTGGTGGAAACCGGGTTCTTTTTGCCCGGAACTCTGCGAGAGGTGCTCCGATATGCGTATGTTTTCCCGTCCTTCTGTTGATAATAGATGGCCATGTATCCTATATATCTTGCTACATATATAATAGTAGCGCCTGCATACTGGCTCACAGAAAATTGTAGCAGAAAATCAGGATTTCAGAACGTAGTCAGAAATTCCGAAGGTTTGGGGTGGCTTGGGGGCATCATGTTTTCCTGGTCGGTCTCTCAGCCTCGGTATCGATCGAATTGGCTATGACAGGGCCCCCAACCGGCTGCTTGTCCGGCACATCCATTTTTGAACTACCGATGCCATGCTCTCCGTATGGGGGCGGGGCTACGTTCGATCACCGAGGGGGATGCGGAGAAGCTATGCTCGTTCATCAGGGGCGCCGTCGCGTCCTGCGGAGCAAAGGGCGCCACGGTCGGCATCAGCGGCGGGGTGGATTCCGCCGTGGTAGCCAAGCTTTGCGCCGACGCTCTCGGCGGGGGGAAAGTGCTTTGCGTGTTCATGCCGGTGAAGAATACCCCTGTAGCGGATTTCCGGCAGACCATGGAGATGTGCAGGGCGTGGGGGACAAGGTACGCCGTCGTCGACATACAGCGGGCGACCGATGCCTTCTCCGCCATGTTGCTGACCGGAAAGGAGGCCCCGCTCGAGAAGGGGAATATCATGGCCAGATGCCGGATGATTGTTCTTTACGACAAGGCGAAGAAGGAAAGGCATCTCGTATTCGGCACAACCAACCGCAGCGAGCTTCTCATGGGGTACATGACGAAGCACGGCGACGGCGCCGCGGACGTCATGCCGATGGCCGGCTTATACAAGACCCAGGTGTGGGAGTTGGCCAGGTTGATCGGAGTCCCCGGGGACATAATCAGTAAGGTTCCCACCGCAGGGCTGTGGGAGGGCCAAACGGACGAGAAGGAGATGGGGATATCCTACCGCGATCTCGATCTGGCTCTAGACCGCATGGAGCACGGCGGGACGGATGCAGATATGGCAGAGGCCGCGGGCATAACGCCTGAGAAGGCCGCCAGTCTTAGGAGCCAGGTGGCGGGGATGAAGCACAAGCGCTCCCCGCCCCTGGTTCCCGACGGCGTCACATTCTGAACCTGCAAGGCGCTGAACCGTTATCCAGACGAAGTTGGATTATAGGTCTATGGAAATACGGTGTCACAATGGGAGCGTTCCGCGAGGGGGAGGAGTACGTCAGCACCGGCGGTAGGAGGTTGCGCCGGGGATATACTACGGGTACGTGCGCGGCGGCCGCGACGAGGGCCGCGGCGATGGCGCTCCTATCCGGGGGGCGTCCAGAGTCCGTCGAGGTTGAGACCCCGAAGGGCATCTTCGTGCGCGTGCCGGTCGAGGCACTTTCCGTGGAGGGAGGGAAGGCGGCGTGCGCCGTGCGCAAGGACGGCGGTGACGACGCCGACGACACCAACGGCATGTTGATCTGCGCCGAGGTAGAGAGGATCGGCGACGGGATATCCATCGACGGTGGCGAGGGCGTGGGCAGGGTCACCCGCAAAGGGCTGGACCAGCCCGTCGGCAACGCGGCGATAAACCGCGTCCCCCGTGCGATGATAAAGGAGGCCGCGGAGCGGGAGATGGACGCCGCTGGGTACGACGGGGGGCTGAGGATCACCATCACTGCCCCTGAAGGCGGCAGGGTCGCCTCGAGGACGTTCAACCCCCGCCTCGGCATCGTCGGCGGGGTATCCATCCTCGGCACGAGCGGCATCGTAGAGCCGATGAGCGAGGACACGCTGATTGGCTCTATCCGCGCGGAGGCAAGGATGTTCCTCGCGCAGGATGGCGGGAGGAGGTACCTCCTCGCCGTGCCCGGCAATTACGGGAGGGATTTCGTCGCGGCGTACCCGGCGCTCAACGGCGTGCAACCCGTGGAGTGTAGCAACTACATTGGCGGTGTGATAGACATAGCTAGGGAGGAGGGTGCCGCGGGCGTGCTCCTCGTCGGCAACCTCGGCAAGCTCGTCAAGGTGGCAGGAGGGATAATGAACACCCACTCGCGCAACGCCGACTGTCGGATGGAGATCCTCGCAGCCAACGCCGCTATGGCGGGCGCGGATGCGGAAACCGTCAAGAAGGTAATGGGGTGCGTTTCGACGGACGACGTCCTTGAGGTGCTCGGCACCGTGGGCCTCATGAAGGCCACCATGGATACGCTCATACCGAAGATAGAGTTTCACATGGACCACCGCGCCAAGGGCACTCTAGAAGTCGGCGCGGTGGTGTTTTCCAGCAAGTTCGGAGTCCTTGGCGAGACGCCGTCCGCAGCGAAACTGGTGAGGAAGGTCGGTGAGAGGGAATGAAGGCCCGCGCGATCGCATTTTCCACCAAAGGGTGTGCCACCGCCAAGAGGATAGCAGAGGCGCTCGCGGGGGAGGACGTCACACTCTGCGCTAAGACGTCCTCGGACGTCCTCGGACTGGTCAGGGTGGAATTGGGCATGAGGGAGTGGACGGAGCGCGCGTTCGCGGAATGCGACGCAGTGATATTCGTCGGAGCGATAGGAATCGCCGTGAGGGAGATCGCCCCCTTCGTGAGGTCCAAGGACACAGATCCTGCCGTGATATCGGTCGACGAGCTGGGCCGGTTCTCAGTACCCGTCCTCTCCGGGCACATAGGTGGTGCGAACGCGCTTGCCATCAGGATTGCTGCAGGCATCGGCGCGGTGCCGGTGGTCACCACGGCTACCGACATAAACGGAAAGATTGCGATAGACACGTTCGCCGCCGTGCAGGGTATGTCGATTGCGAGCCTACATACGGCAAAGGAGGTTGCCTCGCGGATACTCGCCGGGGCCCCGGTCGGATTCGTATCCGACTATCCAGTGAGGGGGGAGGTGCCGTCCGAACTCTCATCCCCCGAGGGATCGCCCACCGGCGTGTACGTCGGGTCCGACCCGGAGAGGAGGCCGTTCACCACCACTCTCCGTCTGATCCCCCGCGACAGGGTACTCGGCATAGGGTGCCGCCGCGGGATATCCGAGAATGCCATAGAAGAGGCGGTATCCTCCGCATTGGCGGGGGCCGGAATACGCATTGAATCGGTGCGTGCTGTCGCGAGCATAGACCTCAAGAGAGGCGAGGAGGGCCTTCTCGCATTCGCATCACGGCACCGTCTGCCGATTACGTTTCACAGCGCCGCCGAGCTCAACTCGCTCGCTGGCGATTTCAGTGGATCGGAGTTCGTCAGATCCGTGACAGGGGCGGATTGCGTATGCGAGCGCGCTGCGCTCGCGGCCTCTCGCGGCGGAGTGCTGGAGATGAGGAAGCGCGCCGGCGGGGGCGTCACAGTCGCATCGGCGAGGGAACCCTTCGTCGTAGACTTCACGGGGCTGAGAGGATGATGGACAGAACGCCTAAGGTTATGGTATTCGCGGGGACGACGGAGGGGCGCGACATCGTCGCGTTCCTCGCCGCCGCCGGCGTGAATGTGCGCGCCTGCGTGGCGACGGATTACGGGAGGGCGGCGATGAAGGAGCATCCTAACGTGGAGGTCTCCTCGCACCCCCTTCGCTCCGACGAGATGAGGGGGCTTATGAGGGAGTACCAAGTGGTAGTGGATGCCACCCACCCCTACGCCGCGACCATATCCACCCACGTCAGGCAAGCATGCGAGGAGACAAAGGCGGAGTACATCCGTCTACGGAGACCGTCCACCCTCGAGGCCGACGGCATCGTCGTCGTCGACAGCTACGAGGAAGCCGTGGAGTACCTCAAGGGCACTGAGGGGAACATCCTCCTCACCACTGGCAGCAACAAGCTCGGGATTTTCAAGACGTTACCCGGCTACACGGACAGAGTTTACGTTAGGGCTCTATCCACCGCGGCCGTCGCCCGGGCGGTCGCCGAGACCGGACTGGAAGGCCCCCACATGATTCTCATGCAGGGGCCGTACTCGGAGGACCTGAACTACGACATGCTTCTGCACGTCGGGGCGAAGTACATGGTCACCAAGGATTCCGGCGTGCCCGGAGGCTTCGACGAGAAGGTCCGTGCCGCGAAACGCGCAGGCGCCGTCTCGGTCGTCATCGGGAGGCCGCCAGACGACGTCGGCATGGGCTACAGGGAGGTTGTGGCGTACCTCTGCGAAAAATTAGGCCTAACCGCGCCCGATTCCAAGCGCAAGCTGAGCATAGTCGGCACCGGCGTCGGGCCGGGCACCGGACTGACCGCCGCGGCCGCCGAAGCGGTGCGTTCAGCGGATCTGGTCATCGGTGCGCGGCGCATGCTCGACATCCCCGAGGCCGCGGGCAAACGCACCTTAGTGGAGTACTCCGCGGATAAGATTTTCACCTACCTCGCCGGCCATACGAACCATGCTAGCGTCGCCGTTCTGCTGTCCGGTGACGTCGGATTCCACAGTGGTGCGAAGGCGATTATCGAGAACCGGGAGGCAGAGCAGTACGACGTCGCCGTCCATTGCGGGATATCGTCCGTGCAGTACCTCTGCGCCAAGGCGGGCGTTCCATGGCAGGACGTCAAGCTGATCAGCGCCCACGGGAGGGTGGCGAACATCGCCGGAGAGGTTCGCAGGAGCCCAGCGGTGTTCGTACTGCTGGATGGAGCCGATGGCGTCGCCGCCATGTGCAGCCAGCTCGTGGACTACGGCATGGGGCACGCCGAGGTCTTGGTCGGATGCGACCTCGGGTACCCGGAGGAGAGGATAGTCGGCGGGACCCCAGGGGAGGTCGCGACGATGGGGCTGGGGGGACTGTGCGCTGCCCTCGTGTTCAATCCGTCCGCGGATGCGTCCCGTCCGATATGCATCCTAGATTCCGAGTTCGTCAGGGGCGATGCGCCGATGTCGAAAAGCGAGGTGCGCGCCCTCTCCGTAGCAAAGCTCGGGCTTTCCGACGACTCCGTGATCTACGATGTCGGCGCGGGGACTGGCAGTGTCTCCGTGGAGATGGCGAGGACGGCCGTGCATGGTGTGGTGTACGCGATCGAGAAAGAGGGAGCCGCCGTGGAGCTCATAGACGCCAACCGTCGGAAGTTCTCCTGCCCTAACATCGAAATCGTTAAGGGCTCGGCGCCGGACGCGCTGGTGGACCTTCCTCCTCCCACTCACGCCTTTATCGGCGGCAGCTCCGGCAACCTCGGGGAGATAGTGGACGCCATACTCGCCAAGAGCCCCAAGGCGAGAATAGTCGTGAACTCCGTCACGCTGGAGACGGTCTCCGAGGTCATCAACCTGTCCAGGAAGCATGCTCTGGAGCAGGAGGAGGTCGTCTGCATCAATGCCGCTTCCTCGCGGAGGCTCGGCGAATACAACCTGATGGTTGCCCAAAATCCCGTGTACATCGCGGCCTTCAGGGGGAAGGGCGCATGAGCCTCGCGAGGGTAATGATCGCCGCCCCGGCGAGTGGGAGCGGGAAGACGCTCGTAACCTGCGGAATAATCCAAGCCCTCGTGAACCGCGGGATGAAGGTCTCGTCCTTCAAGTGCGGGCCGGATTACATCGATCCGATGTTCCACTCCCGCGTCATCGGCGCCAGGTCGAGGAATCTCGACTGCTTCTTCTGTGCCGATTCGACCCTCCGCTACCTCTTCACCAGGTCTGCCGAGCCATCGGACATCTCCGTCATCGAGGGCGTGATGGGTTTTTACGACGGTATCCGTGCCTCTGTGACCGAGGGTAGCTCGTACGACGTATCTCAGAAGCTGGAAGCCCCCGTGGTCCTGCTCGTCAACGTCCGTGGGAGCAGCACCTCGTGCATCCCCGTCATTAAGGGGTTCAAGGAGTTCCGTGAGAACAGGATGGAAGGAGTGATCCTCAACAACATGAACGCCTCGCTGTTCCCCGAGATAAAGAGGGCGATCGAGGGCGAGCTCGGCCTGAAGGTGATCGGTTACGTGCCGAAACTGGAGGGGGCGAGCCTCGAGAGCAGGCACCTCGGCCTTGTGATGCCGGACGAAATAGCCTCGCTGAGGGATGACCTCAACAGGGTGGCGGCGACCCTTGAGGAGACCCTCGACATCGACATGCTAATCGGCATAGCGAGGGCTGCTCCACCCATCGCCGGCGAGGCTCCCGCGCACGGCGTCCTGGAGGAGAAGGTGAGGGTGGGATTCGCCCTCGACGACGCGTTCTGCTTCAACTACGAGGACAACATCGCGCTCCTTGAAGAGTGCGGGGCGGAGATCGTCTACTTCTCGCCGATTAACGACTCCAAACTCCCAGAGGGAATCTCCGGCCTCATCCTTTCGGGGGGATACCCCGAGCTGCACTGCGCAGAACTTAGCGCGAACCGGCAGATGCTTGCCGACATCAAGGAAAAAATCGCTGGGGGCATGCCATGTCTCGCCGAATGCGGCGGGTTCATGTACCTACACAGGGTCCTGAAGGATAGGGACGGGAAGGCGTGGCCGATGGTCGGCGTCGTCGACGGTGAGTCCGCCGACACCGGCAAGCTCACCCGCTTCGGGTACGTCTCGCTTTCCAGCAGCGATCCCGACTCCATAATAGCAGGAGGGGCGAAGGGGCACGAATTCCATTACTGGAACAGTACCGCCAACGGCGATTCCTGGAATGCCGTCAAGACCTCTGGAAAGGCGTACCGCTGTGGACACGAGGAAGGCTCCCTCGCCGCCGGGTTCCCCCACTTGTACTATTACAGCAACCCCGACGCGGCCTACCGCTTCCTGTTGAAGTGCCAAGCCTACTCCAACCTCCGATCAGATGTCGATGTCGCCGAGCAGGTAGCCCGAAAGGCAGGCGACCGCCACGGCGATGGCCAGGCCGAAGAGGAGCACCGCTAGCTGGCGGATGTCCCCCTTCCGATGGTGGAAAGACTCAGGTAGCATGTCGCACAGCGTCACGAAGGCGAAGATTCCCACCGAGAAGCAGAGGGCCAGGCCGGCGAATTTGAAGTCCGCGCTGTCCAGCAGGGCGTAGGACAGCACTGAGGCCAGCGGGGATATCAGGCAGAATGTCAGGAGGTAGAACTTTGTCTTATCCTTCCGTTTGGACATAAGCATGGTGGAGGTGAGCGAGAACGCCACCACCGATTTGTGAAGGCAAAGGGCGATGAGAACGAGCATCCCGACATCCTCCCCGGCGATGAAGGCGGCCGCGAGAGCCAGGCCGTCGAAGATTGAGTGGATGGCAAGGCCTATGAAAGCGGACAGGGAGGTTATGTCGTGCACTGCCTCCTCCCCCTTCCCGGAAGAGCGCCTCTTGATGATAACGTCGACGACCAGCAGGAGGACGAAGCCGAGGAGGATCATGTATGCGACCTCGCTCGAGGAGTAGCCCGCATCGTACGTCCTTTCTATGGCCACTGGCAGGAGCATGACGAAGAGCACGCCGATCATGATGCCGGTACTGAATCCTATCAAGAGATGCAGTCTGCTCTCACTCTCCTTCTTGACGAGGAAGGGGAGCCAGGCCGCCATCGCGGACACGACGAAGATTACTGCTGCGAATACGCAAATCATCGTGAAGTCATTCATAATTCCCTCGTTGCCGGACTATTATTAAAATATTTCCGGCTGGTTAATAATTGGACGCCCCCATAGGCGGTTCTTTATTAACATTCCAGGAAGTGGTTAATATGCCTCTGCCGGTGTGCCCACCATGGGCATTGTGAGCATCTCCCTTGACGACGAGAGCATGTCTTCCCTCAACGAGATACAGAAGGAGTACGGTCTGGCGTGTAGGAGTGAAGCGGTCCGCCTGGCCATCCGTTCCGCGATGGCCGGGATGCAGGAGTCCGGGAAGCTCAAGGGAACCGTGGAGGGGGTCCTAATCGTGGTCCGCCGCGAACACGCCGATCCCTGGATGAGCGCCATACAGGCCAGATATGTCCGCGCGGTCAAAACCCAGCTGCATTCCCATCTCCGTGACGAGCGCTGCCTCGACGTGATGATCGTCTCGGACGACGCCGAGGGCCTTCGCTCGATGCTCCGGGAGATCGAGGGCTCCGGCAAGGCCGATTACGTCCGGTTTATACCAGAATAATCGCGTCCGGGCGCTTTTGTTAAGGTCCGCCTTTAACTATTAAGGGCGGTTTGGCGTGACCTTTAAGTATTACGCTATGCGTATGGTGCCCCTGGGATAGGGATAAGAGATGTGGGGATCGCACTCTACGTACAGCGGTAACGCTCAATCCAAGAGCGTTTTCGGAAAGATTTTCAACGGTTCGTCAGGTCTGAGGTGTGCCGATGTCAAGGCGGGCACCCCCGTCCGGACGGTGAGGGGCCTCAGTAAGGAAGGATACGAGGTATACAACGTTGGTACCGACGTCTCGGCCAACATCTACGTCGCGAAGGCGCCTGAAAAGGCCTACTTCGAGGACGAGGAGGAGTACGCCCCGACGATTAGGCCGATTTCAGAGGAGGTCTTCGCCCAGTCGATTTACGAGGAGGCGCCAGCCGTCCAGGCCAAGGCGCGCAGTTTCAAGTACACCGAGCCGGTGGACATGTTCTCCAATGCCAGGAAGCAACCGGTCTTCGAAGAGGTGGACTACAGCCAGATCATCATCAAGAAGAGGCAGGACATCTCGTTCAGAGAGGTTAGGGAGAGGACCGGCGTCCCTGCCGGGCCTGAGCGCATCGCACCGGCCAGGCAGCCGGTCATAGTTGGGATGCACCTCGAGATCGCGAAGCAGGCCGCACCCGGAGCGACCGAGGCCTCTGCCGAGCCCGAGGTCGCGGCGGTCTCCGCAGCTGTAGACATCGCCAGCGCCGGCGCCCAGGAGGCCGCCATGACCTCCACTGAGTCCGACGCGCCCATGCTCGTCGCCGCCCCCGGGCCCGTTGCGGAACCGGAACAGGCCTATATACTAGTGAACGCCGACCGTGATACTATGGTGCTGTTCTTCCCCGAGCTGGAAATCGACGAGCTCTTCCTCGGCCTTTCCAAGGACGACAGCCCCATGGTCCCCGAGGACGGGCTGGAGGCCTCTGCGGCCGCGGCGTCCCTGCAGTCTTGAAAAACTCAAAGGCCCGCCAGTTGGCGGGCCCAACCATTTCCAAACCAGTTGGTTTTTATTGCGTCTGACTATTAGGCCCCCCCATGGAGATAATGCCGATCCTGCTGATGCTCGGGGTGCTATTCGCGCTGGCCCGCATCGGCAACCGCCTCTTCGAGCGCATGGGCATGCCCGGACTCATCGGCGAGATAATGGTCGGCATCATTGCAGCGAACCTCGTCATACTGGATGGGGAGACGCTCATCGAGCTCCTCGACATCACCCTGCCCGACCAGATTAACGGCGTGGGCCCGAACGGCAGATACGTCGTGTTATTCGCGCTGGCCGAGCTCGGCGTGATCTTTCTGCTGTTCTCGGTAGGCTTGGAGACGAAGGTCAAGGAGCTCCTGTCGGTCGGGAGGACCGCATTGCTCGTCGCCGTGCTTGGCGTCGCCGTGCCCTTCGTCTTTGGCTACGCTTACATAGAGTTCACTGAGGGCGACTTCCATCATGCCATGTTCCTCGCCGCGGCCATGGTCGCCACAAGTGTCGGTATCACCGCCCGCGTCATCAAGGACATGCATATGATGGAGAAGAGGGAGTCGAGGATCATCATCGGCGCCGCCATCATCGATGACGTGCTCGGCATGATCGTCCTCGCCATCGTGAAAGGGACCACGGGCTCCTCCTCGTCCTCCCTCCCTGACATCGCCGCAATTGTCGTCGAGGCGGTCGCGTTCGTCCTTGTCGTCATTGCCTTCGCAAAGTGGGGCGTCCCGCGCATCTACGAATGGAGTGAGGCTAAGAAGCAGAGGGCCATTGATAGGACCGGCAAGCCTCCGCAGGGCATCAGCCTATACGCCTTCGGCATCGTCGTCTGCCTCGCCTTCGCGTATTTCGCGGAGTACATTGGCCTAGCCGGCATCATCGGGGCGTTCCTCGCCGGCATGCTGTTCGCCGACCACGCCTGGGAGAGCGGTATGGACAAGAAGGTCGAGGCCATAACCTCGTTCTTCATCTCCTTCTTCTTCCTGCACGTCGGTCTGCAGGTGGACATCGACGCAATCGATGGGGGAGTCGTCGTATCGGCGGTAATAGTTATCGCCCTTGCGGTGATCTCGAAGTACGTCGGCTGCGGCCTCGGCACCAGACTCGGCGAGAGGGAGGCCAGGATGGACTCCATCAACATAGTCGGCTGCGGCATGGTTCCGAGGGGCGAGGTCGGGATCATCGTCGCCTCCATCGGGCTGGGGATAATCGTCGAGGGCAGGTACGCGTTGTCACCTGAGCTGTACACCGTGATAGTCCTGATGGCCGTAGCCACCACGATCATCGCCCCGCCGCTGCTGTCCAGAGCCTACCGTGAGAAGTACCCGCCGGAGTATCAGATTACGTCCGAGGACAAGATTTGAAGGGCGCCCCGATGACGGGGTCGTCCGGGGCAATCGGAACGGGGCAACCCCGTTCTGGAGCGCACAGGTTCTCGGTCCCGCCCGCTCGGTTCACAGGGAAGAACACGGGGAGCACGAGGACGAGGACGGTGAACGCTATAGCGATGCCGGCGATTACTTTGGGGCTGATCTTGATGCCCTTGTCATCCTCGGAGTCGAAGTACCTCATCAGACCCGCCGATGAGGAGAAGGACTCCCCTTTCTCTTTTGCCATGGCACACTCGAATCGGTGGTCATTATATAAGGATATGGGGCTCCTCTCGGTAGGATATTATATCTAGGGTCTATACCAGCGCCCGATTAGCATGCATTGGGCTGACGTAATAGCCGAAGACATCGCCGAGAGGTGCGAGCATCCCCTCATCGCCACTGGCATCAGCCCCACGGGCATCATCCACGTGGGGAGCCTTAGGGAGGCCATCACGGGAGAGTCTGTCCGCAGCGCCCTGGAAGCCAAAGGCAAAGATGTCCGGCTGATCTACCTCATCGACGCCTTCGACCCTCTCAGGAAGCGCTACGAATTTCTTCCCGCGGAGTTCGAGAGGTACGTCGGGATGCCAATATGCAGGATTCCGTGCCCCTGCGGCAAGCACAGGAATTACGCCCACCACTTCGTGCAGCCGTTCCTCGACGCCGTGGGCTCCCTCGGCGTGAAGTGCGAGATCATATGGACCAACGACTTGTACGCCCAGGGCAAGTTTGCCGACTGTATCGACAAGACCTTCCGGAGGAGGCGGGAGATAATCAGGATCCTCCACGAGGTCTCCGAGAAGCCAGAGGATCCGGATTACGCGCCCTACAACCCCGTGTGCGAGAAGTGCGGGAGGTTCACTTCGCCGAATTTTGAATCGTACGAATTCCCGTACGTCGAGTACCAGTGCACCTGCGGCCATCATGGGAAGGCCGACATCCGCAAGGAAGAGGGCAAGCTCACATGGAGGTGCGAATGGCCCGCCAAGTGGGCGATATTCGGCACCTCCGCCGAGCCCTTTGGCAAGGACCACGCCGCCGCCGGCGGGTCCTATGACACGGGCGAGAGGATCGTCCGCGAGATATACGATGCGGAGCCCCCGCGTCCCATCCCCTACGAGTTCGTGCAGCTAAAGGGCGTGGGGCAGATACACAAGTCCACCGGCTCGTCCGTGACGGGGATCGACGCCATCCGCATGACCCCGCCGGAGGTGCTTAATTACCTCTTCCTGAGGGTGCAGCCCGGTCGCGCTATCGACTACGACTCCGGCATGGGGATCCTCGACATGTCCGACGAGTACGACAGGATGGAGGTCGCCTACTTCAGCCGCAAGTATGCCGAGGCCGAAGAGAACTCCGTGAGGGCGTACGAGATTGCGCAGCACAACAACGTGCCCGCGAAGCTCCCGCTGCAGGTCTCCTGCCGGCACCTCGTGAATGTCGTGCAGCTCGCCGAAGGCTTTGACGAGCAGATGAAGGTCCTGCAGAGGACCGTAGACATCTCCGGCTCCACCGAAGAGGACATTGCTAGAATCAAAAGAAGGTGCGAGTGCGTCACCTTCTGGCTGAAGGCCTTCGCCCCCGACAAGGTGAAGTTCGCCGTATCGCAGACCATCCCCGCGGACGTGCGGCTCTCCATGAATGACAAGGCGTTCCTGCAGGGTCTCGTGATGAGGATGAACGACTGCAGCTGGGACGCTGACACCATCGGCAACATCATATCCGACTGTGGGAAGGCGTCGCCCATCGGGCAGAAGAACGCCTACAAGGCAATATACAGCCTACTCATCGGGAAGCCCATGGGCCCCAGGCTCGGCCAGTTCCTGGCCAGCATGGACAAGCAATTCGTCATAAACAGGTTCAACCAGGCGGCATACAGCTGATCCGTGCGGCGGGGAAGCCCCGCCGCTCCATCAAAGGACGGCCGATGATGACCGCTCATTGTCTGCTCATTGCAAGCGGCCTCTCGGCTCTCCTCCGGCTTAGGCGAGTGAAGAAAGCGAGGGCGCTCGCTACGAAACGGTTCAGACGAGGCGGTAGGGATGTCCTTTCCCTCCGATCATCCTCATCCCATTGGCAATTCTCCAGGGTCGAGCCCTTCTCGGCGTGTCCGAGCTCGAACCCGAACCTCCCGGTGAACCGACGGAAGTACTTCCATTCGTCGAAGGTCCTGAGGCTGTATGCGAAGACCTTCGTCTCACATCATGCCCAGCTGGGTGAGCTTATCGGGCAGATAGGTGTCCGTGACGTAGTCCAGGCCGTATTTGGCCAGGGCCTGCTGCTCGGCCTTCTTGCCCATCTCCAGCATGGCGTGGATCTCGCTGTCCCAGAACTCGTCGGAGAACCGGGGGTCGGATAGCTCCGCATGCAGTGCACCGACGTCCTTGTCGCTGAGATCGTCCGTGGGCAGGTTGTAGTTGAGGATGTCCGAGGCGGTGATGCCGATGAACTGCGCCGTCGGCGTTGCGAGGTAGTCTGAGATGTGCGCGGTCTTTATGGCGCCGTAGGCGATGGACGCGAAGATGCGGAACGACCACGGGTCGCCGTCGGTGAACACCACCACCGGCAGGCCGTTCTCCTCGTTGAGCCTCTTGATGAGCCTCCTCGTGGACCTAGCCGGCTGCCCGGAGAGGTGGATGAGGGCGCAGCGTGCCTGGTCCGGGAACCCGTTCTCGATGAGACGGGCGTACATACCGCCGGTCTCCAGGGCCATGACGAACCTCACATCCTGGGATTTGATCTGGAAGGTCTCGTTCTCGACGCTGTAGGGGACGGCGAACCCCTGCTCGGAGACGTCGTCCATGGCGTTGATGTCCTTCATGCCCTTCTTGGTCTGCGTGCGGAATGTGATGTTGCCGTAGACGTGGGCCCCGCTCTCTTCCGGCCTGAGCTTGAAGTCCTCCCTCATGCCGTGCGTCATGGTCTCCAGATCCTCGGCGAGAAGGTTGCTCTCGTCCTGGGTGTGGAACCTGGCGTTATTCCATCCCTCGGAGATGTAGTACATCTCTCTCAGCGTGGAGGACTTCTCCTCCCTGATCATCTCGTTGATGAACTCGGTGGTGTACGCCGTGCGCAGCATGGTGGTGGCGCCTTGCGTGGTCTTCGCCGTACGCGTGGTTCTCAGGCTGCCGTACTTCCATACCTGCGACATGGGATCGAATTCGATGTTCCTCTTGTTCCTAAGCGGGAGGATCATGGTGGGGATTTCGCCGGAATCGAGGTCGCTGTAGATGCTGGCGGCGATGCCGGTGAGCTTCTCCATCGCCTCTTTCTGCCTCTTGTTCATTCATCGTCCTCCTTTTCGAACTCCTCTTCCTCGAGCCCCTCCGGTTCCTCCTCGGAATCGTCGCTCTGAGCAACCAGATCGTCGTCGGACTCGGTAATCTCCATGCCCTTGATGCCCCAGTCTCCGGGGAGCGCCTCGGCACCCATCACGAGGACGGGATTTATTCCGGAGACGTAGACGTCGTCGGGGTCGAAGGTGTCCGCCATGTCGCCCCTCAGTTCGAACTCGATGACGGCCGAGGTCGAAGGCTGGATGCCGGAGACCTTCCATTGCACCTTGCCTTCTTCGTTCATGGAGTCGAACATCTCCCCCTCCCTGACGGAGGGGGGGACCGCTTCCACAGGGAGGTGGGCGTGCACCATGAAGGTGTGCGGGCGGATGGTGTAGTTGTATACCGTGTAACGGAAACGCTTGGAGTCGGGCTTCTTCTTTCCTCCCTCGTCCTTCACCGTTTCCGGTTCGATCCACACCACGTTCATGATCTTGGTGACGGTGCGGCCGATGTCGGGGATCGGGCGGCCGAGCTGCTCGGAGACCTTCTTTGCAAGGTCCGGGAGGATTTCCTGAACAATCTCGAACTTCTCATGGGTCTTGGCTTTCCTGGCCTTCTTGTTCAGGTGGCTCTTGAGGCTCCTCGCCACGGTGCGGAGCGCCAGCTGGATTTCGTCATAGATTTCCGGGATGGCGGCGATGGCCTCTTTGCCCTCCGAAGTGAACGGCACCTTCGTGGAGGCGACGTGCACGAGGATGATGGCCGGGCCGAACGGTATGCCCTTACCCCCCCTCTGATCGAGGCCGTACCTCCTCCAATCGAACTCCGAGATTGCCTTGGTGATGATGTCCGCGCCCTGCTGATATAGAAGGGGGACGCGGTTCGCGAAGCGCATGATCATGACCTGTGAATCCGCGGGAATCTCCCCTCCGTAGACTATGCCCGCTTCGATGCAGAACGGGTTGCCGTTGGCCGTCTTCGGCGGCCTCGTCACCGGCGCGGCATAGTACTCTGGGCGCAGGCCATCGAGTATGTGCATCAGCCCCTTCTTGATCAACGCATCGCCGATCGGCGAGAGGCAGTCCGAGGGGGGGTCCATAATCTTGACGCCGGATATCGCCTGCACGAGCCTAACGCTCCCCTCGCGCCCGAGTTCTTTCGGATCCGACTTCGGATCGATCTCTGCCGCCTTCGTCATCTCGTCGGCGAGCCTCGGGGTGACCCGGCAGAAGTCCCTCACCAGGAAGTCCTTCACGTTCTTCTGTTCGGAGACGTAGGAGTAGGCCATCATGTCCCCGATCTCCATGCCCTGCGGGTGGGGTTTGATCTCCTTGGACTTCGGAGGCATGGTCTCGGTGGCCCTCTCGAAAGTCCAAGTCTTTCCGTCGGGGTCGTGGAACTCGACCCTGGCGTGCGGGTTGACGATGGCCGTCTCGCGGAGGTACTCGAAAATCGACTGCCTCCCGGTCATGTACTTCCCCTTCGTGACGTATTCGACGAGGGTGCCGTGCTCCTTTCCCACCCACGGAAAAGCCCTCTCGTTCTTCACTATGGGGCGGTTGGTCTTGGTGTCGACGGAGATGTCCATCTCCCACGCCACCTCGTCCTCGCCCTCGATGCGCGAGGCGATGTGTGCCGGCCTTCCCGTGGAGATGTTAGCGTACATCACGGTGGCGGAGATTCCTATCCCCTGCTGCCCCCTCGACTGGCGGAGGGCATGGAACCTGGAGCCGTAGAGGAGCCGCCCGAAGACGTTGGGCATGGCCCTGTGCAAGATGCCGGGCCCGTTGTCCTCGATGGATACCTTGTACTCCTCATCGCCGGTCTTGGATATCCTGACGACGATGTCCGGAAGGATGCCAGCCTCCTCGCAGGCATCGAGGGAGTTGTCGACAGCCTCCTTGATACCCATAAGTAACGACTTGGTGCGGGAGTCGAACCCGAGAATCTGCTTGTTCTTCTCGAAGAACTCGGTGACCGAGATCTCATGCTGCTTTTCGGCGAGTTTCTCGGCGGTTAGCTTCTCCTCCGGAACGGGTTCTTTTTTCTTGGCGGTTCTTCCCATCGTCCCGGAGGATTGTCAACGTGGTTAAGTAATTTCTCCGAAAGGTCGCCTCCGATCGGTATCTGGCCATCGGATAGGGGTCGTTCTTGTACACGGCGACGGCGTATATGGTGCCGAACGCGATCGCGGCGAGGCCCAGGAGGTACATGAAGAATTCGTACATATTCTCCATCTGCCAGGCCAGGATGAGCGCGATTGTCAAGGAAACGATGCCAAGGGCGATGTTGACGATCTCGTCGTCGAATCTGATCCTGATGAGGGACCCCATACCGAACAACATCTTGAGGCCGAACTCGGCGAGGGCGACAACCAGGACGGAGTAGAGGATGATCTCCCCGGAGTCGGAGAGGACCAATATCAGACCGGCGGCGGCGAACATGGCGGGCAGTAAGTATCCCTCCTTGGGGCAGTCATTTCTGAATCCGTAGAGAATGAGCACTAAGCCGATGACGGCGAGCAGCACACCCATGTACTGGAAGTAGTCATCGTCGTACCTGTTGCCGTTCCAGGCCACAATTAGCGCGAAGACTCCCGCGATGCTTAGTATGAGGCCAAGGCAGATGTCCATGGCGTAATCGCCGGTGCGTTTAATCTCGAACATCGAATCTCTTCTCGTCGAAGGTAGCGCACCTACATAGTTAAAGAATTGGAGAGAACGGGATCGGAAAAAGGTTGGGGAGGGGGCGTTTCGGGATGCCAGTCAGAACCTGTGGCCGCACCTGGGGCAGAGGCGGGCTTTATCCGGCACCTCCGCGCCACACCCCGGGCACTCAATGAATCCGGAGCTCACGTCCACGGTGCCGTCGGCATGACGGACCTCGTTGACGACTTCGCCATCGAACTCGCTCCCGCATCTGGGGCAGACGGACGCGTCGGCCGGCACCTCCGCGCCGCAGTTGGAACACTCGAAGTAGTCCACCTTACGCCTCCTCATCCCCTCGGGGCGGTCTATGTACGCACCGCATTTCCTGCACTGGATCTCTCCGGGGAGCACCACCGCGCCGCACTCGGCGCACCTGCCGTAACCCTGGGGATACAGGCGTCCGTCGTCCTCCATCTTGGCCCTCTTTCTGCTGATGGAGCGCCTCATGAGAGTCGCCAAAACCAGGATGAGGTAGTATACCACGGCGATGTAGGTCATGCAGACCAGGGCGCCGACGACGTAGACCTGCATGCTGCCGGTGTAGGCGTTGCCGTTAATGGTGGCGACGGCCAGGCTGTGCTCGACGGTGTCGTATGCCGTCTCGCCATCGGCGTTCGTCTCCGACGTTTGGACGGCCAGGTTGAAGTACCAGAGCCTGGAGTCGTCGACGGTCAAGGTGGTGGTACATGTGTTGCCCGACACAGTAAGCTCTTCGCGCTTCACATCATGGGGGGCGTAGATGGATTTGAACGAAACCATCGTGATTTCGCTGTAAAGGAGATAGGGGGTCCCTTTGCTACCGAATTCCGCGGTGTTGAAGCTCGCGGTGACAGTGACGGCCCCGCCGTCGCCGAAGTGGTATCTGATGTCCGTGAAGGCGTCGCCGTCGCCGTCCCCGGGGCCCTCGACGCTGTTCGAGCCAACGTAGGCCGGTCCAACGAGGAGTCCACCGACCACGGTCCCCAAGAGAACGAACAGCACGCCGAAGACGGCCTTGGTGCGGAAGTCGGCACCTCCGAAATGGGGCAGTATGTAAGCGACCACTGCGATGATGAGCCAGCCCATCATGCTGCTGGCCATGCCGACGAGGTTCAGCAGAACCATGCCTATGGCCGCGGCGAGTAGCATCATGAGAACCTGCATGGCAGTGAGCGGGCCAACTTCGCGTTTGAGGAAGCGCATTAGGGGGGTGTTCCCGTTCATATTCTATCGGCAGGCCCCATCCTGTAGTACGATAAAACCGTTGGTACTGCGGGTCCGGGAATTATAGGCGGCCGGCTCTCCCGAAGGCCGGCGTTCGGTGTAGTTTCGGCGGCTGGCACCGGGGGCACCAGCAGGCGCTCCGGCCGCCCACAACCGATCTGATCATCGGTGTTCCGCAGCGGACGCATGGGAGCCCCCCGTGCCCGTACGCCTGTAGGCAGTCGGAGCTGCGGTAGCCCCTCCCTCCCGACTCAAGATACTGCTCCGGCGACATGGCATTCTCCGAGATAGCCCGTGATACAATCCTCGGTATCTGCGTAGCGAGTCTTTTCCACTGCAGGGTAGTGACCTCGCAGCAGGGCGTGAGGGGGTTGATTCTAGCCCCGAAAAGAGACTCGTCAGTGTAGATGTTTCCCAGCCCGGCGACCACAGACTGATCAAGCAGGGCGCTCTTCAACGCCATTCTCCTGTTTCCGAGCATGCCCTTGAGGTATCTCCAATCCACGGTAGAGTCATCCGGCTCCGGACCGAGGGCGTTGATACCCGAGGTGTCCTCCTCCCCGTCCTCGAAAAGCCACATTCTCCCGAACCTTCTCTGGTCGGCGTATCTAAGGATGCAACCATCATTGAGAGTAATCTCGAGTCTGGTCCATCTCATCTCGGGACGCTCCGGCGGGGAGACAGTCATCTGTCCGGACATGCGGAAGTGGATATCTACGTGCGCCCCGCTGTCCAGGCTCCATACCAGGAACTTCCCGCGGCGGCCGACGGACTCGACCCTCCTGCCCACCAGGCTCTCTGCGAAACCATTCTCGGAGGGGTGGGCTATTAGCTTGCTGCACCGCACGTTGACGGACTCGACCCTCCTGCCGATCAGCATCGGACCGACGCATCTCCTCACGGTCTCTATCTCGGGCAGCTCGGGCATACAGGGCGGGAACCGCGCCCACACCTTTTATAATCGCGCATTATAGACGTCTGGAGAGGGAGGTGAACGCGTGCCCACAATCGACGACGAGATCGAGGCCCTTGAGAGGGAAGTCTCGAACACGAAGAGGAACAAAGCCACCGAGGCCCACATCGGCAAGCTCAAGGCGAAGATCGCCAAGCTGTCAGCCGAGAAGGAGAAGCGCATAACCTCCAAAGGTGGGAATGCCAAGGGCTTTTACGTCAAGAAGGCGGGTAATGCCACCGTCGCCCTCGTCGGGTTCCCGTCAGTAGGGAAGTCCACCCTGCTGAACCAGCTCACCGGCGCCAAGTCCGAGGTCGGAGCTTACCACTTCACCACCCTTGACGTCGTGCCTGGGGTCATGCTGTACAACCATGCGCAGATCCAGATTCTCGACATGCCCGGCCTGATCAAAGACGCCTCCCGTGGCAAGGGCCGCGGCAGAGAGGTCATCGCGGCGGCGCGGTCGGCGGACGTAATCCTCCTCGTGGACGATGTCTTCCAACCCGACCTCAGCGTACTGCTCAGGGAGCTGTACAACTCCGCCATCAGGCTCAACCAGTCCCCGCCGGACGTGAACATCACGACGACGGCGTCGGGCGGAATCATCGTGATGCCCACCCTTCCCCTGAAGAAGATTTCTGTGGACACCGTGAAGGACATGGTGGCCGCCTACGGGCACATCAACTGCGTGGTGGTTATCCGCGAGGACATCGATGTGGAGCAGATGCTCGACGTCCTCGCCGGGAATCGGGTGTACATCAAGGCGGTTCTGGCCATCAATAAGGTGGACATCGCGAAGCCGGGCATGCTCGAAGCCGCACAGGCCATGTATCCGGAGCTCGAGTCGGTGGGGATCTCCGCGGCCACGGGATACAACATGGACGCTCTGAAACAGAAGATCTACGATACCATTGACATGATCCGCATCTATCTAAAGCCGCAGGGGCAGGAGGCAGACATGGAGGAACCGATGATCGTCAAGCGTGGGAACACCGTCGGAGACGTCTGCGAACTCATCCACAGGGATTTCATGAACACGTTCCGCTACGCCATGGTCTGGGGGAATAGCGCGAAGTTCCCCGGACAGAAGGTAGGGATGGACCACGTGGTGGATGATGAGGACATCCTCTGCATCATCGTAAGGAGGTCGTGACCTCGCCCTCTTCATCGGAGGAATACAGGGGCCGTGCTTACCACAGAACGGCCGTCGGGGAGGGGTCGGAAGGTGCCCCTGCACGGCCGTATTCGTCTCGCGTATAAGCGGTTACGCAGGGCCGCACCAGAATTCGTGCGCGTCTGATATGCAAGTCGACTTCGGCGAGCATCCCGTCGAATGTCGATACCCGTGCGGACCTGTCAGCTGGTATGCCAAGCGACTTCATCGCTTCGCAGGTCGGCACCCCAATCGCCACTTTGAAGACCTTCTCGAGCGCGGCATCCGCCCGCTCTTCGCCGTACCTCCCGCGAATCTGCCTCGCGAAGTTCCGTGCGGACATCGGGCTAGTCATGAGGAGCGCGTCAAGCCCCCCCTCCATCACCGCCCTCATCAGCGTTTCTGTCTCTGCGGTCGCTTCCGCCGGCGCGAGGCGGTATACTGCCACGTCGAACACCGCGGCCCCTGCCGCCTCGAGCATGTCGACGATCTTCCCGTCCCCGGAGTCGGACCTCATGAGAACGACCGTCCTTCCTCCGACCTCTCCGGCGAGCGCCTCGGCGATGCCGACGCCAGAGTACTTCTCTGGCACGACGTCCGCCCTGTGCCCCGTCCTTTCGAACAGGCGCTCCGCAGTGCTTGGTCCGGTGCAGGCGATATTTGTCCTGTAGAGCATGTCTCCTAGGTCAGGGTACTCCTCCGCGCACCTGTCTATCGCGGTGATCGATCCGAACACGGTGAAGTACGCCAGCCCTGACATCACGAGGTCGTGCGCGGCGCGTATCTGCAGGCCATCTCCGCGCACCACCTCGACGGACGGCGCAGCTAGCGCGTCGAATCCCCATTTCCGGCAGGCCTCGAGTGACTCGGGGATCCTGTCGCGGGGGCGGGTGAACCCCACCGTGGTCATATCAGATCGCCCAGGGTCCTCCTGAGCTGGACGACGGTCCCCACGATGATGATTCCGGGGGCTTCCAGCCCCTCTCTCTCGACGGTTCCGGCGAGGTCCGACACGGTTGTTACGGCGACCTTCTGCTCCGAGGTGGACCCCTTCGAGATGATCGCGGCGGGGAAGTCCGCTGCCATGCCGCCGTCCATCAGGCCCTCCGAGATGATCGCGGCGTTCCCCAGCCCCATGAGGATCACAAGTGTGCCGTGCCCGGCGACAAGGCTCTGCCAGTCAATGTGGCCCCCCATGCGGCCGTCCTTTTCGTGACCGGTGACGAATGTCACGAGCGAGGCATGGTCCCTGTGCGTCACCGGTATGCCTGCGAGCTCGGGCACGGAGATCGCCGAACTCACACCCGGTACGACGTGCACATCGATGCCAGCCCTCCGGAGCTCCTCCGCCTCCTCTGCACCGCGCCCGAAGAGGAACGGGTCGCCGCCCTTGAGGCGGACCACGGTTTTCCCCTCCTGCGCGTACTTCACAAGGAGGTTGTTGGTCTCCCTCTGACTGAGATGATGATCGCTACTTCTCTTCCCGGCGTCGATGAGCTCCGCGCCCGCCCTGCACTCCTTGAGAAGTTCGGGGTTGGCGAGAGCATCGTACATGACGACATCCGCCCTCCTGAGTGCCTCTAGACCCTTAACGGTGACGAGACCGAGGTCGCCCGGGCCGGCTCCGACGAGGTATACCGCGCTCGTGTTCATCCCTTCCCCAATAGCTTCGTGGCAATCTTCGGAATTCTGTCATTCAGTTCGGACAGAGGGAACTCCTCGCACACCCTAATGGGGGCGGGACCGTAATCGAACGACACGCCGATGATGCGGATTTTCCTGCGGTCGACCTCGGCGTTGATGCCGATTGGCGAGGAACACCCTGCACCCATGAGGCGGAGGATCTCCCTCTCCGCGGACACCTCGGTGCGGGTCTTCTCGTCGTCTACCTTCTTGAGAATCTCCCGGACCTCCGTGTCCTCGGCGCGGCATTCGACGGCGATGGTGCCCTGTCCGGCGGCGGGGACCATCTTCATCTTGCTTACCGGGTGGGCGCCGTCCTCCCATCCCATGCGTTGTAGCCCGGCCATGGAGACGATTACCGCGTGCACCTCGCCCTGGTCGACCATGTTCAGCCTGGTCTGCAGGTTCCCGCGCACATCCTTGATTCTCACCTTGGGGTCTATGGTGCGCATGAGCCTCTGCCTCCTCACGCTCGAGGTGCCGATGATGGCGCCGCAAGCGAGATCTTCGAGGGCGAGGGGCACGATGGCATCGGAGGGGTCGTCCCGGGGGAGGACCGCACCTATCGTGAGGCGGGGGTCCATACTCACGGGGACATCCTTGAGCGAGTTCACGGAGACGTCGATCCTCCTCTCTATGAGCGCCTCGTCGAGCTCGCGCACGAACGCGCCGATGCCCCCCATCTCCCGAAGGGGCGTCTCCTGATCCCTGTCGCCTGCGGAGGTGATGCCGACGACCTCTACCTCCACGCCGGGGCACTCCTCACCCATGTACTCCTTGAATATTTCGGTCTGGCGCATAGCCAGCTGGCTCTCCCTTGTCCCCGCTCTCAACTCTTCACCTTCCTGAGGAACGACTCGAAGCACCCGGCAACCCTATCGCAGGCCTCCTCGCCGTGTGCCACGGAGAGAAAAGACACCTCCATAGATCCGGGCGCCATGTAGATGCCGTGGTCGAGCATGTACGAGAACATCCTCCCGAACATCCTGGTGTCAGCCGTTTGCGCTTCGATACCATCCGCTACTCCATCCACCCCGAAGTAAACGGAGAACTCCGAGGCGACGGACTGTACGCAGCCCCTCGTATGAGAATCCTCGAGGGCGTCTCTCATCCTCGCGGTGAGGTCCAGCGTCCTTTTTTCTAGGCGTGCGTACCTGTCTTTGACCGACATGATTTCTATCGTTTCTAAACCTGCTGTGGCGGAGATTGGGTTTCCAGCGAACGTGCCCGCGGCATAGACCGGGCCGGCGGGCGCGACGTTCTCCATTATCTCCCTTCTCCCGGCGAAGGCGCCGGCGGGGTAGCCACCGCCGATGATCTTGCCTAGGGTGGCCAGGTCGGGGGTGACGCCGTATCTGCCCTGGGCGCTGTTCGCGCCGAGTCTGTAACCGGTGATGACCTCGTCGAAGATCAGCAGGACGCCGTGCCGCTTGGTTATCCTGCGCATATCCTCGAGGTACCCTCTTTTAGGGGGGACCACGCCGATATTCCCGAGCACTGGCTCCATGATGACGGCGGCGATGTTCTCGTTCTTGTCAAGCAGCCTCTCGAAGGAATCAGCGTCGTTGTATTCCACCAGGTGGGTGTTCAGCACGTCCTCCTCGGGCACGCCCTTCGACGACGGCAGGCCGTTCACCGACCCGGAGCCGGCGGCCACGAGCACGGTGTTGTGCGCCCCGTGGAATCCGCCGTTCATCTTCACGATGCCCTTTCTCCCGGTGTATCCGCGGGCGAGGCGGATGCAATGCATTGTCGCCTCCGTACCGGAGTTGGTCAGCCTGACCATCTCTGCGCAGGGGAGGGTCTCAGTGATCTTCTCGATTAGCCTGGTCTCCTGCTCGGAGGGGGCGCCGAACACGCTTCCCCTGCGAATCTGCTCTCTTACCGCTTTAGCGACCCTCGCGCAGGAGTGGCCGGCGATGAGCGGGCCGTACGCCATGCACAGATCGATGTATTCGTTGCCGTCGACGTCGGTGATCATGCACCCTGCACCCGACTCCATAACGATGGGGAAGGGTTCGAATGCTCTCACCGGGGAGGAAACCCCGCCGGGAGCGATATTCACGAGTTTCGCGTATTCTGCCTCAGAGTTCGTGCGCGCCATCTCATTCCCTCAGCCTGCGGGCCATCTTCTCCGCGTAGTAGGTAACTATCATGTCCGCGCCCGCCCTCTTGATGCCGAGCAGGGATTCCTCCATCACGCGGTTCTCGTCAATCCACCCGTTGGCCGCCGCCGCCTTTATCATGGCGTACTCGCCCGAGACCTGGTAGGCGCACAACGGGTAGGGGAACGTGTCGGCCGCCTCGCGAACGATGTCGAGGTATGGGCCAGCGGGCTTAACCATGACGATGTCCGCCCCCTCCTCGATGTCCGCTGCGATCTCCCTCAGCGCCTCACGGCGGTTGGAGGGAGCCATCTGGTATCCCGCCCTGTCCCCCTTATCGGGGGCGGAGTTAGCAATGTCCCTGAACGGGCCGTAGTAGGCGCTTTGGTACTTGGCGCTGTATGCCATTATCGGCGTGTCCTCGAATCCGGCGTCGTCGAGGGCCGCCCTTATGGCGGCAATCTGACCATCCATCATCCCGCTGGGGGAGATGATGTCCGCGCCAGCGCGGGCCTGCGATACGGCAATCCTGCCGTAGAGCTCCACGGTCCCGTCGTTATCCACCCGCCCGTCCCTGCAGAGGATGCCGCAGTGGCCATGGTCGGTGTACTCGCACATGCACAGGTCTGCTATGACCAGGAGGTCCGAGCTATCCTTCAGGCCGCGAACCGCCTTTTGAACCACGCCGTTCTCGGCGTAGGCCTGGGAGCCGGCGGCATCCTTGCGTTTCGGGATTCCGAAGACCAGGACGGAGGAGACCCCGCTCCCCTCGATGCCCCCGGCGATTTCCTCATAGTCCTTCAGTGCCCAAGTGGGAACGTCTGGCATGGATTCCGTGGCCCTCGGTCTGTCGAGGTTCTCATCGAAGAACACGGGCAGGACGAGGTTCTCCGGGGAGAGTCTCGTCTCGCAAACCAGGTCCCGCATTCCCTTAGTCTTCCTGAGTCTTCTGAGCCTTGTTTCTGGATACATCGTATTGCTCCGATAATCTGATCCCGAGCAGCTTTGCGGCCGCCTCGCAGGTCTCCCTGTCGCCGTCGATGGCTGCCTTGCGCAGGTTCTTGATGAACTCCGCGCTTATCATCTTCACTATCGAGTGTGACATGTCTTCAATGACCTTGTCGCAGGAGCTGTCGCCGATGGCGCACTTTGCACGCTCGGCTTCCTCGCGACGGATTCTCTCGCATTCCATGCTGTACTCGCGGATTACGGCGTTGGCCTCCCGGGTCTTGCGCTCGTCCTCAATCCGGGCCATCTCCTGGCGGATAATCCTCTCCGCCCGGGATATCTCGCCCTTCCGCCGGGCCACGTTCTCCGCGGCGATGGCATCGAGGGAGGCCATGGTGAACAGCTTGACGTTGTCGATGGAGGTGACCTTCTCCGAGGTGTTCACCGGGAGGGAAACGTCGATGATCAGGAGCGGTTTCTCTGGACGCTGGCACATGGCGCTGACTACCACATCGAGGGTGATTACGTCATGCGTCGCGGAGGTGGCGACAAGAACCACGTCGCTCCGGGCGACCATGTCCACCAGGCGATCCATCTTCACCGCCATGCCGTCCAGTTCCTTGGCCAGCTCCAGCGCCCTCTCGAACGTCCTGTTGGTGACGAATACGGTCTCCGGACCCTTGCCCACGAGGTTCTTGGCGATCACGCCCGCCATGTCGCCGGCACCGACAATCGCTATGGACTTCCCGTCCAGCGTGCCGATCTCCTTTTCGGCTAGCTCGATGGCGGCGTAGCCGACGGACACCGCGCCCTTATTGAGATCGGTCTCCGTTCTCACCCTCTTGCCGACGATGATGGCGTTGTTGAACAGGGCGTACAGTATCTTACCAACGTGCCCGGTCTCCCGCGCCCTCATGAATGCGTCGCGGATCTGGTGCTGGATCTGGTCCTCGCCGACGATGAGGGAGTCCATGCCGCACACGACGGAGAAGAGGTGCCTGATGCAATCATCGTCCTGGAGGATGTACCAGAAGTTGCGGCCGTCGTAGGGGATCGTCTTCCTCATGGCCTTCTCGAGGAGGAGGCGGGCTCCGTGGTTATCCTCGGTAGCTACGTACGCCTCGAGGCGATTGCACGTGCGGATGACGACATACTCGTCGATCACGTCGCTCCCGTCGAGTATGCCGTCGATGCCCCCCTCTATCCATGGCAGAATCTCGTTGAGGTGGCCTATCCCTCCGGCGGAGGCATGGGTCACGTGCAGGCTGACCAACATCTGATCTTGCCTGTATTGCCTCGGCGGTATATACATCCCGCGAATCATCCGTATGCGCCGGGTGCATCTTTACAGTGTGATTCGTAATACCCGCCGTTCGGCCCCTATAAATAAGCGTCCACCATTGCCAGATGCATGATGCAATCCCCCCGCGGAACCAGGGACTTCTTGCCGGCAGAGCTGGAGAAGAGGCGCCATTACGAGACCGTCCTCAGGGACGTCGCGCGCAGGTTCGGTTTCGGGGAGATCGGGACCCCAATATTCGAGGAGGCGGAGCTGTTCGTCGCCCGTTCCGGCCCGAACGTCCTCAAGGAGCTCTACAGCTTCAGGGATAAGGGGGACAGAGAGATTGCCCTCCGTCCGGAAATGACCGCGCCAGTCATCCGCGCCTTCGTCAACGGTATGAACAGCGAGCCCAAGCCAATCAAGCTCTTCTACTTCGGGCAGTGCTTCCGCTATGAGCGTCCGCAGTCCGGGAGATACAGGGAATTCTTCCAGTTCGGGGCGGAGATCATCGGTTCGGCGACGCCGCAGACCGACGCCGAAGCAGTCGCCGCGGCGTCCTCGATGATCAGGGCGCTCGGGTTGAAGAACTACAAACTGCGCATCGGGCACATAGGCATCCTCAGGCAGAGGATCGCGGATATCGGCGTCCCAGGGGAGAAGACCGCCGAGGTGCTGCAGAAGCTCGACAAGAAGCTGTACGACGAGGTACGCCCCATGCTCGCGGAGCTCGGGGTCAAGTCGGAGGGTGTGGAGGCGCTCTTCGAACTAACTGAGACAGTAGGCGGCGTCGAGGTTTTATCTAAGGTGCCTGGCGAGGCCGGCGACTACCTCGGGGAACTCACCAGGATTCTCGGGCGCATGGGCGTCGGTGAGGTCGAGATTGACCTCGGTATTGTAAGGGGTCTGGACTACTACACGGGCATGGTCTTCGAGGCGGAGGCCCCCGCATTGGGGGCGGAGAAGCAGATCTGCGGGGGGGGATCCTACTCCCTCGCCGAGCTCTTCGGCGGCGAGAAGGTGTTCTCCACCGGCTTCGCCATCGGCTTCGACAGGATCCTTCTCGCCATGGAGGAGGAGGGGATCGCCTACGAGAGGGAGGGCATCGACGCTTACGTCATTCCCGTCTCCGACGACGTGAGGGACGACGCAGCGGAGGTCGTCACGGAGATAAGGGGCGCCGGGCTCAGCGCGGACATCGACATCATGGGCCGTAAGATGGGCAAGGCGATGAAGTACGCCGATGCCGTGGGTGCGAGGTACGCCGTGTTCGTTGGGAGGCAGGAGCTCGGCAGGGGCGCCGTGACCGTCCGCGACATGAAGAGCGGGGAGCAGGCGGAGGTTCCGAGGGACCGGATCCGTGAGAAGCTCAATGGGGGAATGCGAACCCCGCGGTCGCGTTTTTCAGTCCGAAGCATGTGACAGCCGGGGAGCCGATGGTTGTCGTTAACGTGCAAACATTCGGCTGAACATCACCATAAGTTTCTTTTTGACCTTCTCCTGCCAAAATCTTTAGAACCACGTAAGCCGCCTTCTATGTGAGGATGACCGTGGTCAGATGCTACGTCCTCACCAAGGAGGTGGGCGGAGGAACCAGGTCACAGGCCCGCGCCCGACGAAAACAAATATAGAGGGAGGGCAAATAGGGAGGCCCAACGCCTGTTGTATGGGCGGGAAAGGGATTACCCAATGAAAGCGTTACTTAGCGACGGCAGCGTCGTCGAGAAGGAGGACGGACTTCCTGTTCTCAGGCACACGACCTCACACGTGCTCGCGCAGGCCGTAAAGAGGCTGTATCCGGAAGCGAAACTGTCCATCGGGCCAGCCATCGAGAACGGGTTCTACTACGACTTCGACAGGGAGGGCGGGTTCACCGAGGAGGACCTTCTCGGGATCGAGGCCGAGATGAAGAAGATTGTGAAAGAGAACCTCAAGCTGGAGACCTTCACGCTCCCCCGCGACGAAGCCATAGCGCTCATGAGGGACAGAGGCGAAGACTACAAGGTCGAGCTCATAAAGGACCTTCCCGACGAGGAACCGATCTCGTTTTACAGGCAGGGCGAGTTCACCGACCTCTGCGCCGGCCCCCACGTCCTCTATACCAAGCAGTGTAAGGCTTTCAAGCTCACCTCCGTAGCCGGCGCGTACTGGCGCGGCGACGAGCACAACAAGATGCTCACCCGCATCTACGGCACCGTGTGGGAGAGCAAGGAGGACCTCGACAGGCACCTCGCTATGCTCGAGGAGGCCAAGAGGAGAGACCACCGCCGGCTGGGGAAGGAGCTGGGCATGTTCATGTTCTCCGAGGAGGGCCCGGGGTTTCCGTTCTTCCTGCCCAACGGCATGATCCTCAAGAACATCCTGCTCGGCTACTGGAGGGAAGTCCACGCTCCCGCAGGGTACAAAGAAATCTCCACCCCGCTGATTCTGAACAAGCATCTGTGGGAGATGTCTGGCCACTGGGACCACTACAAGGACAATATGTACACCACCGATATAGACGACGAGCCCTACTGCATCAAGCCGATGAACTGTCCCGGTTCGACCATCGTCTTCGCCAGCGAGTCCCGCTCTTACAGGGACCTGCCGTTGAGGCTCGGGGAGTTCGGCGTCGTGCACAGGCACGAGAGGTCAGGCACCTTGCACGGCCTGTTCAGGGTGAGATGTTTCACGCAGGACGACTCCCACATCTACGCGGCCCCCGAGCAGATCGAGTCCGAGATCACCAACATCGTCCACCTCATAGACGGTATGTACAGCCAGTTCGGATTCAGGTATCGCGTGGAGCTGTCCACCCGTCCGGAGGATTCCATGGGTTCCGACGAGGATTGGGAGAACGCCACGTACGGCCTCAAGCACGCCCTGGAATCGCTCGGATTAGACTACACGATCAACGAGGGAGACGGCGCGTTCTACGGTCCGAAGATCGACTTCCATCTGGAGGACTCCATCGGCAGGACCTGGCAGTGCGGAACCATCCAGCTAGACTTCCAGATGCCGCAGAGGTTCGGCCTGGAGTATGTCGGTGCGGACGGCCTCAAGCATCACCCCATCATGATCCACCGTGTGGTGTTCGGCTCCGTCGAGAGGTTCATGGGCATCCTCATCGAGCACTACGCCGGCAAGTTCCCCGTGTGGCTCGCGCCAGTGCAGGTGAAGGTCCTCTCAGTCTCCGAGAAGTCCCGCGATTACGCCGGGAAAGTGGCTGCGCAGCTCATGGCCGCTGGCATCCGCGCCGAGAACGACGCGAGGGACGAGAAGATCGGCTACAAGATCCGCGAGGCGCAACTGGAGAGGGTCCCGTATATGCTCGTCATCGGTGAGAAGGAGGCCGAGAGCGGCGATTCCGTCGCCCCGCGTGGCAGGGACAGGGGAGACCTCGGCATGTGTAAGACCGAGGACTTCATTGCCCTCGTCAAGAAGCAGACCGCCGAGCGCAAGGATTGAAATATCGGACTCCGCCCTCGGAGACCGATATTTCAACTCGCCACGTGCCGATCGCATCGCATGGCCGCGTAGGATGTTTCACGCGGTCTTGGGGTCCGTGTTCTCCATGCAGTATGCTACGTACTCTCCGACTGCGTCTAGTAGCTTCTTACGCAGGGATTTCTTCCCGAATCTCCCGGCGAGCGCAACCCTGTAGGTGAGCTGCAGGGATTCCTGTATCTGCGAGTAGCGGTCGGGATAATCCCCACCCCATCCCTCAGCGAGCCGGTCGAGGTCAGCGGAGGACATGCCCTCCATCGCCTCCCCAAGGGTCTTGGCGTATGCGTCGAACATGCCCGCGAAGGCGCAGGCGTACTTCGCAGCCATCTTCGGCTTTATCCGTCCCCTCTTCATTCCCAGGGCGGATTCCGTAACAGCCGCCCCGAGGTCCGCCGCGTCGGCGCACCTCTTCTTGATGTGGCGCACGTCGGGGGAATACCTCATGAACCCGAGGACAGAGTACGACGCCGCAGTGTAGAGCATGAGAAGTTCGTCGGCGCTCTCGGTATCCGGGATCCTCTCCGCGATGCCGCGGTAGACCTCGTCTGTGAGACCCCGGTCCGCGTCGGGCTGCTTCACCCAAAGTTCCATCTCCACGTCGCCGATGAGGTTGGTGGGCGGCACCTCTCCGTTCTCTGCCATCGCCACGACGCAGGAGACAGTCTTCCCGACGACGGTGTCACAGAACCTTCCGAGATACTTGGCGCGGTCGTCGTCGAAGCGGTCGACCGCCTCTGACCAGTAGTCGACGGCAGAGACGATGTCCCCCTCCTCCGCCTTGGCGTCTCCCATCCTCGCGTAGTCGCGCCAATTGTCGCCGTCGGGGCGCTTGAGCAAGTTCTCCTCATGAGACTCTTCCCTCTTCTTTCTGAACAGCATAATCGCTCCTTCTCCTTGATCTTCTCCGAGTAGCGTTTCTTCTTCGGGGCGCGTCCGGCTTTCACCGGGATTCCTCCGAACAGGCTGCCGTCCACCGCTTCGACGATGGCGTCGGCAGAATCGGCCGGAATCTCGACGAAGGACTCCGTCTCGCCGAGGCCCACCTTGCCGACTTCGTCCTCGCCTAATCCCGCGCGGGAGCGGACGAAGTCGGCGATTTGCGTGCGGTTGACGCCGTTCGCCTTACCTATCGATACGGATAGCGACGCCGTACCCCTCTCGACCTTACCGACGGGAGATGCTCCCGCCCTGCCGCACCTCATCACCAGATGCTCGGCTTCGAAGGGTCCGATTCCCTCGACTCCCACCTTCCGCATCCGCATTCCGGTCTCTTCCTCGTAGAGCGGGATGAGACCCCTCTCCCTATTCGTGATGAGGGATACAGACACGCCCTCTCTCCCGGCCCGGCCGGTCCTGCCGATCCGGTGGAGGTAGGTCTCAGGGTCCTTCGGCGAGTCGAAGTTGACGACCAGGTCGATGTCCGAGACGTCGAGTCCCCTCGCCGCCACATCGGTGGCGATGAGGATGAGCACCCTGTTTTCGCGGAAACCCTCCGTGACCCTCTCGCGTAGGCTCTGCGGCATGTCACCGTGGAGCGTCCCCACCCGGCGGTCGCCCCTCATCTCCTGGAACAGGGAGTCTACCATCGACCTAGTGGCACAGAAAACGATGGACTTGGGGTTGCCCTTGGAGAGGATATCCGAAAGCAGTCCTCTCTTCTCCTCCCTCTTGCAGAGGACGTAGTACTGTTTAGTGAGCCCGGTGACGGGGGAGTCGGACGACACGTCCACGGCCTCCGCATCACGGGTCATCAATTCGGCGAGCCTCTCGACGCGGGGGGCCATGGTGGCCGAGAAGAACAGCGTCTGCCTCTCATGGGGGAGAAGATCCAGTATCCTATTCAGGTCCTCCTCAAAGCCCATGTCTAACATGCGGTCGGCCTCGTCAAGGATAGCGATGCTCACGGCGGAGAGGTCCAGCGCGCCGCGTTCCGCAAGGTCCAGCGTGCGGCCGGGGGTGCCGACCACCACGTCGGTCCCGCGTCTGAGGGCGTCGGCCTGCCTGCGGATATCCGCCCCGCCGTAGACGGCGACGCAGGTGTGTCCTGTACTCTTGGAGAGTTTCCTCATCTCTCCCTCGACCTGCATGGCCAGCTCGCGGGTGGGAGTCAGCACGATGGAGGCGGGGGCCTTGCCCCCGGCCGACGTCGCGCCGAGGACGATTAGCGAGTACGCCCCAGTCTTGCCGGTGCCGGTCTGCGCCTTGACGACGAGATCCCTTCCGGCGAGCCCCGGGGGGATGGATGCAATCTGCACGGGGGTGGGCTCCGTCCATCCCATCCGACCGGCGGCGGTTGCTGTTCCCGGACTGACGCCGAGGTCTTCGAATCCCGTCATCTGGCTCAGTTTTTGCCGACGGTCTCCTCCGCCGACTGTATGCACCTTGTCAGGACGGAGTAGGCGTTAATCATATCCGGCTCGTTGACGATGAATATCGTGTCGGTGTGGCACGATACGGTCTCCTCGATGTTTATCCCGGCGTCGGAGAGGTTGGTGATCAGATAAGCGATGACGCCGGCGGTGTCGACGATCTTTTCCGGGGACTTCACGACAATCTCGACCAGGTCCTCCCTTACCTTTATTATGTTGAACCGGCCGACGGTGTCCATGATCCTGTCCTTCAGCATGCGCTCAGCGATGATCGTGACGGCGGACGCGGACTGGACGCACTGCATGATGGAGTTCTCGTTCCAGAGGTCCTTGAAGAGGTTGTCCATCTTGTGCAGGACGGTCCAGTCGTTCTTGGCCGTGACGATGCAGGTCTTGGTGCGCATCTCCAGTCTGCTGTCCTTCAGGACTGACAGGATGGCCATCTCATGGTCTGTGGTGATGCTGAGCTTAGATGCGTACCTGCGGCAAGCGATCATAAGCGCCTCCTCGTTGCCGACGCCGAGGTCTCTCATTATGAGACGTGCCAGAGAGGAGTAGTTAATCAGCCCCTTCGTTATGCAGTCCTTGATGCTCGGGTGGGCGTCGATGTACACCCTCGTCCTCTCAGCGAGGCTCTCGTGGGACGCCGGTTCTGTCATGCCGCGGCCATCGGGGTCATAGTATATATGTTCGTTTTGGGACACATCGTTCACATTAACCGAACGATCTCGATAGGACGTCCTGTCAGCGCTCACCGTATCCAAGCTCGCGACCGCCATCCAATGTCGGGCAGAGGGTCCCACAAGGAATCCGTAATCTGAGGATCGAGAAGGCTCTGCGGCCTCGGAGTCTGGCGACGGCGTCCCTGAATGCGTCCATGAAGACATCCTTTTCCTCGTCCGAGAAGATGAGCGGGGGAATAATCCTAACGGTGCTCCCGTGGCAGACGTTGGCAAGCACGCCGCCATCCATCATGGATTTGCGCACGGCGTTCGCCGATTCGGGGGAGTCCATCTCAACACCCATGATGAAGCCGATGCCCCTGACGTCCCTGATCTTCGGCGAGGAGACCTCAGCGAGCTCCCTCTTCCACTCCGTGCCGACCCTCATCACGTTGCCGAGGAGGCCGTCGCGGGTTATGATGTCGATTACGGCGCATCCCGAGGCGCAAACCAGCGGGTTGCCGCCGAAGGTGGTACCGTGCGTCCCCGGGCCCATGACTTCGGCGATTTCGGCGGTGGTCATCACCGCGCCGATGGGCATGCCGGCGGCGAGCCCCTTCGCGGCGGTGATCATGTCCGGGACTATGCCGTAGTTGTCCACGCACCACCACTTGCCCGTCCTGCCTACTCCGGTCTGCACCTCGTCGACGATCATCAGTACGCCGTTGTCGGTGCAGAGGTCCCTCACGCCCCGAAGGAAGTCGGGATCGCCCATCCTCACGCCACCCTCACCCTGTATCCCTTCTATGAGGAGGCAGGCGGTGTCGCGGTCGATGAGAGATTTAACCGACTCGAGATCGTTGTACTCGTAGTACCTGTAGCAGTCGGAGATGAGGGGTTCGAACCCGGACTGGTATTTCTTCTGACCGGTGGCGCCCAGAGAAGCGGAGGTCCTGCCGTGGAAGCCGTTCAGGGCGGCCATGACCTTGTGCCTCCCGGTGTACTTCATGGCGGTCTTCATCGCGCCCTCGTTGGCCTCGGCGCCGCTGTTGCAGAACAGGGTGCGGATGATGGGGTCAGGGGTGATGCCGGCGAGCTTCTGCGCGAGCATCGCCTGCTCCTTCACGTAGTAGAGGTTCGACACGTGCACCAGGTGCGATACCTGGTCGCGCATGCTCTTCACCCAGCCGGGGTGGGAGTGGCCCAGGGAGCACACCGCGATGCCGGCGACGGCGTCGAGGTACTTCTTCCCGTCCAGGCTGTAGAGGTAGCACCCCTCTCCCCTCTCGAAGCAGAGGTCGAGGCGCCCGTAGTTCTGGAACAGGTACTCGTTGCTAAGCTCTCTTACTGTACTGAAATCCATTTAGACCCCTTCGTCTTACGATGAGCGTGCCCCGGGGCTTGCCCTCGAACACGTCGATCACGATGTTTTCTGGGTTTTTGCCGTCCACCATGCGTACGGCCTCGGCGCCGGCGAGGACCGCCCTGCGGCACGCCTCCACTTTGGGGATCATCCCGCCGGAGATGGTTCCGTCGGAGATCAGCCTGTCGATGTCGGAAAGGGAGACCCTATCTATCTTGGACGATGGGTCGTGCAAGTCGCGGAGGATACCCGGGACGTCGGTTATGGCGATCATCTCTCTGCACCCGATCCCGGCGGCTATGCCTGCCGCCATCGTGTCGGCGTTGACGTTGAGATGCGTGACCCCGTCGGACCCTACGGGATATATGACGGGGACGATGCCCTCATCAACGATGTCGTAGATCGTCTGCGCGTCGACGTCGGTCACATCTCCGAGGTAGCCCATGTCCACCTCCTTCTCGACGCCGTCCTCGCAAATTCTGAACGGTTCCCTCCTCCTCGACTCGGTGAAGAAGTAGGCCGGCATGCCTACCGCCCTGACGCTCTCAGCCTCGAGGGCGGCGACTAGCCTGCCGTTGATGGCGCGGAGGACGGTCTCGACGCAGTCTAGTGCGGCGATATCGGTCTTCCTTTGACCGGCGACCATTACGGGCTTCAGCCCACGCTTCTCCATCTCGGCGGAAATCTCCTTCCCGCCACCGTGGACGATGACGATGCTAAACCCCCGCGAGACGAGTTGCGCCACCTCTCCGAAGAGGCGCCGAAGGCCTTCGGCGTCGGAGACGGTGTTCCCGCCGAATTTGAGAAGGTAGAGTCTTCTGTCCATCTGAATCAGGTCGCGTATTCGGCGTTGATGCGCACGTAGTCGTAGGTCAGGTCGCAGCCCCAGGCGGTGGCTGACCCGTCTCCAACGCCGAGGTCGAGCTGGAGCACGACCTCCTTGTTGTCCATGGCCATCCTCACGACCTCCACGGACCTTTCCTCCTGGAAGATCGGCGCGCCGGAGTCCAAGATGGGGACCTCCATGTCGCCGCCCTTGATGGTGAGATAGACCTCCTCGAGTTTGAAGTCTACGCCGGAGTTTCCGAGGGCCATCATCACGCGCCCGTAGTTCGGGTCGGACCCGAAGATGGCGGTCTTCACGAGCGGGGAGTCGATGATGGTCTTCGCCGCCCTCCTCGCCTGCTCGTCGTCCTTGGCGCCGTTGATCTCGACGGTGATGAGCTTGGTCGCCCCTTCGCCGTCCATGGCGAGCGTGCGGGCGATCCTGGTGAGCACGAGTTCGAGCGCCTCTATGAAAGCGGGGTCCTCGTCGGCGGCCGCACCGCCGGCCATGCCGTTCGCCAGCATCAGGCAGGTGTCGTTCGTGCTCTGGTCGCCGTCTACGGAGACCATGTTCACGGAGTTGTCCAGCATCCTCTGGAAGGTCTCGTTGAACGCGGGGGTGAGCACCGCGTCGGTGGCGATCGTGGAGAGGGTGGTCCCGTGGAGCACCTTGAGATGCGGGGAGATCATGCCGCTTCCTTTAGAGACCATTGAGATGTAAACGAGGGTCCCGTCGCCGAGGCGGACGCGCGCGGCGCACTCCTTCTTGATGGTGTCCGTGGTCATGATCGCCTCGCAGTAGCGGCCGTCGCTCTCCCTGCCTACGTCGAGTTCCTTGGCTGCGCGGCCGATGCCGTATTGGATCTTGTGCATGTCCATGAAGCGGCCGATGAGTCCGGTGGACATGACGCCCACCTCGCTCGGCCGCAGGCCCAACGCGCGGGCGACGATCTGCTGCATGGATTCAGCGTCCTCGTACCCTCTGCGTCCAGTGAGGGCGTTGGCGTTCCCGCTGTTGATGACGATAGCGGAGAGCTTCGGGGAGTTCTGCGCCATCATTAACTGTACCGGGGCGGCTTTGACCTTGTTCGAGGTGAAGGCTTTGAACGCTGTCGCGGGCACCTCTGAGTAGAGAAGCGCCATGTCGAGCGCGCGGAACTTCACACCGCTGTGCACCCCCGCGCAGCGGAAACCCTGTGGGGACGTTATGCCCCCGTCAATGATCTCTACCATCTTTACACCCCCAGTCCCGGGAAGTCGAGGCCGGTGGCCTCGTCCAGCCCGAGCATCAGGTTCATGTTCTGCACGGCCTGGCCAGAGGCGCCCTTGACGAGGTTATCGAGGACGCCAAAGGCGACCGCCTTGTTTCCGAGCGCTGAGCACCCGACCTGCGCGTGGTTCGAACCTACTACGTCGCGGATTGATGGGTCTGGCACGTAATGCACGAAGCGCTCCGCCCCGTACTGTTTCGTGTAAACGCTGTCGACGTCCTCCTGTGAGGCGTCATTTTTGAATCTGAAGTAGCAGGACGAGACAATCCCGCGTACGATCGGTAAGAGATGGGGGACGAAAGCCACGTCCGTCTTGCCCCCGGCGAACATACCGACCGCCATGCCGATCTCGGGTTGGTGCCTGTGCGAGCCGATGCTGTACGGGATGACGGACTCCCCGCAAGTCGGGTGGTGCAGGCGCTGGGAGGGGTTCATCCCCGCTCCGGAGGTGCCACTCTTGCCGTCGACGAAGACGTCTTCGTACACCAGCCCGGACTTCATCAGCGGGGCTATGGCGAGGATCGCCGAGGTGGCGTAGCAGCCCGGGTTGGCGACGAGGTCCGCTCCCTTGATGTCCTTGCGGAACAGTTCGGGAAGGCCAAATGTGGCCTTGGCGAGTCCCTCGGGGTCGGTGTGCTCCCTGCCATACCATTGCGCGTAGAGGGCGGGGTCCTTAAGGCGGTAGTCGCCAGAAAGGTCTACGCACTTGACACCCTGTTCGCGCAGAGCCGGGACCTCTTCCATGGCGACGCCGTAGGGGGCGGCGACCAGAACCAAGTCGAGGTCTTTCGTGTCCGAGATCCTTCCTGTGAACTCTATGTCGGTGTAACCTTTCAGGAAGCGGTGCACAGCGGAGACCTTCCTCCCCGCATTGCTGCGGCTGGTCAGTGCGGCGAGCTCCACGCACGGGTGCCTGCAAAGCAGGCGGGAGAGCTCGCCTCCCGTGTATCCGGTCCCGCCGATGATACCTATTCTGTACGACATTGGGCAACACCATTACAGGCATGGTCGAAAATAAACACCTTAAAAAAACTGATGTCTTATTTCAGACATGAACTGTCGGATGCGTTACGAAAGAGACGAGTATGACGGTTTTGCAACCCCTTATCTCAGGAGGGACAGGTCATTAGCCAGCATGGGTATAGAGGCCGATTCGTAGAAACAGGTCGGATATCCGACAATCGGCGCAGTTTCTCCAGAAGCTAAGCCGCATCCCTTATGCACTCGGCCCTGTCCGTCTGCGGGAGGTACATGACCTTCCCCTGCGGATACAGGGTGACCTCCCTCCCGTTCCATTCGAAAACTAGGTACATGTCCCCCCCCTCCTTGATGATGCAGTCCTCCTTCTCGAGGATTTCCACGGCGCGGCCCATGTCTATGTCCATGGCGTCGACGGAGATCGCCATGAGGGCCTTCCCACCGCAGAGGCGGGATGTGGTGAACCTCATCTCAGGGACCCCACAAGCCCGGCGGACCTCCTGCGGAAATCCTCCAGGGACCCGGAGTTGTCTATCATGAGGTCGCTCAGGGCGATGACCTCGCCGACGCCCCACGAGAGCTCGCGCGCATCTCTGGCCTCGAACTCTTCCACGCTGTGCGGCATATCCTCCCTCGCCCGCTTCACGAGCCTCTTGTACCTGACCGGGGGCGGTGCGTGCACCGCAACGATGACGGTGTCCCCCAATCCGCGGAACGCCCTCACCTCGTCCATGCTGCGGCAGCCGTCGACGATGTTCGGCCCGTCGCGCATCCTCTCTAAGGCGCGCCTCGCCCAGATGTCGGCCCCCTGCCTCTCCCTCTCCTTCCCGGCGAACTCGCCCATCGAAAGGGTCCGGTCTACCGGGGACCTTCCTGAGTAGAACTCCCTGACCAGGTCCCCCATCCTAACGAACGGAACCCCTGTGGCCCGTCCGGCAGCCAGGAACTCTTCCTTGCCCGCACCGGGCATGCCGGTGACGACGATCACTCTCATGGTCGGAGGAGGTTGTCGGAGACGTTCGTCAGGTCGCGGTCGCAGTAGATGCAGCGTAGGCGCGGAGGATTGCGGGCCTCGACTATGAACTTCGGCGTGACGGGCTCGCTCTTGTTGGTGATGCAGTTCGGGTTGCTGCATCTCACCAGTCCGACGACGGAGTCGCCGAGTTTCACTGGCGTCTTCTCTGCCACGTAGTAGTCGCGTATGATGGAAATCGTCGCGTCGGGCGCTATGAGCGCAATCTTGCTCACGGACACGGCATCAAGTTCGCGGTCCTCGAGCTTCACGATGTCCTTCCACCTCTGCTCGTTGTGCGCGGTGCGCACGTGCATGCCGATGCTGATTGACGAGTCGATGCTGTTTTCGTTCACGCCGAGAATCTTCAGCACGTTGAGGGCCTGTCCGTTGGCGATATGGTCTATCACCGTGCCGTTCCTTATTGGCGGTATCTTGATATCCTCTACCGGTCCTGCAGTCATTGCGGATCGCCTCCTAGTATCGCGCAGAGTATCGCCATCCTCACGGGCACTCCGTTGAAGGCCTGCTGGAAGTAGCGGGCGTGCGGGGTGGAGTCCACCTCCGTGGCAATCTCATTCACCCTCGGCAGGGGGTGCATGATGATCATGTCGTCCTTCGCGCTGCGTAGGATGGCGTTGTCAATCCGATAGGTATCGGCCACCTTCTTGTACTCGGCGGGATCCGGGAACCTTTCTTTCTGGATCCTGGTGACGTACAGCACGTCGGCGTCACCGATGGCCTTCTCGAGGTCGGCGGTCTTCCTCGGGTCGCAACCCTTGCTCTTGACCCTGTCGACGATGTCCTGTGGCATCTGCAGGCTCTCCGGGGCGATGAGAGTGAGCTTGACGCCGAACATGGTTAGCGCCTGCGCCAGGGTGTGCACGGTGCGACCGTACTTCAGGTCGCCGACGAGGGCGACGTCGAGCCCGTCTAGGGAGCCCTTTGCCTCTTTGATGGTGAAAAGGTCGAGCAGCATCTGCGTGGGATGGGACCCCGCCCCGTCGCCGGCGTTGATGACGGGGTTCTCCGACACGTCCGCGGCGAGCCTTGCTGCCCCCTCGTATGGGTGACGTAGGACGATGCAGTCGCAGTAGGCATCGACCATGCGGATGGTGTCGGCGAGGGTCTCGCCCTTGGCGATTGAGGTCATCGACATCTCGGAGACGTCGATGACATCCATGCCGAGCCTGTACGCCGCGCTCTCGAAGGAGAGCTTCGTGCGGGTGGAAGGCTCGAAGAACAGGTTTCCGAGTATCTTCCCGTCGAGAGGACGGTCGTTCTTCTCTCCCCTCGCATAAGGGACCATTTTCTTCGAGAGGTCGAGGATGTACTCGATCTGCTCTCTGCGGAGGTCGCGGATGGAGACCAGGTCCTTATCGTAGAAGTCCATGGTGCGGTATAAGCCGAACTTAGCATAAAAGCGTGCGCGTGATCCCTGCCATTCAGACATCTAATCGTGATAAACGTCCAAGATCCATCTGCGAGACTGGCCCCGGACAGGTGCTCCCCGTTGCCAACATTCTTGCGTCGTGCGTATTTTACCGTAATTGCTAGGCATCTCCTTGTTCGGCATTCCCTAGGGATTCCCCTGCCGGTCCCATAGTAGGACATTCTGAACGGCTACCTCCGGTCATCGACCCTGATTCGCATCGGGGAGGCATACCGCATCTGTTCCGCAACCCCCGGTGATATCACGGAAAGCTAATGCCGAGGCTTCGTGGGATTCAGATTCGCATGGTATCCTCCTACGACCGGTAAAATACCGGTGCGATGGGACTCGATCGCGTCTTCACATCCAACGGCGGGCCGGGGCATTAGAACCACTTCCAGTAAGTGCCGCCCGCGTCCCGTCCTCGGAACCTACGTTCCTCCGACGTCGGCAAAGGAACCGTCCAAGGTCGGCGGGAGAGCCGTCTCCCGACGGCGTTTGCACGTGAACTGGGAAGTGACCGAATCCTATGAACGTCCCCGAGGACTGGTAATTTATAGTGCCCCCCGATAAAGGGATACCGATGCTAGACGTTGTCGCCAGGTCTCAGCGCGGGCGCATCTGCGAGTACAGGAACGCCAGCGGCGCGCTGCGGACGCCGTGCGTACTCCGTTCGGACGCCGAGGGTACGAGCTGCGTCATCCTCAAGGAAGGGGGGCGTACCGTGCGCATCCTCGGATTGGAGGTCGCGGTCGACCCCCTCATAAAGACCTCCGCCGCCTCGGGAGTGTCCGTGCAACCCATGGCCAAAGGCAGCATCGCCGTTATGAGGCTGCCAGTCAGGGGTGACGAGATCCTCCCAGACGACGCGGAAGTCGTCATCGTGCCCAACGCCTACGAGGTGAAGGACGACTTCCGCCGCCTCGTCGACCAGGTCATGAGAGCCAGGATGGCGGCGGGGTACGGGCGCCTGCTGGTCATGCTCGGCATCGCCGATCCCGCGAACATTGCGCTACTGACGTACATGGGGGTGGACGCCTTCGACGACGGGTACCTTCGCGTCGCTGGCATAGGCGGCACGGCGCTCACCCCGGAGGGCAGTTACGCCGTCGGGGGCGACCAGTCCATGAGGAACGTCGAAGAGGCGGAAAGGGAGGTGGCCAAAGTGCGCGTGTTCGCGCAGGCCGGCAGGCTCAGGGAACTGGTCGACCAGCGCTCGTTCTCCTCCGCAGAGGGGGTGGCCGCCCTGCGCGTCTTCGACGCCGACTGCTATGATTACCAGGAGAAGTCCTTTCCTGTCAACGGGCCCCGGTTCTCCTGCAACACTGTGCAGTCTCTGTGCCGCCCGGACATAGTCCGCTACGAGAGGGCGATGCATGGAAGGTACTTTCCGCCGCGGCACAAGAAGATACTCCTCCTCCTGCCGTGCTCGGCGAAGAAGCCCTACCACGTCTCGAAATCGCATCGCCTGTTCGCCTCGGCGATCCACACGGCGCAGCACGACACCCTCGTGCACGAGGTCGTCGTCACCTCCCCGCTCGGCATCGTGCCGAGGGAGCTCGACGTCTTTTACCCCGCGAACGCCTACGACATCCCCGTCACCGGCGAGTGGAAGCCCGAGGAGAGGGAGAGGATCCGCCGTATGCTTGCCGACCTGGTCTCCAAGGGGAATTACGAGAGGGTGGTTTCCCACCTCGGAGAGGACGACGCTCTCGTAAAGGACATGTTCGAGGGCATATCCCGTACATCCGTCGGGGACCCTGTCTCACCAGTCTCCCTGAGGAATCTTGACGGTGCCCTCCGCGCTGCCTCGGAGGGCATGGGCCGTGTCGACTACGGGGCCGACCGTGATGCTACGGCACGTGCGGCGATGGCCTTCCAGTTCGGACCGGAAGTCGCGGGCGTATTGATGGAGGGGGCGCGGGCCACAGGCAAGTACCCCTACTGGAAGGTCTTCTGCGAAGAGGGAGGGAGGAGGACGCAGATGTGCATGATGTCCGCCGAGAGGGGAATGTTCTCCCTATCGCCCGAGGGGGCGCGCACCGCGGCGGAGCAGGGATACAACATCGTCGAGATTCAGTCCTTTGAACTCAAGGGGAGTCTGTTCGCCGTCGGGGTGGACAGGGCGGACCACCGCATCAGAATTGGTGACGAGGCCGTCATCGTCAGTGGCGGGAAAGCCGTTGGGGTGGGCGTGGCCGAGATGTGCGGTGAGGAGATGGAGCAGGCCAGGCGTGGGGTGGCCGTGCGGGTGCGCCATAAATTCCGATGTTCTCGACATTAACCTCCCCGATTTTCACTTTCGGTCACTTTCGGCGACCTCTCCTGGTCCTCCTTAAATACTCCGGCCTCGATGAAGTGAAACAGGGGGAAAAAGAGCATCCCCAACCGGCTCTACCCCAGAGGTCCGTGCCATCCCATCCCATTTTCAAGCGCGGACCTCTTCCTCTGGTTCATCTGTTCCTGCGGTCGGCGCGGTCGTGCAGGGCGAGGATGAGCAGGCACCCTCCGCAGAAGAGCGCGAGGCACGTACCGAGGCCGATGTCGTACCCCATCTCCTGAGCCCGGACGCCAAACATGACTGTGGTGCCGAGCACTATCGCGCAGAGGGGCATTATGTAGAAGCGGAGGCACTCTCCCGCCATCGACAGCACGGCGCAGAACACTCCGAGCACGGCTACGAAGAGGGGCATGGCGCAGACCGCCAACGAGCCCCTGCCCATGTCCGGCTGGTCGAGGACGACGTCCAGACCGGTGATGCCGGCCGGCCCCAGCCATTCCAAGAAAAACGACAGAGCCAGCATTGCTGACACGATGCAGGTGAGGACGAGGAGGGCATCCTTGCCCGTGGCGTAGCCGGTCATCGACGCGCGTGCCTCTCCCTTCGCGGGTTGCTCCTGCTTCAGGGCGTCGGCCTCGCATCTGCGGATACGGTGCCCGCACTCGGTGCAGACCTTCGCGCCGTCCGGGATCATACAGCCGCACTTCGGGCAGAACATGCTCACTCGCATGCTTTATCATCGTTTAAGGGATTCTGTCTCCCCAGCTTAACGAACCACAGTGCAACCATTGTTCCGGCGGTGAGGGCCAGCGCGCACCACGTGGCCCCGGCTAAGTCGGCGATATCCATCGCGGACGTGACGGAGAGGGTTACCAACGATCCGATGGTCAGGCCGAGGATGAGGAACCCCATCATGCGATGATGACGCTCAAGGGCGAGGTGCACGGCCTTCGAGAACCCGAGGGCACCGGCCACCAGGCCTATCACCAGGGGCACTAGCAGGTACATGTCCAGGTTCCCGACGGTGTCTGTGAACACCGTGAAAAGACCGAAAACGATGAGTATCGTGGAATGGCTGATGCCGGGCACGAGGGCGGAGATGGCGACGACCATGCCGACGGTGAACATGACCAGCATGCCCATTCCGTTATGATGAACCGAGGCCTCGGCCTCGTCGCCGGAGACGATCTCGACGACGAGCAGCGAGAGCATGACCGCTAGGCCGATGGCCAGCGCAGCGATGTTGGCTTTCGTTGGCCTTTCGCGCTTCCCCGGCTCCGCCATTCTGTAGACGGCGGGGGTCTGCCCGAAAATCAGTCCGACGAACAGGAATTGCGCGGGCACGCGGTAGGCGTCGTCGTTCATGACGGAGGATAAGCCCCTAGAGATCATGATTACGCCGACGACCGCCCCCGCGGTCAGGAAGAGCAGGAACCAGAAGTCCCTCTTCACGTAGATGCGGAGGGTGGCGACGTCGCGTATGAGGCGCTCGTAGATTCCGAAGCAGACCGCTACCACGGCGCCGCTGATTCCGGGCACCTGTGCCGATATGCCGATGAGCATGCCGACAAGGAATGCCTTCAGGTCGCGCGGGCGGCCCCGAGTCTGCTCCATATGCGGGCCATCGGGTTGCGGTATATAATCCTCAATCCCATATCCCTTTGGCATCCTCGGCCTTCTCGATGTCATCCAGCAGGAAAAACCTTCCGCGCAGGGCCTCCGCCATCTCCTTGGGTGCGTCGTTCTTGGTGAACCCGAGTCCTGTGTCGATGACGATCCAGTCGCAGTTGGGGATGTAGATGTCCCGGGCAATCTCGAGGGACTCCTCGATGGGGTCCCTTCCGGGCTCCAGGGGCTTCGTCCCCTTCCCATCGGTGACCAGCACTATGTGGCACTTCTCGTCGGGGTGCTTCGTAACGTACGGGCGCATGTACTCATAGACCTTGGTGAGGGCCTCGCTCATCGGCGTGCCAGGTCCGACCTCGATTCCGTCGACCATGGACTCGAGCTGCTCTACCGCTCTCGTCGGGGCGAGGAGTACGTCTATGCTCTTCTCGTTGAACGTCATCAGTCCGACGCGGTCTCTCTTGACGTAGTGCGTCTCCAGCATGGCCTTCATCGCGGCCTTGACCTTGCTTATTCTGTTACGTATGAGCAGCGAGCCACTGGTGTCGAGGACGAAGAAGAAGGTGGTAGATACATTCTTTTGCCGGACCTTCTCGCGCACGTCTTGCTTCTCAAGTATGACGGCCATGTTCCCGCCCGTCGCGTGTCTGCTTCTCTGGTACGGCGCGGCGGCACGGACGGTAGCGTCGAAGGCGACGTCGGGGCAGCCGCTCTCGGGTATGCGCGCCTTGATGTACTTCCCTTTGCGGTCGCCGGATTCTACGAACCTTCTCTTGGCGACGTCGTCGCCGTCGAGGACACCGTTGCTGTCCTCTGACTCGAGGAGGTCGATGGCCTCGAAGGCCTCGCCGACTTTGACGACTACGCCCTCCGTCATGCCGTCTCCGGCAAGGATGTCCTCGCGGAGGGCCGACAGGTCCCCGCCGCTTCCCTCGACGGCTTCGGCGTTGATCGACGCTCTGATGCTGCCCTCTAGGTTCTGCCCGCGGTCGTCGTGAAAGAACCTCTTGATGCCACCGAGCGGGTTGTATCCGGTTTCGAGGGCGACGGGTTTCTTCTTTTCAGCCCTTGGCCTGATCGTGCGGCGATGGTCGAGGCATAGCAGGGCGGCGTACTCCACGTCCGCGTCCGAGGCGCGCCCTCTCCCGTCGAGGGCGGCGAGCGTGACCGCCACCCGCGCGGTGGAGATGGCGCCCCGGGCTCCTTTCACGCCGAGTAATTTGCAGATCTGTGCGATTGTCTTCAGCCTGGCCTTGGAGATCTTCACCTGCGGCAGGAGCTCCCTTGCCTTGGCGACCTTCTCGGCGAGCTTCGCATCCTCCTCCGCGAATGCATAGCTTGCCGGCAGGCCGTCGGCGAAGTCCAGATTGCGGCGCGCAACTTCCGTCCCGCCCGCGATGTCGTCGGGGTCGCGGCGCATAGTGGCGACGATGTCGAAGCAGTCCATGGTACGGGATCCGAGGGTCCTGCGCGAGGAGCTCATCGAGGCGATCAGAGTGGTGTCCGACGCGTAAGATGCGGAGATGTTCTCCCTCTCCACGAGCACCCGCCCCTCCATCACGCAGTCTACCAGTGAGGTGAAAAGGCGGTTGTCGAAGAGGTCGGCGTCATCGACGTACAGGTAGTTCCCGTTGGCGCGTTTAAGCAGGCTGTCGCCCATCTCCACTCTCCCGGTGGAGATCGCCTTCTCCAGGTCTATGGTGCCGAACAGCATCTCCTCGGTGACGTTGAGCGGGACGTTGACGACCTCTCTCCCCGGGTCGACACCGGGCATGGCGCGGGCGAGCACGGTCTTAGCCGTACCAGAGGCACCTCTGACCATCACCGCCTTTATCGCCGGATTGGAGGCGGCGCAAAGCAGGGCGGTCTTCGCCGCCCCGTTCCCGTAGACTGCGGAGAAAGGGAAGCGCGGAGGCCTCGGAACTTCTTCAGGCATTCGAAGACTCCGCTCTCGTCGAAGGTGGATTTGTCGAACGGGCGCTTCTTCACGCGGTGGGCGAGGACCAGCGGAGCGACATCGAGCATGTCTTGCTTGGAGATCGCGGCCTTCCCATCGAGGGCGGCGTTCGCTCTCGCGGCGCGGATCATCGTGATGTCCGCCCGGTGCCCTTCCATTCTATATTTCATGGAGATGGTGGCGGCCATCTCCACCGCGGTGTCGTCGGCGGGGATTGATCTCAGCATGCTCCGGGCACTCACGATTTTCTCGGTGAGCCCCTCGAGCTCCTCCCTGCACCCGGCGACGTAGCCCTCCGGGTCATTCTCGAACTCGATTCTGCGACGGACGACCTCCATCCTCGTGGAGATCTCCTCCTCGCCTTCGACTTCGACGGAGAGGCCGAACCTGTCGAGCAGCTGCGGCCGGAGGCTGCCCTCCTCGGGGTTCATCGTCCCGACGAGCACGAACCGCGCCGGGTGCGAGAACGAGACCCCCTCCCTCTCCACGTAGTTCACGCCCATGGCGGCGGAGTCGAGGAGGAGGTCGATGATATGGTCGTCGAGGAGGTTTATCTCGTCGACGTACAGGATGTTCCCGTTGGCAGAGGAGAGCACACCTGGCTCAAACTTCTTCTCCCCGGTCTTGAGGACGTACTCGAGATCGAGTGTCCCCGAGACCCTGTCCTCGGTGGCGTTGAGTGGGAGCTCGACCACCCTCATCGGGACGGTCTCCGTCTCGAGCTTCCCAGCCTTCGTGAGTTTTCCGAGGCAATCGGCGCAGAGCCTCTGCGGGTAGTGCGGGTCGCAGTGATAGACGCACCCCTTCACGGCATCCCTCGCAGGCAGGAACTGGGCCATGGAACGGACGGCGGTGGATTTCGCCGTTCCCTTTTCCCCCTTGATGAGAACACCCCCGATCCCCGGGTCGACGACGTTGAGCAGCAGGGCCCTCTTCATTCTATCTTGCTTCACGATTCTGGTGAACGGGAACACTGTCGATCCTTCCATTGCGATATCTCCAGACTCCCCGGGGCGGGGGTTCTAGGGTTTGTAGCCCTGATTCCATATAAATAATGGCCGTTAGTGGACGTATTCCGTTCCATACGGGACTGAACCGCATTCCCCTCTAGTCGCGTTCACGACCATTTCTGCTGCAAGCGATGGCTTCAGATTTCATCGGAAGCGGGGCAGAAGCGGGGGCGGCGCATACCCCGGGCGCGACCGGAGAGTGCGCTAACGCGGAAGCCGCCGGATTCGCGCATGGACAGAGACGGCGTCGGAACGAAACGAAGTGCAACCGCCGGGATTCGAACCCGAGTAGCAAGCTTGGAAGGCTTGAATCCTGACCAGCTAGATTACGGTTGCAACGAGGCCTCGGTACTTTAATGGCCTATATAACGATTTCAGGAAAGCGCGAGGCCCAGGGTCGAGGCCTCTGTTGCGTACCCCTGGAGGCCCGTACGGCGGGCTCCGAACGGGCGTCGTCGCGCTTCGGTCATTCCGCAGACTTTGCCAACCAGTCGAAGCATCGGCAACATGCGTCCGTCCGACCCCGCAAATGCTATTATCCAATCGGGCGATGACGAGTCCGTAATGTCAGAAAGGCCCGTCTTTGGGAGCAAATTCGAGACAGACTTGTGGATTCAGGCGAACAAGTTGACCAATCAGAAAGATGGCGGCAAGGCCGTCCTCGATCTGGTCAACAAGGCCGTCTCACGTGGAGGCACCATGCATTCCGCCGTTCTGTGCGAGCTCATCGACCGCGTCGCCGAGGTGTCCGCGCCGGGGTGGCAGTCCGCCGTGGCGAGGCTGACCGCTCTCAAGCGCCCGGAGGACACCCGTCCGGTGCTCAAAGCGGCCTCGATGCTGGCCATACACGGCTTTACCGCGGAGGCGCAGAAGTACCTCGACGGAATCCAGGGCGGGGCAGACCTGCCGATGTACTATCTCGTCAGGGGCGAGGTGGAGGCGGCCTCCGGGAAGAAGGCCGAGGCGATATCCGATCTCAAGGCGTCGCAGAAAAGTGACCCTCTGAACCCGCATGTGTACCTCCTCCTCGCCGAACTAGAGCCATCCGTGGACTGGTCGAGTGTCGAGGCCTGCGAGAGGATGTCCCGGGGGATGGACTACCTCGATCCGTCGGAGGGCCGTAACACCCCCGAGTATTCGCTTTATAAGATTTACAAGGAATGGTACATGGGGAGTCGCGACAACGCCACCCGCATGCTCATCTCCTCTCCGAGCTACAAGTCCAAGAAGCCGGAGTTCTGCCTCCTGTCGGCTAGGATGTCCCGTGACGAGGGCGACTGGCACTCGGCGCAAATGATGTATGAGGAGGCCGCCGCCGGATTCGGCGACAGCGTATCCGTCCTCTGCGAGGCGGGGAGGGCGTACCTCCTCGGCGGGGACTACGAGTCAGCCCTCTCGAAATACCGCAGCGCGGAGGCCTTTGACCAGGGCTCGCCGGTCGTGCTCCGCGGGCTGATCGAATCTTACCTCCGCCTCGGCCGCTCCGGGGAGGCGATGCAGATCATCAACGAGCACCTCGACTCGGAGATGGCGGGGTACGAGGACTACGTCCTCGCCGCTACCGAGCTCATACGCATCGGGCATGTGCACGAGGCGACGGAGCTCGCTAACAGGGTGCTCGTCGCTTACCCTGGGGATGCCACCGCCTGCATCGTCCTCTCGAAGGCGGCGGTCGCCGAGGGCAACATGAAGGCTGCCGAGGATGCGGCCACCGCCGCGGTGCACTCCAATCGCGGTAACCCAGACGCCCTCGCGCAGCTGTCGAGGGTGTACCTTGCCATGAGGGAGACCGGCAAGGCGGTGCGCTTCGGGCGGAAGGCCGTCAAGGCTGACGAGGGCAGCATCCCTGCGCTGCTCTCCCTTGTGGAGGCGTACATGGAGACCGGGGACAGGTACGAGGCCGCCGAGCTCTGCAAGAAGGTCGTCAGCATCGACCCCGCGAACTCCGAGGCGTCAGAGGTCCTCGCGAGGCTGCAGATCCCCCGCGTCGGGACAGATGGAGGCCGTCCGCTCCCCATCGTCACCGGCGCAGACGATTTCATCCGCCTCCTCGGCTCCCTGCTTTCCGAGTCCAACTACAGGGAGGCTGCGCGGCTGTGCGGGGAGAACCAGGAGAAGTTCGGGAGTCTCGCCGCCGTGAGGAGGCTCAGGGGGAACGCGGAGTACGCCCTCGGGGAGTACCTAAAGGCCTCCGCGTCGTTCGCGGCCGCCGCCGAGCTCATGCCGGACAGTGCCGCTGTATGGCATTCCAAAGGGATGGCCGACGAGGCCCTAGGGGATATGGACTCCGCAGAGGACGCCTACAACGAGGCCGTCCTTCTCGACATGAACAATCCCGACTATTGGGCCTCCAAGGGCTCTGCCCAGGAGAAGAACGGCGACCTCAAGGGTGCGGTGGAGTCCTACAACCGTGCCATAGAGCTCAACCCCGCCTCCGCTTACCCCCTCGTGAGGAAGGCGGTCGTCCTCTCGAACTCCGGTCGCTACTCCGAGGCCCTCAATTTCATGGACCTCGCCGAGGTCACTGAGCCCGGCAGCGAGTCCGTGATGAAGGTACGCATGAGGATTTGCCTCGCGGCTGGGAGATACAACGACGTTATCTATGTCGGCAAGAAGCTGATGAAGAAGGGGAAGGCCGACCCCGAGACGGTGTCGATCGTCATCCGTGCTGACATGGGAATCGGTGATACCGCGTCGGCAAAGAAGACCATCGAATCCGCCTTGCAGAAGGACCCCAATTCCCTCGACCTCCTCCTCGTGGCGAGGGACCTCGGTACGGCCATGGGTGATGCTGAGTCGGTGATCACCATATGCAGAATGATCCTCAAGCAGTCCCCGGAGGACAGGGAGACCAAGAAGCGCCTCGCGGATGCGCTGTTCAAGGCGGGTCGCGGCGAGGAGGCAACTCTGGTCTATTCTGGAATAGAGAAGTCGGAGGGCCCCGTCTCGAAGGCGCAGACGAAGGAGGACGCGAAGGCCGCTATCGGCATCGCGAAGTCTCTGCTGCAGGCGGGCGACGTGTCCGGCGCCGGGAGGATGGCCGACCGTGCTCTCGCCGCCGACCCGGACAATCCCGAGTACATACTGTTCAGGACGGAGGTCTACCGCCGTGCGGGCGATTCCACCATTGCCGGCGCGTTCCTCGCTAAGAGCATACAGAAGCACCCCGAGGAGGCCCGCCTATACGAGGCCTCCGGCGACATCAATGTGCAGGCGAAGGACTACGAGGCTGCGGTCTCCGACTACGGGGAAGCCGTCGTACACGGACTGAAAACCGCCGATGTCTATCTCAAGTTAGGGAGGGCGCAGGAGGCGTCCGGGGATATATCGTCGGCAATCGAGAGCTACTCTTCGTCGGTCATGCTCAACCCGAAGGATGCCCTCGCCTGCCGGCGCCTCGCCGCGCTGCAGCTCAGGGCGCACGACGAGGAGGGGGCCATAAGGGCCATCGAGATGTCGATAGCCGCCAAGCCCACCGCCGGGGCATACGCCATACTGGCCTCGGTGTACCAATCTCGGAAGGATAGGGACGGGGTGTACGGCGCCTACCGCGGTTTTGTCCGCTACGATGATGCTACTGACGAGGACACCGCGCGGATGACAACCGCTCTCAACAGCGTCGGGCTTCGCAAGGAGGCCAACGCTCTCAAGGGATGGGTGGATGCGGGTGATGCCGAACCCTCCGCTGACGTACCATCGGCGGTCAAAAGGTGCGCCGAGCGCATCATGCGCCGGGCCTACATGCTTGGATCCGATGTCGGCGACCCGGACCTGATGAGCTCCATGGGCCTTGACGACGAGACAGTCCGCCAGGCGGTCGCCTATCTCAGGGACATCCCCGACTACGGAGAGGTAATCCCCGGCACTCCGGAATACCAAAAGCTCGAGACCCTCTCGTACAACGCCGTGCGCAGGGCGAAGGTGAAGGACATAGAACTGATGACCGTCGACACCGCCTACGTCGCCGCGGGGTCGAAGGACGCCGACGAGGCGAAGCTCCTGCTCTCTTATATCCGCAGCGCGAGGACGTCCCGTCTGCCGAGAGAGATACCCGATACGTACAGGCAGATGGCCGCGGTGGTCTCGAAGCAGGACCCTCTCGAGGACATCATGATGGATTTCAAGGTGGGGGCGTTCGCCGCTCGTATGATAAAATCGCTTGCTCAACGAGGGCAAGCCAGAATCCCATGCTCGGATTTCTCCTCGCCGTTCGGCGGAGTCCTCGGTAATCCGTCATCTCGGACTTCATGAACTCGCGCATGAGGCAGGTGGCGTAGTTGCCCTTGGGCAGAGAGAACGACACGTCGTAGCCGTTCTCTCCGACGTGGTAGGCGAGGTTGCCGACCGGACAGAGGACCTCCCTGCGGTCGCCCTCCGAGCTGCAGTGTGGCAGGCCTGGGATGATGAAGTCCCTTCCCTCGACGCCCGCTCTTCCGACGACACCCCTCTCGACCTCACCCGGCTCGCCCTCCGCGAAGGCGCTCTTGCTGCCGTAGAGCACGACGGTGACGAACGCCTTCCCCGCCACAATCTGCCGGTTCACGAGGTCGACGTTCCTATCGGTCACCAATACCTGGTCTCCGTGGTTCGGGGAGCCGTCGGTGGACCTGGGGACCACGACGTCGCCGACCAACGCTCTGTTCAGTGGGAGGCCCCTGCGTATCCTCTCACTCAGCATGAGGTTGAAGAGATATGATTGGTATGCGTGCACGAGCATCATCTGCAGGTTGCGTGGGAGCGCCCCGATTGCCCCGACCCAGTCGCCCGGGTTCTCGGCGAGGTACGAAACGATCGACGCCTCGAAACCCATGCTCTTCGGCATGTCCCTCAGGAGGGACGGCCAATCGCTGCTCTCGGCGAGTTTGGCCCTCATCACCGCCGCCTCTCCGTCCCTGCTCTCCTCCTTCGATGGGGTGCAGACGTAGCACCTAACCGCACCCTCGATGTCCCCTCTCACGAGGAGCTCGCCGACCCTGTGCGTTATCGGTCTCATTACGCCGAATCTCTGTACCCCGAAGTAGTTAGGGAAACCGCCGGCGCGACCTATGTCAGCGGAGACGCTCTCGAGGGTCTCTCCGATGCGGCCCGGATCGGCCTCGCATTCGGTCACTCTTATGGTGAACCTGTTGCCGGTCAGATCGCCGATGCTCATGCCCCTGCCGGCGGTGTAGGCGATCTCTATCCACAGATCCTGCAACGAGACCTTTTCCAATTGGGACGGCGGGCACATGAACGACATCAGCTGCGTCGTCACGGCGCGCTTGTCCTTCGTTCCCGCGAACCCGATGCGGTCGCGAGAGATGCCCATCTGCCGGGAGAGCATGCGCACCATGCGGTTGGTCTCCCAGTTGCGGGCGGTGACCTTTGCGATGGTGTATCTTCCTCCTTCCTTCGGATCGGGTCCGGCGGAGACCTCCTCGACGACGAAGTCCTCCGGCCTCGCTTTCAGCCTCCCGCCGGTGCCATCGGCTTCGCTGAGGTAGTACAGCATGCCGAGGTCCGCTTCCGCGGTACGGCACTCCTTGAAGGCCATCCCCTCACTCGGAGACTGCCGAGAAGTACTTGCTGACGGCTTTGGAGGCCTTCTTTATGGCGTCGCGGGGGCTGCCCTTTGATACCCTGACCTCGAAGAACGGATCGTCCAGGTACGGGTGCTCTTCGATGTACCTCGCGAAAACCACGTTCCCGTCGGCGTTGAGCTCCTGGATGATGGGCTCGATAATCGTCGTGCTGGGGTCCTTCAGGCCGAGTCTGAGGAGTCCGTCCGTCTCTTCCACAACGTAGGCGCGCATATGAGCGCACCATCGTGCGGTATTTTAAATAACTTTAGTCCGACGGCTCGTCCGCGTCCCTGTCGCGGCCCCCCTGCATCTCGTAGAATTCGAGCATCTCGGCGGACGTGGTGCACTGCTCCGGGGTTTTATCGCTGCGGACCCTCCCGGTGAACCGCGGGAAGCGCAGACCCAGGCCGGCACCCCCCTTCACCGTGTCGAAGGCGGCGGTGTGGACGGGGCTGATGCTGATGTCGGCGGCGGTGACCTCAAGGACCATGCCTGGCACGAACCACACGTCGGGCACCATCTCCGCATCCACCGAGCGGGGCCTCGACTCGGAGCGGTACTTCTCGAGCATGCCTGGCAAGGCGTCGAGGAAGGCGTCGTCAAAGCCGGTGCCGAGCTTGCACGCGGTGCACCAACTCCCGGAATCCGGGTCGTATGCGGCCATGAGGAGGGCGCCGTACCTTCCGGCCCGCTTCCCCATGCCGTAGAACGCCCCCACGACGGCGAGGTCGAAGGTGTCCACCAGCGCCTGCTCGTAGTCCTTCTTGTATTTGATCCACAGGAAACCCCTCGACCCGGCACGGTATATCGAGTCGTCGGTGAGGGATTTTGCCATGATTCCCTCGCAGTTGCTGGCTACGGCGTCGTTGAAGAACCTTTGGGCCTCCTCGGCGTTCTCTATGATCTCCCTCGTCGTGTACTCGATCCTGTCGGATCCGGGATCGGCCGTCCTCGCGAAAGACGATTCCAGCACGGCGCGCCTCTCTGTGTACGGCTCCAGGGTGTAGTCCTTCCCGTCCTTGTACAGCAGGTCGAACATGAAGATCCGCACAGGGATCTCCTCTATGGTCTCGGACATTCCGTGTTTGCGGCGCCTGTGGGTCACGTTCTGGAACGGCCGCAGCGCGCCCGTATCCGGGTCATAGGCGACGCACTCCCCCTCGACTATCGCCTCTCCCCCCTCCAGCTGCGCGACGAGGGCGTCGGCGATGTCGCGAAAGTTCTCGGTGAGATCCTCCAGCCGGCGGGAATAGAGCTTTACGCCCTCCCCCCTTCTTATGTGGGCCTGCACCCTGATTCCATCGTACTTGTACTCGAAGGCGCATCTCCCGCCCATCCTCTCCATGATCTCTGGCAGGGAGCGCAACCTCTCGGCCAGCATGACCTTGATGGGGTTGCCAACGCTCACGCCGATCCCCCTCACGGCCCCCATACCGCCGGAGGCGAGGGTCTCGGCGACCAGGCCCATGTCGCAGGTGACGTTGAACGCGCGCTCGATGTCCGGCCGATCCTCCTTCGTGGCGAAGGCCTGCGCGAGGGCGTCCATGACGGTCATCGCCCCCGCCCCGACTCTCATCCTCCCGGTGACGATCCTGCACAGGTATCTCGCCTCGAGCGGGGTGGCGTCGTGCAGCATGCGGGCGAGGATCTTCATCTTCTTGCCCTGCGAGTCCCTACCGGAAGCGGACTCTATCGCGGTGAGATCGTCGATGACCGCGTCGAAGGTGAGGGGCTCGGAGAACAGCGTCATCTGCTTCTTTCCGCCGATGAGGGACTCCGCCACCTCGCCCGGGTCGCCAACCTTCCGCCAAATCGCCTCGACCTCGGGAAGAGGCCTCCCCGAAACGGAGGCTATGGCGTGCAGGGCGAGCTTGTCCGCCATGCCGAGCTCCTGCGGATGGAAGTCTGGATGGAGTCTCCCGACCGAGAGGTAGATAACCCTTCTCAGGTCCTTCGGCTCCACCCCGCGGAAAAACCCTGCGAGTATTTCGGCCATCTCCAGCCTCTTCGTGGTGGCTTCCAGTCTGTCGAACGTCTCGGCGATTTCCCCGAACCTCGTCGTCGGAACCCCCCTATCTCCGTCTGGCCGGAGAACCTCTGGCGCCTCCTCCCGAGGTCGGCGTTTAGGGTCTCCAGCCTCTCCCGCATAAGCCGCTCCTTGCGGCGGCTGTTCTGCTCGGCGACCTCGTCTATGGTGCCCTTGGCCACGAGGACGTAGACCTCGCCGTCGTTCTTCCTGCCAGTTCTCCCCCTCCGCTGTATGGTGCGGATCTCCGAGGATACTGGTTCGTAGAAGATCACGGCATTCGTGCTCGTGATATCCAGCCCCTCCTCGCCGACGGAGGTGGAGACGACGACGTTGTACCTCCCGGCGCGGAAGTCGTCAAGGATGCCGACCTGCTCCTTCTGCTTCAGGCCGCCGTTCGCCTGCCCGATGAGCTTACACACCCGAGCGCCATGCACCATGGAGAGTTTATCGGCGATGATGTCGCACGATTCCCTGTACTGGGTGAAGACGATTACCTTGTTGCCCGGCTGCGAGCCCAGCACCTGCGATACGAGGCTCATGATCTTCGAGACTTTGGGGTGCTCGACGTTGGACTCCGAGGCGATCCGCCACGCCTCCCTGCACTCCTCCCGCGATGCCAGCTCCTTGTTCGCCCTCGACCCCTTCGGGTCGGCGGCATCCTCGCTTATCTTCGACAGGTAGGCGCGCAGCGCCGACATGCCCTGCGTCTCGGCGAGGTCGATGGCGTGCAGGAGCTTGATGCATATCGACTGCACCGACAGACCGCGGAATATGGCGTTGGTCTTTTCCCCCCGCGCGAGTCTGGCCTGCAGCGTCTGCCCGATGGTCAGCATATGCTTGGTGGAGGGAGGCCAGTTGGGGTTGGCCAGCCTCAGCCCCACCAGCTCCTCGTAATAGCCGTCTAGCATCCTCCGGAATAGGGCGGAGACATCGGCGAGGTCCTTCGGCATGTTCACCTCTATCCTGTTCACGTAGGTGTCGTGGACGTAGGGGGCGACGTCGGGGTCGTCGTCAGAGCGGATGTCCACCCTGGTAATCGAGAGATTCCGGCACACCTCCTCGATCTTGCCCATGTCGCTACCGGGGGACGCGGTCATACCCATGGAGCGGACGCCCGGAGGAATGTGCGCCGCCACGTTCACATAGGCGTAGCTGCCAGTGGCGCGGTGGGCCTCGTCGAAGATGACGAGCCCGAAGGGCTCCAGGCCGTACATCCTGTTGTCAAGGTCGTTGGACACGGACTGCGGGGTGGAGATGACGAAATCACACTCGCTGACGATCCTCTTCCGCTTCTCGGGGGCCATGAGGCCGTTTATCATCTCCACCCTGCACTCGGGGAGCATCTCCGAGAAATAGGCGGCATGCTGGTCGACGAGGGGCTTCGTCGGTGCAAGGGCGAGCACCTTCCCCCCCTCGCTGAGCACGCGCGCGGCCACCCTCGCGGCCACCGCGGTCTTCCCGAGTCCGGTGGGGAGGATGACCAGGGTGTTCTCCCTGAGGCAGCCGGCGGCCATCGCCGCCTGGTACCTGCGATCCTCCATCCTCCCGGGCGCGATGCCCGGTTCGGTGACATGCTCCATCGCCCACGGCTATGCGGGGGCACCATAAAAAGAAAGCGTGCTTGGGAAAGGAATCGGGGGATGGCCCCCGTGAGATGTCTCAGTACGAGCCGCAGCCACCGCCGCAGGAGGCGCAACCGCTGAAGTTGGGGTTGCGGATCGAGAGCCCGGTCCCGAAGTTTGGATCGTCGACGAACTCGATGACGCAGTCTTTGAGGGCCGCTTCGGTCTCTTCGTCGTAGAACATATTGAACGATTTCGCGGTCTCGTCGACCTTCTCCCCCTCGGCGGGGTTCTGCTGGAAGGACATCCCGAACTGGGGCCCGGAGCAGGCGTAGCCGGAGAGGTACACCTTGATGCCCCACCCGGACTTCTCGTTCTTCACGAGTAGTTCATCTATGAACTTTTCCGCGTCAGGCGTTATGTTAACCATGCCTAAAGTATCCTGGGACTACTATAAAAAGAATAGCGATTGGTCGACGGCGGTGCCTGCCCCCTGCCGAATCTCTCTGCGGGGCCGCGAATGCCAGGGCGACTGTGCGAGGGCCGAACGAGGACTTGACCGGTTTGTTCGCCGGAGAATACAGATCCGACCCCGTCGCCCGACAAAGCTTTCGTACTACATGTAGCCCGCCCCTCCCTTACATGTAGTGCCCGCGCTTTATCTCATTGGCTACGCATCCCGTCGTGGTGAATCATCGGATGGTCACGCAAGAGGCTCTCCAGGACTGCTTCCTGGAGGCTGGAAGGAGGTACGGCTACGACGATGTCATGGCCGAGTTCGCGCAGTACAGGGATTTCAAGGTGCGCTGGCAGCGCTCCTACAGGTGGGCGAGGTTCAAGGTCTCGGACTACCTCGAGGACGCGCCGGAGAAGGTCGTCCGCGACCTGGCGCAGTCGCTCTTCAGGAGGATCGTCGGCGACGGGGATGACGGGTACACCGAGAACGTCCGGGCATGGGTGACCTCCGAGGGTTTCCGCGAGGCGAAACAGCAGATCTACCTGCGTCGCAGCCGCAGCCTCACGCGCTCCCCCGTCGGGGACCACCAGAACATCCGCGACGCGTACGAATCCCTCATCGCCCAGGGCCTTGTAGACAATGACCCGGAGATCTATCTCTCGTGGTCGAAGGACGCCGACCCAGGGAACGTCGTCCGTTGCTCCGTGCTCATGAAGGTCGTAGCCCTGTCGAGTCTGCTCGACGGCAAGGACGTGCCCGGATGCGTCGTGGAGTATTGCCTCTACCACGAGCTCTGCCATATCGCGATAGGGTTCGATCCCACCTCGGAGAAGCACGAGAGGTCGTACGACGAGCTCGAGAAGAGGTATCCGCGGCGGGCGGAGGCGAGGCAGTGGATGGCGCGGCATTGCCTGCGCATACGAGGGGTGTCTCCACGGCGCTAACACACCCTGTCATCGTCCGGCGGTGACGCCGGCCTCGGGGCACTGACTGACGCCGGGAGTCTTTGTCGGACCCCGCGTTGGCTTCCGGTCATGGTGACGGCGACACGCCGAGACTTCCGCAAGAGCCCCACTTGAGTAGGGACGGGGCCGCTGTGCGCCGTCCCGTACACATGGCGTTCATGAGTCACGCCCGTACGTCGGAGCGGCAGACCTCGTACGGCGAGCCGGTAGATATCCGTTTCGGGGCCCCTCCGGGCCCTGATTTACGGATGTCACGAATTCAGCTACGAAATCTGCAACATCTGAGAGGGAGAATGCGATTGTCAAACAGAAAACATCATGAAAACTACGAATTCCGTAAGACATTGAAGTAGGTTTATAATAGTTGAGCGAATACAGGCGCAACATGATGGAATTCCTCAACCCCAGTTCCATTGCGATCATAGGGGCGTCCAACGACGAGACCAAGCTTGGCGGGATGCTGGTAAAGAACATGAAGAACGCCGGCTACAAGGGGAGGCTGTACCTGATCAATCCCAAAGGCGGGGAGATTCAGGGCCTCAGAGCCTACGCGAACGTCACCGAGGTCGGCGAACCCATCGACGTCGCCGTCATCGTCGTGAAGAGCAACTTCGTAGAGCAGGCCATCAGGGACTGCGGCAGAGCCGGCATCAAATATGCCAGCATCCTTTCCGCAGGGTTCAAGGAGATCGGCGGCGCGGGGAAGGAGCTTGAGGCCAGCCTGATCGGCGCCGCCAGGGAGTGCGGTGTGAGGATAATGGGCCCGAACTGCTTCGGGAACATGAACGTCAGGAACGGCGTAAACTACACCTTCTCCCACTTAGTGCCCCCCGCGGGCAACATCTCCATCATGTCGCAGTCCGGCGCGGTGGGCTCCTCCATCCTCGACTGGTCCTGTGCCAACGGCCTCGGCCTCGCCAACTTCGTGACCTTCGGGAACAAGTGCGACCTAGACGAGAGCGACTTCCTGAGGTACTTCTCCGAGGACCCCCACACCAAGGTCATTGGGATGTACTGCGAGGGCATCGCCGACGGCGAGAGGTTCATCAAGGCCGTCGAGAGCATGCCGGTCAAAAAGCCGATAGTCGTGTTCAAGTCGGGGAAGACTGAAGCAGGCTCGAAGGCGGCCTCGTCCCATACCGGCTCGATCGCCGGTTCCGACTCGGTCAACAACGTCGTATTCAAGAAGCTCAACATCCACAGGGCGTTCGACCTCGACGAGCTGTTCGACGCGCTCCTAGTGTTCTCTTGCTGCAGTCTTATGAAAAAGGATGGCATGGCCATCATCACCAATGCCGGCGGCCTCGGGGTCATGTCCGCCGACGCCGCCTTCAACGCCAATCACGTGGAGGCTGCCAAACTCGACAAGGCCACCATCGACGAGCTGGTCGAGAAGCTCCCCAAGCTCGCCGGCATCACCAACCCCATCGACATCAGGGGTGACGCCGCCCCGAGCGACTTCGAGACCGCCGTAAGGACGGTCATCAAGGACCCGTCCGTGGGTGGCCTGGTCATCATGGGATCTCCGCTGGACACCGCCGACCTCGAGTCCGTCGCGAAGCTGTTGGTCAGGATCATGGACGACATCCCCTTCTCGACCACCGTCTGTTTCGCCGGTGGCGTGAAGTGCGCCGCGGCCGACAGGATTCTCAAGGAGGGAAAGTTTCCGTCCTACCCCACCCCCGACCGCGCGGTGCGCGCGCTGGACATCCTCCGGCAGTACAGCGTCGGCCTCGGCACGGGGGGCACCGCCCTGGCCAAGCCGAAAGTCGCCGGCCGCGCCAAGAGCAAGGAGCTCATCGAGGCCGTCTACGCGGACAACAGGCACAGCCTGACCGAGGAGGAGGGCAAGAAGATCTTCGATGCCTACGGCATCCCCGCGCCCGGCGAGGCCAACGCCGCCTCCGCGGATGAGGCGGAGAAGCTGAGCCAGACGGTCGGCTTCCCCTGTGTCATGAAGATCGTCTCCCCCGACATCCAGCACAAGACGGACGTCGGCGGGGTGGTCGTCGGCGTGAAGGACGCCAAGCAGGCGAGGGAGGCCTACGAAAGGATCATGGCGAGCTGCAGGGCGAAGAAGCCAGGGGCCCGCCTCGACGCCGTATCCATTCAGCAGATGGTCTCCGGGCAGGAGGTAATCCTTTCCATGGTGAGGGACCCGCAGTTCGGCCCGGTAGTCTCCTTCGGCCTTGGGGGAATCTACGTGGAGATCCTCAGGGAAATCTCCCAGAGGCACGTGCCCATGACCGAGGAGCAGCTCGACGATATGATCCAGTCCACCAAGGCCTTCAAGCTCCTGTCCGGGGCGAGGGGCATGGCGGCCTCGGACCTCGACGCCATGAAGGACGTCATCAGGAGGGTCGTCCTCATCGCCGAGGAGAACCCCGAGATTAACGAGATCGAGATCAACCCGGTCCTGGTTGGCAGGAGGGGCGAGGGCTGTTACGCCGTCGACTGCCTCTGCAACCTGAAGCATTAAACCCTCAGGCCCCGTGAGGGGCCCCCCCTGCCGGTCTGTGCGGTACGGTTCCCGCCGATCTGCAAGCGGCGAAGTTATGTGAACATGGAGGCGCCAGAGGCGGATCGGCACACTTGAAGCATTGCCAGCGGGCCTGCAGGACTCCAAGGGGCTGCGGAGGTGGCCATTACCACGTCACAAGATACGCTCGTCACGCAGATTCTCGGCAGCAACGTTCTCGGGGGCACCCTCCACTCCGGCGCCTCGGCAAATCCATCCTCAGCATGCTCGACGCGTTCCTAAATGACGGAGTACGGTAACAACGTCGGCTCGATGGGTCCCAGTCCCAATCCGATATGACCTTCCGCGGAAAGGATGCCGAGGGCGTCTCTGAGGGGATATGATGCCTGAGGTGACCGATTGTTTCGCAATCGCGTGTCATCGATCGTAGTGCGCCTTTCGGACTGGTTAAAGTATAAATCTGAGTTTAGATATTCCGAAACATGGATTATCTCGCGATAGGCGGACTGCTCATCACGGTCTGCCTTGTGATTACCATCATCGGCTACAAGAGGCTCAACGAGTGCAACGCCATGAACACCTACGGGCTGATCATGATTGCGTTCATCATCGCCACCCTCTGCCTCGCCGCCGTGATGTCCCATGACTATGTCGATGCCGTCGAGGCGGGGGAGGAGGGGCTGTCTCAGGTCGAGAGGCTCGGACGTTGCGCGGTCCTCTTCGGCTTCGGCATGGCGATCTCTCTCGTCGCTGCCTTCGCGCGTTACCACCGCGCGGACATCGGCTCCGGGAGGGGCGCGGCCTCCGAGTGAAGTCACGGGAAACCATTTAGGGAACCATCCCGCACCTTTTAAGAGCCCGGCGGACATCGCATGGGCATATGACTTCCGAACTTGTGTTCGTCGGCCTCGGGCTGAGTGGGGTCGGCGGTATGACCGTCTCCGCCATGGACGCTCTGAAGGGATGCGACAGGATATTCGCGGAGTTCTACACCTCGTCCCTCATCGGCACCGAGGCGGAGGAGCTCGAGGCGGCCATCGGGAGGGAGATAACCGTGGTCTACCGTCAGGAGGTGGAGGAGGGGCACGCCATCATCGACAGCGCAAGGGAGTGCCGCACCGCCTTCGTCTGCCCGGGCGACACCATGCTCGCCACCACCCACGTCGACCTGAGGATACAGGCGGTGCTCGAGAACATCCCCGTGAGGATATTCTACGGAGTCTCCATCTTCGGCGCCTGCCCTGCCGCTCTCGGCCTGCAACCTTACAAGTTCGGCCGCACGGTGACGGTACCCTTCCCCGAGAAGGGATATCACCCCAAGTCCCCATACGACCACATCATGGAGAACAAGAAGAGGGGTCTTCACACCATGATCCTCCTGGACATCCGTGCCGAGGAGCTCCGCTACATGACCGCCCACGAGGCCATCGAATGGTTGCTCGCCAGCGAGGAGGAGTGGCAGGAGGGTCTGGTGGGCGACAAGACGGTGCTGTGCGTGGTCTCCCACGCGGGGGCCCCCGACCAGAAGGTTTTCGCGGGATACCCGTACGACCTTCTGGATAAGGATCTGGGGGCGCCGCTGCAGACCGTCGTCCTGCCCGGGGAGATGCATTTCATGGAGGCGGAGGCCCTAGTCGACTTCGCCGGCGCCCCGCCGGAGATCGTCGGGGACGACCGAAGATGGCAAGGTGCATTCGCGTTCCCGCCGCCGAAGGCGAGGGCGTACGGAAGAGGCTGATCGAAGCGGGACTGCTCGACTTGGACCACAGGATAAGGGCGGAGGGCGGTTCCCTATGCATCCCCGTACTGGCCGATTCCTTCGAAGGTTACCGGGCGGAGACCGCCGACGTTCCCGAGCAGCCGCGCCGTGAGACGGACTACAAGGAGCTGGCGAACGTGCCCTCGGAGCTCAAGTGCCTTCTGCCCAGCTCGTACGACGTCATCGGCGACGTCATCGTCGTAAAGCTCGCCGATGAGCTCACGCCCTACGAATCGCAGATCGCAGAAGCGTTGCTTGCGACGGTGAAGAGCGTGCGCGCAGTGTTCCTCGACACCGGGGTGCAGGGCGAGTTGCGCATCCGCGGGCTGAAGAAGATTTCCGGTCGGGGGGAGTCCGAGACGGTCCACAAGGAGTCGGGCGTGAGACTCATGACCGATCCGTCTCTGGTGTACTTCAACCCCCGCCTGGCCACCGAGCGCGAGAGGGTCGCTTCTCTCGTGGCGGACGGAGAGGTAATAATAGACATGTTCGCCGGGGTCGCCCCCTTCGGGACGGTGATCTGCAGGCACGCGAATCCTAAGGCCGTCTACTCGATAGACCTCAACCCGGAGTGCCTCCGTTTCATGGAGGAGAACATCCGCATGAACGGAATAGGGAATATGGTGCCGATGATCGGCGATTCTGCCGAGCTTGTGAAGGGTCTGCCGAAGGCCGACCGCGTCATAATGAACCTGCCGCAGTCCGCAGACGAGTTCCTCGTCTACGCACTCGGCGCGGCGAAGCCCGGCGCCACTGTGCACATGCACAAAATCCTTGAACGCGGCGATCTTCGTTCATTCGAGGAGCGCATCGTCTTCGACATGCGCGAGGCCGGCTACGGCATTTCCGTGGCTCGTGTCTCCGAGCTCAAGACCTACTCGCCGACGATGAGCGTCTACGTCTTCGATATCATCGCTTCTTGAGCGGGTCGAGGGTCACCCCGGTCTGTCCCTGGTAATGCCCGCTCCTCTTCGCGTAGCTCTTCTCGCTGAGGGAGGACATGTCCTGGAACACGATTTGACAGTACCTTTCACCGATGGGTATCTCCACTTCGTGGCCGGAGCTGTTGTAGGAGCCCAAGGTGAGCGTCCCTTCGAATCCTGCGTCCACCATGCCAAAGGCGGCGATTACGCCCTTCCTGATCCACGTCGTGCGCATCCAAAGGGTGCCACAGACGTCGTCGGGCATCCTCACCCTCTCGATGGTCGAGACGAAGAACATCGTGTGCGCCGGGACCTTCACCGTATCCCCGCGGTGGATTTCCCCGTCGATGGAGATTTCCGCGACGCGGAGGTCGTACCCGTTAGGCGTAAGGCTCTTCTCGCTGTATCCGTAGATGCCGATGCGGCCGCTTTCGATGCCGGACAGGATATCCCTGTCGGAAAGTATCGTCATGGGGGAGCGATGGCACTGTTTGGATAATAGGTTACCTGAACCTCTGGCGGTTCGCGATGACGTTGAGGACGCCGTCCACAATCCGCGTGGTCCCGCCGAGACCGATTCCGGGGCAGGGGTCGACGTGCACGAAACTCAGGCCGGGGGCCTCGACGTCCACCGAGCCCTGCGCCACGCCCCTCGATACGGCGGAGGAGCCGATGCTCGCCGAGGAGAGGATGACGTCGGCGCCGGTGTTCTCGGGGTCGTCCCCGACGGGGATGCCGAGGGAGTCGAAGTACTCCACCACCCTTCCCCCCCACTCCTTACCGTTCGGGCATCTCACCGCCACGGGCACCATGCCGAGATAGGAGTACAGGAACCGGGACAGGGCGTACGCCGTGGACCCATCGGCGAGGACCGAGAACGTCCTGCCTCTCGGCAGGAGGTGGGCAGACTCCATCGCGAGCATCGCCGACGCGGCGCGTCCCCTCCCATCAGCTATCTTCCCCAGGGCGGGGGAGGGGTCCTTCCCGAGCGCATCGCAGACACACTCCACCCACCCCTCAAGGGAGTCGAATCCCACCGGGGCGCCCTCGGGGGAGGCGACGTACGGTACGCCGAACCTATCCTCGTAGCCCTTCGCCGTGTCCTCCCCCCACTCGGGGTGGACGAGCGCGTTGAGTTCCGCGTCCGCCGACCTCCTTATGTCCTCCACCGACCACCCCGCGCCGATGACGCAGTTCACCTCGATGCCGCAGAGGCTCAGGAGATGTGTCAGGTCGGCGGCGGTGTCCTTCCAGCCGAGGTGGAGGATGCTCAGTCCGACGAGGTTAACCCCGTGGCGTTCGCCCTGCTCCGGGACGACGACGTCCGTGATCGCCCTGACGGCGTCCTGGAACCCTTCCGCCGCGGTGCCGGAGTACCGCGCGTGATCGACTGCCACCGTCGGTATGTCTCCCTTCAGCACGGCGAGGTCCTCGCCGATGAGTGACGCCCCCGGCGAGTTCACCACCGAGATCAGCGACGGCGACATCCTTCTGATTTTGGCGTATACATCCTTCAGCCGGTCGGCGCCGCCGGTGACGAACTTCCCCATGTCGAGGTAAGTACAGGGGATGCGCGGCTGCCCGAAGAAGTACTCGTCGCCGAAGCGGAAGACGTTCCTCGACACGGCCGACCCGGTACGGCACCTGTAGGCCGCCTCCGAAGCGCTCGCAGGGTAGTACTTGCACCCGGTTGGCCCGTGGAGTATCGTGTAGCCGTCGGCCACGCCCTCAAGCCCCATAAGAAGGCCGAGGAAGCTCTCCGGCCTCTCGTCGTCTAGCGGCATCTCTCCTCCATCCCTCCTCCGCCGGGGCCAACATGCCCCGCGCTATGTCCTCGGCCAGCCACCTACCCGCATATGGGTCGGAGGCGGGGGCGTAGGGAAGCCGGGACTGGTAGATGCGCGTGTCGACGTCGGCCGCCGCCGGGGAGAGGAGGACGTCGGGCATCAGCCCGTCTATCTCCCTCATGATGCGCGGCACGTCGGACATTCTCACGACGTCGAATCCAGCCTCGTCGGCCATCGAGCGCAGGTCATCCACGTAATCCGAGCATTTGACGACGTACGCCCTTAAGATTCTCATCCCCGCCGCCTCGACGGCCTCCCTTACCCATGACACGTCGGAGCTTACGGACACGGCACAGCACGTCCTGCCCTCGAGGACGGAGCGGGGGCCCTCCATCGCCGCGGCGAAGCGTCCCCTCACCTCTTCTTCGAGCGCCGCCGCCTTCCTCTCCTTACCGAAGAATCCGCCAACACAAGATATCCATCCACACGCTCCGGAGACGCCGCCGCGGACCGGTGCGGCGAGGGTCGGTATACCGTACTCGTCAGAGAAGAAACGGCAAATCTTGTCGGTGAACGCATCGGTGTTCAGGCGGAGGCAGGCACAGGCCCGCGGCGCATGGGCGAGCCCTTCGATGTCGGTCATGCCGGGAAGCACGCAGCCCACTTTGATATCCATCCTGGCGAGGAACAGTTCCACCTCCTTTATTTCCGCGCGGGAGGAGCTCGACATAGTTTTGGCACCGATGAGGTTCACGGAATCCGGCATCCTCCTCCCGGGGGCACCGAACCCCCTCACCAGTCCTATGCCCGCATCGATGACGCCCTGCATGAAATCGCCGGCGGCGTTGCCGTCCTCGTCGAGGACGATGACCTTCGTGCCGGGATACTCGTTCTCGATCTGCCCCGCAACGGCGCGTGCGTCGTCGCCGATGATCCCGGGCGGGCACCCGGTGATGACGGCGAAGCACCTCTTACCGGCGGCGGCCTGCTTCCTCATTACCTCGTGTAGCCCCTCCGCACCGCCGAAGATCATCGCCTTCTCGTCCATATATGTGCAGGCCGCGTCCGGGTCCTCGTACGTCCTCGCAACCTCGTACCCGCGGAGCCTGGCGCCCTTGGCGCAGTTGCTGTCAAGCTGTATGGTGAAGTGGGCGCAGCTCTTCGGCGAATGCAGGATGGTGGTGAGTCCCTCTACGGAGGTGCACACCGATGACGCGCCGGAGAATGCGCACCCGTTCAGAGGCTCGCCGAACTCCACGTTCCGCGAGGCGTAAGGCGTCCTCTTCCTGCCCGCGGCCCTCTCCGCCGCGGGCAGTTCGGCGCGTGACACCCTCCCGGCGGTCCGTCCGAGGATGAGCCTCTCGAGCTCCCCTTCCTCGATATGCCTTCCTGCGTACCTCTTTCCCTCCGTCACCTTCCTCGCAAGCTCGCGGAAGGACCCGGCTATGTCCGAGTCGGGCGCCATTTGCACGACGGTCATGCCCATCCTTTCCGCCTCCATGAACATGTTGGAGCGGGCGAAGCGGGCGATGATGGGCACGCCCACCGCCTCAGAGAAGCGCTCCACGCGGTCGACCTCCCCTTTGTCGCCCCGGCTGTTGAATATGATTCCCCCGATGCGGCCGGTGTTGTAGTTCGCCGCCCCGCGGAGGATGTTGTTCGCGGCGTAGATCGACATGAACTCGCCGGAGGTGACGATGTACACTGTGTCGGCATAGCCGTTCCTCATCGGCACGGCGAACCCGCCGCACACGACGTCGCCGAGGACGTCGTACAGGGTGATGTCCGCGGATACGGCGTCCGAGCCCAGGTCCTCGAGGAGGCCGAAGGCGGTGATTATCCCCCTCCCGGCGCAGCCAACGCCGGGCTCTGGTCCGCCCGCCTCCACACAGAGGCAGCCGCCGTAGCCCTCGGCGACGACGTCGCCCAATCTCCTGTCCTCCGGCCGGGTGGCGCGCAGGTAGTCGAGAACGGTGCTCTGCACGTTGCCCCCGAGCAGCGAGCGGGTGGAGTCGTGCTTCGGGTCGCAGCCGATCTGCAACACCCTCACGCCCATCTCCCCAAGGGCCGCGGTGAGGTTCGATGACACCGTCGATTTCCCTATCCCGCCCTTGCCGTAAACGGCTATCTTCCTGCCCATGCTATCAGTACTCTATGCCCGCCCGGGCGCCGGTCCCGTCGCGGAACGGGTGTTTCACGAGCTTCATCTCGGTCACGAGATCGGCGTAATCGACCAGGTCCTGCGAGGTGCATCTTCCGGTGAGCACGACCTCGACTTGCTTGGCGCGACGATCGAGGACCCTGATGAGGTCCTTCGCCTCCAGAAACCCCATGCGCACGGCGTTGTTCGCCTCGTCGAGTATGACGATGTCGTACTCCCCGCTCCGCAGGACCTCGTCGGCTTTGGCGAGGGCGGTCTTCGCGCTCTTGACGTCCTCCTCCCGGGTGACGGCCCGGCCAGACATGTGGTCGAGCCCCATGGGCAGTATGGTTATGCCGTCCACCCTCTCCGCCATCGCCTGTTCGCCGCAGTCCCCCGCGGGCTTGAGGAACTGGATCATCACGACCCTGAGTCCCCGTCCGGCGGCGCGGAAGGCGAGCCCAAGAGCCGCCGTGGTCTTCCCCTTACCGTCTCCCATGTAGAGCTGGACGAGGCCCAGCTCCCTCCTCGTATCATCATCCGCCGACATGGCCTCAATATCGGCCTAGATTGTATTTAAAGTCTCATCGGAGCCCCATGGCGCCAGGATCCTGGCACATGATACATCCACCATCCGCTATCTTGATATTCTTTTCCCACATACACGGCCCGGATAACATGGACGTGAAGCCCAGGAAGGAGGTCGCGGAGCTCCCGGAGGCTGTCCACGGTGGGCAGGCTTGGAAGCTCACCTGCGTGGAGGACTACAGCCAGAACCTGAACCCCCTCGGGCCCCCGGAGGGGCTCGCCGACGAGATAGCCAAGGCGTACGGCTGCCTCGGCCATTACCCTGACGTGGAGTGCACGAGAGCCAGGGAGGCCATCGCGGCCTATTACGGGCTCGGGAAGGAGAACGTCGTCATGGGTGCAGGGTCCTCGGAGATTATCCGCAACTTTCCGATGACCTTTCTGGAGCCCAGCGACCGCGTCCTCATGTTCTCGCCGACCTTCGCGGAGTACGCCAGACAGTGCGGAATCATGGGCGTCAGGGCCGACGTCGTCGAACTCCTCCCCTCCAACGACTTCCGCATCGACCGCAACGCCCTCACCGACGCCCTCGACACCCGGCAGCACAAGGCGCTCTGGCTCTGCAATCCGAACAACCCGACCGGGAGGATGGAGAAGCGGGCCGACCTCCTCGACATCGTCAGGGAGTGCGAGGAAATCGGCACGATGGTATTCCTCGACGAGACCCTGCTCAGCCTGTGCAAGGATGCCGAGAGCACCTCGCTGATTCCCTTCGTGGACGATTTCTCCAATCTAGTCATCGCCAAATCGTTCACCAAGAGCTTCGCGATCCCGGGCCTGAGAATCGGCTATGCGCTGACCAACCCCGCCATCGCGAGGGAGATGCAGAAGGTCAGCCTCCCGTGGAATCTCGGTGCCATCGAGCAGCATGCGGCAGCGTACCTAATCAGTCTTCGCGCGAACTACGTCTCCGAGGCGGCGATCACCCTCCGCAAGGAATCGGAAATAATGCAGAGCCAGCTCGACTCCGTGATGTTCCCGGTTGGGCCGGTCTCGGACTCGTTCTTCTACTTCGTCCCGGTCTCCCAGTTCGGCATTACCGGCGAGGACATGCAGAGGCAGATGCTCAAGAACGGGATCATGGTGCGCGACTGCGCCTCCTTCGGCCCCCAGTTCAAGGACTACATCCGCTACTGCGTGAAAGGGAGGGAGCAGAACGCCACCTTCCTCGCGGCGGCCGAGAAAGTAATGACCGCGTTGGGCCATTGACATGGACCTATGGTTCGACGGGGCCCTCATGGCCGTCGGCGCGATGCTGATCGACCGCTACGTGGGGGACGTGTCCAATCGCTATCACCCGCTTCGGTGGATGGGCAACATTCTCGATGCCCTCGACCGGAGGGTATAGGACCGGGAATCCCGGTGGTGCATCCTGTACGGGCTGCTATCTTACCTCGCGGTGCTCCTGCTCTTCGGCGCGGCCGCTCTGGCGGTCTGCGTCCTTGCGAAATACGGGCTGTCCGGCGTTCTGGAGTTCGAGGTGTTCGGCAGGACCGGCGACCTCGGGGAGGTCCTGTGGGTGGCCCTGTCCGCCCTGTTCCTCAAGGTCACCTACTCCCTCTTCCTGTTCCGGAAGCTCTGTCGCCCCATTGAGGCCGACCTCCTCCGCGGCGACCTGGATGCAGCCGCCGACAAGACGCAGATGATGGTGAACCGCAGGACGCGCGGCATGGACCGCGAGCACATAGCCTCCTCCTGCTGCGAGACGATCTCGGAGAACCTGGTCGACAGTGTCCTCTCCCCCCTGCTCTACTTCGGCCTGCTCGGCCTCCCCGGGGCGCTGATTTTCCGCTGCACCAACCTCATGGACGCCATGTGGGGGAGGAGGGACGAGAGGTACGAGCGTCTCGGGAAGTTCCCCGCCCGTCTGGACGACGCGCTGGGGTTCGTCCCTTCGAGGCTGTCCCCCGCATTCGTCTGGCTGGCGGCAAGGCTGTCGCGCATGGAATCGGGGGGGAAGGCGATGGCCGCCGCGCGGCGCGAGCATGCCAAGACGCCCAGCCCGAACAGTGGCTGGCCCATGGCCGCCTCGGCGGCGGCGATGGGGGTCAGCTTCGAGAAGGCTGGAGTGTACGTGATGGGGGAGGGGCCGCTGCCCTCCATCGGTGACATCGCCGTGTGCTACCGTCTTATAGAAAGGGCGTCCTTACTGTTCCTCGTAATAGCGGTCGTCCCGCTAGCGATGCTCTTCGGAATCCACGTCCAGGTGGCCGTCGAGGAGTTCTTCGGCGGACTGATCGGAGTGTGCTGATATGAAGTACGTCGAATGCACCGAGGTGCGCGAGGAGGACGGGGAGATGGCCACCGCCATCATCCGTCTGTCGGAGAGGATGGATGTCCTCAGCAACGCTCCTCTTAACGGCGGGCACTGCCTTACTGACACCATTTTCATCATGCAGGTCTCGCACGACTACGACGACCCCGACTACCTGGGCGACCTGAGGAGGAAGAGGGAGCAGTACGGGCTCCCCGCGGATTCCGTCGGGTTCATGACCGCAGCCGAAGTGAAGTACGTGTTCTCCACTGCGGAAGAGGGGTGCGGGGACGATGCCGTCTTCGTCGCCGCCACCGCCGGCGTCACGAACTGCGTGTGCGCGGGCGACGAGCTCGACAACTGGGAGCGGAGGAAGGCCCATTCGCGGGAGATCTACGAGAGGCTGGTAGCGGGGACGATCAACATCGTCGCAGTGTCCTCTCTCCCTCTCACGAACGGGGCGAAGGCGAACCTCATGATGCCCATCGTCGAGGCGAAGACCCTCGCCATGTCCGACCGCGGGTTCGGGGAGACGGGGACCACCTCCGACGCGGTGGCAATCGTGTCGCCGGTCTCCGAGGACAGGGCTAGGTTCGCCGGCACCGGCACCCCGCTGGGCATTGCCGCGGCGAGGGGTGTGAGGAGAGCGGTCGCCGAGTGCCTGGAGAACCGCGGCGAGGCCCCGATCCCGAGGGACGCCCTCGACATGCTCGGCATGGCTGGCGTGGATGCCGGCATGCTCTGGGACGTCGCCGCCGCCCTCGGCCTCGAGGGATCAGCGAAGGACGAGTTCGAAGGGACCGTGGGGGAGATGGCCTCAGACCCCGACATCCGCACTCTGGTGTATGGTGTCCTTTCAGCGGGCCTCTTCGCCGAGAGGGACGGTGCCATGGTACGGGAGGGTACGCCCGAGGTCATCGCCGACGGCACCCTCGCAATTCTCATCGCCTCGCGCATCTCCGAGGAGAGAGGGAGCGACTCCGCCGTTGATGCCATCGGCCTCCGTCCCCTTGAGGGCAGGGGAGTCCCGGAGTACGCCGAGGCCGCCGCCTACGGGCTCGCCGCTGGTGTCGTCGCCTACCTGACGGGGTTCTCGGATGACTGACGGGGATCAGGTGCGGAAGGTTGGCGCCCTCGATGCACTCAAGGGGATGCTGTCGTTCTTCACGATTGTCCGCCTGAACGTCGGCGAGAGGGAGTTCGGCGCCATGGAGCGCAGCTTCTGGCTTGCACCCGTGATCGGCCTGCTCAACGGTCTCGTCGCCTTCCTTGCGCTGGTCCTCCTTGACGTCTGCGATGTCCCCGCCATGGTGCAGGCCGCGGTGGCCATCGCTGTCGTCTGTGCTTTCTCCAAGTTCCTGCACTTCGACGGCCTTGCCGACTTCGGCGACGGCATGGTCGTGTCGTCGGAGAGGAGGGAGGACCATGTCCGCGCTCTCAAGGACAGCCTCATCGGCGCGGGCGCGCTCGGCACCGCCGTCACCGTTACGTTGCTAACATTTGCCTGCTACGCCGGCCTCGCCTCGTTCGCGGCGGTGCCCCTGGCGGTCGTGCCGGCGGAGGTGCTCGCGAAGAACTCCATGGTCGCCGCCGCCGCTTTCGGCGAGCCAGGGGACGGGATGGCGTCCAGGCAGGTGTCTTGCACGGGAGCCAAGTCCCTAATCCTATCCGCCGTCCTGAGTGCCGTCCTTATCGCCACAACATGGCTCTTGGTGGGTCCCGTCGCAGGATGGCTCGGCCTGCACCATCCGGACATCGGCCCCGGCCTTGCCGTATGGATGGTGGCCCTCCCGCTACTCGCGTCCGTACTCGTCGGGCGGGCGATGGCGAGGGCCGCGAACAGGACGTTCGGATTCGTAAACGGGGACGTGCTCGGAGCGACCAACGAGGTCTCCCGCCCCTTCGTGCTCCTGGCCGCCCTGATTGTTCTGGGACTGGGGCTCTGATGCAGGCGCTCGTCAATGCCGGCGGGAAGGGTACCCGTATGGGTGCCACGGGAATAGAGAAGCCCATGCAGCTTGTCGGCGGAAAGCCCGTCGTGCGGCGCGTTGTCGAGGCCCTCCTGGGGTCAGACCGCATCGGCCGCATCCTCGTCTCCGTGAGCAAGAACACGCCGGAGACCGAGAGGTTCGTGCGGTCCCTAGGGGTGGATGTGATACGCACCTCCGGCGAGGATTTCATGAAGGACATGCACGAGGCGTTCGGGGCGATGGACGGCAGGTACGTGTTCACCACGCCCTCCGACATACCATTACTGACTAGCGGCGTCGTGGATGCGGTGTGCGACTACTTCCGCCCCGAGATGCAGTCGATGATCGTGATGGTCTCTGCCGACCTAGTGAGGAAGATGGGGATCACCCCGTCCTATGTGCGCGAGACGCCGAGGGGGGAGTACGTCATATCCGGCGTGTCGGTCATGGACCGTCCGGCGACCCTCGCCGGGGAGTACCTGCACGAGGAGCTGTTCGCCACCGATTGGAAGGAGCTAGCGGTGAACGTGAACACGCCTGGTGAGCTCGAAATCGCCCGCGCCCTGCTGCGCCGATCGGTCAGAGGCGCTCTCGAGGATCGGTCTCTCGGACTTCTTGGCCTTGGTCTTCGGGCGCGCTTTCTTCGCACCTCCCCTCCCGTCGGGGACCGTGACGGTGACAACCTTCCCGACCCTGTCGCCGGACCCCCCCTTCCCGCTTCCGGAAGACGCGGGACGGCGCCTTCCGCGGGTGGGGCAGTCCATGTTGATGCACTCTCTCAGGGTACCCATCTGCACGATGGGTGCCCCGCAGGCCTGGCAGGGCTCGCCGGTGGGCGTGATCACGCCTCTCGGGCGGAGCGGGTAGGTCTGCGTGCAGGCTGGCCATTCGGAGCATCCTGCGAAGCGCCTGCCAGCCTTGGAGTACATCACGCGGACGACCCCCTTACCGCAGGCCGGGCAGGAGCCGAGGTCGTTCATCTCGGTGTTGCTGCGGCAGTTCGGGTCGATGCATTGCATGAGCGGGGGGGAGCCCCGCCTCACGACCTTCAGCTGCGGGAGCCCGCAGACTGCGCACCGCAGATCGGTCATCTGCACGAGGGCGCCCTTCGGCAGAGGATATGCGTTCTTGCAGTCGGGGTAGTTGTCGCAGCCGATGAAGTTCCCGTTCTTCGACCTCTTGATGGTGAGGCTGCCTCCGCAGCTAGGGCACGCCCCGACGTACTGCTGCTTCTTCAACGCGGCCTTGATCTCGTCGCCTATCGCCTCGCTCTGGTCCCGTATGGTGACCGCGACCCGGCGGAGCATGTCCTGCGATTCCTTCACCACGCTGTCGAGGGTCCTCTCGCCGTCGGTTATGCTGAGCATGTCCCTCTCGAGCTTCGCCGTCATCTCCGGCTCGGCGATGCCGCCGCCGTGCTTCTCTAAGGACTTCGTCAAAGCAATCCCGGAGGCGGTGGGCACGAGGTAGTTGCCCTGCACGTAATTGCGCGAGAACAGCTTGCTGATGATGTCGTGCCGGGTGGACTTGGTGCCGAGCTGCAGCCTGTCCATCTCCTGGATGAGCGAGCCCTGATTGTAGCGGTAGGGCGGGCGGGTCTGCGACTCGTCCTCGGTTATGCCGCGGACGCTGACCCTGTCGCCCTCTTTCATGGCGGGCACGTGCGACTCGGCGGAGCGCAGGTACTTCCCGTAGTACTTCTTCCACCCCTTCTCCTTCTGCACGTAGCCCTCCACCTTGAACCTCTCGCCCTCGACCTCGAGGACGGCGTCGGCGGTCTCGGCCACGGCGTTGGGTGCGACGGTGGCGAGGAACCTCCTCACGATAAGCTCGTAGAGCTTCCACTTATCGCCTTTTAGCCTCGCCGAGGTGGCCCCGGCGGTCGGGTAGATGGGCGGGTGGTCCGTCGTCCTCCTTTTGCCGCGGGAGGGCGAGATCTTCTCCTGACTGAGGAGCTCCTCGGCCTCCGCCCTGAAGTCGGAGTCCCGAAGGGCCTCGAGGACGTTCCTCAGGCCGAGGGTGCGCGGGTACTCCGTGTTCTCGGTGCGCGGGTAGGATATGTACCCCGACGTGTAGAGGTCCTCGGCAATCTTCATCGCCGCCGACGGCGGGATGCCAATCTTGTTCGCCTCAACCTGCATGGTTGTGGTGTCGAACGGCGGGGGGCGGTACTCCTCCTTGACGGCGGTCTCGTACGACGAGACGACGGCCTCCTTCGCGTCCCTGCATTTCGTGTAGACCGCGTCTGCCTCCTCCCTCTCCCAGAATCTCCCCTTCTCGTGCTGGCCCTTGAAGGCGAGCATGCCGAAGCGGCCGTTGACCTCCCAATAGGGGACGGGGACGAAGTTCTCAATCTCCTCGTTCCTGTCGACGAGGAGCTTGAGGGTGGGGCTCTGCACCCTGCCCACGGACATGAAGTTCTTACCGACCTGGCCCGAGGAGAGCGAGATGAGCCGGGTGAGCACCGCCCCCCAGGAGAGGTCCACGACCTGCCTGGCCTCGGCGGCGTTGGCGAGGTTCTCGTCGGGATTGACGAGGTTAGCGAAGGCCCCCTCCACCTCGCCTTTGGTGAGGGCGCTGAACCTGGCCCTCCTCACACGCTCCATCGGCACGCCGGCGGCCTTGACGGTCTCCATGCCGATGAGCTCCCCCTCCCGGTCGAAGTCGGTGGCGATGATGACCTCGTCCGCATCGGCGGATAGGGCCCTGATTTTCTCGAGAATGGACCTGACGCGGACGGTCTTAATCTGCGGCGCGTCGACGAGGTCCACCGGGGAGACGGCCTTCCAGTCCCCGTACTCCTCGGGGTAGTCGAGCTCCATGATGTGGCCCCGCAGGCTGACGACGCTGTAGTCATCCCCGCCCACCGCGAACACGATGAGGGTCACGCCGCCCTCGGACGCCGAGTGGGATTCGCCGTTGGAGAGAATCGTGGCGATCCTGCGCGCGGCGTTCGCCTTCTCGGTGATTATGAGGATTTTCATCGGGCAGGGCACGAGACTCGCTTTATTTATTGTTAAGCTTGGGAAGGGCGCTTCCGCATACGCAGGGTTCCCGCCGACAACTGGTTTTATATTGGATGGATGTATAGTCCGCTCAGATGCGCTCAGACGACACTATTGACAGGGTCCTCGCCAAGCTCCGTTCCGATGCCAAGGTGTTGGGAGCGTTTCACATGAAGCAGGGCACTCGCCTCAGGGTGGAGGTCGAGGAGTCGGGGATATCCTCGGTCTGCGGTGTGGAGTACGAGAACCGCAGCCTGCTCGACGACCGCCATAAGGACATCCACATCTGCGTTTTCTCCACCTCGTTCCTGAACGACCCGACCGAATGCCAGGTTGTCCTCACCGACGAGACCGGCATCATCTACGGCCACGACGTGCCCCGCGGCATGCCGAGGAGCTAGATATCCGACGAGAAGAACGGAGTCTGGGTCTCCGAGGATTTCATCGTTTACCCGGACATCATGCCGAAGAGCGACCCCCACTTCGTCCTGGTGCCCCACAGCTTCCTCGACCTTGGCGAGACGGAGGGTGTGAAGGACGTAACCGCCTACAATCCGGCTATGACCACCGACGAGATCCTGAAGATGGAGTACGGGTTCCCGCTGATGAAGAGGACCACCTCCACGATAATATCCATGAACCGCATCCGAATGCCGCCATGGAGGCATAGCCCGACCGATGACCGCTGAGGATGTGATGGCTAGCCTGCGCGCCAACAGGGGCGTTCTCGCCGCCCACTGGCTGGACGGCGACAGGTTCGCTAGGTTCTGCGCCGAGGAGAGAAAGGTCCAATCGTCGGTGTCTGGCATCCCGGTGGACAACGAGGCGTTCGAGCAGACCCGGCGCCGCGACCGCCACGTCTGTCTCATGCTTCGCCGCGGGTCGGAGTGCTACCGCACCGCCTGCGTGCAGATGAAGAACGAGAGCGGGGACGTGGTCGGATTCTACGCCACGCCCGAGACGAAGGAGGAGCTCATACAACGCGAGGAGCTCGTCTGGATATCGGACGACTTCGCCCTCGACCCCACCAAAAACGGAGGGGACATCAGGGTGGTTCTTCCGCCGATCGGGACCGACATAATCGGGGAGGCGGAGGGTGCGAGGGACGTGATCCTCATGTCGCCGTCGCCGAGCACCGACTGGGAGCTGCGCATAATGTTCGGAATGGACAGCAGCCGGGCGTTCTCCACCGCGGTGCTCTCGTACAACGAGATTCGAAGCTCCGATATCGTCCGTGGACTGCCTTGACCTGGCCGCCATCGCCTCCGGCGGACGACACGGACCGGGAGGGTCCTGGGCGCGGACCGCTCGCCGGGGAACCACACGTCGATAGCCGGGTTCAATCCTTCCTGACGCCGATGTAATGCATGTGGCCCGTGGACTTCGACGCCATGGTGAGCTTGCACCTGAGCACTCCCTTGATGGCCCCGAGGTCGTTGGCGAGAGCCTTCAGCTCGGCGAGCTCGCCCTCCACGATTACCACCTCCATGCAGCGGGAGCGGTCCAGATGGATGTGTACGGTGGTGCTGATCTCCTGGAGGGCGGCGTGCTGAATCTCGGTGATCCTGTCCGAGAGGCCGGTGGTGTCGTGGTCGTAGACCATGGTGATGACGCCGCACATGTACTCCTTTTCGTTCTTCCACTCCGTCTCGGCCAGAGAGTCCCTGACGAGGTCGCGGATAGCCTCAGACCGGCTGACGTATCCCTTCTTCTGGATGATCCTGTCGAATTCTGCGAGAAGCTCCGGCTCGAGGGAAACGCCGATGCGAGTTACGCCCTCCATGCCCGGGTCATGGGCGACTCGTGCTTTATACCTATCCCACGGGCATACGGAAGATATACGAATCCTGAGGCGAAGGGATACAGAACGCATAAGCGCGCTTTAATAGGATGCTCGCGTTGGCCCGTCCATGGAGGATCTGGTGGCTGAGGTCTCGGCCGTGCTGCGGGAGTCAGTCAGGGAATGCGTGGAGGGGAGGGACGTAGCCGTGGCCTTCTCCGGCGGGTTGGACTCCTCCCTCGCCGCCGCGCTCTCCAAGGAGTATGCCAGGTCCCTGCGCCTTTACGTCGCCGGGACGGAGGGCAGCTGGGATGTGGAGGCCGCGCGGTCCGCCGCCGGAATCATCGGCGCCGAACTTGCCGTGGCGGAGATATCCCCGGACACCCTCATCGGGGAGCTCGGGGACTCAATGTCCGTCACCGGGACGACCAGCCCTCTCATACTGGCCTTCGAGTTCCCGCTGTACAAGGTCATGAAGGCCTGCGCCGAGGGCGACGTCATCGGCGGACAGGGCGCCGACGAGCTGTTCGTCGGATACGCGAAATACAGGGGGGCGGACCCTGCCTTCCTCGCCCCGCGGCGGCGGGAGGACCTGCGTCGCCTGAAACGGGACGTCCTCCCCCACGAAGCGGCGCTGGCAGCCAACTTCGGGAAGACCATGCACCACCCCTACCTGCGGGAGGACCTGGAACGTCTGGTCATGAGCGCACCCCTGGGCGAGATTGACCCGGCCAACGACGCCGGGAAGCCGGTCCTGAGGGCGGTGGCGGAGGAGCTCGGCTACGGGGCCCTGGCCAAGCGCCCTAAGAAGGCCGCGCAGTACGGCTCCGGCCTCATGGACGCGATAAACGGGATATGCCGGGAGAGGGGGGTCAAGTACAACGCCCTCATCTCCAGCCTGCTGGTGCCACGGACCGAGCATTGAATAAGGGCGCGCCCATATCGGCGCACGTGAATCCGGAGTGTGCCCCCGTGGGGGACTTGGAATGGCTGTACGGCCTGCAGATGCGGGGCGTGAAGCTCGGCCTGACAAACGTGACCGAACTGCTGCGGAGGATGGGGGACCCCCACCGCTCGTTCCCCTGCATTCACGTCGCCGGCAGCGACGGCAAGGGGTCGACGTGCGCCATCCTCGCCTCCGTCCTCCGCGCGTCTGGTATGAGGGTAGGGCTGTACACCTCGCCCCACATCCTCGCATTCAACGAGCGCATCGATGTGGGCGGGGAGAAGATATCCGACGCGGAGATGGCGGATATCGTCCCCTCGATACGGGGCATAGCCGAGGGCATGCGGGGGGAGGGCATGGGATGCACCTTCTTCGAGGCGACCACCGCCCTGGCGTTCGAGCATTTCAGGAGGAGGGAGGTGGACGTGGCCGTAATCGAGGTGGGCATGGGCGGGAGGCTCGACGCGACGAACGTCGTGACCCCGCTGGTGAGCGTGATCAGCAACATCAGTCTCGAGCACCGGGAGCACCTCGGGGCGACCATCGAGGAGATCGCCCTCGAGAAGGCGGGGATAATCAAGCCAGGCGTCCCGGTGGTGACGATCAACCCCGAGCCCGCCTTCGGTGTGATCGCGAGGGCTGCGGAAGAGAGGGGTTCGAGGCTGGTCCGTCTCCGTGCCGAGGACGTCGAGGTGGTGGAGAACACGTGGCGCGGCCCTCGTTTCAGGCTGCGCGGGGAGGAGTTCTCCGTATCCGTCCCCGGGAGGTTCGAAGCGGAGGACGCCGCCCTCGCGATTACCGCCCTGAGGCAGCTACCCGGCTACGGGGAAAGGATAGAGCCCCACCTGAGGGAGGGGCTGGAGAGCGTATCCTGGCCTTGCCGCATGCAGAGGGTCGGCGACAGGGTGGTCGTCGACGTAACCCACACCGAGGCGGGGTCCGAGGGGCTGGCGCGCGACATCGCGGAGATCTACGGCAAGGTCGTGCTCGTGTTCGGTGTGCTTTCCGACAAGGACGCCGACGGGATGTGCAGGAACCTCGCACACATCGCGTCGCGCGCGGTCGCCACCGCGCCGCTCGCCCCACGTGCGAGGGCCGTGGCGGAGACGCTCGGGATCATGAGGAGGTACATGCCCGATGCCGAGTCCGCGCCCACCGTCGCCGCCGCGATAACACGCGCGCTGGATATCGCGCTGCCGGGAGAGACGGTCCTGGTCACGGGGTCGTTCCACATGGCGGAGGAGGCGCTGAGGTGGCGGGCGAGATCGTCAACGTACTGAACATCCTGCGGGAGGAGTACAGGGGTGTGGGCGTGCAGCCCGGCCACTCCTCGGAGGGGCTGGACCCGAAGTGGCCACAGGATCCGTTCCATGTGCTGGTCGCCACCATCCTCTCGCAGAGGACGAGGGACGACAACACGCGCAAGGCATCGGACGCGCTGTTCGGGAGGTATCCTACGCTGGACGCATTGGCCGATGCCGACCTCTCGGTGGTGGAGGAACTCATCCGCCCCGCGGGGTTCCCGAAGCAGAAGGCGAAGGGCGTCGTATCCTGCTGCCGGGAGATCCGCGACGTGTACGGCGGGGAGGTGCCAAGGGATACCGAATAGCTAGTCAAGCTCCCCTGGGTGGGCAGGAAGACCGCCGCCTGCGTGCGCACCTACGCCATGGGTCTCCCGTCGGTCTGCGTCGACACCCATGTACACCGCATATCGAATCTTATGGGCCTGGTGCGCACGAACACGCCGGAGGAGACGGAGTACGCCCTGATGGGGATTACCCCAGAGGGCCTCTGGGGAGACATCAACCGCTACTTCGTGAGGCACGGGCAGGTGGTCTGCGTACCGAACCACATGCGTTGCGGAAGGTGCGCTGTGAGAGAGCACTGTGACCACTGGAGGGGGAAACACCGACATTGCCACCAGGCCATCGGTGCAACGAGTTCCAGTCATCGCTGCTCGTCGGTTTTCTCCCGTTGAGGGGGCCGTTTTTGACGGAGGATTCCGTTCTGCCCTCCTTCCGGGCGGGCGCGGTCGTCAATAATGTTGCAGCATCCCGTGTCCGATCGACCGTCGGCTCGCCCTCTCCCTCCGGCCCCGGTAATTGCCCTAATATACCGCCAGCCCGATACCCGCCCGTCATGCACGAGGCTTCCGTCGTAGCCAACATGGTGGACGCCGTTCTCGGCGAGCTCGAGAAATACGACGTCATCAAAGTGAACGCCGTGAACATCGTGGTAGGAGACCTCACCCAGCTTGGCTGTGAGCAGATGCGGTTCGCGTACGAGGTGCTTTCCGAGGGGACGGCCCTAGAGGGCTCCGCCCTCGTCATCGAAAGGGAGCCAATCGTGCTCCGTTGCAGGAAGTGCGGCTTCGAAGGTCCGCCGAAGGAGATCGACCTCGGCACGGGCTCCGCCGGGCACAACATCCCCGTCATCGCCTGCCCGGAGTGCGGGGGGCCGGTGGAGGTGACCTCCGGCGAGTCGTGCGCGGTGAGGGATATTGACATAGAGGCGGGGGAGGGCGAGCGATGTTCAAGTACAGGGACGAGGCAACCGCGAAGAGGATTGTTAGGGACCTCAGAGACATGGGCGTGCGCGCCAACCTCATGCACGTCTGCGGGACGCACCAGGACACCATCGTTCGCTTCGGGTTGCTTCCGATGCTCGAGGAGGCCGGTATCGTCGTGCACCAGGGGCCGGGGTGCCCGGTGTGCGTCACCACCAGCAAGGAGATCGCCGACGCTGTCACCCTCGCGAGGAACGGCGTCACCGTCACCGCCTTCGGCGACATGATGAGGGTGCCCACCACCGCAGGGTCCCTCTTCGACGCGAAGGCCGAGGGCGCCGACGTGAGGGTCGTCTACTCCATCGAGGACGCCGTGCGCATGGCGCAGGAGCAGAAGGACAAGCCGCTTGTGTTCGTTGGCGTGGGATTCGAGACCACCGCCCCCTCCGCGGGCGTGCCCCTCGCCAGGGGCGACGCGCCTGATAACTTCTCGCTCTACAGTTGTCACCGCTACACGGACGCGGCAATCAGGGCGATCCTCGACATGGGCGAGAACAGGATCGACGGCATCATCGAGCCAGGGCATGTCGCCGTCGTCACCGGACTGGACCCGTTCCGCGAGTTCCGCGACAAGTACCGTGTTCCGCAGGTGGTTGCAGGGTTCGAGCCCCTAGACATGCTGATGGCGGCCTACATGCTATGCAGGCAGATCTACGACGGAAGGGTGGACCTGGAGAACGAGTACTCCCGCGTCGTGAAAGAGCACGGCAACCTCAAGGCGAGGGCCGTCCTCGATGAGGTGTTCGAGCCCGCCGACCGGAACTGGAGGGGATTCCCGGTTCTCAGGAGGTCCGCCATGCGGATTAAGGCGAAGTACGGGCAGTACGACGCTGTGAAGGTCCACGAGGACATACTCCGGCTCGCGCCCGAGGTCGCCGACGAGGCGAAGGGTTGCAACTGCGGGCAGGTGCTCCGCGGGTTGATTGAGTCGCACGAATGCCCTATGTTCGCCAAGGGCTGCACGCCCGCCCATCCGATTGGTCCGTGTATGGTCTCTTCCGAGGGTAACTGCAGTATAGCGTACAGGTTCAGGGGGCCCCTCGGTTGAAGCCGAAGGCGCATCCTCTGGCGCCGACTCTGGTGCTAGTCATAACCAACGATTCAGCGGTGTTTCTCCGGAGCGGCATAGCCAGCGCCTTCGAGATGTTCGGGGGCAGGATGGAGGAGGTCAAGCGTCTAGTGGCGAGGCTGGATCTCGCCAAGAAGGCAGACGGAACCAAGCTCTGCGAGGTCTCCTTCGGCGTGGTCTCCAGTCGCTTCGGCTACGTACCCGCCGATTACACTGTCGCGCCCTATCCCGCCGAGGAGGTCATGAAGGATGCGGAGGGCTACCGCCGTGTGCAGGCCGAGAAGGACTACCTCAGCAGCATCTGTTACACGTCGAAGATGTTTGACCGCATCATACTCTGCGTGCCGAAGGACATGGCGAGGATGATCATGGAGGCCGGCGCGCTGCCGGACGGGAGGGTCATCGCAGTCACCAGCCCGGAACTCCGCAGGGAGTGCGAGGAACGCGGCTGGCTGTTCCTGGAGAGGAGGGGCGCGCGGGTCGGCAGGGAGAACACCGACCGCATCATGGAGGAGATACGCGACATCTCACGAGAGGGACCCGAGCCTCGCCTTCAGACGGGCCTTGTCCTCCGCCGGTACGCGGTAGGAGTCGCGGATCTTCCCGACGGTCATGCGGAGGGTTTCGAGAGGGAGAGAGCCGGAGAACGCCGCCTCCTCCGTTTTCTCGGGATATCTGATGTAGCACACCGACAGCGCCCATGCCGCGCCCATGCGGTAGGGGCGCTCCGGGCTGTCGTGCGAGGTAAGGGCCCCCAGGATGCCGTCGATGTGCCCGTCGTCGACGAAGTGCGCAAGCATCATCACGGCGCATACCCTCATGGGGAACCCCTCACCGGTTTCGATTAGCCCGAGACAGTAATCCCACAGCCTGCCCCTCGTCTCCTCGGAATCGATCCTCCAATCGCCGCAGAACAGGTCACAGCAAGCCCAGTTGTCGATCTCCGGGAGGAACCCCTCCGTAAGGGAGAGCCTCTCCTCCCCGCTCATGTCCGCGCTGGCGATGACTATCGCCCTGAGCACGGTGTGCTCGTAGCATTCCGATCCGATCTCCAGGAAGGAGCGCCAGTCCCCCTTGCAGATCTCCCTCCCCTTCTTCCGCAACACGGGTACGCGTACGCCGTACATCTTACCGTGCCCGGGTACAAGCCTGCCATTGAATTCGCGGTACTTCGGATCCGCGTTCTCTTCGAAGAACGCGTAAAGCTCCTTCTTCCTCAAGAGATTCCACCCTCCCGCGAGAGCAGCCACCGTCCGGGGGAGTATCCTTCTGTCCGCCGTTCATTCTCGTCGAGCGGGGAGCCCCCCTCCACCGCGGCAGGCGGGAAAGCACCCCTGTTGGCGCCGCGAGCGCGTCCTTCCGTCATCAGCCTTGGTAGCGGAGTCAAACATAAAACGTTATTCGGACTCACCCCTTCCATGATAATCTGCGCCAGCAGGCGGACCGACATCCCCGCGTTCCATTCGGAGTGGATGATGAACCGTCTGCGCGCGGGGTACGCCCTTGTCCGCAACCCGGTCCACCGCACGCTGGTCTACCGCGTGGATCTGGCGCAGAGGAACGTCGACGCCATCGTCTTCGTGACCAAGAACCCCGCGCCGATGGTCCCTCGCCTGAAGGAGATCGGCGCGATGGGCCACACGAGCATATTCATGGTCACCGTCACGCCCTACGGCAGGGACCTGGAGCCCGGTGTCCCTTTCAAGGCTGACGTTGTCGACGCGTTCAAGGACGTCTCCGACACGATTGGCAGGGACCGCATCCTATGGCGGTACGACCCGGTGATAGTCGACTCCAGGCACAGCGTGGAATGGCACCGCCGCAGGTTCGGGCTGCTCTGCCGGGAGCTCGAGGGGTACACCGACAGGTGCATCTTCAGCTTTCTGGAGACGTATGGCAGGTTCTCCCCGCGCAACGACGTGCTGAGGGCGGCCTCCCCCGCCGAAATGGACGCCGTGGCGGCAATGATGGCGCCGATTGCCGTGGAGCACGGAATCAGGCTGAGCTACTGCTGTCCGCGCCGCGACCTCTCCCGCTTCGGCATCGACGGCATCGGGTGCATCGACCGCACGCTGATGCGCCGGCTGGGAATACCCTTCGAAGAACCGTCGGCGCCCCTGCGCGAGGGGTGCTCTTGCGTGAGGAACATCGACATCGGGGAATACGACACCTGCGGGCACAACTGTGCGTACTGCTACGCCAACGCCACCGATTCCGCAGCGCGGGAGGCGAGGAAGTACGATCCGGAGTCGGAGCTCCTGTGTGGTGCGCTACGTCCCGGTGACGAGATCGTCACCCTCGCCGGGAGGAGGGGGCCGCGGCTGTCCGACTACGCGGACCGCGCCCCGTAACGTTTATTGCGCCCGGCCCGGATTCTTCGCGCGATGAAAGGGGACATCTCCACCCTGAGGAAGGTATGCGGGTACGCCAAGTCCGTGCTGTTCATGGCTTTCTTCGCCCTCGCGGCCCTCGCGGCGCTCGTGGCGGCCCTCGGGGCGCACTCGTTCTTCGGCGGGTCCGCGGACCTCGTCGAGTCCATACTGCCCATGGGCCCCGGTGCCCCGGATTGGGAGAGAGCGGCGCTCGTGGCGGAATCCGTCCTGGTCCTGGGGATGGGCGCCGCCGTGGCGGGAATACTCAGCCGGATCATGGAATCCGTCGCCTCCGAGCCCAGCCCGTTCACGCTTAAGAACGCCGGTCTGCTGAAAGCCATCGCCCTGATGTTTCTCCCCGCCTCCGCCGCCCTCTTCGTCCTGGAACTCCTCGCCGGCCGCGGCCCTGCCGAGGCGGTGTTCGTCCTCTTCGGAGCGCTGCTCGTCTCGCTCGTGATGTACTGCCTTACAATCGTCTTCCGCTACGGCGCTGCCCTCCAAAAGGAGTCGGACGAGACCCTGTGAGACCATGGCGATAATACTACGCCTCGACAGAGTGATGGCCGACCGCAAGATGTCCCTCAACGAGCTCGCCGGGAGGGTGGGCATCTCCAACGTCAACCTCTCGAACATAAAGACCGGCAAGATCAGCGCCATTCGCTTCTCCACCCTCAACGGGATCTGCGAGGCGCTGGACTGCCAGCCGGGAGACATCCTTGAGTACGTCGGGGACGAAGAGGATTAAGCGAACCCGGCGGCCGTCTCCCGCTCCATGCGCCTCCGGCCGAACAGCACGGAGTCCATGAAGATCACCCACAGAATCTCCACGACGATTGAGGTGGCGATGGCCACCATGGCGTCCGCGGCGAGCCCCCTCGGCGCGAGCACCGCCATACACAGCGCGATGGCGATGCCCTTGTTCTTGTAGGAGGCCATGAGGATGTCGGTGACCCTCTGTCCCCACGAGATCCCCGCCCTCCTATCCGCCAGCTCTACGGCGTCGCCAAGACCGAAGGAGCGCAGCGCGGCGACCGCCGCGAAGGCGGCGAACACCCACGCGGCGACGCCGAAGTTTGTCGACCCGACGGACAACCACACCAGGGCGAAGATGCAGCAGTTCAGCACGGCGGCCATGAGTCCCCTGGGGATGTCCACGCGGGTGAACAGCCTCGAGAGGGCCAGCGGCACGCCGATGACCTTCGCCACGGTGAGAATCACATCCCTCATGTCAACGAGCTCGCCGAGGGCGAGCCACACGATGAACGGGATCCACACCAGGGAGACGGTGTAGACGATGATGGTCCCCCTCGCGGCGTGCTCCATGTCGCCGTTGAGGATGTAGGAGAGCGGCGTTACGGAAGCCGCGAACGGGGTCGCCGCAATGAACACGAGCCCCATGGCCTGGTCGCCATACTCCGTGCCCCTCAGGGCCAAGTACCCGGCGAGGGGGATGAGTGACGACAGCACCAGCCCGAAGAAAACCGCGCGGAGGACGGATCTCCAATTGGATACGGGATTTAGGTTTCTCGCCGGTATGCGGGAGAGGGAGACGGTGAGCATGCCCGCGAGGATGATGATGGTTAGGTCGGAGCGGCGCGACGGGGTGAGGACGTTGCCGGGGAAGAGCCCGCCGAAGTTCGTCGCGAGGGCCGCGATCAGGGCGAGCGACATCATGAGCGCCGTGCTCGTGACCAGCTGCGATGCCTTCATGGCGAGGGGCATGCGGGGGGAGTATTTAATTTATCTTTTGTCGATAAATAATTAACTCCTAACTTTAAAATTGGAGGCATCCTTTATTATGGTCGAAAAGGTTCCCGTAAGGCATGGCCGATGTGAAGTCGGTGAGGCCTGGGTGGCTCAACCTGTTCCGCCCGTGGACGCTGCACGGCGCGGTGGTGCCCGTCCTAATCGGGTGGGCCGTCGCGTTCCGCGAGGGCCTCTTCGATGCAAGCGATGCACTCTCATGGTCCGTCCTCGCTCTCGTGTTGACCGGGGGATGCCTGCTGCAGTCTGCCGCCAACATCCTAAACACCTATGGCGACTTCGTGAAGGGCACCGACACGGTGGAGAACGAGACGCGTTCGCCCGAGCTCGTTGCCGGGACGCTGTCGAAGGAGAAGGTGCTCTCCGCCGGGCTAGCCTGCCTCGGGGCCACCGTCCTCATCGGGCTCATCCTCATCTGGTACAGCGACTGGGGCATTCTGGTCTACGGTCTGCTTGGCATGGCTGGGGCGGGGCTGTACACCGTTGGCATATCCTACAAGTATCACGGCTTCGGACAGGCCTCCGTATTCCTGATGATGGGCGTGCTCATGCCGCTCGGCACCTACCACGAGTTCGGGGGCGGCTTCTCCATGGACACTTTGCTCATCGGGTTGCCAAACGCGTTCATGATCACCGGCGTTCTCTGCGGCAACGAGCTGCGCGACTACTACGAGGATAAGAAGGTGCACGTGGGAACGCTCTGCGGGCACATGTCTTACGAGAATGCGAAATGGACGTACCACGCAGAGAATCTGATCGGCTACCCGATCCTGGCGGCGCTCATCATGACCGGGGCCGCGCCCTGGCCTTGCGCCCTGGCATTCCTGGCGCTGTACGACGCATATCGGATGGCATCGAACGCGAGGAGGGCATCCGCCGATCCGGGGTGCAACCGCCTCCTCGTGCCGAGGGCGTTCACGCACAATTGGCATTTCGGGGTGCTGTTGGTGGTAGGATATCTTTTAGCGGATCATGCAATCGGGGCGTTCCGATATGGCAGGGGAAGAGCTTAAGCCGAACGGCATGCAGTTCGCGGACAAGGAGGTCTACGTGAAGGATGTTTTCACGGAGATCGCGTCGTACTACGACGAGATGAACGAGATAATGTCCCTGCGCATGATACGGGGCTGGCACCGCTACATGATGAAGCTTCTCGGCGACATATCCGGGAAGAGGTGCGCGGACGTCGGCACCGGCACCGGCGAAATCGCCCTCCTCTTGGCCGAGAAGGCCGGCAAGGGAGGGGAAGTCGTGGGCATCGACATCACCCCTGAGATGCTCATCTATGCAGAGAGGAAGATGAGGGGCCGTGGGCCTCCGAAGGACGTGGCGTTCGAGGTCGGGGACGCCCTCGACCTCCAGTATCCTGACGGCTCGTTCGACGTAGTCACCTCGGGCTACATGCTCCGCAACGTCAATGATGTGCAGAAGGCCATCGACGAGATGTACCGCATCCTGGCCCCTGGCGGGAAAGCCGTGATGGCGGAGATGGCCACTCCCGACAACCGCGTCGTCAGGTGGGCGTTCAAGCTTTACATGGAGAAGCGCGTTAAGCGCATCGGCCGGAAGTACGACAGGGGCGAGGAGATTGACGGGAAGATGCCCGCCTACGACTGGCTAGCCAAGTCTATCGAGGGGTTCCCCCACGGGGAGGTCATGGCCGACAAGTTCTCGAAGGCGGGGTTTGTCGACGTGAGGGCGCACAAGAAGAATTTCGGCGCCGTGTACATCTATGAGGGCGCCAAACTCCGTTGAAAGGCAATCGGGGAGGGGGTCCAGGGAATCCCCTGGGACGGTCCGGGAGTTTCAAATGTCCTTGGGCCTCTCGTAGTTGTAGTAGGCGTAGACCGCCTTGTAGAGGTAGTACTCGTCCACCTTGGAGATGACCTCGAGGGGGGCGTGCATGGAGAGCAGGGGCACGCCCATATCCACGGTGTCCAGGTTGTGGATGGAGATCTCCACGGCGATTGTGCCTCCGCCGCCTACGTCGACCCTGCCGAGCTCGCCGACCTGCCACGGGATTCCCGCCTCTTCGATGATCCCTCTGAGGTACGCCATGACCTCCGCCGAGGCGTCGTTCGTGGAGTATTTGCCGCGGGACCCGGTGTACTTGGAGATGACCGGCCCCTTCCCGAGGTAGGAGCAGTTCTGCGGCTCGAAGGCCTCCGGCCAGGCGGGGTCCACCGCGGCGTTTACGTCGCAGGAGAGGCACATGGACCGGCGGAGCACATGCCTGATCTGGAAGCCCCAGGCGGATGCGAAGTCCTCGAGGAAGTCCTTCCAGAAAACCGACCTCATGCCGGTGGGCCCGTCAGAGCCGGTCTCCTCCTTGTCGGCGAAGACCATCACGGTAGTGAACTCCGGGGCCTTCGTCTCGATCTCCGCCCTGAACTGGGCGTAGGCGCAGGACTTGTCGTCCTGCCCGTAGGCGGCGACCATGGATCCGTCGAACCCGATGTCCCGGGGCTTGAACGCGGGGCAGGCGCACAGCTCGGCGGAGAGGAAGTCCTTCTCCACGAAGCCGTACTTCCGGTGGAGGATGTCCATGATGTTGAGTTTTACGCGGTCCTTGACCTTGTCGTCGCCGTAGGGCCAGCTGCCTATGAGGATGTTCATCTGCTCGGCATCGATGGCCTGGGACATGGGCTTCTTCATCTGCTCCTGCGCCAGGTGGGGCAGCAGGTCGGTGACGCAGAACTGAGGCTCGCCATCCTCCTCGCCGACGCGCACCTTGACCTCCTTCCCGCCCTTCAGCTTCACGACGCCGTGGAGGGAGAGGGGGATGGCCGTCCACTGGTACTTCTTGATCCCGCCGTAGTAGTGGGTCTTGAAGTAGGCCATCCCGCTGGCTTCGAACAGGGGGTTGGGCTTGAAGTCGAGGCGGGGGCTGTCGATGTGCGCCACGCTGATTCTGGCGCCTTCGGAGACGGGCCTCTTCCCGACGGTGACGAGTATGAGGTTCTTGCCGCGGTTGTCGAAGTAGACCTTGTCGCCGGCCCGGTATTTGGTGCCGAGCCTGAACGCCTTGTATCCCTTCCTCCTCGCGATGGGGAGGGCGTAGTCCACGACCTCCCTCTCGGTCTTGTTGCAGAGGAACTCCTTGTAGTCTTCGGCGAAGTCCATGACCTCGGGGAGCAGCCCGGGGTCATCTTCGCCTATGAACTTCGGCTTGTAGAGGATTTCCTCCTCGAGCCTTTGGCCTGTCGTCTTCTCGTCTTTCTTGCTGACCATGACGCGCAGTATGCGCCGGGGGTATTTGTTGTTTTTCGGGATGTCTAAATAATTTTTCAAGTTATAGTATATAATAATAGTTATATAATCTCTCAAGCTTTTTATCATTATATTTGAATATTGTTACTTACTACCATAAATCATTAAATACAATCCAAAAGAATTTTTTCAACAGGACAGGGAAGGCCTCCGATAAACGGTCGCCCCTTACCCAGTGCCGGTGAATACATCATCGGCGCCCTGAAGCGCAACCAGGACGTCCCTCGTAAGGCGGGCGCATACAGAAACGGTGGATGTAAATGGAAGAAAACAGCAACGGTGGTCTAAAGCGCACCGTGGACTGGAAACAGGGCATGTTCATTGCCCTCGGCGTTCCTCTCCTCATTCTGCCCTCGTTATACGACGTCGGCTCTATCGTATGGGGCCTGTGCATACTCGTGTGGTCCCTCTCAGTCGTGCAGGGGTTCGTGCAGAACCTCGCCTACGGCGAGATGGTGACAGCCTTGCCCGATGCGACCGGCCTGCCCGGCTGCGCGCAAAAGGTCTTCGGGTCGAAGGAGGGCGACCCCCCTCGCAACATGAGGAAGTTCATCGGCGCTTTCAGCGCCTGGTGCTACTGGTTCGCATGGTGTCCTGTCGTGGCCATCTTCACGATGCTTATCGGCGACTACCTCGTCAGGATGTTCGGGTGGGATCTCACCGGCTGGGAGAATCTTGGACTGTACCTCGGTGTCGGAATAGCCATCGTATTCGTCATGTACGCTCTCGGATCCCGCGGGCTGGAGGGGGGAGCCAAGCTCGGCACCCTCCTCGCAGTAATCTCCATCATACCCATCGTCATCATCGTTGCCGGCGCCTTTGTCACCGGCATGTTCGACATGGACCTGATCACCGACCGCATCACCGCCGACGGATGGTCCTGGAGCGCGGTCGACCTCGTACTCCTCTTCGGATGTTTCGCCCTTGCTCAGTGGAGCGCCTGTGCTTGGGAGACCGCGGCCATTTACGGCCCCGAGTACAGGAATCCGGGGAAGGACGTCCCTAAGGCCCTTTTCGGCTGCGGGCTCATTTGCCTGTTCATGTACTTCTTCGTCTCCTTCGGAGTGTTCGGTTCGCTCGACACCGGGGAGATGGATGCGGCCGGTGCCGCATCCCTCGTTCCAATCGCCGAGTTCGTCTTCGGCGGTTTCGGGAAGTACGTCGCTCTGTTTCTACTGATCGTCGCCATGATCCTCATCATTCAGACCGGGTTCCTCGGGTCATCCAGGACCCTCTATTCCATGGCGGGGGAGCACAACCTCCCATCATGGTTCAAGAAGACCAACAGGCACGGCATGCCGACGAACGCGATGCTGTTCGTCGGCATGTTCAACATGCTTCTCGTTCTCGTCGTCGGGTACAGCGGATGCGTCGCGGGCTCGAGCGACACGAACATGACGATTCTCTCTGCCTCCGCGATGGGGTACTGCATCGCCAACGGGATCGCTCTCGCAGCCTATGTCAAGACCAAGAGGGACCCGGAGTTCTCCGACCTTGACAGGCCTTTCAAGGCCCCGCATGGTTGGAATCACGTCATCCTCGCGATGACCGCCGTGCAGTTTTTCGTATGGTTCCCCTGCCTCGTATACTGGAGCTACTACCAGTCCGACGGGTTCACTCCGGTCATTCTCGGGGCGGCGATCCTTCTGCTTTTCGTCCCGCTGTGGTATTACGTGCAGGGCAAGGGCTACGAGGACGCGTATGATGTTATGCCGACTTCGGAATAAAACCAAGGGGGCCGGCGCGCCCCCGTTCAAAACCTTTTGAAATAATCTCGGCGGGGCTCGCAAACAACCATTCTCTGGGTCCCGCCGGCCTGTATCCAAACGGCTTATCCGCGGATTCGGAACCTCCGCCCTCTGGCCCGCATGCCCCGTACGTCCGTTAGGTAGCCGTTGCATGCCGTGCGCTGGGGTCCTCTCCCGACCTGCGAACATTTATTAGGGTTTTTTTTATTGGCAGGTCTGCTGCATCCGCTAATTCGGGATGCAAGAGAATGGTGCTACTAAATGACAGAATCGAATGATGAAGCGAAGCTGGGGAAACCCGGCGCAAACGAACTTCTCAGGACGATTGACTGGAAGCAGGGACTGATAATCGCCATGGGAATTCCGATCCTTATAGTGCCCTCCCTCTGCGACCTATCCGTCAATCTCTGGGCCATGAGCATAATCATCTGGGTGCTTTCCGTGCTCTCTGGGTTCCTGCTCAACCTCCCCCTCGGGGAGATGTGTGCAACTTTCGGCGTCGCAGGGATCGGCGGATCAATTCTGCACGTATTCCGCGACGACGAGAAGTACAAGAGCAAGAAAATCAACACCGGGAGGGTCATCGGATCCCTCGGCGCATGGGCATACTTCGCCACATGGGTCCCCGTCATCCCCATCTTCACCATAATGACGGGCGTTTACCTCAACGAATACTTCGAACTGGGAATGGACGGTTGGGCCGCCACCGGGTTCTACTTGCTCCTGGGAGCGCTCATCTACGGATTCATTATCGTCACTGGCGTGAAAGGCCTGGAGGGCGGTGCGAGGACGCAACTCATCCTCGCCGCCATCACCATTGTGCCCATCCTCATCATCTGTCTCGTGCCGCTCGTCAATGGGGCCTTTCATCTCGACTACATAACCGACCAGATGACGCCTAGCGGATGGAAGTGGGACGGCAATTCCCTCCTAATGATCCTTGGATGCTTCACCGTGGCGCAGTGGAGCGCCGTCGGCTGGGAGTCTGCCGCCACTTACGGTGCGGAGTACAAGCAGCCGGAAAAGGACGTTCCCAAGGCCCTCACCTCTTGCGGCTTCCTCTGTCTCTTCATGTACTTTGTCATCGCGTTCTGCATGTACGGGACGCTCGGCATGGCGAACGACGGCAGCATCGAGACCATAGGGGAGGCCGGAGCCTCAACTCTCATCCCCATCGCCAAGAGCGATTTCGGAAACATCGGCGGTTTCATCGCGATATTCCTGCTAATCGCCGGCATGGTGATGATCATCCAGAGTGCGTTCCTCGGTACTGCGAGGACCATACAGATCATGGCCAGGGACGGGAACTTCCCGCTGTTGTTCGCAAGGACAAACGTATACGGTGTGCCCATGTATGCCATGTTCTTCGAGGCCGCCATCGGCTTCATCATCATCCTCGCAAACATCTCCGCGTCGCAGATTCTTGCCGTTTCCGCGCTCGGATTCGCCATCGCACTAGGCATGTGCATGCTCGCGTTCATCAAGTCCCGCAGGGCCCCTCGTTTCAAGGACGTCGAAAGGGTCTACCGTGTCGGCAGGTTCTGGTACGGTGGCGCGTGGTTCATGGCGATTTTCGAGTTCTTCTTCATGATTCCGGGCCTGTTGTACTACGTCTACGATTCGATGGGCCTTGTCTACGTGTTCGTCGGCATCGGCGCCACCCTGCTCTACCTCCCGTTCTGGTTCCTACTCCAGAGCTGGAATCACAAGCACCATCCCGATGTGGTGTGCGGAATCAACTACGACGTGGTGGAATCCGAGAAGGCCGAATGAACACCCATTACGAGTCCCGGCTCGGCAAACACTTTACCGGGCCCCCGATCCTGCGGGCCCCGGAATCCCCTCCGATGCCTCTTCCCGGTTTGAGCGCATTTCCACGAACCTTTGCACTTAGGCGGGAAGCACCCCAAATCAAAATCAACGGGGACCAGGAGCGTACGTGCTGAGAGGGATACGGGGAGGCGCCTACAGCTGGCGTACGACCTCCACCCGTCTGTTCAGGGGCCCGTCCCAAGTCCGAGGCATACGGCGCACCGCCCGTGAAGAGCCCGATGTCGATGATGCCTGTGGCAATCCGGGCCATCGGGAGCGGTCACGGCGATTTTTCCTCGTATGCCTAGCACTCGTACAAATCGCCGCAATGCTTGATAGCGTCGTGCACGCGACGTCCGATCAGCTCTCGACGTTTCGAGCATCAGGCGGTTTTTTTCCGGAATTCTCCGATTTACCCGGCATCGCGGTCGGCAGGGGCCCTAGCACGCTTTTGTCAAAAAATCGGAACAAGTCCTGCCCCTACTTGTCCACATACTCGAGAAAACCTCAGACATCGGTATTTATAACATAGTACGAACACTTCCAACCATTTTGCGCAACTCTTGGATGGCCAGCATGATTACGCGAAAGAATCACGGAGGCAGAGCCCGAGATCACCGCTGGTTAATTATGGATGGATGTATCATGCATCCGCCGCAAAGAGCATTTTCCCGCATATTTTTTTTCGATTCCGTTCTAATTTTGGAGCCTCATCGATGACGGCAAACGTTCTGTTTCGATGCGACCGATGGACGATTGCAAAATTTTAATATACGTTCGATTTTGCCCTAGCCAGTATCGGAGGATGGATGCCTCCGTGATTGTCGTGGGATGCATCCTAGGACAATCATCCCGGGAATTGGTTGCGGTCTTCCAAGTCGCATGCGTGTGCGTCCGCTAGAGGAACGGTCCATCTAAAACGGTCTTTTTCCAGTATATAAGATTTTCATTGAAGGCGTACACACCATTTTATAGGGTTACCAAGATTCATAGCTCAATGGTCGGAGCAATCCTTCGACTAGCCTTTAGGAGAGAGAAAATTGGCAGATTTTGAGAAAGAGAGCAAAGCACTGCACGATGCGATGGTGGCATACAAGGTACCTGGCATTCTTGCCGCGGTCGATGCCGCTCGTGCTGCCAAAATGCCCGCGAACGCAATCATCGACGCCATGGGCGATGGCATGACCGAAGTCGGCGTCCTGTTCGAGAGGGGCAGGTTGTTCCTCCCCCACGTCCTTTCCGCGGCCGCGGGAATGACGAAGGCCATGGAGGTTCTCGAGCCTGAGATGAAGGCTGCCGGTGGCGAGGCGCAGGCGAAGAAGGCCTCCGTTGTCATGGGGACCGTCGAGGGAGACGTCCACGATATCGGGAAGTCCATCTGCTCCACCATGCTCCAGTGCGCAGGTTTCGACGTCCACGATCTCGGAAGGGACGTCCCCAAGCAGGCGTTCATCGACGAGTGCAAAAACGGTTGCACCATGTGCGGCATGTCCGCCCTTATGACCACCACCATGACCGTCCAGAAGGACGTTATTGAGATGTTGAAGGCCGAGGGGATCCGCGACAAGGTCGTCGTCATGGTCGGCGGTGCCCCCGTCACCCAGGCTTACGCGGACAAGATTGGAGCTGACATTTACGGAGAGTCCGCTTCCGAAACCACCTCGAAGGTCAAGGACCTCTGAGGGGCAAATACGTCTTCGATAGAGGGAAAGCAATGACAGCGAAAGAATTCTACACCAGGATGGGTGACGGCAAGAGGGTCACCATGACCCGCGAGAAGATCATGGACGACCTTCAGGCCGGAGCCGCCGACGCCGCTGACATGGGGGCCATCCCCCAGATCAGCGACGATGACCTCGAGCGCCTCGCGGACATAATCTGCGACCCCAACAGGGCCGTGTCCGTTGAGCCCGGGAACGAGGTCGTCCTCACGTACGATATCGGGCAGCTCGATTTCACCGGCGACAACGGCAACTCCGGCGCCGGCGTCGACATGGGCAGACTCGAGGCCGCCCTCCTCCACGAGAGGGCGCTCGGTTCCGACACCTTCGAACTCGCGCACTCCGACTACTCCATCAAGCCGGTCAAGCCGGTCATCGCGATGGAGATGCAAACGATGGAGGAGATTCAACAGGAGATCATCATCCCCTACTTCTACGGCGCGATGCCCAACATGGGCCTTTACTATGCTCCGGACGGGCCGTACGGCAATCCCGCAGACCTCATGAGGGAGTTCAAAATCGACGAGTCCATGGAGCAGTCCGAGAAGGCCGCCTCCCATCTTGCCAGGGACATCGAGTACGTCGGGAACAAGATTTACGCCGCCAGCGCGGACGGTTTCGACTTCGACACCATCGCCTCCGCCGGCGACGCCGACTTCGTCGGGTCCCTCAACGGGATCGAGGCCCTCAGGAAGGCCAACCCCCAGATGTACATCAACTCCGGCATGTCCGGCGAGTCCGTCATGGGGATCCATGGCGCAATCGAGTACAAGGGCAACGTCGTGGCGGGAATGTTCCCGCACCAGCAGGTCAAGATGTGCGAGATGGCCGGAGCCAATGTGTTCGGCGCCGTCTGCAACACGAATACCAGCAAGAGCCTCGCCTGGAACATGGGCAGGGCCGTCACCTTCGTCAAGGAGTGCGTCAAGCAGGCGAGCATACCGGTCCACTGCGACCTCGGAATGGGCGTCGGGGGAATTCCGATGTTCGAGACCCCGCCGGTAGATGCGGTCACCCGGTGCTCCAAGGCGATGGTCGAGATCGCGCACGTCGACGGCGTATAGATCGGAGTGGGCGACCCCATCGGAATGGACGTCGCTCACTTCATGGCCTCCTCCATGGGCGGAATCAGGACCGCCGGCGACATGGTCGCTCGCATGGAATACGCCAAGAACATGAAGATCGGACCTGCCAAGGAGTACGTTGCCAAGAAGCTGGGCATATCCACCCTCGACATCGCCGACGAGCACATCATGAGGGAGCTCCGCGAGGAGATGAAACTCGGCGTCGTCACGGGAGTCCCCAATGCCCCCCGGGGCATCGCTGCCAAGATGAACCTCGAGAAGCTACTGGATATCAAGATCAACAGCTGCGAGAAGTTCAGGCAGAGCCTTAGGAGCTGAAGCTACAAACCATCATTCAAATCATTTAACCACAAAAAAAAGAAGAGAGGAAATAATATGGGAACAACAACGCCCCTTTATCCGGCTCAGACTCAGTTGAACGGCATCAAGTTCGACCTGTTCACCGACGACGAGATCCGCAGGATCGACATGGCTACCAGGGATGTCCTGGAATTCTATGGCGTACAGGTCACCGACCTCAAGGCCTGCAAAATCTTCGAGGACGCCGGTTGCACCGTCGAAGAGATTCCTGGAAACAAAAGCGCGAAGATGGTCAAGATTCCCGGATACATTCTTGACAGGGCGCTCGCCACCTGCCCCAAGAAGTTCTACCTCTACGGGCGCGACGAGAAGAGGACCTTCACCCAGGAATGGAAGGGCAAGGTCCACTACACCTGCTTCGGAACCGGCATCCAGGTCTGCGACTACAAGGGCCACGGCAAGTACGAGACCAGGGACTCCAACGAGGACGACCTCGCCAAGATCGCCAAGCTCTGCGATTGGTGCGAAGGCCTCAGCTACTTCTCCCTCCCAGTTTCCGCGAGGAACTGGGCCGGGAAGGGCGCCGAGGACGTCCACGAGCTCCTCGTTTCGCTCTCCAACACCACCATGCACTTCCACCACATCGATCCCGTCGCGGCCAACGTCCCCTTCTACAGGGATTTCGTCCTCGCCTACTACCGCGGGGACAAGAAGGCCGCCTTCGAGAAGCCGATCATGTCCATGCTCGTCTGCCCGACCTCTCCGCTGGAGCTCTCCTTCAACGCCGCGGAGTGCATCATGCAGGGTGCCGAGTTCGGCATTCCCGTGAACGTCCTGTCCATGGCCATGGCCGGCGGGTCGTCCTCAGTCTTCCTCGCCGGGACCCTCGTCACCCACAACGCCGAGATCCTCTCGGGAATCGTCCTTTCGCAGCTCGTCAGGCCGGGGGCGAGGGTATGGTACGGGTCCTCCACCACCACCTTCGACCTCAAGAGGGGCACCGCTCCCGTCGGGTCCCCCGAGCTCGGACTCATCAGCGCGGCCGTTGCGAAGCTCGGGCAGTACTACAAGCTCCCCGTCTTCACCGCCGGCATGTAGACCGACGCCAAGGTGCCCGACGGACAGGCCGGTCACGAGAAGACCATCACCTCGTTCTGCGCGGCGCTCGCTGGCGTCAACATGATCTACGGCTCCGGGATGCTGGAGCTCGGAATGACCTTCTCCCTCGAGCAGATGGTCATCGACAACGACATCATCAGGATGGAGAGGAAGTCCATGGAGGGCATCCCCGTTAACGACGAGACCCTCGCCGTCGAGGCCACCAAGGAGATCGGAGTCGGCAACGACTTCATAGCCCACCCCTCCACCATGGAGAACATAGACCTCGCTTCCGATCCGGTCGTCTTCGACAGGCTCATGCTCGGCGACTGGAGGAACAACGGCTACAAGGACGCCGCCGAAGTCGCCCACGACATAGTCGAAGACGTCCTGAAGAACCATACCGTTGCTCCCGTCCCCGAGGACATCGTGGCCGAGTGGAAGAAGATCACCGAGAAGGCGGACCAGGCCTACCTCAAGAAGGCTGCCGCCGAGGAGAACGAGTAAACACAATCACCAAACCTCTTCTCCCGACGGGCGACCGTCGGGACGTATCCCAAAGGAGAGAGACAAATGACTCAGCAGGAACTCAACGAGAGGGCGATCAAAGCGATCATGTCCTACAACGTGAACGAGAGCAAGAAGGTCGCCCAGGACGCCCTAGACCAGAAGGCCGACCTTGTCGATCTGATCCAGAACGGTTACACCGTAGGCATCAACCAGGTAGGCGACCTCTACGAGCAGAAGAAGGTTTTCCTTCCCCACATCATGGCCGCCGCCAATGCCATGAATGCCGGCGTGGACCTCCTGACGCCGCACCTAGGCGGGGCCTCCGCCGGAGAAAGCCTCGGCAAGTTCGTCATCTGCACCATCGAGGGAGACATCCACTCCATCGGCAAAGACATATGCGCCATCATGCTGAAGGTCGCCGGCTTTGATGTCGTCAACCTCGGCAGGGACATCCTGCTGAAGGACATCGCGCAGGCCTGCGAGGACAACAAGGCAGTGGCCGTCGGCACCTCGGCGCTCATGACCTCCACCATGGTCAACCAGAAGGCCCTCGAGGAGATCATGAACAAGCGTGGCCTCAAGGGCAAGTGCCTCACGAACGTCGGCGGTGCCCCCGTAACCCAGCAGTGGGCCGACGAGATTGGGGCGGACGTCTACTCCGAAAATGCCACCGACATCGTCGGCAAGATGGTCAAGGCCGTAAAAGGCTGATAGCCACAATCAAACCCAGCCGCGCCTTCGGGCGCGGCGACACCCTTCTCATTTGCGCGTTACGGCGCTATGCCATCGGCACGCGCCCTTACCTTCCATCGTCGGGAGATGGATGGATGTTTTACACACCCGCTATAAAACGGCATCAGCCCATACCCAGTGAGTGATTCTATATTTTTATACTGTTACAATTTGATACCAATCAAATAAGTACATTATTTAAGAATTTCTACGAACATCTGTAAATCATTAAATAAGAAAAAATTTGGTCTAACCCCGTTGCCAAAATCTGGCACGAGGTGAAAAAATAGTGGATGCTAATGCTAATATTGACGCGCCGCTAGACGTCGACGCGATCAAAAGAGCTGACCATAAGAAAAAAATCCGTTTCGGGCTCATCATGGGTATCTTCTGCGCTCTCTACTGGGGGATATGGTATGTTCCCGGGGCAGCAATCTGGGGATTCGACTTCGCCTACCCCGTAAAGTACGAGGGAAATGTCAACATGGTGATCGACTGCTTGTTCATCACCTGCGTAAACGCTACCGCCTGCGCCGTACTTCTCCTCATTTGGAACGGAGCGCTTGGAAAACTTCCCGAGTTCAGGAGAACCCTCGTAGAGTTCAGGGCTGCCTCTAAGTATTTCATGGCCGCCGGAATCTGCGGCGCCTGCGCTGTCTCCGGTACCTATCTCGCCGCATGCTTCCTTAGTCCTGGCTTCGCCGCCGTGGCAGGGCTGCTGTATCCGATCATCGGGACCTCCATGTCCGTGCTGTATCTTCATCAGAAGGTCTCCAAGAGAGGTTATCTCGCCATCATCGTCCTGCTCGCCGGAGGCATCACCCTGTACTCCGGGTCCATGATCAGCGGCACCGACTCCTCCGAACCTCTTCTCGGAGCCATCGGAGGCATCATGGCCGCCGTCGGATGGGGTTTCGAGGGGACCATCGCCGGGAAGGCGCTCGACATCTGCGAGCCCGACGTGGGCCTCCACCTCAGGTTCGTCTTCGAGGCCGTTTTCTGGTGGATAGTCATGTTCGTTCTCGTTGCCGCTGGCTATGACATGTTCTCGACACTCGGGGACATTCTCGACTGGCCGGTGTTCGTCGCCATTCTCATGATCGGCCTGTCATTCGCATGGTGCTACGTCACCTGGTACAAGTCGTTCCCGTTCTTGGGAGTGGCAAGGGGCCAGGCGGTCGGGAGCCTGTACGCGGCCTGTGCCGTCATCTTCCTCGTGATCTTTTTCGGACCCGAGGGGGCTCTCAAGTACAATGACGACTCGATGCTACTCATCGTCACCACCACCATCCTCGGCCTGATCATCTGCCTCATCGGGAGCTATCTGATAGCGACAGAGGACACGGAAGGAATGGTCAGCCTGAAGGTGCTGTACGACAAAGGAGGGATTGAATGATAATAAACGCCCCCATTAAGTTCCGCCTTATGGAACTCTTCGAGGAGGAGGGCCCCATGTGGAACTACGAAGTCATTCTCAGGGTGATGGAGGAGTACAACATGCACTCCCAGCACCAGCAGCAGATGGTCAACTACGACCTAATCGAGATGGTCTCCGCTGGTTTCCTGACCGAGGAGGAGTCCGTGGTCGACACCGAGGGCAGGTTCCACAAGGATCATCTCCTTATGAAGTACCAGATTACCAATCTAGGAATCGAGACCGTCGACGGTCTCAAAAAGAAGGTGAAGCACTATGAGTGATTGGTCTAGTTACGCCGATTACTTCGCCGATGGCATGCCCTTCGGCGAAGTAATCAGCACTATATTCATCATCGGGCTCTGCACCTTGGGCGTGATCGTTGCTCGGTGGATGTACAACCAACTCTGAGAAACGTCTTACGGGAGCTTCAGCTCCCGGTCACCTTTTCGGGCCTGGAGGCCCCCTCCGTTCATCTGCTGGCGCACCTTCGTCGCTGTTTCTTTTCGGTTCTCCAGACGCGTTGCCTGGTCGTATCCGGCAATGATCTGGGCCCGTTCTTCGCATTTGTTAATTAGACAATACCTCCATTCTCAAGACTACTTAAGATAGTAATATATAAAACAATCATATTAAAATAGGACTATATTATATAATAATTCTATAACAATAACAACATTCGTAACTAATTTCTAATAGTGAAAAAGTTCCCTAATTACCAAAAAGGGGCGATTTTTGACGAAGCACGGGTGAGAATCCTGGCCGAGGGCAACAGCATGTCCTATGGCGCAGAGGTCGACTCTGACAGCGGTCTTGTGAAATCCATCACCTGGAAGCAGGGCATGATTATTGCGATGGGGGTTCCCATACTGATCCTCCCTGGAATCTATGACATCGCGGGGACCGCTTGGGGACTGAGCATCCTAATCTGGACACTCTCAGTCGTACAGGGTTTTGCTCAGAATCTCGCCATCGGCGAGATGGCCGCCACGCTGGAGACCCCCGGCATAGGCGGTTGCGCTCAGAAAGTCTTCAAGAAACAAAACGAAGGAAGGTACGGGGTGGGGCGGTTCGTAGGCGCGTTCACGGCATGGGCTTACTGGTTCACATGGACGCCCGTCATACCAATTTTCACCTGCACATCTGTAGATTACATCTCCAAGTATCTGGAGTACGGCCTCGGTGCCGATCCGCTCACTTCCAATACAATCCTTGCGCTGCAGCTCATCTTCGGCGCCACGATTTTCAGCGTCATCGTATACGTCGGCTCCAAAGGTCTCAACGGCGGCGCCAAGCTCGGCCTCATCCTCGCACTTATCGCAATCCTGCCGTTGCTCGTCGTCGCCTCGCTACCTCTCCTCGGTCTCACCGCCGGAGGAGGGGAGCTCACCGGCTTCTCGCTCGATCGCATATCCGAGAACCTCCTCCCCGACGGCTGGGGATGGGGTGCTGAAGAGTTCATGATGATATTCGGGATGTTCGCGTACGCCCAGTGGTGCGCCTGCGCCTGGGAATCCGCCGCCACCTACGGCGCCGAGTACAAGAGCCCCGGCAAGGACGTCCCGAAGGCTCTCATGTCCGCTGGCATCGTCTGCCTCGCGCTCTACTTCATCGTCCCGTTCGTCGTGTACGGGATGATGACCCCCGGGCAGATCGACGAATGGGGCGTCTCCACCCTGTATCCGATATCGGAGTACGACTTCGGCAGCATAGGCCTCATAATCGCTCTAATTTTGCTAGTGGCGGGCATGATCATGCTCATCCAGACAGCTTTCCTCGGTTCGTCGAGAACGCTGTACTTCATGGGGCATGAAGGCAATATGCCAAAGATCTTCACATACACCAACACGAACGGTGCACCGCTTGTCGCGATGATGTTCCAATTCGCAATGGGCATCACCTTCATAATCATCATTCATTTCGGATCGGTGGGGATGATCCTCGCCGCATCATCGTTCGGATTCTCATTCGCTCTCGGCATGGGGATGCTCGCGTTCATCACCGCTCGCAGGGATGCCCGGTTCAGGAGTCTTCCGCGCCCGTACAAGGCTCCGCGCGGATGGTTCTACGTCGCCTGCCTCTTGATGTGCTATCAATTCTTTGTTCTCATCCCGTGCCTGGCCTACTGGTGCATAAACGGCGGTATCGAGAACGGGGTGTTCTCCGTCATTATCGGCGCCGCCATTCTGCTGATCTACGTTCCGTGCTGGGTTCTTCTGCAGCACAGGAAGGCCAAAGACGACGAGAGGTGCTTCCTATGCAAGAGGACGGTCCACGATTACAACATGTACGTCACGGACCAGGGCAATGCCGACTTCTCTTTCAAGGAGGAGATCATGGTCGAGATGTCTTCTTTCCCCGACATACAGGTCGGCAACGCCCGCATCTCGCTCTGCCCCATATGCTACGAGCTGACCTTCGGATTCTCCTCGAACCCCGAGGAGAAGCTGTCCGGAGTGAAGATTGGGCTCATCGCCGATACCAAGTTCAAGGATTTCACGGCGAACGACAAAAACACCGAGTAAACTCGGTCGCGGACGGCGGATCACTCCCTCCGCGGCTAACATCTTTCACTGCGCCGGGCTCTTTCGGCTAACGGTCTGCCCCGTAACCCAACCCCTGTGCGGATTGGGATGTTCATATTTTAATATTTAATATTATCTATCAATGTTTTGTGAAAATACCCACTAATTTTCAGCAGAAGTACATCATTCATGTGAATATGATTTAAAAAGAATATTATTAGAATGATATTGTAGATAAATACATAGTATAAATAATTATGATTAGAATTCTATACAATAACATATCATTTTAAATACTATAATATGAAAATTCAAAGGGTTCGTACACTAATTTAAATACTCAGTACTTAGATATCAATAATGACAAAAACGGAAGGGCGCCACGCACCGTCGCATTCCCATTTGTCCTCTGGAGTGGATGCAAAATATGAGCGACAATGATGCCATTATTGCGGACTTAAAAAAGTCCATCGAAACGTGGAACTTCGCGCTCTGCAAAGAGGCGACTCAGAAGGCCATCGACGCCAAGATTCCCGTGACGGAGATCATGGACGAGGGCCTCGGAAAAGGAATGGAGGTCATCGGAGACAGGTTCGATGCCGCTGAGATTTTCCTTCCTCAGGTCGTTGCCGCCTCCAAGACCATGGAGGTTGCTCTGAAGATGCTTGAGCCCCTCATGGGAACCGGCGACGGCACCGCCAAGGGAACCGTCGTCATGGGAACCGTCGAGGGAGACATTCATGAGATCGGGAAGAATGTCTGCTGCGCCATGCTTCGCGGCGCCGGCTACAACGTCATCGACATCGGACCGGATTCCGGGCCCCAGAAGTTCCTCGAGGCGGCGGCTGCCAACAACGCCAAGGTTCTCGGCGGTTCTGCCCTTATGACGACCACCCTGGAATCTCAGAGGGATCTCGTAAACGAGAACAAAGCCGAGGGGAGCAAGTACCTCTGCATCTTCGGTGGTGCCCCCTGCAGCAGGGAGTGGTGCGACGAGATTGGCGCGGACGGGTACTCGGAGACCGGCTCCGAGATCATAGACCTCGTGAAGAACCTCATGAACAACTGACCGTAACCACAATGCAATAAAGAGGGATTAAAATGGCAATTACTAGGGCGTTGAACATCTGCGACGTCTATGACAGGTTCGTAAACGGCAAGAAGGTCGACGAGGCCGAGTGGGACTACTCCATCATCCCCAGCAACGCGACCGAGCTCAAAGAGAAGTATCACATCGACTTCGGCAAAGAGTTCATACCGACCAGCAGTCAGGAGAAGAACGACCTTTTCCAGGCCGGTCTCGAGATGTTGGTCAAGACCGGTTTCTACTGCGTCGACATGAAGAAGGTCATGTATGTGACCGAGGAGGAGGTCCACGAGGGAATCAAGAGAACCCCCAAGAAGTTGATTCTCGGAGAGGGCCGCGACATCGCTCGCTTCTATCCGAGGCACGGTAACAGCCCTGTCAAGCCCGTCATCCAGGGCGGACCCACCGGCTCTCCGATCTCCGAGGACGTCTTCGTACAGGTCATGCAATCCTATGCCCAGGAGGGCGTCGTGGATGATCTGGTGAACGGCGTTATGACCACCCTCGAGGGCCACCCTGCGAAATCTGGAACCCCCTACGAAGTCCGCGCAACCATGGCGGAACTTCGCGCAACCCGGGAGGCTCGCGAACGCGCCGGTCGCCCCGGGCTAGGCGTATAGGGGCCTGAGACTCCGCTCACCGAGTGCGCGCGTCTCGCAGCCGACATGAAGCATGCGGGCCACAGGGTAACCGACGCCCATGAGTGCTCGCAGCTCAATGAGCTGAAGATCGACATGACCGGATTCAACATGCTCGCGGGATGGACCGTCGAGGGAGACACCATAATGATCGAGCAGATGCCCATATTCGGCGGTTACTGCGGACAGAAGGAGGAGACCGCCATCTGCGACGTCGCCACGACTCTGGCGTCCTTCGCCCTCTTCCAGGGCAATTTCCATCTCGACGGCCCCATCCACATCCGGTGGGGCACCACGACCAACAGGGAGTCCCTGCAGATTGCCGCACATGCCTGTGCCGCCATCGACAACAACACCGACCTCCTGCTGGCCAACCAGTACTACCCGATGGCCGGCCCGTGCACCGAGATGTGCCTCATAGAGACCGCCACCCAGGCGATCAACGATACCGGCTCCGGGAGGGAGCTCCTCTCCGGATCCGCGGCGGCGAAGGGAGTCGTCCAGGATAAGACCACCGGCATGGAGGCCAGGATGATGGGCAATGCCGCCCTCTCGGCCGCAGGCATGCCCGTCCAGGACCTGAACGAGATTATCGAGACCCTCGTATCCGACTACGAGCAGCACTACAAGGACGCACCTCAGGGCAAGAGGTTCCAGGAGTGTTACGACGTTAAGACCGTCAAGCCGACCGAGGAGTACCTCCAAGTCTATGACAACGCCGTCAAGATCCTCGAGGGCGCCGGCCTCAAGATGAAGTCTTACTGAAGCATTCGAAACACTTCTTGACTCTGAGATCAAACCCCGAGGCACAAGCCCCGGCGTCTTAAAAACGGCGGGACGGTCCCGCGCCGATGGCGCGGACCACCCGCAAACCACGTGCGAAGTCGCCATTGCTTTTTTATCATGGGCGGTGTTGTCTCCTGAGAGACGACAGGGCGGCTGCGATGACGACTTGCAAAGCATTGGACATCTACGATACATACATGCGCTTCGCATCGGGGAAGAAGGTCCGCGAGGACTCGTGGGACTACGTCGTTGTACCGAACAACGCCATGATGATGAAGGACAAGTACGGGATTTCGTTCGGAAAGAACATCATACCCGAGGACCAGGACCTTTCCGATCGCCTCTTCCGGGCGGGGCTCGACATGCTTGTTACCACCGGGTTCTACAACACGAACCTCGGCAGGGTGATGTATCCGACGAAGGAGGAGGTCCTCGAGGGTATCCGCAAGGCGCCCAAGAAGCTCCGCATCGGCGAGGGCAAGGATATGGTCGAATGCATGTCCCGTCACGGGAACGCCCGCAAGACCCCCGTAATAGAGGCAGGCCCCACCGGGGCCCCCGTGTCGGAGGAGATATTCTCCGCCATGATGCAGTCGTACGTCCAGGAGCCGGTCGTAGACGCCCTCGTCAGCGGCGTGCTCAATACCGTCCGCGGGGAGTCCGCCTCCACGAACACGCCATGGGAGATCCGCGCCACTCTCGCCGAGATCAGGCACGTCCGCGAGGCCTGTGCCATGTGCGGGCGCCCGGGGATGGGGATATAGGGTCCCGAGACTCCGCTGTCCGCCGCGGGCAGGATATCCGCCGACCTCACTGAGTACGGCCTAAGGAGATGGGACCTACACGAGTGTTCGCAACTCAACGAGATGAAGGTCGACGTGTCGTTGATGAACATGATTGCCGCCTGGAAGACCAACGGCGATGCGATAATGGTCGAACAGATGCCCATATTCGGGGGGTACAGCGGGGGCATAGAGGAGACCGCGATATGCGACGTCGCCGCCACTCTCGCGTCCTACGCTCTTCTGGACTGCAACCTCCACCTTGACGGGCCGATCCATATAAGATGGGGCACCACCACCACCCGCGAGACGCTGCAGATCGCAGCGCACGCCGCCGCGGCCATCGACCTCAACACCGATCTGCTCATCGGGAACCAGTACTACACCATGGCCGGCCCGTGCACCGAGATGTGCCTTCTCGAGACCGCCACCCAGGCAATCACGGACACCGCCTCGGGGAGGGAGCTCATATCCGGCACCGCCTCGTCGAAGGGGGTCGTCAAGGACAGGACCACCGGCATGGAGGCCAGGATGATGGGCGAGGCCGCGATAGCCGTCGCCGGCATGAACGTGCACGACGTGAACGTGGCGCTGGATAAGATAATCTCGCAGTACGAGACCGAATTCACCAAGCCGCCCCCGGGCAAGAGATTCCAGGACTGCTATGACCTGGTCAGCGTGACGCCGTCTGCAGAGTACCTCAAGACGTATGACAAGGCCGTTTCGACGCTCTCCGAATGCGGTATCGACATCTGAGCCAAGCGACTTCCTGGAACATTTTTATCCGTTGTCCGCATAACCTGAAACAGCTGGGGGACGGTCCGGCGACCAGCGGGTCTCTAAAACCTAGCCAGCGGGGTTCGACACCCCGGTCTCTCGCCAGTTCGCAGTGATTGAGATGACGGTCGGTTACACGGACGCTCAGAAGCAGCGTCTCAGGGAGTTCGGGAACGGCGCAGCGGACGGCGGGGAGTTCGAGGACCTCCAATCGAGGGACTCCGCCTTTGCGAAGGCGCTCTCCAGGCTCACCGCCGAGAACTTCAAGGGGGTCTCCGCCATGATTGCATCCCCGAAGAGGCACGGCCTCACGCGGCTGGTGTCCGATATCTCCGACGCTCTCGTTGCCGAGGGGTTCATCGAAGTCCGTACGCCGATCATCATCACGAAGAAGGACCTCGCCGACATGACCATAACCGAGGACAAGCCCCTTTTCAAGCAGGTGTTCTGGATTGACGACAAGCGGGCCCTCCGCCCGATGCTGGCACCCAATCTCTACGCCGTGATGAGGGAGCTTCGCGGGTTCACCGACGGACCGGTTAAGATCTTCGAGGCGGGGCCCTGCTTCAGGAGGGAATCGCACAGCGGCGTGCACCTCGAGGAGTTCACCATGCTCAACCTCGTCGACATGGGCCCCCGCGGGGATCCGACTGAGGTGCTCAAGGGGCACATAGATGCCGTGATGAGGGCCGCCGGACTCCCGGACTACAACCTGGCGCACGAGGAGTCTGACGTGTACAGGGAGACCATCGACGTCGACATCGGCGGGCAGGAGGTGTGCTCCGCGGCCGTGGGCCCGCATCACCTCGATGCCGTCCACGGCGTGAACGAGCCGTGGTCCGGGGCGGGCTTCGGGCTCGAGCGCCTGCTTATGCTCAGGGAAGGCTACAGTACCGCGAGGAAGGGGGGCGCCAGCCTCAGCTACCTGAACGGCTACAGGATAAACCGATCACCGATCCAGGGCGATTTCTACGAAGGGGAGGGGCGATTAGGACGAGAATGGGTATAGTGGGGGGTGCCCTGCAGGGCATCGAAGCCGCCTATCTTTCGAGGAAGGCCGGCTACGAGACGCTGGTCCTCGACAGGAGGGAGGATGCCCCGGCCCGTTCCCTCGCGGATTCGTCTGTCACCGTCGACGTAGCGGAGGACCCCGAGGCCGCCCTGAGGCTCCTCTCCGGATGCGACGCGGTCATCCCCGCACTGGAGAACATGCCTGCCCTGAGAGCCCTGGACTTCGTAAGGGACAGGCTTCCCTGCCCCCTGCTCTTCGACATGCAAGCCTATTCCGTATCGTCTTCGAAGCAGCGGTCCAACGAGATCATGACCGAGATTGGCGTGCCCCTCCCCCGGTCGTGGCCGGAATGCGGGTTCCCGGCCGTTGTCAAGCCATCCTGCCAGAGCGGCAGCGTAGGTGTGACCGTGGCGGGCTCCGAGGAGGAGGTTGCCCCCGCCCTCCAGAGGGTCTACGACCTGGGCGACACACCAGTCGTGCAGGAGTTCGTCTGCGGGAAGAGCATCTCCATCGAGGCGATCGGCGCCGGCTCGAGGGCGACCGCCTACGTCACGACGGAGGTCGTCCTCGACAGGGGATATGACTGCAAGCGCGTACTGTGCGCGCCCGGCATCCTCGAGGGCGAGCAGGAGGTCGCGTTCGGCATGGCGGCCAAGAAGGTCGCCGAGTGCATCGGTCTCAGGGGGATTATGGACATGGAAGCCATCCTCGGCAGGAGGGGCCTCCGCGTGCTGGAGATTGACGCACGCATCCCCAGTCAGACCCCGGCCTGCGTGCTGGCCGGCTCGGGGATAAATCTCCTTACGGAGCTCTGCCTCGCCGCCTCCGGGAAGGGATCCAGGGCGAGGAACGCCCGCCGTTGCGCCACGTACGAGCACCTCTGGGTGCATGACGGCGTGGTCGAGGAGACCGGCGAGAGGCAGTTCTCGCGCGTCCGCAACCCGCACGTGGAGTGCGGCCTGTTCGGCGCCGATGAGGCGATAACGGACTACGAGCCCGGCAAAACCGAGTGGAGGGGGACGTTCATAAACTCCGCCGACTCGATGGAGGAGCTCAACGCCAAGAGGTCCGCCTTCGCGGTCAACGTACTGAAGGAATGCCGGCTGGACCGCTACGTGGGGAGCTCTCCGGAGGTGATGCGACGACCAGGCTCACCCGTTCGATGATTAGCGGCCTCTCCAGCGAGCTCGGCGACCTCGACCGCTACATGCTGTCCACCACCGGGATGGACCTGCGCACCCTCGGCTTCCGCGCGGTCGGAGTCGACCCTTCCAAGGTGGACGTTTCGGGGTACCGTGCGATCTCCGTGCCAATAACCTCGGGACTGGGCGTAATCGGTGGTTTCTCGAGAAGCGTCGCCGACATCGTCCGCGGGATGGGCATGGAGTGCACGGTGTCCTCCCGCACCGATGTCGACGGCTTTGCCGCCGCCGTCGACTTCGGCGCGGACATCATCCTCATGGCGGACGACGAAACCTACATGGCTTACAGCGTCAGGGCGGGGAGGTACGCGAACAACTCCTACTGCACCGCTGCTGGCTACGTCGAGGCGCTCTCCGGCGCCGCCGGCGGGTTGGTGGGCAAGGAAGTCTTCGTCCGCGGCGCGGGGAGGGTAGGCAGCAACATGGTAGCCATCCTGTGCGGGCGCGGGGCGAAGGTCACCGTCGGAGACATATTGCCGGAGAAGGCTCGCGCGGTGGCCGCCGCCAATCCCGGTGTCCTGTGCAGTGTAGACGTGGATGCCACGACCGCCCGCGCTGCCTTAATACTGAATGCATCGCCATCACCCATACCTGGGGACCTGATCAGGGAAGGCGCGATCGTCTCGACCCCCGGGATACCGCACGTGTACGATGAGGCCACGCTGAGGAAGGCCAGGTTCATACATGACCCGCTGGCGATCGGAACGGCCCCTATGGTCGCGCAGAGCATCTCCTTCTCCCTCGGAAGGGAATGCTTCCTGGATCGTGAGGAGGAACGGAATTGACGGAATACGGAATCGCAATAGATATTGGGACAAGCGGCATCCGCATGCAGGCCATCGACCTGGCGAACGGCGAGACCGTGGCGACCGCAATCACGCAGCGCCACCCGGTGCCCGGGATGAACGTCATCGACCACGTGAATTTCGCGATAAAGTCCGGGGAGGATGTGGCGAACGGCCTGATTGTCGGTTGCATAAACACCCTCCTCGGCGCTCTAGGCATAGATTTGTCCGGGGTGAGGAGGATGGCGGTGAGCGGCAACACCTTCCAGATCTCGCTGTTCCAGAACATCGAGATTCGGGACCTCGCCTATGCCGGAGAGAACATGCTCAAGGAGCTCGGCGTCATCCCCCCCGACCGCAACGGTGCCGAAGTCAATGCGCGCCACCTCGGCATCAGGGGCGTGCCGGAGGACTGCGTCGTTCTCATCCCGCCCGCCGTGAGGCACGAGATCGGCGCCGATGCCATCGCCATGCTGGAGATCACCGGCGTTATCGGCGCCGAAGAGCCCTGCCTGGTCGTCGACTACGGCACCAATGCCGAGATGGCCCTTATATGCGGCGACGGCAGAATCATCACCGGGTCCGCCGCCGCGGGGCCTGCCATGGAGGGCCAGGAGATTGAGAGGGGCATGCTCGCCGCGCCCGGCGCCATCTCCGATGTGAACATCGAGGAGGATGGCGGTTGGAGGTGCGATGTCCTCAACAGTAACATGATCGACATACCTTCTGACACGGTGGACCCAGACGATGGCAGGGTCCTCCGTTCCGAGAAGGAGGCGGAGAGAGCAATCGGCATCACTGGCACCGGCACAATAGCCACCCTGTACTGCGGAATCGTGTCGGGCAAGGTGGAGGTGCCGGCTATCGGCACGCCGGACGGCAGGGTGCACCTGCAGGACGGCGTCTTCATCACCTCCAAGGACATCGAGGAGGCCGGAAAGGCCATCGGAGCCATGAGGGCCGGGTTCCTCACCCTGCTCCGCGAGGCCGGCATGTGGACCGGCGACGTCAAGACCGCGTACATGTCCGGGGCCTCGGGGCTGTACGTTGACGCCCGGAAGGCGCTCGAGGTCGGAATGGTGGTGCCAGGCGCCACCAATCTGATCCAATTCGGAAACACCTCCATCGAGATGGCCCGCCGTCTGGTAACGGGCAGGATGACCATAGCAGGCTTACGCGAACTGGCCAAATCGCTCCGCGCCCAGCACTGCATGTTCGCGACGTCCGAGACGTTCAAGAACATCTACTCGATCGAGTACTCAGTGTGGTGCAGCAGCATGCCCATGTCGATGTACGACGAGATGCTGGACATCTACGGCCTTCCCCATCTCACCAAGTCTAACGGGGAGGTCAGGGTCAGGAGGGTCTCCCTGACCGACCTGCCAGACACCGAAAAGGTTCCCGTACGGGTGGTGGAATCCAACACCTGGCTCACCGGCCTCGTCGAGGGCTGTGTCGGCTGCCAGAAGTGTGTTGACCAGTGCCCCGAGAGGGCACTCCACATCACCAAGACCGATAGGGGGATGGTCTGCCGCGTCAGCTCCGACCGCTGCGGGGGCACCGCCTGCCGCCGTTGCGAGAGGGCCTGCCCCAGGAGGGTCCTCCATCTCGATTCTATGAGAATCGAGGCGTGAGACGCCCGTCTGGACCTTCGCCAGGTCCGGGCGCGCATACGTCGCGGGCGCGTTTTAGGTATCTTTAAGTACGCGTAAACATACGCGGTGCCAGAGCGTGAAGGGTGCCCGCGAGCGGGCGCCGTTTGATTCTCATCCACATTCAAGTGATTCGCAATGACGCAAAACAGATTCGAGGACCTGGGCCTCAGGGACGAAGTCCTGAGGGCGATCAGGTCCAACGGATGGACCGAGCCGACGCCGATCCAGGTCGCCGCCATCCCGCTGGGGATGGAGGGGAACGACATACTCGCCCAAGCCCAGACCGGCACCGGCAAGACCGGTACCTACGGCTCGATCATCATCAGCAGGACGGAGGCCGGGGCCAAGCAACCGACCTCACTCGTCCTCGTCCCCACCCGCGAACTGGCATGGCAGGTGGCGGAGGAGATGGAGAAGCTCGCCAGGTACACTGGCCACGTCGCCATCCCCATATACGGCGGCGTGAGCATCGAGAAGCAGGTCATGGTCCTGCGCAAGGGCGTGGACGTCCTCATCGCCACCCCCGGCAGGCTCGACGACCTGATGCAGCGCGGGGAGGTGTCCCTGAGCCGGATAGCCATCGCCGTCCTCGACGAGGCCGACAGGATGCTGGATATGGGATTCATACCCATCGTCACGAAGATCCTCTCGGAGGTGCCGAAGAAAAGGCAGACCCTGATGTTCTCCGCCACCGTCCCGGCGGACGTACGGAAAATCGCCTCGAAGACGATGATCAACCACAAGGAGGTCATGCTGTCCCCCGACGAACCGACCATCGACTCCACGGCGCAGTACTACCTGCCCACCACCCGCCTGTCGAAGACGGACGAGCTTACCTGCATCATAGAGGACGGGTTCCCGAAGATGATGGTGTTCTGCCGTTCCACGCACCGGGTGGATAACGTCTACCGCAAGCTCTCCAACCAGGCATACTCGGTGGGCAGGCTCCATGGTGAAATCGCGCAGAAGAAGAGGGAGAAGACCATCCGCGAATTCATCGGTGGCGACATAGAGGTGCTCATCGCCACCGACGTCGCCTCCCGGGGGTTGGACATCGACGGCGTGGACCTCGTCGTGAACTACGACATCCCCGCCGATCCCGACAGCTACATACACCGTGTTGGCAGGACCGGCAGGGCCGGGGCCGCCGGGAGGGCGATAACCTTCGTGACGAACGAGGAGGCCGACATCCTCGCGAAGATCGAGGCCCGCATCGACCGCAGGCTTGTTAAGATGGCCCCCAAATCTTACAACTACAAGGCGGGCGAGGAGGGGTCCTACAAAGCGCGCGCGAAGGCTGCGAAGAAGGACGAGGCCGCGAAGAGGCAGGCGGCGGAGAAGGCCATCTCCGCCCGCGTCAAGGGGGGCGACGGACAGGAGAAGCGCGCCGAAAAGAGGCGTGCCCAGCTCGGGAGGACCCTCACCGGGAAGCTCGACCGCGGGCACCTGAGGGGACGGGCGGCGGAGAGGCCCGCTAAGACTGAGGCGGAGAGGCCGAAGAAGGAGCCCAACAAGGACGGGGCCTTCCGCCCGAAATACCAGGGCGTACCGAAGCATCCCCGCCCGGTGCACGACTACGTACAGATCGAGAGGGCGCCGCCGACGGAGAGGGACTACTCCTTCGACCGCCTCGAGTTCAGCATCGGCAAGGATGACGGCCTGACCTCTGACAAGCTCCTGACCTTCGTCGTGGACACCGCGGGGATTCCCAGGAAGGAGGTAGGCAAAGTCCGCATCTTCGCCAGCACCTCCCGCATGGAGGTCGTGCGCTGCCGTTCCCAGGAGGTTGTCGACGAGATGTTTGGCCAGACTTACAGGGGCAAGCGTGTGATGGTGTACAATCTCAGCGACAAGGCCTGAACCAAACGGCAACGCCGGATGTATCGCCCGGCGAGGTCCTCTCGCCGGAATCCAGTCGCTCCGCGGGTTCCGAACACGTCCCGCTCGCCGCTGCGGTCGCGGTCCTCGTCGATGATGTCGCCGAGGCGCATGTACCTCGCGCCGAGGGCGTCGGCGAGCCTGAGGGCGTAATTCACCCTCCTCCTCGGGCCGCCGTTGTCTATGATGGTCCACTCCGTATTGGGGACCTTCACCGTCTGGGCGATCCTGATAATTTCGTGCGTCGGCTCATATCCCGGGATGACCGGCGTGTCCGCCTCGCCGTCGGTGATTACCATCACGTAGCACCTCTCGTGCGGGTTCTTCCTCACGTAGTTTGACATGTACTTGTTGAGCGCAAGGAGGGCCTCCCCGAGGGGAGTGGACCCGCCGACCGCCGTCCTCTCCACGGCGTCGAAGACGGCCTCGACGTTGCGGGTGAAGGGCACGGCGAGGTTGACCACATTCTGCCCGAAGGTGAGCAGCGCGACGCGATCCCTGCGGACGTAACCGTCCTGCAACATCGCTCTCACGCCGCGGATCGCCTCGTCGAGCATGCCGGTGTTTACGAGGGACCCGCTTACGTCGAGCGCGAACATGAACGAGCAGGAGCTCTGCTTTACGCGGATGTTCTCGCGGACGTCCTGCGGCTCGATGACCACTTTGAGACCGTTGGGCTTCCTCATCCTCTGGTAGGGGGCGGCGGCGCGGATGGTTGGCCCGAGGGCGGGGTCGCTGGTACTCTCGGCGGGGATGCGGAAGCCGCTCGCCCGTCCGCTGCGGTCGCCGGAGGCGTTGCCCCTGGGAATCTGCCCCACGACCTGGCTTAGGCGTACGGCATCGGCCGCGTCAATCAGGAAGAGGTCGTTACGGACCTCGTCGAGGATGATGGTGGAGACGTCGACGTCCGGGTTGGAGAAGACGTCACCAGTGATTCCGGCGGGCATGTCGGGACAGCTCTCGGTCGCTTCCCCGGACTCGGACTCCTCGGCCTCTTTCACGTACGCGCCGACGTCGACGTCCTCCTGCCTCATGACCTTTGCTATCTCGGCGTTGGAGACCTCCAAGACGTCCTCGTCTCCGATGGCGGCCTCGGTGTCTGCGTCGTCGAGGGAGACTCTCGCGGTGCCCGGGGCCTTCTTCGGCATCCTGCGATGCAGCATGCACATGACGGCGGCCTCGCGGATATCCTCCGCGGAGATGCGGTCCCTCCCGCCGATGGCGGCGAGGTCTCTCGCCACTCTCGCGGCGGCGATGTCGCCGCGGTGTCCCACGGCGTCGAGGCGGACACAGATCCCACAGATGTCCTGTATGTCCCTGCGGGTGATCTTCACGCCGGGGATGGTGACGCGGGCCGCGCTAATCCTCCTCCCGACCTCCGCGTCCTCATCCGCATACCGTGCGGCAAATTCCCGGGGGCTCTCCTGCCACTCCATGACGCGGAGGGCTATCTCCCCGCGCCCGACAGGGTCGGTGCCCGCACCGGTGGAGACGCAGACGTCGAACCTGTCGGCGACCTCCGGAGAGATATCCCTCTCAGCGGGGTCCATCGTTGCCACCACTCTAGTGAACAGCGGATACTCGGCACTGATGCCTTCGCGCTCCACCCTCACCCTGTGCGTGCTCACGCACTCCATCACGGCGTTGAGCGAGCGGGGCTCCATTAGGTTGACGTTGTCGATGCAGAGGATGTTCCCATCGGCGCGTTGCAGTATGCCGCCCCTGAGCCTCGTCTCGCCCTCGGCGACGGCGCGCTCGAGGTCGATTCCCCCGAACACATCCTCGTCGCCGGCGGCGGGCGGCAGGTCCACCACATGCATATCGGTGAGATTGGCGAGCGACCTCGCGAGCACGCTCTTGGCGGTGCCGGGGGGCCCTCTGATCAGCACGCCGTTGAGGCCGTCGTCCGCCAGCAGGCACATCAACGCCCTCTTGGCGGGCTCCTCTCCGATCACGGCGGAGAACGGGAACGTCACATTTCCTGCAGGCATCTGTGCACGTCGTCCAGGTCGTAGTCCGCCGTCTTCTGGAACGGCTTCTTTTTCAGCCTGTGGGCCAGGACCAGCGGCGCGACCTCCTCGAGGTCGCCCTTCGTGGCTCTGCCCCTGCCCGCGTAGGCGGCGTTCGCTCTCGCGGCGCGGATCATCGTGATGTCGGAGCGGTGCCCCTCCATGTTGAAGTACACTGACAGGTAGGCGGCAGCGTCGACGATCTCCCTGTCGACCTCCACCTCCCTCATGATCCCCCTAGCGGCGGCGATTCCGTCGGCGATCCTCCTCGTCTCCTCGGCGTACCGCTCCGTGAAGCTCTTCGGATCGAGGTCGAAGGCGAGCCTGCGTGAGACGACCTCAGATCTCAGGCCCAGGTCCCTCTCTCCCTTCACCTCCACGCTCATGCCGAACCTGTCGAGCAGCTGCGGCCTGAGCTCGCCCTCCTCGGGGTTCATCGATCCGACGAGCACGAACCGCGCCGGGTGCGAGAACGAGACCCCCTCCCTCTCCACGTAGTTCACGCCCATGGCGGCGGAGTCGAGGAGCATGTCGACGATGTAGTCCTCGAGGAGGTTTATCTCATCGACGTACAGGATGTTCCCGTTGGCCTGCGCGAGAATCCCGGGCTCGAATCTCTTCTTTCCGGTCTGCAGGACGGCCTCTAGGTCGAGGGTGCCGGCGACGCGGTCCTCGGTGGCGCTGAGCGGGAGCTCCACCACCCTCATCGGTGAGGTCTCGGCGGGAATCGCTTCCCCCCTCTCGGCGCGCTCCCGGCAGTATGGGCAGTAGGAGTCCGGGCGGGAGGGGTCGCAGCGGAACGGGCACCCCATGTTGTGCGCCCTGGGCGGGAGCACCTGCTCGAGGGAGCGGACGGCTGTCGATTTGGCAGTACCCTTCTCCCCCTTGATGAGCACGCCGCCGATCCCCGGGTCGACGACGTTGAGGATGAGGGCCTTCTTCATGGATTCCTGCCCGACGATTGCGGTGAACGGGAAGGTGGCTGCGTGTCTTTCGGCCATATGTGTATCAGCAAAGCGTTCGCTCATATGATATCTTCCTTGACCGCGTTGGGTTCGGTGAATGGGGGGGGGGTCAGATGAAGACGAACCCGGAGATGTCGTTCCACGCCTGCCGGCAGTCGAGCTCGCCGAGGACATCGTGCTTCATGCCGGAGTAGACGATGCTGCGGTAGCGGGTGTAGCCAATCTTCCTCAGTGTCTTCCTGTTGTCGTCCAGCCCGCGCTCGCCGCCTGTCAGGGGGTCATTGGCGCCGGAGACGCTGAGGATCCTAAGGTTGCGGTTGGTGCATCTATGGCCCTTGACGTCATGGAGCATCCGGCCGGCGTCCCATAAAGTGGAGTAGGACGCGTTCGTATAGTCGTAGCCGGTGCACAGGGCGTCGTTCTTCCGTGCCTCCACCGTCCTGATGTTGGTGCAGATGGTCCTCCCTTCGCGGGGTTTGCAGTACTTCAGAAACAGCCTGTTGTGGCCGTTCTCCCCGCCGACCCTGGCGGCGATTCTTCCGAGTCTGCAGCCGACTGCCGCACTGGCACTGTATCTCGGGGGCGAGACGAGGATGAGCTTCCTGATCTCGCTGTCGTGCTCCCTCAGGTAGGCCCGGGCAATGCAAGCACCGAAGGAGTAGCCCATGAGGCTGAGGTCTACTTTCGGGAACGCGGATTTGGCGAACTGGCTCACTAGAAACTGGTCGTTCATCATCGTCTTCATGTCGCCCATGTGCCCGAGGGGGTAGTGCCCGTTCACCGATGCTCCATGGCCGCGGTTGTCGGATACGACGACGTTGATGCCGTTGCCAGCCAGATACTTCGCAAAATCGTAATACCTGCCTTTATGCTCCTTCTCGCCGTGGATGATTTGTAGCGTAGCCCGGGAATCATCCGATTCGAAGACGGCCAGCGACAGGCGCAGGCTATCCGCTCCCTGAATTGTCAATTCGCGCATCCCTATCCCAGACACCAAAATGCTTTCATCACATTTAATGGTTCGATGGGGGCGGCGAAAATGCGCATCGAGGCATGAGCCAGAGTGCCGGAAGAAGGAAACACTCATCATGATGTGGAAAACGCCTGGCACATCCAATTTTGTTCATTTCGGGGCAGATAGGTAAAATAGCAGAATGCAGGGTGTTCGTAAATGTTCTTGTCGACTCCGACACTCTCCTGTCGGGCGATGCCGAGGATTCCTCGTGATCTTCGAGCATGTCCGGAAATCCTCGTAAATTCCTGCCGAACCAGGAGCAGAGAAGGACTTGAAGGGCGCCGTGAGATCCTTCCGTCCAGGTTTACCGGTTTGATCCGAGCGTCGAGCCGTTCATCAGGCCTTTCTAGTTTGCTTCTGCAGTTTGACGAAGGCCTCTTCGCCTCTGCGAGTTCAATTCTGATGGAATAAGTGGTGCGGACGCCGGGATTCGAACCCGAGTTCTAACCTTGGCAAGGTTAAGTGATAACCAGCTACACCACGTCCACACTGGTAAGTGCGAAAACGACTCTTCGGATATAAATCTATTGAGACCGGCCCCGCACGAGGCATTTCAGCTCTGGAACAGTGTGCTGGTCTGGTGCACCGGTTCGCTGGTCACGTTGAGCCCCAGCTTCCTCAGCATTGAGATGTCCTGCGGATACAGCACCACCGAGCCGTGCAGGTCGCAGCCGCGGAGCTCGGCAATCATGTCGTACGTCCTCTTCGAGTCCTCGTCCAGCCTGGCGCTGAACGCCAGGGCGACCAGCATCTCGTCGGCGCGGAGCTTGGTGTCTGCGTTGCCGATCAGATCCCTCTTCATCATCTGGATGGAATCCACCATGACGGATTGGATCGGCTTCACGGACTTGCTCACTCCGGCCATGTCCTTCGCGGCGTTGATCAGGCAGGCGGAGACCGCACTCAGGTCGTCCGTCGCCTTGCCGGTGACGATCTTGCCGCTCGGGAGCTCCGCACCCGCCACCGGCCCTTTGGATTTCGCGGCGAGCGCTCTCACCTTACGGTAGAGTTCGAAGTCGTCAGGGGAGGTGCTAGCCTGCTTCATGAGCAGTTCGACCTTCTTCACCGCTTCTACGTCGACCCTGCCGTCCATACGGTCGCGGGAGATGCCGAAGTACCTCCTCACTATCTCTCTCTTGGAGGCCTCCCCCACCGCCTCCTCGTCGCGGATGCACCTGCCGACGGTGTTGATGCCCATGTCCGTCGGGGACTTGTACGGAGAATCACCGAACAGGCCGTCGAGAATGGCCTTAAGGACAGGGAAGGTCTCGATGTCCCGGTTGTAGTTGATGGCGGAGACGCCGTACGCCTCCATGTGGTACGGGTCAATCATGTTCTTGTCGCCGAGGTCCGCCGTGGCGGCCTCGTAGGCTAGATTGACCGGGTGGTTAAGCGGGAGGTTCCACACCGGGAAAGTCTCGAACTTGGCGTAACCGGACCTCATCCCTCCCCGCCCGTCCTGGTAGACCTGGGAGAGGCATACCGCCATCTTCCCGCTTCCCGGGCCGGGGCCGGTGACCATGACCACCGGCTTCTCCGTCTTCACGTAATCGTTCAGTCCGTACCCCTCGTCGCTTACTATGAGTGCGGTGTCGGTGGGGTAGCCGGGGATGGGCCGGTGTAGGCTGACGCTTACGCCGTCCTCCTCGAGGCGCCGGCGGAAGCTTTCCGCGGCCGGCTGCCCGGTGTACATGGTGAGGACGACGGTGTCGGCCTTGATGCCGTAGCTGCGGTAGAGGTCGATCATCCTCATGGCCTCGAGGTCATAGGTGATCCCTATGTCCTCACGGACCTTGCTCTTCTCGATATCGTTGCAGCTGACCACCACGACGGCCTCGAGATCGTCCTTCATGCTCGAGAGCATGCGTATCTTGCTGTCGGGCTTGAAGCCGGGAAGCACCCTCGCGGCGTGGTAGTCGTCGAAGATCTTGCCTCCGATCTCCATGTACAGCTTGCCTCCGAACTCGCTGAGCCTGCTGCGGATCTCTTCCGCCTGGAGCCTGCTGTACTTCTCGCTGTCGAAGCCGATTCTGCCGTTCATTCTAAACGGGAAGATACCTATGCGTTCATAATAAAAAGTCCTTTCCGAAAGGCGCTCTTCCGCTTCGGACAACGGCGATAGTCCGACGTCGAATCAACCCCGGCGGGCATTGCACGGATGGTTTCAGCGAAGTGCGCAATGTTTGATATCCCGCCCGGGGCTTCCTCATTCATGGACAAGACGAACCCGATGCGCATCCTCGACAGAGCGGGGATAGCTTATGCCGTGCACGATTACTCCGACGCGGGAGCCCTGCCGGCGGCGGAGGTCGCTGAGAGGCTCGGCGAGGAGCCCGCCCGCGTGTTCAAGACGCTCGTGACCAAGAGCAAGGGCGACAGATGCTACGTGTTCGTCGTGCCGGCGACGGGGGAGCTGGATCTGAAGAAGGCGGCGGTCGCCGTGGGGGAGAAGTCGGTCTCGATGTTGCCGTCGAAGGACCTCCTCACCGTGACGGGCTACGTCCATGGCGGTTGCTCTCCACTCGGCATGAGGCGGCAGTTCAGGACGGTGGTTGACGCTACCGCCGCGGAGCAGGGAAGATTCTACATGAGCGCGGGGAGGGTCGGCCTGCAGATAGAGATGTCCTTCGCAGACCTGTCTAAGGTGCTCGATTACGGGCTCGCCGACATCCTGAGGCGATCGCTCGCGGTCTAGGACGTCGACCCTCACGGCCTTCCCGCGGTACCTCGTCTTCGGGACGTCCTTGAGCATCCTGTTACCGAAGTCCTTGTGAACCTCGACCACCGAGGAGCCCTCGCCGATCTCGATCTTGCCGATGGCGGCGTCCATGATCCGGCCGGCACGGTTGATGTAGTCGGCCAGCCTGACCTTCCCGATGCCGTCCCTCTTGCCAAGGGAGATGGAGAACCTGACCATCCCGAAGGCGTCCGAGAGCTGGTCGTAGTCGACCACCTTGCGGATGGTGTCCTTCTGTCCTCCTTCGGCGTCGGGGACGTCCCTTTTCTCGATCCTCATCCCGGTGCGGAGCTCGAACTCTCCGACGAGGTACTCTTCCTCGGAGGTGACGAAGGAGACCGCGGTCCCCTCCTTCCCCGCCCTGCCGGTCCTGCCGATGCGGTGGATGTAGGTATCGAGGTCCTCGGGCATGTCGTAGTTGATGACGTAGCCGATGTCGTCGATATCCAGCCCCCTAGCCGCCACGTCGGTGGCGATGAGCAGGTCCACCTTGCCCTCCCTGAAGTCGTCTACGACGCGCTCCCTCCTCGCCTGCGGCATGTCGCCGTGAAGAGCGACCACCTTGTAGCGGTGCTCCTTCAGCCTCTGTTCCAGGGTGTCGACCATCTTGATGGTCTGGCAGAAGATGAGGGCCTTTGGATCGTCGATGTCGATTATCCTGGTGAGCGCCCAGGATTTGTTCCGCCTGCCCACCGAGATGTAGTACTGCTTGGTGAGGTCGAGGACGATCTCGTCCTTGGAGACGTTGAGCTCCTTGGGGTGCTTCATGTAGTCCATGGCGAGGCGTTTGATGTCCTCCGGCATGGTGGCGGAGAACATCATCATCCGTCTTTCGCCAGGGCAGTGCTTGAAGATGAACTCGATATCGTCTATGAAGCCCATGTCGAGCATGCGGTCGGACTCGTCCATGACGACGAACCCGATTCCGGCGAGGTCGAGGTAGCCGCGGGAGATCATGTCCCTAACCCTGCCTGGGGTGCCGGCAATTATGTCTGCGCCTCTCTTGAGCTCGCCAGCCTGCTTCTCGATGCTTGCGCCGCCGTAGATGGCGATGCAACGGTGGCCGGTGTATCTGGACATCTTCTCGATCTCCTCCGAGACCTGGAGCGCCAGCTCTCTGGTGGGCTCAAGGATGAGGGAGGTCGGGGTGGGCCGCCCCGCAGGCGTGCTCTGAAGGATGAGGGTGCCGAAAGCCCCGGTCTTGCCGGTACCGGTCTGCGCCTGAGCGACCAGGTCCCTGCCGGCGAGGCCGAGCGGGACGGCGGCCCTCTGAATCGGAGAGGGTTTCTCCCACCCCATGTCGTCCAGGGCCCGGGCTATGTCCTCGGATAATCCCAGTTCGGTGAATTTGGAGATCATTTGAATCACGCGATCCGACCAGCCTGCGACTGTCGCAGACAACCTGTCCTTTCACGGTGGTATCGCCGGACCTCTTATATACATTGTTGGGGCACCTGGCACGCCACGTCTGCAGTGCCAGTCTTGCCCGCGCCGAACAGTCGGACCCTTCCTCGCGGCCCAGCAGTCCGCTTCCGGTCGGGAGGGGCTGTAGCGAGGGGGAAACTACCAATTTATACTCCCATCCCGATTTTCCCGGCCGGAGGATATCCTCACGCTTCTATTTTTCTCGGCAACAGGTAACAGCAAGCACGTCGCCGACAGGATATCGGTGGCCATCGGCGACAGCATGGTGTCCATGGCGAAATGCGTCCGGAACGGCGCGTTCTCCTACGGTCTCGCCGAGGGCGAGATGCTCGGTGTCGTCTCGCCGACTTACTTCTCCGGCCTGCCTTCTGTCGTCGAGGATTGCCTATCTCGCCTCGAGATAAGATCCGCCGACCCAGACCCGTATGTCTATTGCATCGCCACCTACGGCCATTCCTCGGGTTGCGCGAGCCTCTATGAGGACCTCTATCTCTCCGACCGGGGCTTTCCCGCGGCGGCGAGGTTCACCGTGAGGATGCCTGGCAACTTCCTCCCCGACCATGACGTGAACGACAAGGCGGGAATCGCCAGGATTAACGACGCGGCCGATAAGGTCATCGACGGCATAATCGAGAGGATTTCCTCCCGCGCGCACGGCGACTTCTCCAATTCGCGGATGCCGATGTTCCTCGCGAAGCGGGCACACAAACAATACGACAAGGCGCGCACCACTGACCACCTGTCCTCCGACGAGGGGAAGTGCATCGGCTGCAGACGCTGCGAGAAGTTTTGCCCCGAGCAGGCAATCAAAGTTGACGGCAAAACCGTGACGTGGACGAAGGACCGTTGCGTGATGTGCTTCGGGTGCGTGAACCGCTGCCCGACCAACGCCATCCAATACGACGGAGAGACCGGGAGCAGGGGGCAGTACGTGCATCCCGGGGTCAAGCTCAGCATGAGCGTATGATATCGCCATCGGCTTCGGGGGATTTCAGGCGGGCCGAGTAGCCGCTTAAATCCGGGACCGTATTATTCGCGGGCATGGCGGTATGTCTGCGTATGCGTGTTCCACGACGAGGATGGAGGATGCCCCTGTGAGGGCGTCGCGGCCGGTATCAAGTGGGAGGGCCTTCGACGACCTCACCTGTTGGGAATGCGGGCTGAGTAAGGGGAACCTCCGTTCTACAGCGACCGATCCCGGAATCTCATGTGTGGAACCCCAGGGTCCCCATCCGGACAGGGCATTCACTGTTCGATGACCAGCAGAGCGTTCCCGCATTGCATCGTGAAAACCTCCCTGCCGTCTAGGGACAGGGTCTTCTGGATGTCGAGGAGTTCGGGGCCGAGCTCGATCTCCCTCCCGTTCACAGAGAGCCTTGCGGACCCCTCAGAGAGTTGGGCGTAGAGCGCATCCGGGTCGGCTTTCGCGATGGCCTCGGCAACGGCTCCCGCCTCGCCCTTGAAAAGCGGTCCCAGTTTGGCGTAGACCGGCTTCACCGAGGAGATCTTCTCGACGAGGTTGGGGGTCCGACCGATGGCGATCGTTCTCGCGCGGCAGCCCTGCCGGATATCCTCCTCGGACATCCTGTAGAGGGCGGTGTCGCCGCCGACGATCTCGATCCCGGCGATGTCGGCGTTGACGCCCATCTTCCTTTCGGACTTCCAGGCGCGTACCTGCGCAATGATTTCCGCGGCGGCGTCGCCGGCTCTGACGGCCTCCCTGTCGACCGGACGGGGCTCTGGCCAAGAGGTGAGGTGGACGCTCCCGGTCTTCTCGGTCGGGAGATAGTGCTCCTGGTAGACGTCCTCGGTGATATGCGGCATGAACGGCGCGAGGAGTTTGACGGCGTCGAGGAAGACGGCGTACAGGGTGTACCTCGCGGCCTCGTCGTTCCTGCTCTTGACCATCTCCACGTAGTCGTCGGCAAAGACGTGCCAAACGAACTCCTCGACGTCCTTCATCGCCTTGTCGAACTGGTAAGCCTCCATGCTCGCGGTGACGCTTTCGACGGTCTTCGAGAGCCTGCCGAGGATCCACCTGTCAGCCGTCCTCAGCTCCTCTGGTTCTGCCGGAATACCCTCCACGCCGGCGAAGTACCGGCCGACGAACTGCCCGAGGTTGAACACCTTGATGCAGATCTTCTTGCCGCGCACGACGTCCTTCTCGCGGAAGGCGTGGTCGATACCGAGGGAGCAGTTCGCCGCGAAGTAGCGCAACGCGTCCGCACCGTACTTCCGCAGGATCGGCATGGGGTCGATGACGTTGCCTGCGGAGGTGTGCATCGGGGTACCGTCAGGGGCCATTATGAACCCGTGAATCATGATATCGTCCCACGGCCGGCAGTCCTCCATCTGCTCCGCGCGAAGGATGGAGTAGAATGCCCAGGTCCGGATTATGTCGTGGCTCTGGGGCCTGAGGGACATGGGGAACAACTTCCCGTGGAGCTCCTCGTCCCGGCCCCAGTAGGTGTTGTAGAGGGACGATCCCGAGGAATCCATCCAAGTGTCGAAGACGTCGGTGCAGCCGACGAGCCTGCCGCCGCACTCCGGGCACCTCTCCACGGGGGGCCTGTCGAGGGTCGGGTCGCAGTAGCACATCTCCTCGGTGGCGCAGACCGCGTGCCCGCATTCTGAGCACTCCCATACCGGGATCGGGGTGGCGAAGATCCTCTGCCTGGACAGGACCCAGTCCCACTCCAGGGAGTTGGCCCAGTCCTGTAGCCTGACCTTCATGAACTCGGGGTACCACCTGATTTCGTCAGCGCGCCTGAGGACCTGCTCGCGGAAATCGATGGTCTTCAGGAACCACTGCGGGACCTGCAGGAACTCGATGGGCGTCTTACATCTCCAGCAGACGGAGACCTGCTGCGGGTTGTCCTCCTGCTTGAGTAGGAGGCCCCCCTCCCTCAGATCCTCGATGACGGCCGCCCTCGCCTCAGCAACGGGCATACCGGCGTACTTCCCGGCCAGTCCGGTCATCTTCCCGGTCTCGTCAATGCCCTTATCCAGCTCGAAGTGGTATTTCATGATCCACTCGAGGTCGGCCTTGTCGCCGATGGCGCAGATCATGACGTTACCGGTGCCGTACTCCTTGTCGACCTTGGGGTCGGCGATGACCTTAACCCGTTTGCCGTAGAGAGGGGTGACGAGCTCTTTCCCGACGAACCCGACATTCTCACTGTCGTCAGGGTGGACGGCGACCGCTTTGCAGGTGCAGAGCAGCTCGGGGCGGGTGGTGGCGATGACCATCCCGCCACTGCCGTCCGCCGTCTCAAACCTGATGTAATTCAGCTTGCTGATGTTCTCCTTGTACTCGACCTCGGCGTCGGCCAGGGCGGTCATGCAGCGGGGGCACCAGTTTACGGGGAAGTTGGCCTTGTAGACCAGACCGCGGCCGAACAGCCTGACGAAGGAGAGTTGTGTGACCCTCCTGTAGTAGGGCGCGTCGGTTTGGTAGTAAATCGACGGGTCCATGCTCTGCCCGAGCATTTCGAAGTCGTGTTTCATTTCGTCGATGAATCCGTTCGCGTACTCGCTGCAGAGCCTTCTGTACTCCTCCCGGGGGAGATCGAGCTTCGTGATGTGGTGCTTCTTCTCGACGCGGACCTCTATGGGGGTGCCGTTGACGTCGAAGCAGAGCGGGTAGAATACGTTGTACCCGCGCATCCTGTGGTAGCGGGCGGCGAAATCGATGAGGGAGTAGCCGGTGGCGTGTCCGAGATGGAGGGACCCCGAGGTGTACCTCGGCGGGTTGTCGATGCTGTAGACCGGCTTGTCGGATTCGGGATCGAAGCGGTAGACTGCTTCGCTGCGCCACATCTCCTCCCAGCGCTTCTCGATGGCTGATGAGTCGTACTGCGACATTTTAACGGCCCGGGGTATGCCTGAGGATATAAATAGTATGGCGCGCGCGAGGGCTCGCCCCCCTTGTCGAACTCAAGCCTGTTCTCCCCTGCCACGTCCTGGGCGAGGCAGGGGTGGAGAGGGGCTCTGATGTCGGGGTCCGCGATCGCCCCTCCGCCACCTCGGGCAAAACGACCGAGTGCTCCCGGACTGGGAAAGAGGGGGCGTCCTCCCTCCGAAATCGTTTCATTTCTTCCGCTTGCGGAAGGATACGTGCGAGTCCTTGATATCCTTGACCTCGTCGCTGAGCCTCTTCACGAGGTCCTTGTTGACCTGGACCAGGTCCCAGCCGACCTCCTTGGCGTTCACGACCCTGCCATCCACGAACAGCTTCCCGACGAGGCTGTACTTCTTTCTCTCGCCGGACTCGTTATAGCGGGCGACGTGGATCGTCAGCGACTCGGGCTTGTATATCTTGGATATTTTCTCGACCTCGGCGGCGATGTCGGAGTACATTGGGTCGGCGTAGATCTTGTCCTCCTCGCCGAGCCCGCTGATCTGCACGTAGAGCTGGTCCCTCTCGCGGCAGGCGGAGATGAGTTCGATGATATCGAACTCGGTGAGTATGCCCACGAGCTCGTCGGAATCCATCACGGGCAGCGTCGAGATGCCCTTCTCGGCCATGATGTCGACGGCGACATCGAGCCTGTCCTCCCAGTCGCAGGAGAGCACCGCGGTGACAGCGACACTCTCAACGGGGATCTGGCTGCTCGGGCTCTTCGACAGGGTGCCGATGGACCTGATGCCCTGCTTCCACCCGTTGTCTATGACCTCTCTCATGCCGACGACCCCGGCGAGTCTGCCAGCGGAGTCGATGACTGGGAGGGTCCTGATGTCGAGGTCGCGCATGGTATCGATGGCCTCGCTGAGCATGGAGTTCCCCGTGACGCACTCCACGGGCGTGGTCATGATCTCCCACACCTTGATGTCCCTGAGGGACTTCATCTGCGCGGCGATTCTGATCAAGGCGGTCCTTGAGACAATCCCGACGGCCCTCTTGCCGTTGACGACCGCAAGCTGTCTGCAGTTCTCGGTCACCATGTGTTCCGCGACCTTGGTGATCTCGGCATCCTCGGTCAGCGTGGGGAGGCTCGACACCAGCGTCCTGATCTTCGTCTCGGGGGTGGTGCTCTTCTTCTTGAGGATGGTACCGTACCTCATCATGCCGATGTAGGCCCCGCCGTCTACGACCGGTATCTCCATGTACCCCGTCTTGCGCATGAGCGCGAGGCTGTCGGAGAGGGTGTCGTCGGGGCCGAGGGTGGGGAAATCCGCCACCACGATGTCCTTCACGGATATGGCGTCTATCTGGGATTTCAGCATGGAAAGCTTCTTGAGATCTTCAAGGTCCTTGATTCCCAAAAACTAATCACCATGGGATAATCGCCGTGGTATGGATTTAAAGTTTGGTCGGAAACGCGGGACGGGCCCGATTTTGGCGTGCAGTCGGGGCGGCGCGGCACCTTAGTCGGAGGGGACCTCCGGGTTTTGAAAAAAGTTTGATATATCGGGTCAGAGCCCGGCGAAGGTCAGGGAGCCCTCGAGGAGGCCGGATATTACCTCGGGGGCCTCGGAGGCGTCGATCCTCTTCTGTCCCCTGCTGTCCCTGTCTCTGATGGTGACGGTGCCCTTCGCGTCCCCCTCGAGGGTCTCATAGTCCACCGTGATGCACCAGGGGGTGCCGACCTCGTCCATGCGGGCGTACCTCTTGCCAATAGTCCCGGCGCCGTCGTAGTACGCCTCGGCGCGGTGGGTGTGGATCCTCGAACAGAGGTCCCTCGCGAAATCGTCCAGGCCGTCCTTCTCCATGAGCGGGAACACGCCGACCTTGATAGGCGCCACCTCGGGCTTCAGCCTGAGTACGGTGTAGCCATCCTCATCGCTGTGGGAGTAGGCATGCTCGAGCACGGTGTAGAATATCCTGTCCAGGCCGTGGGAGGGCTCGATGACGTTGGGGACGACCCTCTCGCCGGCGACCTTCTCGCAGACCCTTTCTACGGCGAACATCTCCGGGCCGAGGACAATCTCCTCGCCGTTCACCCTGACCCTCAGCTTCCCGCCGTCGATGGACCCGTGGTCGGCGGCGGCGATGGCCAGGTTGACGGCCTTCGCCTGCGCCTTGAAAGCCGGCCCCGTCTTGGCGGTGATCGGCCTGATCTTCACGACCTCCTCCTCGCGGGGCTCGTCGTACCTCTTGAAATGGCTCAGGTCCGCACCGGAGAACCGGCCGTGGCGGTCCAGGTCCCAACAGCCTCTGTCGGCGACGCCGGTGATCTCCGTCCACCCGTAAGAGAGGAGCGCCTCCGCATCCCAGCAGTCGTTGGCGTAGTGGGCCATCTCGTCTTTCAGATGCTGCCTGAAGCGCAGCCTCGCAGGGTCGACGCCGAGTCTGACGAGCATCTGTTTGGTGGTGCACACGAAGTGTGCGAGCACCTCATTGGCGATGATGCGCTTCTCCACCGCTTCGCCCGCGGTCATTTCGACCGGTTCCTGCGTGGTGTTGGGCACGAGCGTGAGCTTCTCTTCCCTGATCTGGTTGAAGCGGTCCCAGGTCTTGTCACCGGGGTCGACGAACAGCTCGACCTCCATCATGTTGAACTCGCGCATGCGGATCATCCCCTGGCGGGGGGCAATCTCGTTGCGATACCCGCGCCCGGTCTGTATCACGCCTAGTGGGAGCTTCTCGCGGTTGTACCTGTAGAGGTTCGGGAAGTTGATGAATATCCCCTGCGCGGTCTCCGGCCGGAGGTATCCGGTCCTGGCCGAGCCAGGGCCGATGTTCGTGCGGAACATGAGGTTGAAGTCCTCGCAGGGTCCGAGGCTGCCGCCGCAGTTGGGGCATTTCACGCCGTGGTCGGCGAAGGCCCGGTCGAGCTCCCCCTCGGACATGGTGTCGGGATTCTCGCAGAACCCCTTCAAGAGATGGTCCGCCCTCCAGGGGGAGCCGCACCTCTCGCAGTAGGTGATCTTGTCGGCGAACTTGTCGACGTGCCCGGAAGCCTTGAAGACCTCGGCCGGGGCGACGGTCTCCGAGTCAATTTCGATGAACCCCTCGCGACCCTTGTATACATCGCGCCAGACCTCGACGATGTTGTTCCTCAGCCCGAAGCCGAGAGGGCCGTAGTCGAACATCCCGGCGACGCCGCCGTAGAGCTCGAAGGCCGGCCAGACGAAGCCCCTCCTCTTGCAGAGGGACATCAGGTCGTCGGGGATGCTCAATCTACCGCCCCGACGATGGCGCGCAGGACGTCCACGTCGTAGATCATGCCGACGAGCTCGTCCTTAGTGCCGTGCACCGGGACCTGGCCGAAGTCGTTAGCCACCATGAGGCGGGCGACTTCGTTAAGGGCGGTCTTCTTGAACACGGTGACGGGGTTGGAGATCATGTAGTCCTTTACGACCTTGTCGTTCTCGAAGTAGTTGTTCGTCACCGTGTAGAACAGCGGTATTACGTTCCTCATGCCGACGAGCTTCGGGTCGGAGATGCCGAGCCTCTTCGCGGCTTCCGCGTCGGAAAGCTGGTCGCTGAACAGGTCGCGGTCCGTGAGTATGCCGTTGAGGGTTCCGTGGGAGTCGAGCACGGGGACGGCGGCTACGTCGCTGATCCTCATCGCGCTGACGGCGTAGGTGAGGGGGTCGCCCTCCCAGACCGTGACGCAGGTCGTGTTGATGACGTCCTCTGCGGTCATCGCCGTCTTCATGCCGCGGACCTCCTTGAGGACGTCCGTCGGAGTGACGATACCGACGAGCTTGCCGCCCTCCACCACGGGGAGCCTGTGGAACCTCTTCTCGGCGAACACCCTCGCCACTTCCCGGACGGTGGCGTCCGGGGAGGTTGTGACGCAGTCCCTCTTCATGATGAGGGAAAGCTGCTCCTCGTCAAACTTGCGGAAGATGTCCCTCCTCGAGACGATTCCCATGAGTTTGCCGTCCGAGGAGCGGACGACCGGGAGCCCGGTGAGGGTGTTCCTGACCATCGTGTTGATGGCGTCGCTGCGGCTGCCGGGCACCTCCACTACGATCGGTGCAGGCGTCATTATGTCTGAGACGGTCTTCATTCGGTTTTCACTCCGTTTTCCTGACGATTATGACAGGGCAGGCGGAACCTTTCGCTACGGTCTCGGCGACGCTACCGGCGAACATCTTCTTCACGCCGGTGCGCCCGAGGGTCCCCATGACGATGATCTCGTATTTGGGGGACTCCTTGACGATGACCTCGGCGGGAGTGCCCGAGAGAACGGACTCTTCGCAGGGCACGCCGGCCTTCTCCGCCTCGGTAGCGACGTACGACGTGGCGGCCCTCGCGGTCTCGTCGGTGGCGCTCTTATCCTTCACGTAGAGGGCGGTGATCCTCCCTCCGAGGGCCCTCGCGAGGTCGATCGCTTTCGCGATGGCGGCCTCGGTGTTCTCGCTGCCGTCGGTGGGGACCAAAATATTCTGGAAGCTCATGATAACACATCCTTGCGCGGCTCATTCCTTGGCGGGGGCCGACCTCACGACCATGACCGGGCACTTGGCACCCTCGATGGCCTTCTCCGCGACACTGCCCATGAGGGCCTTACTCACGCCGGTGCGCCCGAGGGTCCCCATGACGATAAGGTCGTAGTCCTTCGAGAGGGCGACGATCGCCGCCGCGGGGAGCCCCTCTACGATCCTCTCCTCGACGGGGACTCCGGCGGCCTCCGCCTTCGCGCGGACGGCCTTCACGGCATTCCTGCCCTCCTTCTCGAGGGTCTGGTAGACGCTGACGATGGCAGCATCCATGGGCATGTTCGAGTACACGGACTGGTCGAGGACGTACAGCGCGGTGACCTCGGCCCCGACGGCCTTTGCCATTTCAATCCCAGCGTCGATGGCGGGGCCGGTGAAGACGCTGCCGTCGGTGGGTATAACGATTTTCTTGAAGCTCATATCGATCCTCTCCCGATCAACGGACGGACGGCCCCCCCGCTCGCGAGGGCGCTCTCGGGAGAGCCCCCCGGGCAAGGGAGGACCACTATTTCTTCCTCCGTTTTCTTCGCCAGGGCAATTAAACTAGGTTGATTTAATATCTTCTTCCCCCCCTCAACGAGGCACCGCCAGACGTCGGAGGGGTCCCCGCCCTGGGCGGACAGTACCGAGGCGAACTCGGCGGCTTCGGGGCGCATGTCCGGGCCGCAGAGCATGGCGTTGTCGGTGCCCAGGGCGACGTCACATCCGGCGTTTAGCATGCGCTTTATAGGCGGCACTATCCCGAAGAAGCGGTTGGAGCGGGCGCACACAACTATTGGAACCCCGGCGTCCGCGCATTTCCTCATGTCCCCGTCCGTCGCCGCGGCCATGTGCACGACGAAGGCGGGCTCCATGGAGAGAATGGTGTCGATGTCCTCGCGAGTCCTCTCGCTCGCGTGAATCGCGAAGACCTTCTCCGCGCGGTGGGCGGCGTCGGCCGCCCTGCCGGCATTCGGAGGGCCCACGTCGGTCACACTCGAGAGGGCGAGGCCGTCGGAGACCGAGAGTATCCCGTCCAGCTCCGATTGGTCGAAGCTCCCGGACAGGGGGCGTCCGAGGACCGCCGCGTCCGGGCAAGCGGACCGGAGCAGGCGGCATCCCGCCTCCCCGCCCTCACGGAAGTCGAGGAAGGCGGCGATGCCGTTCTCGCGCGACTCCTCCCCGTACCTGCGCATGTCCCTCCCTATGACCGCGGGGGGCGTCTCCCGCAGGTACCGGTGCTTGAGGCCGTCCGGCGGAGCGACGAGCTCCAGCAGCCCCATCCCCCGTTCGGGGCGTACGCCCGCATCCGCGCAATGCGTGTGCCCGTTTACAAGCGGGGGGATCATGACCCCCTGGAAGTCCGTTCCTGCGGGGCAATCCCCGATCTCGACGGACCATTCAGCGCCGTCGGTGCGAGCGTATCCGCGACGCATTCTGCCTTCGGAATATACGAACCCCCCGATGTAGCGCATGCCCTCCGGATTCTGCCGAGACTATAAGGAAAGTTCGTGCCTACGCCGGCGCGAAAACGGGCGGATCGGGGCCCTCACGTGTTAGGGACGTCGAAACTATTTGGATATTGCAACAATAGTTAAATACTAAGTAGGGAAGCCGAATTTAGTGCCGTTTAACTGCGGACAATGCCTAAATACGCCGAACAAATTTGTCGAATCAAGGTGTGAAACATGCCGAAAGTAGTTGCTGAGAACTGCGTTGCGTGCGGTGCCTGCGCCGACGTCTGCCCCGAGAGTGCAATCACCGTCGACGACGTCGCCGTCATCGACAGCGGAAAGTGCGTCGACTGCGGCGCCTGCATCGACGAGTGCCCCTCCGAGGCCATCGAGAACTGACACCGATGCGAAAACAGGACCCTTCAGGGCCCGTCTTCCTTCTTTTTTTGCTCTGTGCCGAATCGCGCCGATTCGGGTCTCACCGTGATGCTATGCCGAAGGTAATTGCCGAGAACTGCGTTGCGTGCGGTGCCTGCGCCGACGTCTGCCCTCAGGACGCCATAGTCATAAAGGACGTCGCCGTCATCGACAGCGGAAAGTGCGTCGACTGCGGCGCCTGCATCGACGAGTGCCCGTCGGACGCGCTCGTCCGAAGGCCCGTACGGCCCCCAAGGCACAGAACCACCCGGGCTTCCCGGGAGGGGAGTCGCGCACCTCATGCCCAGTACGGTTTTTTGACGAACTTGTACGCCATGATGCAAGCGGTCGCGGCCTCGCCACAGCCGGTGATTATCTGCTTGTACTTGCCCGGGTAGTCCACAACATCCCCGCAGGCGAAGACGCCGTGGCGGTTGGTGGTCATGTCGATACCCACCTTGACGAGGCCCTGGTCGGTGAGGTCTAGCCCCCACTTCTTGAGGATCTCCAGATCGGCGGTGATGCCGATGTTTATGACCGCGAGGTCGGCGGGCATCTCGATCTCTTCTCCGTCCTGGATGAGGGTGATGCTCTCGAGACGGTCCTTCCCGTTGAAGGATTTCACCGTGGCGTTCATGACCGTCCTTACATTGCTGTCCTGTAGGTTGCGGACGTTTATCTCGTCTGCCCTGAACTCCGGGCGGCGGTGGACGAGGGCGGTGTCAGTGACGGAGTCGGCGATGAGGGCCATCTCGATGGCGCTGTTGCCGCCACCGAACATGACGATTCTCTTACCGACGAGGTCCTCTTTTTGCGGCAGGATGTAGGATATGCCCTTCCCGTCGAGTTCGTTCTCGCCGGGTGCACCCATCTTGCGGGGGTAGAAGTCCCCCATCCCGATGGCGACGATGACGGACGTGGTCTCGTATTCCTGGTCCTGGGTGGATACGACAAGCCTCTGGTCGCCGCCCTTTATATCCACGACCCTCTGGTTCTCGCGGATGTCGCACTCCATCGACTCCGCCTGGGCATAAAGTTTGTCGGAGAGCTTCCTAGCCTGGACGCTTTCGAACCCGGGGTAGTTGTGGATCCCCTTCTCGGGGTATAGTGCGACCAGTTGGCCGCCGACGTGCCCCGCCTCTAGGATGAGCGTATTCATCATTTTCGATCTTGCATATATCCCGGCAGTGAGACCGGCAGGTCCAGCTCCGATGATGACCACGTCATAGACCATTTTCAGGGCAATCGAGTTGTCATATTTAATAAAATTGCAAAACTTGCTTTTTTGCAGTTTTTTCTGACGATATTCGCAGAATTGTTTCGAATAAGGTCAATTCGCATGCGGATTCCGAAAAATCGTCCCGGCCCAACCGATTTATATATTCACATCATCCCGGGCCCGATGGCAGCAGAGTTGTCCTCGTTCGCCCCCTGCATCGTAGTACTCATCGCCTACTTCGCGGCGATGTACCTCGTCGACCGCGGAAAATCCACATGATTCTCCGAAGACCTACGGTAGCGCACACCGTTCCCTCCTACGTTCAGTGGTTCGCACCGATGTTGATATATATTGCACTATTATTTTGATAGTTAGGTGCTCAACAATGACAACGATGCCCAAGGAGGTCCAGGACCTCATCAACGACAAAGAAGCCGTGAAAGTGCTCGTGACCGCGTCCGGATCCGGGCGCCCCCATGCCATAGTGGCGGGTACGATTTCCGCCCCCTCGCCCGACACCGTCGTAATCGGGCAGGTGCTTTTCAGCCAGACCGCCAAGAATCTCGCCGAGAACGGCAAGGCCGCCTTCCTCGTGGTGAAGGGTCACCAGTCCTACGAGGTCAACGTTAACTGCAAGGGCGCTGCCAAGGAAGGGCCCGCCCTCGACGACCTGAACCGGGCCATCGCCCCGATGAATCTCCACGCTAATGCGCTGTGGTCCTTCGAGGTCTGCTGCGTATCCGAACAGGGTGCCAACTCTGGGGCTGGCAAAAGGATTGCCCGAGGCGATCGCCGAAGGGGCGCACTTACTTTTTATGTGCGGGACGGGATTACCATCCGATTGAAATGGTTCAGCTACCGCCCTTTATCGTCGATGCGATTCGCCGCCCGGATACGAATAAGGTGATGTCCACCGTGAACGAGGATGGCACCCCGCACACCGTCGTCTGCGGCTCGCTGACCGTTCCGGAGCCTGACACCATCGCCGTCGGCAGGGTCTGGCTCCGCACCACCGGGAAGAACCTCGAAAGAGACCCCCGGGCGGAGTTTCTCGTCTGGTCGGGGAAGAGTGCCTACTCGATCGTCTGCGACTTCAAGGGCGCCACGAAGGAGGCCGATCACGTCCTCAAAATGAACGAGGGCCTCGACAAGATGAACATGTTCACCGGTACTCTCTGGCTCTTCGAGGTCAAGTCCGTGTACGACGAGGGTCTCGGCGAGGGCGCGGGAAGGCAAATCGTCCGATCATCAGGAGAAAAGGAGAATGCCGGAGGGCTTCCGGCGGTTTGATGTCTTCACAACCGCCCCGTACGGACGGGACGATTTCAGAACCTGGGTCCTCTGCCGGCGGGCCTGTGCTTGTCGAAGCACTCCCTGCAGTAGACCGGGCGTCCCTCGGTCGGCTTGAACGGGACTTCGCACTCCTTTCCGCAGTCGGAGCACACAGTCTTGAAGTACTCCTTCGGGCGGTCCCTGCCGCTGTCCCCTCTGCCGCCGTAGTTTCCGTAGGCCATTTCTATACCTCTTGGGTGCCGGTTGTCGAAGTATCAGGCACCCAAACCGAGCATCCCGGAATTTCCATATATACGTTGCGGTCTTCTCCTGGCACTACCTATTTAAAAACGGGGCGTAATCCCCGCCCGATGAACGGCGAGGAGGGCAATCCAGCGGAAGCGGGGGAGCCGCGCACCTGTCTCAGCGCCGAGAGGCTTTCCGCCGCTCGCCCCTATGAGGCTATGCGCGACTCGTTTATCGTCGCGATCTTCCCCTGGTTCGTCCTTCTGTTTGCAGCAGTCGCCGTGGTCTGGTTCGCCGTCAAGGGGGACATGTCGTTCGGGGCTTTCCTCGAATCCCTGTGCTGGTCGTACGTTATGGGGTTTTCCGTGCTGGGGGTGCCCTGCGTCTTCCTGACCCGTGCGAACGTGATTCTCGGGCGCTACGTGGCGCTCGGCATACTAGGCGTCTCGGCGGCCATCGGCGCTGTAGTCTGGCTCATATTCGGGGAGCACGTCCTGGGGGTCAGCGAGTTCATAACGAAGTTCTTCGACGGCAATCTGATCTCCGGGTTCTGGGACTTCTTGCGCTCCGCCTTCAACGAGGACGTCAGCCCCATCACCGTAACGGGGGGCGTGCTCTCGTTCGCGGCGATGGTGACGCTCACCACCTACGGCGTCCTCTCCGTAGTCGTCGCCTACTTCCGCCGGAACTACCACCGCATCCTGCTCTCCCTCGAAAAACCGGGGGAGTCGAAGCTCAAGAGGGCGTCAACCCGCGTGTTTCGCGTGCCGGACATAATAGACGTGCACGAGGTCACCATCGGCCCCGATGCGGACTTCCGGCACTTCAGCAGGCCGGTGTTTCGTGGCGTGGCGCTTTACGTCATGGTCGGGGGGCTGACCATCGCCTCGTACCTGTTCCTGAACCCCGCGTTTAACGAGGCGATAGAGTTCGGCGAGATGATGACCATAGTCATCCTGCTCTCCCTGTTCGTCGTCGTGCTCGTCCTGCCTTGCAGCATCGTGAAGAGGTTGAACGCCAAGGCGCTCTCGGGCGCGCCACGCCCGTATGTCCTGTGGATCGGGATGAGGCAGAGGCTGCTGCAGACCTACTTCATCGTATTCATGCTACTCACGCTCTTCTTGATCTCATTGTTCGTGGATACGGACTTCGCGGCCGTGGCCGCGAAGTACGTCGGCTACGCCCTCGTCATGGTGCTCATGTCCATCCTGATAGCGTTCATCTACACGAACTCGTTTTACATACCGTTCCGCGAGGGGATCGTGGAGAACTTCAACACGGCGTCTGCTGAGCGCAGGGAGGGGAGAGGGTGACGGACCCGGCCTACGAGGCCGTGAGGAGGGCCCGTAACCAAGAGGGGAGCGGCAATCCGTCCGGTGCGGCGGAGACCCTCGAGAGGTATCTTGAGACCGACCCACACAACACGCGGGCCAGAATGGAATTGGCACGCATCTGCGCCTACCCGTTGGGGGATTTGGACCGCGGGAACTTCCAGATCGACATCGTGTTGGACCTGGAGCCGGGAAACGTGGAGGCGCTGAAGGCGTCCGCCACCATCAAGGCGAAGGAGAGGAGACGCGTCGCCGAGGCCGCGGAGCAGTTCGCGCGCCTCATCGAGGTCATTTCTCCGAGGGGGGACCCAGTGGAGTACTCCGAGGTCTGCGCCGCATACGCCGTGTTCCTGCGCAGGCAGATGACCGACTTCCCCAAGGCCGCGGAGTACTACGAGAAGGCAATCGCCGCCTCCCCGTCGCGCTACGAGTTCCATCAGGATTATGCCGTCCTGCTTCTCAACGACCTCAAGGATTACGTCCGCGCCAAGCGCGAGCTCGAGGATGCCATGAGGCTCAACCCGGGCGACAAGAGGACGGAGGAGGCCTACCGTCGGCTCCTGAGGCAGAAGTTCGATTCAGAAGGGAACCTCAAGAGGAGGTCATCCGTCCGTCTTCGCCACCGAGGCGGTCCCTGAAGTAGCGGGTCATCGCCGATACCACGCGCACGCTCTGCGTCAGCTCCGGCCTCCTTTCCACGAAGGCCTCGGTGAGGCCGTCGGCGGCGTCGAAGAACATGTACTCGCACCTCACGCCGTTGGTGGCGAGCATGCCGTGTAGCTTGTCGGCAGCGCGCTTGGATCTGTCGGCGTCCCCGCTCTGCACGAATACGTCGGGGAGGAGGTTGAGCTCGTGGTTCGTCTCGAGGCGTATGGCCTCGGCCAGGCGGGGGTACTTTCTGCCCACGGATTGGAGGGACCGACGGACAGTGCGCATCATAGGGCCCGGCTCGCCCATGTCGGTGCGAGGGCTGAGGAGCCCGCATGACCGCACCTCGACGTCGGGGATGCCGCTGCCTAGCGCCTCGGGGAGGCGGGCGGTGTCCGCGAGGAGCGTCGTCCAAAGCGCCTCGAGGGCTCCGTACGAGGACCCAACGGCGAAGACGTTGCCGCCGTCAAGGCCATACTCCCCCTTCGTATCGTATATCCAGTTCAGAACGGCGGCGGCGTCCTCGATGGCTCCCTTGGCATCCGAGTCAGACAGCGGGCGGATGTCGGCGTTAACAACCGCGAAGCCGCGGGCGGCCATGAGCTGGCAGAGGCTGTCGGCCGCGCCCCTGCCCTTGCGAAACATCGTCCCGGAGTTATAGTACACGATGACGGGCATTGGCCGGTCGGCCTGCTTCGACCAGTAGAGGTTGAGCATGCGCCCGTCCCCGCCGTAAGACAGGTTCTGCAGGGTACGCACCCCGGGGAGGGGCGTGCCGGCGATGCCGGAGGCCGATTTGGCGGCCCCCCTGTCGGTCAAGAACTTCGACAACCATGCCACGATGGGGTCGATGGGCTCTGCGGATATATCGCTTTTGAAAGGATTCGAACCGCCAGCGGGATCGTCTGTGGCGGTTGTATGCACCCCGCACATGTCCCTTTCGGACTCCGTTGCAAACCCGCTCGGTTCCCACGAATGGCTTTAAATCCATTGATGCTTTGGAACGTCCCGAGGAATCGCAATGGAACTCAAAGGTTCGAAAACCGAAGCAAATCTCCTCGCCGCGTTCGCCGGAGAATGCCAGGCCAGGACGAAATACACCTACTACGCCTCCCAGGCGAAGAAAGAAGGATACGAGCAGATCGCCGACATATTCCTTGAGACCGCGGAGAACGAGAAGGAGCACGCCAAGCTGTGGTTCAAGGCCCTCCACGACGGTGCCGTGCCGGATACCGTGACCAACCTCAAAGACGCGGCCAACGGCGAGAACTATGAGTACACCGACATGTACAAGGAGTTCGAGGAGACCGCCCGCAAGGAGGGCTTCGACCAGATTGCCAACCTCTTCAAGGGCGTGGGCGAGGTCGAGCGCACCCACGAAGAGAGATACAGGGCGCTCCTCGCCAACGTCGAGAACGGCGCCGTGTTCAAGAAGGACAAGGTCGTCGTGTGGAAATGCCGCAACTGCGGGCACCTCCATGTCGGTACCGAGGCCCCAAGGGTATGTCCCGTATGCAAGCACCCGCAGGCCTACTTCGAAATCCAGGCCCAGAACTGGTGAAACGATTTCATTAAAAGTGGCCTCTTGCTTCGTTTGAAGTGAAGAAACAAAGAGGCAAGAGGCCATGCAATTTATTGGGATTGATGTACAAAAGCGCATCTTCACAGCCTGCATACTGGATGAGAATGAGAAGGTTGTCGGAGAGATAATCGACGCGCCTACGACCGAAAAAGGACTCGATGGGTTCATGCGGCAATACCCTCCCGAAGACCGTCGTATTCTTTTCGAAAATGCGGGAAGGTCTCATTTCGTCTTCCATTATCTTTGGGACAGGGGTTACGCGATCGATGTCGCACACACCGGTCACGGTGCGATGAACGAGATCGCCAACAGCAATTTCAAAACCGATCGTATCGACGCTTACAAACTCGCGTTGGTAACTGAAATCCTCGCTTTTGTAGGTATGCGATCCTCCGTCCTTGATGGGTTTGTCGATCACTGCAGGTCAGATCTGACTTCTTTGAGGACATCCTCGGGAAATTACATCAGCAATGCAATAGTTTGGATAGATTCATTGGGGCTGCTTTTTAACCATAAACTGTATGGACAGAGGAGCAAATTAGTATCGCTGATGAATAAACAAAGATCGTGATATACACCATTATTCACATCGACGATCATGAAAAAACTCGTTCCGATGATCTACACAATATCTTTAAGAACGACCGTTTCACAGAAGAGAAGGTAAAAAAATACTGAAACCTTTCCTGGATAACTGCTTTTTAATTACGAAGACGCTCGACTCTTCAGCATTCAGATCTTTTTTTTTATCGTTGATGATCTCCCAATGGCCCTTCGTCCCCCCGATCCTCACGATCTTCCCGTCATCCTTCAGTCTCTTCAATCCCCTGTAGACCGTACTCTTGGAGACACCGGTGACATCGGCCATGCTCTCGATTCCCATCTTTCCGTCGGCCATGATCAACTGAAGGACCCGGGATTCGACCCCTTCGGAACCTCTGAACCCTATCGACAGGGATACACAGCTCGGCTCATACTCCTCCTCCAATTCCGGAATCGGAAGCCCCATCGAATCACATGCATGATATATGCGATGGATTCCGCTCCCCGAACGTTCGACGAAACCCACCAATGTGAACATCTTCATCAGCGTCGGATTGCGCGCATCGCTGTATCCTCCCCTTATCGCCTTGGATGGGGGTATGCGGAAGTTCCCGGGATTGCGAACGGTCAGACTGTCCCTTCTCAATATCACGTTGACCCCTCCCCTTCCGAGATAATCGGCATGAACTATCCCGTTCAGGACCGCTTCCCTCTGTGCCTTCATCATCTCGGTATCGTCCATGCGTCTGTCCCCTTTCAGGACGAACGGATGGTCATTCGCCATCATCAGTCTGTTGGAGACCTCCAGATAGAAATCAAACAGATTGCCCGACCACATGCCCGAATCGGAATTGATCCTGTCGTTCCATTCATCCCCGTTTTCGTACCTCCTGTAGTCGAGATGGTAATCGGGGATGGAACGGGTGATCCTGTAATCGTTGCCGAACATCAGCAGACCTGCCATTGTCAGGATGAACCTTTCCTCATCGAGATCGGCCGCGCCGATCAATCTGAGGAACTCCTCATCGGATTCCTTCAGCCAAGGATGCGTCGGATTGCTGGAACGCAGATGATTCCTGTAACTGTCCAACGTGTCTTTGTTTACATCCTTCATCCCCGTCCCTTCCGCGATCCTCTGATCGGTGGAACCGTCAGTGGAATCCCTCCCCATCTCCAATATCTCGGGAACAGAACAATGGTAGTCTCCCTCGCTATTGCGGCGGTAGGTCCCACTGTCCACATCATCATTGATATATACAGGCCTCTGATGCCTGTCCGCACGGGGAACGTCCACTACGATATATTTCAAACCTTCATAGTCCTCTATCCTTACGTTATCCTCGGTCAAAAGATTCGCACTGACCTTATTCCTGTTATGCAGAAGATCCCACAGTTCCTTGACCACGGCTTCCGGACACTCCACACCCAACAGCCTCAGTCTTTCGCCTTTGTCCTCGAATCCGAGAACGACCGTGCCGCCCTGGGTGTTGGCAAAGGACGAATACGTCTCCCAGAAACTCTTTGGCAGTTTGTTCTGACATTTCTTCGATTCGAAGGTTATTGATTCCTTCATGGTACAATAACCGTCCTTCACCAATGGTCCTTTCATGAATCACTATAGTCATTTGAATATTAAAACCTGATTATTGACTATTAAAACTTAAAAATGATGATTAAATGAATATTAAAATCATCTTCATTGAAGATTAAAATAACTATGAAAACTCGTGATTATCTTTGTAATTTGAAATCCTCGCTTTTGTAGGTATGTGACCCTCCATCCTTGATGGGTTTGTCGATCACTGCAGGTCAGATCCGACTTCTTTGAGGACATCCTCGGGAACGTAGATCCTGTCCTCGGTCTCGACGAACTTGCCCGGGGGACCTATGTCGAACATGCCCATGGTCGTACGGTTCTTCTTCGTCATCCCCAGTACGCGCCATCTGTCCTTCGACCCTATCGAGAGGATGTTGTCCAGCGATTGCATCACAGACCGCACGGGTTCAGGCTTCTTCCGTTCCCTGAGTTCCGCCGCCATCGCACGCCACAGGATCAAAGAAACGAACCCGATCACGAGACGGCCTCCGGCCGTCTCCGGGTCGGGTGTTCTCCATCCATTCCCGTCCAGTTCGTTCTTCAAAGGCATCGAACGCCTGTTCCACATACATCCTGCAGCCGCAGCAGGCCATCGTATCCTCCCACGAATCCGCTGTTATCCTGCTACATGTGGTACGTGTCTTTATATTCGGGACACAAACGTCATGTACCCATGTCCGAAGAAGGCATGAACTACGCAGAGCTCGAACACTCATCTGCGCCTGCGGAACAGACCCTTCCTGGAGGGAGTCCTGAGAACATCGTCGTCCGGTGATTCCAGATTCTCCAGGCATCTGCGGGCGGCCCCCGCTATCATCGGCCTCTCCATGGTAAGGGACCCCAGATTATGCGGAAATCGATATTCTAGTACCGATGGATGGTAACGTCCCTCATTCCGTGGAACTCTCCGACGATAGGAACGAAATACCCATCGTATATCGAGGGGTACTTCTTATCGATCCTGTTCAGACATTCCGCCATCTGCGATATCTTGGCCAGGCAGCAGTCCTGGAACATCTCGTTCTCAAGGAAATCCTCGTAATCGTTGTTGAAATACGTGAGGTAGTTCGCGATACCGTCCGAGTACCTGGGTATCCATTGAAGGTTCTCCTTCAGGCCGCCGAGGGACCTGCGTTTATTCAGAACCATACACCAGCATCCTATCGGAACCGACCAGTGAGTTGAATCCGTCGTTGAGGAAACCTTCGTATGCGAAGTCGACGGGACTGTTCAGAGCATCCATCAATTCGTTGCGGAAATTGGTCAGTCCGATTAGACCCATACCCTCGGGACAGAGGATTATGAAATCGTAATCGCTGTCCTCGTCGTAATCCCCTCTTGCGCGGGAACCGAACAGGAACATACGGAGGATCCCGTAGCGCTCTGCTATGGGCGCGACTATCCCCCTCAGCTCGTCGAGGGTCAGGTTTCTGCCGTGTCTTCTCCTTCCAGCTATGTCTGTCACCCCTTTTTTCACACCCGACGTCGTTCCGGGCGCGATAAAGGCCTGCTTATCGATTAGACTACGACGATATAAAAGTAATCGAGAGGTCGCCGAGGTACCGTTCCATATGATCGACATGATTGGATTCATTCCGGGCGCAACTTTGCTACATGTAGTACGTGTCTTTATACTCGGGACACAAACGTCATGTACCCATGTCCGGAGAAGGCATGAACTACGCAGAGCTTGAATACGAACACCTGTACAACATGAGGGACCAGACGATGCTGTTCCTGAAGCTGTGTCCGAAGACGGACGGGTAAGTGAACGAGATACTGTCCGCGCCGGACGATATGGTGAAGATGATTGGGAGAGGACCGTCGGCTCAGGGGGAATGAGGCATCGGCACCGTCGTGAACAGGGTGAGATCCGCCTCTCCATCGTTGACGATGCTGTGCTCGCTGCCTTTTGGGCATACGTGGCACACACCTGGCGAAAGGACCTCCTCCTTCCCATCGCATACCGCCTTGCCTTCCCCTTCCAGCACGTAATTGACATCGTCGCCCGTGGATTGTATGTGTTTTCCGATCGAGGAACCCGGAGGGATCCTCGTCAGGATGATGCGCGTATCCTCTGTCATGACCATATTGGCGAAGACGCTACCCCCCGCCGTTCAATGCGGTATCTCCCGTCCATTCCGAAGAATCAAAGACTATGTGCACAGCTGCGAACCGCAATGGGCAATAAAAATCGTGCCGTCGGATCTGCAACGGGAAAGGTCAATTCAGCACCCCCTTCATCATCCTCAGCATCATGTCGTTGGGGTCGGCCCTCTTCCTGTATTTATCATAAGCTTGCCGGAAGCAGAGTCTCGAACTTTCGTTGATGATCTCCTCCCTGGCGGGACGGCCGCCCTCCATGATGCCGAACGCCGTCAGCAGGTCCGAACGGCGAATGTCGTCCTCCGACAGCGGAAACGATACCAGGTCTATCCTCCCTCCTTTCTGCGATTCCGAAATAGTAATCTTGGCATGAAAAGAAACGGGTGGGGATGCACCGGCGCACCCTCTTGGTTGGGACAGGAACAGACTCGCTTGCCTCCGATATGGTAAACGGGAACGGGCATTCAGAGGTTTCATCTGATTTCTAATCGCCGATTAAGGATCAATCATTACAAAAGAAAAAGGATCTCACTCCGTCCAGAACAGATCTGTCACGGCCTCCTCCTCGGTCAGTCCGGGGCAGTCCCTTAGATCCTTATCTTCAGTTCAACCGAGCATCTTCCACACGTCCGAACAGTCGAGGTAGAAGTCGTCCCTGTCTAGCGTCCCTCCGCCGGACATTCCCTGATCGCCCACAGCCCCCCTCAAGGGCATTCTGCATCTCCGGGACCGGTGGCCTCCCTCCCTGCAGGATGTCGTCGTAGATGCGCAGCAACCTAACCAATATCTCGTCGTCCCTGTCCCGTTTCGCCGACGGCACCGGTTTGCCGTTCTCGTTGTAATACGGCAGGCGGTGCTCCGGTGTGGTTTCACATCGAGATTCAGGAATGAAAAAAATACCGAGAGACACTGTGAACTCGTCGGGGCCGGAGGAGAAGTTCGCGTAGACCGGGGCATCGGGGTGTTCGTCTAGCATTTTCGCGTATAACTTACCTAAGATGCGGGCCATACTGGAGAAATCGTAGATGACAGTGTCGGGGTGCTCGATTATCCTGCAATTGGGAAGGGCATCGGAGATCTGGCGGCAGGTCTCCTTGCAGTGATCCTCGTACAACTGCGCCTTCGGGGCCCCGGGATTGCGGATGTGATGGAACAGATGGATCTCGTCTGCTTGGTAGTGGATTACGGGGAAGGGGACCATTACCGTTTCAGTAGTGTAACGCAGGAGAGGACGATCGTGTATCTGTCTAACATATAGTTCCAACTCTGATTATAAAAGAAAGGTGTCTTGCTTTGTTCGTAGTTCTGTCTTAGCACCTATTCAGGATCCCATCATGAGCTCTCGTGGTCAGGTCCTCGATAGATGGACTCTCTTTTACCAGCGTATTCCTGCCTTGATGCTTTTTTAGGTTCTAGAACGACTGCAACTACTTCGTTAAAACTGGAGAGACACTTTATCGGAATTGATTGTAGTGATTTAAGTATAGACTACGCGACAAAAACGGGTTTCTTTAACAATCGATGGTGAACAAACAGGGATATCCAAAGAAGTTGGATGGCAGGGGGGCGGAGGTTTCAGCTACCAGGTGTTTAAACCATCAAACTTCAATTAATCTTGCCTGAACATCAATCTCTTTGTAATCTCTGTCAGTACCAACAATCGACATTGTGTTGGTCTTGTAGTTCTTGATCGTACGGATATTGCGCTTGAATTCCCCAATCTCTCCACGAAGTTCATCAAGAATCGAAACATCACTTCCCATACGCTCTTTCATCAGCTGTTTGAGAGTTTCAATGTCCCGAGGTTCCAACATATTCAATTGTAAGGACTGCCTACTATATTAATTCCTAATTAGAGGGGCATAGGCTTTGACATGATGTGAGTTCTTGTATACTCATCATATCAAGGCCCTGAGTATCCCCCTCTCCATCACCGTATCGGCCGTCGCTTCGAACCAGCATCGTCAATGTCACTTGTTGCGAACAGATCGTTAAGGCGGCGGCAGGGTTGTTCCATGCTTTATGGGATTGATAGTGAGGATATGAACCTCCGAAAACGCGTCGTATGTGCGTGATGTACGCGTGTTGCACGTGTGAAACGGGTGTCACGCGACGCTTATGCAACAAACAATCCTAAGAGGTCGATACAGACATGATTATCCGAAATAACATCATTGAATTTAACGAAAAATCATCAATACAAATTCCGAAAAATCATCAATAATAAATATCGATGATGATATGAACGGTTATGACGCTGAAGAAGGACGGGTACGTCCCCAGACTCATAGATGACGAACTTATAGTATCTTACCTAACTAATTTAAGTAATTCCGCATAAAGATCCGAACGGCCAGTTTTTGGAGTATGTGGACTTCGAAGCTTCCGACTCGAATCTTTCGGTAAGAACCGAGATCATATGGTCCAGATCGCGGAATGAGGTTTTGGACACCGTACGTTTCAACGTCTTCCAGATGAATTCGACGGGATTGAACTGGGGACTGTACGGGGGAAGGAACATCAGACGGATGTCCAGTTCCGAAGCGCATGCGGCCGCGGCCTTGGAGTGATGGACCGGGCGGTTGTCCAGAACCATCAATATCGGCAGATCCGAACCGCATTCGCGGCGTACGTCCTCCAGGAAGGAGCACATGTCCTCGGTCTTGGAGGATGGGGGGAATGTTATGACAGGCCTCCCCCCGTTTATGGGATAGAATCCGAATGCGTTCGCCCTCAGCTTATCCGTGTTCTTCTCGCACCTCGGCTTATCGGGGGACCGGAGGCGGACGGTGTTGGATACGGTCTGCGGGGAGGATTCGTCCCGGAATCCGAGAATGAACGGGCGGCCCTTCAGACCATCCAGAGCATCGCGGAGGTTTTTTTTAAACGGGCTTCGGCATCGTCCGGGCGCCTGTGATCCCCGGGATAGGGTCTCGCATGATGCAGGCCGAGTCTCTTCAGTATGATATGCACCTGTTTCTCGGTGTAATCGACTCCGTAATCGTGTTTGATCAGCAGACGTACCGAACGGGTGTCCATGGGCTGTAGCTCTAATGCTGAACGTATCTTCGCCTTCTGCTCATCGGTGAGACGGGCCTTCGGACCGCCGGTGTAGCCGGGAACGAGCCCGGCGAATCCGGACTCGTTCCATCTCCGTTGGACCTCGTAGGCCGTGGGTTCGGTCATCCCCGATGCAGCCGAAGCCTCAGCGACCGTGAATCCGCGGTAACGCATGCGTACGAACATCAGATTGCGCTCGAAGGCCCTCGCTTTCGCGACTGTGAGATCCTCGCCGGCAACGAAGAGATCGGCTTCTCCATTGAGGTGCTCCGGAGCGATGCGCTTGATTATCTGGTACTTCTCGGGCCTGGCCATATGTGTATATGGCATCAATTACTTAAAACAGTTAGGTAAGATACTATATTCTTCCAGGTGGTCCCCGAGGACATCCCCTCTGGAGAGCAGGCCCCCGGCAAGGTGGACCTGACCCCGATGCTCAGGGCATACCAGACGCTCCTGGACAGGCTGTACTGGACTTCCGTATCGGCCAACAACGCCGCGGGTGCGGTTTGGAACATCTACGACCGCGCCGATGCCAAGGATTACGGTGTCAGCACCCTCATGTCCTCCAACGTCTACGATTCCGTGGTCCTGTCGGAGGGGATGAACGAGATCCTTACCCTGTCGGCCATGCAGCAGCTCGCCACTTACTACGATGCCAACGGCGACGACCTGAAGGACCTCCAGATAGGTCTGTACGGAGAGGGGATGGATGCGCCGTTCGTGAGAGGATCCATCCTCGACGAGTTCGGCAACACCGTCTACTCGGATGTTATCTTCACACCGTTCTTCCAGTCCGATTCCGTCGTGCTGGAAAGATGTATAGATTACACCGTGGACCAGAACTGCCTCGTTGCCGTGTGGACGGACGGCAGGGAACTGTCGTCGTGGTATGCGGATGCCATGAGGTCCGAGGGTTACGAGACCGCGTTCATCGAGAAGGGTTACACTTTCCAGATCACGCAGCTCGGCAAGTGCGATTCGACGGGGGAACATCCTGAAGACCGTCTGCATCGCCGCAGGAGCCATACTCTCGGTCCTCGGACTCGTGAGGAGGTCTCCCATACTTGTCATCGCGGGAATCGGACTCGTCGTGTTCGGGGTGTTCTTCTCCGGTACCGTTTGGAACTGGATAGCGAGGATGGTGAGGTTCTGATGAGAGGAATCGAGAACGAGAATGCTCCCGGCACGACCGGGAGGAGGAAATGAAGAAACGAAGAAGGTAAAAGCATGAAAACGATAAGGAATGGAGAGGCGAACCGTATGCTCGGGAAGTTGAAAGGATTGTTAGGCAGGAAGAAACAGCCTGTGGCATCCTTCAACAGTTTCGACGCATACAAGAGGTGCAGGCGCAACATTATGCGCATACACCACATGGTCATCGTGACCTCCGGAGAAGAAAGAGAGATAGGTCTTGAGGATGCCGTAATCAGCACCGCCGCTATCGACGGGCTGTGCGACAGAATCATGGACTGTCCCGACTGGATCTCCAAGGCCGCCATGGCCATCGATTACATCGCCAACTTCCATCCCTTCGTCGAGGGCAACAAGAGAACATCGTTCGAACTGGCGGTACGTCTTCTCAGGAACGGCGGGTTAGAACTCGACGACAACCACGAGACGTATCTGTTCATAAGGGACGTTGCTTCGGGAATGTACGACAGGGAAGAAGTAGAGGAATGGCTGAGGCGCAATACGCACGTCAGCATTCCTTGAGTTTTCCCATGACGTAGGGGTAATCTCTGATGTCTTTCTCGATTACTTCGTCGGGAATGTCGTATTCCAGACCACCGAACGAAGGAACGTCCTTCGGGTCGGCGATCTTCTCTGATTTCCCAAACATACCTGTACCTAACCTGTGCGGTTTTATAAAGGTATCATCGGGAAAGGCCTTCGGGATTGCTTGTTACTGATTCTGAGACGGAGTCGCATGGTAACATGGCTGATTTATCGGATTTATAGTATCTTACCTAACTAATTTAAATAATTCCGCATAAAGATCTGAACGGCCAGTTTTTGGAGTATGTGGACTTCGAAGCTTCCGACTCGAATCTTTCGGTAAGAACCGAGATCATATGGTCCAGATCGCGGAATGAGGTTTTGGACACCGTACGTTTCAACGTCTTCCAGATGAATTCGACGGGATTGAACTGGGGACTGTACGGGGGAAGGAACATCAGACGGATGTCCAGTTCCGAAGCGCATGCGGCCGCGGCCTTGGAGTGATGGACCGGGCGGTTGTCCAGAACCATCAATATCGGCAGATCCGAACCGCATTCGCGGCGTACGTCCTCCAGGAAGGAGCACATGTCCTCGGTCTTGGAGGATGGGGGGAATGTTATGACAGGCCTCCCCCCGTTTATGGGATAGAATCCGAATGCGTTCGCCCTCAGCTTATCCGTGTTCTTCTCGCACCTCGGCTTATCGGGGGACCGGAGGCGGACGGTGTTGGATACGGTCTGCGGGGAGGATTCGTCCCGGAATCCGAGAATGAACGGGCGGCCCTTCAGACCATCCAGAGCATCGCGGAGGTTTTTTTTAAACGGGCTTCGGCATCGTCCGGGCGCCTGTGATCCCCGGGATAGGGTCTCGCATGATGCAGGCCGAGTCTCTTCAGTATGATATGCACCTGTTTCTCGGTGTAATCGACTCCGTAATCGTGTTTGATCAGCAGACGTACCGAACGGGTGTCCATGGGCTGTAGCTCTAATGCTGAACGTATCTTCGCCTTCTGCTCATCGGTGAGACGGGCCTTCGGACCGCCGGTGTAGCCGGGAACGAGCCCGGCGAATCCGGACTCGTTCCATCTCCGTTGGACCTCGTAGGCCGTGGGTTCGGTCATCCCCGATGCAGCCGAAGCCTCAGCGACCGTGAATCCGCGGTAACGCATGCGTACGAACATCAGATTGCGCTCGAAGGCCCTCGCTTTCGCGACTGTGAGATCCTCGCCGGCAACGAAGAGATCGGCTTCTCCATTGAGGTGCTCCGGAGCGATGCGCTTGATTATCTGGTACTTCTCGGGCCTGGCCATATGTGTATATGGCATCAATTACTTAAAACAGTTAGGTAAGATACTATATATCCGATGCCGAACGGGATTGTCGTGCAGCACCGAGATTGCTTAGTGAGGCACTCGCTCTTCGAATCTCACATGGGACGCGGCGAACCCAGCTACGGCCGCGTCGAACTCTTCGGTGGTGATTCCGTCGAACGCCTGGCGTTTCCACTTGGTGTAATCGGAGTTGCCGGTCTTGACGGCGGCGATGAACATCTCGGCGTTCATCACGCCGAACCTGTAGGCCGGGAGAGCCATCCCCGGCCTGTACATCTCGCCATGGTGTATCTCATTGGCCATCTTCGCCCCCCTCCACGGAAATCAAGCCTATGCGGGATATAACTTTAATCCTGTCGTCATCGGTCGTCAGAGAGCATTAAATTCTCTTTAGATATTGAGAATACCGATGAAAGACGAGGCCGACCGCATCCTGGAAGCAATACTGGATTTAGCTTACGAGAGCGAGGTAGTTGAGTTCAAGGACCGCAAGACCTTGGACAAGGACTTCGTCGGCAAATACTTCTCCGCGCTGTCGAACGAAGCCAATCTCAAAGGCGCCGATGCGGCATGGCTTGTCTTCGGCATATCGGACGACGGTGCTGTGGTCGACAGCCATTACCTTGACACTATCGAGAGCCAGAACAAGCTGAAGGAATACATCGCGGAGCAGACGGCGGGCCACGTGTCGTTCGTGGACATCCACACCAAATCGGTTGACGGGAAACGTGTGCTCCTGTTCGAGATACCTCCGGCTGGTTTTGGAGTCCCGACCTCGTTCAAGGGCTTCGCGTACGAACGGCAGGGGGACAGCCTCCGGCCCCTGTCCGATGAGAAGCGCCTGAGGATAATGAAGGAATCCGCTTTTGACTGGAGCAGGCAGATCGTCCCAAATGCGGGGATCGATGTCCTGGATTCAGACGCGATCTCCATGGCGAGGGAGTATTTCATCCGGAACCGCCCGCAGAAGGAGGATGAGTGCAAGTCCTGGGATGATCTCCAATTCCTCAACAAGTCCAAGTTAACCATCAACGGCAAGGTTACCTGTGCGGCCTTCGTCCTCCTGGGCAAGGCCGAATGCTGCGATCTGATCGGGGATGCCAATCCGAGGATGAGGTGGATCCTTCGCGACAACGACCGCCAGACGGTGGACAACGAGATGTTCACGGTTCCGTTCATATCGAGCATCGAGCGCCTGTGCTCCAAGATTCGCAACGTGAAATACGAATACTTCAGGCCCAGCACGCTCTTCCCGGACCGCATGGACACCTACGAGCCGGCGATGCTCCGCGAGGCCCTGAATAACTGCGTGGCGCACCAGGATTACCGCATGGGCGAATACATTACCGTGGTCGAATACGACCGCGACAGGCTGGTATTCAGCAACGCGGGGTCGTTCATCCCCGGTAGCATCGACGCGGTATTGGATTCCGATTCTCCCGCCTCCTATTATCGCAACAGGTTCCTCGCGGAGGCCATGTTCAACCTCGGCATGGTGGACGTCGCCGGCGGAGGCATCATCAAGATGTTCAAATACCAGAGGATCAGGCACTTCCCCATGCCGGAATACGACATCTCCGGAGACCATGTCAAGGTCACCATCTACGGGAAGGTCACCGACAAAGCGTTCGCGGACACCTTGATGAAGAATCCGCGCCTCGGCTTCGAGGACGTAATCCTCCTGGACAAGGTGCAGAAGGGCAAGCCCATCCCCGACGCGGACGCCGTCCGCCTGAAGGCGAAGGGGCTGATCGAGGGGAGGAAACCGAACTACATCCTGACCGCGGCACTCGCTGGCAGCACCGACGACAGGGGGATAAAGGGGAAGACGATAAAAAAGAAGGGGTTCGACGACGAGTATTATTGCGACCTCATCATCAGATATATCGAGGAGTACGGTTCTGCGACGAAGAAGGACCTTCTCGATCTCCTTATCGACAAACTACCGGATGTCATGGATGAGCGGAAGAAGATCAACAAGGTCGGGAACCTGATAGCCAAATTGAAGAGGGCCGAAAGGATTGAGAACCAAGGCACCAACAGGCTTCCGAAATACATTCTGGTCGAAAACAGCGATTCATGATTTACGAGATTTTACGAGATTTTACGAGATTTTACGAGATTCTTTCAAAGAGCCAGAACTAGGGTCTGGAGCATGGCAGGAACAGGCCGATAAACGAGGATAGGGCGGGGAACTTCGTCATAATTTGCTCGGAGGAGCCGCCTCCGGAGCAGGCGTACAGGATCTGCAAGACCTGATGCATGATCGAGGGCCTGTCCGATTCCGCCAAGACCGTGCTGTCGGCGGACGGCACGCGCATGCAGAATGACGCGCACGCGATGGGACACCCGCCCATAACATTCCTTTTCGTGAGGGTCTGGACGGATATCCTGCGGCTGCTGGAGGAGGCCGGCCCGGCCTCCTCCTACAGTCCCGAGGATGTCTTGGATATCCATGGCACCATGAAGAAATTCGAAGGCTATGCGTAGATCAGGCAGATCGTTCCGAAAGACGTCAGGGAACTGGATGCGCAGCTGAAGATGTTCCTGTACAGCACCCAAGGGGACCTGGATAAAATCATCAGAGAAAAGGATAAGAGGCCGGAAAGAAGAGGCCCTGACCTTTCGTAAGCTTATATTCAAGTTTGCGGAGCTTCGCGATCCCGAACTTTTCTTTCGATCTCACGAATCTTTTCCATACATCCGCACCCAATCAGATAACCTTGTTTTCATGCATTCACGCATCGGTTTTCGCATCGGGGCCGGGGAGCATGCGGACCGTCACAAACCCAGTAAGCAGCAATCAGCGCTATGCCCAAGTTCGAGCGGTCGGAATATTCGGCCACGTATCCGAAGAGCAGAGAAGCAATCAGTGCGGACGAAACGGCAGGGCCCTTCTTCTCTCCGGAGAAATTCTCGATGTCGAGGCCCATGAAGCTTCCCGTGTCCAGTGCAGCAGCCGATATACGCAAAGAGACTGAATTCCGAACCCGCGAATCCCGCTCGACGTTAGACACATATACCTATAGTATCTTACCTAACTAATTTAAGTAATTCCGCATAAAAATCTGAACGGCCAGTTTTTGAAGTATGTGGACTTCGAAGCTTCCGACTCGAATTATGGTCCAGATCGCGGAATGAGGTTTTGGACACCGTACGTTTCAACGTCTTCCAGATGAATTCGACGGGATTGAACTGGGGACTGTACGGGGGAAGGAACATCAGACGGATGTCCAGTTCCGAAGCGCATGCGGCCGCGGCCTTGGAGTGATGGACCGGGCGGTTGTCCAGAACCATCAATATCGGCAGATCCGAACCGCATTCGCGGCGTACGTCCTCCAGGAAGGAGCACATGTCCTCGGTCTTGGAGGATGGGGGGAATGTTATGACAGGCCTCCCCCCGTTTATGGGATAGAATCCGAATGCGTTCGCCCTCAGCTTATCCGTGTTCTTCTCGCACCTCGGCTTATCGGGGGACCGGAGGCGGACGGTGTTGGATACGGTCTGCGGGGAGGATTCGTCCCGGAATCCGAGAATGAACGGGCGGCCCTTCAGACCATCCAGAGCATCGCGGAGGTTTTTTTTAAACGGGCTTCGGCATCGTCCGGGCGCCTGTGATCCCCGGGATAGGGTCTCGCATGATGCAGGCCGAGTCTCTTCAGTATGATATGCACCTGTTTCTCGGTGTAATCGACTCCGTAATCGTGTTTGATCAGCAGACGTACCGAACGGGTGTCCATGGGCTGTAGCTCTAATGCTGAACGTATCTTCGCCTTCTGCTCATCGGTGAGACGGGCCTTCGGACCGCCGGTGTAGCCGGGAACGAGCCCGGCGAATCCGGACTCGTTCCATCTCCGTTGGACCTCGTAGGCCGTGGGTTCGGTCATCCCCGATGCAGCCGAAGCCTCAGCGACCGTGAATCCGCGGTAACGCATGCGTACGAACATCAGATTGCGCTCGAAGGCCCTCGCTTTCGCGACTGTGAGATCCTCGCCGGCAACGAAGAGATCGGCTTCTCCATTGAGGTGCTCCGGAGCGATGCGCTTGATTATCTGGTACTTCTCGGGCCTGGCCATATGTGTATATGGCATCAATTACTTAAAACAGTTAGGTAAGATACTATATTCTTCCAGGTGGTCCCCGAGGACATCCCCTCTGGAGAGCAGGCCCCCGGCAAGGTGGACCTGACCCCGATGCTCAGGGCATACCAGACGCTCCTGGACAGGCTGTACTGGACTTCCGTATCGGCCAACAACGCCGCGGGTGCGGTTTGGAACATCTACGACCGCGCCGATGCCAAGGATTACGGTGTCAGCACCCTCATGTCCTCCAACGTCTACGATTCCGTGGTCCTGTCGGAGGGGATGAACGAGATCCTTACCCTGTCGGCCATGCAGCAGCTCGCCACTTACTACGATGCCAACGGCGACGACCTGAAGGACCTCCAGATAGGTCTGTACGGAGAGGGGATGGATGCGCCGTTCGTGAGAGGATCCATCCTCGACGAGTTCGGCAACACCGTCTACTCGGATGTTATCTTCACACCGTTCTTCCAGTCCGATTCCGTCGTGCTGGAAAGATGTATAGATTACACCGTGGACCAGAACTGCCTCGTTGCCGTGTGGACGGACGGCAGGGAACTGTCGTCGTGGTATGCGGATGCCATGAGGTCCGAGGGTTACGAGACCGCGTTCATCGAGAAGGGTTACACTTTCCAGATCACGCAGCTCGGCAAGTGCGATTCGACGGGGGAACATCCTGAAGACCGTCTGCATCGCCGCAGGAGCCATACTCTCGGTCCTCGGACTCGTGAGGAGGTCTCCCATACTTGTCATCGCGGGAATCGGACTCGTCGTGTTCGGGGTGTTCTTCTCCGGTACCGTTTGGAACTGGATAGCGAGGATGGTGAGGTTCTGATGAGAGGAATCGAGAACGAGAATGCTCCCGGCACGACCGGGAGGAGGAAATGAAGAAACGAAGAAGGTAAAAGCATGAAAACGATAAGGAATGGAGAGGCGAACCGTATGCTCGGGAAGTTGAAAGGATTGTTAGGCAGGAAGAAACAGCCTGTGGCATCCTTCAACAGTTTCGACGCATACAAGAGGTGCAGGCGCAACATTATGCGCATACACCACATGGTCATCGTGACCTCCGGAGAAGAAAGAGAGATAGGTCTTGAGGATGCCGTAATCAGCACCGCCGCTATCGACGGGCTGTGCGACAGAATCATGGACTGTCCCGACTGGATCTCCAAGGCCGCCATGGCCATCGATTACATCGCCAACTTCCATCCCTTCGTCGAGGGCAACAAGAGAACATCGTTCGAACTGGCGGTACGTCTTCTCAGGAACGGCGGGTTAGAACTCGACGACAACCACGAGACGTATCTGTTCATAAGGGACGTTGCTTCGGGAATGTACGACAGGGAAGAAGTAGAGGAATGGCTGAGGCGCAATACGCACGTCAGCATTCCTTGAGTTTTCCCATGACGTAGGGGTAATCTCTGATGTCTTTCTCGATTACTTCGTCGGGAATGTCGTATTCCAGACCACCGAACGAAGGAACGTCCTTCGGGTCGGCGATCTTCTCTGATTTCCCAAACATACCTGTACCTAACCTGTGCGGTTTTATAAAGGTATCATCGGGAAAGGCCTTCGGGATTGCTTGTTACTGATTCTGAGACGGAGTCGCATGGTAACATGGCTGATTTATCGGATTTATAGTATCTTACCTAACTAATTTAAATAATTCCGCATAAAGATCTGAACGGCCAGTTTTTGGAGTATGTGGACTTCGAAGCTTCCGACTCGAATCTTTCGGTAAGAACCGAGATCATATGGTCCAGATCGCGGAATGAGGTTTTGGACACCGTACGTTTCAACGTCTTCCAGATGAATTCGACGGGATTGAACTGGGGACTGTACGGGGGAAGGAACATCAGACGGATGTCCAGTTCCGAAGCGCATGCGGCCGCGGCCTTGGAGTGATGGACCGGGCGGTTGTCCAGAACCATCAATATCGGCAGATCCGAACCGCATTCGCGGCGTACGTCCTCCAGGAAGGAGCACATGTCCTCGGTCTTGGAGGATGGGGGGAATGTTATGACAGGCCTCCCCCCGTTTATGGGATAGAATCCGAATGCGTTCGCCCTCAGCTTATCCGTGTTCTTCTCGCACCTCGGCTTATCGGGGGACCGGAGGCGGACGGTGTTGGATACGGTCTGCGGGGAGGATTCGTCCCGGAATCCGAGAATGAACGGGCGGCCCTTCAGACCATCCAGAGCATCGCGGAGGTTTTTTTTAAACGGGCTTCGGCATCGTCCGGGCGCCTGTGATCCCCGGGATAGGGTCTCGCATGATGCAGGCCGAGTCTCTTCAGTATGATATGCACCTGTTTCTCGGTGTAATCGACTCCGTAATCGTGTTTGATCAGCAGACGTACCGAACGGGTGTCCATGGGCTGTAGCTCTAATGCTGAACGTATCTTCGCCTTCTGCTCATCGGTGAGACGGGCCTTCGGACCGCCGGTGTAGCCGGGAACGAGCCCGGCGAATCCGGACTCGTTCCATCTCCGTTGGACCTCGTAGGCCGTGGGTTCGGTCATCCCCGATGCAGCCGAAGCCTCAGCGACCGTGAATCCGCGGTAACGCATGCGTACGAACATCAGATTGCGCTCGAAGGCCCTCGCTTTCGCGACTGTGAGATCCTCGCCGGCAACGAAGAGACCGGCTTCTCCATTGAGGTGCTCCGGAGCGATGCGCTTGATTATCTGGTACTTCTCGGGCCTGGCCATATGTGTATATGGCATCAATTACTTAAAACAGTTAGGTAAGATACTATATATTTTACCCAAACTTAACTCAAAGTTGTGAATCATCCGGTTACATCTTCATACTGACCTCGCCACCAAGGGCGATCGAGAATCGGATTTTCTGAGATATGGCGAAAAGCAGAAGTGTCCCGGTCGGATGTTCGGGTTGTGACAAAAACTCCTTGCGACTGGGACGGAACTCCCCAGTCCTAACGACAATATATCGGTTCCGACCGGACCCGTGAAAACAGTGGAGCATTATCTCGGTTCCACGGGTGTTTTGGATTTCGTAGACGGATTCAAGAGCCGCGGCGTACCAATGGGCAGGACCCTCGTGGCGGTACGCACACACATTCCCATGGGGAGCAATTCCATGAACAGATGTTCCGAACGGCTTTTGGATCCCGAGTTTGACAATTACGAAATGAATTGACCCAGCGTCCGCTGAAGATTCAAGAAGATCTATGGGGAAAAACAGGATGCTGGCCAAGCGGAATGATAAACGTTTTACCGAGTGGTCGGACGGTTTTGTCCACCACACTTTTTCATGTACAGACAGACACCGGGGGGCCGCGCGAGTGACATATATATCTTAACCCCTGGCCTTTCAAGGGGGTTTTGAGGAGTCGATTGTCTTTCTTCACCAATGTCATGGGAGAAAACGGACAAACCTTGAGGGGATAACTGAGGGGATAAAACATCAACGATTATGCCTGTTTTTTACAAGGTCTTATTTGGAACACTTACCTAAAGTCAGATTAAGTTATATCCCATACTCCCATTATCACCTTATAGGTATTATGAAAGATTTGAGCGCTCTCGTAAAGGAACTGATTGATCATCAAATCGAACAGCAATGGCTGGAATACAAACATAATACCAATGAACCATCCATGATCGGCGAGCGCATTAGTGCGATAGCGAATAGTACTGCGATGTTGGGACGCTCTTGCGGATATATCATATGGGGGGTCGACGATGTTTCCAATGAAATAGTGGGAACCGAATTCAAACCTGAGACTCAAAAGGTAAAAGGACAGGAATTGAAAAGCTGGCTGCATAACAATCTGTCTGGTAATGCCGAGTTCAAGTTCGATGAAACGACTGTGGATGATCATCGTATGGTAATTCTAACAATCTATGCTTCGAAACAACATCCCGTAGCGTTCCAGAATTGTAAATGTATCCGTGACGGCAGTTATACGAATAAACTGATGGATAGGCCGCAGATGGCATCCAGATTATGGTTCGCATTGAACAGCCAGAGAGCAGAGATGATGGCAGCTACGGAAGACTGCACTCCGGAGGAAGTACGCCGTCTTTTGGCCTACGATTCTTTCCTGACAATGCTCAACCTACCTGATCCCACGAGCGAACAGTCACTCATGGATCTGTTGGCAGATAATGACGTAATTGCAAAGCAGGACAACGGACTTTATACAGTGACAGTACTCGGTGCATTATTGTTCGCCAAGGATCTTTCCAAGTTCGACAGGCTCCGGCGTAAAGCGCTTCGTATAGTCAAATACAACGGCACTTCCAAATCGGATATAGCCCGCCAAGAGCAGGATGTCAGAGGATACGCTATAGGATTCGAAGACAACATACGCACACTGATGCTCATGTTACCTTCATCCGAGATTATTACAACAGGCAAAGCAGAGCTAAAGGAACAGTATTCCGTTGTTGCAATAAGAGAGATCCTTGCAAACGCAATGATCCATCAGGAACTGGGGGTTTCCGGGATGAATCTGGCCACAGAGGTCTTCAGTAATCGTGTGGAAATATCCAACCCTGGTTCGATCCTTGTCGACAAAGAAAGACTCATCGATGCAGCGCCTAGATCAAGGAACGAAAGAATAGCAGCCATGATGCGCAGGGTGAAACTCTGCGAAGAATTGGGAAGTGGTTGGGATAAAATCGTGGAATCATGTGAGAGAGGGATGTTCCCTGTACCGACAGTATATTCCGATGATAACGGCACCAGAGTAGTTCTGACTGCTCCAACACCATATGCCAATATGAGTACAGAAGAGCGCTTATGGAACTGTTACATGCACGCCTGTTCCTGTTTTTCCAAAGGCGGATATCTTACCAACGCATCTTTACGTGAGCGTTTCGGTTTGGAAACGAACAACAGCAATACAGTTCAGATGTCCAATCTGATTAAGGAAGCAAAATACAAAAACCTGATCAAGACGGTCGATGAGAACACATCGACGCGTATGTTCAGATATGTTCCGTTTTGGGCTTGATTCGGGGTGCTTAATGGGTGCTTAATTGACCGTCTATTAGTAGTCAAAAAACGCTTCTAAATCGATGTTGTTTATAAAACGATTTGCAAAAAACCTGAAAATGATGAAAAACACAATAAATTTTGCTTAATGGGTGCTTAATACGACCATGGCATCTTCGGGCAGAAGATGCCTGATCTGTCCGAAGGTATCCTCGAAATGCGTGACATCCAGCATGTTCCCTGCATTCACCGTCAATCCCACAGGCATGCCGGATTCCCTGTCCATGCTCAGCCCTATGGTCACCTGAGGTCTGTCCGGACGGTGGTCCCTGGAATATCCTACCCTGACAATACCCTGCTGAGGGGCCTCGAAGAACAGCGACGTCCGATCCATGAAGACGGTGTCCGTCCTCACGCCGTACTGCTTCTTCAAAACCTTCCCGAGATACCTCACGATGGTATCGGAGTTCTCCCCGAGCCTGTCCACCGTACGGTACAGGGACCTCGGTGCGTTCGCACCGAGCCCGTATTCCCCGCGGATCACGTCCTCCTCGAGGATCCTGTCGATCCTGCTGACGGAAATACCTGTCATCTCCACGGAATTGGCCACCAAAGCGGCAGCCTCGGCGGCCACCGAATTGCCCTGGGCCCTCTTCAGTCCGTCGAGAAAGACATCCAATCCCGTGTCCGCGAACACTGCATCCACCACGGTCTTGTTGCCCATGGTCATGGTGACGTTTTCATTCGGTTCCGGTATCCCTGCGTGTATCTTGTTCCTGTAACGGGTCAAAACCTATCCTTTTCCCGCCAAACACACAGGCGCTCGAACCGTACATTTATGTTCTTGCAAAGATACAGGAAAGACGGCCACGGGGTCTGTTTGCGTTTGGTCACAAGAACAATCCCGTGACCGCTTATGACCTTTTGCCAGCAATCCGAGTATGGCATCGACACTCGAAATTACTCTACTCCGTAAGTGTCAAATGCGGGTTTGGATCCGAACGTGAGGAAGGAGTTGGGATTGGATTCGGGGCTTTCACAGAGGACTGTAAACGTGCCGTTTCCCTCATCGGGGACCATAGCGATGAGATAATCGTGAAACTGTGGGAAGGATTGGATTCGAGATACCGTTTCGAGAACACGGACGTGAACATGGACGGTTCCGCGGTCGTTGCGAACGGCCCCGAAGCGGTTTACGAGGATCATCGAAAGGAACAGGCGCAAACAGGCGACCTGCAGCAATTGGAATCCGATCCCGAGGGAGGTCTTCGAGAACATCAGGTCCGATTTCGCCAGAAACAGTGTGATTCCGGCTTGATTTGGCCCCGGGAATCGCAAGGGTCCGACGTCGGCATATGGCGTGAGCCATGTCTCCGTGCAAGTGGCGAATGGCACCGACTTCGATCAAAGTGGCGAGGTCGGGCCATACGGCCCCGGACACGGACGTACGGCGCCCGTCCAGCATGGATGGGGGAGAGGATTTTTCGGATTCATTATCTATTCATTATACACTTCATTATCTACATCGATACATCTGCATACACAATTCACAGAATCCGTCAGAAATCCCCATGCACGATCCATACCCCGTCGCGGTATGATCCTTTCCTTTCGACATACCCTGCCTTGCGGAGAGCGGGTACGATCTTTCCCACGGTGGAGCGCCCGAGGCCGATCATAGCAGAGATCTGATCGAGAGAGCGATCAGGATGTTCCTTCATCGCGGCTAAGACCAGCAGCTCGTTGTCTGTAAGTTTTCTGACGGGCGCGCCTTCGCGATACTTGGACACGTTCCTCTTGTTGGAGAATGTCAACGTCACTACGATCGTTCCTCCGGAAAAATCGTATGCATTCTCTCCGTAGGCTTTTGTGACTACCGGAACACCGTGCCCGGTATGTTCACTTAGTCCGACGGATATGAATATCCTCATCAGGGATTCGTTCACGGGCATGCTCTGACCCCTGAAGAAGGCTTCTCTAGACAGCCAATACGGCTTGTCTCCGTATGAGATGATTTCAAGGCGGTCATCGAAGATGTGCACCGCAGGGGGGATCTGCCCCATCCAGTTATTGTGAACGCACGCGTTTACCCAAGCTTCTTTGAACGCGGGGAAATCGAAAAGGTTCCCTTCCTTACGAACGGGCCCGGTGACGTCCACAAATCTTTCATTCAGAGATTCAACATAATCCATGGCCAAGTGAATCTCCTTCAACAAAGATTCGTTCCCGAAATCTTTCCTTAAGGAGAGTTTTGTGCGGTCCAGTCCACCGAATACTGCTACCATCAGGGGGTGTCTGTTCTGATCGGAAAGAATCTCTGCCTGGATGTTGAATTTGCCCTCGGAGTTCACCAATCCGATGCTTTCGAAGAATGCCCTATCATCCCTGACAGTCATGCCACGCTTCTTCAGAATGTCTAGGAGTTGCGTGAACTCGAGACCCTGATTGCCGCTCTGCGTATCTCTGAGAAGGTCCCCCGAGCTTAGTAGCATCTTGCGGAGATCCAGGTTGGTTGCTTTGTGATCTTCCTCTCCAGAGCGGATGTATGCCACTGATTTATACAGGTAAGGGCGGTCATGGGCTTCCACATGCACCGATATGTACTTCCTCCCATCATCAGATTCTAGAACTTCAACAGAAGGCGTGATGTGCGGATCGATAGAGTTAAAAACGGCCTGGGTTAGTTCTCTCAAAGTGTTTTTTCCGATATCCTGTCCTATGACGTCTCCGTTGTTCCTGACTCCGAAATAGACCTGCGCCCTGCAATGCTTGTTAAGCATGGCGGTAATCGATTTTAACGACTTGTCTAGCTCGGTAGTGCGTTCTTTGAATTCCTTGTATTCGTCCTCTCTGCCCAGGTTCGTCATGCGCATTCATTATCTATTCAATATATATTTCATTATCTATTCATTATACACTTCATTATCTACATCGATACGTCGCGGTCGGGAAGAAGAGCGCACTGCGTGTTGCATCGACCGCGGCCCGATCGTGCTGCGAAGGATTGGACCATCGCCTGATTCGAATGGAATGGCGGAGACCCGGTGGCCCGCATCGGTTAATGGGTTCCGACCGGCGGGAGCCCTTGCCGGGTCGTGAAGCGAACACGTCCGTAAGGGGCCCGACATCGGAGGGGCGGAGCGCCTGCTCGGAATCGGGCCGGTGGAGCGGTGGTGATGAGGTGGCGCTGGTACCGCATCGCCGCCACGGCGCCGGGCGCGAGCCGCCGGTCCAGGGCTGGGCGAACGGCCTCATCGCCCGCACGCTATGGTCCGACCGGATGTCTTGCGAGGGCGGATCCGGGCCTCGCAGGCATGCGCCTGCCGGCTCGGGCCCGCCCCATCGATCCGTCCGATGGTCTCGTTCCCGTCGGCCGCGGGGTGAGTGCTTTTCAAAACATGCCCTCCGAGGGGCCGGAGGGCCCGCCCGCGGCGGGCTCCTCCTCCTCGGCGGGCACCGGCACGTACTCCGATGGGGGATGCGGCCCGGGTTCGTCTAGGCGGTCAATCCCGTCGGCGAACTCGTCCGCCTCGGACCTGAGGATCTCCACGGCCTTGTCAAGCACCTGCCTCGCGGTGAGCGAGCCGTCGGTCTCGTACTTGAAGAGGAACGAGGTCTCGTCCCAGGTGATCCTGACGGCCTCCCTCAGGACGGGGTCGTCCTCCACGGCCTTGCCGTAGGTGCAGGCGCGCAGCTCGTCGGCGACCCTCAGCACCCCGCCCTCCGTGTCGAAGAGCCCGGGGTACTGGGCGGCGGCCTCGACGACGTTCTCGCGGGACGCCGTCGACGCGTCGACCTCGACCCTCGGCAGGTGGGAGTACCCGACGCCGAAGGCGGCCTGCCATTTGACGTGCTCCCTCGCCGTCCCCATGACGGCGGTGGCGTAGATCAGAACGGCCTGGGAGCTGGTGAGCTCCACGATGGGGATGAACTCGTCCTTCACCTTGAGGGACGGGTCGCCCAGGGGGATCAGGTCACCGGACATGACGGTGCCGGGGCCCTCCCTGTTCAGGCTGTACATGATGGTGCAGTGGGGGCACCCCTCGCCGTGGCAGTCGGGACACTGCCCCTGGAAGGTGAACATGCCGTATTCGGTGGGGACGGGGATGAGCCCGAGCCTGTGCGCGACGACCTCGTCGAAGAGGGACGTTACGGACTCGAACTCCTTGTCGTCCTGCATGATGGGACCGAGATGGAACTCCACCTTGTCGATCGCCATCTTGGGAATGTCCTGGAGCATGGTGCGCCGGAGGGCGTTGGCCATCGCGGGGGACGAGTCCCTGAGGATGAACTCGGCCCTCCTGTCCTCCATCTCGACAACCTCTATCTGCATGACGGAGCCCCCTCAGACCCTGCGCCCTCTGCGTCCGCCCTTCGGTTTGGTCCCGTCGTGGGGGATGGGCGTGACGTCCTCGATGCGGCCGATCCTGAGGCCGGCCCTGGAGAGGGCGCGGATCGCGGCCTGCGCGCCGGGCCCGGGCGAGGTGGACTTGTTCCCCCCCGGGGCCCTGACCTTGACGTGGATGGCGTTGATGCCCTTCTCTGCCGCGGTCTCGGCGATCCTCTCGGCGGCCTTCTGGGCGGCGTACGGGGACGACTCGTCCTTGGCCTGCTTGACGATCATCCCGCCGGTCACCTGCGCGAGCGTCTCGGCGCCGGTGATGTCGGTGAGGGTGATCATGATGTTGTTGTAGCTCGCGTAGATGTTCGCGATTCCCCATTTGGTTGCGTCTGCCATCAGTTAGCACCGTCCTCTGCAGTGATTCCCGCCTCCTCGGCGTCCGCCTTGGCGGCCGCGGCGTTCTCGGCGGCAGCCTGCTCCTCGGCGTACATCCTCCTCTCGGCGCGGACGTCCGCGCCCCGGCCGGAGGCCCTCATCGGGTGGTTCTCGTCGGTGAAAGAGGACACGGGGTTGTAGCCCACGGTGCCCTCCTCCTCCCTCAGGACGATGTACCCGGGGACGGTGACCTTGTGGCCGTCCACGAAGATGTGCCCGTGGTTGATGAGCTGCCTCGCCTGCTTGATGGTACTAGCGAGCCCCTTCTGGTAGACGACGGTCTGCAGCCTCCTGCTGAGGATGTCGGAATCCTTCAGGACGAGTATGGCGTTGAGGTCCCCGCCGGCGGCGGGGAGCACGCCCATGCGGGAGCACTTGGCGATGAGCGCGTCGGCCTCGATCCTGGCCTGGGCATCGCCGGCCCTGAGGCGGGCCTGGAGCTCCCTGGACTGCTTCCTGAAGTTCCTGAGCATGGATTCGGCCTTCCAGACCTCGGTCTTGTTCTTGAGGCCGAACTCGCGGACGGTCTCGTTCTCCGCCTTGATCCTCTCGCCCTGCCAGGGGTGGGACGGTGTGTCGTAGCTCTTTCTCGGAAATTTGGGGTCTCCCATTCGCACCGCCTCAGTTGGTCTTCTTCTGCACGCCGACGGCCAGGCCCTTCCTTCCGTTGGAGCGGGTCCTCTGACCCCTCGCCTTGTGGTGGGTCTCGTGCCTGACCCCGCGGTAGCTGCGGATCATCTTCATCCTGTTGACGTCGTCCTTCTGGAGGATGTCGAGGTCGTTGCCGAACAGGTGCATGTCGTCGCCGGACTCGTAGTCGAACTGGCGGTTGACGGCCCAGGACGGGGCGTACTCGACGTAGCCGAGGATGACCTTCTCGAGCTCCGCGACCTGCTCGTCGGCGAGGGTGCCGATCCTCGCCGAGGGGTCGACCCTCGCCTTCCCGACGATGATCTGGGCGACCCTGGGGCCGACGCCTTTGATGCTCTGGAGCCCGATCACGGTGTGCTTCTGGCCGTCGATGTCGGTGTTCACCAGGCGGACGATGTAGTTGAAACTCTCGTCCTCGGCCTTCGCCGGCGCCTTCTTCCCGCCCTTCTTCTTTTCGGCGGGCGCTTCCTTCTGATTAGCTGCTTTAGGTGCTGCCATTATCCAGTCCTCCGTAAATGTTCCCTCCGGGGAGGGAAGACCCAAGCGCTTGCCCGTAGCTGGGGTGCGCTCTCAGTGTTCGTCCCGGCCGCGCGGAACGGGTCCTGAGTTTACGTGGGCGGGAGGATTTGGTCGTCCTTTATATAGATATGCGCGGGCGCGGGCGCGCTCGGGCCGCCGCACGGGCGAGGGCGGCCCCTGCCCGGGGTCGCCTCCGGCGGAATCGCGGCATGTTCGCCTGCACCGTGACCGCCCCAGCGCGGTGCGACTCGATGCGTATGGGGTACCTGAAGCCGAGGAGCTGCTGTAGCCCTTCGTCGAGGAACCCCATGACGAAGTCGGCGGGCCACGCGTCCCACAGCGTGTCCTCGGAATGGAACAGGCGTACCCTGATCGGCAGGTAGGTGGCGACCTCCGCCCGGTCTGGGCCGGACACCATCGTGCACGAGAGGTCGACGAAGTCCTTGGGCTCCATCTTGCCGTCCGATCCGAGGACGGCAAGGGCGGCGTTCATCCCCGCGCGCATGAACATCTTGTCGAAGCGGATGCCCATGCAGTCGATCGCCCCGAGGGCGTAGGAGATCGCCGCGGAGTAGTAGTCGAGCAGACCCTCCCGGAACCTCACCGCTATGTCACTGAGCGCGGCGACGCTGGCGAGGTTGGGCGCCCTCACGTACATGACGGGGTCGGCGGCGAGGGCGTACCTCTTCGGAGAACCCGAGGCCCCGGCGGACCCCACGGCGCCGAGGGAGATCAGCTTCGCGAGCGAGGCGTACAGCGTCGCCTTCGGCACGCGCAGCGAGGCCTCGAGCTCGTTGATGCTGCGGTCTCCGACGGAGAGGGCGTCGAGCAGGCCCATCATGGTGGGGTTGGTGAACAGCGTCGCCCTCCCCTCGATGGAGTAGACGGAGAACGGCTCGTCGATGCGGAACGAGTCGAAGGGGTCGATGCCGTACGGGCTCGATTCGAACTCCTGCCCGTCGAAGGGGTCGATCCTGATCCGCACCGTGCGCCCCCGGTCCTCCACCGACAGCAGTATGTCGTGCGACAGGACGTACCCGAAGAGGTCCTTGGAGTGCGCCCTCAGGGCGCCGAGCATCGGCACCATCGCGATGGGCGCGTCCGAGATGTCCTCCGACTCCGACCTGAGCACTATGCTCAGCGCGCCCCCGGTCCCGACCTCCATCGAGATGCCCCGCCTCGCGCATTGCCCGCGGAGGCCCTCCATCTGCCTGTCCCACCACCCGCGGTCGACGATGCCCCTGGTCAGCGCGGCGCCCACCCCGAGCAGGCCCTGCACGACGTTGAACCCGCTCTCCATCAGGGAGACGGCGTAGAGCGAGAGGTCCTCGCGCGGGGTGCACCTCCCGTCGCGGATGATGCGCGCGACGGAGGCGGCGCGGGCGTAGAGCTGCCAATCCTCGCCCGTGTCACTGCCGAACAGCTGCCGCGCCTCGATGTGGTAGACGGCGCTGCGCGCGTCGCCGATGCGGGTCTCCGAGGCGATGATGCCCGTGCGGAGGAGCTTGCCGATGTTGCCCTGTATCGTGGACTTCGGGAGGCCGAGGGCGGCGGCCATCTCGGAGGGCGAGACCTCGCGGCGGCGCAGCTCGCGGAGTATCTGCAGGCTGAGCTCGTTCGTGACGATCTGCATGCCGTTGCGGTAGGTCAGGTAGACCTCGTACTCGGAGCTGTAGCCCACGTCTGCCATCGGGCTCGGTAGGGGAGGGGATAAAACGGTATTCGCGCGTGCCGGCGGGGGCGGGTGGTGCCGACGACCGGATTCGAACCGGTGAACCGCTATGGAGCAGATCTTGAGTCTGCCGCCTTTGGCCAGCTCGGCTACGTCGGCGTGTGCTCCCCGGTAGGGGGCGCTCCGATTTGAAGTTTAAGGCGGTGTGGTGACCTCGGCGCGCGGGCCCGCGACGTAGAAGGTGTGCTCGTGCTGCGAGACCATGCCGCCGTTCGTCTCGACGAGCTGCGCGAAGCTCCCCAGGACCCCCCTGCGGAGCAGCATGCGGACGTACCTGTCGGCGTCCTTGAAACGGCAGCTGCGGGCGCAGAACGGCGAGGAGGGGAACTCCTCCTTCACGTAGTCGAGGAACGCCTGCGCCCCGGCGTCGCTCTGCGGCCGGTCGCGCAGGAGCTGCACGATCCCCCCCGGCTTCCCGTTGTCCACGTACCCGCCGCCGTCGGTGACGAAGGGCTCGATGGCGACGGTCATGCCCGCCACGATCCTCTGCGCGTTCCCGTTGTCGTAGGGTGTGACGGAGAACCCGGCGTGGAGCTCGTAGCGGGAGATCTGGTGCCCGCAGAGGTTCTCGACGACCCTGAAACCGTCCCTCCTGACGCTCGTCTCTATGGCGCGGCCGACCTCGTTGAGGGGGACGCCGTCGCCGATGAACTCCGCCACGGTGTCGCGGGCGCGCCTGGAGGACTCTATCAGGCCCGCGTAGGCGTGCGAGCCCACCTCCACGGTGCCCGCGGTGTCCCCTATGAAGCCGTCGAGCATGGCGCCGCAGTCGATCTTGACCACGTCGCCCGCCTCGAAGCGGGACTCGTCGTTCACGCCCGGGGTGTAGTGGGCGGCGACCTCGTTGAGGCTGACGTTGCACGGGAACGCCAGCTTGCACCCGTGCTCGCGGATGTAGCCCTCCACCTCCTCGGCCACGTCGTAAAGCTTCTTCCCGGGCTCGCAGAGGTTCAGCCCGAGCTCCCTCGCCGCGCCGGCGACCGCCCCGGCCCTGCGCAGCTTCGCGAGCTCCTCGCCGTTCAGCATTGCAACACATCCCTGATCATCTCTTCCGTGATCTCGCCCTGGCGCACGATCTCGTACTCGCTGCCCTTCAGCCAGACTATGGTGGACGGCTTGCCGATGAGGCTCTCGCCGGCGTCGACGTACGTCGAGACGGAATCGCCGAAGGCCCTGACGGCCATGCCGATGTTCGTCGCGTCCGGATGGAAGTGGGTGTTCGCGGAGGTCGCGACCAGGGGGCCGGCGCGCCTGGCGATCTCGACCGCGAGGGGGTGGTTCGGGATGCGCACGCCCACCTTCTGCGAGGACGCGGTGACGATGTCGGGGACGTCGCCGCGCTTCCTGATTATCATGGTCAGGGGCCCGGGGAGGAACGCCTCGATCAGCCTGTCGGCGTTCTCGTTGATCTCCGCGACCTCCTCCATCATCCGCCGGTCGGCCACGGCGACGGAGAGGGGCATGTCGAAGGGGCGCTGCTTGGCGAGGTAGAGGCCCTTCACCGCCGCCTCGTTGTATATGTCCGCGCCGATGCCGTAGACGGTGTCGGTGGGGTACACCACCAGCCTGCCCCGGGAGATGTCCTCGGCGGCGTCCATCGCCGCGCGGGTGCATGCCTCGTCCATCCCCTTGGAGCAGTCGCACTTGTCGATCCTCATTCTGACCCACCCAACGTCCCCGAGGCGCCCAGGACTGATGCGGGGCCGTCCCCGCCGACGGGCCCGTGCCCCGGGTAGACCGTCCTGATATTTACGTTGCGCAGTTTTTCCAGGGAGCGGCGCATGTCCGCGTCCGAACCCGTCGGGAGGTCGGTCCTGCCGCACCCCGAGCGGAACACGGTGTCGCCGGAGAACAGGGCCGCGGAGGACGCGTCGTAGTAGCAGACGCTGCCGGCGGTGTGCCCCGGGGTCTCAATGACCTCGAGAGTCAGGCCGCCGAGGTCGATGCGGTCCCCCTCGGAGACCGGCTCGCAGCGGAGCGGGCGGAACCCGACCCCGAGCTGGTCGGCGAAGGTGACGGCCCCGTCTCCGGATTCGACCGGGGCGGCGTCCGCCGCGCCGATCAGCGCGCGGCACCCGAACCTGCCGGCCACCTCGGCCGCGCCGCCGCAGTGGTCGGCGTGGCAGTGCGTCAGCAGGAGGTAGTCGAGGCGCCTGCCGGCGAGGGCGCGCTCCACCCTGGCGCACATGGAGCCGTCGAGGCCCGTCCCGCAGTCGACGAGGGCGGTGCGCGTGCCCGACACCAGATAGACGTTGGAATCGAGGGGCACCGCGCTCCCGATCTGCACGACGGTCATGGGGAGTCGTAGGCGGTCGGCCTAAAAACCTTTGCGGTGCCACGAAGAGCCAGAATAAAAAAAACGAGAGAGATTCTCATACGTAACCCGTTTGACTGCTAGACCACATCCAGCGGCTGAAGCGTTAGTAAGCCAGGACTGAACACCTCGGCGAACCTCGGTGCGTACATCCGGCTTCTATCAAACCCGTCATATACGGATGCTTCACGGTACCTCTTTTTCAAGGTGGCTTCGAGCTTAGATGCCTTCAGCTCTTATCCACTGTCGCGTGGCTACTCAGCCTGCCCGGTCGGACAACTGATAAACTAGAGGCGACGGATCCCTGTTCCTCTCGTACTAAAGGATCCTTCTCGTCAGGTACTGACAATTCCATCAAAAAGCAACAAAACTGTCTCGCGACGTTTTAAACCCAGCTCACGATCCCTTTTAATGGGCGAACAACCCCACCCTTGGCAGCTGCTGCACCACCAGGATAGGGAGAGCCGACAGCGAAGTAGCAAGCCACGGGGTCGATATGAACTCTTGCCCGTGACAACTCAATTATCCCCAGGGTAATTTTTCTGACATCAATCACCCCCATTTGGGAGGTTGATTGGTTCGCTAAGCCATAGTTTCCTATCTCCGAACCCTATTGTCTGGTTCCGAGTCAAGCCAGCTTATGCCTTTACACTCTCCGATAGATTTCTGACCTATCTGAGCTGACCTTTGGGCGCCCTTGTTATCTTTTTGAGGGCGTGGCGCCCCACCCGAACTGCCCGCCTATAGCTGTCCCCTCGAAAGGGTGAGTCGTAAGAAATGGTAAGGACGGTGTTTCATCGGCGTCTCGGAGAGATGCTAGCGCACCTTCCTGGGTAACGACTCCCGTCTACACTACACAGACCATCTCCTACAACAACAACAGGTTGCAGTGAAACTCCATGGGGTCTTCGCTTTCAGATGGAATGATCTGGATTGTGCACCAGATTGATTGTTTTCACTAGCGTCGAGGCAGGGACAGTGGATCCCTCGTTGAGCCTTCATGCAAGTCGCCAATTAAGCGACAAGGTATTACGCTACCTTAAGAGGGTCATAGTTACCCCCGCCGTTAATCGGTCCTTCGTTCGGTTGAAACCGAATTTCAGATGCCGACACTGGGCAGGCTTCGGCCCCAATACACATCCTTTCGAACTAGCTGGGACCTATGTTTTTACTAAACAGTCGGAGATCTCTTGTCACTGCGACCAGTAACTCTCATTACTGGCACCCTTTATCCCGAAGTTACAGGGCCATTTTGCCGAATTCCCTTGCCTCGATTATGCTAACACGCCTTAGGCTACTCACCTAGGGACACCTGTGTCGGTTCTTGGTACGATTCTAACTTCTGTAACTGTACAGTTTTCACTGAGACCGGGAATTACGGAAAGCGGGCTTGAGCCCGCCCCGTCGCGCTTTCGGGAACTTCTCACCATGACGGTTCTCCGTCCCTTTAGACGCTTGGATACACAGACGGATGTACGTCCGCTATCCCGATCCTGCTGTACAGGCAAAGGAAGCTAAAGTTCCGGAATATTAACCGGATTCCCTTTCGATAACCTCGATTAAGAGTTACCTTAGGATCGACTAACCCTTGGCTGACGAACATTGCCAAGGAACCCTTGCCCCTGCGGCGACACGGATTCTCACCGTGCTATGCTGCTACTCACTCCATGATCCTCGTTGGTACACGGTCCATAGGACCTCACGGCCCTACTTCCGCCCATGCACCACGCCCCGCTATCAGATTGCATCTCTGCACTCTACAGTATCGGTACTCAGTTTAGCCCCGTCCATTTTCTGGGCCCACAATCTAGACCGGTGAGCTGTTACGCTATCTTTAAAGGGTGGCTGCTTCTGAGCTCACCTCCCGGTTGTTTTAGACTGTCGACGCCATTTCGTATTACACTTGACTGAGATTTGGGGACCTTAACTGTAGTCTGGGTTGTTTCCCTCATGGTTACCAAGCTTACCCCGGGTAACCTTGCACCCGATGTCTACGGTGAACGCAAGTTCGGAGTTTGACAAGACACCGAGAGGTTTCCCTCCCTAAGCGTCCAATCGGTGCTCTACCTCACATTCTGCCTCGATCGAGGTCTAGCTGCGACTAGTTTCGCGGGGAACCAGCTATTCCCGGCCTAGATTGGCCTTTCACCCCTATACCCAAGTCATCCAAACGATTTGCACATCAGAACTGGTTCGGTCCTCCACCACCCCTTCGAGTGGCTTCAACCTGCTCAGGCATAGATCGACCGGCTTCGGGTCTCCGCGCCATTGACTGAAGGCGAGCACACCTTGTCCCTCGCTGAAAGCTGCGGACAATCGGTTTCCCTTCGGCTTCCTGATTGAACAGTTAACCTCGCCAATGACCAGAACTCCATGGATCGGTTTTCTAACCGAACGGTACGACATCGGTCCGCCATCGCTGGCCTCTTCCCTTTCGTGCCGTACTAATCTATAACCGTATGGTTTCAGGTCTTTTCATCTCCCGTTAGGGGTACTTTTCAGATTTCGCTCACGCTACTACTGCGCTATCGGACTAGAGTTGTGTTTAGAATTGGAAGCAAATGCCTCCCAACTTCACGCGAGATATCCAACTCACGCTACTCGAGAACTCAGAAAATCTCCGTACCGGCCTTCATCTAAGGGGCTATCACCCTCTGTGGCATGGCTTTCCAGCCAATTTCGATTGTCCCGGCCCAGGAGTGAACTGGTCTGTGACTCCACACCTCCCCAATCTTTCGAAAGGGGATTCGGTTTGTTCTGTACCGCGTTCGATCGCCTTTACTAACGGCATCTCGGTTGATTTCTTTTCCTGCGGGTACTAAGATGCTTCAATCCCCCGCGTTCCCTGTCATTACTGACCGTTCCGAAGAACAGGAAGTCCCATTAGGTGATCGTCGGATCATAGGCTTCTTGCACCTTCCCGACGCTTATCGCAGCTTGACACGACCTTCGTCAGCACTCTAGCCGAACCATCCCCCATACGGCGTAGCAACGCCGCTGGCGTATGATCTAGCACACGTCCAGGTTACGTATGATCGGTCGTCATCAGGCTCTCTCCCCACTCTCTCCTGGGGAGCCCTCGGCCACTTCCCCGGATGAGGGCGTCTCACCGGGTGCACTTCACAGCGAGGATGGCATCGGCCAAACTCGGCAACCCCCTCAAGACGGTGTCGTATTTAACCCTATCTGGTTAGGGGCCGCCGTTCCTCCGGGCCCCGCGGTACGCTCCTGGGGCCGCACGATGCCGCGCATCGCGCATCCCCCCCTACACGCATCCTATATTTATAGATTGGCGGGAGCCGGACGCCGGTGCGGGGGCAAGGCCCCGGGCCCCGCCAGATCGGCGCCGCGCGCCGAGGTGCGCAGGGGCCGGGGCGACCGCCCTCTTTAACTCCCTGCACCGGCATGACGTGCGAGATGGATGCCGACCTTCGGAGGGCCCTCGAATCGCACCCCTGCTACGGAGAGGAGGCGCACCGCAAGTACGCCCGCATGCACCTCCCCGTGGCCCCGAAATGCAACATACAGTGCAACTACTGCAACCGCAAGTACGACTGCAGCAACGAATCCCGCCCCGGCGTGACCAGCAGGGTGCTCACCCCGGAACAGGCGATCGAGAGGGTCCGCCGCGTCAAGGAGCGCATCCCCGAGCTCCGCGTGATCGGCATCGCCGGCCCCGGCGACCCGCTCGCGAACGAGGAGACGTTCCGCACCCTGGAGCTGGTGAAGGAGGGGTTCCCGGACCTCACGGCGTGCGTCTCCACGAACGGCCTGGCCCTCCCCGAGAACGCGCAGCGCCTCTTCGACCTGGGCGTGAGGTTCGTCACCGTGACGATAAACGCGCCGGACCCGAGGGTCGGGGCGGAGATCTACGGCTCGGTGGAATGGGAGGGGGAGAGGCGCACCGGCGAGGAGGGCGCCTCGATCCTGCTCGGGAGGCAGCTCGAGGGCATCGGGAGATGCGCGGAGCTGGGGATGCTGGTCAAGGCGAACATCGTGATGGTCCCCGAGGTCAACGCCGCCTCGATACCGGAGCTGGTGAAGCTCGTCAGGAGCAGGGGCGCGTACATCGTGAACATCCTGCCGCTGATCCCCGTCCCCGGCACGAGGTTCGAGGGCATGCGCGCGCCGACGCCGGCGGAGAGGAAGGAGCTCATGGACCTGTGCTCCGCGGACGCGAGGATGATGCGCCACTGCCGGCAGTGCCGGGCGGACGCGATAGGCCTTCTCGGCGACGACCGCTCCGCCGAGTTCGGGGGCTGCGGCTGCGGCCCGGGCGACGGCGGCGGGCCCCGCGGGGGGCTCCCCCTGGTCGAGTTCGAGGTCGGACGGAAGTACACCGTGGCGGTGGCCAGCGACGGCGGGAGGGAGGTCGACGCGGGCTTCGGCAACGCCGGGAGGTTCCTCGTCTACGCGGTCGACGGCGGCTCCGTGGTTCTGCTCAGGCAGGTGCGCCCGCGGAGCCTCGGGAAGGAGACGCGGGGGAGGGCGCACCGCGAGATGGCGGAGTCCCTCGCCGCCCTGCTCGACGACTGCGACGTCATCGCCGTGAGGGAGATCGGCGACATGCCGCGGTCGGTCGTCGAGGGCCGCGGGAAGAGGGTGCTCGTCACGTCGTCATCGGTGAGGGACGCCGTGATGGAGGCGGGGGCGGGGCGATTCCGCAGGCCCGCCGGGGTTGCAGAGGATTGCTCCCCCGGCGCGGCCGGCGCCGCCCGGACACGACGGGCGGCACCGGCCGAAGGGGTTTATAAGGCCGGCGGCCTCAGACCCGGTTCCTCCTGCGCAGGAGCACGGCACCGACGGCCAGCAAGGCCAGGGCCGCGAGCGCGGCCGCGGCAATCGGCAGGAGGGAGCCGTCCTCCCCCGCGGAGGCGGGAGAGCCGTAGACGACGGCGAAGGCCGAGAGGCCGTCCACCGTGAGGGAGGCCCAGCCGCCGGAGTAGACGAACGGGACCTCCTCCACCGAGCCGTCCGGGAGGAGGTGGAGCACCCTCACCCCGGACTCCGCCTGCCCCTCCCCGAGGACGAACGGCAGGGATACCCCGACCGGTCCCGAGAGCGAGTGGAGGGGGGCGCCGCCCACGTACAGGGAGACGTCCACCGCGGGGTACCCCCTCAAGGCCGCCCTCTGCGCCTCCGACAGCGACGCGAGGTCGGCGGGGGCGATGCGCACCTCGGCGCCGCCCGCCAGGGAGGCGAGGGCGGCCGGGCCCAGGGTCAGGCGGGCCTCCTGGGCCTCCATCTTCAGGGAGCCGCCGGCGAGGGCGGCCACCAGGGCGGCCGGGAGGTCCGCGGAGCCCCCGGATACGGGCATGGAGGCCACGGGGACCCGGCCGGCGGCCCGCACCTTGTCCGCCCAGGACGCCACGGCGGCGGGGTCGGCGCCGGTCGGGAGGACGTACGCCGAGCCGGACACCGTCACGGAGCAGGAGGCGCGAACGCCGCCGGCGGAAGCGGTGACGCGGGCGGTCCCCGGGCCGACGGCGGTCACGGTCCCGTCCTGGCCGACGAAGGCCACCGCGGGGTCGCTCGTGGCCCAGGAGACCGCGCCGGAGGAGGGCGATGCCGACAGCCGGGCGGTCCCGCCGGTCTCCAGCGAGAGGGAGCTCGCGGACAGGGAGAGCGAGGGGGAGGGCACCGGGCCGGGCGCGGCGGTCCCCTCCACCGCGACCAGCGCGGGAAGCGGGCAGCCCGTCAGATGCAGCTCGCCGGTCGCCGGGTCGTAGGCGGCCCGGACGGGGATCGGGCGTCCGTCGCCGCCTATCTCCCTGACCGAGGGGACGAAGCCCGCCCCGCGGCCGGGGCAATAGAGGACGACGTCCGCGGACCCCGCCTCGAGGGGAGCGCCCCCGGCGTAGGCGGACACCTGGTAGACGTCCGCGAAGCCGGCGGCCAGCCTCTGCGCCGCGGTCAGCGACGAGGGGTCAACCGGGCCGGCGGAGAGGGAGAGGGCGCCGGAGGCGCCCTCGAAGGCCTCCCTCGGCAGGGCGGCGAGCGTCTCGCCACAGGAGAGGAGAACGGAGGCTCCCCCCGGCAGGGCGGGCACCGCCGCGGCGTCCGCCGCGGGGGCAGCCACGGGGGCGGCGGCGAGGTCGGGGCTCTTCCCCCTGACGCCCGCGAGGAGGGGCTCCGATGCACCCGGGTCGCCGGAGATCACTATCAGGGCGACGGCGGTACCGCCGGTGTGTATGACCGACGCCTTGACCTGGCCGCCCGCGGGGGTCGCCGAGGTCCACCTGTCCGAGTGGGAGACCACCCTGCCTCCGGAGGAAACCACGACCGAATCGTAGGACTGGGTGCTGCCGTCCGTATCCTCGTCCGTCACGCACGAGGCCAGGGTCGAATTCCCGTGGCCGTCGTCCCCCGTCCTGTCGACGACCGTCCGGACGGAGCCGTCCGGGCCGACGGTGATGACCGTCGACACCCGGGAGGACGACCTCGCGGGAGCCGCGTTGGGCCCCTCGACGGTCACGGTCTCATCGGAGGTCTCTTTGGTCTCGTAGCGGCTTGGCCTCTCGAGCTTGGTCTTCTTCTCGGTGGTCTTGGTCCTCACCGCCCCGTCGGGGCCGACGGACTCCTCCACCACCCTCTCGGAGATCGTGTCGCCGTCGGCGGAGGTCGTGATCACGGCCGAAGTCGTGACAACGGAGCCGTCCGGGAGGGTCTCCGTGACCGGCAACTTCGTCTCCCGCGTGGATCCGTCCTCCAGCACCTCCATGGTGTCCGGTATGACGTTGACCCTCACCGCGACGCGGTAGGTGCCGGAGATGCCGTAGAGGGTCTCGGACACCCTCCCGTTCACGCTCCCGCCGGTGACTACGACCTTCCTCCCCCCGTTTTCGGTGGCGAACGTGAAGGAGGCGCCGGAGTAGTTCCAGGCTATGTCCCCCACGGTGGACGTCGCTTCGAACGCTAACTCCTCCCCTGCGACCACCGTCACGACCGGGGGTGCGAGGAGGCCCTCCGGGGCCTTTTCACACCACATCAGGCCGATCCCGCCCAGGGCCCTGGCGGATGCGGGGTCGGAGATGTCCAGCCTCTCGACCCTGCCGTCGACGACCCCGTAATATCCGGAATCGCCGGAGAACAGCCCGTCCAGGGAGTCGCGGGACGTAACCACGAAGCACCTGGTGAAGAATTGGGTGTGCCCCTTCTCCACCACGGCGCCTTCGCCGTAGTCGTTGAGAGACTGGATGCGCTTCCACGTCCCGTCGGAAGAGAGCCCGAACACGTTCATGGGGTTGCTGTTGCGGAAGACCTTCCCGTAGGGGTTGAGCACCAGGCTGCTGTCCTTCCTGATGGTTTCCCTCACCGTCCCGGGATGGGCGAGGACGTACTTGTCGTCGCCGTCGTCGACCAGCATCCTGATGGGGTCGGCCGCCAACGGCCGGTAGCAGTGAACGGTGAGGTCGTCGTTGTAGTACACTATCTCCCCGTTCGGGCCGAAGCGGACGGCCTGGGAGCCGTAGTTGCCCGCGGTGCAGGGCATGACGCTTCTTTTGAAAGAGATCGATCCGTCCTCGCCAAAGGTGAACGTCATGCAGTACACCGATTCCCTTGGCTCGTAGGGCACCGCATAAACGTAAACCTTCCCGTATCCGTCCTTGTTCGTTAGATCGGAGATGGACATGCCACCGTGGGACAGTGGCATTCCGCCGGGGATTATGTCGACCCTGTGCGTAGGTATCCCGTTTTCGACGGAGAAAAGGCATACATATCCGTTGGTCAGAAGATATCCCCTCCCCTTCAGCACGGTGAACGCGGAGGCGTACTGCCGTAACTCGAAGTCCTTCCCCGTCTTGGGATCTTTTCCTTTCAACGGGACGTAGGTCGGATTTGACATTTCCAGGCCGTCCACGCCCACGACGGTTACGGTGACGGCCTTGTCGTTCGCAGAACACGTATCGAAAATACCCTTTCCGTACGTTGTCACGTAGATGTAGCCGTCGTAGTAGGTGAGGCAGGAATCGTCTATGTACTTGTACTTCTGTTCGTCGAGGTCGACCTTCCTGTACTCACCGGTGGCTAGATTCGCCGCGCAGACGCTGATCCTGCCGTAGTCCGGCATCTTGGGATCGACGACGGCCTGCACGGTGTACACGTAGCCCCCGACGTACCGGGCGGCCACGGTCTGCCCCCACGCGCCGTAGGGCGTTATCTCGGTGATCCTGTTCTCCAGGAGGTTCCTCTTCACCCCGGCGGCGTCGAGGTCCCTCCCGGGCTCGGGCGAGAACTTCATCAGCTCACCCCCGGCGAAGGCGTAGAAGTACCCCTCGTGGAAGGTTATGGTCGAGATCGGATGGGGCATGTCGTACAGGTGGTTCAGTTTGAGATCGAACACCCTCCCCGTGATGCAGTCGACGACCTTGCCGTCCCCGTATCCCAGCGCATGGTAGTACCCCACGTCGTTGGACGATTCGGCGTGATACATCACGCGGCCGTCGCCCAGGGACAGCGCGTAGAGGACGCCCCCCGCGCTCGTGTAGACGGTGTCGTCCACTATCAGGGGGGTGCTGGGCGTCCCGCTCCAGACCATCCCGGACATGGAGATCCCCGTGCTGTTGAACTCCCACGCGGGGACCAGCGTGCCGGAGTGCTGCGATTCCACCTCGACGACCGGGTCGATCTCGGTGGAGTGGGACACCCACGCCGCGACGGGCGAGAGGGTCACGTCGGCCGACAGGGAGCGGATCGTCAGAACGGCGCCGTCGATCGAGTGGCCGCATACCCCGGGGTCGATCTCCCCCCACGAGACGAACTCGTACCCGAGGTCCGGGACGAACGTCAGGACGACCTCCCCGCCCAGGGTGCCCCCGGTGTAAACGGCGCCGCCCGACATGAGCCTGCCGTGTATGCCCTCGGCCACCCTCAGCGAGGGGGGCGCCTTCTCCCATCCGGCGTATATCGTGATGTCGGAATCCACGGCGGCGCGGACGTACGGCCGGGTGCATCCGCTGTCGGAGTACCAGCCCTTGAACGAATAGCCGGGGATGCGCGGCTCCGGGAATTCGGACGGCAGGACGCTCCTGCCGCGGCCGACGAGCAGGGTGATTGGGGGGGACCCGTCGCGGAGGTCGAAGCTGACCACCACCGGGTCCCCTCCCACCAGGGATGCCCTGAAGAGGGTGTCCCCCTCGAAGGGGACCTGGTAGACGAGGCCTTGGGCCGGGGACACGGCCACCCCGCCGACCGTGACCGACAGGTCGGTGGGCAGGTACCCGGCATCGGACGACAACTCGACCCTGGCCGAACCCCCGCTCTGGGAGTATTCGGCGGTGACGCCGTCGGGGAGGATCGAGTAGAGATCCTTGCCGGGCCCTTCGAGGACGGGGAGGAGCACGCCCCCGTCGCCGTCCAGCATGAAGTGGCCCTTCACGGCGGGGTTCGCGTCGAGCTCGTGCCCCACGACGTGCACGCGGAACCCGCCGAGCTTGCTGATGAGCCCCCCCTCCGGCTCGGAGAGGTACAGCTCGCCCGCGCCGTAGCTGTCTATCGTCTCGGGGAACTCGATGTGCCCGAGGAGGAGCACGTTGCGGGCGGAGGTCAGGGACCTCTCGGTCAAGGTTATGGTTGCGGCTTTGACGATCGATGATGATGAGAAATGCAGCGCACCCGGCCCCAGAACCGCTGACTGCGCTTCGACGCGCGTGTTGCTTGCATAGTTGGACTTCAGGCTCACGTTCCCGGTAACCTTCACGTCGAGGTTTGTGCATTTTATTTCCTCAAGCGTCGCGTTCTTTCCGCCGCGGACGACGAAATCCTGGAGGTACGCTTCCCCCTTGTAGTAGAACGGGTGGGCCGCCGCCAGGCTGTCGATCCCCTCGGCGACGACGCGGGTGGTGTAGCCGTCGACCGCGGCGTACTCCGCTATGGCGGAGACCGACCGCGGCACGCTGAGGATCTGCATGCACTTCGGGACGTACAGGATCGTGCGCCCGTCCTTGGACAGGAGGAGCCCGTCGGCGGAGGAGTACGACTGGTTCCCCCCGCTCACGCTTATGCTCTTGAGCGACTCGGAGTACTGCAGGACCACGTCCTGGGTCCCGAGCCCCCTCACCGAGCTCACGTCCTCGCCCAACGTCACCTCGGAGATGCCGGGGACGCAGACCAGGAGGGTGCCCGTCGCATCCAGGACGGTCCTCCCGTCGGAGCGGAGGTTGGCGTTGTCCGGGGATACCGAGATCTTCTTCAGCGACGTGCAGCCCGCAAAAGCGCTCGCGGGGAGGCTCCTGAGCTCCGACGAGGTGAAGGAGACGGACTCCAGCGCCATGCATCCGCTGAAGGCGCGCTCGCCGACGGCGTCGGCGGCTATCCCCCCGACGCTGCCCAGGTAGTTGCAGTCCTCGAATGCCCGGTCCCCTATGGACGAGACCGCGCCCAGGTCCGCCGTCCTCATGGAGGTGCACCCGGAGAAGGCGCGGGCCCCGACGGACCCCGCGCCGATCCTGAGGGACGCCAGCGACTTGCAGTCCCTGAAGGCCGACTCGCCGACCGACGCCGAGCCCATGACCACCTTCTCCACCTGCGTACGCCGGAACGCTTCCTTGGCTATCCTGACCTCCGCGGAGCCGCCGAGGTCCGCCTCGGATACGCCAGAGAACGCGAAGGCCGACTCGCCGATGCTCGTCGGGTCCCCCGGGATCAGCGCGAGGGACTTGCACATGTAGAACGCCTTCGGCCCGATGGTCAGCAGGCCGGGGGCGTCGACGGAGGCGAGGGGTGCGCACTCGTAGAAGCATTCATTCCCCACGGAGGTTATGGATGGGTCGAGGGTCACCCTTTCGAGCCCCCTGCAGTCGTAGAAGCATCCGTCCGGGACCGCGCATCCCGAAATCGGGCCAATCTCCACGTCGGTCAGAATCGTCTGCCCTGTGAACGCCCCGCGCCCGAGGTGGGTCAGATTCGGGAGGATGGCTTTTTCGAGCCATTTGACGGTGTGATTGCCGAAGAGGAATCCGTTGGACGAGAACGCGAAATCGCCTATGTATGTCAGCGAGGACGGGAGGCTCACGGGCTCGTCCACCTTTACACTGCTGAATGCTGCATTCCCGACCTTGCTCACGCCCGAGAGGTCCAGGTGTTTGATTCTTGCCCCCTCGAACGCCCCCATTTCTACGACGCACCCCTCGCCGGAGATCTCCACATTCTCCAACGCCTTGCATTCGCGGAACGCCCCCTTGGCGACGGAGAAACCGGCCGCCGAGACCTTCACGGCCTTCAGGTTGGGGCAGAGAGCGAACGCTTCCTTACCGATGACGGCTCCCGCCCGGAACTCCACGCTGTTCAGCACGGCATTCTTTCTGAATACCCCCTCGCCCACGCGGACATCCTCCAGCACCAGATCGGGCGTGCTGAATTCCTTGGTGGCCGCTAAGATCGTCCGGGCCCCGTCCCTGGTGGAGTATACCAGCCCGCCCTCCGAGCTGAAGTAGGGGTTGTCGACGAACCTCACATCCATAGTGTCGAAGTACGTGGTGCCGTCGCCGTTGGAGAATGACATCTCCTCCACGGAGGAGGGGACGACGAGCTCGGATATCCCGGTGCCCGCGAAGGCCATGTCCCCGACAATCCTCACACCTGACAGGTCTACGGAGGCCAGAGACCCGCAGCCCTTAAAGGCGTTCGAGCCGATCCTTTCGACATTGGTGAGATTCAGTTCCGATAGGCTCTTGCATTCGAAGTATTCCATGAAGAACATGGAGTCCGACACGTCCCCGCCCTTGACCGAGGCCGAAACTATGGATGCGCACCCGGAGAAAAGTCCAGGCCCCACAACCGAATCTATCACGGTCACTGTCTTTAATGATTTAGTATTGAAATGATTATGAGAGCCAAAACAGAGCGGAACGGTTTCGACATTATTCAATGTCACGCTCTCGGCGGTAGTTTCACTGAACGTACCCTCCATATAACCAAAACCGTAGTCCGTGCTTCCCAGAAGTTTTAACCCCGTGAGGTTTATACTGCGAGCATTGCAAGAAGACATCTCGCATATGCTGACGATATCGTATTCCTCCCCCCCCGAAACGAACCTATCGGGAATCACCAGATCCACGTTCCCATCGAGCCCCGCCCGGACCCCGGTGATGGCCACGTCGGTGCCGCTGAGGGATGCCTCCAGGATGACCCCTCCGGAGACTATGGCGCTCCTGTCGTCGCTTAGCTCCCAGACTTCGGTCCGATAAGGTTCGGCGGAGGCCTCGTCAGGCTCCCATATCGACAGGCCGGCGGCTCCGAAAACGACGAGTGCCGCCAGAACCGCGCATATGCAATATACGGCTTTCATTTCCAACCTCCCCTCTCCCCGATTGCACGCGGAATGATCGCGGACGGCGATCGACCGAATCGTGCCTGGCGCGAATGCCGAAAACATCCCGCCTGCATATCGCCGTGTCGGATGCCGTTCGCGAACTCCGCAGTTGAGACCGAGTGGCGTGTTGGAAATCTCTAACAAAAAAGATACCGATTTCAGAGGGGACTGGTTTCGGAAAAAGCCGCGCGCCTCCGCCGCCAGATTCGCACGGCGGAGGCGTTTGGGAAGAGGTTTCAGAACGGCTCAGGCATCCGCCTTGTAGTGCATCATTATGACCGAGCCGCCCATGGGGGCCCCGGGCACGCTGCTGTGGTGCCCGGTGAGGAACCCGCTGTAGATGAGCTTTGGCGGGTTGAGGCTCACGCCGTCGTACTGGTTCCAGTAGACGTACTTGTCGTCGGTGTAGTCGTTCGGCGTGTCCTGGCCGGCGATCTGCTGGGTGCCGAGGCCGTATATGGTGGTGATCCAGCTGTAGTTCTCGCCGATGACCTCGTTGCCGACGACGTTCGCCGCTCCGAGGGCGTCCTTCATCGCCAGGTATGCGTCGGAACCGTAGCCGCGCGCCAACGCATAAGTATCTCCATCAATCACCATAGGAGGGAGGCTGTGCCCTCCAGGGGAAATCGTCGGAGTGTACCCGTCATCCACCCTCGTCAAAAAGAAGGCCCTGAACTGAGAGCTGCTGTCGACGGTGATGTAGCTGTTGGTGGTCGCCGGGACGCCGGCGGGCATGCTCGAGTCGTCCGCCCCGTACCACAGGGCGATCGCGGACGTCCTGTAACCCGTGCTGTGGTCGTTCTCGGTCGCCGTGGCGGTGCTGTAGTCGGAGTACTGCTTGTAGAATCCGAGGGCCTCGGGCGTGAAGTGCTCGACGGGTCCGCTCCAAGTGATTTCTATCCAGGACTCCCTGTTCTGCCACGTGCCGTTCGAATCCAGGAAGGCGACGTTCCATACGCCCGCGACGCCGTTCTCCTGGTCCCCGATCTTGGAGACCCTGCCGTACTCCTCGTTGATTGTGATGTAGTCGCCGTACGCGTTGGTTTTCGTGACGGTGTATCTGTTGTCGATTACGAGGCCCGGTATGCCCGCCTTGTTTATGGCGATGCATCCGTTGTACCCGCCGTCGCCGACGGTGTACGTCGTCCATCCGCTGCCATCGTGGACCTGGAAGGTCCACGGCGCAGTGGTGACCGCGTCCGACGAGTCGGAGTCGGCCACCGCCATCGCCGAGACGGTGAGCACCATCATCACGGCGACGAATCCAGCTGTTACTTTTGTTGCCATTTTTCGGTATCTCCTGCGTTACGCTCGGTACCTGTCGGAAACGCGCCCGTTGGTGGCGGGCGCGCCGCCCTCCGTAGTCCCCGCATCCCTTGCGCATTCCCCCGGATGTTCGCGCCGCCCTGTTACGGGCGCCCCGCGATTCCGGCGGCCTGCGTCCCTTGCGCCCGCCCGGAGATTCGCGTCTGCCGGGCGGGCGCCGGAAGGCCTATGTGATGTAAGCACTATTTGGAATATAAATCCAACGGAAGATGGGGGCGATTTCTCGTTCGGAAACCCGTCCGGCCGGGCCTTTTCGCAGGAAACGGGCCGATTCGCGGTGACTCCCTGACGGTCGCGGGCCCCCTCCGATCGCCCCGCCGCGGCGGGAGCCGGGGAGGGGCGGGCGTCCCTGCCGGCGCCGGCCCCTCTTTCTTATGTATTTATAAGAGAATAATATCTCGGAGCCCATCAGGAGAGCGGTCCGATGGAGGCGCAGGAACTCAGAGAGGCGTACGTCGAATTTTTCAGGAAGAGGGGGCACGCGCGGATCCCGTCCGCATCGCTGATACCGGAGAACGACCCGACCGTCCTCTTCACCACCGCCGGGATGCACCCCCTCGTGCCGTACCTGCTCGGGCAGAGGCACCCCGCCGGCACCCGCCTCACCGGCTACCAGAAGTGCGTGAGGACGGGGGACATCGACGAGGTCGGCGACGAGTCCCACCTCACCTTCTTCGAGATGCTCGGCAACTGGTCGCTGGGCGACTACTTCAAGGAGGATGCCGTCAGGTGGAGCTGCGAGCTCCTGCGGGACGTCCTGGGTATCCCGCCCGACCGGCTCGCCGTCACCGCCTTCGCCGGCGACGGGGACGCGCCCAGGGACGAGGAGACCGCGGCGCTGTGGGAGGGGCAGGGCATACCGAGGGAGCGCATATTCTTCCTCCCGAAGGAGGACAACTGGTGGGGCCCCGCCGGCCAGACCGGGCCGTGCGGGCCGGACACCGAGATCTTCTTCGTCGACGCGGAGAGGGGGCCGTGCGGGCCGGGCTGCCGGCCGGGCTGCCACTGCGGCTACTACACCGAGATCTGGAACAACGTCTTCATGGAGTACTTCAAGGACGGGGACGGGAGGTTCTCGCCCCTGGCGCAGAGGAACGTCGACACCGGCATGGGCCTGGAGAGGGCGCTCCGCGTGGTCAACCGCGCGGAGACCGTCTACGACACGCCGCTGTTCGCCCCCATCATCGCCAAGATCGAGGAGGTCTCCGGCAGGAGGTACGCCGAGGACGTGAAGGCCTTCCGCGTCATCGCCGACCACCTGCGCGCGGCGACCTTCCTCATCGCCGACGGCGTGGTCCCCGCCCGGACGGGCGGGGGGTACATCCTCAGGAGGCTCATCCGCAGGGCCTGCAGGTACCTCTCCCGCCTCGGCGTGGAGGGGGCGCGCGCCGGGGAGATCGCCGGGGTCGTCGTCCGCGACTACTCCGCGGCCTACCCCGAGCTGGAGAGGAACGAGGGGGCGATCCGCGCCACCCTCGCCGGCGAGGAGGAGAAGTTCCGCAGGACCCTCGGCAAGGGCCTGAGGCGGTTCGACCAGATGGTGGCCGAGAGCGGGGGCGCCGAGGTCCTCGACGGCGGCGCCGTGTTCAGGCTCTACGACACCTTCGGCTTCCCGGTGGAGCTCACCAAGGAGCTCGCCGAGGAGAGGGGGCGCACCGTCGACCTCGCCGACTTCGAGAGCAGGTTCAGGCGGCACCAGGAGACCTCCAGGATGGACGGCAACCAGGCGTTCAGGGGCGGCCTGGCGGACCACGAGTACGAGACCACGAAGCTGCACACCGCCACCCACCTCCTCAACGCCGCGCTGAGGGCCCTCGTCGACCCGGGCATCAGGCAGAGGGGCTCCAACATCACCGCCGAGAGGCTCAGGTTCGACTTCGGCCTCGACAGGAGGCTGGAGCCCGAAGAGCTGAAGGGGATCGAGGAGTACGTCAACGGCGCCATCCGGGCCGACATCCCCGTGGTCTGCGAGGAGATGACCCTCGAGGAGGCCAGGAGGAGGGGCGCCGTGGGCGTGTTCGACTCCAAGTACGGCGACCGGGTCAGGGTCTACACCATCGGCGACCTGTCCTGCGAGATCTGCGGCGGGCCGCACGTGCAGCGCACCGGCGAGCTCCAGGGGTTCAGGATCCAGAAGGAGCAGGGCTCGGCGGCGGGGGTGAGGAGGATCAAGGCGGTCGTCGGGAGGTTCGACTGAGGCGCCCGGCCGGGGCGCCCCCCGGCACCGGGGGCGCCTGCCCTCGACGACGGAACTCAGCATGTCGAGGATCGCCCGGACCCTCTCCGGCTCGTAGAGGCTGTACAGCGCTTCCTTGCCGTTTTTCTCCGAGTACACGATGCCCGCGTCCCTCAGGACCCTCAGGTCGTGCGACGCGAGGGAGTGGGAGCACCCGGCCACGTGGGCGATCTGCTGCACCGTGAGGCGGCCGACGGTCAGGGCCTTGATCATGCGGATGCGTTTCTCATCGGCGAGGGACTTCACAGCGGCCAGGAGGTCGCCCCCCACGTCCGCCACGCCCCTGAGGTCGGCTATGCTCTCGCAGCCCAGTATCGGATTGGACGGGGGCCCGTCGTACGGGCTCGAGGGGTCGTCCGGCTTCCTCGCGCAGACGATGAAGCGGGACGGCAGCTCGACGAACCCGTGTTCGGTGAGGACGGAGTACGGGTTCTCGTCGAGGGACTGCACGTGGACGTCCGTCATCCCCGCCCCCAGGAACAGCGACACGTCCCACGCGGGACGGCGGCGCCTGCTGCACGGGAGGCCCCTCGCCAGGTCGCGCATGATGTTGAAATCGACCCCGTCGGTGTTGGTTTTCGCGTGGAGCCCGTCGTTCATTCCGTGCCCGTTGAGGTCCATGTAGGCCTTCCTCCTCCCGTACTCCTCGTCGAATATGTCGAGGTAGTAGTTGCCGTCGATGACGACCACGGCCCCGCCCGGCGCGAGGAGCTCCTTCCATCCGCCGTAAGCCGAGGCGGGGTCGGTGAGGTTCCACACGGTGTTGTTCGACACTATCAGGTCGGCGCTGCGCCTCCTCAGCGGGGGGCTCTGGACGTCCCCCCTGACGAACTCGGCCTCGGCGCCGAAGGCCTGGCAGTTCTCGCGCGCGGCCTCTAGCATGCGCTCGTTGTTGTCTATGCCGATCACCCGGTGTCCCCTGAGGGCGAAGAGTATCGCGTAGAGGCCGGCGCCCGTCCCCATGTCGACGACGGTCATGCGCCGGCCCAGGTTGACGAACCGGTCGATGATCCTCATGACCTCGCCGTACCCGCCCCCGATGCTCTGGCGGGTGGCCTCGCCGTACCCGTTGGCGCGGAGGCTCCAGTAATCGCATATCCTCGATTCGAGGGCCTTCCTGGCACCGGCGGTGCGCGGCTCTTCGTCTTCCGGAACGGCTGTGGCCGCGGCCATCGGTCGGACGTATCATCTAATCCAGATAAATCAATTGTTTTTCATACGAACGGGGGCCCGACGCGAACGCATTTATACGACGGAACGGAAGGAGGGGATCAACTGGAGCATATGTCCAATTTGATACCATGAACCCGAAAGCAATGGCAATCGTGGCCGTGGCGGCGCTGGTCGCCGCCGGGGCGGCGGCAATCGTCGTGTTCGGCGACGGCGACGGCAAGAGGACCGCCGATCCCGGCGACAACCTGGACGGCCGCCTCACCGTGTTCGGAAACGCTAACGGCGACGACTACATCGACCAGGAGGACGTGGAATGCGTCAAGCGGATCATCGCCGGGGAGAGGGAGCCGGCGTACTTCGACTGCCACAGGACCTACGGGGGCGCGACGGTCCAGAGGTCCTTCGCCGATGCCAACTGCGACGGGAAGATCGACCGGGCCGACGTCGCCTGGATCCAGGACATGGTCGACCGCAAGCCTGACATGCTGATTCACTTCTACGACGTGGACGGCGTCATCTCCTCGTGCACGTACCCCCTCACGACCTACGCCGTCGGGTACAAGAGCAACTACGAGGCCGAGCTGATCCTCGGGAACGAGAACAACTGCATGTACGTATGCAACCAGGTCGGGCAGGACGGCCCCTACTCGCCCTGGTACCGGATGTTCCTAGGAAGCGACAATTACGTCGGCTGCTTCGGCAGCAGGTTCACCCCTGACTACGAGGTTTTCAGCAAGAACGCGCCCAGCTACATGCTGTCCGGGACCCGGGCCTGGTTCGACGAGAACATGGAGGAGACCGTGGCGGCGCTTGGCATGGACGTCGTCCGCCTCCCCTTCTGGGAGGACAACTGGGCGATCCCCGCGATCATCACCCTGGGGTACCTGACCCAGCGCGAGTCCGAGGCGTACCGGTACGCCGAGACCGCCGACTCCGTGTATGGGGCGATATCCGGCGCTCTCGCCGGCACCCCTGTGTCCGAGAGGGTGTTCGTTTACGCCTCGTACAACGCCACCAGCATATCGGCCAAGCACAACGGCATGAACGAGCTCGTCACGCTCGCCGGGGGCAGGAACCCGCTCGACGCCGGATACTCGCCCGGGAAGATCGACGCGGAGACGCTCGCCCTTACGATGAACCCCGACTGGATCGTCCTCGACCAGTACTTCGGGTTCCTCGAGAGGTACGAGGGGTTCGACCCCTGCAAGAAGGCCATCGTCGACCAGCTGAGCAACACCGACATGAAGTACGTCCAAGCGATCAGGATGACGGACGCCTACAAGAGCGGCCGCGTGATCTTCCTCCAGCAGGGAGTCTACATGGGCCCGGCGAGCTACGTCGCCGCGGCATACATCGCCAATCACATCAACCCCGGGCTGTTCGGCTTCGACGTCGACGGGCTGTTCGGCGACTACGTCACGAGATACCACCCGGATTACTCCAGCGCGGATTTCCTGGGGCTAGAATATTTCGATCTGGCGAGGTATGAGGAGTACGCGTCTTGAACCGGCGGGGGCTCTGGCACGGAGGAACCACCGAGGAGGGGCCGGTGTCGGAGGAAGGGGCTGCCTGCGAGCGGATGGCGTCCTCGTACAGGCGCTACGTGGCGAGGAAGCTGGTCTTCATCGCGCTCTGCATCGCCGGCGCGATCGCGGTGACCGGGTACGCGGCGACATACGGGTCCTCGGGGATCACCCCCGGGGAGGTGTACCGCGACATATGGTACCACATCGTCGATCCGAGCAGGTGCGACGAGACCGTCGATTGGGCGGTGTTCACCGTCCGCCTGCCGCGCATAATGACGGGGCTCGCCACGGGCATGTCCCTCGGCGTCGCCGGGGCGGCGATGCAGAGCATGATGAAGAATCCTCTGGCCGACCCGTACACGACGGGCATTTCCTCGGGGGCCTCGTTCGGGGCGACCCTGGCGCTGGGACTCGGGTTCACCGTGACGGGCGCCGGGGGCACGCCCGGGCTGGTGTCGACCGCCTTCGTATTCTCCCTGATACCCGCCGCGGTGATCATACTGGTATCCTCGCTGAAGAACGCCTCCGCGGCGACGATGATCCTCGCAGGCATCGCGGTGATGTACCTGTTCAACGCGTGCACGACTCTCATCAAACTCACGCTGTCCGAGCAGAGCCTTTCCGCCGTCTACCAATGGACCGTCGGCGACCTGAGCGGCTCCACGTGGGAGTCGTTCTACGTCATCCTCGGGTTCACGATCGCCGGGACCGCCCTCCTCATGGCGATGTCCAAGAAGCTTAACATTCTGATCACCGGGGACAGGAACGCGAAGGCGCTCGGGCTCGACGCCCACCGGCTCAGGGTAGCCCTGCTCCTGCTCATCTCGCTCATGGCGGCATCGGTCGTATGCTTCACCGGGATCATCGGGTTCGTCGGGCTGGTGGCGCCGCACATAGTGAGGGTCTTCCTCGGAGCGGACAACCGGTACCTGATCCCCGCCTCGGCGGCGTTCGGCGCCGTCCTCCTGATGTCGGCCGACCTGGTCTCGAGGGTCGTCATAGCGCCGACCTTCCTGCCCGTGGGGGTGATAACGTCGTTCATCGGATGCCCGCTGTTCCTGTACCTGCTCATCAGGCAGAGGAGCTCGGCGTGGTGATCGGATGAGGGTCGAACTGCGCGGCATGGAATTCCGGTACGGCCCCCGGATGCCGGTCATCAGGGGCATATCGTTCACGCTGGACAAGCCGGAGTTCGTATGCATCATGGGCCCCAACGGCGTCGGGAAATCGACCATGATACACTGCATCAACAAGATCCTCAGGCCCACGGGCGGGACCGTATTGGTGAACGACGTGGATGTGACCCGGACCAAGCTCAGGGACCTCGCGTCCCGTTTGGGATACGTGCCCGCGTCGAGCGAGGACTCGTACCCCCTGACAGTGGTCGACACGATCATGGTCGGGCTGCAGAACGACTTCAAGTACGGCACGTCGAAGGAGGACCTGCAGAAGGTATACGACGTCCTCAGGCTAATGAAGATCGAGCACCTCGCCATGAGAAACTTCAACGAGCTCTCCGCCGGGCAACACCAGAAGGTGGTGCTCGCGAGGGGCCTGGTGAGGTCCCCGGAGGTAGTCCTGTTGGACGAGCCCACGTCAAACCTCGACATCAAGCACCAGCTGGAGGTCACCAAGGTGCTCAGCCGCCTCCCGAAAGAGAAGGGCATGCTGGTGATCATGATCAGCCACGACATCAACATCACCGCGAAGTACGCCGATAGAATCATCATGCTGCACGACGGCGAGATATTCGCCATCGGGACGCCGAAGGAGGTCCTGACGAGGGAGAACATCCGCGCGGTGTACGGCGTCGACGCCGACATCATGGAGGTGAACGGACGCCCGCACGTCATCCTCAACGACTCCGTCGAAGACGGTATCGCCGCCGACCTCAACGGGCGGCGGCGAGGTCGGGATTCGAGAATGGGCGTCCTGCCAGGACCCGCATGTTCGAGCCCGTCCGCATCGGATACGACATGACTCACGCCGACATGTACTGACCGGAGAGGGGGCTCGGGTTCTCACTCCTGCGGATGCACCCCCTCTAGCCGACGCTCCCGAGGGGCCATTGGTAAGCTTCCTCCGCGGTCCCCCCCGTTCGCGTCATCGAGTCCGCCGTAATCAGGACACCCCGTGGCCATATAGCAATCCGAAAGCGTGCCAGCCTCCATGACGATGTCCTGATCCATCTCGCGGCCCCCCGGGGCGATGACCGCGAGAATGGCCCTCAGGTTGCGGGTACTCTCCGATTCCATGTCGAAGACCCGCCTATCCGGGTCCGTGACCACGAGCGTATCCGTGTCGCTGTTGCCATCGGCCGTGCCCCTGGCGACGGGTCCGGATGTGACGATCGTCTTCGATGCGGCATCCTGGACGATGGCGTCGATCGCCATATCCACGGCGGCGTAACCGTTCCGTCCTTCCTGTCGATGCGCCTCGTCCCGTCGGGGCACCTCTCCGTGACCGCACCTCCGTGCCTGTGGCCTCGCCTTGGTTGGATTCGGGAGAGTTTCCGTGGAAAAGGCCGAGGGCCAGTTTTCGCACAATCGCCCGACGAGTGCCCTGGCCTGCCCGCCGTCAACGCACCCTCATCTTCCTCCACAGCGAGACGGCGAATATCGCGCAGAACATTATCACCAGCCCGACCTCCACCGTCACGAGCAGGGTCTGGTCCTTCTGATGCTCCGGCTCCGTGATGGGCCGCACGTTGTATTGGGCCCAGGATGAAAGAACGTCATCCGAGGCGTATATCGTGAAGGCGTCAACATCCACATCGGTGAACGCATTGTCGAACGATTCGAAATAATCGCAGTGGACCTCCAGTTCCGAAATCCCCTTGCAGTTGCCGAAGGCCCCGTTGCCTAACAGTCTCATGTTTTCCCCCAGCACTATGAATTCCATCACGGGGATGCCCTCGGAGACATAGAACGCGTATTCGCCTACGGACACCACGTTGTTAAGGTCCGCATACCGGAGTCCCGCGCAGTTGTAGAACGCCCTCTCCCCGATGGTTCCTACCCCGGCCGGAATGTTCAATTCCGTAAGTCTGGAACAGCCCCCGAAACAATCCGCGGGTATTGAGGCCAGCCCCTTGCCCAGAACAACGTTGGATAGGCTGGTACACCCATGGAACGCACCGCTGCCGACGGCCCTGACCGAGTTCGGGACGGCGAAACGCGTGAATGCTTTCCCGTCGCACCCGGAAAATGCGCCGCACCCTATGAACACCAGTTCGCCGGAGAATGAGATGCTGGAAAGCGACCTGCATTCCGCGAAGGCCCGGTCCCATACGTATGCCACGGAGTCGGCCAGATACAGGCTGGACAGAACGGAACCGTGGAAGGCGCTTGTCTGAATCCCCCTGATGTGGCCGTTGAGCTCCAACGTTCCGAGAGCGTACGGGTCCGCGAACGCGAGCGCGTACCTGTCCTTGATCCCCGGGTCCCTGGAGAACATGAATGCCGCATCCCCGATCTGGGTCACGGGATATGATGTTCCCCCGACCGATACCGAGCCGGGAACCTGCACGTACGGCCCGGAGACGTACCTGTGGATGACGGCCTCGTCGTCCACTACGTAGTAGGTGAAGCAGAAGGTGTCCTTGCGGTAGGACCCGTTGTACTCGTGAAGGACCAGATCGTCGCTGCCTGCAGACCAGCCGGCCGCGTCGGGGCGATGGTGCACCCCGACCCCCGCGGGGGCCACGCCTTCGAACACCGGGGAATCCCCCAGGAAATAAACGTTCTTAATCCCGGTGTTGGACCAGATGAGCCAGGAGAAGTATTTCACCGTCACGGGGATCACCGCGCTTGTCGCGTTGACGACTCCGTTCAACGCCCCCGCATCCATCTTGTAAAGGGTGCATCCTCCGAAGGACGAGGGGACGAACAGGGTCCCGCCCATGTTGTCCAAGGTCATCGATACCAGCGTAGCGCTGCCATCGATCCCGGACCCCTCGGTCGTGTATTCGGCATCCCCGTACGGACAGGTCACGATCTGCCTGACCGACACGTCGTCGGTGGTCCCGACCGCGTAAAACTTCATCAGGTCCGTGCTGAACCTCACGTATCTTCCGTCATACGACGGTTCTATATGGGTCGTAGACCCCGCGGGAGATATGTTCCAAACATCGGCATGCACGCCTTTTCCCAATTCCAGAAGCAGAGCGATGTCGGCCGTGACCCCCCGGGGCTTCAGGTCCATCACGGAGGCCCCGTCCACGCGGAGATTGAGGCGGTAGAATTTGCTGTAGTTGATCTTCTTCAGAGCGGAAGAGATTTTCACGTTGAGGGGACCGTTCTGGACCGAAAATGTCAGCTCATCGCCGTCCCCGATGACCGCCAGCATCGAGGACAGGCTCGCATAGAACGAACCGCGGGGGACCGTCAGGACCGCTTCGGCGTCGCCGCCGTGGACGGCGATCAGGTTGGCGATGGACTCCCTACCGACGGATATCGCAGTGGCGTCGGGATACTGTGACAGGTCGCATACGACGACCGTCCCATCATACTTAGCTGCATTATGTGCCAGTTCCTCCGTGAACGATACGGTTACGGTATCCCCCGACATGTTGTTCTCGGCATCGCGTACCGCATCGTAATCGCCTGTCACCCTCGAGACGTATACCGTGGTGTCCCCGACCACGATGTAGTTGGTGTCATATTCCTTGGCGAGGGAGGGGTCGCGGTACATCTTCGCCAGGGCGGACCCGCGGAACACGTCCAGAGGAAGCGTCCCCCCTATGGAAGACCCGTATTTTGCAGAATAGGTGCCGACCGTGCGGTCCCCCTCCTTGAGAGTGAGTAGGTATTCCCTTGCCTCGGGTTCGAAGTACGCGTAGGCATAGGTCGTTCCGGTTATGTTCCCGAGGTCGACCCGGACGTAATTGTTGGGCGTGAGGCTCCACCCTCTGAAATTGTACTGATACCTTACCGTCGGTTCTCTGTATGGGGTCGGAGGCGTCACGGCCGCAGACCCGTATCCCGCGGACACCGTGTCGATGGGGGAACGGTCGTAGTTGAAGAACTTCACGTCGTAGGAACGTACGACCTGGGTGAACACCGGCCTTGTCTCGGTGTCTTCCGTGACCGATTCCAGGTCCTTGTCCCAGCGTTCGAATACGTAGTCGTACTGCTGTGTGCTCACCTTGCTCGGTATGCCCGAATACGTCGCCGCGGAACCGGGCACCACGTACTCCTTCCTTATGAACTGTCCGCTTTCGGTGAGATACGTGATGCACTTCATCCCGGGGGTGATGTCGACGAATGACGCGGTGAACGTGGTGTCCGAGGTTATCGCGCGGGTCGTGTCCCCCCATCCGACGAACCCCTTGCCCGCGGCGACAGGCTCCTCTATTTCGGTCATGTCGACCTGTTCGCCGTATTTCACCTTCTGCGATTTCCAAACGGTCCCGTTCCCCAGTTTGAAGTCCACCGTGAGTATGTTCTTCATGCAGACTATCTCGTCGGTATCCGGATTGGGCTCCGGGCCCCCCTTGTCGATGATGTACCCGTCGCCATACGGGTCGGGCGTGGAGATCAGATATATGCACTCGATGTACGGATACACGGCGGGATCGTAATATCCCAGGGTCCAGTCATTGAACGACCACCGGTGGTCGACCCAGCAGAACTGGTTCCAAAACGCCCACACGCTGTCCCCGAGATGGTCGTTCTTCAGACCGAACATGACGTTGATCCAATCTGCCACGTCGGTCCCCGCCCCGGCATTCCCGGTATAGGTCTCGATCTCCCCCGGCCAGTTGGCCTCTATCGCGTTACGGAGAACGGCGCCCATGCTGGAGCCCTCCCCCCTGATCCAGAATCCCCTTTCCCTTATCTCGGAAGTGAACACCCCCCTCACGTGCTCGTTATCCGGGGAGTAACCGTTGGCGAACCTGATGAAGATGTATCCCGTGGATACGGGTTCGAAGTCGGGCACGGAGTAGACGTTGGTGCCATTGAGGTTGGACAGTTTGGAGAGGGTGACGCAGTATGTGGTGCCCGGCATCATCTTGCCGTCGGACGAAGCGTTGAACGCCTGTACGCCCCAGCCGGAGTTCCCCGCCGGAAGCCATTGGAACACCCTCCAATACTGGCCGTCCCCCGGGGTGCGCCCGTCCACCGACAGTATGCCGGTCCTCGTCGGGTTCAACTCCATTTCGCGGTGCTGGTCCGACAGCGCCTTGACTATGGCGCCCCTGACGGTCTGCACGCCGTCCACGGTCGACTTGGTATACGTTCCGTCCGGGTCGAGGATGTACACGTTCACGTTATCGCATATTGCCGCAGAGGACTCGCCAGAGTCGTCGACCGAGATCAGAGCGGCTGCCGCCACTATCGCAAAGGATGACAGTACCAGCAATGACCTTCTCATGGTATCACTTGATGTACCTCTTGGGCAGTACGTATATCTCTCCGTCGACGTCGAGGCCGACGCGCGCGTCCACTTCGTAGACCTCCCTTATCAGCTCCTCGGTGATCACCTTCTTGGGGTCCCCAATGGTTACGATGCCTCCCCGTTTCATGATGATGCAGACGTCGCAGTACCTTGCCATGAGGGAGATGTCGTGCTCGGCCACCAGAACGGTCATGTCCTTGCGGGCCACGTTCTGGAGGTATTCCATCACCTCCAGTTTGTATTTCATGTCGAGATGGGACGTGGGTTCGTCGACGAGCATGAGTTTCGGTTCCTGGACATAGGCTTTGGCGATGAGGGCGCGCTGTCTCTCCCCTGACGAGCAGAGCGCTACCGATTTCCTTCTGAGATGATCGATGCCGAACGTTCTCAGCGCCTCGCGCACGACCCTTTCGTCCTCGGGCGATTCCCACCAGACCCTGTTGACGAAGGGATACCTCCCCAGCATCACGAACTCCATGACCGTGGAGCCGAAAAGCGGCCCGGATTCCGCAGGTACGCTGGCCACCATCTTGGCGAGGTCCTTGGTTCCGAAGCAGGCCGTGTCCCGGCCGTCCAGGAGGATTCTTCCCGTCCATTTCGTGTGCATCTTGGAGATGCAATTCATCATGGTCGACTTGCCGCACCCGTTGGGCCCGATGAGGCCCACGAGAAGGCCCTTGAGAAGGGAGAAGTCGACGTGGTGCAGGGCCTCGAAGCCGTCGAAGTTTATGCACAGGTCTTCCACCCTCAACAGCTCTTCCCCCGTTGGGCCGCCGACGGAGTTCCGGACGTTGGCCAAGGATTCATCCGTCATAGTCGCGCCCCCTTCTGACGAGCATGTATGCGAACACCGGGGTGCCTATCAGCGCCGTCACCGCGCCCACGGGGATCTCCAGCGGGGCGATCACCACCCTTGCCACGAGGTCCGCGAACAGCATCAGGCAGGCCCCCAGGACCATCGATGCGGGCATTATGAGGCGGTGGTCGCCCCCCATCAGCATGCGGCACGCGTGCGGTATCACCAGCCCGACGAACCCGATGACCCCGACGAACGCGACGCAGACCGAGGTGAGTATGGAGGCGACGACCATGGTCTCGGCCTTGAACAGCCTGACGTTCAAACCTAGCTGCCTTGCCTGGTCCTCCCCGCTCATGAAGAGGTTGAACTCCCTGGCCCAAAGCATCGAGATGAACGAGATCGCCAAGGCCGGAATGAGCACCAGGAACGCGTTCTCCCAGGTGATGTTCGCGAAGGACCCGTAAAGCCACCACATGACGTTGGTAAGGTTGTCCTTCTCCAGGGAAAGGAAGATCGTCTGGACCGAGGTGAACGCGAAACCGACGATGGTCCCGGCAAGGATGTAGTTGGTGGCGGAACCGCCCGCGCTTTCGGCCACCGTAAGCGTTATGCCGAAGGCGATGAGGCCCCCTACGATGGCCGCGACCGGGATTATGTAGTTGCTGTAATCGCTGAGCGCCGACATGGAGACGCCCATCACGACGATGGTGATGGCGAAGCACCCCGCACCGGAGGACACGCCGGTGATGTAGGGGTCCACCAAGGGATTCCTGATGAGCGCCTGGAACATACACCCTGCGATCGCAAGCCCCGCCCCGACCCCTATGGCGGCTATCGTCCTGGGAAGACGGGACTGGAAGATGTACAGTTCCGCTGTGTCGAGGCCGTGCCCGCCCTTGCCTATCGCGGATGCGAGGGAGGCCAGGGCATCGCTGATGGGGATGATCCCCCCCGAAGAGATGGATATGGAAACGGAGAACATCACCGCGCAGATGAAAACGCCCACCAGAAGGATGATGAGGAAACGTCTGCGCTTTATCGAGATCTCGCTCCCATCGTCATCGTCCGGGACCATGTCGTCCCTCATCCCGTCGTACCCTTTCCTGAGCGTATCGAAAAAACCCCTGAGCGGGCCTCTCCCCCCGGGCGCGGGCCTGCCCCGCGATGCGGGCGCCGCCCGATCTGCCTGCCCGCCGGCACTAGTGTTTCCCGACGGCTCGTCTTCCTCGTTCATGCGTTCGCTTCCTCTAATGTCCCGACCTCGGCGTCTGTACGCGTACACCGCCACCGCCAAAACGGCTAACACCATGGCTGCGGTGGCAATCCATGACAGATGTGCCAGACCTTCGGATTCGTAATCAATCTCGGAACTGCCGGAACGTTCACTCCCCGATTTTTCGGATATGACGTAGACCGCCCCGTAGTCGTTCCCGACCAGCACCTTGCCGTCAACCACGGTGGGGGAGCACATGCTGTAGGCGTTCCCGCTGTAGGGTGACACCTTGCACTTCCAGACGACGACGCCCGTATCCGCGTCGAGACACCAGACGTTGCCCCCGTTGGCATCCTCGGTGCCCGGGGAGTAATCCATGCTGTAGACCCTCCCTCCGCAGTAGGTGGTGCCGCCCGTGGAGAGCGCGTCCGTCTGCCTGCACCACAGCATGCTGCCGTCCGACACCCACATTGAAAGGTATCCGCTCACCAGCTCCACATCCCGGCCGGAAACCGAGTCCCTGACCCTCTGGTCCGGGAGGGCGGAGACGTACGAATAGAACCTGTCCCCGGACACCACGGGCCTCCCGCACCTGATGTCCTGTTTCCAGATCACGGAGCCGTCCGACACGCTGACCAGCATGATGCCTCCGCCCGCGGAGCTCATCTCGCCGCCGGAGTAGCACACCAGCGCCCTTCCCCCGGGGCACAGGGTGATGGAGGTCGCCTGCCCCACCATGTTCCCATGCGAATCCGTGACCTTCTGGTCCCAGATCCCCGTTCCCGTAAGGGCGTCCACGCAGACCAGCCCGCCGCCATAGTTCCCTATCATGACGCATTTCTTCCCCCCCTGGTCGCAGATCACGGGCGGATGGTAGTAGAAGCACCCCCTTATCTGACGGCCCGGGTCATCGGATGCCCAGCCCGGCACGTAATTCCAGATCTCCTTGAATCCCTTCTCGCGGTCCACGGAGAAACACCTCAGGAGACCGTCCGAGGTGCCGAAGTACAGGGCGCCGGAATCGTAGACTGCGTTCGTTATCCCACCCTCCGAATGTATCCTGTCTTTGGATACCGACGGGTCGGCCTTCCTGGGGATGTACGTGGTAAGCTTGGAGCCCTTGCACATGTCGCCGTCGTCGCCGGAGGGGGCGAGCTCCGCCAGCGCCTCGCCGGTGAAACGGTCGAGACAATATATGTGCCAGTTACCCGAGGTCACGACTATCATGTTGCCGATGATGACCGGCGTGGTTATCTCGATCCTGTCCGGCCCCGAATACGTGACGGACCACAGCAGCTCCCTGTTGACGGGGTCGAGGCAGTTGATCCTCGCCAGGGAGTCCATCCCCACCGCGCCGAACTTTCCGGAGACGGTATGGTAGATCATGCCGTCGGAATAAAGGACGGAGGCATCGACGGCACCGACGTACGTGTTGGCCCATTCCAGCGGCGTGGCGACCTTCTCCGGCCCGCGGGACATGCTCACCCCTGAGGAGGAGGAATCCCCGCGGTAGGAGGTCCATACCTCCCTGTAGTCGGGATTCGGGGCGGGGATTACCGTATCGTTGGGGAAATACCCCAAAGCCACCGAACCGCCGACGTACCTGTCGGTCACGTCGGTCGTGAGGAACTCCCATTCCACCGTGTTCCACGAATACACGCGCCAGTGGCAGGCCTGCCTGTTGACGCCGGTGCCGACCGTCACCTCCGAGACCCCGTCCACCGAGAGGACCGTCCTCTCTTCCCCCCTGTCCCCGAACGCGACACGCGTCCCTAACGTGGCGGAGAGCATGGCCCCGACCGTGTTCCCGGGAACGATGTCCTTCCACTCGGTGTGCCCGTTGCCGAAATCCACGAGGAGGGCGTCGGCGGCCTCTTCCGACGGGCCCTCGGCAGAGGAGCCCCCGGCCGCCAGCGGCATGGAACAGACCGTCAGCAGCACGGACAGGACGACCGTCATTCCATTTGCCATTCCAGCAACCCCTGTGCTTTGACATAGCGGAGGTATCCGTTATCCTGGTCGTTGTACGAATTGTTGTAGTATTTCACCCCGACGACGTCCGTCGGGTCCGCGGCCATGAACGACCCGGGGTCCATTATCTTGGCCAGCAGTTCCAATGACTCCGGGAGCCTGGCACCCGCTCTGGAGAGCAGGCTCGCGGCGTCGCCCGAGAAGACGTAGACCTCGCCGTTCTCGTACGCGGGGGTCCTCTTCCACATGTCATTGAAACGGGACAGCAGGGTGCGGTACTCCCTCTGCGACGCGATCTCCTCCCCGTCGTAGATCACTATGATGATGTCGGGCTGCCTCTCGTACACTATCTCCTTGGAGACCATGAACCAGGAGCCGGAATCCCCGGCGAAGATGTTCTTCGCTCCCAATGACTCCACCATGCTCGTGATGTAGGTGCCGGAGCCCGCCGTGTAGGGGGAATCGCTCACCCCCAGCGATACGAACACCTTCCTGCCCTGGAGGTCGGCGATGCGACAGATGTTGTTTATGACTTCGGAAACGTCCGAGATGTAATCGTTGCCCCTTTGGGGGAACCCCAGCGCCGAGGCGCACATCCACAGGTTCTTCAGCAGATCGTCGGTATCGACCGCATCGTAGAGGACCACGCAGTTTATGCCGGATTTCCTGAACTTGTCCGCCATGGTGACGTGCTCCCCGGTACCTCCGTCCAGGAACACGATGTCGGGGTTCTCGGAGACGACTTTTTCGAAATTGGGGTCGGTATATCCCCCCACTATGGATATCCTCCCGTTCTTCTGTCCGGACACCAGCCCCCTGGGGTAGTCGCTGTACCTGTCGGTACCGACGATGTAGTCCAATCCGCCCACCGCGCACACCGTCTCGGTGACCGAGGGCGCCAGGGTCACGACCTTCAGCCTCCCGCCCAGGAGGTTCTTCCCCTCGGAGGCGTAACTGTAATAGGTGAACCCGGTCTGGTCCACGGCAGGCATCATTTCGCTGCCCGTACCGGTACGGGCCCATGAGACGACCCTCTCCCCGGAGACCACGTAGCTCCCGGGGTCCCCGACCTGCGTCCAGCCCCCGCCCGCGTCGAGGACGTACATGCCCCACTCCACGTTGAGGAGGCTGGGCTTGTTGTTGACGGAACGCACCGAGCCGTCCTCTTCCCTCACGACTGGATACCCTCTCGTCGAACAGGCGGAGTCGAGGGCCTCGTCCCCGGTCATGCCCTGAGGGAAGTCCATCTCCACCCAGTCGACGTCGTAATAGGCGAAATCGATCATCACCCCCTGCTTGGCATCGACCGAGTCCGCTGTAAAGCCTACCACTGAGACCGCGGTTACCGCGACCGTCGCGATGATGGCCGCGGAGATGAGTTTGACGGTGGACGCCTGCATCGTATGCGCTTCGCCTTCCGTCAGGCCCTTCTTCTAATTATAATCACCGCGCCCAGCAGCACCAGGGCCGCCGCGGCGCAATCTCCATGTAGATGGTCGCGTCGCCGCCGTTCCCGGAACCGCCGTCGGAGGAGGGGCCGGGAGGTCGGGAGAGGGTCGGAGGATTCCGACTCATAACCGATCGCGTAGATGGACAGGTGGTCGGCGGCGAAGGACACGACGCCGTCTTTGAACGTCACACCGTCGGCGTAGGTCTTCTTGCCGTAGTCCCCGATCCTCCAGACCTTCAGCGTCTTGCCTTCCTGAACCTCGATGCCGCACGACACCGATAGGACGAACCTCCCGAAGTCGTGCTGCTGCGCCTCGCCGCACGTGAGCTCGACGGAGAAGACCTTCGCATCGCCGGCCGCGGATTGCTGCTTGGGCGTCATCTTGGCGCCCGGCTCGACGGAGAACCTCACGTTGCCTTCCGCCGAGGCCAGTTTCTTCAGGGAATCGGCGTTCAGCGTGATGGTTGCCGAGCCCGTGTCCATGACCATGACTGCCCCGGCGCCCGCCGCGGCGCCGATTGCTTTGGCGCTGATGATGGTGCCTGCGTTGACCCTTATCCTGTCCACGGAGGGGTCTTTCGAGAGCGCGCCCATCAGCCCGGATATGTCGACGGTGCTGTTCTCATCCATGTCGACCACGGCCGTGCCGTTCTCGCAGACGATGCCGAAATCCGCCAGCTTGCTGTCGTATGCCATCCTGGTGGCGGAACTGACGGGTACGTCGGAGCTGCCGACGTAGTGCTCGACGGTCACGATGGAGGTGTCGTACGAAGCGTACTCCGTCCTCTCGGTGCGGGTGATGTCGATGGTCCCTGCGAGCCGGTCCTCCGTGGATTCGGTCGAGGTGACCTTGACGACCCCGTCATCCTGCCTCGCCGTGACGGTCTCGGAAAAGTATCTGGTATCTGACTTCACCGCTCCTTTCTCTTCGAACCTCTCGGACCTCTCGACGATGTCCGCTTCCTGCCCGTCCATCGTGAGTCCCCTGCGTCTCGATTCGCTGACGTTCCTCTCGGACACGACGTTTCCGAGAGAATCCTTCACTGTCTCGGTGAAGGTCATATCCACCCCGGTCTCCGATTCCTCGGTCCTCTTCACGGTGTGCACCGTGCCGCCGTCATCCGTCGTATCTTCCTTCTCGGACAGGGTTACCGTCTTGCCGCCCTCGATCGTGACCTTGGGGAGAACGGTGACGGAAATGACGTACTGCCTGCCCTCGATCTCGACGGTGATGTCGGCGGTCTTCTCCTTCAGACCGGTCACGCTTAACGTGTTCCCGTGTCTGCTGACGGAGATCACGCTGTCGTCGGAAACCGCGAACGTGGAGGACAGGTGCTCGGGGAGTTCGATGGTTATCACGGAGTCCCTGTTCACCTGTCTCAGGGGCTCGAACCTCACGAAGTCGTCCGAAGGTTTGGCATCCATGTAGAACCACGAGCGTCCGGCCGAGTCCCTCAGCGAGCCCTTGTCGCGGAACGACGCCTTCTTGTATTCGCCGTCGAAGTAGTACCATCCCTTTTCCCCGTCCTCCGGGAGGTCCATGGAGGATGACTTCTCCAGGAGCAGGACCTGGCGGAACGTGGATTCGGTGATCCCGTTCTTGTATACGCCTGAGTACGTCCCCTTCGAGGGGTTCGTAACGAGGGCCCATGCGTTCGTGACCTCGTTCAACCCGTATATGCGATAATCCTTATCGCCGATGGAGGCGTCCCGGCCTCTTATCTCAATGGTCGGATGGAGCTTCTTCAGTACGTCCTGGACGTTCTTGCCGCATCCCGTTTCGGACTTTGCGAATTTGCCGTCCACGGTGATGACGTTGACGCGGTATCTGTCCGCGGGGACGTAGCAGTCGATGTATCCGCTGTCGACGTAGAACAGCGTCTCGCCGTTGGGCCCCGCGCGGATGCACTGGCTGCACCAGTCGGTACGTGCCATTTCCAGCCTATCGCAGGACGGTTCGAGCACCCATCCGCCGTCGGTCAGAGTGTCCGTGAACACGAACAGGGCCTGGCCGGACTTGTTGTAGGGGATGAGGTAGACGTGTACCTTCCCCTCGCCCGCGTGGGCGACGTTCACCACTATGCCGCCGTGGGTCATCATGCTGGGCGTGGCACATTTCGGGATCGGCTCCCCTCCCTCCCCTATGTCGTAAGCGATCATGCATGAGCCCCTGTCGTCGGAACCCCCCAGGGTGTCCGTGCCGAGGGCCCTCACGTTCAGGTACCCTCTGCCGTTGTAGATCACGAGCCCCGAGGCTATGCCGAGGAACTCCCGCCCGCTGGGGGTCTGGATGTTCTTGAAGGAGGGTTCTTCGAAACGCCCGCCGTCGAAATCGAACCTCACCCACATCAGTGACGACCTTTTGTCCTCCAGGCCCTGTATGACCCCGTCGAAGAGGCCCGCCACGTATGCGGTCAGGTAGAAGTATCCGTCGTAATAGGTGAGCCATCCGTCGTCCCACGGCATGCCTTCGAACCCCGTCAGCCTGCATGTCACCGATTCTTCGGTCCGAAGGTTGAATGCCGTTATCGCCCTGTATCCGTGGGGCCCCACCACCCTGTCGGCCTCCAGGAAGAAGAACCAGTCCCCTACGAACAGGACGTTGGAGAACTGCCCGTACTGCGCCCACACCCTGTACGGCACCGTGCTGCTGAACAGGTTCATCTTCACGTTGTTGTCCAGGTCGCGATCGTCCTCCAAGGATGTCTTGTACATCGTGTAACGTCCGCTCCCCGCCGCCTGACATCCGTAGAAGAAGCCGTCATGGTAGGTGGCGAACGTCAGGTTCGCCGGGAGGTCGTAAAGGTGGTTGAGGTCGAGATCGTACGCCTTGTGGCCGATCGTGTCGAACAGCACCCCGTTGCCGTAGCTGAGGTAATGGTAATAATTGTCGCTGGAAGCCTGTGAGAGCACGTAGTGGACGACCGTTCCGCTGTCGATTTCGAGCTGGTACAGCCTTCCGCCCGCGCGCACGTACGCGTAGTCCCCGACGATGAGCGGCGTGCAGGGCATCCCCGCCCACATCCCGCCGGTCATGTTCAGGGCCCCGCTTTTGAACGACCAGGCGAGGACCAGGTCGTCCCCAGGTTCGGGAAGGCCGTCCACGTCGACAACGTTTATCAGTTCCTGCGAGGTAGAGTAGTTGCGGACCCTGACGGAGATCGAGGCCGGGCCTTCGACCGAACGTAAGGCCATCTCGCTGCCGTCCGATGCGTAATTGGCCTTACCGGACACATCCCATGCAATGAATTCGTAGCCCCTGTTCGGAATGAACTTCAAGGTGAGTTCCTTTGTGAACTCCCCCCCGCCGTATTCCAAGCCCGTGGTTTTATCGATGAGCCTTCCGTGGCTGTAGGAGACCTCGACGGTGTTGGCCGGGCCCGCATCGGACTCCGGGGACATCTGACACAGCATGAAGCCCGTCGAGACCAGTGCGAACACCAATGCGATTGCTGTGAAAGATTTCCTGCTCGTTCGTATTCCTCCTTGCTGTGTGGTTCACGCACAATCCGAAAGGTTTCGGTACGGCTGCCAAGGCAGATTGGGAGGGGTCCTCCCCTCTCTTACTGTTTGAGCCTCCTGCGGCCGAGATAGAGTCCGACGAGCATCGCGACCACAGCACCTGCGATCGCCAGACCGAAAAGCAGGGTGTCCGAGTCATCGTCTTTGGAAGGTGCCTCCGAAGCGACCACGTACACGGAGTTGTGATCCGTCTCGAAGGTGACGCTGGCCTCCGTACTGGACACCACGTTCATCTTCACGGATCCGGACCCGTTCCAGAAGTATACGGCCGGCCCCTTCCCGTCCTCCTTGGCGTAAGGGAGGGTGACCAGAACCTTTCCGCTGTACGGGGTCCCGTCCACGGTGAGGGTGAGGTCGTACGCGTTACCCGCGATGCCTGTGCCGTTGGGGACGGGTTCGACCCTCGAGACCACGACCTTCCCGGGAAGGCCCGCGGCATCATCCATTCTGACGGCGGTGTTCCCGCCGATCCTGACCGTGATCGTCTTCGTCCCGGCGGACGGGATGAAACCGTGCGTGTCGGGATCCGGCTCCACCTCGGCGGCTCCGTCCTCGCCGGCGATTGCCGCGACCATCCAAACCGCCCTGACGGCCACGTCGTTGGCAGGCATGGTCGCGGGGACCGCGGGATCCCACCTGATGAACACGAACCCGCCCTTGGCCGGTGCTCCGGGAACGTTTACCGCGGTGCCGTAGTCGTACCTCGCGGGAGCGATGCCCGAGCCTCCGACGGTGTCGAAGGTTATGGTGTACTGATTCACGACACTGGTCGCGGTGAACACGACATCGGCCTCGCCGATCGTGAATCTGCCCTCGACCGGGACGACGCTTTCCGAAGCCCATGCCCCGACGGTGTAGCCGGTCTTGATGTACGCGGCGCGGACGGAAGCCTCTTTGCCGTATTCGTAGGTCTCGACGTCGCCGACGACCTCCCCGTCCACCCTGTAGGTCACGGTGTGGGTCTCGGGGGAGAAAAGCGCGTAGACCGCGGTATCCGCGTCCAACGGGACCGTGGCATCGTACGTTTCCGAGAAACCGGGGTCCGTGAACCATCCGCCGAAGGTACTGTGCTCGGGCACGGCGGGAGGTTCGGGGGCATAGACCGAACCCCTCGGAACGGCCCTGTAGGAGGTCTCGTCCCCGACGTTGGTGGTGAGAAGCACCTGGGATTCCGAAATCAGAAACAGTTTCCCGGCGTTCGAGCCGTCCCATACGAACCTCTGGCCTTTTATCTTGTCGAGTTCGTTGTCTTTGATTTGTGTAATCCCGTCGCTGTCGTACATCTTAACGCTGTTACCCCATAATGATTGGGGGCCGCTAAACGCACCCCCCGACAGGGACTGGGGGAACGATACATACTTCATGCCGCTCGGCAATGAGAGAGAGCCTAGAGATACTCCCTCCGGCAGCACCAATGATTGGATGTTGCTACTAGCGAAGGCACCCCCCCCGATTTCCTTGATCGAATCGGGCAGCACCACAGTCTTTACGGCCGATTTGTAAAATGCGAATGCACCTATCTTAGAGACGTCGCCAGTGAACGTGATCTTTGATAAACCGGATTCACGGAATGCGTTCATGCCGACATCCGCATCAACGACCAGTTCGCCGGTGATGGATGCCGGACAGGCGAGCACAGTCTTCATATCCTTGGAATACAGGATACCGCCTCTCGAAGAGAAATCGGCATTGGATTCGTCTACGGTTATGCTTTTCAGGCTCTTCGGGAAAACAAAAATACTCGACGACGCAGAAAAATCCATGGACCTCACTTTTGCGGGAATGGAGATGCTTTCCAACGCGGTCCCAGAGAATGCTCCGGAACCTATCGAAGTCAGTTTCTCCCCCAGCGTGATCTCGGCGAGCGACTCGCAATAGGCAAATGCCCAAGTCCCAATGTTTTCGACATTCGAAATTGACGACACGGATCTCAAGGACGAACATTCAAAGAACGCCGAGGCCCCGATGCTGGTCGCGCCCTTCAAATCGATCGTTTGCAGAGACTCGCAACCCCTGAACATCCTTTCTTTAATCCACGGGATGTCGTCCGGAAGTGTCACGGACCTCAAGGACGAACAGCCGTCGAATACGCCCGTGCCGCAGACTTCTATGGAGGAGGGCAATGCCACCTCTGTTAAGGAACAGTTTTTGAATGCGTCCGCCGACAAATTTTCCAGCCCGTCAGGCAGGATTACCGAAGACAGGCTAACACATCCTTCGAAGGCGCTCCCCCCGATACCCACCAATCCGTCCGAAAGTGACAAGGTCGAAAGGTTTTTGCACCCTTTGAAAGCGGAGGAACCGATCATCGTGGCGCCGATATTTGCCGTCATTAACGTGCCAACGTTCTCACAGAAACGGTCGGGGACGGTCCCGCCCTCCACGGTTATGGATTCCAACGGACACCCTGAAAGGATGCCATTTCCAATCGAAGTGACACCCCCGGGGATGGTTAATTCAGTAAGTTTTGTTTTGAAAAATGCACCCTCGCCAATAGATGTGAGGCCACTAGGCAAAACCGCAGATGCCAGACTTGCATATGAAAACGCGTACTCTCCGATGGACGTGAGACCGTCGGGGAACGTCACCGTCGTAAGATGCAACGAACAGTTAAAGGCGTCATCCCCTATCTCCCCTACGGAGTCCGGGACAACGTACGAGGCTCCCGTTCTAGCCAGAGGATACCTTATCAGAACGGTCTTGTCCTTGTTGAACAAGACCCCATCGGCGTCTGAGGAATAATGCCCGTTGGATTCGTCAACGGTTATGGATGATAGGGATGTGCATCCTGAGAACACTGAGAGCCCGATATCGAACAGCCCCGGCGGAAGCCGAATCTCCGTGAGAGACGAACAGTCCATGAACGTGGAATCTCCGATCGTGGACAAGGTAGAGGGCAGGTTTACGATATTCAAGGAGGTGCATCCGAAGAATGTTCCCTCGCCCAATCCCTCCAACCCTTCGCCCAGCGTGACTTCTGTCAGACGATCACAGGAAAGAAGGCAATATTCAGGGAGCGATTTCAATTTGGCGTTGTCCTCAATCGTTAGTTTTTCGATGGGACTGTAAGAAAACTCATGATCGCCAATGTCTATCGCAGTTATAGAATATGTTTTTCCGTTGTGTTGGACAGTGGCCTTGATGGTTATATCGGAGGCGCCTTCCTCAGAATCATATCCCGCCGTTGCCGTACATTCCTCCCCATCCTCGTACAGGGTGTAACAGACGCCGCCCTCCGATACCTTCCCCACTGGTTCGGTAGCCGAAGAAACATCAAAGAAACTCAAACCAAAGCCCGTGGCCACAAGGAGAGCTATCGGCAGTACGAACGCCACTTTACTGCAAAACATGACGGCTCTTATGAGTCTCTTGGTATTTGGGTTTGACGGCCCCCGTTCGATACACCTCCTGTCGAGGGCCGTCGGATAAGTTTAGATGTCCTGAGTTATATCAGACGGGTATCCCGGGGAAGGGTGTAGGCATAGTATTCGCATCAGGGGATCCCCAGAAAATCATCCCTATGTACGACTGGTCGACAGTGGTTATAAAACCGAGGGTGGTGTTGTTGAAAGCCCACCCGTTGCCGACCGCATGATACTGTGCCCAGTAATACCAGACTCCACCGTCCCCAGAGTACGTGCCGAGTCCGAGGAGCTGGTTAATCCAACCGTAGCTGCCGAAGCTGTTGGACCATCCGTTGGTGGTCAGGTACCACTGGAGCGCGGAAAGCGCGGTGAATCCGTTATTGTTAGGGTCTGCCTGAGCCTTGGTTACAGAGACCCAAAATCCGGTATAGAACTGGGCCATTGTGTACCCGCTAGGGAGGTTGACGTTTGCGGAGTTGTTAGCCTGAACGTGGGTATACGCATCCTCCTTAATCTGGAAGAAGAAATGGAACGTCTCCGCGGGCGTCCCGGGACTCTGGAAAACCACTATGACGGCAGACGCGTAGTAATTCGTCGTACCGGCAATGTAAACCTCTACTTCGATGGACCCCGTACCCGTTTTCGAATAAACGGTTGCCTGGTATCCCGTCGTGGTATACGTGTTCCCATTAGTGGGACTGAACGATACGAGATTGTTCCCGTCTCCGATGTCATTGAGCTTCCACCTGAGCCTGCTTGCACTAGTTCCAGAAGGCACGGTGCTGCTATCCAGGGAGAACGTAGCCGAGTTGTCCCCGCCGGTCACGTAAATCACGGCGCTCGACTTGTCAAGGCTGAGGTTGCTGTTTCCGGTCAGAGCGTCCGAATCCTCGGATGCCATGAAGGGAAAAGCACAGGTCACCATGATTATGGCGACCAATCCCGGAAGAATCCATTGTTTGTGCATGAATATCCTCTTCTTGGTGGTCGGCGTCAACCCTCATGCGTCTCCCGGCATCGTCGGAACGATCCCGTTCGTGACGCGCTAGGCCGACAGCCACCATAAATTCTATCAACGTTTATCGTATAAATAACTTTGGAGCATGCATCCAACCATCCCGTAACGCCCAAATCTGCACACTGTCAGGGAGGCCGCGAAGGTCCACACCTGGTAGCAGATTCTCCGAGGAGAAGCCCATCATCCAAACAGGACCGATCGGCGATGCCGATTGATTTTATACGGCAGGCCGATTCATGAAACGGCGGAGTCCGCCCGAAGGTATGCGCAATGACGCCCCTGCCGGCCGCCCTCATCGGCTGGATGGTCCGTCACTTCAACCGGTTCAAGGAGATCCGGAGGAACTTATGACAGAATTAGGAAACGCAGTTAGCACAGGCGGGAGCGCGCAGGAGGAGGTCGCCGCGAGGACGGTGGTCCTCATGTCCTGCATCATCCCGAGCTGCTTCTCGGTGTCGCCGGGGCCCGTGGGCATGACCATCGCCCCGAGGCTCTCCGCTCCGCCTAGAATCCGATGCCGGCGGTTTACGGACCGTGTCCGGGGGTGATCCAGATGCGGTCCGTCGGGGTCACGCCCGCCATCCCGTAGCGGCGCTCGAACATTATCGCCCGGTCGTCCGCGTCCCTGGCCGTGTACGGGATGATCACGGGGGCACCGGTGGTGCCCGACGAGGGGTGGACCCTGACGACCCTCTCCTCCGGGACGGACATCGGGCCCAGAGGGTACGCCCCGCGGAGATCCCCCCTGTCGGTGAACGGAAGCCTCTCGAAATCCTCTTGTGTTCCGATCTTCGAGAGGTCTATGTCCCTGAACTTCCTGGAATAGAACGGGCTTTTCTCCCTGGTGGTCGAGGGCTCCCCCTTGACCGCCCCGGCCTGATATCTGCTCATCATCACGGAATGCGCATCCTTACGCACGGGTTACGGACAGGACTGTAAAGCCGTTTCCGACATGTTCTAGGCCCCGGGAGGAGACGCATCCCCGCGGTCGGTACCGAAGCGAGGAAGCCCGGTCCTGACGGCGGCGATGCCGTGGACACGTGCGGATCGGACCGACCGTTTTATGCGATTGATTGAATTTAAATTAGGATTTCGAGAAGTCATACCAATAATCCTAAGTTAGATTAGAATAAATAGCGGCACATCATATACGGGCACATGGAAGTCATACGCACCCGTTATCTCGATATCCTCAGGGCCGGGAAGGACAAGACCGACACCGTCAAGGTCCTGACGGGTATGCGCCGTACGGGAAAATCCACGATACTCAGGCAGTTCATGGACACCCTTGACGACGGCGAGGAAAGGGTCGCCGTCGACATAGACCTACTCGATACCGTTCCGGATCGGGCACGGCTGCGCAGGATGATAACGGACGGATTCTCGGAAGGGAGGATACATCACGTGTTCGTCGATGAGATACAGGACGTGGACGGCTGGGAGCGCGTGGTGGCGATGCTGGTCGCGCGCGGGGACTGCGACGTCTACATCACGGGTTCCAACGCCAAGATGCTTTCGTCCGAACTCGCGACGAAGATATCCGGCAGATACACGGAGATAGAGGTGCATCCCCTGTCGTTCGGCGAATATCTAGAATTGTACCCCGGCGACAGATACGAGCGTTTCGGCGAATACCTGAGATACGGGGCATTACCGATGGTGGACCCGTCCAGGGGGAGCGTCTTCTGCGACGGGCAGCTGGAGGACGTGTTCAACACCGTCATCGTCAAGGACGTCCTTTCGCGCATAGGCAGCAAGGACGTCACCCGGCTGCTGTCCGTTGCCAGATTCCTCTACTCGAACAGCGGCAACGTGACCAACATCGACAGCATATCGAAGGAGCTAGGCATAGGGTATCCCACGGTGCGGAAATACGTGGAGGAGATGGTCGCGGCGCACTTGTTCCATTACTGCGAGAGATTCGACATAGTCGGAAAGAGGATCTTGAAATCCAAGGGCAAGTTCTACTCGACCGACATCGGAATGAGGAGGGTCGTAATGAAGGGGGGACCCGTCCCCGACATGAGCAGACCGCTAGAAAACATCGTCTACATGGAACTCCTCAGGAGGGGGCACACGGTCCGCGTGGGCAGCTACAGGGGTTCGGAGGTCGATTTCACCGTTACCGATCCGGATCGTATCGAGTACTATCAGGTCACGCAGACCATGATGGCCGACGAGACCAGGGGGAGGGAGCTGAGGCCTCTGGAACGGGTGAACGATAATTACCGCAAGACCGTCCTCACGATGGACCGTTTCGGGCTCGGCTCGTATGACGGCATAGAGGTGGTCAACGTCATAGATTGGCTCTGCGGCAGGTAAGCGATACCTGCGCTGCGGGGTCGGACCGGCGGGCGCGGGGCATCGGGGGAATAGGTGCGGCAAAGGGTTTCGGGAAATGCCGAATCGCTTCCCGGCGGGCTCCCGCTTGCGGCGGACAGGCGATACGATCTTTCCATCCTTCTCCATCTCCGCGGACTCCCTGTCCGCGGCCTTGCGGTCCGGGCCCGTGGGTTCCGCTACCTTCCCGGTACCGGGGGGTTCGCCCGCTTTCTTCGTCGCTTCGAGGATGATGTCCCCGTCGCCCATGGTATCGTCATATGATGACACCGTGATAAACGGTTTCCCGGTCCATCGTTCCCCTTTCCCGACGCGGATCCCGTCGATGTCCGATGCCTCGGACATCCCGATTGTCTTCGGATCCGCCGGTCTGCAGGACCGAGTGACTGGACAGGAGCACTTCCGATAGCCGTCTCCCCGATAATGCGGTTCACTCGGTCCGCCGGATCCCTGTCGTCTTACAGCGGAATCCTATTCCGAAAATATTATACATGTAACAATTGTTCGGAATAACCATGATAATCAGAAGGGACGGCTATCTCAACCGCCTGACGGAATCCAAGCACACGCGCACGATAAAGGTCGTCAGCGGGATAAGGAGATGCGGAAAATCGTTCCTTCTGTTCGAGCTGTTCGCCGATCATCTCCGCGACTCGGGAGTCGAGAGGTCTCACATCCTCACCTACGAGCTGGATCTGCTGGAGAATGCCCGTCTGAGGGACAAGAACGTTCTGTACCAGGACATACTGTCCAGGATAACCGGCGATGGGATGTATTACGTGCTCATCGACGAGGTGCAGCTCGTCGATGATTTCTTCGAGGTGCTCAACAGCCTTCTGCACAGGAAGAACGTGGATGCATACGTCACGGGAAGCAATTCGAGATTCCTCTCCGAGGACATCGTGACGGAATTCAAGGGGAGGAGTACGGAGATCAGGCTCCGCCCCCTGTCGTTCCGGGAATACGTGGATGCCAAGGGACTGGATCCCAGGGACTGCATAGAGGAATACATGGACTACGGGGGGATGCCGGAACTGTTCCAGTATAATTCCGCCAAACAGAAGACGGACTACCTCGTCAATCTTCTCGACAAGGTGTACATAACGGACATCGTGGAAAGGCACAAGATTCGGAACGTGAGGGAATTCGGCGATCTCGCGGACGTGATGGTCTCGTCCATCGGTTCCGCCAGCAGCGTGACCAAAATCACAGATACCATGCGCACCCATAATCGCGCGAAGATAACCGACAAGACGGTGAAGAAGTACATAGGATATCTCTGCGACGCATACCTCTTCGAGGAGGCTAGAAGGTACGACATCAAAGGAAGGAAACACATAGATTCCGAGAAGAAGTACTACATCGCGGATTCCGGTCTGAAGAATGCAAGAGAGCACTTCAGGCAGAACGATTCCACGCACATCATGGAGAACATAATCTACAATGAGCTTCGCTGCAGGGGCTATGATGTCGATGTCGGATCGATATACAGGACCCGGGCCTCCGACGGCAAACGCGAGAGGATTGGATGCGAGGTGGATTTCGTCGCCAACCGCGGTAACGAGAGGGTGTACATACAGTCGGCATACCGCATGGACGGCGACGTCGAGAAGAGGGAAAGGCGCCCGTACCTTTCCCTGAAAGATTCCTTCAGGAAGATCATCGTCACCATGGACGGCGGGAAAAGGAGATACGACGTGGACGGGATCGAGAGGATCGGTCTCATAGAATTCCTGATGGATTCCGAGAGCATCTGACCTTATTACGGAAAAACGTTACACGCAACAGATTTTCGGAACAGGGTTCCGGGAACTCCGACAGCATGAAGCCCGTCGAGACCAGTGCGAACACCAACGCGATGGCCGTGAAGTATTTCCTGCTCGTTCGTATTCCCCCTGCTGAGTGGTTCACGCACGACCCGAAAGATCTGAGTGGTCCCGTCGCTGTCGTACATCTTAACGCCGTTACCCCATAATGATTGGGGGCCGCTAAACGCACCCCCCGACAGGGACTGGGGGAACGATACATACTTCATGTCTCTCGGCAATGAGAGAGAGCCTAGAGATACTCCCTCCGGCAGCACCAATGATTGCATGTTGCTACTAGCGAAGGCACCCCCCCCCCGATTTCCTTGATCGAATCGGGCAGCACCACAGTCTTTACGGCCGATTTGTAAAATGCGAATGCACCTATCTTAGAGACTTTACAACGCTCATGCCGGGTGCGGCCGGCCGTTGTGGCGGGGCCGGCATACTCGATGATGATGGGAAGTATCAGGATGCCTCCGCATGCGGCGGCCCGTTCCGTCGCGGAGCGGGAAAAACCGTCTGACCAGATCAAAGCAGTGGACAGTGCGGGATTTGAACCCACGGCCTCCTGCTTGCAAAGCAGGCGATCTTCCGGCTGATCTAACTGCCCCTGCGACGGCGATCGACGGAGGGGATATAAACCTGACGGGAGCCCAACCCTAATTAAACTGCGGCGCGATCACGGAACGTCCGAGGGGTACCGTGTACACGCTGGGGAGGAAGCTGAGGTTCTCGCTGTTCGGGAGGAGCCACGCCCGGTGCGTGGGGTGCATACTCGAGGGCGTGCCCGCGGGGTTCCCCATCGACGTCGGGGCGATCGGGGAGGAGATGGCGCTGCGCCGGCCGCGCCCCGGGATCGGCACGGGCAGGGCGGAGGCCGACGGGGTGGAGTTCGTCGAGGGCGTCGTCGACGGCAGGGCCGTCGGGACCCCCATAATCATGGAGATCGCCAACGGCGACGCGGACGGCTCGGGGTACCTCGCGTTCTCCCGCACCCCGCGCCCCGGGCACGCCGACCTCCCGGCGCTCGTGAAGTACGGGGGGTTCGACATCGCCGGCGGGGGGCAGTTCTCCGGAAGGCTCACCGCGCCGATCGTCGCCGCCGGCGGCATCGCCAAGCAGATGCTCGCGCGGGAGGGCGTGCGCGTAGCCGCCTTCTGCCGGTCCGTCGGAGGCGTCGAGGACCGCGGGGAGAGGGGGCTCGAGGACGCGATGGCCTCGAGGGCCTACCCGACGAGGGCGTGCACCGCGGAGCTGGACCGGGAGTTCTCCGACTGCATCTCGTCGGCCGGGGAGGACGGCGACAGCGTCGGCGGCGTCGTCGAGTGCGTCATCGGCGGCCTGCCGATCGGCTTCGGCGGCATATGGTTCGAGTCGCTGGACGCCGAACTCGCCGCGGCGATGTTCGGCATACCCGCCTGCAAGGGCGTGGAGTTCGGGAGGGGCTTCGCCCTCGCCGGCATGCGCGGCTCGCAATCGAACGACGCCTACCGCTTCGAGGGCGGCAGGGTCGTCACGGAGACGAACAACATGGGCGGCATCCTCGGCGGCATGGCCGACGGGGCGCCCGTGGTCTTCAGGACCGCGTTCAAGCCCACGCCGTCCATAGCGAAGAGGCAGAGGACCGTGGACCTCGACTCGCTCGAGGACGCGGACGTCGGGATCGGGGGCCGCCACGACCCGTGCGTCGCGCCCAGGGCGGCCGCGGTCGCGGAGGCCGCCGCCGCGCTCGTTGTCGCGGACCAGATGGAGAGGGGGTTTTGAGCACGTACCTGGATGACAGGAGGAGGGAGATCGCGGAGACCGACCGCGCGATAATGGAGCTGCTGCGCCGGAGGCTGGACCTCGCCGAGGGGATCGGGAGGTACAAGGCCGAGAACGGCATGGAGGTCGTCGACCCCGACGCCGAGGAGAGGGTGGTGGCGCGCTACCGCCTGCTCGCCGACGAGCAGGGGGTCGACCCCGACCGCGCCGAGAGGATCGCGCGCATACTCATCGCCGAGTCGGTGGAGAGGGAGTCCGCCCTGCGGGGGAGGGGCTCGTTCCTCTCCGCGCCGAGGGCGTCCCCGTCCGACCCGCACGACCGGTCGTACACGAGCAGGTCGCTCCGCCTCATGCTCGCGCTCGCGGTCGGCCTCGCCGCCGCCGTGGCGGGCGCCAGCGCCGCCGTCGCCTACGTGTTCCAACGGGACCATTGGGGCGTCGTCGCCTGCATGATGGCCCTGCCGGCGGCGATGGTCTTCGTCGACTTCATGCTCAGCTACGCGGACATCAGAACGCGCAGCAGGGCGGACGCGGAGACGAGGTACTACGTCAGGCGCGCCGTGTTCTTCGGCGCCGTCCTGGCCGCCCTCTCGGCGGGCGTTCTCGCGCTCGTCGCGCTCGGCGGCTGACGGATCGGGGCGCCGGGTCTCGCCCGAGGTACGCGCCGTTCGCGCCGTTGGTGACCAGCCTGCGGTACCTCCCCTGCACGCCGGCGGCCGGGCGCTCGACCGCCCTCGCCGATCCCAGGCGCCCGGCGATCTCCTCGTCGGTGAGGCGGGCGCTCAGCCTCCTGTTGGGGATGTCGATGTCGATGACGTCGCCGTCACGCAGGGCGGCGATCGGCCCCCCCTCGTAGGCCTCGGGGGAGATGTGGCCGATGGCCCCTCCCCGGGTGGCGCCGGAGAACCTCCCGTCGGTGATCAGGGCCACGGACTCGCCCAGGCCCATGCCCTGGATGATGCTGGTGGGGGCGAGCATCTCCGGCATGCCGGGGGCGCCCTTGGGCCCCTCGTAGCGGATGACCACGGCGTCGCCGGCCCCGACGGCGCCGGACTTGATGGCCTCCACCGCGTCCTTCTCGGAGTCGTAGCACTTCGCCCTCCCGGAGAAGACCATCATCTTCGGGGACACCGCCGCCTGCTTCACGACCGACCCCAGCGGGGCGATGTTCCCCTTGAGGACGGCGATGCCGCCCTGCGCGTGGAACGGGTCGTCCAGGGGGCGGATGACCTCCGGGTCCCTCACCGCCGCCGACTCCGCGATGCCGGCGATGCTCCTGCCGCTCACGGTGGGGGCGTCCTCCAGGCTGCCCCTCAGCCTGTTCAGGACCGCGGGCACGCCGCCGGCGTCGTCCAGGTCCTTGATGTGGTGCCTCCCGGCCGGGCGGAGGCTGGTGATGTGCGGGACCTCGCGGGAGATCCCGTCGAACTCCGAGAGGTCGACCGGGCAGCCGAACTCCCTGGAGATCGCGGGGATGTGGAGGGCGGTGTTGGTCGACCCGCCGATGGCCATGTCCACGCGGATGGCGTTCCTGAACGAGCGGGCGTCCACGATCCGCCTCGGGGTGATGCCCTGCCTCACGAGCTCCACGACCCTCCTCCCGGACGCCCGGGCGATCTCGAGCTTGCGCGGGTCGGTGGCGAGGCAGGTCCCGCAGCCGGTGAGGGACATGCCGAGGGCCTCGGTCAGGCAGGCCATGGTGTTCGCCGTGAACAGCCCGGAGCAGCTCCCCGCGCCGGGGCAGGCGGCGCACTCGACGGACCTGAGGAACTCCCCGTCGACCCTGCCGACATGGTACGCGCCGACGGCCTCGAAGACGGACTGGAAGTCCACGGCCTCGCCGCCCAGGCTGCCGGCCTCCATGGCGCCCCCGGTGACGATGATCGCGGGGACGTCCAACCTCCCGGCGGCCATGAGCATGCCGGGGGTGACCTTGTCGCAGTTCGATACCCCGACCCAACCGTCGAGGGCATGGCCCTCGACCATGACCTCGCAGCAGTCGGATATGACCTCGCGGGAGATGAGGGAGTACCGCATGCCCCTGTGGCCCATGGCGATGCCGTCGCAGACGGCGGGGACGCCGAAGGCGAACGGGACCCCGCCCGCCTCGCGGATGCCCTCCTTCACCGCCTCCGTGACCTTGTCGAGGTGGATGTGCCCGGGGACGATCTCGTTCCACGAGTCCGCTATGCCGATGAACGGCTTGTCGAAATCCTCGTCGGTGAGGCCGTCGGCGCGCAGAAGGCTCCTGGCCGGGGCCGCGTCCGCGCCGCGCCTGATTACTTCGCTCCTCATTGATATCAGCCGGACCCCCATCCGTTAGGCGGTAAATAAGCAGGGGGGCCGCGGGAGGGGGGATGGTGGCGCTCCCGTAGGGGTTGCCGTTTGGGAAGGCGTTTGCCGGCAGGCTCGGTTGCTGCGCAGGACGATTTCGATGTTGACGCCGTCGGGGACCTGGATCCTCATGAGCTGCCTGAGGGCGCGCTCGTCCGCGTCGAGGTCGATGAGCCTCTTGTGGATGCGCATCTCCCACCTGTCGTAGGTCTCGCTGCCCTCCCCGTCGGGGGACTTCCTGCAGGCGATCCTGAGCTTCTTGGTGGGCAGGGGGACCGGCCCGCGGATGTCCACGCCGGTCCTCTGGGAGATGCCTTTGATCTGATTGCACACGTCGTCGACCATCATCGGGTCGGTGCCGCTGAGGGAGATTCTTGCACGCTGTGCCATGTTGATGCCTCGAAGGTGTGGCCGGGGGCGGGGCCCCGCCCCCGGCCGGGTCCGTCTCAGTTGGCCTTTTCCACAGCGGTGCAGACGCCGGCGGCGACGGTCTGCCCCATGTCGCGGATGGCGAACCTGCCGAGGGGCGGGAACTCCTTCGCGGGCTCGATGACGAGGGGCTTCATCGGCTTGAGCTTCACGACGGCGTTGTCGCCGTTCTTCAGGAAGCTGAGGTCCTCGAGGGGCTTGCCGGCGCGGTTCGCGGAGATGATCTCGACGACCTGGCAGGCGACCTGGGCGGTGTGCACGTGGAACACCGGGGTGTAGCCGACGGTGATCACCGACGGGTGGTTGAGGACGATGATCTGCGCGGTGAAGGTGCTGGCGACGGTCGGGGGGTTATCGACGGGGCCGGCCACGTCCCCCCTCTTGATGTCGTTCTTGGCGACCCCGGAGACGTTGAACCCGACGTTGTCGCCGGGAGCGGCCTGCGGGAGCTGCTCGTGGTGCTCCTCGATGGACTTCACGACGCCGTTGACGTGGGAGGGCTCGAAGATGACCTTCATGTTGGGCTTCATGACGCCGGTCTCGACGCGCCCGACGGGGACGGTGCCGATCCCGGTGATGGTGTAGACGTCCTGGACGGGGACCCTGAGGGGCTTCTCGGTGTGCTTCTCGGGGACCTTGAGGCTGTCGAGGGCCTGGATGAGGGTGGGCCCGCTGTACCAGGGGGTGTTGGCGGACTTCTCCTTGATGTTGTCGCCCGCGTACGCGGACACGGGGATGAAGGGGATGTCCTCCACCTTGTTGCCGACCATCTTGAGGAGCTTGGTCATGCCCTCCTTGGCCTCGTTGTACTTGGCCTGGTCGTACTTGACGGCGTCCATCTTGTTGATGGCGACTATGATCTGCTTGACGCCGAGGGTGGTGGCGAGGAAGACGTGCTCCTTGGTCTGGGCCTGGGGGCCCTCGATGGCGGAGCAGGTGATGATCGCCGCGTCGGCCTGGGAGGTCCCGGTGATCATGTTCTTGACGAAGTCCCTGTGCCCGGGGGCGTCGATGACGGTGAAGTAGTACTTGTCGGTGTAGAACTTCTTGTGGGCCACGTCGATGGTGACGCCCCTCTCCCTCTCCTCCTTGAGGCCGTCCATGACCCAGGCGAAGTAGAACGTCCCCTTCCCCTTCTCGTCGGCTTCCTTCTTGTACTTCTCCACCAGGTGGGGGTCGATGGCCCCGGTCTCCAGGAGGATCCTGCCGGTGAGGGTGGACTTCCCGTGGTCGACGTGCCCGATGATGACGAGGTTCATGTGCTCCTTTTCTGCCATGTTCTTGTCTCCTTCTTTTAATCAGCTTAGGTTAGTTTTTGTGCGATAAGGGTGTTTGTATTTAAAGACTGCCCAGGCCCGGCCTTCCCTGGCCTCACATGCCGGAGTAGTACGCGGCGTCGTAGGGCTTGGGGTTCAGGCCCTTCCTGGCCCTGATCTCCTGGACGACCTTGTCCTGGAGGTCGGGCATCATGATCTCGAAGCCGGCGTTCTCGGTGGACCAGAGCGCGCGGCCCTGGGTGGCCCCGCGGATGTCGGAGGTGAATCCGAACATGTCGGCGACCGGGCACTTGGCGGAGACGGTGGAGTCCGCGCCCTCCTGCCCCATGTCCCCGATCGTGCCGCGGCGCTGGGTGATCAGGCTGATGATGGCGCCGGTGAAATCCGGGGGCACGCTGATGAAGACCTTCTGCATGGGCTCGAGCAGGACCCGGCCGGCCTCGCACATGGCCCCGTAGATGCCGTCCCGCACGGCGGGGATGATCTGCGCCGGGCCCCTGTGGATGGTGTCCTCGTGGAGCTTGGCGTCGACCAGGCAGACCTTCAGGCCGGAGACCTTCTCCTGGGCCAGCGGGCCCTTGGTCATGGCCTCGTCGAACGCGTCGGCGATGAGCTCCATGGTCTCGTGCAGGTACTGGATGCCCTTGGTCTTGTCGATCAGCACGTTGTTGTTCTTGAACTTCACGATGCCCTTGCTCTCGAGCGGGTCGGCCATGCCCAGCCCCTCGCACTGCTTGGCGAGGGCCTTCGGGTCCTTGATCTTCGCGTCGGGGTCGATGTCGCCCCTTTGGATGGCGTCGATGACGCCCTGCTCCAGCTTGGACACGATGAAGGTGAACTTGTTGTGCTTGTTGGGCGACTTGCCCTCGAAGCCGTTCGGGTTGGCGCCCTTGACGCACTCCCTGTACACGACGATCGGGGGGGAGACGACGATGGGCACGCCCTGCTCGTTCTCGATCCTGAACACGGTGATCTCGAGGTGCAGCTCGCCCATCCCGGCGATGAGGTGCTCCCCGGTCTCGTTGTTGATCTCGATGGACAGGGACGGGTCGGCCTTGCCGATGGTCCGGAGGACCTCGACCAGCTTCGGCAGGTCCTTGGTGTCCTTGGCCTCGATGGCCTCGGTGACGACCGGCTCGGAGTAGTGGGCCATCTTCTCGAAGGGCTCCATGTCCTGCAGGGAGGAGACGGTGGAGCCGGCGATGGCGTCCCTGAGCCCGGTGACCGCCACGATGTTCCCGGCCATGGCGTCGTCGATGGGGATCCTGTCCGCGCCGACCATGAGGGCGACGGTCTGCACCCTCTGCGGGGCGGGCTGCCCCGCGACGTAGAGGGTCTGCCCCTTCTCGATGGTGCCGGAGAACAGCCTCCCGACGGCGACCTCGCCGGCGTGCTTGTCCATGATGATCTTGGTGACCATGAGGACCACGTCGCCCTTGGCGTCGCAGTCCATGAGCCCCTTCCCGACGCGGGACTCGAGGTCGCCCTTCCATATGATGGGGATGCGGACCTTCTGGGCCTCGGTGGGGGGCCGGATGTGCCTGATCGCCATCTCGAGGGCGACCTCGTGCAGCGGGGACTTCTTGGCGAGCTCCTTCTGCCCGCCCTCCCGGCTGCAGTACTCGAAGATGTCGGAGAAGGTGATGTGCGACTTCTGCATGAACGGGGCGGAGATGGCCCAGTTGTTGTAGGCGGATCCGAAGGCGACGGTGCCGTCCTGGATGCTGACCTGCCACTCCCTGCTGAGGGGGGCGGGCAGGTTCGCCTTTATCTTCTCGTTGAAGGTCGCGATGAGCTTGGAGAACCTCTCGATCATCATGTCCTTCGAGACCTGCTGCTCGACGATCATCCTGTCCACCTTGTTGATGAACAGCATGGGCTTGACCCTCTCCTTGAGGGCCTGCCTGATCACGGTCTCGGTCTGCGGCATGATCCCCTCCACCGCGCAGCAGAGGATGAACACGCCGTCGAGCGCCCTCATGGCCCTGGTGACGTCCCCGCCGAAGTCGACGTGCCCGGGGGTGTCGATCAGGTTGATGAGGTAGGATTTGCCCTCGAAGTGGTGGACCATGGACGCGGACGCCGCGTTGATCGTGATGCCCCTCGCGGCCTCCTGCTGGTCGTAGTCGAGGACGCGCTGCTCCCCGGCGAGGTCCTGCGACATCATGCCGGCGCCCGCGATCAGGTTGTCGGAGAAGGTGGTTTTGCCGTGGTCGATGTGCGCCGCGGTCCCGATGTTCCTGACGAACTCGGGGGCCTTCATTATCTGCGTGGCGAATCTGACGTTCTCTTCCTTGCGTCCCATTCTCTCTCACCCGCGTCGATTGCCGCCTTCACCTCGCGGACTGCGCGACCCTCTCGGTCTCCTCCTTCTTCGCTACGGAGAAGGAGGTCATGTCCCCCTTGGCGGCGAGCATGATCTCGTCGGCGAGGACGTCATGTATGGCCTTCTTGTTCTTCTTGGACGACTCGGTGACCCCGGTGCAGAGGTTCCTGAGGGCGATGTCGAGCCTCCTCTGGGGGGAGATGTCGACCGCCTTGGGCACCGAGATGCCGCCGAACTGGAGCCTCGTGACCTCTTCGCGGGGGGCCGCGTTCTCGAGGCAGTCCACGAGGACCTGGATCGGGTTCTGCTTGGTCTTGGCGGCGATGGTGTCGAACGCGTCGGACACCGCCCGGTAGGCCTTGATCTTCTTGCCGGTGTACTTCTCGGTCCTCATCACGTTGTTGATGAGCCTCTCGACGATGCTCATGTTGGACTTCCCGAACCACCGGTTGGCGTACTTGCCGCCCGAGTGGGGGACGGTCGTGGAGTTGAGGTCGATGTACTTGGCGAGACCGGCGTCGTGGATGATGACCTCGGACGTGCCGTACTTGCCGAACACGAGAACGTTGATCTCGGGCTTGGGCGGGGCGGCGGGGGCCTCGACGGCCGCCTGCTCCTGGACCTGTACTTCTTCGTCTGCCATGTCCCGCACCTTCACCTGGTGGGCTTCTGGACCCTGCCCCTGACCATCTCGTCGAGCGAGACGTTGTTGACCTTGATCACCTTGTAGCGGACCCCGGGGATGTCCCCGTAGGACCTCCCCATCCTGCCGCCGATGCCCTCGACCATGACCTCGTCGTGCTCGTCTATGAAGTTGATGGCCCCGTCGCCGACGGCGAAGGCGGTGATCTGCCTGCCGTTCTTGATGAGCTGTACCTTGACGCATTTCCTGATCGCGGAATTGGGCTGCTTGGCCTCTACGCCGACCTTCTCGAGGACGATGCCATGGGCCTGGGCCGAGCCCTCGAGCGGGTCGGACTTCTCCCTGAGCTTCAGCACCCTCTTCGTGTATCCCCTGTCGAGCCAGCGGAACTTCTGCCTGTCCGCCTTCATCTTCCTAGCCGTGTATAGACCGTTTCCCAATCTTTCACCTCATGGGTTGTGTGTTCCGTTTCCGTGAGTCCAGCCGCGCGGCGCCCACCCCCGCGGAGTGTTAAGCGTGGCTATTCTGCCGTGCGCTATTCACAAATGCTATATTAACTTTGCACCCGCGCGCCCCCTCGCACGGGAAGGCTGGAAAGGGCCCGCGGGGACCCCCATCCGGGGCCGGGGCCGGGCGAGGGGCGGACGCTCGGGAGGCCTCGCGCGCGTGCAATACCTATTTAAGAGAGCCCCGGATAAGCCGCGCCATAAGAGGTCATCTAGATGGACGAGAACGATTACGCGGCGATGCTTGACAGGGCCAAGGGGGAGCTCCCCGATACCATCGAGCAGCACGAGAGGTTCGAGCTCCCCGAGCTGGACATAATCCAGGAGGGGAAGACGACCGTTTTCAGGAACTTCCAGGACGTCGTCGACAAGATCAGGCGCGACCCGCAGCACCTCATGCACTTCCTGCTCAAGGAGCTCGGGACCCCGGGCAACCTGGACGGACGCAGGGCGGTCTTCAAGGCGAAGATCGGCCCGAACCACGTCGACGAGAAGGTCCGCGACTACACCGAGACCTACGTGATCTGCTCCGAGTGCGGCAGGCCCGACACCCGCATCGAGAAGGAGGACAGGACGTTCATACTCGTCTGCGAGGCGTGCGGCGCCCGCAGGCCGATCATGGTGAGGAGGGGCTCGCGGCCCGAGGACGCGAGGACGCTCCGCGCCGGCGACGTCATAGAGGTCGTAATCAGCGACGTCGGCAAGAAGGGGGACGGGATGTGCAAGTACATGGACTACGTCGTCATCGTCCCCGGCACCGCGCGCGGCGCCCGCACCAACGTGAAGATAACCAACATCTCCGGGGGCACCGCTTTCGGGCAGGCGACCTCGGACGCGGTCACCCGCTGATCCGGCCATGAGGTACTTCGTCGAGTCTTACGGCTGCACGATGAACTACGGCGAGGGGGCCGAGCTGGCCGAGCGCATGGACGCGCTCGGGCACGAGCGCGCGGCGTCCGCCGCGGAGGCGGACGTCGTCGTCCTCAACACTTGCACCGTCGTCGATACGACGGAGAGGCGGATGATCCGCCGCATGAACGAGCTGAAGGCGGCGGGGAAGGGAGTGGTGGTCGCGGGGTGCATGGCGAAGGCGCAGCCCTCGCGCATCGCGGTGCGGCTTCCCGACTCCCTCGTCATACCGCCCGAGAGCTACCCCGACTTCTCGAGACTGGTCTCCTCCTGCTACGGGCGCGGCGCTCCCCTCGGCGCGAGGGGGGCCGCGCTCACCGGCATCATCCCGGTCGCGCAGGGGTGCAGGGGCGCGTGCTCCTACTGCATCACGAAGCTGGCGAGGGGGGACCTCGTGAGCCGCCCCCCGGGGGCGGTCAAAGAGAGGTTCGACCGCATGGTCGGCGACGGCGCGAGGGAGATTCTCATCGCCGCGCAGGACACGGGGTGCTACGGGCGCGACATCGGCACCGACCTCGGGGAGCTCGTGCGCTCGCTCCTGGAGAGGGAGGGCGAGTACCGGGTGCGCATCGGCATGATGAACCCGAACAGCCTGATTCCGGTGCTGGACAGCGTGCTCGGCGTGTTCGAGGACGAGCGCGTGTACCGCTTCCTGCACATCCCCGTGCAGAGCGGGAGCGACGCGGTGCTCGAGAGGATGGGACGGCAGTATACGGCGGGGGACTTCCTCTCGCTCGTCGCGAGGATACGCGGCCGCTACCCCGACATGAGCATCGCGACCGACCTCATCGCGGGGTTCCCGGGGGAGACCGACGAGGATCACGCGCGCAGCGTCGCGCTCATCAGGGCCCTGAGGGCCGACACCGTGAACATCACGCGCTTCTCGGCGCGCCCGGGGACGGCCGCCTTCGGCATGGAGCAGATCAACGGCAGGATATCCAAGGCCCGGTCGACCGAGCTCACCGCGGCGAAGAACGAGACCGAGAAGAGCGTCAACGACGGCATGGTCGGCAGGGAGTGCCGCGCCCTCGTCACGGAGTCCTCCGCCGACGGCTCGGTGATCGCGAGGACGGGGAACTACCGCCCCATAGTCATCAAGGGGGCGGTTCAGCTGGGGACGTTCATCGACGCGAGGATCGCCGATGCCCGGCCCACCTACCTTCTCGGCGAGATACTCCGAGCCCGCTCGGCGTGGGCGCGGGCCCCTGCGGCTCGACGATGGGGCGGAAACGCGACCGACCGCCGGCTGAGGGTGCTCGGTTTCTCTCGACTATAAATTTATACCAAGAGTCATACGGTCAGACGCAGTCCCGTGGTGTAGCGGTCAATCATGCAGGCCTTTGGAGCCCGCGACTCCGGTTCGAACCCGGACGGGACTACCACCCTCCCGATGCGTGTGCGCGGGAGGCCGTCATGGGGAACGGGTTCCGGCGGAGCGCAGGCCTCGGCGGAGAGGACCCCCGGGCGCCACGGTGCCGACTGGAACGCCCTGGACTTTCGAGGGTCCGGGGCGTGACGGCGGATGCGGGGCGGGGATGCGAGCACGGGATGGACGTTCGATGCTGCGTTTGGTGCGTGGCAAGCTGCCATGGAACTGCCGGGAAAACCATCTGGGTTTTCCTTGCATAGCAAATGTTTTGAGGGTGGGCCGGAGCCCACCCTTCTTAGGAGGTGATCCATCTGCAGGTTCCCCTACAGATACCTTGTTACGACTTAACCTCCCTTGTTGAATCTCAGTTCGAATACCCCAAACAAAGGTACCCTCACTGAAACCCGACTCGGGTGGTTTGACGGGCGGTGTGTGCAAGGAGCAGGGGCATATTCACCGCGAGTTTTTGATTCGCGATTACTACGGAATCCAGCTTCGTGAGGGTGAGTTACAACCCTCAGTCCGAACTACGGACGGGTTTCGGGATTGCCTGCACCTTTCGGTGTCGGAACCCATTGTCCCGCCCTTTGTAGCGCGCGTGTAGCCCAGGAGATTCAGGGCATACTGACCTACCGTTGACCACTCCTTCCTCTGGCTTAGCGCCAGCGGTCCCGATAATGTGCCTCAGATCCGGGGACCTGAGTAGCAATTATAAGTGTGGGTCTTGTTCGTTATCTCACTTAAGAGAACGCTTTACAGTACGAACTGACGATGGCCATGCACCACTTCTCCAAGAATCAAGCAAAGTCATCAGCCTGGCTTTCATGTGATGGTCTCCCCTGGTGAGTTTTCCGGTGTTGAATCCAATTAAACCGCACGCTCCTCCCGTTGCGGTGCTCCCCCGCCAATTCCTTTAAGTTTCATCCTTGCGGACGTACTCCCCAAGTAGCCGACTTAACAACTTCTCTCCGGCACTGAATGCCCCCGAAGGGCCCCCAACACCAAGTCGGCAGCGTTTACACCCTAGACTACCGGGGTATCTAATCCCGTTTGCGACCTAGGGCTTCGTCCCTCACCGTCGGATTCGTTCTAGTAAGACGCCTTCGCCACCGGTGGTCCTCCAAGGATTACAGGATTTTACCCCTACCCCTGAAGTACCTCTTACCTCTCCCAATCCCAAGCCTAGCAGTCTCCTCGGAATTCGGAAGGTTAAGCCCCCCGATTTACCCAAGGATTTACTAGACCGGCTACGAACGTTTTAGACTCAATAAAATCGACCACCACTCGGGCTGCGGGTATTACCGCGGCGGCTGGCACCCGTCTTACCCAGCCCTTATTCCTCCAGTTATCTACGCTGGAGAAAAGCTAACACGAATGTGCTAGCACTAGGAATTCCCTCATCGGGCTTTCGCCCATTGTGAAGTTTTCGCGACTGCTGCGCCCCGTAGGGCCTGGATTCGTGTCTCAGAATCCAACTCTGGGCTCCCTCTCTCAAGGCCCATACCCGTAATAGGCTAGGGGGTACTTTACACCCACTACTACCTGATAGGCCGCAGACCGATCCTAAAGCGCCGGAACTTTCGTCCATGGGTCATTCCAGACCCCATGGGCTATGGGGTATTATCCTCAGTTTCCCGAGATTATCCCCCACTTTAGGGCACGTTGTCCACGTGTTACTGAGCAGTCCGCCGAGCTTTTGACGGCTCTCGACTCGCATGTCTTAATCGAATTCCTATAGCGGTGGCCGCCGGCAGGATCGACCGGAGTCAAATCTTATTGACCTAACGTCATGAAGATATGAAACTATGAAACTGGCAGTTTACCACGTTTCACCGATGTCCCGTGACGGCACACTCTGAGAATGTCCCCTTCACGAGACATTCGTAGCATCGAACGTCAGAACTCAAGAGGGCACGACCGCACTGGCCGGAGATCTTGGCTCTCCATGTTTCCGAGGACGCGCCGTAGGGGGCGTGTCCTGCGTGCTCCCCCCCTATCAGAGGGGAATATATATTCTTTTTCGTCGGGGACAGACCCTCTGTCCGGGACGGCCGGTACAGTGTCACAGCGCCCCAGAAAGGACGCCGCGGTTGCATCGTGTGAGCTCCCCGATTCATAGGCGATATTTAATGCTTTTTTTGGCGCCCGGCACCGGGTCCCGATGGCCTCTGCGCCATGTCGCCTGCCCTTTATAAGCAAGAGGCAACATCAATCCAATGTCAGAAGGATTTAATATTCACCGCGGAACTAGGACAAACATGAACTGCTATGACGTGATCCCGTGCTTCCAACCGAAAAACTATTGCTTCGCCGCAAAAGCGTACAAGGACGGCATGGGAAGAGATGTGGACCCAAAACTTGCAAAGACCATGTACAGGATGGCCGCGAACCTCGGATGCGAGGATGCGAACAAGGGGATAAAGAAACTCGAAGGGGAGGAATGAAACCCCCAGCGTTTTAATAGGACTAAACGATATGGCGCCTCATTGGGTGGAGGTGGCCCAGCCTGGTAAGGCGCCAGACTGCTAATCTGGTGCTCTAAGAGCCCGGGGGTTCGAATCCCCCCCTTCACGCCATTTTACCTCCGGTTCGGCTTTCCCGCCACGCGCCGGTAAGAATAATATCGGGGTACGGCGGTCCCTCGCCACATGGGATTCATCGGAAGGATCAGGGCCCGTCTCGGCCGCGGCAGGGCCGAGAAGGGGGCCGGAGGGGAGGGGACGCGCAGGCGGCCCAGGATCCCCCCGAACAACGACGACTTCGAGAACTTCGTCCTCTCCCTCCTCCCGGCCTCGCGGTACACCCTCATGCACTCGGTGAAGGGCGACCCCGAGAGGATGGACGACCTCTCCCTGCCGGATTTCATGTTCAAGGACATGCGCACCGGGAAGCTGTTCTGGGTGGTGTGCAGGTACGTCGGGAGTCCGAACGGCGACCGCTCCGTCACCTGGTGCGGCGACATCCAGCTCCAGAGGTACCGGGACCTGCCTAAGCACAGCCACTCCCGCGTGTTCGTAGCCCTCGGGGTCGGCGGGAAACTCTCCGCGCCGGAGAGATTCTACTTCTTCAACATCAACAGGGTGGGGCTCCCCACCCTCGAGGAGCCGGTGTACTCCAGGTTCGCCCACCCCGCGGAACCCATCGACCTGGACGGCTACGATTGAGCGGTGACGGGCGTCATTCCCCTCTGCCCGGGGCCCCGCGCGAGCGGATCCGGCGTGATCGGCATCGAACGGACGACCCCCTCGCCCATTCCGCGGTGCTCGGGGGGGCCGGGCGGCCGTCGCCCGACCCGGTGAGCGGCGGCCCTCTCCCCTCACCTCTCGGTGTCGAAGTTCCCGTCGGCGTCCTTCGCCAGCTTCCTCTGGCGGGCCGCGAACCTGTCCGCCCGGGACTTCTCCTGCTCGGTGGGCTGCGGCGTGACGATCGGGGCGGGGGTGCCGGGGATGATCCTGTTATAGGACAGCGTTATGCCGTTCTCCACCATGATGAGGAAGAACTCCCTTTTCATCGCCCTCTGCACGGCATAGATGTCGCTCTCCTTGACCTTGGCCACGAAGAGCAGGTCCACGTTGTTGTCGTTGAGCTTGTTCACGCCGCGGTAGAACGGGCCCTCGACGATCTCCGGGATCTTGTCGTGGACGCGCCGGAGGTTCTGCCCGAAGATCAGCTCGACCTTCTGCAGGGGCTCCTCGAAGGCGATGGAGACGATCGTCACGGCGAGAGACAGCTCCGCGGTCTGGTTGACCACGGCGGAGATCGAGCTGTTGTTGATGATTTTGATGTTCCCGCCGGTGTCCTCGATCTTGGTGGTCCTCATGCCGATGTCCTTTACCTCGCCCCTCCACCCGTCGATGACGATGATGTCGCCGACCTTGAACTCGCCGTCGAAGACGATGAACAGGCCGGCGATGATGTCGGCTATGAGGCTCTGCGCGCCGAGGCCGATTATCAGCCCCATTATCCCCGCGGAGACCAGCAGGGTGGTGGTGTCGACGCCCCACGCCCTGAGGATGAGGAGCACGGCGACCACGAATATGACGTACTTCACGAAGCTGCCGAAGAGTTTGAGCGCGGTGGCGAACGCGTTCTCCTTCGTCACCGCCTTCTTGGGGACCACCGCGAAGACCAGGTAGAGCAGGTACGCGACGAACACTATGTAGATCGACTGGAAGATGCTCGGCACGTGGTACTGCAGGTAGTTGATCAGGTCGAAGTCGCTCTCGACCCTGATGTTGTCCGGGCCGAAGTTGTCGGACCAGTAGTCGAGCTGCCCTGCCGCGATCAGCACGATCAGCGCGGCGAGGATGGCTCCCCTGTACATCCATACTCTAATCTTGGGATTCCTTATGTTTTCAATACTCAAATTTAACATCTGCTCTACCCTTCCCTCATCGTTGTATCGTGTAGACGCGCTTCTCGGCGTACGAGCCGTCGGGCTGGACGTACGTCACGTAGACGGCGAACCGTTCCGCGCCCACGGCCGTGCCGAGGAGCCCGTCCGAACCGACGCCCTGGACGTAGACCTCCGAGCCGTCCAGCGAGGCGACCCTCCATCCCTGCACGCCGCCCGGCAGATCCGCGTAGACTATCCTGTACTGCCCGAGGACCTTGGCGGCGGCGGCGTACGCGGGATGGAACACCGAGGAGCCGTTGTACTTCAGGTACTCCTGTGCCCCGCCGTAGCTCCACAGGAGCCGCGCGGAGTCGCCGGGGGCGAGATGATGCGTGGGGAACGCGTGGGTTCCCTCCTCGATCCGCATCTCCCTCCTGTGGACTTTCCCGGCGGCGTCGGTGACCTCCAGGAACAGGGAGGCGGCGGCGTCGGCCGCTTCGTATTCGGGGTTGAACCCGGCGAGGGTGATGCTCCCGCCTATGCCCGCTCCCCCGTAACCGTCCTCGAAACGCAAGTAGTCCACGGATATGGAGGTCGGGACGGCGGTGGTGAACTCGGCCGACACGTTTTGGTCGGAGAGGGAGACATTGACGATGTACCTGGTAGCCGGCTCCAGGCCGCTGACCGTGTAGTGATCCTCTGGGCCGAGGCCATCCGCCGCAAAGGCCACCTCTCCGCTGCTCTTTCTGACGCTCACATTGAAGAGGCTGCCGTAGTCATTGTGCACCGTGAACGAAATCGAGGTGTCGGTGGACTCGCCCGCCTCGAGGTAGAGCGGCGCGGGGATGCTGAAGGTCCTGTTGCATATGTCCGCGCCGGCCCCGTCGTACACGACGAAATTCAACTTAGCAGCGCTGAAGATTTTCATGAGTATGGTGTCGGAGAATCTGCCTGTCGCGTGGCCACCTGTACTCGGATAGTTGTATATGGGTTGTTGGCCCGAGAGGTGGTCGATGAAGGCTTTCACGCGGCATTCCAGAGGCCCTACGTCGAGCGTGTACTGCAGCTCCGAGGCCGTTAGTCTGTCGACGCTCAGGTCTACGGCGGCGGTGGTGACGAACTTGTAACCCACCCGCTCGGCGTGACCGTACACGGAATACGCCTCGACTTCGTAGCCTGTGGACGGCGAGAGGCCCGTGACGGATGCGCTGTACGAGCCGGTGATGCCCACGAAACGCTTGACCTCGGCGCCCGACGGGTCGGTCACCCTGATGTAGTACTCCCGATCCGAACCGCCGACCTGCTCTGACTCGAGGCGGAAGGACGTGCCGTTAACGTCGACCGGCGACATGTGCACCTCGTTGCGCACGAAGCGGAACGCCCCCGCGGTCAGGAGGCGGCCCTCGTGGACGACGGTGATGACGTACGTTTCCTGCTGCGAGTCCTTGACGAAGGACTCGAAGGACAGCGACGAACCGCTGCCACTCTGCACGTCGACCTCCTCGGACCCGCACGTCAGCGAGACGTCGACGGATGCGACGCTCGAGAGGGAGACGGTGTAGACGGCCCTGCCGTTCTCCGCGTAAACGACGGCGACGGAGCCGGTGAGCCGCGGCAAGGTGGAGGCGGAAACGGAGCCTACCGGGGCCCCGTCGATCACGACGGTGATCGTGTACACCGCCCCTCCCTCGAGGCCGGTCGCGGAGAGCGAGGCGTGGGAGGAGCTCAGCACCTGGTCGGAATGGACGACCGCGCCCGATGCGTCGCGGACCTCCACCACGAAATCGGCGGGGGCGTTGAGGACCACCTCGTAAGACAGTTCGGTCTCACCGGCCGAGGTGACGGATATCGACGCCTCCGGGTGACCCAGCGTGGTCACCGTGCGGGAGGCTATGTCCGCACCCCCGGACACCACGGCGATTACGTACTCCGTGAATCCGGCCAGGCCGCCCGCGGAGACGGATGCGTAGTCGACGTCCCGATAGGCGTCCGACCTGATCACGGCCCCGCCCGCGCCACGCAGCTCGAGGGTGAAGTCCGACCTGCGGTCGAGGGACACGCTGTACGTCAGGGACGTCCCCCCGACCTCGGTGACGGCGATCGACGCGCCGAGGGGCGCGGGCGTCGTCGCGGACGCCGACCCCACGGTCCGCCCTTCGTAGACCACCTCGACGGTGTAGGACGTACCGGGCGACAGACCGCCGACGTGACCGCTGAACTCGATGCCGGACCCCTCGGCGGAGTGGACCTCCCCGTTCGGCCCGTACGCCCTGATCGCATAAGAGAGGCCGCCGCGGTCCATCGCGACTGTGTAGTCGAATCCGTCGGTGCGCAGGCCGGAGATCCTCACGGAGGCGGACGGCACGGCGACGGAGACGTGCGCCGTGTCGAGCACTCTGCCGTCCGACGCGACGGTTACGGTCGCCCCGGTGGCGCCCCCGAGAGAATTGCGGTAGTCTGCAGAAGCCGTGGTCTGATGCTTCGACGCGATGAGCGCACCGGCCTGGTCGACTACCGTCACGTCCACGCCCGCCGCCTCGGAGAGGATGACGGAGTACTCGATACAGTAAGAGGAGCCATCGTCTATCAGGCGCAGGCCGGAGACCTTACCGGTCAGCTGCCCGGGGGCGGGCTCCTCCTCGCCGGACACGGTGCGTACGGTCTTGTCGGTCAGATGCGACAGCCCCAAGCGTATCGACAGCTTGAACGTCGCGCCGGAGTCGAGACCGGAGAACAGGACGTGCCTCTCCCCGGCGCCCACCCCTACCGAGCGCTCCGAGCCCGTCTGCGCATTGAGAAGCACGAGCCGCAGGGCCCTGTCGGAGTAGGAGCCGGAGACGTACACGTCGCATTCGACGGTCGTCTCCGTCGAGGAGACGTTCCTGATCTCGGCGTCGGTCTCCGCCGAGAGGGCAATCGGCATGAGTAGGGCGACGGCGACGACCGCCACCGCCGCCGGGGGGATCGCATGGGCGAGCAACACGGCCGTCGAGCGGGGGGAGCCCCCCCTGCCGGAGGGGCGAGGGGAAGGGGCCCCCCTCTCGGAGTAGGCCTGCCTCTGCCTCACGGGATCGGTCTCCGGGGAACGGTGGCCGAGTTCGCCGTAAGCCTGTTTCTCGGCCCCCGTCGCGCCGAATTCGTCGGGTGGATCGTTGAACCCCATCACCATGGAATCGCCAACTGACTCTGGTTGGTGTAGACGGATGGCCGAGAGCGTATAAAATACCTATCGGGAGCGTCCGCCGGTAAGATGCGTGGCGGACCGTCTCCCGCGGACGCCCGATGCGGACAACCAAATACCTCGAAAGCCGTCCCTTGGCCATGAAGTTCCTCGTGGTCACCGACCTGCATCAGAAGGCCTCCCGCATCCCCCGTCTGAACCGCATCGCCGAATCTGAGGGCGCCGAGGCGGTCCTGTTCCTCGGCGACGTCACCGACATGGGCACCGCGGAGGACGCCCGGGTGATTCTTTCGCAGTTCGAGCGCCCGGTGTACGTAATCCCCGGCAACTGCGACCCTCTGGACCTGCCGTCCTCCCTGGACGGCGTGGCGGTCGACATGCACGGGAGGGCCGCCGAGGTCGGCGGCATCCGCGTCGCCGGCCTAGGGGGGTCGAACGTCACCATCTTCGGGACCCCCTTCGAGCTGGACGAGGACACTATATACAGCAAGCTCAGGGCGGTGTCTGCACCCGGCATGCTCCTCATGGTCCACGCCCCCGCCCACGGCACCCTCGACCACATCCCGTCCGGGGCTTCGGTAGGAAGTCCCAGCATAGCACGGATCGTGCGGGAGTTTCGCCCCGTGGCGGTGCTCTCGGGGCACATCCACGAGGATATCGGCATAGTCGTCAAGGACGGCACGCTGTACATGAACCCCGGCCCGGCCATGGACGGCTACTGCGCCGTGCTGGAGGTGGAGGGCGGGAAGGCCAGCGCCAGACTCGTCGCCCCCTCCGAATGCCCCTGAGAGCGCCAGGAACCTATAAATACGATACCCTGATTGGACTGTCGATAACATGGCCGTATGGCAGGGTAAATCTAGAAGGAAGCCCACGGGCGGCAGGTTCATCCTCGCCCGCAGCAAGAGAAGGTTCGAGATCAGCAGGGAGAAACAGAGCACCCGCCTCGGGGCCGAGAGCCACAAGGAATACCGCACCGCCGGCGGCGGCAAGAAGGTGGGGGTCCTCATCGCCGAGTACGCCAACGTCGTGGACAGGAAGGACAACTCCGTGAGGAGGGTCAGGATCCTCAACGTCTACGAGAACCCCGCGGACCCCAACTACGTCCAGCGCAACATCCTCAACAAGGGCGCCAAGATCAACACCGAGGCCGGCGACGCGGTCGTCACCAGCAGGCCCGGCCAGGACGGCGCCGTAAACGCCGTCCTCATCTGAGCGCCCGCCGGACACGGCCATTGCCCGCCCCGTCCTTCCCGTTCCAAATTATTAATACCGCCCCGCCCATGGGGGAGCGATACCCATGGCGTACGACGAAGACACGGCCATCGTGCTGTGGCCCGAGTACTTCGATTCCAGGCTCTCCCGCTCCCGGGGCCGGAGGCTCCCGAGGCCTCTCTGCGTGGAGGACCCCTCGCTCGACATGATCTCCAAGGGGGCGGTCCTGCTCGACCTTGAGTTCGAGATCTGCGAGGACAAGTCCTATCCCAAGGACTGGCACACCAAGCGCGGCTGCGTCCGCGTCGAGAAGGGGAAGATGAAGAAGACGGAGATCCTCCCCGCGATAGGGAAGGTGCTGGTGCAGAACCAGTGATACCATGATGACGCCCCTCGACACGAAGGCCATGGACGCTAACTCCGAGGCCCTCGGGGTGGGCGCGGCGCGGCTAATGGGCAACGCCGGGAGGGCCGTCGCGGACCTCCTCTCGGAGAGGTACCCGGGCAGGAGGATCGTCTTCTTCTGCGGCCACGGCGACAACGGCGGCGACGGGTTCGCCGCCGCCTCGATGATGGAGGACGCGGACGTCGCGGTGTGCCTCATCGACCCCGCGGCGAAGATCCGTTCCGAGGCCGCGCTGACGTACTTCTACAAGCTCAGGTGCGGGCGGTCCGGCATGCCGTACGAGGGGGATTTCGACGTCCTCGTGGACTGCGGGCTGGGCACCGGCGCCAGCGGGAAGCTGCGGCCGCCGTACTCGGAGTTCGTGGACTTCGCGAACGGGTTCGGCGGCGACGTGGTCTCCGTCGACGTCCCCACCGGGTTCGGCGGGGAGAAGTCGGTGAGGCCGAAGATCACCGTCACGATGCACGACGTCAAGGAGGGGATGGACGAGGTGAGCTGCGGCGAGATCGTGGTCGCGGACATCGGCATGCCGGAGGACGCGTGGAGGTTCACCGGCCCCGGGGACATGCTCCGCTACCCCGTGCCCTCCGACGACTCGCACAAGGGCGACAACGGCCGGCTGCTGATCGTCGGCGGCGGGCCGTACTGCGGCGCCCCCGCCCTGTCCGGACTCGCCGCGCTGCGGTGCGGGGTGGATACGGTGACGATCGCCACCCCCGAGTCCGGATACGGCGAGACGGCCTCTTTCAGCCCCGTGTTCGTGATGAAGAGGCTGAAGGGGGAGGCCGCAACGGACGCCCATCTCGACGAGGTCCTCGGATACGCGGAGGGGTGCGACGCGGTTCTCGTCGGTCCAGGCATCGGCAGGGGCGAGGGCACGCAGAGACTCGTAAGGGCGCTCTGCGACGGATTGGACAGGCCCACCGTCGTCGACGCCGACGGCCTTTTCGCGCTCGGGGATTCGTTCGCCGCGAAGAGGGGCGGGCTGGTCCTCACCCCGCACCGCGGCGAGTTCGCGGGGCTCGGAGGGAGGGACGCGGAGTCGCTCGCGAGGAGGACGGGATGCACGGTGCTCCTCAAAGGGAGGGAGGACGTCATCTCGGACGGGAAGAGGACGAGGCGCAACCGCACGGGCTGCGCCGGCATGACCGGCGCGGGCACGGGCGACGTGCTCGCGGGCATCGTCGCGGGGCTGATGGCGAAGGGCGTGCCGCCGTTCGACGCCGCCTGCCTCGGGGCCTACATCTCCGGCAAGGCCGGGGAGTACGCCTTCGGCAAGAGGTCCTACGGGATGACCGCCACCGACGTCGTGGAGAGGATCCCCAAGGTCCTTAGGAAGGGACTCAGCGAGAGGCGCCGATGGATCTCCAGCCCGTGCCGGGTTTCCCCGCGCTGAGGATGGGCGATTCGCTCGTCATCGGCGACCTGCACATCGGCATCGAGGCGCACATGGGCGCGAGGGGCGTGCACCTGGCCTCGCGCACCGACGACATGTTCGACGCCGTCCGCAGCGCGGCTGGGTCGGACGTCGACCGCATAATCATGCTCGGCGACGTGAAGGACTCCGTGCCCGGCTCGACCAAGCAGGAGTACCGCGAGATACCGGTGTTCTGCGACCGTCTGCTCGACGCGTTCTCCGAGGTCTGCATCGTGCGCGGGAACCACGACACCTCCATAGAGGAGTTCGTCCCCGGGAGGGTGAGGGTGCACCCAGCGTCGGGGGCGGTGATCGACGGCGTCGGCCTCGCGCACGGGCATACGTGGCCCTCGGGGGAGGTGATGTCGCAGAGGACGCTCGTGCTCGGCCACGAGCACCCCACCGTGCTGTTCAGGGACGGCGTCGGGGCGCGCGCCTCCGAGCCCTGCTGGATGCGCGGGAGGTTCGCGGATTCCGAGGATTCCAGATACGCCAGGCTGCCCGAGGAGTTCATCGTGGTGCCGGCGTTCAACCGCCTGCTCGGCGGGTCCCCGATGAACGTCGAGGGCTCCGATTTCCTCGGGCCCGTCCTCAACTCCGGCATCGTGGACGTAAACGGGGCGCACATCTACCTGCTCGACGGGGTCGACCTCGGGAGGAGGGGGGACCTGATGGTGAGGGACCGCAGGTACGAGGGGTGGAACGACCGCGAGGACGCGCCGCGCCGCGCGTCCCTCCGGGGCCCCCAGAAGAGGTAAGGGGTTTGAAAAGGGGGCTTGCGCCCCCGTTTCGGCATCAGCCCCGGGTGACGGTGTCGTACAGGGAGCCGTCCGCGTTCCTGATCTCCGCAGTCAGGGGCATCTGGCCGGGGAGGCTGTGGGTGGCGCAGGAGTTGCAGGGGTCGTAGGCCCTGAAGGCCATCTCCACCATGTTGAGGAGCCCGGGGGAGACCTCGAAGTTGTGGATCAGGCCCTTGGCGACCTTCGCGACGTCCATGCACATCGGCCCGTTGTTGTTCGTGGTCCCGACGACCAGGTTGCAGGAGGTGACGATCCCGTTCTCGTCGCAGGTGTAGTCGTGGGTCAGGGTCCCGCGGGGGGCCTCGACGCATCCGACGCCGCGTCCCCCGGGGATGAGGTCGTACTGCTTGATGTTCGGGTCGGTCAGCCTGTCGCTGAAGGCGTCCTCCTTGAGCTTCTCGGCGCAGTAGAGTATCTCAATCAGCCTCGCCCAGTGGGTGGCGAGGGAGAACTGCACCGGGACGCCGGTGTCCTTCACGCCGAGGACCTCCCTGAACTCCCTCAGGGCCTCGTCGGCGAGGGGGGTCGGAAGGTCCTTGGACACGTTCATCCTGCTGAGGGGGGTGGCGCGGTATATCCCGCTCTCGGGCCCGTCGACAAGGCCCTTGTAGCCGGGTTTCTTCAGGTAGGGGAACTTCTCGTACGACCAGGGCTCGGACGCCTCGGCGATGTGGTCGAGGTAGTCGAAGGGGTCGTACTTGTCGGCCTCCTTGCCCTTCTGGTCGACGACCCTGACCTTCCCGTCGTGGAAGTCGGCCTGGTCCCTGTCGTTCACGAGCCCCATCATGTAGGTCTCGTGGTAGTACAGGTCCTTGTTGGTGATGATGTCCACGTACTCCTTGTTCCCGAGGACCACGTCGTGGAAGATCTTGAGGGAGGTCTGGGCGAATCCGACGAGCCCGTCGGTGTACCCCTGGATCTCCTTCGCCTCGTCCTTGCTGATGGCGTGGGTCACGCCGCCGGGGACGCCCATCACGGGGTGGGTCGCCTTGCCGCCGATGATCGCCTGGATCCTCTGCGCGTGGGCGCGGGCCTGGAGGACGGCGGTGCCGGTCTCGAGGCCGACGGCGGCCACCACCCCGAGGACGTTCCTCTGGGCGGCGGGTGCCGCCGGGCCGCACACGAAGTCGCCCGCGGCGAGCGCGTAGAAGTGCGCGATGTGCGAGTGGATGAAGTGGGCCTGGTAGAACGTGTCCCTGATGTGGTACGCGGCCTCGGTGGGCTTGGCGCCGTAGCACCCGTCGATCGCCTTGGTGGACGCGAGGTGGTGCGCGCCGGGGCAGACGCCGCAGAGCCTCGCGGTGATCTGGTTCAGCTCGGTGACCCTTCTGCCGATGCAGAATCTTTCGAATCCCCTCACCTCGGGGACCTGCCAGTACGCGGCCTGGACGTCCCCGCTGTCGTCAAGGAATATCTCGATCTTGCCGTGGCCCTCGAGGCGCGTGATGGGGTCGACGGTGATCCTCTTCTCGCTTGTCTTCTTCTTCTCGTCCCAAATGATAGGTCCTGCCATTTTGATCACTCCTTCAATCAGGCCCTCCCCTCGGACACGGACCTGGTAATCTGAGCCTTCCCGAGCGTGAACGCGTAGAAGTAGCCGAGCGGGTCCTTGACCTGCATCATGATTTCGGCGATCTTCGACTCGTCCATGGTCGGGTCGTCATCCAGGACGGGGAACAGGGAGGCGACCGCGCTGAGGGCGCTGGCGCCGTGCTCCTGCACGAACTGGGTCGGCCCGTAGCATCCGCGGCAGGGCTGGCCGACGATGGTGCAGCGGGCGTTGCAGCCGCCGACGGTGGCCGGGCCCATGCAGAGGATGCCCTGGTCCATCAGGCACTTCCCGGGGTCGACGTCGACCTGATAGGGCTCGTAGATCTTGGTGAGGGGCTTGTACTCCTTGACCCTCGGGCACTCGTCGCAGAGACACTTGGCGGTGACCCCTATCTCGGTGCCCTTCGGCGGGAGGGCGACCCCGTTGTACACGAAGTCGACGACGGCCTTAAGCAGGTGGGAGATGGACTCCTGCAGCGGGGGGCACCCGGGGATGTAGTAGTCCACGTCGATGACCTGGTCGAGGGTCTTCACGGTGTCGTACAGGACCGGCAGGGTGAGGACGCCCTCGGGGGCCCGGTAGGAGGTGACCGGCACCTGCGGCTTGCCCTTGTGGTATTCCGCCTGGAAGCTCTTCGAGGTGGGGGTCTTGGTGTACACGTAGTCCAGTATCTCGTCCTTACCCCCGGGCACGAGGTTCGCCAGAGCGGGGGACCCGCCGAAGCAGGCGCAGGTCCCGTAGGAGACCACGATGGCGGACTTCCGCCTGAGCAGCTTCACCATGTGCTCGTTCTCGGTGTTCCTGATGGCGCCGTTGATGATGGACACGGTGATGCCGGTCCCGTCGGGGAGGGCCTCGATGTCCTTCTCCTTGCCGTCGACCGCGATGGGCCACATGACGATGTTGGCGAACTGGGCGATGGTCAGGACCCTCTCGTTGGTGTCGAGGATGGAGACGTCGCAGCCCCCGCATCCGGCGGCCCAGTAGATGGCGAGGTTGATCTTGCCGCCCTTCGGCTCGGGCGGCAGGAGCTCGCCGAGGTCGGCGAAGGGGTACACCTCGGGGGAGAAGTCCCCGGCCGGCTTGGGCGCGGCCGCGCCCTTCTTGGCCGCGGCGGCCTCCTTCTCCTTCTTCGGCTTCCCGGGGCCCTCCTTCTTCTTGAAGAAATCGAAGAAACCCATGCTCAGGCCTCCTGATGGGCGATGCCCTCGTTGGCGGTCATCTCCTCGTTCTTCTTGGACTTGATCGGCGAGGGGCCGAGGGCCCTGATCTGCTCGACGAAGTCGGTCATCGTGTGCTGGAACTTCTCCCCCTCGGAGGCCGACACCCAGGCGAGGCCGAGCCTCTTGGGGTCGAATCCGTACTGCTCGAGGACGGTCCTGAGGAGGGCGATCCTCCTCCTGCACCGGTAGTTCCCGCCGATGTAGTGGCAGTCCGCAGGGTGGCATCCGACGACGATGACGCCGTCGACGCCCTTGGAGAACGCCCTGAGGACGAACTCGGGGTCGATCCTCGCGCTGCACATGGTCCTGATGATGCGGAAGTTGGTGGGCATCTGCATCCTAGCCACCCCCGCCGTGTCGGCGCCCGCGTAGGAGCACCAGTTGCAGCAGAAGGTTATGATGAGGGGTTCGAAATCTTCGGCCATTCTTATCACTCCTTTACAGAGGCTTCGTCGAGCAGAGCGTCGATCTCGGCGATGATCTGCTTGTTCCTGAATCCTCTCTGTTCCATCGCGCCGGACGGGCAGGCCGCGACGCAGCAGCCGCATCCCTTGCACAGACCGGGGTTGACGCTGGCGACGGGCCTGCCCTCCTCGTTCTGGACGATGGTGATCGCATTGTACTCGCAGCAGGCGACGCAGGTCGCGCAGCCCTCGCAGACGGACGGGTTGGCGACGGACGCGATGATCCCCTCGGAGACGAAGGAGTCCTTGCTGATGTAGGTGAGCATCCTTGCGGCGGCTCCGGACCCCTGGGCGATGCACTCGTCCATGAACTTGGGCCAGTGCGCGGTGCCGGCGACGAACACGCCCTCGGTGGCGAAGTCGAGCGGCCTGAGCTTCTGGTGGGCCTCGAAGTAGAAGCCGTCCTTGCTCAGCGGGACCTTCACCATGATGGCGAGCCTCTCCTTCTCCTCGCGCTCCGGGGCGATCCCGGTGCTGAGGACTAGGGTGTCGACGGGGATGGAGACCTCGGCGCCGAGGGTGGTGTCGTAGGCCTTCACGGACTTGCCGTCGTACTCGGGCAGCGCGCTGTCCTCGGGGCGCTTGAGGAACCTGACGCCCATCTGCGAGGCCCTGTAGTACAGGTCCTCGCGGAAGCCGTAGGTCCTGATGTCCTTGTGGATGATCGAGACGTTCGCCGTGGGGTTCTGCATCTTGATCTTGATCGCGTTGCGGAGGGCGGAGGCGCAACAGACGCGGGAGCAGTAGGCCACCTTGTCGTTCCTGGACCCGACGCACTGGATGAACACGACGTTCTCGCCCTTGAACCTGCCGGCCTCGAGCTCGCACTCGACATCGATCTGTGTCTTGACCTTCCCGTCCCGGCCGTAGCCGTACTCGGTGGGCTGGTAGCGGGCGGCCCCGACGGCGAAGAGGATGGCCCCGACGGGGATCTCCTTCCCGTCCTCGAGCTGCACGGTGAAGTTGCCGACGAACCCGGGGATCGCCTTGATCTTCGCGCCCTTGTAGACGGTGATCCTCTTGCACGCCTCGACCTTCCTGATGGTCGCGGCGAGGAAGTCGCTGACGGCGACGCCGTCCTCCTTGAAGTTGAAGTTCCTCGCGAAGCCCCCGAGCTCCTTGTCCCTCTCGAAGAGGTGGACCGGGATGCCCTGCGCGGCGATGTCGAGCGCGGCGGTCATCCCGGTGATCCCGCCGCCGACGACGGCAGCGGCCTGGGTGATCGGGATGTTGGTGCCCTGTAGGGGCTCCAGCAGGCAGGCCTTGGAGATGGCCATCCTGACGAGGTCCTTGGACTTCTTCGTGGCGGCCTCGGGGGAGTGCATGTGGATCCACGAGCACTGGTCCCTGATGTTCGCCATGTTGTAGAGGTACATGTTGAGCCCGCCGTTCCTGCAAGCCTCCCTGAAGAGGGGCTCGTGGGTCCTGGGGGTGCAGGAGGCGACGACGACCCTGTTGAGGTCGTGGGTCTTGATGGCCTCGGAAATCGCGTTCAGGGTGTCCTGGGCGCAGGCGTACTTCGTCTCCTCGGCGAGGACGACGTGCGGGAGGGTCTTCACGTACTCGACGACGCCGGGCACGTCGACCACGGACCCGATGTTTATGCCGCAGTGGCACACCCAGACGCCGATGCGGGGCTCCTTGCCCTCGACGTCCTTCTCGGGCGGGTACTCCTTGGGCTTGCAGGGCACGAAATCCTTGTCGTTGACGACATAGGCGCCGGCCTTGGCGGCGGCCCCGGAGGCCTCGGCGACGGAGGTCGGGATGTCCTTCGGGGCGGCGAACGCACCGGTGACGAATACGCCCTTCCTGGTGGTCTCGAGGGGCTGGTACACGGTGGTCCTGGCGAAGCCGTACTCGTTCAGGTCTATGCCGATCACGTCGGCGGTTTCCTGGGCCCCATCGGGGGAGACCAGGCCGACGGACAGGACGACCAGGTCGTAGGTCTTGGACTGGGGGTTGTTCTCGGCGTCGGTGTAGTTGACGGTGACCTGCTTGGTCACGGGGTCCTCCTCGACGTTGGAGACGCGGGCGCCCCTGTGCATGCCGATGCCGTACTCGTCCTCGCATCTGTGGATGTAGTTCTCGAACTCCTTACCGTAGGACCTGATGTCCATGTAGTAGATGTCCTCGTCCACATCGCCGTGCTCCTTGGTGATCATGGCCTGCTTCGCCGCGTACATGCAGCACACCGAGGAGCAGTACTGCTTCCATCCCTTCTTGTGGGACCTGGAGCCGCAGCACTGGATCCACGCGATGGACTTGGGGGCCTTCTCGGTGGTCCCCTTCTGCACGGCGCCGAACTTGTCCTTGGATATGGTGGAAGGGATCGGGGTGTGCCCGTCGAACGGACCGGCGGAGCCCATGAGCCTCTCGAACTCGATTGAGGTGACGACGTTGGCGAACCTGCCGTATCCGTACTCGGCGGCCTCGGAGGCGTCCCATACGTTGAACCCGGTGGCGACGATGATGGAGCCGATGTCGAGGACGACGTCCTCGGGCTTCTCGTCGTAGTGAATCGCGTTCTTCTGGCAGGTTTTCGCGCAGACTCCGCACTTGCCGTTGATGATCATCTTGCAGAAGTCGGGGTCGATCAAGGCTACGCGGGGGACGGCCTGTGAGTGGGGGATGTAGATCGCCCTTCTCGTGGTCAGGTTGTACTCGTACTCGTTGGGGATGCCCTTCGTAGGGCACTTCGCGACGCAGTCGCCGCAGGCGGTGCACGCGGTCGGGTCGACGTACCTCGGCTTCTTCAGAACGGTGACTTTGAAGTTTCCGGCCTCCCCGTCCACCCTCTTGACCTCGTGGTAGGTCATCATGGTGATGTTCGGGTGCCCGTTCACGTCCGCCATCTTGGGCGAGAGAATGCAGGCCGAACAGTCGTTGGTGGGGAACGTCTTGTCCAGGCTGCACATCACGCCACCGATCGAAGCACGGCGTTCGACGAGGTAGACGTGTATGTTCCTGTTAGCAAGGTCGAGGGCCGCCTGTATGCCGGCGATGCCTCCACCAATTACCAATGCGGATTTTGTCGTCAAATCTTTTCCTCCGTTGCCAATACAAGGTTGGGAACGTGCGGACATGCTTAGCCTTTAATAAAACCCTTCTCTAGCAATTATTTAATATAAGATTTGCATTAATATTAAAACTCTCAAAAACAGGAGAGAACGTTTACCTTCCAAATTTTAGGTTGACTGAAAATGGTATGAGCCAGACTCATTTTTTGATTTGAAAAATCTATTTACCTTAAAAGGCAATGTAACAAGAAATATTGTACATAAAATGAATACGAGTTTTCAAACTCGTATTATTTTTAGGAGAAGCTAATTCCCCTTAGCCCGCGATGCGGAAAACAAAACCGTTATTTATCGAAAGCATCCCAGTAAATTCAACCCGAGACAATCTGGCTCATGTATATTGGATTGGTTCGTTGGCATCCAACGTACCGGGATGGGGGCGCTTCCCGCATCGGCGAACCGATGGCCCGGCGGCGCGCAAGTACGGTCATTGCCGATTCCTACAACCAATTTGGAGTCGCGCCACATGCCGGAAAACCCCGGGGATTCCCGAAGGATTATTACGGAAACCGGGGGATGACCCCACCATGACGGTGAAGTCCGAGAGGGGCAGGCGCAGGTACATCGCGTTCAAGGTGTCCCCCTCCCTCACGCGCAGGGCGCTCATAGAGTCCATCCCCGGCGGCAAGACGTTCAACGTCATCCAATGCGCCAGGGGAATGGCGATCGTGCGCTGCTCCCCCGCCAACGTCAGGGAGTGCGAGGCGGCGGTGGGGGCCGCCGACCCCTCCGCCGAGCCCCTCGCGATGTCCGGCACGATCCGCACCCTCCGCGACAGGTACCAGGTGCTCAAGGAGACCGCCCCCGAGAAGCCATCGGTCGCGGCCAAGCGCGGACGTCCCCCAAATTAATTATTAAATAGGGACGAGGTATCCCTCGCCTACAAGAGGCAACCTAAATGCAACCAGGACAAATGGCATATGATCGGGGGATCACCGTCTTCAGCCCCGACGGAAGGCTGTTCCAGGTAGAATACGCCCGCGAGGCCGTCAAGAAGGGGACGACCACGATCGGCATCAAGTTCAAGGACGGGGTCCTCCTCCTCGTCGACAAGAGGGTCTCGAGCAGGCTCGTCGAGCCCAGGTCCATTGAGAAGATCTACGACATCGACGACTACATCGGCTGCGCGACCTCCGGGCTGGTCGCGGACGCGAGGATTCTCGTCGACGAGGCGAGGAAGGATGTCCAGATCCACCGCGTCAACTACGGCGAAAACATCGGCGTCGAGATGCTCACCAAGAAGGTCTGCGACTACGAGCAGAACTACACTCAGTACGGCGGCGTGCGCCCGTTCGGCACCGCCCTGCTCGTCGCGGGCACGGACGACCTCGGCGTCCACCTCTTCGAGACCGACCCCTCGGGGGCCCTCGTCGCGTACAAGGCGACCTGCATCGGCACCGGACGGTCCACCGTCATGGAGATCCTCGAGAGGGACTTCAAGGAGGGCATGTCCTACGAGAGCGCCCTCACCCTCGGGCTCTCCGCCCTCGCGGAGGTCATCGAGGACCGGCCCAAGCCGGAGTCCGTAGAGATCGGCGTCGTCAGGACCGCCGCCAAGTTCAAGAGGCTCTCCGAGGCCGAGAAGGCCAAGGCGATCTCCAGACTCGACGCCAAGAAGCCCGCCAAGGCCAAAGCCTGAAGGGACCGGAGTTGGTAGACCTCGACGACGCCATTGTCGCTAGGCTGGAGAGCCACGGCGAGAGGTTCGAGATACTCATCGACCCCGCCGCCATGGACCAGCTCAAGCAGGGAAGGCAGGTCGACCTGTCGCGGTACCTCGCGGTAGAGGAGGTCTTCAAGGACGCCCGCAGGGGCGAACGCCCGGCGGACTCCGCCGTGCGCGAGGCGTTCGGCACCGATGACATCGGCGAGATCGCGAGGCGCATCGTCGAGAAGGGCGAGGTGCAGATGACGGCCGAGCAGCGCAGGGAACTGCTCGATACGAAGCGGCGGCGGATCGTCGCCTACATCGCCGCCAACGCGATCGACCCGCAGACGAGGCTCCCCCACCCCCCGAAGAGGATCGAGATAGCCCTCGAGGAGGGCAAATTCCGCGTGGACCCGTTCAAGCCCTTCGACAGGGAGGTCGAAGAGGCGATGAGGGTCCTGCGCCCGCTCATGCCCATACGGTTCGAGAGGTCCCGCGTCGCCATCCGCATCAGGGGCGAGGACTACGGCCGCTGCTACGACGACCTCGCCAGGTACGGCGTCGTCGAGAGGGAGGAGTGGACCGCCGACGGGCATTGGATCGGCGTCATGGAGATCCCCGCCGGCACCATCGCAGAGCTCACCGAGCGCCTCAGGCAAAGGACGAGAGGCGAGGCCTCGGTGAAGCTGATTTGACATTCCGAGAGTGATACAATGGAAAGAAGAAACGCCAGAAGGTCCCGCGAGATCGTGGTGCCCGGCGACGTGCTCGGGGACTCCGACGCGTTCGACGCGGGCGACAACGCATACGAGGCCGGCGGCAAGATCCGCTCCCTGGTGGCGGGCGTCAAGTCCTGCCAGGGCGGAGCGGTCGGCGTCATCCCCATGAGCGGCTGCTACATGCCCGAGACGGGTGACACCGTAATCGGTGTGATAAGCGACATCGGCCCGTCCAACTGGATGGCCGATATCGGCGCCCCCTACCCGGCGCCGCTGCACGTCAGCGAGGTCCCGTGGAAGGTGGAGTTCGGCGACACGTCGCGCTTCCTCACCGTGGGCGACGTGGTGCTCATGAAGGTGCTCCTCGTCGACGAGAGCAAGAAGATCAAGGTCACGATGAAGGATTCCGGCCTCAGGAAGATCGAGGGCGGGGAACTCGTGACCGTCCCGCATTCCAGGATATCCCGCGTCATCGGGAAGGGCGGGTCGATGATACAGATGCTGAAGGAGATGACCGACTGCCGCATCCTCGTGGGGCAGAACGGCCGGATTTGGATAGACGGCGACGACGAGAACGTCGCCGTGGCCGCCGACGCGGTGAGGCTGATTGACGAGCAGGCCCGCGCTCCGAACCTCACCGAAAGGGTCAGGGATTTCATCGCGGGGAAGATACCGCAGTCCGCGCTCTCGGACGGCGGCGATTACGACGGGGAGGGTTCCGAATGAGCGGACATACAGACGTGGTTTTGGTTGACGAACAGGGCATCAGGATAGACGGCAGGAAGGTCGACGAGAAGAGGCCCATGAAGATAGAGGCGGGAGTCCTCAAGAATGCGGACGGGTCCTGCTACCTGGAAATAGGGAAGAACAAGGTGCTCTGCGCCGTATACGGGCCGAGAGAGTGCCGCCCGAGGCATCTGCAGGACCCCACGAAGGCGATCATCCAGTGCAAGTACAACATGGAGGCCTACTCCGTCAGCGACAGGAAGAGGCCGGGTACGGACAGGAGGAGCGTCGAGATCTCGAAGCTCATCTCCGAGGCCCTCTCCAGCGTCGTGCAGGTCGACCTCTACCCCCGGGCTAGCATCGACGTGTACATCGAGATCCTGCAGGCGAACGCGGGCACGAGGTGCGCCGGCCTCACGGCGGCCTCGGTCGCCCTCGCCGACGCCGGCATCCCCATGAGGGACGTCGTGCCCGCCATCGCCTGCGGCAAGGCCGACGGGCAGGTGCTCCTCGACCTCAACAAGGAGGAGGACAACTTCGGGCAGGCCGACGTACCGCTCGCCATCGTCCCCTCGACGGACGAGATCGTCCTGCTGCAGATGGACGGCAACATGACCCGCGACGAGCTCGGGCGGGGGCTCGACATGGCGTTCGCCGCCGCCCACGAGGTCTACGACCTGCAGAGGGACGCGCTCAGGCGCCGGTACTCCGCCATCACCAAGGGGGAGGGCGATACCGATGAGTGATGACTTCATCGTCTCGCAGATCAAGCGCGACCACATCGCGAAGCTCATCGGCGGGGGCCGGAGGGAGGACGGCCGCCGGCTGGACGAGTTCAGGAAGCTCAGGGTGGAGACCGGCCTCATCGAGAGCGCCGACGGCTCCGCGAGGGTCGACCTCGGGGACACTACCGTCATCGCCGGCGTGAAGATCGTCCCGGGCACACCCTACGCGGACGCCCCCGCCGACGGCACCATCACCACCGGCGCCGAGTTCACCGCCATGGCCCACCCGACCTTCGAGCCCGGGCCTCCCGGCGAGGACGCCATCGAGCTCGCCCGCGTGGTCGACAGGGGGATCAGGGAGTCCGGCATGGTGGAGGTCGGCAAGCTCTGCATCAAGGAAGGGGAGCAGATATGGATGGTCTACATCGACATCTACATCATCAACCACGACGGCAACCTGTTCGACGCCTCGAACATAGCCAGCGTGTGCGCCCTGAAGACCGCCGTCATACCCAACGGGCAGTACGGCATAAAGGACGGGGCCGGGAACGCAGTGCCAGACGCGCCCCTCCCCACCGTCTGCCTGCCCGTCTCCGTGACCCACTGGAAGATAGGCAACGATTTAATAGTAGACCCTAATTTCGACGAAGAAGCTATCGCATCCGCGCGCCTCACCGTATGCACCGACGATGCGGGCAACTACCGCGCCATGCAGAAGGGCGGGAAGGGCTCGATCACCCGCGCCGACCTGGAGCACTGCCTGGACGCGGCCGTCGAACTCGGCAGGCGGATTAGGGAGCAGATCAAGGGATGATATTCAATGTCGAAAAGGACATCCAAGGCAGGGACCTCGGGCAGGTTCGGCGCCAGGTACGGCGTCGTCGTCCGCAACAGGGTAAAATCCATAGAGAGGGTGCAGAGGGCGCACCACGAGTGCCCCAGCTGCCACCACAAGTCGGTCAAGCGCGTCTCCGCCGGCATCTGGGAGTGCAGGCACTGCGGCAACAAGTTCGCCGCCGAGGCCTACAGCCCCCGGATGAAGAGGGCGGAGGACGTCGTCGCCGAGCGCAAGGCGGACGCGTTTGCGGAACCCGTCGCCGAGGAATGAGAACCAGGTGGTCGGATGTACAGGTGCGCCAAATGCAACGAGCCCATCAGGAACATGACCTCGATCGGGCTGCAGTGCGACAAATGCGGCTCCAGGATCTTCGTCAAGGAGCGCCCCAACGTCAAGAAGATCCTGAAGTCGGACTGACATGCCGGGAGCCGTCCTGAGGACGGACGGGCCGGGGGCGGGGACGGCCGCGAGGGCGCTCGCCCCCGAGACCCGTCGCGACCTCCCGCGGACGCTGTCCTCCGTCGTCCTGGAGGAGGGGGCCGCGGTCCTCCGCGTGGAGGCCGCGGACACCTCGTCCATGAGGGCGGCGCTGAACTCCTACCTGGAATGCCTGGCCGTCACCGAGAACATCAACAGGATAACGAAGGCTGAGAAATGAACGGAATTAGCCCCCAGCTGCAGAACCAGATCACCCAGTTCCAGCAGGTGCAGCAGCAGCTGCAGAACGTCTCCGCACAGAAGAGCCAGATGAAGGCGCAGGAGAGGGAGTTGCAGAGGACGCTCGAGGAGCTCGGGAAGTCCTCGGGCGACGTCTACAGGAACGTCGGCGTGCTACTCATCATGGTGGATGACAGGGATGCCCTGAAGGCCGAGCTGGAGGAGTCCCTCGAAACCCTCGGCATCAGGGTGAGGGGCCTCGAGAAGCAGGAGAAGTCCCTCCGCGACAAGTACGAGACCCTCCAGGACGCTATCAACCGCGCCATGGGCGGCGCCCCGGCCGCCAAGACTCCCCAGGAAGACGAGGAGCGATGAACCTCGGGGCCGCGCCCCCGTCTTTTTATCTGTCGTCCCCCTTCCTTGAGGCATGGGTAAAGCACTCGTTCTGGAGGACGTCCGCAAATCCTACGGAGGGAGGGAGGCTGTCAAGGGCATCTCCTTCGAAGTGGATGAGGGCGAGATCTTCGGATTGATAGGGCCCAACGGCGCGGGCAAGACGACCACGCTCCGCATGATCTGCACGCTGCTGAAGGTGGGCTCTGGCACCATCAAGGTGTACGGGCACGACGTCATGGGGGAGAGCACGGCGGTGAGGAACGTCATCAGCTACCTCCCCGAGGACGCCGGCGCGTACAGGGAGATGACCGGCCGCGCCTACCTCAAGTTCGTCGCCGGGTTCTTCGCCGACGGCAGAGAAGCCGAGGCGATGGCCGAGCGTGGCATAGGGATGAGCGGCCTTGACGAAAGGATCGACTCCAAGGTCGAGACGTACAGCAAGGGCATGAGGAGGAGACTCCTCATCGCCCGCGCCATGATGTCGAGGCCGAAGCTCGCCGTAATGGACGAGATCACCTCCGGGCTCGACGTTATGAACGCGTACGAGATCAGAGAGATGGTGGGGAGCATCGCCAGAAGCGGCACCACCGTGCTCATCTCCAGCCACAACATGTACGAAGTGGAGAGCCTCTGCAGCCGCGTAGCCATGATCAACCACGGGGAGATCGTACTCTCCGGCACCCCCGCCGAGCTGAAGGAGGAGGCGGGCGCATCTAACCTCGAAGAAGTCTTCGTCAGAGCGGTGAGGTCGCAATGAACCATCTGGCTAACATCACCCTGAAAGAGCTCAAGGACCTGTTCACGCCCTCCGCGGTCGCCACGCTCTTCGTGCTCGTCGTGGTCTTCGCCTCGCTCGGCACCGCGCTCAGAGGCGCCGACGAGGGCTACTCGGAAGACGAGGATTTCGGGGTGGCGTACGCCGGCGACCCCGACGGGAGGATCGCCGCCGGCGGCATCGAGTTCACCGTCAGGGACATGATGGTCGCGGGGTACATCGCGAACCACGGTGGCGTCACCCCGGAGGAGGCGAGGAAGCATGTCATCTTCACCGATGCCTCCGACGAGGACGGGATATTCGATTGGATGGAGGACAACGGCATGAGGTATGCGGTGGGCGCCCCCGACGCGGACAGATTGAGGGGTGGCATCTCCAAGGAGAGGATGCCCTTCCGGACCTACTACATATTCGAGAACGGGGGCATACTGGGGTCGGGCAACAGCTCCGTGCCCGCCAGCATCGTGGCCGGTGCCTCGGCGTACGTCTCCGCCCTGCTCATCAAGGCCGGAATGGGCTCCGACGCCCCTGCCGCGGTCCGGTCCCCGTTCTACGCCGACAACGGCGACGCGAGGACGCGCGTGAACGGCGAGGCGCAGGACGCCGAGCCGGGGGCCATCGCCTCCGCGTTAGCGAAGAACAGCATGGTCATCCCCATCATCATCACGTTCGTCATCATGATGGTCGGTTCGATGGTCATCTCCTCGATCGGCAGCGAGAAGGAGAACAAGACGCTCGAGACGCTGCTCACGATGCCGGTGAGAAGGACCACCGTGATATCGGGCAAGCTACTCGCGGCCACCCTCTTCGGCCTGTTCTACGGCGCGGTGTTCATGGTCGGCATGAAGGTCTACACCAACGGCATAATGGACGGATCGGGCGACGTCGACCTCGCCTCCCTCGGGCTGAGCATGGGGGCCGGCGACTGGGCGCTGCTCTTCATCCTGCTGTTCCTCGCGATCTTCACCGCCCTCGGAATCTGCATGATCCTCGGCGCGTTCACGAAGAACTACAAGACGGCGCAGACGATGACGACGCCCATCGCCTTCCTCGCGTTCGTCCCCATGATCGTGTTCATGATCACTAGCTGGGGCGCGCTGCCCGGGATCGCGCGGGGCATCATGTTCGCAATACCGTTCTCCCACCCGATGATGGCGATAAACAACCTGATGTTCGGCGACTACGCCACGGTGTTCGCCGGGATCGTGTACCTCACGATCCTCGACGCCCTGCTGATGTACGCCACGGTAAAGATCTACAAATCCGACATCCTCGTCACCGGCCTCTCGCAGTCCGAGGGCGCGACGAGGTTCGGATCGGTGTTCGCCGGGAAATGGAGGAGGGGCGATGAGGACCGCTGAGGCGGCGGCCCTGCTCGAGGGCGGACGCAAGATCGTCCTCGTGCACGGGAACGCCGACGTGGACGCGATAGGATCCGCCTTCGCCATAGCGAAGGCGTTCCCGCCGGCCGACATCTACGCGCCGAACGGCGTCGACCGCGTGGCGAAGATGGTCTGCGAGAAGCTCTCCGTCCCCGTGAAAGAGGCCTGCGACATCGCCGCCTACGAGAAGGTGGTGGTGGTGGACACCTCCTCCCCCGAGCAGCTGCAGAAGGACGGGCTGGTCGTGCCCGAGGGGGCGGTGATCATCGACCATCACGCCCCCACCGGCAGGTGGCCGGAGGAGCGGTTCGTCTGCGACGACACGCGCACCTCCTGCTGCGAGATCGCCATGGAGATCGCGGACGGCGCGAGGAAGGACTACGGCCGCGATGCGGCGCTCTGCCTCCTGGGCGGGATGCTCACCGACAGCGGGCACTTCCAGTTCGCGGACGCCCGCATGATGCGGGCGTTCGCGGACCTGATGGAGAGGTACGGGATCCCGATGGACGAGGCCCTCGCCCTCACCCGCGCGCCGGTCAGCATGAACGAGAAGGTCGCGGCTATGAGGGGCGTCGGCCGCTCCCGGTTCGAAAGGATCGGCGACATGATCGTCGCCGTCTCCACGGTGAGCAGCTTCGAAGCCGCCTGCTGCCGGGCCCTCCTCCTCTCCGGTGCCGACGTCGCTTACGTCGGGTCGCAGAGGGAGGGCGAGTTCCGCGTGAGCGGGAGGGCTACGCAGGATGCCGTGAGGCGCGGCGTGAGGCTCGACGAGATCATGGGCTCCCTGTCGAGGGAGACCTACACCGACGGCGGGGGCCACGGCGGGGCCGCCGGCATGGCCGGGGCCGGGGATGCCGAGGCCATGCTCAACATGTGCATGATGAAGACGATGGAGGTCTTCCGCGTCATAAAGAACCGGCCGGAAGGACGGCGAGGCGTCCGCCGGCGTTTCGCCTTCGGACCCCGCGGACGGGGGATCGGCGGAGATTCTTGACGCCCTCGAAGATCCCCTTCATTCTGGCATAATTCTCGGGGCGGGCGGCGAAGAACTCCGTCACCGGGGCGATCATTCTGCTGATGCCCGCGGCGACCCCCGCCTTGAGGTCGACCGGGCTGAGCTCCCCGGAGAAGTACGCCTCGGCGAGCGCTTCGTAGGACCCATAGGATACATTACCGCCGTACCTCTCGGGGCGCTCGATGTCGATGCCGCCGAAGCGCGGGACGATGAGGTACTTCGCCATCATCAGCACGGGGTTCTCGTTCTCCTTCTCCCTCTCGGGCGGGCAGTAGGCCTTCTTGACCTTCCTCGCGACGTCGCCGGGCGCATCGTGGATGTTGATGCTGCTCGTCGGATCGGACTTGGACATCTTCATCTCCGTCATCGCCTCAGCCTGGGCCTCGACGCCGACAGGCATCTCCACGTGCGAGACGCCCTCGGGGTTCATCCTCGACCCCCCCTTCAATCCGGGGACGAGGGGGGTGTGCAGGGCGATGGGCTTCCTCCACCCGAGCTTGTCGGCGGCGTCGCGGGCGAGCATGTGAGCCCGCCTCTGATCAATTCCCGCGTAGGCGAGGTCGACGCCCATTTGGAAGATGTCGGTGGCCTGCATGAGCGGGTAGATGACCTTGCTCGAGTCGAGATCGGCCTCGTCCTCCTTGCGGCCCATGATGGTCATGGCCCTCCTGATGCGGGAGAGGGAGGTGACCTTCCCCACCCTGAGGAGCTTCTCCCAGTACCCGATGCCGTCGAGGACGTCGGTGGCGTAGACGAACTCCACGCTGTCCCTCGGGACACCGAGGGCGACGAAGCAGTCCTCCATGTAGCGGGCGCAGGCACGGATGTTCTCGATGTCCCCGCCCAGCTTGTCGTTTATGAAGGCGTGCCAATCGGCCCAGAGGATGACTACCCTGAAGCCGGCGTCGCAGAGGTCCCTGATCTTCGATATGACGAGGGCCCAGCCGATGTGGACGAGGCCGGAAGGCTCGAACCCGATGTACGCGAGAGGCCGCTCCTTGGTCCGGAGAAGTTCCCTGAGCTCTTCCTCGTCGACGAGCTCCAGTGCGTTCCTGGTGACCAGCGCGATCCTCTGCTCTGCGTCCATGTTATCGGGACGGGGATTGGGTCGATTTATAAAAAACGATGCTGAAGCGGGTTCGGGGAACGGCACGTCGCATTCCGCAACGCGAGGCGGTCCCCACGACTAGCTGTCGGCATGGATTTTGAATCTCTTGCCACCGGGCGGATTAATCCGATACGTATGATGCGGATGCCCGTCTGATCGCGTGGACACTCGCCGACAGCGAACATGGGCGAGGCCGTCACCAATACCGTTTCCCGCGACGATGCCATATCCGATGTCTCGCTGGCTCGTAAGTCAGACTGCCGAAGATGCGCGGATGGGTGTGGCGAGAAAGTGTCAGTAACCGGGACCGACGATGACGCTGATTGGAGGGTGCGCCAAAACAGCCAGACGGCCATGGGGTGCTGGAATTACTGTCCTGTGCCGAATCGAGGGGCGCCGCGCGCCGCGAGAACGATCCCTGCCGGACACCGCCGCATTCGATGCTGTTATCGATCCGCCCCCTGCGACGTGCGCGTGCGAAGTTTCGTTTAATACGCGTCACCGCAATCACCTCCCCGATGTACGACAGGATCGTCGCCAGCTTCGAGAACTGCCCGGTCGTGGACAGGGGAGGCTATTCGTATTTCGTCCACCCCCTCACCGACGGGGTGCCCAGGATGGACCCCGCCCTCCTGAGGGATTTCCTCGACTGGATGATCTCGGCCGGTGACTTCCGCTGCGACATAATCGCCGCCCCGGAGGCCATGGGCATCCCGCTCGCTGCCCCCCTGTCGCTGGAGCTCGGGATACCCTACACCGTCATCAGGAAGAAGGCCTACTGCCTGCCGGGGGAGGTCTCCGTGGAGCAGCGCACCGGGTACTCCTCGTCGGTGATGCGCATCAACGGCATACGGAGGGGCGACAGGGTCACCCTCGTCGACGACGTCGCGAGCACGGGGGGGACGCTCGTCGCCATCATCAGAGCGCTCAGGGATGAGATCGGCGCGGAGATCGTCGATGTGGTCATCCCGGTCGACAAGGGGGAGGGCATCGAGACCGTCGAGAGGGAGACGGGAATCAGGGTGAGGTCCCTCGTCAAGGTAGGGATCGTGGACGGGAAGGTCGTCTGCACGCTCTTAAGCTGATCGGCTACATGTAGTGCGCCCCCCTTAAGTCCGCGGGAGGGTTGCATTACGGTGCATGGGGCCGGACATGGTATTCCTCGTCATCATAGCCGGCCTGGCGGGTTCCGCGGTAGGCTCATTCACGGGGATCGTGCCGGGCATACACGTGAACACCGCGGCCGCACTGATGACGGCGGGGCAGCCGCTGTTCGCCGAAATCGCCTCCGGCCTCGTGCCCTCCGAGCAGATGCCCGTTCTTATCGCCTGCTGCATCATGTCGGCGTCGGCGGCGCACTCCTTCGTCGACTTCGTGCCCTCGGCGTTCATCGGCGTCCCCGACGCCGACGAATCCCTGTCGGTGCTCCCCGGCCACCGCCTCCTCTCCGAGGGGCGGGGGATGGCCGCGGTGCGCGCCGCCGCCGTCGGCAGCGCCGTCGGGGCCGTCGCTGCGTTGGCCCTCGCCGTGCCCCTGCAGTGGCTGATGCTCCACGGCGCGCTGCGGGTCATGGACGGCATCACGCTCTCCGTCCTCGTCCTCGTATCCGCGGTCATATGCCTCGCGTCGCGCCGGAGGGCGCTGTCGCTCGCGCTCATGCTGTTCACCGGTGTGCTCGGCTACGCCGCAACGTGTATGGGGCTCCCCTGCTCCGGGATCATGGGGGAGGGCACGCTGCTATTCCCGCTGCTCGCGGGGCTGTTCGGCCTGCCTCCTCTCCTCGACAGGGCCCCCCAGGGGAAGGTCCCCCCGCAGGCGGATGACGGGAGGGACCCCGTCGGCCCAGGACCGGGACTGAGGGGCGTTCTCGCGGGCGTCGTCGCCGGGTGGTTCCCCGGAATCACCGCCACCGCGGGAGCGACGCTGGCATCCGCGTTCGGGGCGGAGAGGGACCCGGCGAGGTTCATCTCGCTCACCGCGAGCATCGGCACGGTCACCTCGGTATTCGCCGTCGTCACGCTATCCGTCACGGGAAGCGGGAGGTCGGGTGCGGCGATGGCGGTGAAGGGGGTCCTCGGCGACTCCCTTGGCGGGTTCTGCTCCGACGCCTTCGTGCTCATCCTCTTCAGTATTGCGATCACATCGGCCATAGGCTACGCCGTGACGATATGGGCGGGGAAGGCGATGGTGAGGGTGTCCGAGAGGGTGGACGCGGACAGGCTGAACGGCGCCGTCCTGATACTCGTCGTGGCCCTCGTGCCCCTGCTCACCGGCCCGTTCGGGCTCGCCGTACTGGCAGTGTCGGCGGCGGCGGGGATGGCCCCTCCCGCGATGGGCGTGGGCAGGGTTTGCCTCACCGGATGCCTAATCGTGCCTTCGGCCGCCGCCGGGCTGCTCGCCCTGCTGCGAACCTGCCATTGCATATACCATGAGGGTTTCCCTCTGACGATGGAACACGAGCTCGGCGCCCGCAGCACCGCCCTCATGCTCGCGGTGGTATTCCTCGCGACGCTGATGGACGGGCTGGACGGCAGCATCGTCGGCGTAGCCCTCCCCGACATCGGCAAGCAGCTGTCGACGGACACGGCCACCAGCTCGTGGGTTTCGATAATCTACATGATGGTCCTCGCGGGGACGCTCGTCCCCTTCGCGAGAATCGCCGCCGACACAGGCGTGCGGAGGGTCATGGCGCTCGGCCTCGCGGTGTTCACGATCAGCTCGCTCTCCTGCGGTGTGTCGGCCTCCTTCCCCATGCTCGTTGCTTCGAGGGCGGTGCAGGCGGTGGGGGCGGCGATGATGGCCGCCGCCGGCCCTATGTGCTGCACCGAGCACCTTCCCCGGGAGAGGCTCGCCTTCGGCCTGTCAATCGTGACAATCGGCTCGTCCGTCGGCTTCGCGGTGGGCCCCGCCCTCGGCGGGCTGATCGTGGAGTACGCCACATGGCACTGGATCTTCCTGATCAACATCCCCCTCGGCATCATCGCCGCCCCGCTCATGCTGAGGGCCATACCCCCTTCGGCGGAGAGGGGCGGGAGGGCCAGAATCGACCTTGTCGGGGCCGCCCTGCTGTTCGCTTCGATCTCCCTCGGCACGTTCGCCGTGGAGACCCTGTCCTACCCCGACATGCGGTCGATGTCCGGGGTGGCGGGGGCCGCGTTCGCCGCCCTCATGGTGACGTTCGTAATGTGGGAGAAGGCGCGGGAGAGGCCGCTGCTCGACGTCGGCATGTTCGCGAGGCGCGACTTCGCGGCGATCTTCGCCTGCCTGATGATGATCAACATGTCGTACATGGCGGTCCTCTACCTGGTGCCGTTCTTCGGCGAGATCTGCCACGGCATGAGCTCCCTGGAGGTCGGGTCCTACCTTTTCGTTGCCGCGATGATCACCGCCGCGCTGGGGATGCCCATCGGGAGGCTCTCCGACACCAGGGGCCGGAGGCCGTTCTGCATCGCCGCCGGGCTGACGGTCGCGCTGGCATTCTCCATGTTCGCGATCTTCGCCGAGGGCATGGAGTGGTGGATTTTCCTGCTCATCATGATCCCGCAGGGCCTGGGCTGGGCGTTCGTCGGCGGCCCGATGGCCTCCCGCCTGGTGGAACACGCCGGGAGGGACAGGGACATGGCGTCCTCGCTGACCAACGAGGCCTACTTCATCGGCGGGGCCACGGGCGTGGCGCTGGGCGCCATGGTCTTCACTGCCTTCTCCCGCTCGGACGGCGTCGACATCGCCGACGTGTCCCCGGGCATGTTCCTCGACGGGTTCGTGCCCGCGATGGCGATGTGCGCCGCGCTGGCGCTCGCCGTCGCCCTGCTGTCGTTCTTCGTCAGGGACGAGGGGCTCGACGAAGTTTCCGGGCCGCCTTCTCCATGAACCTGTCGGAGTGGACGACGAACCTCTCGTGGAACCCCCTGCCCACCTCGCCGGAGGCGTCGCGGGCGGAAACGGCGAAACGGATTCTCGCGCGGTCGACCTCGACCACCGAGACCCTGCACACTACCTCGGTGCCGACGGGTGACGGGGAGACGTGCTCGATGTCCACGAGGGTGCCGACGGTGGCGTCCCCCGCGGGGAGCTCCCCGGCGACGGCGGCCATGGCCGCCTGCTCCGCCATGAGCACCATGCGCGGGGTGGCCAGTACCGGGAGCGTGCCGCTCCCCCAGGCCAGGGCGGTGTCCTCGTCTTTCACGGTCAGGCGCGTCTCGTTCGTCATTCCGACGGAAATCATGTCGGGGGCCTTGCCTTGTCCCTATATATACCGTCGCACGGGGGGACGCACGAATAGTTTAAAGTGGTCAGCCCGATAGAGGGCCATTTCGGTGGGATGTTATGGGTCTAGAGAACGACCTTTACGAAGAGCTCTATCTCCTGAGGGACGAAATAAGGCAGGACCGCCTGGCGTCGGGCCGCCGCGAACCGCAGATCTGCTCGGACGAGGCCCTGCGCGAGATGGCGCAGCGCGTGCCGACGAAGCTCGAGGATTTCATGGCCATAGCCGGCGTGGGGCAGGGTTTCTTGGACCTGTACGGCGGGCGGTTCCTGTCGGTGACGAAGAAGTACGCCGTCACGGCGGCGCGCGGCGCCTCCATGGACGGCGACCTGGCGCAGACCCTCCGCGAGCTGCAGAAGAAGCTGGTGAACATAAGCAAAGGGAACCGCCTGCTGTACCAGCCGAAGACCAGCGCGAGATCGTCGTTCGACCTCACGCTGGCCCCGGAGGCGGACGTCATCGGCCTGATCTTCGGGAGGAAGCGGGTGCTCAACCTCTGCGACTCCTCTAAGAACAAGAACGAGGGCAAGATCTACACCCGCCTCAACAGCATAATGAGGGAGGTCAACAGGGACAAGAGGGAGAGGGGTACGTTCGACCTTTACATCGCCTACCCCTTCGTCGAGGGAAGGCTCGTCGGGGACGACGAGTTCCCCATACGCTCCCCTCTCGCGCTCTTCCCGGTGGTCCTCGAGAAGGAGGGCAGCGCCATCAGGATGAGGATGGACCCCGACAGGGACGCCGTTTACAACAACACCCTCATCCTCGCCGCCATGAAGCTCAGCGGCAAGAACCGCCCCCTCCCGGACAACGTCATCGACGAATACGAGGAAAGGACGTTCCTCGGCAGGGTCATCGAGTTCTACGGCGAGCAGGGGATGACGATAGAGCCCCCGCTGGGCGCTAAGGGGGGGCTTGACGCGTTCTTCGAGTACAAGGCGGATGAGTTCCCCCGCTACCGTCCGGGCGAGTTCCACCTCCACGCCAACGCCGTGGTCGGCAAATACACCTCATACTCGAGCTACATCCAGAGGGACTTCGACGCCATACTCTCCAAGGGGGCGATCAACAACACCCTCTCCGATCTTATCCAGGATCTGAACAAAACCGATTTCTACTCCGACGGCCCGCTCCCGCTGAACGAGGAGCAGATCAGGGAGAAGGGGATCGAGGCCTCCGAGAAGGACCTGATGTACATCAACTCCCTGAACTCGGCGCAGGAGAACATCCTCACCGCCACCCTGAAGGAGGACGAGATCGTCGTGCAGGGTCCGCCGGGGACCGGGAAGTCGCAGGTCATCACCGGCCTGATCTCGGCGGCGGTCCTCCGCGGCGAGACCGTGCTCATGGTGTCCGAGAAAAAGACCGCCCTCGACGTCGTCTACTCCCGGATGGGGCCCCTCTCGAAATACTGCATGCAGATCGACGACACCGCCGACAAGGAGCGCTTCTTCAAGCAGCTCGGGGTGATGGTCAACGCCCCGCCCGTCGCCAAGCGCGAGGACCTCGGGCCGCTCGCCGAGAGCATCGACGCCGACGTCGCCAAGCTAAACAACATCGCCGAGGAGCTCTACCTCCCCGGGGACTTCGGCATCCCCATGTGCCAGCTCTACGCCATGGACCGGTGGCTGGACACCAACGACAGGGGGCAGTTCCAGACCTACGAGACCTACAAGAAGGGCATGGGAAAGGGGCTCCTCGGCGCGAAGTACGACGTCGTGAGGTCGCTCCACCAGCGCTTCGGCGACCCCGCCCTGGTGAGGAACTACCGGGAGTACGCCGAGATATCCGACAGGGCGCCGTGGATGGTCATCCTCCGCCCCGACCTCAGCGAGTACGAGATCAGCGAGTTCCGCTCGGACCTGGCGCGCATAGGGAAGGAGGTGTCGGAGCTCAACTCCAAGAGCTTCCTGTCGCGGCTGTTCTCGAAGGGGCAGGTCGCGAGGGACGTGACCTCTGTCGTGAACAAGTACTTCGACAAGTACAACAACCGCACCATCGACTCCGTCATGAGCGACCCGCAGGGCTACTCCGACTCCCTCGACGACTACGACCGCTTCGCCTCCAGGGCGACGGTCTACCGGAGCCTCTCGGAGGAGGAGAGGGAGTACGGCAGGAGCCTGCTCGCCCTCACCAAAGAGCTGAGGGCCGCCGACGCGAGGGTGAACGACGACATGTACCGCTTCATCCTCAACGAGCACCTGCTGAGGTTTGACGCCTCCCGCAAGCACATCATGCAGGAGCTCCATGACTTCGACAGCATCATCGCGGACATGGACCGCAAGATCTCCGAGAAGAAGGAGCGCACGAGGCGGATCCTCGAGGCGGCCCTCAGCAACGACCTCCGCTACATCACCGAGTCCAAGAGGCGCGGCGACATCGTGAGGCTGGTCGACAACAAGAGGAAGTGGTCCCTCAACAAGTTCCTCAACCGCTACGGCTACGAGGTCTTCAAAGGCATCAAGATCTGGCTGCTCACCCCGGAAGTGGTCTCCGAGATCATCCCCATGGAGATGGGGCTGTTCGACCTCCTCGTCTTCGACGAGGCCTCGCAGATGTACGTGGAGAGGGGCATCCCCTCCATCTACCGCGCCAAGAAGGTCGTCGTCGCCGGCGACCACAAGCAACTCAGGCCGTCCAGCCTGGGTACCGGGAGGATCGTCTACGACGAGGACGAGGACGACGTCGAGGTGGACGTCAACTCCGCCCTCGAGGAGGAATCCCTCCTCGACCTCGCCCGCGCGAGGTACGACAGCATCCTCCTCAACTTCCACTACCGCTCCAAGTATGAGGAGCTCATCGCCTTCTCCAACTACGCCTTCTACGGAGGGAAGCTCTACGTCTCCCCCAACATCGAGAAGCCCGAGAAACCGCCGATCGAGTGCTTCCGCGTGGAGGGAGTCTGGAAGGACCGCAGTAACGAGGCCGAGGCGGACAGGGTCGTCGGGCTGCTGAAGGAGATCTTCCTCAACAGGAGGAACGGCGAGACCGTCGGCATCATCGCCTTCAACGTCACGCAGAGGGACCTCATCAACGACAGGATCGACGAGGCCGCCGCGGAGGACCCCGCGTTCGGAGCCGCGGTGAACAGGGAGATGAACCGCTACGACAACGGCGAGGACGTGGGCCTCTTCGTGAAGAACATCGAGTCGGTGCAGGGCGACGAGAGGGACATCATCATCTTCTCCATCGGCTACGCCAAGGACCCTGAGGGAAGGTTCATGCAGCGCTTCGGGTGGCTGAACGTCCGCGGCGGCGAGAACAGGCTGAACGTCGCCGTCTCCAGGGCCAAGAGGAAGGTGTACATCGTTTCCTCCTTCGAGCCCGAGGAGCTTAACGTGGAAGGCACCAAGGGGGAGGGGCCGAAGATCCTCAAGAAGTACCTGCAGTACGCGAGGGCGATCAGCGACGGCGACACCGAGGTGGCGCAGGCCATACTCAACTCCTTCGGGCCGTCCCAGTTCGTGGCCGGGGAGTCCGTCAACGACGACATCCCCGTCATGGACCGCGTCGCCGCCGCCCTCGTGCGCAAGGGATACAACATCGAGAGGAACGTCGGCATCGGCGGATACACCATCGACCTCGCCGTGAAGCAGGACGGCAGGTTCATCCTCGGCATCGAGTGCGACAGCAGGATCTACGCCATGTCCGGCTCCACCAGGGAGAGGGACTACCACCGGCAGAAGTACCTCGAGTCCAGGGGATGGCACATACACCGCGTGTGGACCCCGGGCATGTGGAAGGACCCCGACGCGGAGGTCGCCAAAATCGTAGAGGCCATAGAGAGCGCCCAGGGCGCGTGAGCCGCGGCCCTCCCCGGGCGGAGGTGAACCGATAAATACCCGCACCCTCTTTTTTGGGGCATGCCTAAACTCACTCTGAAGATCGAGAACATGATGTGCGAGAACTGCGTCGCCAAGGTGACGGCGGCCCTCGACGTCGACGGCGTGAAGGACCTCAAGGTGAGGGAGGGGAGGGCCACCCTCTCCTACGACCCGGCCGTCACCTCCGAGGAGGAGCTCGTCGGCCGCTGCGTAGATGCGGGTTACCCGGCGAAGGCCAAGAAGGGCCTTTTCTGATCCGCCATGCCCGAGAGGAAGGAGGTCCTCCGCATCGGGGGGATGTACTGCGCGGCCTGCGCGGTGAAGATAGAGGCGTACGTCAAGAAGCTGAACGGCGTCTCGGAGTGCGTCGCGAACTTCGGAAACAACACCGTCACGGTGACGTATGACGACTCCCGGGTCGAGCGCGGGGAGATCAAGCGCATGGTCTCGAAGGCGGGTTACACCGTCATCGAGGGCGACGCGAAGGCGATAGCGGAGGCGGACCGGCGCAACGAGCGCAGGACGAGGGTCGACCTCGCCGTCGCCTTCGTGTTCGCGCTCCCCCTCACCGTGTTCGCCATGGGCCCCATGGCCGGCATCGACGTGCCCCTCTACATGGGCTCGGCGGCGGGCGAGCCCGAGAACCTCGCGTACGCCCTGGTGCAGCTGGTGCTGGCCACAGCCGTGGTGATCTCCGGCAGGAGGTTCTACATCACCGGCCTCCCCGCCCTCGCCCGGGGCGAGCCGGACATGAACTCGCTCATCGCCCTCGGCACCGGCACGGCGTACGTCTACAGCATCTGCCTCACCTGCGAGATATGGGCGGGCGACGCCCACGCCGTGCACCACCTCGCCTACGACTCGGCATCGATGATCATAGCCCTCGTTTCCATCGGCAAGTACATCGAGTCCCGCGCCAAGGTGAGGACGAACGACGCGGTGACTGAGCTCATGGACCTCGCGCCCCGCACGGCGCGCGTGATCAGGGACGGGGGGGAGATGGAGATTCCCGCCTCCGATCTGCGGAGGGGGGACGTCGTGCTCGTCCGCCCGGGCGAGAGCATCCCCGCCGACGGCAGGGTCGCCGAGGGCGAATCATCCGTCGACGAGTCGATGCTCACCGGTGAGCCGATGCCCGTCTCGAAGAGGGGGGGCGACGCGGTCTACGGGGCGACGGTCAACGGGCCGGGGAGCCTGCGCGTGTCAGTGGAGCATGCCGGCGAGGACTCCGTACTCTTCCAGATCATCGGCATGATCGAGGGCGCCCAGGGGACGAAGGCCCCCATCGCCCGCCTGGCCGACAGGGCCTCGGCGATATTCGTGCCGGCGGTCATCGCCGCCGCGGTCATCACCGGCCTCGCCTGGTACCTCTTCGGCGGCGTCCCCGGGTCGGACCGCCTGCCGCACGCCGTGACCATGCTCGTCTCCGTGCTCGTGATCTCCTGCCCCTGCGCCCTCGGCCTCGCCACCCCGCTCGCCATCATCATGGGCACGGGGAAGGGCGCGAAGTACGGCGTGATGTTCAAGAGCGCCGCCGTCCTCGAGGCGAGCGGCAGCGTCGACACGGTGGTCCTCGACAAGACGGGGACGATCACCGAGGGCAGGCCCGAGGTCACCGACATCCACTCTCCGACGATGGGCCCGGGGGAGCTGCTCGCGTACGCCGCGGCCGCGGAGTCGGACTCCGAGCACCCCATCGCCGCCGCGGTGCTGAGGAAGGCGGGGGCGGAGGGGGTGTCCGTCCCCGCGCACTCCGGGTTCGAATCCGTCACCGGGAACGGCGTCGCCTGCACCGCCGGCGGGAGGGAGGTCGTGGTCGGCAGGTCCGGGCTGATGGAGTCGCGCGGCGTGGACGTCTCCTCCCTGGGGGAGGAGTACGGCCGCCTCGCCTCCCAGGCGAAGACGTGCGTGTACGTCGCCGTGGACGGGGAGCCGGCGGGCATCATCGCCGTCGCCGACCCGATCAAGGAGCATGCGGGGGAGGCGGTGTCCACGCTCAAGGGCCTCGGAGCGATGCCGGTCATGGTCACCGGCGACAACGAGGCCACGGCGAAAGCGGTGGGGGCCTCGGTCGGCATCGACGACGTGAGGTTTGGCGCACTGCCCCAGGACAAGATCGCGGCGGTACGGGGGTTCCAGGTGCGGTCGAGGACCGTCGCCATGGTGGGCGACGGCATCAATGACGCCCCCGCCCTCACCCAGGCCAACGTCGGCATCGCCATCGGCGCCGGCACGGACATCGCCATCGGCGCCGCCGACGTCGTCCTCATGAACGACGACGTGCGCTCCGTCCCCGCGGCGCTGGAGATCGGCCGCGCGACGATGAGGAACATCAAGCAGAACCTCTTCCTGGCGATAGTCTACAACGCGATATGCATCCCCGTCGCGGCGGGGTCCCTCGACATCCTCTTCGGGATCGTCATCGACGACCTGCCGATGCTCGCGGCCGCGGCGATGTCGTGCTCCTCCATATCCGTCGTCGCCAATGCGCTGAGGCTCGGGAGGTTCAGGCCGGGCGCCCTGCCGGAGCCCGAGGGTCGGTCCGCCTGAGGGGCGAGCGAGGACACCTCGAGCGTCCCGCTGTTCCTCTTCCACACCCTCTCCGCCGGGCCCATCCTCAGACGGTGCCTGAAGGAGGGCGAGTGAAGGGTCATCGACTCGTACTCCCCGCCCTCGCCCATGATGCTCACGCCGTATTCCGAGCGCAGCCTCCTGAGGTCCTCCACGCACCCCGCGTCGATGGGCCTCCCCAGCCAGGACTCGTCGAAGCCCTCGGCGAAGCACCCGACGATGACGGCCTCGACGCCGCTCTCCAACATTGTTTCCATCAGCAGGTCCTGGTCCTTCCTCCACATCGGGGCGAAGAACCTCAGCCCGAGGCTGCCGCAGACCGCGTTCATGCGCTCCCACTGGTAATCGGACCACGAGACGCCCGATACCACGCCGTCCACGTCCAGGCCGTCCAGGGCGCCGCGCAGGCCCTCCATGTCGGAGCCCTCCTCGCCGGTGGACCTGCCGATGACCAGCTCCTTCCCCATGGCCTCCGCCATGGCCGGGACGGCGCCGAGGTTGGGCGTGTGGAATAACCACGAGGCGCGGCCCTCCGGGACGATGTTCACGAGATACGGGACTTCGTGCCCCTGCTGCTCCGCGAGGTAGAGCGAGAACGAGGAGTCCTTTCCCCCAGAGTACAGCGAGGCCAAGCGCATGCCGGGAAATCTGCGCTATGTTTAATTAAGCTTCCAGCGATGGCGGGGGCGAGATGACCCCGGGGGAGCAGGAGGCTCTGAAGAAGAGAGCGGCCGAGCGGGCCGTCTCCGAGTACGTGGAGGACGGGATGGTCGTCGGGCTCGGCACCGGGAGCACGGCGTACTTCGCCATCCTCGCCGTCGGAGAGCTCGTGAGGGAGGGTTGGAAGCTCAGATGCGTCGCCACCTCGGAGCAGACCGAGGGGGTCGCACGGGGGTGCGGCATCGGCGTCGTCGACATCGGCGAGGTGGACCACATCGATGTCACCATCGACGGGGCCGACGAGGTCGACCCGAGGATGAACCTCATCAAGGGGCTCGGCGGGGCGCTCCTCAGGGAGAAGATCGTCGCCGCGGCGACCGTGTCGGAGGTCATCGTCGTCGACGAGTCGAAGACCGTCGAGACCCTCGGCGTGAGGACCCCCCTCCCGGTGGAGGTCGTGCGCTACGGGCACGAGCGCACCGCCCACGGGCTGAGGAGGCAGGGCTGCGAGCCCGTCCTGAGGAGGAGGGGCGGGGAGCCGTTCGTCACCGACAACGGGAACTACATATACGACTGCAAGTTCGACGGCATAGACCGCGCCTACTTCCTGCAGGCGTCCATCGACACCGTGCCGGGCGTCGTGGAGTGCGGCCTGTTCCTCAACATGGCCGCGGCGGTCATCGTCGCCCATGCGGACGGGACGGTCGCCGAGATGAAGCGACCCGGGGCGGGGGTCCGAGCAACCCGCGGAGTGCCAGGCATGCCGCTGCGACCGTGTCGGGGGAGCGCGGCCGGACCGCCAGTGCCAGCATCACCCCCGCGGGGCCCCGGGGGCGATGGCGCGCCTCCGCCCCTCCGCCGCCGCGCTGGGCGGGTATTATATAGGACCTCTCTATTGGAGACCTCAGTTCGAGAAGGTGTTCCCGATGAAAATGCCCAGAACGATCAAGACGTACTGTCCTTACTGCGGCGCCCACACCGAGCACTCGGTGGAGAGGGTGAAGAAGAAGAAGGCCAGCGAGCTGAAATGGGGCCAGAGGAGATTCAGGGAGGTCACCTCCGGTTACGGGGGCTTCCCCAGGCCGAAGCCCGAGGGGAGGGAGAAGCCGACCAAGAGGATCAACCTCAGGTACCGCTGCGCCCAGTGCAAGAAAGCCCACCTGTCCGCCTGCATCAGGGCGAAGAAGTTCGAGCTCACGGAGTGAACCCCATGGGAGAGAACTTCGTCAAAGTCAGATGCCCGGACTGCGGGAACGAGCAGATCGTCTTCAAGAAGCCCGCTACCAGAGTGCTTTGCAGCGTCTGCGGCACCACCCTCGTCGCCCCCAAGGGCGGCAACGGCGCCGTGAACGGCGAAGTGCTCGAGGTGGTCGGCTGATGGCCAGAGCCCGCGACTTCCCCGAGAACGGCGAGCTCGTCGTCTGCACGGTGACGCGCGTCAAGAACTTCGGCGCGTTCGTCACCCTCGACGAGTACGACCAGAAGGAGGGGTTCATCCACGTCAGGGACGTGACGACGGGCTGGGTCAAGTACATCAGGGACTACGTGAGGGAGGGGCAGAAGGTCGTCTGCAAGGTCCTCGGGGTCGACTCCCAGAAGGGCCACATCGACCTCTCCCTCAAATCGGTAAACGACCACCAGAAGAGGGAGCGCATCCAGCAGTGGAAGAACGAGAAGAAGGCGGACAAGCTCCTCGAGATCGTCGCGGAGCGCATGGGGATTGCCCCGGACGCCGCCTTCGACATGTTCGGCCGCAGGCTGCTGGAAGACTACGGCACGCTCTACGAGGCCTTCGAGGCCGTCGTCTCCGTACCGGAGGAGTTCGCCGATTACTACAGGGGCGGCGAGTGGGTCGGAGATTTCATCGAGGTCGCCGGGGAGAACATCGCCCCGCCCGCCGTCCAGATAGACGGCGTGCTGGAGATGGCCTCCTCCGCGCCCGACGGCGTCGTCCTCATCAGGGAGGCGCTGGAGGCGGGCATCGCCGCCGGCGGGGACGCCGATGTCTCCATCACCAGCATCGGCTCGCCCAGGTACAGGGTGGTCGTGAGGGCCGGCGAGTACAAGGAGGCCGAGGAGGTCATGAAGACGGTCGCTGACACGGCCATCAGAAGCCTCCTCTCCGGGGGCGGCACCGCCGTCCTCAAGCGCGAGAGCAGGTGACATGCCCGCGAGAATCCTCCGTTGCACGGGGTGCGGGAGGTACACCCTCCTCGCGTCCTGCCCGGCCTGCGGCGCGCGCACCGCGCGCCCGGCGCCGGCCAGGTTCTCGCCCGAGGACAGGTACGGGAGGTACAGGCGCATGGCGGCGAGGGGGGATCGGGACGGGCAGCATCGTTAGGTACGACCGGAAGCCGGTGCTGAAGGACCCCATCTTCATCGAGGCCCTGCCCGGGATCGGCAACGTCGGGAAGATCGCCGGCGACTTCGTCGCCGGCGCGCTGAAGGCGGAGAGGTTCGCCACCATATACTCGGAGAACTTCCCGCCGCAGGTCGTCCCCGACCAGGAGTGCGTCGTGAAGATGGCCTGCAACGAGCTTTGGCACGCCAGGGGCCCGAAGGGGCGGGACATAGTCTTCCTCAGGGGGGACTACCAGGGCGGCACGCCCGAGGGGCAGTTCGCGCTCGCCTGCGACGTCATGGACGTCATACTATCGTTCGGCGTGTCGACGATCATCACCCTCGGCGGGTACGGCACCGGCCTGATGCCGGGGGAGGTCCACGTCTTCGGCGCGGTATCCCGCCGGGAGCTCAAGCCCGCGCTGGAGAAGGCGGGGGTCACCTTCCGGCCCGGCGAGCCCCAGGCGGGGATCGTCGGCGCATCCGGTGCCCTGGTCGGGCTGGGGCAGGCGAACGGGATAGACTCGTTCTGCCTTATGGGCGAGACCTCCGGGTTCTTCGCCGACCAGAAGAGCGCCCTCGCCGTCATCGAGGTGCTCAGGAAGATCCTGGGCATCAGAAGGAGGCTCGACCTCGCGGAGCTGGAGGAGCAGTCGCGGAAGATCGACGAGCTCGCGGAGAGGGTCAACAGCGCGGAGCCGGCGCCGGCCGAGGACCTGAACTACATCGGATGAGGGTGTTGTCCTCCTCCCGACGGCATCGCCCGGCGCCTTTCTCTTCAAATCGGCCAATATCGTGCCCCCAGATCACGATACATAAGATTTTAATACAGTCGGCATATCCCATCGTCAACCCCCACTTAGCTCAGACTGGCTAGAGCGGCTGACTGTAGAGTGTTCTCGGAGGAATCCGATACAGCCGCTGAAATCAGCAGGCCCCCTGTTCAAATCAGGGAGTGGGGACCACTTCTATCCAGACTTCTCGGAATTTGGCGACTTAACGGTCGGGAATTCCTCTTACCAGGTTAACGAGTCAAATGAATTGACGGGGACCACTGTCCCCTCTCCCAACCCCGATTGGCCTTACGATCCAGTTAAGCTGATGGTCGATCTCATGACCGGAACTGAAACGCTGGACAGCATTGGCCTTCAGAAGAATCTCGTCGATTGGATGTCCTCCAACGACTACAACGTTTTCAGGAATCTCGAGACGGGGGAGCAAATCTATGCGATGCAGTGCAAACGCGGTAATGTCGTACACGCTACCAGGAAGTCAAAACAGCGGGATCAGATCTGCGAAGCATTGGATGGTCGGGAATTCGACTATCCCCTGAATGGGTTCAAGAACAGGAGGATGACGAGGCTGCTGTTCTTCGCCCTCAGCTTCGACCAGACCAAATACACGAAAGAGGAGGCCTGGGCCATGCTCAGGTCCTCCCCCATACCGGGGATAGACTGTTCATACGGCGAACTGAACAAGTTCAGTGCCCGTCTTAGCAAGATCTTCGGGAAGCATGCCAAGATCACGGTCAAGGAAGCGCAGCAGAACGGCTATCCCGCCCCTCACATCCTCATATTGCTGGAGAGTCCGGTCATGGTCCAGATGCATGAGCACAACGGCATCATTACCTGGAGGGTCTGCGATCCGCACATACTGCGCAGACTAGGGAAGGACATCAAGACAAGGAAGATGGCTTTCAGGGATCCCAAGAAAGCAATCGACATCAACCCCGTATGGAAACACGGATACATGGATGTTCAGGGAATCGTCAAAGGATCCAAGGTCAAAAAGCACAAGAACGTCGCCACATACATCTTCAAATACCTCACCAAGTGCCTGACCGAGGGCCACGATGAGATCAAGGATATCGGGCCCTTCTCCAACATAGATAACAAAGCTCTCAAGACCGCGATGTACACCCATCTGGGGAACAAGTGTTTCCGTACCCGCGACCTCGTCTACGGGAAGGCCTTCAAGGAGAAGATCGGCATCATACTTCAGGCTGCACCCGATGGTCCGTCGGTCTGGAAACGTCTCAGGACCATTCCCGATTTCATCTATGAGTTCGTGATGAAAGCGTTGGAGAGGCGCAGAATCAAGGAATTCAGAGAGAAGTATTGTTTGGGTGCATTGCGCACCTGATCCTTTTCCTACCAGAGCTCGATAATTGATCGTGATGATTTTCAGAGAGTCCTAGTGGACACTTCCATCTTATCAACATATGCGGAAGGGCCTCACCGAACGACCGCCTCCATATCGGCCATCTCCACCTTCTGACGGCCATCACCCCTGTCTTCATGGCACGGCTTTGCCGGGCCAAATGCCAACAGCGGCTGGCGTGCCACGGCCTTGGCCGGCCGCCAGCCCTGTTGGCAGGGGCCGGAGCGTAGCGACGGCCCGGGGACGTGCGAGCGAAGCGATGCACGGACCCAACGACTTGATAGAGATAACCTGAGTTAAAACTCAGAAAATACGGTCTCGAAAATCGTTATATCGTCCGATAATCATCAGACTTCAAACATGTCTGATATGGGTTTCGAGAACAATCAGGAAGAGTGGAAGGAGATCTGGGATGCCTCCTACCTCAAGGCAATAGCCGCGTTCTACAACACCGACGGGGGCCGTATGATAGTGGGTCGCAGAGATGACGGTGAATTCGTCGGCCTCAAAGATCCTAAAGGCGATGCCAAGAAGATCTCGGACACAATCAACAACAAACTCCATATCAGCCCGAATGTCCACATCCAAGATTTCGATGGAAAGATGTGTGTCGTCATCGACGTATCCTCTGGAAGTCGCATGGTATCTCTGGACAGCAGATTCTACAAAAAGGTAGGCAATACCAATCAGGAACTTTCGGGAGATGAGCTTAAGGTCGCCCTTCTGGGGGAGGACAGGATGTCATGACTGGACAGGACATGCGACATCAGAATCGAGGATCTATCCGATGAGGCGATTTCCTTCTTCGTTCAGAGCGGTAAGAAGAACAAGCGCATCAATCCGGACGCAGATGAGCATGATGCTGCTAAGGTCATATCCTCATATGATCTAGCCCGCAACGGAAAACTCACCCTCACAGCAGGCATACTGTTTCACCCAACACCTCGCCGCCTGAACGATGCTGCTTTCTTGAAGATCGGATTCTTCGACGATAAAGGCGTACTCAGACGTGAGGATTACGTTGAGGGCCCGGTAATCATGATACCTGACAAGGCCATCCGGATCCTTTACGACCGTTACATCCAGGATACGTATGGGTATGGTGGTAAGACCGCCCAACGCCATATCGTCCACAAATATCCAGAGGATGCCCTCAGGGAGCTTATCGTGAATGCCATAGTTCACAAGGACTACCACATCCAGGAGCCTACTACCATCCGCGTGTATGAAGATCGGATAGACATATTCTGCTTCGGGGGTCTCCCCAAAGGCTGGAGTCCCGACATGCTCACGAAGAAACACGACTCCATAAGGCGTAACCGCTTGCTTGCAAGCGTTTTCTTCGCCGCAGGCTACGTGGAAAATTGGGGGCAGGGCATTGAGAAGGTTATTAATCAATGCCGTGCCAACGGGAATCCCGACCCAGTTTTCACGGAAAGGTGCGGAGGGCTTTCTGTCGAAATCGGGATAAATCCGGCAAAGGATGTTTCCGATATCCTCCAACCAATCATCAATCTCGATGAAAAGAACAGGATTATACTTGGTTGCATAGAAAAGGACCCTGGTATCCCTGCCAGAGCGATATCAGAGAATACGGGCATATCAATCAATACTGTTGAGAGGCGTCTCAAAAAAATGACGGAACAAGGCCTACTGAGGAGAGAGGGAAGCACCAAATCAGGCAAGTGGATCATCGTTCATGATAACCTCTGATTCAGATTTTCTACCCCCATTTCTACCCCCATTTCTAACTCGAGTTCGCCACTTACGACAGATGATTGACCTAGCTTCCGCTGGATTTACGCCATGTGCGCAGGTGTTCCCCTCGTTCCCACTTACGGGAAAAGGGTGTCAGAAGGCGTCCAATGACGCCTGATTCCTCGGAATTCTGCCCGATTTGCCCCTGATCCTGCTCCTCAGGAGCCTGATCAGAGGCACGAAATTGCTGAATATCCTCTTCCTCTGCCCATTATCCCCGACAGCGACCGTAAGCGAGAACGAGCCCGGCTCCTCGCATATGGATTCCGCCGTCTTTCCCCTGTATTCCTGATTCAGGAATCTCGCCATGGGGATGCAGAAAAGAGCGAGAAAGGAGATGAGGATCCTGCCCTTTATGGCCTTCTCGTTGGTGCATCCGGCCGGTCTCCGGTCCATCCCGTGCTTCAGATCCCTGAAGGCACCTTCCACCTGGTTCCTCGCCCTGTACAGTTCTATGACCTTCTCCGCTGTCAACGGACGGTTCGTCAGGAGCGCGGATGATCCCTCCCTGCCCGTGACCATGCGTTCCACCGCATGGTCGACCGCCCGTTCCTTCGAGAAACAATCCAGCGGGAACTGATACGATAATTTCGTATCGACGAAGCAGTTGGAGTTGCGGTATTTCTTCCTGGGCCTCTTCTCCGGATCCATGTTCTTCCTGATGATCCCCATCTCCTCCCGGTCGCGTTCCGCCTTCCTCCTGTATCTTGCCAACACATCCGCTTTCAGCTTCTCGTTCCTGAAGATGTACCTCCTGCGCTTCAGGTTGCCCTCGGTCATCTGGTACGAGATGACGTCGTCTATCGATACCCAATCCCCTTTATGCGAATCCACGAACCTATCGTCCGAAGCGTTCAGCTGCAGTCTCGTCACGAGACCCACGCCCTCTTTGTCCAAGAGGGCGGAGTTCTTCCTGGAGTACGCTCCGTTACCGAATGCGATCATGGCCTCCTCCGGAAGCGGATGCCTGATCTGCTCGAACGTATCCTCGGAATGCGTCACATCCAATATGTTCCCCGCATTCACCGTCGGTCCCGCCGGCATACCCGATTCCCTGTCCATGCTCAGCCCTATGGTGACCTGAGGCCTGTCCGGACGATGATCTCTGGAATACCCTACCCTCACGATCCCCTGCTGAGGGGCCTCGAAGAACAGCGAGGTCCGATCCATGAAGACGGTGTCCGTCTTCACGCCGTACTGCTTCTTCAAAACCTTCCCGAGATACCTCACGATGGCATCGGAGTTCTCCCCGAGCCTCTCCACGGTACGGTATACGGACCTCGGTGCGTTCGCACCGAGCCCGTATTCCTCCCTCACCACATCCTCCTCGAGGATCCGATCGATCCTGTTGACGGAGATTCCCGTCATCTCCACGGAATTCGCTACCAAGGCTGCGGTCTCCGCAGCCACCGGATTCCCCTGGGTTCTCTTCAGTCCGTTCAGAAAACCGTCCAAACCTGTATCGGCGAACACGGCATCGACTACGGTCTTGTTGCCCATGGTCATCGTGACGTTATCATTCGGTTCCGGTATCTTCGCGTGGATCCTGTTCCTGTATCTCACCAAATCGTATCCTTTTCCCGCCAGACCTCAGGTCCCGCGAACCGTACCTTTATGTTCTTGCAAAGATACAGGAAAGACGGCCACGGGACCTGTTCGGGGTTTGGTCACTTCCAACATCCCGTGACCACCTATTATGTTCTGCCAGCAATCCGAAAACATCGCTCAGCGACAGGATTGCCTCACGTCCTAACTGTCATACTCGGGCTAAATCGAATGATCTGTCATCGAACGGGAGGTGTCTTACATCCCCCTGAAGGATCTCGCATCTCCCTTTCGAGATCGCGACAGAATTGACCTCTCTGGATTTGGAAACGCTCACGTCAGAGTAATCGATCCCCTTCAAGGTCGAGACTCCGTCCATCGACAGCATCCTGTCTATGTTCCCCCCGCCGCCGCAGCCCATGTCCAGCACGTCACCGTGTATCCTGAAATGGGACATGCCCCATCTGGCCATCCTTTCATGAGAACCTCCGTTCATTCCGGAGGCCATAATCCTGCCTATTCTTCATTCAGGTTTCCTTGCGTTGCTGAATATCTTCTTATCACCATCTCATTCCGCTCCTTTCAGTGCTTCCACCATGTCTATCTTCCTGTTGTTCCTGCTAATCATCCATCCCACCACCAGGGACACACCCAATGTGACCGCCGTGCTGATGATGTATGTCGGCAGCTTGATCGCAAGGACCATCTCGTATTCTGATGCCAATGCTGTGAGCAGATACTGTAGCACGAATACGCCCAGAGGTATCCCTATGATCACACCTGCGATCGTCAGCCAGAGATTCTGTCCGATCAATATGCGTCCCATCTGTCCGTCCTTGAATCCGACAACTTTGAGCGTGGCCAGTTCCCTCATCCTCTCCATGTAGCTCATGGTGCCGAGGTTGTACAGGACTATCAGCCCCAGCACGGCAGCCGCTATGGCCAAGAGCCAGATCATCTCGTTCATGACCTCCATGAACGTATCGAACGATTTGATGACGGATGTCTTGGATACGGTACTGTCGATCAATGGGCTTTGCTGCACATTCTTCTCGTCGGTGTAGATGGTATTGATCCTGTACCCAATTCCCGCGGAATCTGCGGATGAGGATGTCATGACGATACTCTCCGACAGGGAATTGATGATACCAAGTATCTTCACCGAATAGGTCTGGCTGGTGATGTACATGCTGAACGTGATCGTGTCGCCGGTTCCCAATCCGTTCTCCTTGGCCACCCTCTGACATATGTATGCCCCGCCGTCCGACAGTTCGATACGGTCAAGATTGCCGTCGACGAATCTGACGTGCCCGTTGGTGATATTGTAGATCTCCAAGGATACCGGGGAATCCCCAAGCAGAACGGCAGTTCTGGAGGCCCAGTCCCCGTTGTATTGATCGCAAAGTTCCATCGCTTCGGCGTTGCTCGTATCCTCCGACAGATTGATGACCGTCTCATAGTTCATCGTGTCCTGGTAGAACACGTCGATGAACGTGTCCGCCGTATCCTTCATGCCGAACGATGCCACCAACAGCACGGTGCATCCAAGGACGCCGATAAGCGTCATCATGCTCCTGGATTTGTGTCTGAGGAGATCCCTTATGTTCCATCTGGTACTGAAACCCAGCTTCTTCCAGATCCCCGTCCTTTCTATGAATGTGCTCTTGATGTGTCTCGGAACGTAAGGTCTGAGGGAGTCCGCGACCGTCCCGCCGAGAATCCTGCTCACGGAGAGATACGCAACTGCCACCAGCAGCAGGTCCATCATCAGGATGACGGCATACGTGTATCCTGGAGTGACAAGGTCCCATCTCAGAAGGTCCATATAGGTACCCATGGACCCGTCAGGGTTCATTATGTAGTAGGCCAGACCGTATCCGAGGAGCGAGCCCAGGATTGTTCCGAATGTGCCTACGAACAAAGCATACATCAGGTAATGAAGTTTGATGTCCCTGTTCTTGAATCCAAGTGCCTTCAGGGTGCCGATCTGCACCTTCTCCTTGGTGGTGATCCTATGCATGGTCGTTATCATCGTCAGCACGGCGATTGCAAGGAACAGCACCGGGAGGATGGTGGCCATCGTCTGCCCTTCCTCCGATTCGCCCATGGCTTCCGAATAGGAAACAGTGTCCTCCTTCGGGATGTTCAGAGTGATCCTTCCGAGAGCATCATTGGCCAAGGAAGTGAATTCGGCTCCGTCAAGATCCGATAGGACATTGATCTGATTGTAGTATTCGAATCCAAGGAACGATGCCAGCATCGTCGGTGAGATATAAGCGAATCCAGAGACGGTGAAATCCGGCATCATCTGATTGTCATCGGCCAGATATATCAGGTATTCTCCAGATTTGATCAATCCTTTGACGGTACCGGTCATCTCCAGACCCTTGTACGTCAGCGTAAGAGTGTCGCCCAACGAGACTTCATTGGCCGCGGCATACTTGTCGGAGATCCAAATACCGTCAGTGCTGGCACCGTCATATTGATCGCCTAAAGTGACCGTGAATCCCGATATCTTCGGATTGGTGGTCACCGTCAACGTTATGGTGTCGTTGCTTGCTTTTTCTCTTGTATTGACTGACAGGAATCTTGTCGCATCTTCTACTCCTGCAATTCCCTTGACGGAATCCAGGTCCCCCTGTGAGAATCCGTTCTCATCCACCAGTCTGTAATCGGCGAAACCCGTCTCGTTCAATGTGTATCCGACATCCGTTTCTATACTGTACCATTCCATGTTGAAGCCGATGAAGACCCCCATGCCGAGGGCGATCATCACGATCATGGAGACGAATTGTGCCTTGTAGTTGCCAATGTTCCTCCACAGTTTCTTGTGCAGCATCACCAATCCACCTCGTCGACGCTCAACGGATTGCCCCGTCTTTCGCAGGACTGTATATGACCGTTCTTGACCCTCACCACGACATCGGCCATGCGGGCGATGTTCTGGTTGTGTGTGACGATGATCACGGTCTTCCCGTGTTCTCTCGTCATGTTCTGGAGGATCCTCAAAATCATAACTCCGGTATCGCTGTCCAATGCGCCCGTGGGTTCATCGCACAGAATTATCTGCGGACTCTTTGCAAGCGCCCTGGCAATGGACGCTCTTTGTTGTTCCCCTCCGGATAACTGTGATGGGAACTTGTTCCCATGTCCTTCCAGTCCGACCTGTCTGAGGACCTCGTTCGCATCGAGATGGTCTTTGCATATGTCCTTTACCAATGCAACGTTCTCATAGATCGTCAGCGTGGGGATGAGATTGTAGAACTGGAAGATGAAACCGACCTTCGATGCCCTGTATTCGGCAAGTTGGTCGCTGTCCAGTGTCGATATGTCCGTACCATCGACGATTATCTTTCCGCTCGTGGGACTGTCCAAACCCCCAAAGAGGTTCAGCATGGTACTTTTGCCGGCACCGCTGGGACCGAGTATCACGATGAAGTCCCCTTGTTCCAACACGAGGTTCGCTCCATCCAATGCCAGTATCTCATTGTCGCCGGCACTGTAGGAACGCGAGACCTCTTTCATTTCTATTATGCTCATGGGTGCTAATGTGCATCTGAAATATTAAAATTTAGGATGACCTAAATTATTTACTATTCCTGAAGGAATAAGACGAAGGGGGCATTTCCGCCCAAAACTCTTCATGGAAGCCCCGTCGGAAGAGATGGAGAAGGAATGGGAACTGATCTATGAACGTCTCTTGTACAACTCATTCAAACTGTTCTATGAAGACGGAGGGTTCCATCCAGACATGGAGGATTAATTTAGTTCATTTGTAAAAATTTAAATGCAATTAAATTTTTTTCATAATTTGAAAATTTTTAAAGTGCAATTAATAAATATCACAACAACGTTGTTCATCTATGCAGGTCCTGAGAAAATACTACCTCTCCCTTCTGGAAGCAGGAAAGGACAAGAACGATGTTACCAAAGTCATCACCGGAATGAGACGTTCCGGCAAATCTACTCTCATGAGCCAGTTCATCGAAAAGCTGAAAGCTGACGGAGTTCCGGACAACAGGATATTCCTGATCAATTTCGAGATGGCAGAGTATCAATATCTGAATGATAGAACCATTCTCAACAAATGGATCTTGGACAACATCCCCAAGGAAGGACAATGCTACGTATTCCTGGACGAGATACAGAATGTGAATGACTGGGAGATGTCCGTGTCGGCGCTTCAGGTCATGCCCAACTGCGACGTGTACATAACCGGTTCCAATTCCAAGATGCTGTCCTCGGAACTGTCCACCCATATCTCCGGGAGATACATCGAGGTGAAGGTCCTGCCCCTATCCTTCAGCGAATACCTGGAGCTGCACCCCAGCGATGACAAGGACGGCCGTTTCAGGGATTATCTCAGGTACGGAGCTCTGCCCGTCGTGAATCCCGATTCCGACAGGATATTCATCGAAGGGCTGCTTGAGGGGATATTCAACACCGTACTCGTGAAAGATGTGCTGTCCAGACTCAAGACGGACGATGTCTCGAAGATTACCGCCATAGCAAGGTTCCTCTACTCCAACATAGGCAACATCACGAACATCGACAATATCGCCACTGAAACAGGGATAAGCAATCCCACGGTATCGAAATATGTCGAAGAGATGTCGAAGGCCTTTCTGTTCTACTATGCAGAGAAATACGATATCGTGGGGAAGAAGATCCTGAAAACCAACGGCAAATTCTATGCATCCGATCTGGGAATGAGGAATGTGATCCTCGGTCTCGGCCTGGCCAGGGACATCAGCAAACCGCTGGAGAACATCGTGTTCATGGAGCTTCTCCGCAGAGGGTATGAAGTCAGGATAGGGAGCTACCGTGACTGGGAGGTTGACTTCACCGCGATAGGCCCTGACGGTGCGGAATACTATCAGATCTGCGAGACCATGCTGTCCGATGACACTTACAAAAGGGAATCGCGTCCGTTCAGGGCGATAAAGGACAACTGCCCGAAGACCATACTCACATTGGACAGGTTCGGATTGGGCAGTGATGAAGGCATCAAGATTCTCAACCTTGTCGATTGGCTGTTAGACAAGAATTGAAGAAAGACAATCGACCCTTTTTTCATCACCGGTATCACTATCGGTATCATTTCTTCTAGTTCAAGGTGCATATTGTCCCCCATTTGGGTTCTCGCGTGAATCAACATAATTATTATTCACATCAACGGATAATACGGCTGGATGACCCTCAGAGTGCTGAAAATATACAATCCCTTAGTTCTTTTTTCATTGAAAAATGACAATCCCTTAGTTTCTTTCTCGGCTATTAAGCACCCATTAAGCACTTCGAATAAGCCCAAAACGGAACTATCTGAACATACATGTTGATGTGTTTTTGTAAATTATTTGTTTTTAAAAACTACAAACTTTACTATCCCAAACCTTCGGAATTTCTGACTACGTTCTGAAATCCTGATTTTCTGCTACAATTTTCTGTGAGCCAGTATGCAGGCGCTACTATTATATATGTAGCACGATATATAGGATACATGGCCATCTATTATCACCAGAAGGACTGGAAAACATCCGCATA
>JAQQTI010000002.1 GCA_028561875.1 Methanomassiliicoccaceae archaeon COG_1
CATGCTGGGCGTCGGACGCCCGAAGGATCCCGGCGCCGGCGCCGGCTGCCTCAGGCAGGCCGCCGACCGCGGCTCTCTGGCCGCCAAGAGGGACCTCGGCATCGCCTACCTCAACGGCCTGGGCGTGGAGAGGGACCCGGGAAAGGCCTATCCGCTCATCAAGGAGGCCTCCGACTCCGCCGACCCCAATGCCATGTACCGTCTCGCCCTGATGTACGAGGCTGGCGAGGGCGTTCCGCAGGACCTCTACGAGGCCCTCAAGCTCATGGCCTTCGCCGTCGGCTCCGGCCTCTCCGGCGCCTCCGAGGATGCTGACCGCATCGAGGCGGAGATCGACTCCCGCCGCGAGGCCCGTCTGCGGGCCAGGCCCCTCCTGAATCTCGAGGTCTCGGACGTAGACGTCGAAGCCGCATGCTGCGGCGGTATGATGGGCGCGGTGCTCTCCGGGAGTTGCTTCGTCGAGGACACCTACAAGGGGCCGATGCTCATCTTCTGCGGCGACTCCGGCGGAGAACCCATCACGGAATGCCCGTTCTGCGGGAGGCGCGCCCGCCGCGTGGAGAGGGGCAAAAAGTACCGACCGTCTCAACCCCGGTCCGACCCGTAAGACGGGAAGCCATACCGTTTCCCGGGGCCCCTGACGGGACCGGGCATCCGACCCCTTACGATCCCGGAGATGTGCCACGTCTGTTTCCAGCGGGAAAAAGTATAAGAACCCACTTAATATAAGGAAAGTCGCGGGCTTTAACAGGGCCGCATAGGTGAACCTATATGGATGGGATAAACGACATTTCGGGCCGGATCAGGCTCATGCGTTCCGTGATCGGAAGGAAGATCATGGAAATGGACCTCTTCAACGACAAGGCCGAGGAGCTCAAGGGCGATGACGCCATCGCCTACGTGAACACCATCGACTTCCTGAAGAACGACATCGCGGGCTACAAGTCGATCATCGACGACCTCCGCGGGAGGAAGTGCGATTACAGCGGGAACCTCTACGACCTCGCGTCCGTGCCCGCCGAGACCGCGAGCTTGTACAGCGACTTCTACTTCCCCTCGCTGTACGAGGAGGACAAGGCCGACGAGGAGGCCGCCATGAAGCTCAAGGGCGAGTACGCCGTCGAATTCTCCAGGCGCTACTCCGTGCAGATGGGCCGCGCCGCGCTGGTCAACCAGATGGCCATCGACATACTCATGGCCGACGAGAGGTTCGCCGCGCTCATCGGCAACATCGTCCTCGAGAACCCCGAGCTGCAGAACATCATCGAGAACGACGGGGAGTCGGCCGGGTTCTCCGCGCGCGCCGCCGAGCCTCCCTCCCAGGGGCCCGCTCAGGCCGAATCCCGTGAGGAGCCCACCGAAGAGAGCACGATCGACGTCACCGCTCCCATGATGGACGCCGAGGCCGCGCTGACCTCCTCCGACGAGAGCGCCGATATCGGCGGAATACTGATGGACGCTCCCGTGGAGCCCGTCGAAGACGCGCCGACCAGCATGTACTCCGAACCCTCCTGGTGAGGGAACAAACACAATCCTGGGGGAGGGGCCCCTCCCCCGACACTTCCGATAGAGAATGCGCGCTCGCCTGTGACGAAGGCGTTCCGCGGGCCGGACGGCGCAGGCGTGAGGGCGGAGGGGACCGTGCGGGCGTCACCGGACCTCAATGAAGCCCGCCCTCCATTCCTATTAATACGGCGTCGCCCTACATCGTGGCATGTTCGCCAAAGCCTGTGGCAAGGCTTACAAATTCACCCGCCCCCTAATCATCTCCACCCGTACCATCGACGGCAACGTCTCCGCCACCTGCGGGACTTTCTTCGTCGTCAACGACGAAGGGTGGTGCCTTACCGCCGGCCATATGTTCGACTCGTTCATGAAGTTCCAATCGGACGTCGCGAAGATCAAGGAGCTCGACAGCCTCCGCGCCAGCGGGAAGGTGACCGAGAGCAAGGATCCCACGCTCATAACCAATCACTCGTTCTGGTTCGGGTGGGACGGGGTGAGGATGGAGAAGGTCTACATCAACAGGCAGATCGACATCGCCATCGTGAAGCTCGCCGACTTCAAGTCCGACGCGGTCTCCGAGTACCCTGCGTTCCGCGACCCCGAGACGCTCCACCCCGGGACGAGCGTGTGCAGGCTCGGCTTCCCCTTCGCGCCGGTCGCCACCGACTTCGACGAGGCGACCCGCTCCTTCCGCATCAGGCAGGGGGTGCTCCCGTTGCCGTTCTTCCCTAACGACGGGATACACACGAGGAACATCTCCCGCGGCATGAGCAAGGACGACAAGGTCGAGATGCTCTACATCGAGACTTCGACGCCGGGGCTGCGCGGGCAGTCGGGCGGGCCGATCTTCGACACCGCCGGCAGGATCTACGCCATGCAGGTGCAGACCAACCACATCCCCCTCGGCTTCCATCCGACCGCGGAGTACGGCGGGCAGAGCGTCGTAGAGAATCAATTCATGAACGTCGGCGTCGCCGTGCACGGGAAGGTCCTGCAGCAGCTCATGCGCAGGCACGGCGTGAAGTTCAACGTCGAGACGCAGGGCGGGGACGGGGAGACGTACGTCATAAACTGAGTTTTTCTACAGGTTCCTTAATTATATAAGAAGTAAAGCATTCTTCTTTATTAATTTAATATATTGAAAAGGGCACCTCCCGGGCGGAAGAAGGCCTCTCGCGCGGAAACGCTTCGTTATTTCGTATGTATAGCGATTTGCATCACCTGTCGCGACCGTCAAGAATTCAGCACGGAAACCGCCATTCCGGAGTAAAATCGCACGAGATTCGAAGAGGCAATATAATTATCGTAAGTTAAGTAGGAGACATTATTTATTTCGTACTCAGGTGATGCGAGGCGGACCATCGAGATAAATAAATTGTATAAAGCAAAACTAATTATTTGTTAAGTTATATGAAAATTTGTCCGAAAAAGGAAGGAAATCAGGTTCTGTCCCCGATCCCGTGGGATTCCGAAGGAAAACCGTCCGTGTCTCCCGGAATGCTCGATATCTTTGTCAACGACGGTCCCCCGAATATCGACTTGAATGCATTGGAAAAACCGCCCTTCGAAGGGCTGCAACTCCCGGAACGGGGAAAAACGCCCGATTTCGCCCCGTTTCCAGGAGCAGTCCGAAAACGGCAGAGGGAATGTCGCGCTTCAATTGAAAAATAGACGGAAATTGTCGCCATACGATATTAGTTACGTATGTAGCTTAATTATCGAAATAAATATAACATGGACGATAGGGAAAACTATAGTACATTATTAATAATGATAATTCCTTGATTAGATTATTAATTATCGAATTACGGCTAGATGTCCATCTCCAACAGAAAAACGTCGTTTTTCTCAAGATACGAATAAAATAATGTTTGTATCTTAATTAACAGAATAAAATGCAACCATCGTCCCGCGGAACATGGAATCGAACAAAAACGGCCCGTAAACGCACCGAAATCCCTCAGACGTCCGGATACCCGGACGAGTTCGGTTCATCGTCTCCAAACCCGTTTCCCGAAGCATGTTTTTCACCATCCGGAGCGGAGGGACGTGGGACACCCGATGTAAAGCTTGAACCGCCTCGGCCGCCTCATCACCGGGAGGAAGCCGACGAGGCAGGGGCCGTGGTGGGTCATAAGCTTCGAGAAATCGGCGAAATCCTCGTCGGATTCCGAGAATCGGTCGTGTGAGTTCACGAACCTGCGGTCTGACATCCTGCCGCTCTTCCACCGCCTCTCATAATCCTCTGGCCCGTCGTGCGCGATGGCATGGGCCTCCGCCGCGGCGGAAGGGAACATTGTGCGCAGGCCGTCGAACGTCATCGGGTCCGCGAGCCCCGCGGCGTCTCCGATCAGGCACCCGCCTGTTCACAAGGGAAGGAACATAGCCGATCGGCATGGATCTCGATCTCGCGGTCCCCTCCCCGAGGTCCGCGTCGATGCTCGCAGCGCACCCGTGTTGCGATCGCTACCGTCGGGGGAGTCCAACGGCAGAATCCACCGTACCTCTCCCCGATCCCGAACGCGAGCGAATCTGTGCTCTCCTCTTCCGAGAAGCACCCCCTCACGTTCAGGACGGTCTCTGGTTTCGTTCCGAACGCGGACCTTCTCACGGCCGAGTGCGCGCCGTCCGTGCCGGTCGCGTAATCGCGTTTGACCCTCTTCCCCGAGCGCGGCAGGACGGCGCATCCCCATTCGACGCTGAGGACGCCCCCTCACGGAATCGCGGACGAACTCCGCGCCGTTCTCCACCGCCTCTCTTCCAAATCGAGATCGCCGAGCAGTTCGGGGCAGAGCGTGTCGAGCCAGTGCCCCATCCCGGGGCACATGCCCTCTCGGTGCATCTGTTCCTAAGTTCGGAGCTCGGGACGATCATCATCCGATCCTTTATCAGTCCGATAATGTTTCATCGGGTATGAAGTCTCGTTGAAACCCCGGGGCAGTCTTTCTGGGGGCTGTTCCGATTCTCGCTGAAGCGAGGTGCGATCCGTCGCGGGAGAGGGCGTTTTCGGTCGTATCAATCCACCGAACGCCTCCCCCATCATGCGTCGTCTTTTCTGGCTTCATTGAACTTCCTGGTCATCGTCTGGTTCCCTCTGGTCAGTTTCTTAACCGTCAGGTCCTGCGCCTTGTCATTGGCCAGCCTCAGGTTCCTCTGGGACGACGTCAGGTTGTCCTTGATCTTCTGCAGATGGGTTATCGATTTGTCGATCTCGTCTATGGCCGACTGGAACTTATCCGACGCCAATGCGAAATTCCTGGAGAACCCCTCCTGGAACGCCAGCAGCTTCTCCTCGAAATTCGTGATGTCGACGTTCTGCTCCTTCACCGCCTCCAGTTCCTTCCTGTCCTCCAGGGAGTTCCTCGAGACGTTCCTTATCAGGGATATCATGGGTATCAGGAACTGGGGCCTTATCACGTACATCTTCTCGTACCTGTACGACACGTCCACTATCCCCGTGTTGTACAGGTCGCTGTCGGGCTCCAGCATCGTGACCAGTACGGCGTATTCGCATTTCTTCTCCCTCCTGTCCTTATCCAGCTCCTTGAAGAAATCCTCGTTCCTGTGCTTCGAAGACGTCTCGTCGGCCTCGTTCTTCATCTCGAACATTATGCTCACGTACTCCGTCCCGTCCTCGTAATCCCTGAAGATGAAATCTCCCTTCGACCCCGACGACGCGTCGTTGTCCTTCTCGAAGTACGCGTTGGGGAAGCCGGTGGCGCGGAGCCTGTTGAACTCGTCGGAACAGAATCTCTCCAAAGATTCGCCGATCATCTTGGTGCTCTGTCTCGCCTTGAAATCCTTGTAAAACTCTATCTCCTCGTCCTTCGCCTTCAGCTGCTGCTGGTGTGCGTCCCTGAGGTCCTTCTCCCTTTTCTCGAGGTTGAGTCTGTCGTTTTCGATTTTGGAATTCAGTTCGATTATCTTCTTGTCCCTATCGCCGATCTCCGCATCCTTCTCGGCCCTCGCCTGCGTGACGGCGAGGGCCTTCTCGTTCTCGAAGGCCCTCTGTCTCTCTTTCAGCTGCAGGATCTCCTTGTCCTTCTCCTCGGAGACGTCCCTGACGGCGATCTCCTTGTCCTTCTCGAACCGTGCCAGTCTGGCCCGGAGGTCCTGTATGGTGCTGTTCAGCTCATTGATGTTGCCGGCGAGCTCCTCCTTCGTCTTGGCGAGCGCCTCGTAACCCCTTCTTTCCTCTTCGGATCTTGCGATCGATACCGCGTCCTCTTTCTCTTTCTCGAAATGCTTGACGCGGTACTCCATCTCCTTGGTGAACTCCTTGTCCCTGACCTGGTTCACGATCTTGTTGTAATCGGACTCGTCTATCTGGAAAACGGCGCCGCATTTGGGGCACTTGATCTCTGCCATGGCTCTCGAACGGATGACTGGGTATATAGACGGTGGCATGTTATTGCGGAATTAACCAGGTTCGCGCCGATACCTGCACATCCGGGGGTCACGCCTCTCCCCTTCCGGAAGGCCGATGTCGGAGTCGAGCACGGCCTCGCAGTACACCGATCAGGCGGCGAGGTCAGGAGTCAAAACGGGCGTGATGTGCCGCTCAGCACCCTATGGTCTTGACAGGGATGGCGTATACATCCTTCGCAATGGGGTACGGGAAGTCCGCCAGGCACACGGCACACCCGGTCTTCTCCAACGAGGTCGCAAGCCTCCCAAAATTTTTGATGTCGGAAAGACCCAGATCCGCGCCCGATTTGCACCCGATCATGCTCAGTTTTCCGTTGAAAAGCATCACAAGATCGACCTCGTTGTTGTTGGAGTCCCTGTAGTAGAAGAAGGGCGTGTCCAAACCGCCGTTTACATGGGTCTTCATTATCTCGCCGATCATGAAGGTCTCCACCATGCGGCCCCTGAGATGGCTGCTGAAGAGGATCCTCGCATCCGGAACGCCGGCGAGATAGCATGCGAGGCCCGTGTCCCTCATGTACATCTTGGGACGTTTCGCCACCCTTTTCACCACGGAGCTGTCGGAATACGGTTGAAGGAACTCGATTATCCCTCCGGCCTCCAGAACGCTCAGCCAGCCTTTGGCGGTCTTCTGATCGATCCCGGCCGCCTTGGCGATCGACTCGTATGCGAGGACCTGGCCCGTGAGGGAGGCCACGACTTCCATGAATGAACGGAACTTGTTCCTGTCCCGGATGTTGATCATCTCGGACACGTCCCTCATGATGTACGTCTCGACGTAATCGGAGTAGTATCTCTGAGAGGGGACGCCTTTGGACACCACCTCCGGATACATCCCCCTCACAATCCTTTCCAGGGTACCCGTCTCGTCATGTACCCTTCCGGCCCTGACGAAGGCGTTTTCGGGCGAGATTGTAAAGGGGTGCTCCGAAAGCCCGTACTCTTCGCTCAGGGATATGGCGGGCACCTCGATGATACCCACCCTTCCGGACATCGTCTGGGTGACACCCTCCATCAGCCTGTATGCCTGGCTTCCAGTAAGTACGAAGAGGCCGCAGGAGTCCGGATCCCTGAGGCGTTCCCTGTCGACTATCGACTCAATGTACTCGAAGAGACCGGGAGCATACTGGATCTCGTCTATTATCAGGGGGCATCCGTTAACCTTGAAAAACATCAGGGGGTCATTCTCGGCCAGACGGCGTTTATCCATGTCGGCTAGGGTGACATAGGGAATCCCGAGGTCCTTGCTCAACATATCGCACAAAGTTGTCTTGCCCACCTGCCTGGCACCCGTGATGAGGACCACCGGCTTGACCTCGATCAGGCTTTTGATCGTCGGATACACTGCCCTCGGTATCATCAATTAAATTAATGAATTTCTGGTATATAGATACAAGTATTGCATAAACAAATTAATTATTTATTATGCAATTATTTCGATAGACTACCATAAATGCATAATATTTTCTACGACTTGCACCGCACCGTTTCGAAAAAGGGTTAAGTCAGCGGACGGACGGTCCCCTGTTCGCGTCGACCGTGGGGATGACCGCTTTCAAAAACAGGGAGGGAATCGAACGGAAGCGGTCTTCTGGTGCGTCGTTCCAAAACGTTCTGGCTCGGGTCGAACCTCGGGATTCGTTCTCGCCCCGTTTTCAGAGGTCGGTCTTTCGCCGCCTGCGCGAGGCGCGAGCCGTCGTCATCGGGTCCGCCTCGGATGCACAAGGGCCGGGAGGACCATGTCGAGGCCGATGGCCCTCGCCGAGGTAACGTGACGAGGCCTCCATCCGAGATCCGGAGGAGGGGCGATCCTGCGGGTCTCTGGCAGACGCGCGGCCATGGCCTACGGGCAATCATCCTCCCGCGCCATCGTCGACGTCGATAGCCGTCCCGCCTCCCGCCGATTCGAAGTTGCGGCGCCTGCCCTCCCGTCTCCCACGGTGCCCGATGCGGCATTTCGTTCGGGCCATTACCCATTTACAAATATACCTAAACGTTCATCATTTCTTTCGGAATCCCTAAATATAAATAACCGGAGTGCATCCTGGTGACCGAAGACAGGAAGAGATGACCGCCGCGTGCGGGATCGGGTTCGTGCAGGAACCCCTTTCCAGAGGGGCTAAAGCGGCGGTCAGGATCGGCTATCCTTCCGTTTGTCTTCGGGGCCCGCCGGTGCCGCGATTCGCCGGCGGACCCATTCCCCGGGGTACGTCAAGCCCCGGGGCCTCCAAAACCCTCGATGGGTTCCTGGCGGCTCGTCCCTTTTCGAACCCGAACGGAATCCGTTCGGGATTACGTCTCCGACCTCATGAGGTTCCCGGAGCGGCCGCGGCTCAGATGCCGTTGGCGGCGAGGAACGCCTGTATCGAGCCCCGGTACAGGTCGAACTGCTCGAAGGCCAGCACGTGCCCCGCGTGCGGGATGACCGCCAGCCTGGAACCCTCCACCGCCCTCTGGTAGGACGCCAGCGTGGGCACCGTGACCTGGTCGCTGTCCCCACACATGAACAGCACGGGGACGTTTATCTTCCAGAGGTCCTTTGCCGCGTCGAAGTCCTTCAGCGTGCCGGTGCACACCAAGTCGTTGGGGCCCCACAGGGCGCTGTACACCTCCCCTTCGTCCTCGCGGGCGGAGGCCTCGGCGATCTCCGCGTTCTCCGGTTTGGAGAAGAGGTACCGCTTGAACATCTCGGCGCGGGCCTCCGTGTACCTCTCGCCGAAGTCGCCGTCGCGGAGGCAGCGCATCATCTCCGCGTACGCCCGGCGGGGGAGCCTCCTCAGCAGGCGCATCTGGTCCCCCGCCCATTTCGCGGAGGACAGGAACGGCGAGGGGAGCACCATGGCGGCGATCCTGCCGCACCCGCACCTCTCGGCGTAGAGGGCGCACAGCCCCGCTCCCCACGACGCACCGACCAGCACCACCTTCTCCGCCCCGATCCCCTCTATGAACTGCTCCAGCTCCCCGGCGTAGTCTTCCGCGGTCCACTCCGAGAGATCGGGTATCGGGTCGGAGAGCCCGCATCCGAGCTGGTCGTAGCAGTAGACGGGGTTGTAGAGCATCATCCTCCGCGCCCTCTCGGGGTTGCTCTCGCCCCCCGGGCCTCCGTGGACGAACACGACCGGGACGGATTTCAGGTGGGTGTTGTACGCGAAATACGCGATCTTCCCGTGCTTCGTCCCCATCCTCCTCGCCTGCCCCTCGATGTCGGAGAAGCAGTCCGCGGTGAGGGCATCCAACCAGGCGGCGACGCCGCGGCAGAGGTCGTCGCGGTCGACGCACCTCGACTCGTGCTCGGCCTCGCCCATGGCGAAGCGCTCGGAATCGGAGCGGCATACCGCCCTGTACCCCCCGCTCGAGGCGTCGACCTCGATGTCGAGGACGAAGCCGTTGGCGGAGCCGGAATAGCAGAGCCTGCCGCGGCTCCCGCCCCCGGGGGTCGCAGGCTCCATGGCGAACGCGCCGGTCGCGCTGAGGAGGCGGAATCCCGAACTCAGTTCCATGCCCCGCGTAACGCCCCGCGGCTATTAATCATGCGACACTGAGCGGTAGTTAAGCCTCCTGCCCCTGTCGGCATCGGAGGCGTAGCCTATGCCGACGCGGGGGCGGGCGGCATACCGCGGGCGGAGGTCGGCATCCTCGATCCAAACCCCGCTGTCCGGGACCAGCTCCCGGCCGTAGAGGCCCCTGTCAACGCGCATGAGCTCGGCGGTCCGCCCGGGGCCGTCGGCGCCCTCCACGCCCCTTATCAGCACGCATTGCGGGTCCCCCTCCGCCCCGCAGGAGACGTTCAGCAGCCACCACATGCGGCAGCGGCAGACGTACGCCCTCCCTCCCGCGAGGTACAGCACCTCGGTGCGCGGGGTGCGCCCGAAGCGGGCGTGGGCGGCGGTGTCCCCCTCCCCGCAGTACGCCTCGGTCTCGGTGATGGCCGCCCTGATTGCCCGCCCGTCCCCCAGGGACCGGCAGAGGACCTTCCCGAGCAGGTCGGGGGCGACCTCCTCCGCCCTGCGGAGGTAGAACCCCTTCGGGAGGGCGGTCATCCCACCTCGCCCTCCGGGCGGCGGTGCGCCTTGATGCCGTGCATTGCCAGATAGGAGATGAGCGAGAGCAGCCCGACGAAGGCCATCGCGATGTAGTTGTCGCGGTGGCTAGTCATGCCTATGAGCACCCCGTTCACCACCGGGCCCACGAAGTAGGCGAGGTCGAAGAAGATGTTGTATGTGGAGATCGCCACCCCGTAGCGGGCCTTCGGCGCCCGCTTCACGATTATGGCCTGGCACACCGTGCCTATCATGGCGATCTGCAGGCCGATGAGCACACCTGCGAGCAGCAGCACCCAGCCGGAGTCGGTGGTGCCGATCATCAGCATCCCGGCGACGTACAGCAGGAAGAACGGGACCAGTGCCGCGTTCTCGCCCCAGAGGTCGTATATCCTCCCGAGGAACAGCCTGCAGAACATGGTACCGAGGGAGAGGAAGACGAAGAAGTAAGTAGCGTATTCGGAAAGCCCGGTCTCCCTTCCGTAGGGGGACATGAAGGCGAGCACCCCGGAGTACGAGAAGAAGAACAGGAAGACGATGAACGAGATCCTCAGCGACGACCGCTCGAACAGAGTTTTCCACGCGACCCTGCCGGTCCTCGCCGCCCTCTCCTCCCCCGCATCCCCGATCATGGTGCCGCAGACGGCGGCGGCCGCGGAGGCGGCGAGGCCGATGAGAAATATCTCGCCGTAGAGGCCGTCCCGCTGCAGGTACATGCAGACGAACGGGCCGAGGGCGGAGGCCACGCTCAGACCGAGCATGAAGTACCCCATCCCCTCCCCGCGCCTCGACGGCGGCAGCCCCTCGGCGGCGATGGTGAACACCGAGCTCATCACCGCGCCGTAGGTGAGGCCGTGAAGCACCCTCACCGCCGCCAGCCCCAGGGGGCCGGAGGCTACGAAATAGAGCATGCAGACCGCCGTGCCGGCGGCCATGCCGCACTCGGTTATGCGCTTTATGCCGTAGACGTGGAGCTTGTTCCCGAAGTAGACGCGGGAGATCAGGTCGCCGACGACGAACAGGCTGGCCAGCAGGCCGGCCTCGGCGTCGCTGACGCCGAACTCGTCCACGGCGTACAGCGACATCCCGGTGTAGAACATGAAGAAGACGACGGTGCAGAAGAAGCATATCAGCGAGCACAGGACGAAGTTCCGGCTGAGCAACGCCTCCCCCTCCATGCGGATGCGAAGAGGAGCGCCGTATAATACCCTTCGACGGAGGTCACTCGAGGAGGAAGCTGATGACGTTCTTGAACACCGTGTCGCCCCTCACCCCGTTGATCCCGCGGTCGATGGTGAGGACGGTCTTGGCGCCCCGCATGGCGTTGAACGCGCGCTTGATCTCCTCCCTGTCCTCGTCGGGGCTGGTGATCAGCCTCAGGAACTCCACGCGGCCGTCCTTCTCGAGGACGAAGCCGATATCGGTGCTGCGGAACCTCCCGGCGGAGACCTTGTAGCCGCGGCGGCGGAGCTCCAGGTAGACGATGTTCTCGATGACGTGCTGCTTGTCGAGCTTGATGTAGCCGCGTTTGAAGATCCTCTTGCCGGACCTGATGTCGATGCTGTAGTATTTCGCTTTGATCCCGCGGCGCCAGCCGTTCGAGATGTCGACGACGTCGACGCGGAAGAAGAGCATGTTGTCGAGGAGAAGATCGAGGTACTTGTCGACGGTGCGCTGGTCGGTGATCCTCGCACGCTCCCTCAGGTCGGATATGGTGGTGATGCGGCCGGTGGACTCCGCGATGCAGAGGGCCAGCCTCTGGATCGCGTAGGAGTCGACCTTCACCATGCTGCCGATATCCTAGTTGAGTATGGCGTTGAACACCCCATCGGACATCATCCGCAGGTTGCCGCGCCCCATCTCGATGGTGCAGTAGGGCATGCCGCCCAGGTCGAGGTACTCGTTGAATCTCTCGACGTACCCCCTCTCGTCGGAGGTGGGGTAGCGCTGCAGGAACTCCCTGAAGGAGAGCGGGTAGACCGTGATGACCTCCGCGTCCCCGAGGGCGTCGAGCGCTCCCTCGGGGATGACCGAGAAGGGCGGGAGCGTGAGGTACACGTCGGCCCGGAGGCGGTCGCGGACCTCCCTCACGCCGTCCTGCCAGCCCTCGACGGACTGGACCCCGTCGAGGAGGACGCAGGGGCTCTCCCCGGCCTGGTCTTGGACGGCCTCGAAGAGCTGCTTGCCGTTGTCCACAACCCCGATCATCTCGTCGAGGTCGAGGAAGACGATTTGGCTCCCGGAGACGCCGGAGCGGATCAGCTCGTCGCGGAACTGCCGTAGAATTACGGACTTCCCGGAGTAGCGGAACCCGCAGATGACCTTAATGATCCTCCGCTGGTCCCTCAGCCCAGCGAGCCTGTCGAGGTACGAGCGGCGGATTATCTCCTGAGCTGCCACGTTGCTAAAAAAAATTATCCGGATATTTAAGCCCGTTTGAGTTTTGGTATAGATTACAAAAATTTTAAGGCAATCTTTAACCCAGCCCACGTCCCTCTGCAGAGGCGGGCGCGGCCCGGACGGACGCCGCTCCCGCCCGTTCTCTCTCAAAGGCTCGCGATGTACGCCGCGGCGACGACGAACGCCACCATGACCATCATGAGGACCATGAATAGCGCCATGAGCTTCTTCTTCTTGGCTTCGGACATGCCTAGGCCATCAGGGCGCTCGTTTAAATGCCTGACGGCTCAGAGCTCGAAATCGTCCTCGGGCACGGAGGACGCGGCGCGCTTGGAGGGGTCCCTGACCTTCGAGGCCGCCAGCCTCTGCACGCTGTTGAACGTGACCGGGTCCACCGGGGCCTTGGCGAAGTGCCTGAACGTAACCCCGTCCCAGCGCATGTAGCCGGCGTAGATGGGGTTGTGGAGGATCGTCCTCAGGTTGTGGACGTTCCACCTGTTGCCGCGGCGGGTCCTGACCCCGCTGCGGTTGAGGGCCTCGGCGATCTCGTTGATCGTTTTCCCGGATAGGTAGTCGGAGTACATCCCGCCGACGATCTCCAGCTCCTCCGGCACGGCGACGAGGACCCCGCCGTTCAGGCGGTAGCCGAACGGGGGGTTGAAACCCATCGTCCTGCTCTCCCCGGAGGCCATGGCCGCCCTCTCCATGTTCTCGGCCTTCTCCCGCATGCCGACGTACGTCCTCTCGCCGATCTGCTCCGACTCCAGCTGCGCTATGTTCTGTATCATCGACACGACGAAGCGCCCCATGGCGTTGGTGGTGTCGAGGGCCTCGGTGGCGGAGACGAACTGCCTGTTCTGCTTCGTCAGCGCCTCCATCATGTTCATGAAGTTCCGGGTGTTGCGGTGTATGCGGTCCATCTTGAGGACGACCAGCACGTCCCACTCCGGCATCTCCTCCATCATGCGGCGGTACCCCGGGCGACGGGTGTTGCGGCCGGAGTAGCCGTCGTCCACGTAGACGTTGTAGACCTCGTATCCCTGGGCTATGCAGTAGTTCTCGAGGATCTCCTTCTGGGCCCCGATGGAGTATCCTTCCATGGCCTGCTCCTCGGTGGAGACGCGGGCGTAGAGGGCGGCGGATGTCAATTTCGCACCAGCGGGCCGTTGACCGACTCGTACACGTCGGTGGTCACGATGGCCGCCTGCTTCCCCGGGCGGACTATGCCGTCCCACCTCATGTAGCCGGCGTAGAGCGGGTTGTGCAGGATCTTGAACACGGCCTGCCTGCTCCACGCGCCGCCCCTCTTCGAGGGGACGTTGGCGTTGGTGAGCGTGTTGGCGATGGCCTCGAGGGTGCCGCCGTCGAGGTACATGTCGAAGATGCGGCGCACGACGCGGGCCTCGGCCTCGATGACGACGAGGCCCCCGGCGGCGTATTCGTACCCGTAGGGTTCCGGGGAGCCCATCGGCCCCTCGCCCCCCTCGGCCTTCTTCGTCATGCCGACCTTCACCCTCTCGCCGATCTGCTCCGACTCCAGCTGCGCCATCCTCTGCACGATGTCCATGACGAACCGGCCCATGGCGGTGGTGGTGTCGAACTTCTCGGTGAGGGAGTTGAACTCCTTGCCGTTCTCCCGCAGGGCGTCCATCATGTCTGCGAAGTTGACGCTGTTCCTGTGGATGCGGTCCATCTTCAGCACGAGGAGGACGTCCCAGCGGTCCATCTCCTCCATCATGCGCTGGTACTCCGGGCGCCCGGTGTTCGTCCCGGAGAAGCCCTCGTCGCGGTAAATCCCCGCGACGTCCCAGCCACGCACCTTGCAGTAGGCGTTCAACCTCTTTTCCTGCGCATCCAGCGAGAAGCCTTCGCGCGCCTGGTCCTCGGTGGAGACCCTGACGTAGATTGCTACCCTCATCTATGCATCCCATCCCTACCTTACCTTACTCCGACTTCGTAGATAAAAGTTGGTTTCCGGAGGTCGGAAAGGGGACGGGTGATCCGTCGGAAAACGGAGGGGAGGGGCCCCGGGGCCCCTGAAAGGTTTGGAAAATCACATCGGGGGCATGCCGTCCATGCCGGCGCCGGGCCCCGCCCCCTGCGGAGGCGTCGGAGGCGCCCTGCGGGCCGCGATGACGTCGTCGATCCTGAGGATCATGTTGGCGACCTCGGTCGCGGAGTTGACGGCCTGCGTCTTCACCCTGAGGGGCTCGATGATGTTCTTGCTGAGGGCGTTCATGGCCTCGCCGGTGTCGAGGTCCACGCCGAAGTACTCGCCGTTCTTCCTGGCGTGGGCGTTCTTCATCCTGATGATGACGTCGATCGGGTCCAGGCCGGCGTTCTCGGCGAGGGTCCAGGGGACGGTCTCCATGGCCTTGGCGAACTTCTCGATGGCGAGCTGCTCCCTGCCGCCCACGGAAGAGGCGTACTTGGAGAGCCTGATGCTGAGCTCGACCTCGGGGGCGCCGGCGCCCGCGACGACCTTGCCGTCCTCGAGGGTGACGCCGACGGTCCTGATGGCGTCGTTGAGCGCCCTCTCGATCTCCTCGATGACGTGCTCGGTGCCGCCGCGGACGAAGACGGTGACCGCCTTGGGGTTCTTGCAGCCGGTGATGAAGGCCATGCCGTCTTCGCCGACGAGCCTCTCCTCGACGCAGCCGGCGGAACCGAGCTCCTTCTTGGTGATCTCGAGCGGGTTGCCGCTGATGGTGGCGCCGGTGGCTTTGGCGATGGCCTCGAGGTCGGACTCCTTGAGCCTCCTGTAGCCCATGACGCCGGCCTTGGCGAGGTAGTGCTGCACGAGCTCGTCCACGCCCTTGGTGCAGAAGACGACGTTCGCGCCGGTGGCGACGATGGCGTCGACCATCCTCTTCATGGACGCCTCCTCCTCGGCGAGGAAGGCGTTCATGCGGGCCGGGTCGGTGATCTGGATCTGCGCGTCGATCTCGGTCTTCTTGACCTCGAGGGGGCAGTTGAAGAGGGCGATTTTGGCCTTCTCCATCTTCTTCGGCATGCGGGAGTGCACGAGCTCCTTGTCGATGACGACCCCCTGCACGAGGTAGGTGTCCCTGATGACCCCTCCTACCTTCTTGGAGATGCGGATGTCCTTGGTGTCGACTTTGCCCTTCTCGTCGGCGACGCTCTTGGCGGCCTTGACGATGAGCTCGGAGAGGTGCTCCTTGTCGCTGTTCTCGCCCACGGCCTTGCCGGTGAGGGAGGTGTCGGCGACGATTCTGAGCATCTTGTCGTTCTTCGCGTCCACGGAGATGTCCTCGAGGATCTTCACGGCCTTCTCGGCGGCCATGTTGAACCCGTTGGTGATGACGGTGGGGTGGACGTTGGCGTTGATGAGGTCCTCGGACTGCTTGAGGAGCTCCCCGGCGAGGACGACGGAGGTGGTGGTGCCGTCGCCGCACTCGGTGTCCTGCGTCTTCGCGACCTCGACGACCATCTTGGCAGCGGGGTGCTGGACGTCGATCTCCTTGAGGATGGTGACGCCGTCGTTGGTGATGACGACGTCGCCGATGGTGTTGACCATCATCTTGTCCATGCCCTTGGGCCCGAGCGTGGACCTCACGGCGTCCGCGACCGCCTTCGCGGCGTCGATGTTGTTGAACTGGGCCTCTTTGTCCTTCGACCTCTGGGTTCCTTCCTTGAGGACGATTATCGGTTGGTTAGAATTCCCGTACATTGGTATTCCCACTCTGTGGTACCGGGTTATTTTGTACTTCTATATAGATGTATCCTATCAGCCGCGGACCGGGCATCCGCGGCTGGCATCGGAAGGCGTCCTCGACCCTCATGCCCCCGCCGGAGAGGAGGGCGCGTATGCGCTCCCTCGCCGCGTCCGAGCCGCGGAGGCCCATGCGGGAGGCCCGCTGCGAGAGCAGGGGGCGCTCGTTGAGCCGGTCGAGGACGGCGCGCTCCGCGCCTGTCGCGAGAACCGCATCGCAGAATTCCTCCTCGCGTCCCTCGAGATGCGAGAGCACCGGCCCGACGAGGGCGTAGACGTCGACGCCGGCGCCGGCGAGCTCGGATATCGCGCGCAACCTTCTCGCCGGGAGCGGGGCGCCGGGCTCGCTCATCTTCGAGACCCTGTCGTCTACGCCGGTCACGGTCACGCCGACCTCGCCCTCCATGGAGGATATGAGCCCGAGGTCCCTCAGGATCAGGTCCGATTTCGTGTGGATGTGCACCCTGAAGTCCTTCTCCCTCAGGAGCTCGAGGCAGCGCCGCGTGAGCAGGAACCTGCCCTCCGCGCCCTGGTACGGGTCGGTGACGGTGCCGATGCCGACTGTGCCCGACAGGCCGGGAAGCTCCCTCGCGAGGCGCTGCACCACGTTCACCTTCACACGCACCACCCGCCAGGACGCCCATGGGGTGTGCGTCACCTCGGGCGCGTAGCAGTAGACGCACCCGTGCTCGCATCCCCCGTAGGGATTCAGGGCGTACCGCATCCCGGGGAGCCCGGAGGGCGCGAGGGCGCGCCTGCATTGGACCGTCTCGTATACCCCTCCCCACTCGTCCTTGTTGATGTACTCTATGAGCTCGGAGTTCTTGGAGAAGTCGTCGAGGCTCATCGCGACGCCCCGCTCGACAGCCTGGGGTCACGAGGGGCGCCCTCCGGCTCCGGCTCCTCGAGGTCGCCCGCCTCCTTCGACAGGTCGGACGCCGAGGGGCCGTAGTAGTCCTCGATCCTCCGCTGCCTCATGTAGTCGGAGAAAACGTCGGAGTTGCGTATCCACCCGTGCTTCTTGATGTCGAACACCGTGTCCAGGTACTCGAACATCCGGTCAAGGGTATCGAACCTCCTCGGCTCCCCCGTGAGCGCCATCCTCACGTTCTCGCGGACGTTCCACACGCCGACCGGCATGACGTACCCGGGGTGGGCCTCCCGGCAGATCACCGCGCCGGCGGTGCGCTTCTCCCTCTCGAGCAGCTCGTTCACCGCCATCCGCGAGGCGTAGTAGCACCCGCCGATCTCGGCGTACTCCGTGCGGCCGTTGAAGAACTCGCTCGAATGGATGACGACCACGTTCCGGCCGAGGGGGTTCCACGACGTCTCCGGGTACCACGCCTCGATCAGCTCGAAGCGCCATGTGGTAGGCATCAGGCAGACGCACCACCGGTTGTCCAGCTGCTCGTAGTGGTACACCCGGAAATCGTCTATCGGCGGGTACCACCGCGTGCGGGACAGATGGTCCTTGCCGATGATGTCGTCGACGGCGGTGATGCTCCACCGCGTGGGTACGAACCTCCTCCTGCTCCCCGCCCCCATGGTGCCGACCGAGAACGCCTTCTGTATCTCGGATATGTACGTGCCGTTGCGGTAGGCGTTCAGCACGGCGTCGGCTGCGCGCATGTCGGTGTCGTAGTAGCCCCTCTCGAGGTTCCTCTCCCACCTGCCGTTCGACTTCCTGAATCCCTCGAGCCTCGCCGAGGGCCCGAACGGCTGCACCTCGTCATCGAGGACCAGCTTGCCCCGCGGCCTCTCGCGGAACCTCGCCTCGACGTCCACCGGGGCCGCCGAGAGGGCGAGCTCCTGCACGTCGTCGACGACCCTCCCGGACCTCGCGAAGTCGGTGGCGTCGATGCGGTACTTCCCGCGCACGAGCTTGTAGCGGAAGTCCACGATGTCGGGGATGGACTTCCCCATCCACATCTCGGGGCGGTCCATTATCGTGGTGTCGCCGAACTCGCCGGGGACCAGGGGGCCGATGTCCACCTTGGGGTATCCGTAGCGGCCGACGAACACGCCGGGCGGGCTGCTGCCGGCCAGATCGCGCATGTCGACGAGGGGCATGCTTTTCTGCCGGGCATAGAACTTCACCATGAGCGGGCAGACCCTCTTGCCGCAGAGCAGGTGGGCGCCCTTGCAGATCGCGCAGAGGCCGGACTTCGCGGTTGCCAGGTCCGTGGAAATCGCTCCGAAGAAGCCCTCCTCCGCCATGGGCGGGCGTATGCAGGGGATGCGTAAAAGGCCATCGCAGGGACGGTGGGGAACGGGGAGGAAGTGAGGATCGACCTGGCCGGAGCCGGGTGCAAGGGGGCCGACCCACACTATGCTCTCCGATTGGCCTTTTGGTATAAGAATTGTCGCAATTTCCCGGCCGGGAACGCGGTTTTCGGCGGAAAAACAGCCGGGAAAGCATCCGTCCAATGTCGCCGTTATTCATATCGGCCCGAAGACGACGCGCAGGTCGCGCCCGAACACCTTACGGAACTGCTTGGCGGCGGTACGCAGCTTCCACACCTCCATGCTGATGTCGGTGTCCGAACGCAGGTCGATAGTCACCGCGCTCCGGTCGGCGGCGACCCCGATGCTCTTGATGGAGGCGTCCCGCCCGCGGTCCATGATGTCCGCGAGGCGGAGCAGCATGGCGCACCTCAGGATCGCCGTCCTCTCCGCCATGTCCATCGGGCCGAATATCGCCGCGCCGGGCTTCGGCATGGTGTCGTGCTGGAACCTGGCGATGAGGGCGATGTCCGTCAGCTCCTCCATGTCGAACCCCGCCATGCTAGAGTTCACGATGATCGTGTAGGCGTGGATGTTGCTCCTATCGAAGCTTATGAACTCGCCCACGTCGTGCACCACGGCGGCGAAGCCGAGCAGCTCCCGCCAGCCGTCCGTGTGCGGGATGACGTCGGCGACCCCGAAGCCGTCGTACAGCTCCATGGCGTACCTCTCGACGGTCTCGTAGTGCTTGCGGTCCACCCCGCACCGCGCGGCGAGCGCTACGGCGCTGGACCTCCGGATGTCGATGTCCCTCCCGCCGCGGCGGAAGGCCCAGTCCATCTGCATCCCCTCGCGGAGGCCGTTCGGGCTGACCTCCAGGCGGTCGACGCCGAAGAGGTTCATGAGCTCGTCGGCGACGGCCCCGCCGCCGATGACGATGTCCGCCCTCGCGGGGCCCATCCGGGGGAACCTCTTCCTCCCCTCGACGTCGGCGGAGCAGAGGTCGCGCATCAGCGCCGAGAGCTCGTAGTGCATGAAGTAGGAGCCGTCGCCGTCCCCCCGGCGGGCGCCGCACATCTCGGCGATCGCCACGAGCGTGCCGGAGGACCCCACCGCCCGGCGGAAGCCGAGCTCGCGGACCCTCCCCGCCGAGCGGTAGGACTGCATGTCCGCCATCCGGCGGAGCTCGTCGTACTTCTCGAAGGGGACCTTGGCGGACTGATCCACGCCGGAGGCGAAGGCCATCCTCACCGCGCCCAGCTTCATGCTGTCCAGGTATAGGTCCTCCTCCCCATCGGCGATTACCACCTCGGTGCTCCCGCCGCCGATGTCGATGAGCAGCGTGCGGACGTCGGCGCGGGCCCCGAGCACGCCGAGGCGGGTGAGCCTCGCCTCCTCCGGGCCGGGGACGATGCGCAGGTCGATGCCGCATCCCTTCACGACGGCGACCAGCTCGTCCCGGTTGGAGGCCTCCCTTGCCGCGCAGGTGGCGTACGCCTCTATCGCGGTGGCGCCCATGCTTTCCGCCGCGTTCCTGAACTTCGAGACGACCAGACGGGTGCGCTCGAGGGTCTCGGTGTCGATACGTCCCTCGGTGAACACGCAACGGCCGATGCGCACGGCCTCCTTGTCCCGGTAGACCGCCGTGCCGTACGTGCCCTCGTAGAAACGCACCACCAGCATGTGCACGGAGTTGGTGCCCACGTCTATGAAACCGACGGTCTCCGAGGGCTTATCCGTGCCAGGCCCCCCTGTTCTCCATAAACCAGCGCTGGGAGCGGACCCTCTTCTCGCCCTCGCGCGGGGCGCGCTTCACGTACGTCCCGTCCGGGCGCAGCTCCCTCGCCTTCACGTTGTCTCCGAGGTTGACCTTGAGGATCCTCTCGCGGATCAGCATGAGCATCTCCTTGTCGAGGACGGGGAACAGCACCTCCACGCGGGCGAGGAGGTTCCTCGGCATCATGTCGGAGGAGCCCATGTACATGGCGGGGTCGCCGTCGTTCTCGAAGTAGTAGATCCTCGAGTGCTCGAGGAACCTGTCGACCACGCTCGTCACGGTGATGGTCTCGGAGACCCCCTTCACGCCGGGGCGGAGGCAGCACAGCCCCCTTATGCTAAGGTCTATCCCGACGCCGGCGCGGGAGGCACGGTAGAGCTCGGCGATGATGTCGGAGTCGATGAGGCCGTTGGCCTTCATGGCGATGTGCGCCCTGCCCCCCTTCCTCTGCGTCTCCGCCTCGCGGCGGATGAGCCCGATGAGGGCGTCCTTGAGCGTCAGCGGCGCCACCAGGAGATGCCGGTAGTCCCGCGGGCCGAAATACCCGGTGAGGGCGTTGAACAGCTCGCCCACGTCCTCGCCCAGCTCCTGGTTGGCGGTGAGGAGAGAGAGGTCCGCGTACTGCTTCGCGGTGTTGGCGTTGTAGTTGCCGGAGGACAGGTGGGTGTAGCGGACCAGGTGGTCGTCCTCCAGCCTCACGACCTGCAGCAGCTTGGAATGCACCTTGAGCTCGACCGGCCCGTAGACCACGTGCACCCCCAGCTTCTCGAGCTGCTTGGCGAGGGCGATGTTGTTGACCTCGTCGAACTTCGCCCTGAGCTCCATGAGCACGGAGACGTTCTTCCCCTTCTCCTTCGCCCGCATGAGCTCGCGGATGACCTCGGATTTCTTGCCCAGCCTGTACAGGCATATCTTGATGCTCTGCACCCGGGCGTCGTCGGCGGACTCCCTCAGGAACCGGATGACGGTGTCGAACGTCTCGTACGGGTGGTAGAGGACCCAGTCCTTCTGCCTGATCGCGTCGAAGATGCTCGCGCTCTCGGCCAGCTCAGGGGGGACGTAGGGCTTGAACGGCCTGTCCTTGAGGGCGGGGATCGGCAGGCCGTTGATCTCCCAGAGGTCGGTGAGCATCATGCCCTGCTCCGAGGCGCGGGTGACCTGGTTGCCGCGGAGGTTCAGGTTCTTGGCGAACACCGCGACCAGGTCCTCCGGCATGGATTCCTCCACCACCATCCTCACCGGGAACCCGAGGTCGCGGGAGTCTATGGCGGTCTCGACGGCGGACATGAGGTCGACGGCCTCGTCGATGGTCACCTTCACGTCGGCGTTCCTGGTGATGCGGAACTTGTAGCAGCCGAGGATGTCGAAGCCCGGGAAGAGCTGCCCGACGTTCGCCTTGATGATGTTCTCGAGCAGTGCGAACTCGCGCCTGCCGGCGGCGGCGGGGACCTTCACGAAGCGGGGCAGGATGCCGACGGGCACCTTCAGCCTGGCGTAACGCACCTCCCCCCCGCCGTCCCTCATCTCGACGGCGATGTTCAGGGAGTTGCTCGATATGAACGGGAAGGGGTGGGAGATGTCGAGGGCGAGCGGGGTGAGGAGGGGGTGCACCCTCTCCATGTAGTAGTCGTCCGCCCACATCCTCTGCTTGTGCCCCATCTCGGAGTACTTGCGGAAGAGGACGCCCTCCTGCGCGAGGTCCTCCTCGAGGGCATTCCAGCACTCCTCGTAGCCGTCGATCAGCTCGCCGACGCGCTCGTTGAGGATGGAGATCAGCTGCTCCTCGTCCTCGAAGGCGTCGGGGCCGATGTTCGCGATGCCTTCCGCCCCGCCTCCGAGGAGGCCGGGCATCCTTATCATGAAGAACTCGTCCATGTTGCCGTAGCAGATGGCGAGGAACTTCACCCTCTCCAGTACCGGGTTCGTGGGGTCCATGGCCTCCTCGAGGCAGCGCCTGTTGAACGCCAGCCAAGAGATCTCCCTGTTGATGTACAGGGAGCGGTCGTAGAGGTCGGGCTCCCGCTCGCTTCTCGGCATCCTTCCTCCCCCTCGCCGAGACGGAGAAGGCGTGGGCGGTGAGCCCCTCCGCCTCGGCCAGGGTCCTGATGGTCGGGGCGAGGGACTGCAGCCCCTCCTTCGACAGCATCTGCACGGTGGAGGTCTTGCGGAAGTGGGAGACGGTGAGGCCGGAATAAAGCGTCGCGTAGCCCGAGGTGGGGAGCACGTGGTTGGTGCCCGAGCAGTAGTCGCCGGCGGCGATGGGCGTGTACGGCCCGACGAATATGGAGCCGGCGTTCCTGATCCTGGAGAGCGTGCCGAGCGGGTCCCTCGTCTGTATGCACAGGTGCTCCGGGGCGATGCCGTTCACGGTCTCGATCGCCAGATCCAGGTTCTTCTCCAGGATGTAGCCGGAGTTCTGCAGCGCCTGGATTATGACGCCCCCCCTCTCGTGGCCGGCGATCTGCTCCTCCATGCACGCCCACACCCTGTCTGGCATTTCCGGGTCGTCGGTGACGAGCACGAACGCCGAGGAGGGGCCGTGCTCGCCCTGGGCGACCAGGTCGGAGGCCACGAACGCCGGGACGGCGGAGGAGTCAGCCAGCACGGCGGCCTCGCTGGGCCCGGCAGGGAAGTCGATGAGGACGTCCTTCTGCAGGAGGATCTTCGCCTCGGTGACGAACCTGTTCCCCGGCCCGACGATCTTCTGCACCGGCTCGATGCTCTCCGTGCCGAGGGCCATGGCCGCGATGGCCTGGGCGCCACCCACCTGGTAGACCGCGTCGCAGCCCGCGATGTCGAGGGCCACGAGGGTGAGCGGGCTGACCGGGGCCGGGGTGCAGCACACGACCTCGTCCACCCCGGCGGTCCTGGCCGTCACGACGGTCATGAGGGCGGTACTCGGGTAGGAGGCCAGGCCTCCCGGGATGTAGCACCCGACCCTATCGAGCGGGGTGCTCTTCACACCCAGGGTGATGCCGGGTTCGACCTCGGTGGTCCACATGTCCGGCGGGAGCTGCATCCGGTGGAACCTCTCTATGTTGTAGGCGGCGTTCTCGAGCTCGTCGACGACCTCCTGCTTCACCTTCCCGTAAGCCCCGTCGATCTCGGAGCGGGGGACGGCGATACTTTCGAGCTCGACCCCATCGAACTTCCTGGTGAGCTTCTTCAGGGCCCCGTCGCCGCCCGCCCTCACCTGCTCTATGATGTCCTTGACGACCTCCTCGACCTCGTCGGTCTTCGCGGCGCGGTTGCTCCTCCAGAAGCCCTCGTCGATCTCCCTCCACTTCGCCAGCTCGGGCTCTGCGCCCCCGTCCGACGTCTTCGCCATGCCCGGGCTTAGGCGCCCCAGGCATATAACCGATGCGCCCGCGCGCGCCTCCGGCCGCCCGTAAAGCATATTTATCAACGCGGGCAATCCAGCGCTCGATAGAATGAAGGTTGTCATCATCGGCGCTGGGAACGTCGGCATCGCCATAGCGGAAGCGGCTTCCCAGAGCAACGACGTCCTCGTCATCGAGAAGGACGCCGTCCGCGCCGAGAAAGCCAACAGCGTCCTGCAGGTCTCCGTCCTGCTCGAGGACGGCAGCAATCCGAAGGTCCTCGCCGACGCCATCGACAGGATGGGCGCCGACATCGTCTTCTCCGCCGTCCCCGACGACGGCATAAACATATTCATCTGCTCGGCGGCCAAGGCCATAAAGCCGGGCATCATCAGCGTGGCTTGCATCCGCAACACCGACTACATGATGGACGACATCCCCGGCGTGGACTCGGTCATCTCGCCAGAGTCCATCACCGCCGAGAGGATCGTCAGCTGCGCGATGCTGGAGAACGCGGTCTCGTTCGAGAGGACCGGGACCGCCGGCCTCTGCCTCGTGACTTTCAAGATCGAGGACGGGCACCAGGTCGTCGGCCGGACCGTCATGGACCTGGAGCTCCCGCCGGAATGCACGGTGGTGGCGATCGTCCGCGAGGACGAGACCGACCTCACCGTCGCCACCGCCGAGGTCAAGGCCGGCGACAGGCTCATCCTCCTCGGGACGTGGGACGCGGCGGTCGCCTTCAATCGGCTCGTCGGCATCAAGAAGGAGGCGAGGGAGTTCGTCGTCCTCGGGGCGGGTCCGATGGCCAGGACCGTGGCGAAGGACATCGACGAGTGCCCCGGCAGGCAGTTCGTGAAGCTAATAGACAACGACCTGGCGCTCTGCAAGCTCGCCGCCCGCGAGCTCAGGGACGTCGTCGTCGTCAACGGGAACACCGTCGACCCGATGTTCCTCCGCTCGGAGAGCGTCAACCACGCCGACGTACTAATATCCCTCTCCGACATGGATGAGAGGAACCTCCTTGCCAGCATGACCGCGCTGAGGTTCGGCAACAGGAAGATCATCACCCGCTACAACACCGACGAGTACGAGGAGATCTTCAAGTACGCCGGTATCGAGAGCACCATCGGGTACCACAGGGTCATCATCAACGCCGTGACCGAGAAGCTGGCCGAAATCAGCGACAGGAAGGGGGAGGCCGTAATGATCCTGGACAACCCCTCCGACCACTTCTTCGGCATCAGGGTCGACGGGGGCTCGCCCCTTCTGGACATGTTCCTCGGCGACGTCTCCCTGCCGGAGGAGGTCTGCATCCCTGCCGTCCTGCGCGACGGGGAGGTGATCTACACGCGGCTCGGAACGAGGTTCCTGGGCGGCGACCTCGCCCTCGTTTACGCCCACGAGGCGGCGGACTATCGCCTGTCGGCCGTTTTCGGTAAGCACACCCCGGAGATGTGAGGATGCTGGAGACGGCAAGGAGGCAGGTGAACCGCCTCGAGAGGTGGGAGAGCGGGACCGTGAAGGCACTCGGCATCATCGAGGTGCTGCTCGCCTCCATCCTCCTCGCTGCCGCGCTGTTCGCCTCGATCGTCGGCGACGACCACGCGATCTTCCTCATCCCGGCCGTGCCGGTGCTGCTCCTCGGCTTCTTCCAGATGCTGTTCTTCTCCAACAACGGGAACCTCACGCCGTCCCTCGGCGTGCTGCTGATCGCCGAGGTCTGGGCGGTGGCCTTCGCCGTCCTCTCCGTGCCCTTCCTCCTCTACGGATTCCCCCCGATAGACGCCCTCTTCGAGACCGTGAGCGGTTTCACCACCACCGGCGCCTCCGTCGCCGACGTGGGGTCCCTGCCGGACAGCCTCCTGCTGTGGCGGGGGCTCACGCAGTGGGCGGGCGGGATCACCATCGTGGTGATCTTCACCGTCATGCTGCCGATGATCGGCATCGGCAGCTCCGGGTTCGCTTCCAACGAGTTCGCGGGCACTGGCGGCGGATACACCATGAGAGTGGCCAGCGCGGCCCTGAACTTCATGAAGGTCTACGTCTTCCTGACCGTCGCCGAGGCGGTGATGCTCGTCGCCCTCGGCGTGTCGCCGCTGGAGTCCGTCTGCATCACCATGTCCGACGTGCCCACCGGCGGCCTGCTGCCGCGGAGCGACAGCATGGTGAGCTACTCCGTCTACGTGCAGTCGGTCACCCTCCTGTTCATGCTCCTCGGGGCCACGAACTACTACATGATGTTCCGCCTCCTCATCAAGAGGGACACGGCGCTGTTCCGCAACGCCGAGTTCAAGGTCATGGTGGGGTGGTTCGCCGTCTGCTCCGCCGTCATCGCCGGGCTCATCGTGCACAACAACTGGGACGACGTCTCGGCGAGGAGCGTCGGCGACTCGATATGGAACGCGCTGTACGCCGTGGTTTCCGCCGGCACGTCTACTGGCTTCGCCATTGCCGACTACTCCAGCGCCGCCCTCGGCTGGGGCGGGCTGGCGATGATGGTGCTCCTGCTCGTCATGTTCGTCGGCGGCATGTCCGGGTCCACCGCGGGGGGCATAAAGGTATACCGCCTGATGATCCTGAAATCCTACATATCGGCCGGCATGAACAGGATCATCCACCCCGGCACGGTCTCCTCGGTGAAGGTCAACGGCGAGGGCGTGGACGATAACGCCGTGGTGTCGGCGATCTCTACCATCATCCTCATGTTCCTCGGGGCCGTCGTCGGCATCGCCCTCATCATGTTCCTCGAGCCGGGCATCGACCTCCGCTCCGCCTTCGGCGTGGTCGTCGCCTCCGTCACCAACGCCGGCATCGGCACCAGCCCGGAGTTCGGGCCGCTCGGCAGCTTCGAGGGCCTGGGAGCCGCATCCAAGGGCGTGCTGTGTATCCTGATGTGGCTGGGCAGGATGGAGATGACCCTCGCCCTGATCTTGCTCACCAGGAAGTTCTGGAGCGATGTCCGCCTGAACGTGGGGCGCGGCGTTAACGGCGACCGCCGCATGGCGCGGTTCAGGAGGGCCCGTAGGAAGAAGCGCGCCCGATCGCTTGCACATGGCGAGGATGCGGAATACGGCGGGGTCCCCCGGCTCCACCTCGTTGATGGCGCCGGCGGCGACCTTGGCCTCCCGGAACGAGCCCCTGTCGGCGAGGCTGTACCCGATGGTCTCCAGCGCGCCGACGTGCTTCGAATCGATCCGCAGCGCCTTCGCGGAGAACGCGCCGGCGGCGGCGGAGTTCCCCTCCAGCCACTGGTAGTAGGCGGCGAGGGCGTATCCGTCGGCGTCCTTCCCCCTCGACCTCTGCCTTGCGAACTTCGCCGCGTCCCTGGAGCGGCCGGCGAGGACGAGGGCGGACACGTACGCCCTGCCAGCGCGGTAGCCGCCGCTCTTCCTCAGGAGCCCCTCTGCGGCGGCCACGGCCTCGTCGTTCCTCTTGAGCGAACCGAGGACCTGCACCCTGAGAACGGTGCCTGCCTCCCCTTCATCCTCCATGGCGTCGAGCTCGGCGAGGGCCTCCTCGTCCTCGCCCGTGCCGTGGCAGACCGCCGCCCTGGCCCGGCGCACGCGGTCGGAGGGCGGGAGGCCTCCGAGAATGGGGCCGGCGTCGCGGAGGCACCCGAGGCCGATGAGTCCCTGCGCCACCTGGTAGCGGCCCGATTCGTCGGCGGGGAGGTGCGATGTGAGGAGGGACACGATGCCGGGGAGGCCCTCCTCCCTCCCGATGGTGCGGAGCATCGAGGCGCAGGACAGGAGGACCATCGGGTCCAACCGATTGGAGGAAGCCAGCTCCAAGATCTGCGGGCCCGCCAGGTCGTACCTCTCCTCCCTGATGTTCTGCCTGATGGCCGCGAGGGCGGCTTCGTTGTCCATTGGATGCGGGATTGCCCCGCCGGTTTATAATCTGAGCGCGTCGAGGCGGGGCGAACGGGGGGCCCCTCCCGCCCATCCCCTCCGGACGTCGGTCTCGGCGCCCTCTGGTCCGAGGAGGACCACCCGGCTGTCCTCCCTCTCCCTGAGGATCGAGTAGCCGATGGCGCCCCCCAGTTCCTCCGAGAAGCTCCTGATCGTGTCGTGCGACGGCATGTTGTCGATGCTCAGGCGCTGCCGCGATCCGCCGACGAAGACGTAACCCTTGGGCTCCACGAAGTCCGGCTGCGCGATGCGGTCGAGCCTCGCGTACCCTGCCGGGTCGGTGAGGTTCAGGCCCTGCACGAGCGTGTGCCTCACCACCGTCCTGGTCTCCAGCGAGGGGAAAAGCTCGAGGGTGCGCATCAGCCTGTCCCACCCGTCGCGTACCTTCGGCCGGCAAGCCCTCCTGTACACCTCCTCGTTCGGCGCGGCGACGGTGACGTAGATCATGCTCGGCAGCGCGTCGAGGGCCGCGACCCTCTCCGGCAGCGTGCCGTTCGTGACGAGGAAGGTCGTCATCCCCCGCGACCGGCATTCCCTGATGAGGTCGGACATGTAGGGGTACTCCGTGGGCTCGCCGGCGAGGGAGATCGCCACCTGGTTCGGGCTCATCGCCTCCTCCCACATACGCGGGGGGCAGCGCGGGTCCCCTTTGAACCCGGAGATGAGCTCCCTCTGGTAGGCGACGAGGGCGTCGAGCATCTCCTTCGGCTCCGCCCAATCCTTCACCTCGAAGTCGCAGCCCTCGACCCTCCAGCAGAAGGGGCACATGTGTGTGCACTCGTTGATGGCGGGCGTCATCTGCAGGCAGCGGTGCGTCTGTATGCCGTAGAAGTCCTGCTTGTAGCAGTTGCGGCCGTGGAGCATGGTCTGTCTCATCCACCCGCAGAGCTTCACGGCCGCGTGGTCACGGTAGAGGCGGTACGACTGCTTCGCCAGCCTCTCCCGGTACGCCTCGTCCATCCCCATGCTCGCCCTCGGAAGTCGAAGAGGTTCCTCTGCCCCCCCGGCGGGCCCCCCTCTTCCTTTCCTGGCTCGGGGGCGCGAAGGGGCTCGGGCGCCTCCTCCGTCCTCGCGGGCCTCTCCCCGGCGGCAGGGGGGAGCGCTTCCTCGAACGCCCTCCTCACCTCCCGGGAGTCCATCCTCTTGCCGATGAGGAAGCCGAGCTCCTCCGGCTCCAGGCCGTAGTCGCGGACGAGCGCGGCGCGCATCCCCGCGTCCCTCTGCGCGGTGACCGACAGGTAGGGGAGGACCTCGTTGTAGAACGCCGACTCCGACGTGTGCGTGACGCCGCCTATTTTCAGGGCGAGGGACTTCCTCACCCCCCTCGCGGCGCGGGAGCGGGACATCTTCATGAGGTACTGCGGGAAGCGGATGCGGTCGTGCGCTATCTCGGGGTTGCGCAGCGACTCGATGATGCCGAGGGTCATCATCTGCCCGGCGTAAGACCACAGGCCGAACTGTCTCGTCCTCCTGGTTCTGCCGAGGTAGACGTCGGCGCGGGAGAGCCTCCCCGAGCAGCGGACGAGATCGCCGGTGTCGTGGCATTCGTGGGGCATGTTCTCATCGATCCAAACCGAAATCTCCTCGGGGTCGGAGTCGCAGTCCATCATCGTCCTCTGGGCGAGGGCGGGGTCGCGCCTGCGGAACACCGCGTCTACCAGATCGAAGTTGCTTTTCCTCACCGCGCGGCCGGAGAGCATCCCCGTCTCCCTCTCCGAGACCGACCCCCCGCCGAGGGCGAGGCTCTCGAGGTCGCGCACGGCAGCGCGCATGTCGCCGTTGGCGTTGGCGGCGATCCTGGCGACCGACTCCTCGCCGATCCTCACGCCCTCACCCTCAGCGATATCCCTGAGGACCCTGGCGACGGACGCCGCGGCGGGCCTCCGGAACGTGATCTGCAGGGTGGCGGTCTTGACGGCGGAGCTCTTCCGGGAGAGCTCGTAGAAGTCGTTGCAGATGAGGATGGCCGGCTGCATCGTGGTCCTGATCAGGTCGTTGATGGCCGGCATGGCGCCGCGGTCGACGCTGCCGTAGAGGCTGTCCGCCTCGTCGAGAATTATGAGCTTCCTCCCGCCGTTCTTCGCGGACATGAAGGTGCCGTCGTCGCCGAAGGTGTTGAAACGGGAGGCGCGGAGCGCCACGTCTTCTATCGCCTTCCCCGTCCTCTGGTCGGAGGCGTTCATCTCCACCACGCCCCATCCCATCTCGTCGGCCAGGGCGAGGGCGGACGAGGTCTTCCCTATGCCGGGCGTGCCGATGAGCACCAGCGCCCTCTTCTCGGGCGGGCCCCGCTCCCAGGACCGGGCCCACGCCCTCATCTGCGAGGCGGCCCCGGGGTTGCCGACGATTCCGTCCAGCGTCCTGGGCCGGTACTTCTCCGTCCAGTCGTCCGCCGTCAGCTCCCCTCCCTTCTCCTTCCCCCGTAGCGCGGGATCCGCCAGCCATGCCCCCGAACGGGCCCGGGGCCCGGAAGGGGCGCGTCGCTAAGCCCGCGCCCCCTCCGATCCCCTCCCCGCGACTGCGGCATAAGCACCTCATTCCGCCGACCCCCCGAGGCGCATGCTGTAGGTGCCGCCGCCACAGTCGACCGAGATGTCCGCGCCGTATACCTCGGAGACCCTCGCGGAGTTGAGGAGGCCCTCCTTCGCGCCGTCGGCGAGGACCCTCCCCCCCCTCATCATGACCACCCTGCGGGTGGAGGCGGGTATGTCGGCGAGCTCGTGCGTGATCATCACGATGCCCACGCCCGTTCCGGAGAGGATGTCGAACATCCTCCTGAACTTGGATTTCATGACGATGTCCAGCCCGGTCATGGGCTCGTCGAGTACGAGCATGCTCGGGTCGGTGACGAGGGCGCGGGCGATCAGCGCCCGGCGCATTTCGCCGAGGGACAGTCCCTCTATCTCCCTGCCCGCCAGGTCGTCGATGCCCATCTCCGCGGCACGGGCGGCGATGCGCTCCTCCATGGCGGGGGTGACGGACATCCCGCGGAAGACGTCGAGGCTGCCGAAGAACCCGGAGCCGATGACCTCGCGGACCGTGGTGTGCATGCCGAACTGGCTCTGGAGGTCCATGGACACCACTCCCATCCTCCCTCTGAGCTCGAAGATGTTCCAGCGGTTCTCGCCGAAGATCCTCATGGTGTAAGGCCGCGCTTCGTCGTAGTAGGGGTAGACGTCCCCTCTGAGCAGCTTCAGGAGGGTGGTCTTGCCTGAGCCGTTGAGACCGATGATGGCGACGTTCTCCCCCGCGTCGATGTCCATGGTTACCCGGTCGAGGATGCGCTTGCCGCCGCGCACGACGGAGACGTCCCTCATCTCGAGAGCCTTGGCCTGCATGCGGGCGACTATGACCGATCAAGGTAAAGGGTTTGCGGACTTTCTCCTCGCACTCTGCGGTAAAACGAGCATGTTGCCCCGGGGTGCGGGCAATCCAAGCGGACTCCCGGGAGAACCCGAACGAGAGTTGGAAGGACGGAATCCAGTCGACGGATGGTTCAGAATCCTCTCGACGGTCCCCTCCCCCCGTGTCCCCTCGCGGCGGCGACAGTGGCTGCAGACACCGGTCCCGAAGGCGCATCCCGTACCGGCATCTTCTCGGACTCCTCCTAGCTTCGTTAGCTTTTTCGAACATCCCGGCGGAACGAATGCGATGGCCCCCGCATACCGGGATGTCGAATTGCCCCGCTCGGAGGCGGCCGTCGTTCCTTTCTGATCGCCTGGCTGCAAACTACGGCCATCGCCATGACGGCGACGGACAGCGGCAACGCCACGACCAGCGCGTCGCAGTACATTATCGGCCCGTCGAACAGTACCTGGCTCCCGGTGAGCATCCTGCATACCGGGAGGAACACCGAGCTGCTCTTGTTGACGAAGAGCGCCCAGAGCAGGTACGATCCGGCACCCGCCGCGATGCTGCAGGCGGCCGCCCGCTTGTCCGGGCGCCCCCCCCTCGAGTACAGGCCGTGCACGAAGGCGGGGAGCAGCGCGGCGGCGGTCATGCCCATGAACAGCGATGTGGCCTTGGCGATGATGTCCTTCGGCATGAGGTAGCAGTACACCACCACGAGCACCATCATCACCGCCGTCCAGATCCTGTTGACGCGGATGTTCCCCGAGTCCCTCTCCTGCTTGGTCTTCCAGTTCTGGATGAGGGTGTGCAGGTCGTAGCCCCCGGCCGCCCCGATGGTGTGCATCAGGGCGCTGATCGTGGAGATCGAGGCGCAGACCAGCGATAGCAGGAACAGGCAGACGAACACGTCCCCGAGGGTGTGGCCCTCGAAGAGCTCGAGGATGAACTGCGGCATTATGAAGTCCACGCCCAGGCCCAGGTCGCTCAGGTGCTGGTAGGCCAGGCCCTCGCCCCGTTCCATGAAGAACACGTTGCTCAGGGCGCCGGTGGTGTACGCCGTACCGACGATGAGCAGCATGAAGACCGAGCCGACGATCAGCGACCTGTCGAGCATCCGGTCATCCTTGGCGGACATGAAGCGAACGACGAGCTGGGGCTGGGTGAGGACGCCCAGCCCGACCCCCATCAGGAAGGTGGTGACCACCAGCATCCACTCGCTGGAACCGAAGTCCGCCATGGACGTCCAGCCGTTGAACCCGTCGAGGGTCCCCGTGCCGGAGGCCGGGACCCCGAGGGAGGAGAGCTCGGAGAACGCGCCCCCGCCGAGGGTTGCGAAGGTCACCACGAGGATTACCGCCATGCCGGCGAACATGATGACGGCCTGGAGCGCGTCGTTGTACATGACGGCGATGATCCCGCCGAACGCCACGTAGAGGCCGACGATGACCGCCATGGCAATGAGGATCCAGTCGTAGTAGTCGGTGAGCCCGGTGACGACCGCCACCGAGTTCACGCCGCCCTTGAGGACCGCGGCGCAGTAGATCGGCATCATCACGACGATGAGGATGGCCGTGAACGCGCGGATGCCTTTGGACCCGTACATCTTGCCGAGCAGGTCGGCGAAGGTGGACGCCCCGAGCCTCTCCCCCGCCCGGCGGGTCCTTCCGCCGAATAGGGCGAAGGCCACGAGGAGGCCAATGAAGAGGTTGAGGAAGCACAGCCACATCAGCGACAGGCCGTGGGTGGCGGCCTGCCCGCCGAAGCCTATGACCGCCGAGGCGCTTAGGAAGGTCGCGCCGTACGAGAGGCCGATGACCGCCGGGCCGGTCTTGCTCCGGCCGAGGAGGAACTCCTTGTTGTCCCTGGTGTTACGGTACCCGTAAAGGCCCAGGAGGATCGTGACGGCGGCGAAGACCACCAGCATCGCCGCGAATATCGGCAGGGACACCCCGTCGCTCGCCACTGCCCTCGCCTTCTTTCATGCTGTCGCTGCGTACTTTCAGCCCGATGGCGCAGCAGAGCGCCACCGCCAGGAAGCATCCCAGGTACGCGGCCACGATCCACGGGTCGGTCAGTCCGAAGAAGCTCATCTTTCATCCCCTGTTGTGTGCTAACACTTAGCACGCAATACCCTCCATCGTTGCTTCCTATTTAAATGTGTGCTAAAACGTAGCACGCTTAGCCCGTGCCGCGGAAGCCCGCCCGTCCAAGATATTATCAAGAATCGAGGGCATACTGCCAGCGATTCAGATGAACGAGTCGCTCGAAGGGAAGCTCCACCAGTTCACGGAAATGGTGGGACAGATGAGCCTGCCGATGCACCAGTACCTCCTCGCCTCCGACCCCGCGATAATGTTCGCCACCGGGAGCTACGACCAGGCGGAATGGATCCTCCCCGCCATAGGCGACATCCTCGGCGACCGGCCGCTGAAGTACCTGTTCCTGTCGCACTTCGAATCGGACGAGTGCGGCGGCATAAGCCTGTTCAGGCGCAAGTACCCGAAGATCACCGTCGTGTGCTCGGGGTTCATGGCCCGCGAGCTCCCCGGCTTCGGCTACAGGGGGAGGGTGGCGGTCGGCGAGGAGGGTAGCGGCTTCTCCGACGGCGACCTGTCCCTCAAGTTCTTCCGCTATCCCGCGGAGGTGCACCTCCGCGACGGCCTGCTCTGCTGCGAGATGAACTCCGGCGTGTTCTACAGCTCCGACCTGATGTTCCACCAGATGAGGGGGGAGGAGAAGACGGTGGACGGTTCGTGGGCGGAGGAGGTCGCCTCCATCGACTCCGGCAGGATACCGGACGAGGTCCGCCGCGAGAGGCTGAAGCGGGACCTGCTCGGAATCTCCCCGAGTTTCGTCGCCGTCGGCCACGGCGCCTGCGTGCGCTGCCGCGAGTAAAGGATATTCTACCCGTTCGCCGATCACGGGGCATGAGAAAGGATATCGGTGCCAAGACGGTCCTCTACCCGCTGCCCGTGCTCATCATCGCCGCCTACGGCAGGGACGGGAAGGTCCAGGCCATGAACGCCGCCTGGGGAGGCATCGCGGACGATTACAAGGTCGCGGTTTGCCTGTCGTCGTACCACAAGACGGTCGAGGCCATCAGGCAGAGCGGGGCATTCTCCGTCTCCTTTGCCGACTCCGAGCACGTTGCCGAGGCCGACTACCTGGGCATCGCCAGCGGCAACAAGGACCCCGACAAGTTCGCCCATTCCGGCCTCCACGCCGCGAAGGGCTCCAAACTAGGTGTGCCGATAATCGACGAGTTCCCCGTCGCCCTCGAATGCTCCGTCGAGGACATCGCCGAGATCGCCGACCAGACGCTACGCGTCATCGGGAGGATCGAGAACGTCAGCGCCGACGAGAAGGCCTTCGACGGGGACGGCCTGCTGAACGTAAGCAAGGTCGACCCCATAGTCTATGACACGGTCCGCCGCGAGTACTACTCGCTGGGCAGCAAGGTCGCCGACGCCTTCTCATGCGGGAAGAAGCTGATGCCGCGAGGGGCATCGCCTTCGACGGGCCTCTCTTCGGTACAGTGTAAGGGGCCCCGCGCCGTCGGGTTCCTTCCCGTACATGCCCTGGTCTGATGCTGGCAAGGACAGACACTTCTTCAACGGGCCGATTTCGCCGACGGACGAGGCCCGGCCCGGCTCCCGTCCCTCGACTGAAAACACCGAGCCCCCTTCAATTATCGTTAAATAGGCTCCCGCCTTTGACCATCCGTTAGGCTAGACCGGGGAGCTTGGCGTGCCCTCTACCTGCAACCGTCACAGCAGGGGCGACTGCGAGGGGCGGCGGAGCTGAAACGGCAGGCCCGCAAAGCGACAATGACATCTTGTCCCGTGGAGTCGGCGTACCTCTTTCCCTCGGCCGGAGGGCCGGGGGGCCCTGGCTAATCGGGGGGAACGGGCCAGGCCCTGACGGGAGCAGCCTCACTCCGAACCACTGACGTTCACGGGGGAGCAGGGTAGAGAAGCGATGCGGCCAACCTGTCCGCGGAGGTGATGTCCACCCTCGTGTGCCTAACACTCGCCCGTCCCTCGGGCGGCACCCGGCGATCACGTCCTTCGAGAAGTCGAAGAGGACGCCCTCCTCGCCGTCCATGCTCAGCCTGAGGACCCCTGAGCCGTCGACCTCGCCGACCACGGCGCCGGCGCATCCGACCTCGGCGAAGATGTCGATCACCCTCTGGGACATCGCGGGGTCACAGGAGTAGACGAAACCGCTGCCCTGATAGGCCAGGAGCCACCTCGTGAGGTCGTCGCAGCCCTTCGGGGCCGGGATTTTCTCAAGGTCCACGACGGCGCCCATCCCGGAGCACTCGAGCATCATGCCGAGTGTCCCGACGCTGCCGGGGTTGCTCATGTCCTTGCCGGCGTGCACCAGATGCTCCGAGCCCATCCGCGCCGCCGCCCCGATCTGCGCCTGCGCGACCTCGTCGCTTCTCCCCATCGTGGTCTCCCAGGCGTAGGGCGCGCTCTCGGCGTAGTGGCCCTCGAGGTCCATGACCATTACGACGCTGTCGCCCGGGCGGGCGGTGCTGCTGAGGATGACCGCGTCCTTCGCCACCGTACCGATGACGGCGATGTCGAGCGCGCGGTAGGTGCAGTCAGGGTGGGTGTGTCCTCCGACGATCGGCACGCCGAATTTCCTCACGCCGGCCTCCATGCCCCTGAGCATACGGTTGCGGGTGCCGCGATCGGCCATGGATATGACGTCCACCATCGCCGTGGGCCTCCCGCCCATGGCGGCTATGTCGTTCACGTTCACCAGCACAGCGAAGTACCCGGCCATGAACGGGTCGGACTTCACGAGGGACTCCATGATGCCGTCCGTCGCGAAGAGGATGTACTTCTCGCCGTCGTCGATCACGGCGGCGTCTTCCCCGTTGGACGCGACCACGTGGGGGAAGGAGTCGGCGGGGAGGAGGTCCACCACCTCGCGTATGGCCGACTTCCGGGTGACTCCCGGATAGTTCCTTATCGCGTCGATGACGGCCTTCAGAGCCATGTCCGCCTCCAACCCCCTATGATTATTAACACTATGCGCTCGGAACAGCCTGGTCTGTTTCGTCTTCATCACCAGGTGCCCGGCGTCCTTATCCTCGAGGACGAGGGCGGACAGCACCTCCGCGTACTCCTCGGGGTATCCCTTCGAAGGAGCGTATGCGCTGCCCGAAGGTACGATGTTCCCCGACCGGCGCAGGAGCTTCGTGCTCTCCGCGACGACCTCGGGATCGGCGGCCTCCCCTACCGGGCGCATCACGCCGCAGAGGCGGAGCTCCGATTCGAAGATCGGGCGCCGGAGGAGGCGGTTCAGGACGTACAGGATGACCTCGTCGGTGTCGATGCCGGCGAGAGCTCTCGACTGTCTTTCCACGGCCTGATAGAGCGATTCCGGCAGGCGGTTGGCGGGAACGTAGATCTTAGACGGGGGGACGTCCCTCACCCTCAGGTACCCCAGGTCGTTGAGGGCGCGGAGGTACCCTGTGAGCACCAGGCGGTGGTTCTTGATCCCCTGCGCGGAGAGCCCCTTGTCGAGAGAGCTTATCGACATGCCGTCCGCGCCCAGGGTCTCGACAATCTTGCGGCTCAGGTCCTTCTCCGGGCTGAACATGCCGCCTCATCATCGGGAGGGGATAAATAAAATGGCGGGAAGCATCAAATATCTATACAATTAGGAGAATATTGTATCTAGGTATAATTCTTAATATCTGGCTAGTCTATTTGGTAAACAATCAGATAAACAATCAGATAATAAATCCCTCTCAACCTTTTACCAGTTCCAGTTCAAATTTTTATATATACTAACTAAGAGGTAAATGCTCTTAGCCAGTCACTCGGTGTGTGGATGGGAAAGCACACCGAAGGCCCATCCGGTGTCCCGGGGTTCCGATCCCGAACACATCCATCCTATCCCAATAACGGATGGGCCTTCGCACTTGCATCCTTCGACCGTTTGAGGCACGACTCCCGTCGTGACTGTGCTCCCTTACTCCCCGCCCCTCCATCCTTGGGGCGGGACATACTCGTCCCGGAGGGCTTGTCGTCTCATCGGACCGCAACGGAGACGAAAACGAGGGCGAACAGGAAAATCATCAAGATTGAGACGTTTCTCGTGATGGAGTCGACGATTCTCTCGCGCTCCCCTCTGTCCTTCTTGCCGGATTCCTCTAATATCTTGTCCATCCACCCCCGGAATATGAATCCGCCGTCGAACGGCACCGCGGGCAGGGCGTTGGTTATCCCGAGGAGGATGTTCAGCCAGAATATCCAATACAGAAGGGTGGCGATCTCCCAGAACCCGGGGGGCTGGCCGCCGTACCACCAGTGCACGGCCTCCGGCACAGGGTCGTAGCCTTTGAACGGCATCGCGATGTAATGGAGGAAGCCCCTGCCGTAGTCGAGGACGGAGTCGTAGCCGTGGACCGGGTTGAGGGCCACCTGCAACATCTTCTCCGGCGTGGTGAAGCTCATGCCGGCGGTGCTGCCGTATATGCCGAGGTACCCCCGGCCGTTCTTGCCGCCCAGTTTAACGGTGTCCGTGGTCCCGGCGTGGCCGTCGGAGTCGATGTACGAGAGGGTGACCTCACCGCCGGCGCCGGCTATGCCCATCACGCGGCTGAAATCGTCCGAGGTGTACATGGGGTACGATACCCCCCCGCATTCCACGGAGGTGAGCGTCCACCCCTTCTCGACCGTTCCGTCGGCGGCGCTCCCCTCGACGAGGCCGCTCACGTAGACCCCCCAAGCCAGGGTCGTCGTCCTCTCCCCGTCCTCGGCGGCGTACTTGACCTCGACGCGGCCAGGATGCCACGAGTGGGTGTCGGCTTCGTAGTCGAACACCTCCCATTCCCCGGACCCCTCCTGCCGTATCTCGAGGATTATCGCCCCGACGGGGATGCCCGCCCCGTCGGCGGGGGAGCCGGAAACCTCGCCGGACACGGCGGAGCTGTCGCCGTAGGGGGAGGATAGCCCGCCGACCATGGTGAGCATGACGACGAAGGCGACGGCGGCGACGATGAAGTTCGTCGCTATGCCCGCGGCATAGAGGTCGAGCTTGACCCTCCGCGGCGCCGCCTCGACGTCGCTCTCGTCGGGCTCCACGAAGGCCCCGACGGGCACGATGGCGTAGAGCAGGCCGGTGTTCTTCACCCTCATCCCGTTCGTGCGGGTCTGCATGCCGTGGGCCAGCTCATGCAGGACCAGGGCGATTATGAGCGCGACGACCGTGTACCAGAACGGCATGATGGGGTTCAGGCCGGGGATGGCCAGGGCGTATTCGATGCCCACTCCGCCGCCCCGCGAGAGCGTGGCGGGAAGCGCGACGACGGCGCAGACCACCATGTAGACCATCATCGCCATGAGGAAAACGGAGACCAGCTGCGAGTAGATCCCGAACCCGCGCCAGAAGCGGTGGTACACGCAAAGCCGGTCCATCAGCCTGATGCCGAAGCGCGTGTTGATCTTGATGGTCGGGCCGTACTTCTCGAATCCGAGCCTGTTCTTCCCACCGGTGCGCCACGCATAGATCCACAGCGGGACGTACGCGATGGTGAGGATTATGAGGATCCATACCGTCGGGTTCATTATGGTCGGCTGCGCCAACCCGCTACCCGGTTATATCTGTTGCGGGAGGACGACGTCGCGCCCTCCGCCGGAGTAAATTATCTTCCTCGCCCATGCCAGCTTACGCAGTTTGACCATCGGGTCGCCGCCGTACTTGGGGCGGGGGTTCTCGAAGTCGAAGCCGTAGAGGACTATCCTCTCGGCGCCGAACTCCCGGGCGAGGCACACCGAGCGGTCACCGTCGGTGAACCCGCCGAAGCCGAGGACGTTGCCGCGGGGTTCCCCATGCGCCGTGAGGACGATCTTCCCCCTGAACTCGGAGACGTACCTTTGCAACAGGGCCCGGTTGTCGCCGTGGGCGAGGATGAGGGTGAGCGCCCCCCCGTCGCTGGCGCGGACCTGCGGCGCGATGTCGCCGTCCAGGTCGGTGACCAGGATGTCGGGCATTATGCCCGCGTCGAGCACGCGCCCCGCCGACGCGCCGGCGGCGATGAGCGTGCCTTCCGGGGGGAGGGCGCCGATGTCTTCCTCCAGGCAGGGGGCGTTGCCGAAGACCGAGGCGGTCCCCTTCATGAGGGGCGCGATGTCGTCCTCGTCGCCCAGGTTCGAATCGAGCGTGAGGGATTCGAGCAGACGCACGGAGGCCTCGTCCTCGAGCTTGGAATAGCCCATGTCGTAGCAGATCTCGGTGTAGATCGGCTCCCATTCGGAGAACTTCATCGGCGCTCGCCTCTCTGCGGGCGGCTATCGCCCTGCGCACCCTGTACTGGTTGTACGTGGCGAAAATGGCGATGGAGACGCCTACCGCGAACTCCGCGGCGATGAACACCAACGAGGTCTGGTAAACCTCGAGCGTCCCCGAGAGGACGTCGAAGAAGGCCGTCAGCAGCAGACCGACGGCGACGATGTGCAGGAGGTTCGTGACGATGGAGTACTTCACCAGTCCGAAGTTCGCGTAGCGGTCGACGAGCTCGCCGAGGAGGTACAGCATGGCGCCGAAAAGGACCAGCCATAAGGAGTTGCTGCAGAATATGACCAACCTCTGCGCGAAGGAGGTGGTGTACACCTGTCCGACGGAGTACGCGCCGATGACCATGCCGATGACCACGAATATCACCGCGGCCACCAGGAAGATCACCGTGAGGCTGCCCCTCTTCGCCCGGTCGGACCAGCGCACGTAGGACTCGTGGAGCCTGTAGCTCACGCTGTAGGCGATGAAGAGGAGGATGGCGCCGATGAAGAAGAATATCAGCGGAGTGGTGGAGCCGAGGAGGAAGTCGCCCCCGTAGTCCGCGCGGATGTAGTCCGTGATCAGGTAGACCGAGGACACTATGAGCACGACCCACGCCAGGGGGGCGAGGAAGCGCTCCTTCTTCTGCGGGTCGTTGAAGGCCTTCACCAGGACGTAGAACGCGCCCTCCAAGCTGGGCGCCTGCTTGACGAAGACCTTGCGGACGCTGTCGATGGGGACCCGCGACGAGACGATCGGGTACGTGTACTCGTCCTCCGCGCCGTCACCCACGAGGATGGCGCAGTCCGGCCTCACCTCGCCGAGGACGAGGTCCAGCTCCTCTATGAGCGCCTGGTCGGAGCGGTGCCCGACCTTCTGGTCCCCGCAGATGAGCGCCACCTCGCACGTTCCCGGGGGCTGCGTGGCCTCCAGGTCGCGGTAGATGTTCATCGCCGCGTAGAGGGCGTTCGTGTCGGAGTCCTCGGGGTCGGCGATCCCCAGCGCGGAGGCCGCGGCCGAGCAGGCGTCGATGCCGATGACGGGCGTGGCCACGCCGCCCTTGGCGCCGAAGTCGTCGTCCCTGTCTACCACGAGGATCAGGGTCTTTTTCATCGCCCGTGAATCCACTCGTCATTTATTATTAATATCGCCCCGGACGGGCGGATAAGGTAAAATGGTCGCGGGACATCCTCCCGCCGTGTTCATAAGATGGCACGGTTACTCCTGCTACGAGTTCGCGGACGCCTCGCACCGCCTGGTGGTCGACCCCCATGACGGGAAGTCCATAGGCGTATGGCCGCCGAAGGCGTCGGCGGACGTCGTGCTGTGCACCCACGACTCCTACGACCGCAACGCCTTCCGCGCCGTGAAGGGCGTCCACCGCGATTTCGTCAGGGCCCTCGGCTGGCAGGACGCCGGGGGGTTCAAGTTCAAGGGTATGCCGTCCTTCGCCGACTCCGAGGGCGGGGCCAAAAGGGGTCCGAACTCCATCTACGCCTTCGAGATGGACGGGGTGTCGATCGCCTTCTGCGGGTGCCTCGGCGACCTGCCCTGCGAGGAGGTGATGGATGAGCTCCGCGGGGCCGACATAATGTTCGTCCCGGTCGGCGAGTTCGGGACGATGCCCGTCGCGCAGGTCGACGAGTTCGTCTCCCGGGCGGGGCCGAAGGTGGTTGTGCCCACCGACTTCCGCATCGGCGGAATCACGCTCCCCCTGAGCCCGCTGTCCGATTTCATGCGGGGCAAGGACGAGGGGGCGTTCGTGCACGTCGGCAACTCGGTGGAGCTGACGGCCGAGGACATTTCGGAGTTTACGGGGTACTGGGTGTTCGACCGGCGAGGGTCAGAGCATCAGCCCGTCCTCGATGCGCCCCATCTCGATCGGGGTGGTCCCGTCCCCGACGACGGCCCCCTTCGTGTTGGCGAGGATCCCCGCCGCGAGGTAATGCGAGCCGTGGTTCACCGTGGTGGCCACCGCATCGACGTGGAGGACCTCCTTGACGATCTGCAGGTCGTCCGGGGTGGCGTCGATGGAGACGACGCACCCCTTGTTGGTGGCGACGGCCACCGATCCGACGGTCTTCACCCCGGCGAGCTCGGTGCCGACGACCTCCACGCCGAGGGCGTCGGCGACGGCGGCCATCGTCTTCCTGTCGGCGTCCGGGTTGATGAGCGCCCCACGGTCGTTGCAGAGAACGTTGTTGCCGGCGGCGTTCAGGCAGTCCGGCAGCCTGGCGACGCGGAGGCGCCCCTCTATGAGGGCGACCTCGCCCTTCTCGGCGAGGCCGGTCACGACCGCCCCCTGCGAGTTCATGGCCAGAAGGGAGCCCGCGACATGGCTCCCGGATATGGTGGTGAGATGGGTCTCGACCCCCAGCACCTCTCCCAGGTCCTGAACGAACCCGGGGTCGGCGTCCGGGGATACGAAGGCGAGGCTCTCGCTGACCGCAGCGGAAACGCCTATGTTGAAGGTTCCTGCGGACCGCGAGAGCCTCATGGGCACGGGATCACTCCGAGAGCGAGACCTCGACGAGGCCGTCGTCGAACTTGATCGCCTTGACGATGATTCTGGAAGGGGGGTTGCGTATGCCGTTCTCCCAGAGCCTCTCGTTGACCGTCTTGTCAATCCAGACGTGCTCCTCGTCGACCTTCATGTGCCTCATGACGTGGGCGCGGACTTCCTTGACCGCGCGCTCGGTCCTCCTGGAACGGGGGGCCAGCCTGGCACCCCTCAGGGGGATGGTCATTACCCTGGTTTCTTCGTCTGCCATTCGGATCACTCCTTGAGCTTCCCCATGCGCCACGACCTTCTCTTCGGGTGCCTGAGGAACTGCCTGTTGGTCCTGATCATTACCCAAGCGGGAACTCTGCGGTTCTGCTTTACCTTCTTGTTCAGCCTCCCCTTCATCGCGGGGGGCTTAGTGGATGACATGTTTATCTCCTCTCAATCTTGATCTCCCTTTCCTGGGGGACCATGCTCCGAAGGATCTCTCTCAGCATCGGGTCGGTGACCGCCCCCTGAAGCCTTCCGCTCTGGGCCAGCCTGATGAGCTGGTTCTCAACGGAGTCGGCCATCTGCGGGTTCGCGAGCCTGATGTTCGCGAGCCTGTCCCTGGCTTCCGGGGTCGTGATCTGCCTGAGAATGGACTGCCTCTGGGCCTCGATCTGATTGGCCTGCTCCCTCTGCTGGAGCTCCGTCATCCTTTTCTGCCTAATCGCTTCCAATTCAGGGTCGTCCGACATGCTAATCGCCTTCAGTCTCTCTTCGTCTCGTCGAAGACCTCTTTCGCAGTGTTGTCGAGGAGCTTCTGTCCCTCGGGGCCGATTGCACGGCCCTGCTTGTCGGCGGTCGCCACGAGGAGGCCGGCGTCCTGGAGCTGCATCAGGCACTTCCTGACGACGTTGCGGCTGCCCTTGACGGCCTTGTTGGGCCTGGAGCCCCTGTCGACGTACCCGCCGTATTCGGAGGCGAGTTTGGAGGTGCCCATGGGGCCCTTCACGTAGAGCTTCCTCATGATCGACGCCGCCCTGGTGTACCACCAGTCCGGCTGAGAGGGGCTCCTCTCGGCCTGGATGCCGGTCTTGGCGAACTCCGCCCAGTCCGGGGGCACGATCTTATCGTTCTCCTTGAGCTTCTCAGCCACCTTAAGGATGAGCCTCTCAGCGGGAACATCGTAGACTGTTACCATGTGTTCAATCCTCTGTGCCCTTCAGGCGGACGCTGTATGGGCTACGGAGGTTGTGTATCGGGATTCGATATATAAGCATAGCTGGAGAGGGCTGATGCGGTCAAACCCCGCACGTCCGGCGCCAGCGCGCCCCCGTGCGGCCAAAGGGAGAAATTCCCTCCACGGCGACGGCGGAGACCTCCGCCGCCAGAATCCGTGGGCGTAGTAGAAGGGAGGAGTATAAAAGCCTTTATCGAAGGATCCCGCACCGGCCTCCGGTAGGCCTGCGGCGTATGATCCGTCCGTCAGCCTCGCGCTCGCCCCGTCGTTCGTCCGGACCGACCGAGGCGGATGCCGTGCCCCCTGCCTGTACGTGGAAGGGGGGATCCGGGCTCTCCCCCCGGAGCGGTCCCGGACGCCGGGGAAGGGAGGCGGGCGGCCCCGCCCCCTGGCGGTTTCAGAAATCCCTTCTCTTGAATAAGACGTACCCGCCGATCATCGAAACGATGCCCCATACGAACAATACGGCGCAGTCCCTCAGGGCATCGACGGATTTGCTGAACACGCGCATCAGGTCGTTTCCGGCGGAGTTGATCATGAACCAGGAGTCGTTCTCATTGATGTTCCCGTTTACAATGAGGAGCACGACGGTCACCAGGATATCGAGCAACAGCGCGAGTATGAAGAAGGTCATTATCGCGGAGGTGCTCGACTTCTTCATCACGGAGCTGATCAGGAACGCTACCCCTGTCGTCGCGAAGGCATACATGACGGCGATGGCGAAGGATGTCCACAGGTCCACTGGGACCTCGCCCGGGCCAACGAGGCAGAGCGCGGCTACGAACAGGTAGTATATCGCGACGAACCCTACGATCACGACCGAAGACGCCAGCAGCTTTCCGAAGTAGATCGACCGCTTCCTGATCGGTTTGGTGAACAGGATGAGGGCGGTACGCTCCTCGAATTCGGAGACGATGGACGTCGACGAGAAAAGAGTGACCGCGATCATCACCATCATGGTGCATAACATCGTGTAATTCTCGCCTATCTGGTGGCCCTTCAGCCCCCCGAGGCCGCCCTCGGAGAAGAACACCAGCGCTACGGTGATGATGGCCAGCAGCACGGCGGTGAGCGCGGCGTATATGAGCATCTTCTTGCCACGCATGAACTTGGTTATCTCGTTCCTCATGACGACGAAAGACTGCCGGATGTCGTCGGCGAAATCGACCTGGATGCCCTGTCTGGATTTTTCGCTCACGAGCTCACCTCGACTCTGCCACGAGCTCGAGGTATCTGTTCTCGAGCGCGTTCCCGCTCTCCGCCACGCTGTACACGTTCAGATCCGTTTTAGCCAGCGCCCGGATGAACTCGACCGCCTGGGGCTTGTCGCCCTCGACCTTCACGGCGACCTCGTTTCCGGAGCGGACGGCCGACCTCACATGGGGTAGGCCGGAGATGCTGGCCACGACGTCCTCCAGGGGAGCCTCGATGGTCTTCACGACCAGCGTACGCACGTCGGAGCCCTCGACGAAGGACTCCATGTCGTCATGCATCACAAGCTTGCCGCGGTTGATGAGGGCCACCCTGTCGCAGAGGTCGGCGACCTCGTGCATAAGGTGGGAGGACATCAGTACGGTGAGGTCGTTGTTGTCGTTCCTGATGTTCTTCAGAATCTCCCTCGTCTCGGCCATCCCCCGGGGGTCCAGCCCGGAGGTGGGCTCGTCGAGCACGATCACCGTGGGGTCGTTCAGGAGCGCGATGCCCAGGCTGATCCTCTGCCTCATCCCCTTCGAGAAGGTCCCGAGCCTCTTGTCGGCCCAGTCCGCCATCTTCACCTTGTCGAGGATGTCGGCGGTCTGGCTCTGTATGGATTCGGGAGACATCCCGAGGATCTCGCCGACGTACTTGAACGTCTCGTTCGGCGTGAGGTAGAGATAGAACTCCGGGGTCTCCACGACCGTCCCTACGCCCGAGAGGGCGCCCTTTGGATCGGCAGAGACGTCGCACCCGTTGATGTAAGCCTCCCCGCCGGTCGCGGTGGTGAGGTTGGTGAGGATCTTCAGCGAGGTGCTCTTCCCCGCCCCGTTGGGACCGAGGAGCCCGGTGAAGCTGTTCTTCTTGATTTGCAGGGTCAGGTCATCGACGGCCACGAAGCCGCCGTACTCCTTCCTCAGGTTCACGAGTTCTATGGGCAGGCCGTTCGTGCAAGCATCCCCCTCGGACGGCGGGCGATTTCCGTCATGGATTTCGCTCATCGTCTGCCGATAGAAATATCTTTCGAGTTGACACGGCAGACCCCCCCTCCCAGCCGGCGGACGCGCGTCTGCGATAATTATAATTGAGCGGACGGAATCGTCGGGTCATGACAGACCGCACGGGCCTCAAGAACCGCGGGTGCAGCCATGCCGATGTCGACGAAAGGCGCGAAGCCGCCGAGAGGTTCGCCGGGACCTCCCTCGAGAGGATCTCCAAGTACTGCTTCAAGGCCGAGGACGCCGAGCACAACATCGAGAACATGATCGGCGCGACGCAGGTCCCGCTGGGATTCGCCGGGCCGGTGACGATCCACGGGGAGTACGCCAACGGCGAGTTCCTGGTTCCCATGGCCACCACCGAGGGGGCGCTGGTCGCCTCGGTGTCCAGGGGCATGTCCGTGATCTCCGCCTCGGGCGGGGCGAGGACGAAGGTGTTCGGCGATTGCATGACGAGAGCGCCGGTGCTGAGGGTCAGGGACCTGGAGCACTCCTGCCAGGTCCTGCAGTGGCTGGACGCCCACGAGGGCGAAGTCATCGAGTCGGCGGAGGCCACCACCAGGCACGGCAAGGTCCGCCGCATAGAGAGGTTCCCCACCGGGCGCGCGCTGTACCTGCGCTTCTCGTACGAGACCGGGGACGCCATGGGGATGAACATGGCGACGATTGCCACCGAGGCCGCCTGCAGGCTCATAGAGGAGGAGACCGGAGCGGTACTGGTTTCCGTCTCCGGAAACATGTGCAGCGACAAGAAGGCCTCGGCGATCAACATGATCGAGGGCCGGGGGAAGACGGTCGTCGCCGAGGCGAGGATCCCCCGGGGGGTCGTCGAGTCGAAGCTCCACGCGTCCGTCGAAGCGGTGGTAGAGACCAACGTCAGGAAGAACCTCGTCGGCAGCAGCATGTCCGGGATGATGGGCGGGAACGCCCACGCCGCCAACATGGCCGCCGCCCTGTACATCGCCACCGGGCAGGACCCGGCGCAGGTCGTGGGGTCGTCGCTCGCTCTCACCGACTGCGAGCAGGTGGACGGCGACCTCTACATATCGGTGAGGATGCCCGCCGTCGAGGTGGGCACCGTCGGCGGGGGCACCGGGCTCCCGACGCAGTCCGAGGCGCTGGACATGATCGGCTGCAGGGGCGCCGGCAAGGCGAGGAAACTCGCCGAGATCGTCGCCGCCACCGTTCTCGCCGGCGAACTATCCACGCTCGCCGCGCAGGCCGCCGGCCAGCTTGGGAGTGCCCACGCGGAGCTCGGGAGGGGACGGAAACGCCGGTGATCAACTTCAGCTACGAGGACGCCTGTGCCCTCATGGGGAAGGACGTCCCCGTGGACGAGTTCCTCAGACGGGTCCCCCTGATCGGCTCGGACGTCGGAGACAACGTCCCCGGCCGGGACGAGATGTCCGTGGAGTTCTTCCCGAACCGCCCCGACATGTACTCGGTCGAGGGCATCGCGAGGGGCATGCGCGCGTTCCTCGGCATAGAGCCCGGGCTGAGGAGGTACGAGACGGGGGATTCAGGGGTCAGGGCGGTGATTGCCGACGACGTTCGGGAGATCTGCCCGTACTTCATGTGCGCCGTCGTCAGAGACGTGCGCATGACCGACGCGGTAATCCGCTCCATGATCGAGATGCAGGAGAAGCTGCACGTAACCGTGGGCAGGAAGAGGGCCAAGCTGGCCATCGGCATCCACGACCTCGACAGAGTGACCCCGCCCTTCACCTTCAGAGCCGTCGACCCCGAAGGCATAAGGTTCGTGCCGCTCGCCATGGACGAGCCCCTCTCCCCGAGGGAGGTCCTGGAGAGGAGCCCGAAGGGCAGGGAGCACGCCCACCTCGTGGATGGCACGGGCAAATTCCCCGTCATCGTCGATGCAGAGGGCGAGGTGCTCTCCTTCCCGCCAATCACCAACGGCGCGCTGACCGCTGTCACCGCCGACACAAGGAACCTGTTCATCGACGTAACCGGCTCCGATGCCAAAGCCGTCGAGGGCGTGGTGAACATCGTCGCCACCTCCCTCGCCGAGCGTGGCGGGAGGATCTGCCGCGTGGAAATGGAGGGGGCCCCGAAGAGTTCGTACCCGAACCTCGAGCCGACCGAGAGGAGGGTCTCGCTGGGCGCCTGCGGGCGTTTCATCGGAAGGAAGCTTACGCCTGACAAGGCGATCGAGTGCCTCGGGCGCATGGGCATGGACGGGAAGATCGAGGGGGACGCCATAACGGTGCTCATCCCCGCCTACCGCCTCGACATCATGCACGACGTCGACGTCTACGAGGACATCGCCATCGGCTACGGCTTCGAGAACTACGGAGGGGGCCTGCACCCCGTGGTGCAGACCTGTGGCTCCCTCCTCCCGGAGACCTCGTTCTCCGAGTCGCTGAGGGACGTAATGGTCGGTCTCGGGTACACCGAGCTGAACACGCTCACCCTGTCCAACCGCCGCGACGAGTTCGGCATCTCCGGGCTGCCGGAGGTGGACTCCGTATCCGTCATGAATCCGATCACCGAGGAACACGCCAGCCTCCGCTCGCACCTCATGCCTAGCCTGATGGGGATCCTTGTGCGCAACAAGCGCCGCGACCTGCCGCAGAGGGTCTTCGAAGTGGGCTTCGTCATCCGGGACGGGAAGGCGGTGCTGCACCTCTGCGCCCTGCAGGCCGCGTCCAAATCCTCGTTTACCGAGGCCAAGTCCCTGACCGAGTCCGTCCTCCGCGAGATGGGGGTCGACCACTCTCTCGAGCCCTGCGGCTACGCCACCTTCGTTCCCGGCAGGGGCGCCTTCGTGGTGTCGGGTGGCGAGCGCATCGGCATTTTCGGCGAGATGTCCCCGAAGACCATCACCAGCTATGGGATGACGCACCCCGCGATTATGATGGAAATCGACCTATCGGGGATCATCGCGGGCAGGTCCGGAAAGCTGGTACGATGAGGAGGGGCGACGCCTTCCCGGCTTTCGAGATGAGGGACGAGAACGGGGAGGCGGTTCACGGGAGCGACCTCCTCGGCCTGCGCTACATCCTCTTCTTCTATCCCGCGGGCGGGGGCGGGGAATCCGCCGAGGAGGCCCTCGGCTTCGGTGCGGCGTTCCCCCGCCTCGCGCTGAGGAACATCTACGCCTTCGGCGTGTCCGCGGACCCGCCGGAGGAGCATGCGAGGTTCCGCACCGCGCTCGGCGTCAGGGGGAAGTTCCTCACCGATGAGGGCGGTGCCCTGGCGGCGGAGGTCGACGCCTCGCGCACGACGTTCCTGATCGGCAGAGACGGCAGGGTCGAGGAGAGGTGGGACGACTTCGCCGTGCGGGGTCATGCAAAGAGGGTCGCCGAGGCCGCCCTGCTGAGGTTCAGGGACGATGCGCCCCCCGATTACCGAGGCCGGTACCGCCAGTATATGACCGTGCCCCGGCGGCAGGCGCCTTCCGGCGCTGCGGGGTGGGACCCCGGTTTTACGGTGATGACCTGCGGGAAACCGTCGCGGACGACCGGCCCCAAATCGGTGTCCGCCCTCAGCCCGCAGAGGCCCACGTCCACCGAGGAGCATCCGAGGGCGAGGCCCCTCCGCTCCTTCAGCGGGATCGCCTGGGCGAGCATCCTGCCCTTCTCCGTGTCGGCCATGGCGATCAGCGCGGGCTTCGTCCTCTCGGCGATCTGGGCGATCGCCTCGGCGTAGGGCCTCAGGTCGAACTCGACGAGGTCCCTGCTGTGGACCTCGTATAGCGTCTCCACCCCGTACGAGAATATCTCGGGGTAGAGCGGCTTCAGTTCGGCATGCCCGAAGACGATGCCCCACAGGCGCCCGTCGCACAGCCCTCCGAGCATACCGAGCACCTCCTTCGACGCCTCGGACACCGACGGGAGGCCTTCGGTGTCCCTGTCCGTCTCTATCCATGTGAGGAACCCGTCGGACCTCGGCGCTTCCAGGTCATACCTCTCCGCCATGCCCGGCGGGAGGCCGGATTCCCTACGGGGGCATCCCGCCGCGTCGCACGTAGCGCAATCCGCCATGTCGCTCCTCCAGGTAGGAGTCGTTCAGCCTCGGGACCATGGCGGCGAGCACGGACTGCTCGGTCAGGGACTTCCTGTCCAGCAGCCCGCCGCTGAGGATCCCGATCGCGCCCTGCTTCTTTCCGATGTCGGTGGACTCGAACAACCCGCCCACGGCCTGCCCGACGGTCATGCCGCGGCGCACGAGTTCCGCCACCTTCGGCGGGTACATGAATCCCGGCCCGCAGCCGACGGTGAGCCTGCCTTCCCTGTCCAGGACGGCGCAGTACTGCACGTCGTAGAGGCCGTCCGCCCCCTCGAAGACGCCGGCCTCGATGCCCACGGCCATTTCGTGCCTCCCGAGGGCGTTCCGGGCCCGGTTCACCGCGCCCTCGCGGGTCTGTCCCCCGAAGGGCTGGGCCGGGACCCCGCCCTGCACGTCTACCGCGGTGACCCTCACGCTGCCGTAGATCCTCTCCATGACCGCGCGCACCGCCTCCACCTTCGCGCGGTTCAGCGAACCGACGGCGACGTCCTTGGCGCGGGAGTCGCCGTCCCTGCCGTACTTCCCGCCGAGGATGTGGCTCGCGGAGATCTTCTCGCCGTCGTCCGCCATCACGAGGGGGACCACCGAGAGCTCGAATGGCTCCAACCCCCTCTCCCGGCGGTCGTCGTTGAGGACCCTCCCGTTGCCGACGGTCTCCTCGGAGACCACCAGCACGTCGACGCCGTCCATGGCGCCGCGCGGCCCGTACACGTCTTCGATCACGTGCACCTCGCAGGGCTTGCGGAAGCCCAGCAGGTACTGCTCCAGGGCCCTCATCCTTAGACAGAGCGGGACGGTCTCCCCCCTGCCGCTCCGTGCCATGGCATCGCTGGTGATCCCCACGACGACCCTGTCGCCGACCTCGAAGGCCCTCTCTATGAGACGCCTGTGCCCGTCGTGCAGGACGTCGAACGTCCCCGCCACGGCGGATACGGTCTCAGATGCCGATGGCGAAGACGGCAACGACGACCACCGCCCAGAGCACGGCCATGCAGACGAGGTACCTGCGGAGTTTCTTCCTCGCCTCGGCCCCGTCCCGCCCCCTGCATTCGTCCGAGCAGTAAAGCCCGTCGCCGATGAACGTCTTGCCGCAGACGCGGCAGTGGTGGTGCTGTGGGATCTTGACGGTGCGCTCTTCCATGGGCTCGGCATCCCTCTAGCCCGAAATAACCTTATCGCACCGCGCGGCGGTCCAGCTCGTTGTTCGCGACTACTATGCAGTGGTCGGCGTGCAGGCTCACCGGGCCGAGGGATATCTCGGAGGGGGAATGGGCGAGGACCTCCGACTCCTCCTCCTCGGTGAGGTCGCTGTTGTCCCCCATGACGAATACGGGGTCCTCCGGGAACTCGAACCCCCTCACGTCCCCACCGTTCTCCCTGAGGTAGACCAGGCTCCCCCTCCCGGCGAGCTTCCTTACGACGTCGGCGAAACCGTCCCGCGAGACGGACACGCCGGGGGAGGATCTGACCTCCTGCCCGGGGGCGACCTTCTTCAGGAGGGCGTTACGGATGAGTGACGCCGTACTCCTCTCATCGGGGTTGAGGTACAGCACGCTATGCCCGTCGATCCTTACGGTCTTAGGGGCGTCCTCGCCCCCCTCGAGCACGAGGTAGACCTCGGCATCCTTCCGGATGCCGTGGCTCGTCATGAACGCGGAGTTGACGCAGCGGCAGAGGATGTCCAGCCTGCCGGCGCCCCCGGCGATGTCGTCGAGCTTGAACGAGCCGTCCGCTAGGGCCCTGTGCCCCGCGATGACGAAGTACCTCATTCGCCCCCGCCCTCGAAGTCGGAGGCGTCGATGCCGGCGAACTGCTTCTGGAGCTTTTTGAGCATCTTGCGGTCCTTGCCGACGGTGCTCACCATCTTCTTGCTTCTGTTGTACTGCTTGAGCAGGTCGCGTACCGCCCTCGGCTCCACGCCGGCGCCGCGGGCGATCCTCTCGATCCTCTTGCCCTTGATGATGTTGGGCTCCTCCTTCTCCCGGAGGGTCATGGAGTCCATGATGACCTTGAAGCTGTCCAGCCTCTGCTGCGTCGCCTCGTAGTCGATCTTATCCTCGAGCTTGTCGACGCCGGGGATCATGGCCACGAACTTCTGCAGGGACCCCATCCTCCCGACGGCCTTCATTTGGTGGTACATGTCCATGAGGGTGAACCGGCCGGAGAGTATGTTGCGGGCCAGCTCGTCCATGGACTCGTTTTCTTTGATCTCCGCCTTGGCGATCTCCACGAGGCCCTTCAGGTCCCCCATGCCGAGGAGGCGGGAGATGAACCTGTCCGCGTCGAAGGGCTCCAGGTCGCGGATGTGCTCCCCGGTGCCGATGAAGATCACGCGGGCGTCGGTGTTGGCCGCCGCCGAGAGGGCGCCCCCGCCCTTCGCGGTGCCGTCCATCTTGGTGAGGATGATGCCGGTGACGCCGACGGCTTTGTTGAACGCGTCCGCCTGCGGCCCGGCCTGCTGTCCGACCTGGGAGTCGAGGACCAGCACCCTCTCGTCGGGCTCGGCGACGGCGGCGATGTCCTCGATCTCTTTGATCAGGTCACCCTCCAGGGCGTGGCGCCCGGAGGTGTCGATGATCCTGATCTGCTTTTCCGAGAATTCGGCGAGGCCGTCCCTGACGATCCTGGCGGCATCTTTCTGCCCGGGCTCCCCGTACACCTCGGCGTTCACCTTAGCGCCAAGCTGCTTGAGCTGGTCGAGGGCGGCCGGGCGGTACACGTCGGCGCCTATGAGGCCGACGCTGAACCCCTTCTTCACGAAGTAGTTCGCCAGCTTGCCGGCGGTGGTGGTCTTGCCCTGCCCGTACAGGCCGACGAGCATTATGGTCTGCGGCTTGAGGGCGATCGGCTCGCCGTTACCCATGAGGGAGACGAGCTCCTCGTAGATCACGCGTACGACGTGGTCCTTGGCCGAGCGGCCGGCGGCAATCCTCTCGTTGAGCGCCCGCTCGCGGACGTTGTTGGTGAGCTGGAGGACGAGCTGGACGTTGACGTCGGCTTGGAGCAGTCCGCGCTGGAGCTCCCTGCAGACGTCCCTCATGAGGCCCTCATCCACGACGGGGGACCCTCTGACGTGGTTCAGAATGACCCTGATGGATTTTCCCAATCCGTCCATTGCCATGAAACTGCCACCCTATCGCCGTGGTGTAATTAAAGGCGCGGGTCGGAGGGAATTGCTAGAACCCCGCATGCGGACTCCGGGAGGTACGGGAACAGGTCAGCCAGTCAGAAGGGATGGGATGCACTCTACAGAACTGACCTGTACCCTACACCCCTATTAGCTAGCGACCTATTTAATGCCTTTGTCTTTATTTTTCGGACGCCCCGATTACGCTTTATGCCGACTCGGAAAGGAGCCAGCATGTACACTTCCGCTTATTCCCGCTAATAATTCCTCACCCCTCCTCCCGTGTGGGGAGCAGAAGGAAGCCGGGCCCCGATCGGGGCGGCGACGACTCCCACGGGCGATCCCCCGGGGCCATGCGAACAATCGTATTCGACCTCACCGCGGGAGCACGCCCGCCAATGCGGTGCGGGGGATCACGCATCCCCGGGTCCGAGGGCCACAGGGGCCCCCGCGAGGAGGGGGTTCAGATGCCGGAATCAGCGGCAGAAAATAGAACGAAAGGGGTGAACCGCCCCCGCGAGGGGGGCGGGAAGTGATTTGGGCCCGGTCAGAGGTAGCCAGATTTCTGCAGGGCCATCAGGTCCTCGGTGCTCAGCTTCTCGCCGGCCTTGAACTTCTCGAAGATGACCTTGGCTTCCTTCTTGGACTCGACGTCCGCTTTCCGCCTCTTGGCATCGCGCTTCTTGTTCCTGATCGCGTCGGCGTCTTTAGACAGGGAGTGCACGGACTTTATGCCCTCGATGTGGAGCCTGTGCTCCTCGTCGGCAGCCTGCTTGCACTCTACGAACTTCGCCTGGGCAGCGTCGGCGTCCTTCCTGAGGGCATCGGCCCTCTGATACAGGGAAAGCATCTTGTCGTGGGCCTCCTGGGCCTGCTCGGCGGCGACGGCCACGGCGCGGTGCGCCTCCTCGGCGTGGGCCTTGGCATCCCTGAGCTGCTCGACGAGGTCCTTGATCTGCTCGTCGCCCTCGAAGGCCCCCTCCCTCTCCTTGATCCTCCTCGCCAGGTCGGAGATGTTCTTGACGAGCGCCTTCTCCTTTTCGGCGGAGAGGACGGACGTCTGCTGCTGCACCTCCATCCTCTCGAGGTCCCTCCTCATCTGGGCGACGGAGACCTCGCCGCGGTCTTCCGGCCTCTCCGGCCTGAGCTCGTTTATCTTGGCGCGGGCCTCGGAGACCTTCTTGTTCCACTCCTCGCGGACGGCCTTGTTGTCGCGGACCTCTTGGTTGTGCTGGTCTCTGACCTCCCTGCACCTGCCGGCCTCCTCGATCAGGTCGCGGACCTGCCCATTCAGGGCGTCTCTCTTCGCCTTCCAATCCTTGGTCTTGGCGTTCAGCTCGTCCCTGCGGATGCGGTGTTTCTCGGCGTCGTTGTTGAGAACGTCGCGCTGCGCCTCCATGTCCCTAAGCTTGGCCTGCTCCTCCTCGGTGGGCTCGGCCGATTCATTGGCCTGCTCCTCCGCGGTCTGCTCCCCGGTGGGCTCGGCCGACTCATCGGTCTTCTCCTCCGCAATCTGCTCCCCGGTGGGCTCGGCCGATTCATTGGCCTGCTCCTCCGCGATCTGCTCCTCGGCAACCTGGACCTCTACATCTTCGACTGGCGCAGCCGTCTGCTCCTCAACCGTGTTCACCGGGCTAACTTCCTCCGCATTCTCCATAAGATACCACTCAATTGCTCAATCCGGCCATGGTTCGAAGCATGGCCCACTTCCGTGCGTGCTATATAGGTCTCCTTTAAAAGGATTGCTACGTGCTGTACGCATCCGGCCCGTGGACGTGATACCAATAAATAGGGTAGCACAATCCTCACTGCGATAACATGAGCGATTTCGTCTGCCCCCTCGACTACAGGTACGGCAGGAAGGAGATGAAGGCCATCTTCTCTGAGGGGGGCCGGATCAGGTATCAGATGCAGGTGGAGGCCGCCCTTGCCCAGGCCCACGCCGCCCTCGGCGGGATGCCGCAGGCCGATGCGGACGAGATCTCCCGCGTCGCCGCCTCGGGCGAGGTGAAAATCGAGAGGATCAAGGAGATCGAGAAATCCACCAACCACGACCTCATGGCCATGGTCAGGGCGATGACCGAAAGGTGCGTCGGCGATGCCGGGAAGTACGTGCACCTCGGGGCCACCTCTAACGACATCGTGGATACCGCCACCGCTCTGCAGATCAGGGACGCGCTGCTGTTGGTGGGAGAGGATGTCGACGCGCTCATCGACACCCTCGCGCGGCTCGCCGAGAGGGAGAGGGACACCATCGAGATCGGCAGAACCCACGCCCAGTTCGCCATACCCATCACCTACGGGTTCAAAATCGCCGGCTACATCGCCGAGATGCTCAGGCATCGCGAGAGGCTGCGGGAAATCATGCCTCGCGCCGCCGCCGGGAAGATGGCGGGCGCGGTGGGCACCGGCGCCGCCCTCGGGAAGAACTTTCGCGAAATCCAGATCGAGGTCATGAGAAACCTCGGGCTCACCTACGAGCCGGCCGCGACACAGGTCGTCGGCAGGGACCGGTATACCGAGCTGGTCTGCCTCCTGGCCAACATCGGCACCTCCCTCGAGAGGTACGCCACCGAGGTCAGGAACCTGCAGAGGTCGGAGATTTCCGAGGTCTCGGAGGCTTTCGACCGCGCCCACCAGGTGGGGAGCTCCACCATGGCCCAGAAGAGGAACCCCATAGAATCCGAGAACGTCTGCGGCCTCGCCCGCGTGCTCAGGGGGTTCGTAATGCCCACCTTCGAGAACCAGGTGCTCTGGCACGAGAGGGACCTCTCCAACTCCTCCTCGGAGAGGTTCACCCTGCCCCACGTCTTCGTCCTGGTCGACCAGATGCTGAACAAGATGGACAAGGTGTTCCGGGGCCTGGAGGTCCACCGCGACAGGATGCTCAGGAACATCGAATCCGCCCACGGCCTGATCATGGCCGAACCGGTGATGATGTTCATGGTCTCCAGGGGGGTCGGCAGGCAGGATGCCCACGAGATGGTCAGGCAGGCCTCCATGGTCGCCGAGGACCAGGGAAGGCAGCTACTCGAGACGCTGTGGGAGAGGGAGGACGTCAGGAGCCTCTGCCCCAGGGAGGAGCTGGAGAGGGTCATGGACCCCGCCTCGTACACCGGGGCCTCCGGCGAGATCGTCGACGCCATGGTCTCGGCGGCGAGGAACGCCCTCGAAGGTGACGAGCGATGTGGTCCCGCAGGATGAGGCAGGCGGCGCTCATCGGCGGCGTCGTGGGCCTGGCCCTGTTCTACGCCATGTACACGGTCTTCGGCTCGCCGGCTTACGCGCTGTTCATCATCTTCGGCGCGGCCATCGCGGCGGGGACGGTTTGGGTGATGGACAACCCGCCCGTCGATTGAAAAATTCAAACGCTCTCGCCGCCCGACGCCGTTTCCGGCCGTGCGCCCCCTCCAACCGAAGAAGGCGTTCTTCGTCCGCCCCCGCCGTCCCCTCAGGCGGCGGGGGCGGAACCCATCGGCCTTATGCGGTCACTCGTCCTGCTCGTACCTCCTCCCCGCCCCCGGTCCGGACGTGGTGTCGTACACGTCGGTGACGGCCAACTTCACCAGCCCCTTCGCCGGGAACGCCTCGTTCTTGGATTTGGCGATCGCCCTCGCCTTATCGTAGTCGGGACCGGCGGTGAGGTAGCGGATGCCGCCCTTGATCTGCAGGCATTCCTTCCCCCCGCCGATGAGGTAGACCGATCCGACGGGGTTCTCCCTGATGTTGGCGAGCGTCTTGTTCAGGAAGTTGTCCACGATCCAGATCTCGCGGTCGTTCTCGATCCAGATCATCCCCACCGGCACGACGTTGGGCACCCCGCCCTTGGACGCGGTGGCGAAGGGGACGTACTTGGCATCCGCCCGGTGGGAGTCGAAGAGGCTGCGCACATGACCGTCAATCGTTGCCATGGAGCGGTAATCGACGCCGGGAATAAAAAGAAAAGGGGCGGCCCGCCAGTGAGTCGATCAGGAACACTGACGGATCAGACGTTGCAGCCACGGCCACGAGGCCGCCGCCGACGGAGGCCGGAGGGCCCCTGTTACGCGAGGGTGCAGGCCTCGCCGAGGTCCATTCCGTCCGGCAGGGGTGCGTTCCGCTACCGCAAGAACTCCGGAGAGAACAGGAGGGGGCCGGATTCGGTCGCCGAGACGGGCGGCAGGCCCGTCATAATGGAGGCCGGGTCCGGGAAGCCCAGGGCTTCGCCGCCGCTTCTGAGGGCTTCCGCAGTGTTCGCAAACGCGGGAAGGATAAAGTTCGAGGAGGGGAACGTCCTCTCCGATGGTGAAGCCGACCATTATCCGCTTTTTGCCCCGGGGTTCTTCTCGGAGATCGCACGATCGCCGCTCATCTCTTTCCATATGCCGCGGGGCCCCTGCACGCGATATCGCGCCCGGGGCTCCTGAAGACGCGTCACCGGCTCCAAATAAGGTCAACAGGAGCCCTCGGTCGATCAGTGCTTTTTCGCGTATGCGTCCATGCACGACCTGATGGTCGCTACGGCGGCGTCCGGCCCCTCTATGGCCCCGGCCTCCGTCTTCTTGCCCTCGAGAGCCTTGTAGACGCTGAAGAAGTGCCGCATCTCTTCCCCGAGGTGCCTCGGGAGCTGTGCGACGTCCGTGTAACCGTTGTACATCGGGTCCTTGGGGAGGATGGCGAGAATCTTGTCATCCTGGTCGCCGCTGTCGACCATCCTCATGATGCCGATGGGGCGGCATTTGGCGAGGGCGCCAGGGACGATGGGCTCGGAGCTGATCACGAGCACGTCCAGGGGGTCCCCGTCCGGGGCCACCGTCCGGGGTATGAGGCCGTAGTTCCACGGGTAGGCGGTGGAGGTGGAGAGGACGCGGTCGACGGCGATGAGGCCGGTCTCCTCGTCCAGCTCGTACTTCATCTTGCTGCCTTTGGGGATCTCGATGAACGCGGTGAACTCCTCCGGCCTGACCCTATCGGAGGACAGGGTGTCGACTATGGTTGCCATGGCGACCCCTAGAGCGAGGAGGTATAATAAGAGAAGGAGGGAGTCGGATGGTTTTTTTTCCATTTCGGATTTAAACGGAGACTATTATCCTTATTGTAATCTATTTACCCATAGATATAAATGAAGACTCTGGCGTAGAGACTGCACACAGAAGGTCAACAGATGCTATGGGACAGGAAGCTGATTTCGACGATCGCGATCATCGCCGTGGTGATGTCGTCCATGGCCGCCGTGATCGTTTACGACTCGGGGCTCAAGGACAGTTCGAGCAGCGGGTCGACGTACAACATTATCGCCAGGGTGAACTCCGAGGGGTCGGGGATCTACATCAAGGAGGGTTCCATAGAGGGCTACTCCGCCGGGAACGACAGGATCCCCGACCGCAACGGGGTGGACTACTACAAGATCGACCCCCGCGACAGAAACCACTTCATCGTAGACGAGGACAACGCCAAAGCATGGGGCGGCCTCATTCTCGGAACGCCCGGAGCGACAACCATCCAGCACGTCCAGCTGAAACGTCTGGTGAACGGCATGGGCATGGATTTCACCCGCTATCAGGAGGGGGAGGGGACCAGCCCCAACACCGTGTACTTCGTGCAGGGGATGACGAACAAGGTCGCCGTCCTCGGGGACAAGTTCATCCAGGGCGGCATCCTCTGGGAGCCGCAGTACTCGGCCATCGTAAACGACAAGGATGGCGGGTTCACCGAGCTCGGCCTGACGAACAACTTCTTCCCCGGGCACACCTGCTGCATCATCGCCGGATACACGCCGTACATGGACCGCCACCCCGAGGTCACCGAGAGGTTCCTGGCAGGGTACATCAGGGGCGTCGATTGGGTGACCGACCCCGCGAACCACGACGCGCTCATCAGGCTCTGCGTGGAGAAGACCAGCGGCATCAGCGAGAGCGTCATAAAGGACGCCGTCGACAACATCAAATACCTCTACAACGACCCGAGCGGGGACCTCAACGACCTCCGCAAGGACATCGCGAACCTGGTGGACAGCCTCACCGACCTGCAGCACAGCATGAACGACCTCGGGTTCAACAGCTCGCTGCAGTTCGCAAACGCCCTCGTCGACGACTCCTATCTGGTCGAGGCGGAAAGGATCCACAACGACTCCGGTTACGAGTACGCCGGGAGGACGACCACCATAACCGTCGCCGCCATATCGGGCGACATCCACCAGATCGCGCTGCATGCCGCCATGGCGCAGGGCTTCTTCGAGGACTACGGGATCAAGGTAAACCTGTCGTCCGCCGTCAACGGCCCCGGCGTCGCCACCGCCCTGCAGAACGGCAACGCGCAATTCGGACTCATGGGCGCCCCCCCGTGCACCATCACCGCGATCAACGGAGAGCTCGTGACCAAGTAAAGTGATACGATGGCCTTCGCGTACGACAAGCACAACACCTACCACCGCATGCTCAGGCAGGCGCTGATCACCGTTGTGTCCCTGATCGCATTCATCGAGGCGTGGTGGGTGATCTCCATCGTCGCCAATTCGAGCACCATCCCCGACCCTGCAACGACGTTCGACGCCCTGGCCGATCTGATTAGAAACGGCGATGGCATGACCGGTGACTCGCTGGGCACCTATGTATCGGCAAGCATGGGGACGTTCCTCAAGGGCTTCGCGCTCGCACTGCTGGTGGCCGTGCCCCTCGGCCTGGTGCTCGGAAGGTTCTCCCTGCTCAACGAGTTCACGGAGCCCGTCATCGAGGTCCTCAGGCCCATCGCCCCCATAGCATGGGCCCCGATATTCATGATCTCCATCGGTTACGACCTCGGGCCGATGCTGGTGGTCTTCGTCGGGATATTCTTCCCGCTCCTGACCAACGTGGTCTTCGGCGTGAAAAAAATCGACATGAGCCTCGTCGACGCGGCGAGGACGCTCGGCGCCTCCGACACGCAGGTGTTCGTCAAGGTGCTCGTGCCCTCCACCATACCCTACATCATGAACGGCACAAAAATAGGCCTGGGCATCGGATGGATGTGCATAGTCGCCGCCGAACTGTACGCCACGCCCCTCGGCGGCATCGGGTTCTATCTCTCCGAGCAGGCGACCGCCGGCTACTGGCCGGGCGCGTTCGCGGCCATCATAGTCATAGCCTTCCTCGGAATAATCACCACCAGCCTCGCGGAGTACATCCACAAGGCCGTATCGAAGAGAATGGGGATGGACGTATGACGGAGGAGGAAGGAAAGATCGCCGCCGGCGCCAAGCCGCATCCGGGCGACCGCATCCGGGCGGACCGCACCGATCTGCTCTACAAGGACATTCCCGAGGGCGGGATGCTGATGAGGATAGAGGGGCTCCACGTCGTTTACCAGACCGACGAGAAGGTCACCGTCGCCGTGGAGGATTTCTCCCTGGACGTGAAGAAGGGGGAGCTGGTCTCCATCGTCGGCCCGTCGGGCTGCGGCAAGACCACCATTCTCCGCTGCATCGCTGGGCTGCTCCAGCCAACATCGGGGAGGATCATGATGGGGGACAGGGTGTGCACCGCGCCCGGCTCCGACCGCGGCATGGTCTTCCAGGATTTCGCCCTTTTCCCGTGGAGGACGGTCAGGCAGAACGTGGAGTTCGGCATGGAGGTCGCCGGCGTGCCCAAGGAGGAGCGCGAGAAGCGCGCCTTGAGGTACGTCGAGGCCGTCGGCCTCGGGAGGTTCGCCGATTCGCGCATACACGAGCTGTCGGGCGGCATGAAGCAGAGGGTGGGCATCGCCCGCGCCATGGTTATGCACCCCGCGGTCATCCTCATGGACGAGCCCTTCGGCGCGCTTGACGCGCAGACCCGCAACATCATGCAGGAGCAGCTGACGAGGATCATCATGCACAGTACGAGGACGGTCATCTTCATCACCCACTCCGTGGACGAGGCGCTCTACCTGTCCGACAGGGTGGTCATCCTCTCGAAGAGACCGTCCAGGATCCACAAGGTCATCGATGTGCCGTGGCCCCGCCCGAGGGACCGGGCCTCTCCGGAGTTCACGGCGCTGAGGAAGAGGATTCTCGCCTACCTCGAGACCGAGAACGTCATGAGCGAGCGAGCCCGAAACGTCTCCGGGCGCCGCCCGGCAACCCGGGCGGCGCACGCCCCCTCCAGTCCGCCCCTCTGACCTTCCGGGCGTTGCGGACTTCGCACGCGTGCGCTCGTCCCCGGGCGGCAAGGCCGCGCGGAGTCCGCCGCGTACGATGTCCGCGGAACCGACGGAAAGTGCATCGCGCTTCCGCGCGATGCGAATGGAGGCGGCGGGGTGGCCCGCCAAAGTTTAATCACTCGGCCTTGTTGCCGTACGCGCCGCCGATCAGCACCCCCGCCGACAGGATGCCTGCGGTGAGGAGCCCGTAGGAGTCATTGAAGCCATCGAACACGAGGTCTCCGACCCAGTTCACCACGTACGCGATGATCGCGAAGAATATCAGCGCAATGATGATCAGTACAATCAGAGAGATGACCCAGTACAGGATGCTCTTGAGCGCCCCAGTTACGTCTATCGTGTGTCTCACCTCCTTTTTGCCTTGACGGGTATGGAATCGCCGGCGCAGTAATTAAAGCTGACCGACCCCGCTCTGCATGGATATCGGCTGAATCGGGCGGTTTAGGCGCGATTAAGATTTTAACGCAGGGGCGCATGCGCCTGAGCGACACCGGCGGTGCGAATGATCCTGAGGTACTTCACGAAGAGGAACTGGGCGATGGTGGCGGCCGTCTTGGCCCTAGTGATCGCCCAGGTGTACTTCGACCTGAGGATCCCGGGCTACATGAGCGACATCACTGACGCGCTCCAGCTCGGCGGCGCCGCCGGCGCCGTCAGGGTCTACGGCGCGAAGATGATCGCCTGTTCGTTCGCCAGCCTCGCCGCGGCGGTGGCATCGGCGTGGATCGCCGCGCGCGTCGGCGCGGACTTCAGCCGCACCCTCCGCAGGTTGCAGTTCGAGAACGTCGAGCGCTTCTCCATGGGGGATGTCGACTCCTTCTCCCCCGCCTCCCTGATCACCCGCTCCACCAACGACGCGAACCAGATCCAGGTCTTCGCCTCCCGCGGCCTCCTCATCGCCATCAAGGCCCCGATCATCGCCGCGTGGGCGATCCTGATGATCGCAAGCAGCGACTTTCGCTGGACGGCGGCCACGGCGGTCGCCGTGGCGGTCATCATCGCCGTCAACGCCTTCGTGCTCCTGTACGCCATGCCGAAGTTCCGCAACATACAGTGGCTGACCGACGACGTCAACGGCGTGGTCGGCGAGGACGTCGAGGGCGTGAGGGTGATCCGTGCCTACAACGCCGAGGGGTTGCAGGAGGCGAGGTTCGACCGCGCCAACGACGCCCTCCTGCGGAACAACCTCGCCGCCGTCCGCGCCATGGCGGTGATGTTCCCCGCGGTGGGCTTCGTGATGAACGCCCTCACCATGTCCATCTACTTCCTGGGCGCGTCGATCATCAACGACACCGCTCCGGGCGCGGAGCAGATGTATCTGTTCTCCGACATGATCGTGTTCTCCTCCTACGCGATGAAGGTGGTCAACGCATTCATGATGATGAGCGCCATCTTCAACGGCCTGCCCCGCGCCATGGTCTCCTCGAAGAGGATACAGGAGGTCATAACCCACGAACCATCGGTCGCCGACGGGGAGTCCGGCGGGCCGGCGGAAGCGAGGGGGGAGATAGAGTTCCGCGGCGTATCCTTCCGCTACCCCGGGACCGACCGCGACGCCGTCTCCGACGTGTCCTTCAAGGTGCGGAACGGAGAGACCGTCGCCATCGTGGGAGCGACTGGCAGCGGGAAGTCCACCCTCGCGAACCTCATCCCGCGCTTTTACGACGCCTGCTCGGGGCAGGTGCTCGTCGACGGCATGGATGTCCGCGAGTACAAGGGTAAGGCGCTGCGCGCGAAGTTCGGCTACGTGCCGCAGAAGGCGGTCATATTCTCGGGCTCGGTACGCATGAACGTGAACTTCGGGGAGACCTCCGGCGGGCGCACCGATGGCGACGTGTGGGAGGCTCTCGGAATCGCTCAGGCGTCGGACTTCGTGAGGAGGATGCCCGAGGGGCTGGACTCCCGCATTTCGCAGTACGGGACGAACGTCTCCGGCGGGCAGAAGCAGAGGATCTCGATTGCCCGCGCGGTTTGCCGCCGGCCGGAGTTCTACATCCTCGACGACGCCTTCTCCGCCCTCGATTACGCCACCGACCATGCCCTCCGCAGCGCACTGAAGAGGGAGTGCGCCGGGGCCACCTTCATCGTCGTGGCGCAGCGCATAGGCACCGTCATGGATGCCGACCGGATTATCGTCCTCGACGGCGGGAAGGTGGTGGGGCAGGGGACGCACCGCGAACTCCTGGAGGGCTGCCCGGTGTACCGGGAGATAGCGGAATCGCAGCTGAGCGGGGGGAGCTAAGACGAGTCGCCCGACGGATTCCCCGAGATGGCGGGCCGAGGACCGGCCGGACGACGTCGCCGGCGCGTGGGGGAGGCTGCTCTCGTACATGGGCCCGTACCGGGCGCACGTCGCCCTCGCCGTCGTCCTCTCGATAGCCTCCACGCTGCTCGCCCTGGCCGGCCCCGGCATACTCAAGGACATCACCGACACCGTCGCCGACGGCATCGCCTCCGGCGGGAGGATAGACTTGGGTTCGGTGGGGGAGGCTTCGCTCATCCTCGCGGCCGTCTACGTGGCGAGCCTCGCCCTGGGTTTCGGGGAGAAATACATCATCTCCTCCGCGTCGCAGATGGTCTCTGGCATGGTGAGGAGGGACCTCTCCCGCAAACTCGGCCGCATCCCCCTGAGCTACTACGATAGCACCTCCGCCGGGGACATCATGAGCAGGCTCACCAACGACGCCGACACCATAGCCCATTCCTCCGGGCAGTGCATCGCGCAGATGGTCTCCTCCACCGTCATGATGGCGGGCGCCCTGGCCTTCATGCTCCTGGCCAGCCCCGTGCTCGCGGCGGTCACCGTCGTCCCCGCGGCGGCGGGGTTCCTGCTCGTGTACGCCTTGGTCAAGCGTTCGCAGGGGCACTTCGCCGCCCAGTCCCGCAACCTCGGCAGGATGCAGGGGCATGTCGACGAGATGTATTCCGGGCACGACATAGTCCGCGCCTACAACGGCGAGGAGGAGGCGGAGAGGGCGTTCGGCGAGATCAACGACGACCTCTACGTCTCCGCCTACAGGTCGCGCTTCGTCTCCAGCCTCATGCCGCAGATCATGAACTTCGTCGGCAACCTCGGCTACGCGCTCGTGTGCATAGTGGGCGCGATGCTGATGATCGACGGCGCTGCCGGCGTGACGTACGGTGTCATCGTCGCCTTCATCGTATACGCGAGGCAGTTCGCCTCGCCGCTCACCGACATCTCCGAATCGGTCGCGCAGATGCAGTCCGTCGCCGCCGCGGCGGACAGGGTGTTCGGTTTCCTCGCCGCCGAGGAGATGGAGGACGAGGGGGGCAGGTCCGTCGCGCCTTCGGACGTTAGGGGCAGGGTGGAGTTCCGCGACGTGCACTTCTCATACCTTCCCGGCAGGGAGGTCATCCGCGGGTTCTCCGCGGTCGTCGAGCCCGGGCAGAGGGTGGCCATCGTCGGCCCCACCGGCGCGGGGAAGACCACGCTCGTGAACCTCCTCATGAGGTTCTACGAGGTGGACGCCGGCGACATCCTTGTCGACGGCGTCTCGATCAGGAGCATGCGCCGGGCGGACGTGCATGACCTCTTCACCATGGTCCTGCAGGACGCGTGGGTGTTCGACGGCACGGTGGAGGAGAACGTCGCTTACGCCGAGGAGGGCGTGAGCGGGGAGGAGGTCAGGAGGGCCTGCGAAGCGGTGGGTATCGACGGGTACGTCTCTTCCCTCGAGGGGGGGTACGGAGCGAGGCTCGGCGGCGGTCGCGCCATGTCCGCCGGGCAGAGGCAGCAAATCGCCATCGCGAGGGCGATGGTCAGGAAGGCCCCCATGCTCATCCTGGACGAGGCCACGAGCTCGGTGGACACCCGCACCGAGAGACGCATACAGGAGGCGATGGGGGAGCTGATGGCGTCGAGGACGTCGTTCGTCATCGCCCATCGCCTGTCCACGATACGCGACTCGGACATCATACTCGTCGTGAGGGACGGGAGCATCGTCGAGCAGGGCACCCACGGGGAGCTCCTAGCCGCGGGGGGCTTCTACAGCATGCTTTACGACAGCCAGTTCGAGGGCTGCGACCGAGAGGACGGGGTCGGCCCTTGAACCCGCTCGTGATGAGCATGAGGATGTCGCGGGCGCATCCGCGGGGGTCCCGCCCGGTCGGGATGCCGCACGCCTCCATGGCCTCCATCTGTTTTTCGGAGGGATGGTTGAACTGGTGGTACCCATGGAGCATGATGATGAGCGCCTTGTTGAACCGCTCCAAGTCGCCGTCGCCGGTCTTCGGGAAGCACTCCGAGGCGAATCCGACGATGGCCTCCACGAGCTCGTGGAACGACCGCTCGAACTCGGCGATGCGCCCCACGGCGCTGCCCCCCTCGATGAGGTTGAGGTCGGTCCAGAGCTGGAAGAGCCTGTCGTTCCTGACCATGGTGTCGGCGAGTATGTCGCAGAACCTCTCGCGGGAGACCCTGCCTTCGGAGGCGATGCCCTCCCGCACGTCCTCCCGCCAGTCGACGAAGTAGCGGGCCATGAGGTCCAGCATGACCTCCCCCGGGGTGCTGTAGTAGTTATAGATCGACGGGCGGGTGAACGATGTGAGGTCGGATATCGCTTTGAACGTCACGGCGTCGTAGCCGCCTCTGAAGTAAACCGTCTCGCAGGCGGTCACGATCTCGTTCTTGCGGCATTCGATCTGCTCCTCTGTCCTGGCTCTGAGGAACGGCTTCATCGTGATCGCGCGTGAATCGGCGTTCGGTATAATTAGGTTGGCGCGAAGTGTCAGCTATTTCCCTCCGCGGAACCGTTGAAGATGGCGGGGCCCGGGAACCTGGCTCGGAACACCCCCGACTTCTTCATGTTCCTGTGATAGCCCCACGCCGCCACGATTACGATCAGCAGCACAGGGATGACCGCGCCCTCGAGGTTGCCCATGAGCCAGTATGCGGCTACAAGGGCGATGACGCCGATGACGCCGAACCTCTTCAGGATGGCACTGCCGCCTAGCACCAGCATGAAGGGTATCATGAACGTCAGCATGACGATCGAGACGAGCGTGGACGAGGTGATCCAGGCTATGCTGGTCTCTCCGATGGCGTTCTCGACGATGGGCTGGATAAGGTAATTGGCCAGCGCAGGTATGACGACCACGAGGAGGATGGTGGATGACAGCCCGCCGGCGACCGAGACCGCGACGCCCTTGCCGGTGATCCTCTTCCTCTCTCCCTTCCTTTTTTTCCTGTCCATGGAGGTTCATGCTCGGACAGACTTATCAATCGATGGGGTCGGCGGGGCCTCGGAGCCGGCATCTCATGCAGTCGAGGTTCATGCAGGGAACGTTGTCTATCTTCCACCTCAGCGCCCACATCTTGATTTCACGGACGATGGGCATGAGCTCCCTTCCGGATTCTGTGAGGCTGTACTCGCTCCTCACCGGGAATTCCGAGGCGTCGACGCGGTGCCCGACCAGCCCCTGCCCCTCCAGGTCCTTCAACCTCTCGGACAGCACCTTCGGAGTGATCCGGCCGATCCTGGACCTCAGCTCGGAGAACCTCGTCCACCCCTCGCGGCGGCCGAGCTCGAAGAGGATTACCAGCGCCCATTTCTTCGACAGGTACTCCATCGTCCTGTAGACCGTGCAGCCATCGTGCATGGTATCCGGTCAGATACTCCCGGTATATATACCGTGGTATTGTTTTGAAATTTGATATCTTTCGGATATCAAGAGGAAAGAACATGAGATGCAACCAGTGCGAAGAGACGATAGCCGGTACCGGATGCACCAGGAACGGGGTCTGCGGGAAGAGGGCGGAGACCGCCGAGGCGATGGACAGACTCATCGGCACGCTCATGGAGCTCTCCGAGAGCTCTGCGGGCGCCTCGGAAGAAACCCTCGCGGAAATCGACGACCACATCACCGACTCCCTCTTCATGACCCTCTCGAACACGAACTTCGACGATGCCCGCATAGAGGCGGGAATAGCAAAGAGCCAGGAGCTCATGGGGAAGCTCGGGGAGACCTGCGACAAGTGCACGGGAGGGGACTTCGACTTCTCAATCGACGCCTATGACTCCGACGCCGACCTGCGCTCCCTCAAGCAGCTCCTCCTCTACGGCCTCAAGGGGATGGCGGCCTACTACCACCACGCACGCGCCCTCGACGGGAGCGACCCGGCAGTCAGCGCCTTCATGAGAAGGGGGCTCGCCTCCATACGGAAGGACCTCACCGCGGAAGAGCTCATCGCGATCTGCATGGAGTGCGGCGAGGTCGGCGCGTCCTGCATGGCGCTCCTCGACAGGTGCAACACCGAGGCCTACGGCAAGCCGGAGGTCACGCGGGTGAAGACGGGCGTCGGTAAGAATCCCGGCATCCTCATAACCGGTCACGACCTGAAAGACCTCGAGACGCTCCTCGAGCAGACGCGGGGGACGGGCGTTGACGTCTACACCCACGGCGAGATGCTCCCCGCCCATGCGTATCCCGCGCTCAAGAGATACAAGAACCTCGCCGGCAACTACGGCGGCGCCTGGTACAAGCAGAAGGAGGAGTTCGCATCCTTCAACGGGCCGATCATCGCCACCACGAACTGTGTCCTGATCCCGGCGGAGTCGTACAGGGGGCGTCTGTTCACCACCGGCACCGCGGGCATCCCAGGCGCGAAGCACGTCGCCTCCGCCGGCGGGAGGAAGGACTTCTCCGAGGCCATAGCCATGGCGAAAGGATGCGCCCCTCCGACGGAAATCGATGACAAGGTCCTCACCATCGGGTTCGCCCACGATCAGGCCCTGGCCCTCGCCGGGAAGATCGTCGACGCCGTCAAATCCAACGCAATCAGGAGGTTCGTCGTCATGGCCGGATGCGACGGGCGCTACAAGGGCAGGACGTACTACACGGAGTTCGCCGAGCAGCTCCCCGAGGACACGGTCATCCTCACCGCCGGATGCGCCAAGTACAGATACAACAAGCTGGACCTAGGCGAGATCGGCGGGATACCGAGGGTCGTCGACGCGGGTCAGTGCAATGATTGCTACTCGCTCGTGGTGATCGCCGACGCCCTGGCGGAGGCCTTCGGCACAGACGTCAACGGCCTCCCCCTGTCGTTCAACATCTCGTGGTACGAGCAGAAGGCCGTCCTCGTCCTGCTTGTGCTTCTGAAGCTCGGCGTCAAGGACATCATGCTCGGTCCCAGACTCCCGACGTTCATCACGCCCAACGTGCTCAAGGTACTAGTCGAAAGCTTCGGAATCAAGCCCAACTCCGAGCCCGCGGCCGACAGGGTCACCCTGCACATCGAGTGAGTCACTACGGAGGGGGAGACCGTTCCGATTTTCGCCCCATGCCGCCCGCTGCGCAAGTCCGGACAGGTATTGAATCCCGCCCCTCGTGGAAGGTTCGGAAGCCCCCGCGCGTCCCCCCTCCGCCAACCCATTTGTCGGGTTCGGCGAGCCTCGCGAGACGGTCCGCCATGCCGCCGGTGTCCGAGGCGCAGAACGGCACGACAGCCTCGCCAACGGCGAATGGCGTATGCTCGGAGACACCAGCGACATCGGCTGGGAGGGATGGACCATGGGCCGCCTTTCCGGAGAGCTCCGGCTGAGGCCATGGGAGGCGTCGTAGGGAACAGGGTGCGCACCCCCGGCATCCACAGGCAGCACAGGATCAGGGTCCGCAGGGAATGCGGAGAGATGCCGAGAACATACGAAGGAAGCAACAATTCCATCGGAAGCTACGTAAGATACATCCAGGACAAACAGATCTTCGCGCTCGCCCACGACTTCGATCTCGCCCATTCGGCGTATCTGAGGTACAAGGACGATCTGATGAGGGAAAACCTCACCTTATCGGATTTCGCATCCGCCGTACCGTTCGTAGTTTCAACGTTGGAGATCCTTCCGCAGAACAACGATCTCATCATGTCCGGACTGTTCGAGGAACCCGACGAGTTCTTCCTCAGAAGGCAAGCGGCAGCATTCGGAGAAACATTGGTCATTTAAAGATATCATCCATTGTCCACCAAACAAGGATAATATCGACCGAAGGATATCACCCCAACGAAAAGAGATGGACATAGAGAACCTCGATATGGAATGGAAGGAATCCTGGGCGGATAAGTATCTCAAGACAATCGCCGCCTTCTACAACACCAAAGGCGGCCGCATGATCATCGGTCGCAAGGACAACGGCGAATATGTCGGCGTCCAGGATGTCAAGGGAACCACCAAGACCATATCGGATACCATCCGCAACAAATTCCATTTCATCTCCGAGACCCGTGCCGAGAATATCGATGGCAAGGATTGCATCATCATCGATGTTCCCAAAGGGGATACGATCGTAGATTATGATGGAAGATTCTACTTCCGTGTCGGCAATACCACTCAGCAATTGGAGGGCATTTCCCTCAAGAGGATTCTCCTGGATGAGATGGGGATCCAGTGGTTGGACCAGCCTTGCAAAGTCGATCCCGAAGACATCTCCGAGGATGCGTTCAGATTCTTCATGAAGAAAGGGAAGGAGGCGAAGCGCATACCCGATGATGTTCCGGAGGATGACATGATGCTCGCCCTGAGGACCATGGGCCTTTTCCGCGATGATGAACTGTCGCTCACAGCGGCTCTGCTCTTCACCAAGAACCCGGACAAATACGAATACGGCGCATTCCTGAAGATAGGCCTCTTCGACAGCAATGATTGCCTCATGAGGGATGATATGCTGGATCGCATCCCCCTCGTCCTGTTGCCTGATGAATGCATACGCGTTCTCAGCGACAAATACATCCAGCCCACCTACAGATACGATACGGGTACCGCATTCAGGGAGTTGGATTATCTCTATCCTATTGATGCCATCAGAGAACTTGTTGTGAATGCCATAGTCCACAAGGATTACAGCATGCGGCAGGAGGTTGCCATATACATCTACGAAGACAAGCTCATGGTGTATTCCTCAGGCCTCCTTCCGGAAGGGGTTACTCTGGAGAACCTCAGAGGATCCCATCCATCGGTCAAACGCAACAAGAGACTGGCCGAGGCATTCTATGCCATGAAATACATCGAAGGATGGGGCCAAGGGATCAAGAAAGTCCTATCCGCGTGCAAGGAGAACGGCAACCCGGAGCCGGAGTTCTCATACATGTCGAACGGGTTGCTCGTGACGCTTCGTCCCAAAACGTATCGCAACACCGATCCCGATAATATCGGATTAGTTCTCGATCAGATCGATCATACGATACTATCTATAATGACGGCCAATCCTTCTGTTTCTATTACGGAAATCTCGTCCGAATCGGATCTTTCGATCAGAATCGTCAGGTATCGCATCGAGAAACTGCGTAAGAAGAATATAATTTCGAGAGAGGGTAGCAAGAAGGCCGGCAGATGGGTCGTCAATATCTGACTATCGAAACGACTGTCCTGGCGAAGTTTATTTGCCAATTTAAAAGCCATTTTTTGGCAAATAAATTGGCAAATAAATGTTCTCAGGGATTTAGGGTCGAATCGGCCAGATTCCCCTGTCTTTCTATTCATATGAGGGGCCTTCCGGCCCCCAAATTGTTTCAGGCCTCCAGGCCGTGCTTGTACAGCCACTCCGAGATCCCATCGAATCCAGGATAAAGTTTCATTCTGTCATCCATAGTCCTCTTCTTATCCGTCGTACCGTTCGCAGTATCGACTCTGGAGACCCTTCCGCAGAACAACGATCTGGTCATGTCCGGACCGTTCGAGGAACCCGACGAGTTCTTCCTCAGAAGGCAAGCGACGGCAATCGGGGAGTACTCGGCAGAAAATATCTGGTAATTTGTAAATAAGCTGAACTGCATATTGAAGGTAATGGTAATGGAACTTGATTTCAAAGGTAGAGTAAACAATATAAGAGTCCCCAATGGTTCTGGACTCGATACTGTACTTGAAGCTGTTGTCAATTCCATTCAAGCTATGGATGCTGATTCTGACAATCCCTATATCAAGATCAGGCTTATTTCAAATCAAAAGACACTTGATGGGAAAGAGTCTTCGCAAATAACAGGTTTTGTTATCGAAGATAATGGGGTGGGATTTACTGATGTGAATTATCAATCATTCAAAAAGGTAGACTCCATGCATAAATTCATTCTTGGCTGTAAAGGTATCGGGAGATTGAGTTGGCTTAAAGTATTCGATAATGTGATGGTCGATAGTGTTTATTGTCAAGATGGGAAGAAATATCGTAGACAATTTTCGTTCAGTCTGGATGCCGATGGTGTTTATGGTGGCGATGAACCCGAACCATCATCTCTTCCGATTCGTACTATAATCAGTCTTGAAAATTGTAAATCCATTTATTTCAATAGTATTCAATCTGGGCCCAAAGCCTTGGCTACTAAGATATTTGACCATTGTATTGCTTATTTCCTTCATGGTAAGAAACAACCGATCATTCGTATCGAGGGATCAGATGAAATAGAGATTGTCAATGACATCTATGATTCTATTCAAGATAGAATAATACAACATCCTAAACCTATTTTAATTGGTAATTATGAATTTGATTTATATCCTGTAAGCTTTCAACAACTAACTGGAGATAATGGAATATCGTTATGTGCAAACGATCTTGAAGTTAAGACTGTTCTCAAATTCGATCGCACATATATGGATTCCGACAATCAGGAGTTTCGTTACAAGTGTTTTGTTTATAGCCCTCTTCTTGATGAACGCGTCAATTCTAGTAGAGATGGCTTTGATTTAGGTGATAAGAGCAGACTTATTCCTGATTATGAAATGCCTTGTATAAAAGAAATTATGGATGCTATCAATCCGATATGTGATGAATTTTTAAAACCATATTCTGAAACCTATGTACGTAATTGTTCTCAAAGATTAAAGAAATTTGTAGAGTCCGAATCTGGATGTATGTTTTCCGCTACAGTGAAATATGATCCAGAGTTGATATCTTCAATCAAACCAGAAATGACCGATGAGGAACTATATCGCAAATGTTCTGATAGTCAATCTAAAATGGAATCACAAATTATATTCAACCCTAATAGAAAAAAGGGTCCAGTAGATGATTCCTCGGCTATTGAAGAACATCTTGATAAAATAACGAATCTTCAGAAGGATCAACTGACCAGACTCATAATACATCGTGGTCTTATCCTTTCTGCGTTTGATGAACGTTTAGAAGCAATACAATCTGAATATAAGGACGATAAAATCAAGTTCAGCTATGAATTAGAATCGGTCATACACGACATAATCCTCCCTCGTGGTACTGATAGGAAGAATAGAGCCATACTGGAAACATGTAATCTGTGGATTATCGACGATCGTCTCGAATATTATGCTTTCTATGGTGCTTATTCTGACAGAAATCTTTGTGACATATCCGATAATGAGTCTAAACTTCGTCCAGATATTTTCCTTTTCGGTGATATAACAGAAAGCATGGAAGCTAAAAGTATCTGCATTATCGAATTGAAACGTCCTGGCCGTAAAGATGTCAACATCATCGAACAAATCTATGATTATATTGATGCCCTTAAGCATTCAAAAATACCAAATTATCGTGGAGAAAAAGTATCGATTACAGATGGGACGGTCTTTTATTGCTATGCTATCTGTAATACCGCGGTTGATGACATCAAGACTCTTGCAAGTAGAAATCAGATGAAGCCTATGTTCGGAGACAGGGGATTTTTTAATTGGAACAGAGAATATAATTGTTCCATAGATCTTATCGATCATCATAAAATATTCGCTGATGCTAAAATGCGCAATAAGGTCTTTTTCTCGATTATAGGAATGGATACATCATCTGATATGGTCAAAGTACAAAAAGGACCTCAGTTGATGATCAATCTGAATTCGGAAATAGATGGGGCATAAGGCCCCAATAAGTTTCAGGCTTCAAGACCGTGCTTGTACAGCCATTCTGAGATCCCATCGAATCCGGGATAAAGTTTCATTCTATCGTCGATGGTTCTCTTCTTATCCATCGGACTCAGAGAGAAATCGCATTCGATAGCTGCGACCTCCTTGAGTATGACGTGAATTCGGCACGTTGAGAAATCTTTTATTTTCGGCGTGAAAACGTCGTCTTTCTTCGGGATCCGGGGTGGTTTTCCCGGATTTCCGTGACGGTCGGCATAGCATCCGCTGGGATATGCTGCGTACCGGATGACAGAACGCACGCACGTTATTTATAGTTTAGCGATATATATCGGGCTAAAGCCCGATTATAATCACTAAAAATTCTTGGCCGCACGCGTACCCTGCGAGGATCCGGGCTTGTGAAGACGTACAGGGTAACTGCCATGGCATTGGACCGTTCGAGGGACAGGGGATACGTGGGCCTGAGGGCCGCGTCAGCCTTGGCCATGGCGCTGTTCGAGCAATCCGGCATGAGGGAGCTCCTCGATCGGAGGATACCGGTGGACAAACGGCGCAAGCCCACCGTCGGTTTCGCGGTGAAGGCACTCATCGGGGACATGATGGGACACGCCGACCGCAGGGCTCTGAGCAGGGTATCGGATCCGTTCATGTCCGCACCCGTCTCCGAACTCTTCGGGGAGAAGGTGGACCTGAAGGGTCTTGGCCCCACCGCTCTGGCGAGGGACCTCGACATCATGTTCGGGAAGGACCTCCCTTCTCTGGCTTACGACTGCTACCGCCTCCTCGCCTCGAGGTACGGGCTGGATTCCAGCATCTTCAACATCGATTCCGCCAACTTCGGCGTATCCGCCAAGGAGAAGAGGGCGGACATCGAAGGCGCTGCGGCACCGGAGTGGTGCGGCATCCCAAGGATTCCAGGGACAGGCTGGTCTACAGCCTCCTTTCGGTGACGGACGAGAACGGTATCGTCTGCTACGAGAGACCCTACGACGGGGCCGCCGCGGACTCCGAGATGGACCGCGGAGCGATAGGGTTCCTTTCGGAGAAAGTGGATCCTTCGGCCACCACTTTGGTGGCCGACTGCAAGATCGCCACCGCCCCTCTGGTGGACCTGATGACGTCCAGGGGATTCGGGTTCGTAGCGAAGTGTCCGGAGAACTTCGGAGGGAAGATCAGGGAAGATATCGTGTATTCCGTATCCACGGGCATCATGGATCCCTCCTCCGTCAGGGACGGGTGGGGGATCTACGATACCGATGCAGAGGTGGACGGGAGGATGCTGAGGTTCGTGGCCTATCGGACATCGGATGATATCGAAGCGGGCATAGAGTACCACCGGGAGCAGGACCTGAAGGAGTCTCAGGCAATCTTCGGCCGTTTCCAATCCAGACTGTTCAACTGCGGGGAGGACGCTCGCAGAGGAATCCTCGAGGCTCTGAAGGAGAACACGGACTCGGCCTACGATGTGAAGTGGAGCATCTCCCGAGTGGAATCCCGTTCCTACGGGCACAGGGGAAGGCCGAGGAAGGGAGAGGAGCCGTCCGTGAGAACGGAATATCGGGTGGACGTCTCTCTGGAGTTCGACGAGGAGAGGGCCAAGGAGCTCTCGAAGGACCGCAGCGTGAGGGTCCTGGTCACCAACCTGCCAAGGGCCAACGAGGATGAGGAGAACATCCGCTTCGGGGCCGCCGCGGACACGGTGCTGCTCACGTATCTGGGGCAGTACCACATCGAACACGCGTTCCGGCTGATGAAGGACGGGATGTCCATGAAGTGCGTGTACATCCAGAAGCCATCGAGGGAGGACTCGATGATGTTCGTGATCTCCCTGGCCACCATGCTGACGGATCTGGCGGACCATGTGCTGAAGAGGGAGGGCATCGACACCACCTTCACTGACTTCGTGAAGCGTTCGGTCTCCCTGATACTCGAGAGGGATCCCGTCACGGGTTCGGAGCATTTCATGGGGCCGACCATCCTCGCGGACGAGTTCATGGTCATAGCGGAAGCGTTGGGCATCGATACGGACAGGCTCATGGGGTGAAAGAGCCAGACCCTGTAGAACGTACAGCGTGAGCTATCGACAAACCGATTTTCATTCAGGACAAAGTGCCGAATTCACGTTCGATATCAATCAGCCGGAATCGGCTGACGATGATGAGATCCGGACCTACAGCGAGACATGACCTAGTGATACTTTAGCGGGAGATTAGGTTATTAGGCCCGATACCGATTAAAGTCCGAAATATCTCTCGTAATACTGCTTGAGTTCTTCGATGATTTGTTCCTTGTTCTGACTCCTTGTGGAACCGAACCTGGACATTGGTGGCATGATCTTGTCGATGTCTGTGCCGGTTGTCTTGAAATTGGCGTCGCGGAACGCAATATCCATGAACTTCACAGTTTCATCGTGCTTCAGATCGTATTTCTATATTATGTATTCGAGATCGACCTGCTTCTGAGCATCTACATATCTCTTCCAGTCCTCACCGAGCTCTGAATCTCCAGAGGGATCTACCTCCCGGATAAATTGCAGAATGAGTTCTTTCTTGCTGCGCAGATTCATGCTAGAGCTTATCGCCCTTTCCAGATCAACCAGAATTTCTTTGCCTCTGTCGTTCTTGTCATGGTATTTTGCAACCATGGCGAGGATGTAATCGATGTTGATCTCATCCTGCCTGACGAGTTCCATCTCGAACACTACATCTAAGGTAATCTGGACCTTCTCCTTGGGTTTCTTGATCTGCTGATAGATGTCCAGGTATTTTCCTTTGTAATCTTGCAGTTGTCTTTCAGAAAGTGTGGTGTCTTCCTCGAATTTATCGAAAGCGACCAAGATGTTCCTGAGACGTAGTATCGTGCCGAATAATGCGATGAACTGCTTGGCACGGGTCTCCCCAAGAATCTGTTCCTCGATAGGGAAATCCTCCAGAAGTCTCTTGACCTGGTCCAAATAACCGTTGACATGCTTCCCGTTCTCGTCCTCATATCCGTTGTAATAATCCTCGTAAGGCCTCAGGAGGACGGTGCTGCACGCACCCTGGTCCCCGAACAGGGATATTGCGGCTTCGACCTGTTTGCGGAGGTTCCTGAAGCATACGATGTTCCCATACTTCTTGACAGAGTTAAGGATTCTGTTGGTACGGGAGAATGCCTGTATGAGCCCGTGCATCTGCAAGAACTTGTCCACCCATAAGGTATTGAGAGTGGTCGCATCGAATCCGGTCAGGAACATGTTGACCACAATCAGAAGATCGATCTCACGGTTCTTCATCCTCTGAGACAGATCTTTGTAATAATTCTGGAAACTGTCACTCTCGGTGCTGAAATTGGTATTGAAAGTCGTGTTGTAATCCTTAATCGCATCCGCGAGGAAATCACGATCGGTCTTATCGAGGCCTTCGGTGGACATCGTCCCGGAATCAAGAATTACCTCGTCCTGATCATCACCGTTCGGTGAATAGCTATATATGGTGGCGATGCGAAGATTCTTGCCTGAAATCCTAATCTGTTCTTTGAACTCGTTGTAATATGCCTTAGCTACAGGGATGGAGGCTACAGCGAAGATGGAATTGAAACCGGAAACCGTCCTTCCTTTGAACTTATATGCAGTGCCAGCAAATGTTTTCTGATCGTAATGGTCGAGGATGTACTTGGTGACGAGGGAGATCCTTTCAGGAGATAGGAGGATTCCTTCTTTCTCGATTCCCTGAACCGGTTCGTCACTTATGTCGTCCGCAGCACGGATGGTCTTTACATAATCGACATTGAACGGAAGAACATTCTGATCATTGATCGCATTGATAATGGTGTATGTATGAAGTCTATCCCCGAATGCGTCCTGAGTAGTGCGCAACGTGGGGTTCTTCCCGCTGACGGAATTGACGGTGAAGATAGGTGTACCGGTGAATCCGAAAAGATGGTATCTCTTGAAACTCTTGGTGATGAGGGTGTGCATCTCACCGAACTGGGAACGGTGACATTCATCGAAGATTAGGACGACATGTTTGTTATAGATCTCATGTTTCTTGTTCTTCTTGACGAAAATCTCCAATTTTTGGATGGTCGTTACGATGATTCTTGCACTCGGATCTCCGAGCTGTCTGGTGAGAATAGCGGTATTGTTGTTGCCGTTAGCTGCCCCCTTCTCGAACCGATCGTACTCCTTCATGGTCTGGTAGTCGAGGTCCTTCCTGTCCACGACGAACAGGACCTTATCAACATAACCGAGACGGGACGCAAGCTGTGCAGTCTTGAAAGAGGTGAGGGTTTTTCCTGATCCCGTGGTATGCCAAATGTACCCTCCTGCATCAAGAGCCCCCATCATCTTGTAATTGGTGGAGATCTCGATACGGTTCAGTATACGCTCTGTGGCGGCAATCTGATACGGACGCATGACCAACAGGAGGTCTTCGCTAGTGAAAACACAATAATGGGTGAGTATACTCAGCAATACATGCCTCGAAAAGAAGGTCTTGGTGAAATCTACCAGGTCAGGAATTATACGGTTCTTCCCGTCTGCCCAGAATGAGGTGAACTCGAAGCTGTTGCTGGTCTTCCTTCCCTTGCGGCGGGTGGTCTCGTTGATCTCCCTAAGATGTCCTTCGCGGGTGGTATTAGAATAATACTTGGTGTGCGTTCCGTTGGAGATTACGAAAATCTGCACGTACTCGAACAATCCGCATCCGGACCAGAAACTGTCGTTCTGATAGCGGTCGATCTGGTTGAATGCCTCTTTCAAAGGCACTCCCCTTCTCTTCAATTCAACGTGAACTAATGGAAAACCGTTTACGAGGATAGTTACGTCGTATCTGTTCTTGTACGTGCCTTCATCGGCCACATACTGATTGATGACCTGGGTACGATTGTTGTGGATGTTCTTCTTATCGATGAGGACAATATTCTTGGTGGTTCCATCATTCCTTTTGAGATTCTGGATGTGATCCGTCTGGATTCTTCTGCTCTTCTCGACGATACCTTCGTCGGAAGGTGCAATGCTTTGTTTGAAGAATTTCTCCCACTCAGAATCTGTGAATTGGTAATTATTCAGAAGTTCGAGTTGCTTTCTGAGATTGAGGATTAGGGACTTTTCATTGTGTATTGGCAGGTATTCATAACCCTGTCCAGTATGTTCCTTGTCGCCACAGAGAAGAAGGATGAATTCTTTTTCCAGATCGTACTCACTCTGATATTGATCAGATTTCTGAGTTTCTGGCACATACTCTGATACGACCGTATACTCGTCTGTGAAAAGAACGATATTGTATTCACTCATCTCTTAGATTCCGTTCCTTTGATTCTTGTAATTAATTTGGCCTTTAAATCGTCCGATGTTGAGTATGCAATAATATTGTCTCCGCTAACATCAAAATGAGGCTTGTTGTCTGAATGAAAATAACTGTCTTTGCAGGTGAGAATCAACTGAATTGGATGATTGCATAAACTCAAACCTTTAGCGATGCCTGCTTCGTAATATACTCCCCCACGATTGTTTGTTAAATCAGCAATCAAAAAAATAGAATTGCTAATGTCCTTCACAATTTCTTCGATTATTGAACCATTGAATTGTTTTTCATCAATCCTTCTACAAGAATAATTACACTCCTTTATGGCAGGAACATATCCATTATCGTAATAATTCTGCATCTCTTCAGAAAACCACATTGCTACAAAAACCTGGTTGCGCTCTGTAATTTCAGGTAGAGTTAGAGTATGATTTAAGGTATTGATTAGAGCCCTTAATCTATTTAAATAGTCAAATGAACCCCCGTATTCTTTAACTTGAGCAATAAGTCTATAAAGCTCTCTATTATCCACATTGGATTCCTTAAAAAATAACTCAGCTTCATACACCCAAATGTAAATCTGCCGATCTGACTGAAGATGATTACTTTGTTCTATTAATTCCTCGAGATTCTTGAACATATCAACACCCATCAAATGATAACAGCAAGCTACGATAGAATTCATACTGCTTTTGACGAACTTCAATTTCTGCAGGGATGCCTTGACTTAAATCGTTACATAATGAATCAAATTTATCCAGCGTATCTGTTATTTTTGATTGTTCAAACAGATTTACTAAAGGTATCATTATTTTAGAGAGAGCCTCTTTATTGATGTGTGGGACCCCTGCACCTCTTTTTGTCCCAATAAGCGTTGATTGAATCCGCTTAAGACAGTAATATAAATATTTGTGAGTTAAAAGACTCGTATCGGGGTCTATTGTAAATGTATCTGAAACATAAATCGGCACATCCCAATAACTAACATAACCTGCATTTATGCCTGATCTGGCAATAACAACTGATTCGCCGGAGCGATTAAATTGATTATGATAAAACGCTGGTTCCATGCCTCCTGAAATGACAGGGATGTTGCCTTCAGACACGTCCTGTTTTGTTACATACCCGCCCTTGGAAAAAACAGTCACGTCTTTCAAAGAAACCCACCTCACTCCGAGTCTCTCTCTCTCTCTCCTCAGGAGTAAGATGTCGAACGACAGCAGCTTATCGCGATAATACTCGTATTGTTTCTTCCTTGCTGTAAGCTCTGCTGTAAGCTCTGCTGTAAGCTCTGTAAAAGAATCAAGAATACGGACGATTTCTTCCTGGATTTCTAATGGTGGGATAGGAATGGCCAAAGATTCAATAGATGTGTGTGAAAGGCGAGGAATACTCGCCTTTCTTACCTGACTCAATAATTTACTTTGATTCTGCAACAGTACATGATAGATATACCGTGATGAGATTGTTTCCGGACATTTGCAGGTAAAACAATCATCGGCCGCCCAATACTCTTCAACGCTATATCCAATTTCTCCAGCCGCACCAGCACAAATAATGAATGTGCTATTTTTTGGACAGTTATAATCAGTATGGTAGCCCAAAGGTTTCAAACTATTCTGGTAAACCGGAAATCCAGAATCATGAGATAGTTGGTTTTTGACTACACGGGTTCCCCTTACTAAAGAAATAACCTCCCCAAGCTTCTTGTATACTCCCCCATTAGGACAGCGATCCAGCAGCAAATCATTCAACTTGTTCAATCAATCACTCCCAATTTCTTTGATAATTTGCTCAATCTGGAATCTTAGTTCATTTTCTTTGGCAACAATCCTTTCGATTTCGACATTCAACTGCTTAATGTCAATCTGTTCTCTGGTGTCTTCCTGCTCCAGGTATTGCGAGACCGACAAGTCGTATTCGTTATCCTTGATTTCCTGATTCGGAACCAGTCTGGAAACATACTCTATGTCCACCCTATCGGTAAATATCGAAACAATCTTGGAGATATTCTCTTGGGTCAGCTTGTTATTGTTAGTGACCTTCACACATTCCTTCGAAGCATCGATGAACAATGTATCGTTGGAAGCCTTGGATTTCTTGAGGACCATGATGCAAGTAGCTATCGATGTTCCATAGAACAGATTATCAGGCAACTGTATTATGCAGTCCACGTAGTTGTTGTCGATCAGATACTGCCTAATCTTTTTCTCCGCTCCGCCACGATACATGATTCCAGGGAAACAGACGATGGCTGCAGCACCATTGGTAGCCAACCAAGACAGAGAATGCATGATAAATGCCATATCCGCTTTAGATTTGGGCGCAAGAACGCCTGCCGGAGAAAACCTCGGATCATTGATTAGAACAGGATTGGTGTCTCCTTCCCATTTAATTGAATACGGCGGATTAGAGACAATCGCCTCGAACGGTTCATCATCCATATGTGCTGGCTCTGTCAAAGTGTCCCAGTGAGCAATGTCGAATTTATCATAATCGATGTCGTGCAGGAACATATTAATCCTGCAGAGGTTGTAAGTGGTGATGTTGATCTCCTGGCCGAAGAATCCTTGTCTAACATTCTCCTTTCCGAGGATCTTTGCGAATTTCAACAGAAGGGAACCGGAACCACAGGCAGGATCGTAGACCTTATTGACCTCCTTCTTACCCACGATGGTCAGACGGGTAAGGAGTTCGGAGACCTCCTGAGGTGTGTAGTACTCCCCACCTGATTTTCCTGCATTGGAAGCATACATCCCCATCAGGTACTCGTATGCATCCCCGAATGCATCGATTGTATTGTCCTGATAGTTACCGAGCTTCATATCTCCGACACCGTCGAGAAGCTTCACCAGCATCTCGTTACGTTTCTGCACGGTGCCGCCGAGCTTGTTGCTGTTCACATCAAGATCGTCGAACAATCCCTTGAAATCATCCTCCGAGGCAGTTCCGATGGATGATCCCTCGATGGCCTTGAACACCTTCTCCAAGGTCTCGTTCAGATTCTCATCGTTGGGTGCATTCTCACGGACATTGTAAAAGAGCTGGCTGGGCAGTATGAAGAAACCACGCGTCTTTACCATATCCTCTCTGGCACTCTCAGCTTCCTCATCAGAAACACTCGCATAACTGAACCCTTTGTTCCCGGCTTCCCATTCTCCCCTGTCGATGTATGCGGCAAGGTTCTCGGACATGTAACGGTAGAACAGCATTCCCAAGACATACTGCTTGAAATCCCATCCATCAACACTTCCGCGAAGATCGTTAGCAATGTTCCAGATTATACGATGAAGCTCCGCACGCTCTGTTTCTTTCTTGTTGTCCAAAAGACCACCTATTGGCAGAATGTAAACTCATTCAGAGTATTTATTGGCTCGAGTGTTATAATCCACTCGTTTATAATTATGAAAGAGGATTGCCAACTGTGTCCAATGATGAATTGACTCCTACTCAACCGAAATCCCCGATTCTTGATCCTCACTTATGCAACGAGTTGATAACGAGGTCATAAGAGCGGGAGGCCCAGTTTCCCGATCAGTTCCCTTTGCTTCTTGGTGACCTCGTTGAGTCTCCATTCGTTACCGACCAGAGTCATCCTCGGTTTCCTCAGGACCTTCATCAGCTTGGGGATCCGCATCTCGTCCGTGATGCCCGATGTCCGCATCCTCTCCAGGAGGGTAAGCCTGAGCCTCAGGGACAGGAAGTTCACCAGAAGCCCGCCTTCCGCGGACTTCCGATCCGATTTGCCCTTGATCCCCATGAAAAGATCGGACTGCAGCTGGGAGAAATCGTACTCCACGTCGTTCCTCTGCCTGTACTCGATCATGAGATCCTTCCACGGAAGTCCGGAGGCGGTCAGAACGGCGAACCTCCCGCAGCCGTTCTCCTTGGCGGTGATCGCTTTGCGTTTCCTCTGGAAAACGTACCTGCCGTCCTTCTCCGACACATCCAGAAGGTTGTAGGTCTCCAGCTGTCTCGGAGAGAGCCTCTTCGGCAGGAATGTGTCGCACTCCTTCCCTGCCAGGAACGATTCCATCTCGTTAATCCTCCTGTAGAGGGTCGCCGTCTCGATCTGCCTGCGGGCATCGTCCTGGAAGACCAGCGCCCTGATGTTCCCTCCGGACGCATCTATGGAGAACTCCCCCTTCTCCAGCACGACCCTGGTCTCGTAGCCCCGCACCGAGCTGCCTCCCAGATAATCCGTGTTCAGCGGTGATTCCATGTCCATCACGCTGTCCGATATCAGCAGCTTCTGTATGGTGTTCCCGGCCGGGACCGGTACGGTGAATCCCGCACTCCGTTCCGGCATCAGTTCCACGTTCCCTGCGCTGAAGAATCCCCTGTCCATCACCGTCTCGAAGGAATCGCATCCCATCCTCCTCAGATCGGAGACGATGATGTCCAATGTCACTACGTCAGCCACGGAACCGGGATAGGTGCGGTAGCAGAACGGCAGGCCGTCCTTCAGGAATGCACCATGCCGAGATTGACCTGTTTGGAACCGGTGAAACGGGCCTTGCGTCCGGCCTCCGAATACTCCAGGTCCTCGGAATCGGTACCCAGACAGACTATGTCGAAGATCATGCAGCCCTCTCCGGGACACGGTTCCCTGAAGAGGTCCTCCCGCTTGCCGGCATCCTCACCCATCCTCTGCAGGAACCTGCAGACCTCCGACTGTTCGAAGGACCAGTCTAGACCCATCAGTTCGCGGAGGCAGGCGCCCTCCGCGCTCTCCTCCAGGAGGTCCCCGCTTCCGGGGTCGGTGATACCCAGGATGGCCAGGGCCAGAAGCCTCTTCCCGTCCTTTTCGCCGTAGACCCCTTCCAGAACGGCATCCAGACCGGATTCCCTGGCGAGATTCCACATGACATGGTACGGCCCGTAGGAGGGGCTGCGGACTATAATCTGCTTCTTCACCGGCTTCTTCAGCAGGTTGCCGTCCCTGTCACACACTCCCAGGTACGTGCGCTTCTGCCTGGAACGCTTCTTCACGGGGTCCCATTCCGCCGTGACCTCATAGAGGTAGTACCTCTCCCCATCCTTCGTCTTCTGCGGCTGGACCACGTTGTATGACGTCGTTAATAGTGATATTAACGATGTTTATATAAATACCCTTCGTCAGAATCGAAAAAGCCAGATGCTCAGAATCATGCCTCGTTATCAAAACTCAGCATAGGTGATGATTACTTATCGAACAGAGTACGGATGCGGCATACGGTTCGAACGAGAATTTCAGACATTGTGCCGAAAGGAAGATCAGGTTCATCCCCAAGATGAAGAGCAACACCAGGCCGAAGAACCGGGGCTGTGCGGAAAGGGGAGATGCCGCCAGACTCTGGGTCTCCCTGCCGTACGACCTGTGGCTGCAGGCCACAGGGTACGGAAGGAGATGGAAGGTCGAATGCACCTTCTCGGACCTCAAAAGGCTGATAACGGAACATGTCTCGGCCCGTACGGAGGACGGAATGAACACCTTGGTCGCGGCGATGGTGAAAGCCTTCGACATCCACAAGGAGATCCGCAACGAACTGATGGCCTCGGTCTGAATCGTAAAACAGGGAGTTGGCAAAATACAGGCTTCGATTTATCGAACAGAGTACCGCATCCGCTCTGACCGAGCGGATGCCGTATCCTGCGCATACGGCCATTTCCAGCAGGGTCCCGAAGACAGCGGTATCGTTCACGGTCTCGTCCGTCAGGACATACGCCAGGATCTCGTTCGTGTCGCAATCCGTTATCGCATGGAGTTTCAGCCATCCGCGGTATTCCGGCCCTGCGCCCCATTTGTTCTTCCTCCAGAGACTCGTTTCCGTCAGATTCAGTCCCGTCGAATCGGCGGCCAGTTCCCTGGCCCTGCCGTCCCGGCAGGGCCTGACATACCTGGACATTATCCTGGAATCGGTCGGCGGTGCCCCCAGAATCAGTCCGGACACCAGCTCCCTGATCCGTACGAAGATCGTGGAACAGCACGGGGCCTTCAGCCCGTACTGGTCCATGATGCCCGCCGCAGTCCCCGCGGCATGCCTGTAGTCCATGTTCTGGTAACCCATGAAAAGCATGATCCAGATGATCATGGAATCGCAGTAGGTGTAAGGACGGCCCCTTTTCCCGCGGTTCATCTCTTCGAGTTCGGATTCCGCCGCCTTCATCCACGGTCTCGGATCGATCAGAAGGCGGGAGGTACGGACCGCAGCGTGGTTGTTCGCATGCGTCTCCGCAGGAGACGCCTTGCGGACCTGTTTCTTAGCTGGTTTTTTATCCCTGTTTGCGCTTACGTATAATGTCATCTGAATCTTGACTCCAGGTGGCCGCCCTCGATGCTTGAAGATCAGAGGGCGTTTTTCTCACCGTTCCGAATGCGCCGGCATATGGTTTTCCGGCATTATTCTGTATGTATTTATTATATAAATACTTTCGAAAAAACTAAATATTTTATACACAGGAAATAAAGGTTTCCATATAAATGGTCCTACAGGAGATCTTATAAACGGTCGGAAAAAGGCCGCCTCGAATCTGGCGGATTACTTATCGAACAGAGTAGACGATCTGGGTAGTGGAAAAAGGTGGACAAGGCGAGATTCGAACTCGCGGCCTCATCGTTGCGAACGATGCGATCTAACCGGGCTGATCTACTTGCCCATGTTTTCTTCATAAAAACCCGGCGGCTCCCGATTCGGGATATGGAATATAAATGCTTTGATTTATCCCGTCTTCAAGGCGAAATCGCGTATTTCCGGGAGGCGAAAGGAGGGGGGGGCCCTCGCCTGCAGCGCCGTCCCCGGGAAGGAGTCCTCAGGGAGACCCCGTCGTGTGAAGACGGTTGGGGGCCCCGGCCCCATGACGGGCGACACTTCGAGCCCGCTTCCCGAGGAGGTCATGCTCGCGGGGAAAGGCACGGGTCAGCCTCCCCCCTCCCGACTCGCGGCATGCGGTGTGCCGGAAAGGGCACGGCCCGTCCGGGGCCAAGTGGGTGCTCGGACGGGCCTTTGAAAAAGTCGGGTTCTGGGCCCGACCTTCACGTGAACGCCTTCGGCATGCACGACGACGACCGGGGTCCCCTCGGGGATCTCGGAGTCGGCCTCGGCGCTCCATGTGTCGGGACCGATCTTGACCTTCCCCTTCATATTGCCGGGTACGACCCTCACGGTCACCACGCCCTCTTTCCCGATGAGGGACTCGGCCACCGTCGTGGTGGGCGGGGCGGGCCTCGCGAGGACGCGGTAGAGGTAGAGGGTGCCGGCAGTCACCGGCACGGCGACGCCCACCGCTATCGCGAGCGTAACCGGCTCAAGCAACTCGTCGGGGTGGAAGTACCCCCAGACGCCGACGATGAGGACGATCGTCCCGGGGATGACGATGTAGCCTCCCGGGAAGAGCGCCTCGACGGCGACCATCAGCAGACCCAGCACTATGAGCGCCAGGCCGATCGTCTGCTCGTCCATGTGCTCACACCTTGGGCGTCTTCGCCGCCTCGGCGATGGCGTCGGACTCGCTGATCTCCTCTTCGACGTCCCTCTTGTAGGAGTCGGTCTCCTTCTTCACGGCCTCTACGGTGGGGATCGGCCCGAGTATGTCGTCGGGGTCGCCGACGGCCTTCCTGATGCCCTCGGTGTCCGAGACCTCGCGGTCGGGCACCAGCCGCGCGGAGCCCATGTACTCGGAGATGCCGTCGATGAGGCGGGTAACCTCCATCGGGAAGAAGATCTTCGAGCTCTCGCCCCGCCCGACGGACTTGATGGTGTCCATGGAGTAGACGGAGAGGGCCTTGGAGTCCATCGAGGCGGCGCCGACGGAGACGATCCTCAGCTTCTGGGCCTCCCCCTGCGCCTCGAGGATGGTGGCGAGCCTCCTGCCCTCGGCCTCGAGGATCATGGACTGCCTCTGCCCCTCGGCCTCGAGGATGCGGGACTTCTTCTTGCCCTCGGCCTCGAGGATGGCCGCCCTCTTCTGGCCGTCCGCCTCGAGGATGGCCGCCCTCCTCTTCCTCTCGGCGGAGGTCTGCTCCTCCATGGAGTTCTTGACCTTCGCGGCCGGGTCGACCTCCTTGATCTCGACGGTCTCGACCCTGACCCCCCACTTGTCGGTGTTTTCGTCGAGGGTGTCCCTGAGCTCGACGTTGATGCTCTCCCTGTTGGAGAGGATCTGGTCGAGCTCCATCTGTCCGATGACGGAACGGAGGGTGGTCTGCGCCAGGTTGACGGTGGCGAGGCGGTAGTTCGTGACCTCGAAGTAGGCGTTCTTCGGGTCCGTGACCTTGATGTAGATGATCGCGTCGACCGCGACCGGGGAGTTGTCCTTGGTGATGACCTCCTGCTTCGGCACGTCGAGGACCTCCGTGCGGAGGTCGAGCTTGACGACGGTGCTGATCAGGGGGACGACGACGTTCAGGCCCTGGTTGAGAACGCGAACGTACTTCCCGAGCCTCATGTAGATTCCCTGCTCATAGGGCTGGATGATCTTCACTCCGCTGAAGACGAACGCCAGCATCACGAACACGACAATGATCGCCAACTCGAGGAAAATTATCATAGCTATCCTTGAGGTTGCTAAACGCGGTACACCGTATTGAACGTATGCCCGGGCGCAGGGTTGATATCGGGAGCAGGCATTGGCGCTCCTGAAGGCGTCCGCGCCGCGGAGATCGGAAATGCACAGATTGGTTCTTGTCAGACACGGGGAGAGCGAGTGGAACGAGAGGAACCTCTTCACCGGGTGGACCGACGTCGACCTCTCCGAGAAGGGGTGGGAAGAGGCGAGGGCGGCCGGGAGGCTCATGAAGGAGGAGGGGCTGGGCCTGGACATGTGCTACACCTCTTACCTCAAGAGGGCGATCCACACCGCCAACGCCGCCCTGGGGGAGATGGACCTCGAGTGGATACCGGTGAAGAGGTCGTGGAGGCTCAACGAGAGGCATTACGGCGCGCTACAGGGCCTGAACAAGGCGGAGACCGCCGGGAAGTACGGCGAGGAGCAGGTCCTCCTGTGGAGGAGGTCCTACGACGTCCGCCCCCCGCCTCTGGAGGAGGGCGACGGGCGGTGCCCGTCGAACGAGCCCCGCTACCGCGGCAACCCGCCGGAGGGCCGCCCGCTCACCGAGAGCCTCGAAGACACCGTCGCCCGTGCCGTCCCCTACTACGAGTCGGAGGTATGCGCGGACATCAGGGCAGGGAGGAACGTCGTGGTTTTCGCTCACGGGAACTCCCTCCGCGCTCTCGTGAAGTACCTCGACGGCATGACCGGCGAGGAAATAGCCAGGGTGAACATCCCCACCGGGGCCCCGCTCGTCTACGAGCTGGATGACGGGCTCAGGGCGGTATCCAAGAGGTACCTCGGCGACCGGGACGCCATCGCAACGAGGGAGAGGGCCGTCGCCGAGCAGGGGAAGGGGCGCCGAAGCTAGCGGCCCTGCGCGCGGGTTCCCGCAAGACCGATGAGGCGATCGACGGAGAACGCATCCAACGGCACCCCCTTTATATCCGATGAAGCCGAGGAGGGGGCAGTGATGAAACATGGCGAACTGCACCGTCACCGTCGACCCCGGGGTATGCAGGATGAATACCGTGATTGTCGCCAAACCGAGCGACGACATGACGACCGTCGAGTTCGAGGTCAGGTCCGAATGCTCTTACGTTACGAAACTCGCCGAGGGGCTCGGCGCCGTCTCCCCCTACGAGGCGATGGGGGTCCCGCTCGTCGAATCCCCGATCTACGCCGCCACCTCCGGCATCATCCCCCACATAGCCTGCCCCGTGCCCTGCGCCATGACGAAGGCCATGGAGGCCGCCGCCGACCTGGGCCTCAAAAGGAACGTCACGATCAGGATCGAGCGAGATTCGCTACGTACTTATCGGCGCAGGCGCATCTGCCGCGCGATGAACGCCGACATCGTCCACATCCCCGAATCCAACCGGTTCGAGGCCGTCCTGTCCGGCAGATGCGTCGGGCATCTCACCTACGTCGTCAAGGACGGCACGATGAACGTAGACCACACGTTCGTCGAGCCCGAGTTCCGCGGCCAGGGCATAGGCTCCCGCATGGTGGACGAGGCGACCGCATTCGGGCGCGCCAACGGCTGGAGGGTGGCGTCGGCCTGCTCGTACGCGGCGGCGAGAGAGGGGGGCCCGTTCACCGCACCCTCCCGCCGATCTGCCGAACGAAGCCGGCGGACCGCTGTTCACGCAATAGCTGGAGGCAGTCGGGGATGCCCCGTCCCGTAGGGCACGTGCCCGGGTGCTAGGCGGGCCCCTCCCGGGAAGGGGGAAGCGGCTTTCCGGCGACGGCACGGGCGAACATTCCGCGGCGGAACTCGGCCCGTGCTCGTCGTCGGACGGAGGCCCCGCCCCTTGGCCGATTCCGCGATGGCATGAGGGTATGGCCAGAAAAAATTTAGGAATGCATAATATTTATATCCATAGTTGGGATGTGGAACCCTGATGTCGCTTCTGGAAATCGAAGACCTGCACGTCGAAGCGGGCGGCAGGAAGATCCTGAAGGGGGTGAGTCTCACGGTCGAGGAGGGGGAGACCTGCGTCCTCTTCGGGCCCAACGGCTCGGGAAAGTCCACCCTCCTGTCGGCGATCATGGGGTTCAGCTCCGCGAAGGTGACCCAAGGTCGCATAATATTCAAAGGCCGGGACATCACGGGCCTGCCCGTCGACGCCCGCGCGAGGCTCGGCATCGGCATGATGATGCAGCGGCCCCCGAACGTCATCGGGGTGAGGCTGGGGGACCTCATCGAGGTGGCCGCGAAGAACGGCCACGGCAGCACCGGTCACGAAGGGGAGTTCCGCATGGATAGCATGATGGACAGGGACGTGAACGTCGGCTTCTCGGGCGGCGAAATCAAGAGATCGGAGATGCTGCAGCTCACCGCCCAGGCTCCGGATCTCGTCATGCTCGACGAGCCGGAGTCCGGCGTCGACCTCGAGAGCATCAACATGATCGGCTCGAAGGTCCGCGACCTCATCGAGAACAACGGGAGAAGGACCTCGGCCTTCGTCATCACGCATACCGGACAGATCATGGATTTCATAGACGTGAACAAGGGCTACATCATGATCGACGGGAGGATCCGTTCCGAAGGCGACCCCCGGGAGGTCCTCGATAGCATCAAGGCCCATGGATACGGGGTGGACGACGAATGACCGACAGGAAGGAGGTCGAGGAGGCCCTCGGCAAGAGGGCGGGCTTCGGGTCGGACGTCGACATCGAACGGTACGACGAGGGTGCGAAAGACTCCCAGGACATGGGCGACCTCGAGAAGCTCGACGACAATCTCCAGCAGAGGATGGTGAACGTCGGCGTCATGCCTGACGAGGAGAACCGCGACGGCACCATCGTGTTCGTGAACAACGCCCTGAGCCACTGCTCCAACAAGGCGCAGGACGGCCTGGTCATCATGAGCACGCAGAAGGCCATGGAGACCTACGACTGGGCTAAGGACTACTCCTGGAGGGCCATCGACCCGACGAAGGACAAGTACACCGCCAAGACGTACCTCGAGGACTCCGACGGGTACTTCATCTACGTCAAGCCGGGGCACCACCTCAAGCACCCCGTGCAGACCTGCATGATGCTCGGGCAGGAGAGGGGCCTCCAGAACCTGCACAACATCGTCGTCGTCGGGGACAACGCCTCCATTGATGTCGTCACCGGCTGCACCACCGTGCACGGCACGAACGACGCGCTGCACGTCGGGGTTTCCGAGATGTACCTCGGGGAGAACTCCTCGCTGGCCTTCACCATGATCCACGGGTGGAACGCCAAGACCGCGGTGAGGCCGAGGACCAACGTGGTTATGGAGAAGAACTCCCGCTACGTGAGCAACTACTTCATCCTGGACCCGGTGGGCACGGTCCAGACCTTCCCCGTCGCCTTCCTGAACGGCAGGGGGGCATCCTGCAATTTCAACACCATGTGCATCGCGCACGAGAGGTCCGACATCGACACCGGAGGGTGCGTGATGCACAACGCGCCGAACACCGGGTCGGAGATCGTCAGCAGGAACATCACGTACGGCGGGAAGATGGTCGCGAGGGGCAGACTGGTCGGCAACGCTCCGGGCGCCAAGGCGCACCTCGAGTGCAACTCCATCGTGCTCAGGGACGGCGGCTCGACGCAGTCCATCCCCGAGCTCGTCGCCACCGTGCAGGACGTCGACCTCACCCACGAGGCGGCGGTCGGCAGGATCGCCGAGGACCAGATAGAATACCTCATGTCCCGCGGACTCGCCGAGGACGAGGCGGTCTCGATGATCGTCAGGGGCTTCCTGACCGGCAACCTTGAGGGCCTCCCGGCGAACCTCAAGAAGGAGATTGACGCGGCCATCGAGAAGGCCAACGAGGGCGATTGAAACTCCGCGGAGGGGGCACCCCCGCGCGCTTTCCGCGGCCGGGCCCGAATCGTATGCGTTTTCCGCATCCGTTCTCCAAGAAAGCGGATAACGCTTATCTACGATTTCCGCTTTCCGTGGCCATCGAGTCAGCTTTCCGCATCATCGCGGAACGTCGGTCGGTCACGGGGAACAACGTGAGATAATGTCTGCAATGGGTTTTCTGAACAATGACGTGGCGCCCCTATTCTCCACGGCCGCCGACTACTTCTGGGGGATCGCGTTCGTGTTCCTCATCGGCCTCGGAATCGCATTCACGTTCAAGCTCAGGGGGCTGCAGATCCTCAGGATCAGGGAGACGTCCACCCTGGCGCTGTCCGGCGTGAAGGAGGGCAGGAGGACGAGGAGGGTCTCCTCCTTCGAGGCGTTCTGCATAGGCATGGGCGCCCGCATCGGCGTCGGGAACATCGCGGGGGTCGCCACCGCCATCGTCATGGGCGGACCAGGCGCCGTGTTCTGGATGTGGATATTCGCCATCATCGGCTCCGCGAGCAGTTTCATGGAGTCCACCCTCGCGCAGATATACAAGGAGAGGAAGGAGGACGGCCACTTCTACGGAGGCCCGGCGTACTACGCTTCCAAGGGACTCGGCAGCAGGAAGCTCGGCGTCCTTGCCGCCGTCCTCCTCGTCCTCACCTTCGGGATCGGCTTCATCGGCGTACAGGCGTGCAACGCCTCGGCGGCGCTAAGCGGCGCGTTCGACTTCGACAACAACCGCCTGGTCTTCGCCCTCGCCATCGCGGCCTTCGCCGCGGTCATCCTCTTCAAGGGGCTCAAGGCCGTCGCCAGGTTCTCTTCCAACATCGTCCCCGCCATGGCCCTGGCATGGATCGTGTTCTGCATCGTCGCCATCTGCTTCAACGTCGACGGCGTCGCCAACGCCTTCGGGATGATTTTCGAGTGCGCGTTCAGCGCCCCCGGCCTGATGGGCGGGGTGATCGGGACCGTCATCATCACCGGCCTGAAGAGGGGGGTGTTCTCCAACGAGGCCGGCTTGGGCTCCGTCGCCAACGTCGCCTCCACCGCCGACATCCCACATCCCGTGAAGCAGGGGCTCATACAGTCCTTCGGCGTCCTCGTGGACACCCTCGTCGTCTGCACCTTCACCGCCGTCGTCGTCCTCTCCTACGGCGGCTTCGGCGACATCGTGGCGCTCGACCTCAAGGGCAGCGAGCTCGTGCAGGCCATCACTGAGGACTCCATGGGCGGCATCGCGCAGTACGTCATCGCCCTGTTCATGTTCGTCTTCGCGTTCACCAGTCTCGTCGGCTACTACACGATGAGCGAGGCCAACGCGAGGTTCATCAGAGATGATGAGAGGGTCATCCTCGCCGTGCGCATCATCGTCATCCTCGTGGCATTCTGCGCCGCGGTCGTCACCGACGTCACGATCATGGACGCGTTCAGCGACACGTTCAACGCGGCGATGGCGTCCGTGAACATGGTGATAGTCGCCCTGCTGAGCCGCAAGGTCTTCGAGGCGTACGCAGACTACCGCAAGCAGAAGAGGGCGGGCGTGGAGGAACCGGAGTTCCACCGCAGCTCGCTGAGCGACGCGACGGGCGTCACGGAGTGGGAGTGATGACATGGTCACCGTGGAGCTCTGCAACAAACTGATCCCGGCCCTCATGGCGGTCGTGGTGCTAATCGGCTTCCTTACCGGGTACTACTACCACCGCGGTGACAGCGAAACGATGTTCATTCCCCTGTCCGCCGGATTCGTCGTCCTCTTCGTCATGTACTACTTCATCGACAAGAGGTCGGAGACGATCGCCGCATCCCCGAGTTGAGAGCGGGGACAGGCCGGGAACGGTGCAGCGGACGGGGCTCTCAGAGCTTCATGCTGGTCCAGCAGAGCTCGCGGGTCTCGGTGATGAGGACGTCGTCGGACTTCTTCCGGGTGCGGATGTCGCGGAAGACGATGTTGTCCTTGCCGAGGAAGATCCTCTCGGACTCGCCGTCGCCGGCGGACTCGAAGATGTTGACGTACATGTGACCGAAGCCGGTGTTCATGTTCTCGGAGCCCCGTTTGGAGAGGGACGCCATGTCAAAGACGCAGGAGCCGTGGCCCCTGGTGGTGTTGAACTGCCCGACGTCCTTGCCGTTTATCTCCTTCTGAACCAGTACGTTCTGACCCTCGATCTTCTGCACGGTGTACTTTTCGATGGTCGGGTCGGAACGAGTTCTGCCTGATTCGGTAACCGTCAATTGGTACGCAAACCATGTTCCTTCGTTTATGCTAGCCATCGATTTCAACTCCAGACACCACCTTACATTCACTGGATTAATAAATTCTTCGGACGGTGCGTACGTCAGCAGGCCGTGAAGGCCATCGGCTGCCCGACGAATGACGTAGCACCTCTCCCTTCCTCATGCGGAACCCCGCCTCGGCCCACCCGACCATCAGGAACATCCCGAAGACCTCGCAGGCGACGAAGCCCCAGCATATGGCGTTGAGGTCGTAGGTGGAGCAGAAGGCGAAGGTGAGCAGGAGCACCATGTTGCGGATGAACGTGCTCCACATCGAGCTGTTCGCCATGCGCATCGACTGGAGGAGCGACGAGGATATGTTGATCGCCGAATACAGCACGCCGATGATCATGAATACCCTCGTCACGTGGATTATGTCGCCGCGGAGCCCGACCGACCCGTCGCTGTAGGTGAACATCACCACTGCATGGTCGGCTAGGATGCAGAGGGAGACGGCCTCGGCGGCGGCAATCGCCAGCGCCCATGCCATGGCGTAGGCGTAGGTGAAACGCATCTTGCCGAGGTCCTTCCTCTGGAACGCGGCGGCACAGATGGGGACGAGTGCGCTGGCTAGAGCGACCGAGGGGACGAGCATGAGTTCGACGAACTTCCACGACGTGGCGTAGACGGCGAAGCCCTCGGCGCCCGCCGCGGCGACGACGAAGAAGTTCAACGGGAAGTTCATCGTCGCCATGATGTCGAGCTCTACGGTCTTCGGGATGCCGACCGAGAGGAGGTCGCGGAGGACCGGCCTCTGAGGCCTCATCATCGAGCGGTGTATGTCCACGTAGGTCGTGTCCGACCTCAAGAGGTACCAGTAGAAGAACGGTATCGCGGAGAGCGCGGTGGCGGCGATGGTCGCCCAGGCCAGGCCGGCGATCCCCCAACCGAGGACGAAGGTGAACAGCGGGTCGAAGACGATGTTGAGGACGGCGGCGGAGGCCATCATGGCCATGGCGCGGCGCGATGCGCCCTCCCCCCTCAGGATGCCGGCGAGTATCCCCTGCATGACGATGAAGACCGCCCCGAGGAAGAACGGCAGGGCATACGAGACGCAGTCGTCGTACATCTCCGCGCCTCCGACGGCGCGGAGAATCGGATTGCCGATGGCCAGCGTTATCGGCGTGATGATCAGGCCCATGACCGCCATGAATACGATGGACTGCGAGGCGACGGCGTCGGCCTCCTCCTTCCTCTTCATCGCCACCTTCGCAGCGATGGATGCGGAAATGCCGATGCCCACCCCGGACCCGATGCCGGAGATGATGAGGTAGAACGATGCGACGAGCCCGACCGCGGCGAGCGGTATCGCCCCCAGGCTGGAGCACCAGAAGGTGTCGACGAAGGAGTTGACCTGCGCCACGAGCAGCGAGACCAGCATGGGCAGGGCCATCATGCGCAGGGCCCTCCTGGGGTCCCCGAGCATGACCCTCGCGTCCTTGGTGAGCTGCTTATCCGCCGTCCGCATCCCTCGCGTGGGTATCTCGACGCTAGGTTTTATTGTTTGGTCGAGCCCTTCGGAACCGATGACCATGGGCAACAGGGCCGTGGCGGGCGCCGTGTTCGCAGACACGGGGTTGGATGCCTCCTCGACGGACTGAGGAGGTCTCAAGGCAATTCCGTTGCCGCGGAGACCGCGGCATCGGCGGCCAATCCGGCGGAGACGGCGGGGACCTCCGTGGACAGGATGGACGGAATCCCCGAGGAGGGCGCGGCACGTACAGAGTACGGACCGGACGCCAGCGCTCCGAGGTCCGTGTACCGTACGGTGGAGGGGCGGGGGGAGAACTCGGATGCCGCGGTGAGATGTCTCGGGGGACATCCTGAAGAAAGAGTACGGGGTGAAGATGGACACGGCGTTCATGGACCGGACGTCCCCGTTCTCAGAGGCCTCTCGACAGGGCATCGTGAGGGTTGGTTGTTCAGGGGACCACAGGCCCGGCGGAATACAGGGACTCCAACTGCTTCGTGGATACCAGACCGTCGTACACGTTCCCGCCGGACCGCCTCACCGAAGAGCAAGCGACCGACCGCGCGGTCGGTCGCATCACGGGCAGGGGGGGATTACCCGTGCCCTGACGAACCGTCCGTTGACCTTTGATTGCGTTCTAATCCTTGCCCTTGGTGGTGAAAGCGATGTCCCCCGAGTCACAATCACTGGACAGAGTACATGCGTCCTGAAGAGCGTCATATGCGTGATTCAGCTCTGAGCTCTTCCATGCTCACATGTTGATTTCTGAAGATGCAGGATATCTGGTCCTGCCGATTATTTAGGTAATAATAGATATATTATACCTAAATTAAATAAATTCAATGGTTTTTTCTAAGTATTTATCATTAAATAATACCTAGATAATCTATAATCATGCACAGATTCGACTATTCGGAGATACTCGGCGACATACCGCAGGATATAGCGAAGATGCTGGTCGAGATCGCCGAGATACGTTCGCTCGAGTGCATACGCCGCGCAAAGTATCCGAAGGACTATGCCAGGATGGAGGACATCGCCAAACTGGCCTCGGTGAAATACTCCAACGAGATCGAGGGCATAGTGACGTCGGACGAGCGCATCAGGGAGATCGTCATACGCGGAGGGGCCCCGAACAATCATTCGGAGGAGGAGATCGCCGGCTACAGGGATGCCCTCAGCCTGATCCATACGGAAAGGGGGTCCCTGGGATTCAGCAGGGATACGATCCTGGATCTGCACTCCATGCTCAGGACGAAAGGGTCGGACAGGCATGCCTACAAGGACAGAGACAATGCGGTGATCGGCATCGATCCTTCGGGAAGAAGGCGCATCGTGTTCGAACCCGTCCCGGCATCCGAGACCGAGGACTGCATGGAACAGCTGTGCATAGCGTATCAGGAGCTCTCGACCCAGGGCTATGAGCCTCTGCTCTACATACCCTGCATCATTCTGGATTATCTCTGCATCCATCCGTTCCTGGACGGCAACGGCAGGACCTCCAGGCTCCTCACGGTGCTTCTCCTGTACAAGGAGGGCATCGACATATGCAGGTACGTTTCGATGGATGAGCACATATCGTTCACGAAATCGGATTACTACGATTCGCTGCAGCGGTCTTCCGCCGGGTGGAGGGAGAACAGGTGGACCTACTTCCCGTTCATCAGATATTTCCTCAGGACCCTGCTAGAATGCTTCATGGACATCGACGCCAGATTCGCCATAGTAGACGGGGAAGGCATCGGGAGGAAGCAGACCGTCGAGAATGTCCTGATGAGGAGCTCTGCGCCGATGTCGCTGAAGCAGATACATATGGTCCTTAGGGACGTCAGCATCTACACCATACAGAAAGTGGTGAAGAAGCTGATGTCCGAGGGCAAGATCGAGAAGATCGGCAATACCAAAGGCACACGCTACATCTACAAGCGTTGAAACACAGACAGGATGCTGATGCTTCACGCATCCGCCGTCCGCTGCGGCCCCGCCGGCATTCTGTTATCGCCGTTCGTCACCAGAAACGGCCGTCTGCCTCTTTTGTCAAACTCCATGGATCGTCGGAACGTCGACTCTCTGTCCCTCAGCGCGGAGGGCATTGCGCAGTGATGCTCTCTCTGAACGGATCGGTGATGTCCAATTCATCGGGCAGAGCACCGATTATTCAACCCGAGTATGGCACCCGGGACGTGAGGCGGCTGGACCCCCGTCCTCTCTCCTGATTGCCGGCAAAGAGGATACGGCCAGAAAAAGATCAATGATACACTGTCGTGCCGAATTCACGTATGGCCGGAACGTCCGCTCGGTATTCCGGGAATTAAAAGCCAGAAACACGGCATGGTGGGACGTGCCCCGTAGCGCACGTCCGCGGCCGGAGCCGGGGCACGGACGCGAAGTTCCGAGCGACTGAGTTGAGGGCCCCCGGGATTCCGGGGGCTAAGGGGGTTTCCAAGAGGTTTTCCCGGGCTTCAGAGCCCGTAGTTCTTCATGTCGAAGTTGGGGACGACGCCGGTGTAGGCCCCCACGCACTGCTCGATGAACTTGTCCTCCTCGGTCGGGAGGGCGGAGATCTTCTTCTGGCAGTCGATGAGGACCTCGTACTGCTTCTTGGTGAGCTGCAGCATCTTGTCGTTGTAGGCCTTGTCGACGATCTCGATGGCCTTCAGCGCGGCGGCCCGGGACCTGAGGTAGTAGCTGTCGGTGTTGGCGACGATCTCCTTCGCGATCTCGTACGCGTTGGTGTAGGCGAGTATGTGCGCCTCGGGGGCCCTGTAGATGTCGGTCATGGTGTAGAGGTCCCTGAGGACCTTCTCCTGCTTGGCCTGGATCGCGGTGTTCATCAGGGCGCACTCGTATCCGAGGGACCCGAGCCAGCACTGTACGGAGGACCCTCCGAACTCGGAGTGGTACTCGACGGACTCGTTGGACCAGCAGTCGCAGACAGCGGCCATCAGGTTGCCCTGGAGGTCGCAGTGGGCGCACTGGCAGTTCTTGCCTTCCTGGGTGGTCGGCTTCCCGGCGGCGGCCTTGCAGATCACGCCTTCGTAGCCGCAGTCCTTGTCGGGCCCCTGGGCGCCGCACTCCCATGCGACGAGGGTCCTGCCCGCGGCGATGGCGCGGGTGACGGCGGAGAAGGTCTTCTGGACATCGTTGTCGAGGAACCCTCCGGCCATGAACATGGCGACGTTGGCCCCGGAGCAGTTGGTGTCCCCCCCGGGGACGGTCCTGTTCTTCTTTGCGACGTTGACCATCTCCTGCCAGACGTACTCCATGTCGATGGACCCCAGATATCCGACGCCGAAAAGGAAGGCGACGATGTCGCCGTTCGTGACGGCGTAGTCGGCGAACTCCTTCCCGCCCACGGACTCGACGGAGAGGTTGTCCGCCCCGTTCTCGCAGGCGTAGTCGCAGCATTCGAAGAACTTCTCCGGGTAGGCGTGCAGCTTGTCCATGCCGGGCCTGAGGCCGTGGTCGTGCTCCCTCTGGTCGGGGATGGTCTGCCTTACGCCGCAGGCGATCCCGTACTCCTCGTAAAATTTCTCGCAGGTCTCCTTCTGGCCGGAGACGACGGGGGCGCTCAGCTTTTCCTGGTTCATCTGCGAGACCCACTCCGTCTCGAGATGGACGGCGGGCATGCCGGCGGTGACCGCCCTGTTGAGGACGTCGGTGGTGATGTAGTCGACGTACTCCTTCCTCAGTTTGGCGGGGTCCTTCTCGGTCCCGGGCCTGGGCGCGTAGTTGACCTCGGGGATGACCATCCCCGCGCCGATTTTGAGATCGTATCCATAGGATACGGGGTGGATGGCGGTACCCATGATCATGTCGTCGGCGGATTTGTAAGCCATCGTCTTGACTTTGCTGACGGACATCTCAGCTACCTCCCACGATGGAGTCCCAATCCTCCCTGACCTTCTTCCAGTCGTACCCATCTAGTATCTTCTGGGCGATGAGCGGGGTCTGCGGGGCCTTCTTCGAATAGATGCCGAGGTCGTAGGAGTTGGCGAACTCCCTGTTGACGGCGCCGCCGCACCCCATGAGGGGGATGTCGAGCCCGGCTTCCTTCATGAGTTTCGCCTCCGCGGGGAACGCGGACATGGTGGTGGTCATGAGGGCGGTGCCGCTCATGAACAGCGGCTTGACCTCGATGGCCTTGGCGACGGCGTCCTTGACGGGCACGTCGCGGCCCATGTCGATGACGGTGTATCCCGCCGCCCTCATCATGACGGCGGCTATGTTCTTCCCGATGTCGTGCGGGTCTCCCTCGGCGGCGTGCATGACGACGGTCCCCTTCGTGGACCTCCCTCCGGGCACCTTCTTCTCGGCTATGGCGATCCCGATCTCCATGGTCTTGGCGGCCATCATGATCTCGGGAAGGTAGTACACGTGGTCAGCGTACAGTTTCGCAACGATGTCCATCCCGGCGACGAGTCCGTCGTTGATGATGACGAGCGGGTCCTTGGAGGCGAGGGCCTTCGTTACAGCAGGTCCGACATCCTTGAACTTCATGTACAGAACGGCCTCGGCTACCTCTTTGAGTACCGGGTCCGCGGGAAGCATCTTCTTAGCAGCTTCCTGCGGAGATTCTGCATTCTGAAGTTGGATGTCATAGCGGGTCAGGATTTTGGAGAAATCCATATCTTTTGTGCTAAACATCTTTCTTCCTCTGGTACGAACCGAAGTTCGCGTCTCGTCTATGTTACCAGAGGTATTTAACGACCACTAATGACGATTTTGCGATTAACGGGGAGTATTAGAAATAATCAAATATGATTGGATGAAATTTATATAGATGGATGTAACATCTATCTGAAATGCCTTTTTTTGTAGGATTGGATGAACGCGGAAAACTCACGGCCCGGACCTCTAACATCAAAGAGTAAATAGGACGCAGGATATCGAATCCCCATGTACGTTTACATCCTCGGAGGCTTCCTAGGCAGCGGGAAGACCAGCCTCCTCATGAGATTGGCGAACCACTTCAGCGAGAAGGGCAAGAGGGTTGCCCTCATCGTCAACGAGACAGGGGAGATTGGCGTGGACGGCGCCACCCTCAAGCAGAAGGGGTACGACGCGATCGAGCTCCCCTCGGGTTGCATCTGCTGCACCCTCGCCGGGACCATGCAGAACGCCCTCAAGAACATCGCAAACGACATAGACCCTGACATAATCCTCATCGAGCCCACCGGTCTCGCCCTCCCCCACAAGGTGAAGGAGATCGTCCGCTCGTCCTGCATAGACGAGGACCGGGACGTCATCGTCGGCATCGCCGACATCCAGAGGTTCAAGGACCTCCTCAGACAGAGGGAGGAGTTCTTCACCAGGCAGATGCAGGGCTCCGATTTCATCCTCATAAACAAGTCCGATCTCGCCGGCCCCGGGGAGATAGAGGGCGCCGCGGAATGGTTGTCCGAGAGGTTCCCAGGCAGGGAGATTATCCCCGTTTCCGTGAAGGAGGGGGAGAACCTCGACAAGGTCTACGGGATGATGATGGAATGAGCCGCGTCATGGTCGGAGGGAGGGTCGAGAACTTCAACAGCGACGCACAGGCGCTGCTGTCGGATGCTCTGCGCCACATGGGCGAGCACATCGCGGAGGACGGGTTCAAGACGTGGAGGGCGTCGATTGCGGTGAGGGGCGGCGGGTGCGCGGAGGTAAGGATATCCGTTTCGGACAGAAACAAGGATGCGGAGGTCGAGGGCGCGCCCTTCCGTGCAGACTGCGCGGAATTCGCCTTCGACTGCGAAATCGACGGCATGCCCTCCGGCGAACTCGAGCACCTCGCGTACCACATCCTCGAGGGCTCCGCCGTAGGCTTGGAATTCGAGGGGGAGCACCGCCGTCACCACAACGAGAACGATGAGGGTTACAACTCCATGGAGGACGCGGGAGGCGTGGCCGTCGGTATCACCGGGTCGTTCCCCGCATTCGACAAAAGGGGGGAGGACAGGCTCGCGGAGGTCCTCCTCGAGACCGGCCGTTTCGTGAAAGCGAGGGCCGGCTACCTTCTCGGCCACATCAAGGCCTCCGTCACCGACGAGAGCGGAGGGGGCGTCACCCTCAACCTGACCAACCTCGACAACGGCGTGGAGAGGCACGGCGGACTCGCCTCCGCGGGGGGTGCGCGGTTCAACTTCATGTGCGCCGTCCTCGACGTGGACCAAGACGACCTCCTCGAGAAGATGACCGACGGCATCGAGCGGTCCGGGCTCATGCCGGAAATCGATCCGGTGCACCGCCACCATCACCACCGCGGCGGCGGGTGCGACCATCACCGCGGCGAACACTGCGGATGCTCGAAGAAGGGATGCGGCGGGGAGAAGCCGCCCCGCGGCATCCTCTCCGAGAAGGAGAAGTGACCCCTCACCCAGTCGGAAAGGAAGGGAACCATCAGAGGAAGCGGACATATGAACTACGGGATATCCCTTGACATCGGGACCAGCGGGGTGCGCGGGCACGCGGTCGACCTATCGAGCGGGAGGATCCTTTCGACGGTCGTTACCGAATGCCACCCCCTCCCCGGCGCGAACGTCATGGACCACCTGACGTTCTGCATAACGAACGGCAACGACAAGGCCCACAGGATCCTCATGGACACCGTGAACAAGGTCATCCGCCAGATGGGGATCGAACTCCGCCGGGTGGAAAGGGTGGCCGTCTGTGGTAACCCGATCCAGCTCTCGCTGTTCCAGGACATCCCCGTCGATGACCTCGCCTTCGCCGGAGAGAACGCCAAGAGGGAGAGGCACATCCAGGATCAGAGCAGGGATGCCGGGGTGTTCTCCGCCGTCGACGTCGGAATGGAGGTGGCGGACGGCGCCGAACTATATGTGCCTCCCGCGATCAGGCACGAGATCGGCGCGGACGCACTCGCCATGATGTACAAGTCCGGGTTCCTCGACCAGAGGAAGAACTGCATGGTCACCGACTACGGCACCAACGCCGAGATGGCGCTGAAGGTCGGTGACGACATCTTCACCGGCTCCGCCGCCGCCGGCCCCGCGATGGAGGGGCAGTCCATCAGATGCGGCATGCTCGCCGGCCCGGGCGCGATCAGCGACCTGGAGTATGACTTCCAATGGAGGTGCAAGGTCCTCGACGGGGACATCATGCCCCGGGACGGGGACAAGGTGGACTTCGTCCTCGAACGTACCACCGAGGAGGGCCCCATGCACGGAGAGGCCAAAGGCATCACCGGCACAGGGGTCGTCGCCGCCGTCGCCGTCGCGCAGTACGACCACCTCTGGAAGAAGGGTCAGCTTGCCACCTCCGACGGCATGATGCACTTCCAGGACGGGGTGTACGTCGAGAGCAAGGACATCTCCGAGGCCGCGAAGGCCATCGGTGCCATGAGGGCGGGGCACTTCACCCTCCTCGAGCACGCCGGAATCAAATTCGACGAGATGAACGTGATGTACATGGCGGGCGCCTCGGGCACCTACGTCGACGCGATGAAGGCGAGGGACGTGGGGCTCATCCCGCCGACCTCCACTGAGATCTACCAGTGGGGGAACACCTCCCTGTCTCTAGCCACGGACCTGCTCCGCGAACCGGAGCTACTCGACGTGCTGCAATCCACCGCCAACAGCATCCGCGCCAACCATGTGATGTTCGCGTCGGACAAGGTGTTCGAGCAGATCTACATGCAGGAGCTCTCCTACTGGGACGAGGGCATGACCCTCGAGATGTACAACGATAACAACGCCACCGAGGGCATTCAGCCTCTTCCCAGGCCTCGCGGGCACGCTACGGTCAACCGCATGGTGGCGAGGGACATCCCCGACCTCGGCGAGAGGGGCCTGAAGATCATCCACGACATCGGCACGAAGCTGGTCGGGAGGATGGAGGGCTGCACCGGGTGCCGCAAGTGCGAGACGGAGTGCCCCGAGAATGCCCTGACGATGGCGGACGACAAGACCATCACGGTGATGACGAAGAACTGCCTCGGCACCGCCTGCTACAGGTGTCAGATGGGCTGCCCCGCCAAAGTCTACGATTACGCCAGTCTAGCCCTGCAGGATTGAGCCTGATGGCCGGTGGGGTCTCCCGCCGGCTTACCGGCCCTTTCCCTCTCCGTGCTTGTTCGCGTTGATGGGGGCACGCCTAGCCGCCTGTATGCGAAAAGGGAGCAAGGCTCCAGTTTACGATACGACAATCGGCGCCTTCTCCCGTTCCTCTGCCTCTTGTTCGGATCGTACGCCTTGAGCCACTTCACCAGGGGGGCGTCCTTTTCCGTCCACTCCGGCGTCTCGCCGTTGTCTATGTACTCGCGATACCACGCCTCGGCATCAGCCATGGGCTTGGACATGTCGGGGCGCTCCATGCCGATCATCACGCAGTTCTCAGGCGTGGGGGTCCAGAAGCCCGGCCTGGCGTAATCGTCGTCCTCCAGGAACCCGACGGCGAAGACGATCCTGTCCAGACCGGAGAGCTGCGCGTAGAGTCCCGCCTGCATCAGATAGGCGTCCGGCACCTTGGTGTAACCGCCGTCGACGTCCATGAACCTCTCGCGGTCGTTGGATGTCTTGATCTCGAGCACGGCCTGCCTCCTCCCCTCGTAGCCTATGTACCCGTCCACGAGGCCGCCGAAGACGGCGTTGTCGTGAAAGTGGTCGTAGCCGCACTTCTCCTTGTCGACGGGCTCCTCGATGACCAACTGGGTCCCCGTGGGGACGCCCAGCGGCCCGGGCAGGAGCGCGGCCGAGTTCCTCCTCACGTAGGAACGGATCTTCGGCTCCAGAATGTTCCCCGCGTCGATGTACTTGTTCGGTGGGTCCCCCGGATATATCCTGGCGAGCTCCAGGGCGACCTTGAAGGGGGTCGAGAGATCGCTCAGGCCCAATATCGGCCCAAGCTTCGTCCCGGTGATCTTCTTCTTCCTGCAGAGGTCGAAGGCCACCACCCTTGCGTCGTCGTCGATCTCTACTACGTTCGCTCTGCCGTCGTATGCCATGCGGATGCCTATGCTGCGCCGGTATTTGGTTTTCAGGAGTCGGAAAGAGGTGGTGCAGGGGAGGGGATTCGAACCCCTGAACCGCTAAGGACAGGATCCTAAGTCCTGCGCCTTTTCCTAGCTTGGCTACCCCTGCCTCAGGGTGTCACAATCCGTCGCACGTTATTAAAGCCATGTGTGCGCAAACCTATATAAGCCCATCCGATACCCAGTCGCAGAAGGAATCGCATGGCCGATCTACTAGCGAAGGAAGGGAGGCAACTCTTGCTCGGCAACGAGGCCATCACCCGCGGCCTTTTCGAGGCGGGCGTCAGATTCGCCTCCACCTATCCGGGCACCCCGTCATCCGAGATCGGGAACCTCCTCGAGGAGCTTTCGGAGAGGGCGGGGATGTACTTCGAGTTCTCGTCTAACGAGAAGACGGCGCTGGAGGTCTCGGCCGCGGCCGCATCCAGCGGCGTCAGGTCATTCGTCTTCATGAAGCACGTCGGCCTCAACGCCGCCGCCGACCCCCTGATGACGCTCACCTACGCGGGCGTCAGGGGTGGCATGCTGATAATGTCCGCGGACGACCCGTCGGCGCACAGCTCGCAGAACGAGCAGGACAACAGGTACTACGCCACACTCGCGCTCATGCCGATGGTGGAACCCTCTGACCCGCAGGAGGCGAAGGACTTCGTGCGCGAGGCGTACAGGGTTTCGGAGGAGCTCGGACTCCCTGTCCTGTACAGGACCACCACTCGTGTGAACCACGCCCGCGCCGACGTCGTGCTTGGGAGGGTGGATGACAGCACCTCCCCCAAGGGGCACTTCGAGAAGGACGACCCCACGTTCGTGAACATACCCGCGTACGCCGTGAACAACAGGCTCCGCCTGCTGGAGAAGAACCGGAAGGCGCTGGAGCTCTCCGAGGCTTCGGCCCTCAACCGCATCGAGGGCGATGGCGACGTCGGGGTCATCACCTCCGGCGTCTCGTATAACTACGTGAGGGAGTGCCTCTCCGGAGTTTCCATACTGAAGCTCGCCTTCACCAACCCGGTGCCCGAAAGGAAGATTGCGGACTTTGTCCGCGGCAAGAGGGCGATTATAGTGGTAGAGGAGCTCGAGCCCTACCTCGAGGACCAGGTCCTGAGGGTCATCGCGCAGAACGGGATGTCCGTCCCCGTGCACGGGAAGAGAGACGGCACTCTCCCGCGGGAATGGGAGTTCTCACCGGACACCATGCAAAGGCTCGGGGGCCTCGTCAGAGTGGTCGACGCCCCCGTCCCGCTCGCCAAGTCCGACGTCCCCCTCCCGGCGAGGCCTCCGTCGCTCTGTGCCGGATGCCCGCACAGGGGGATCTACGCCGCCACCAAGAGGGCGGTCGGGAGGACCCCCGTCGTGTATTGCTCGGACATCGGATGCTACACCCTCGGCGTGCAGAAGCCCTTCCAAACGGCGGACTTCATCATATGCATGGGCGGCGGCGCGGGCGCCGCGGGCGGCTTCTCCCAGGCCACCGATCAAAAGCCCATCGCCTTCATCGGAGACTCCACGTTCTTCCATTCCGGCGTCCCGCCGCTGACATCGGCACTGTTCAACAACCATCGCATTGTGATGGTCATCCTCGATAACCGCACCACCGCCATGACCGGCCACCAGCCCAACCCCGGGACCGGGAGGCACTTCGGCGGCGTGAACACCGAGGCGGTGGACATCGAGGGGCTCGTCAAAGGGATCGGGATAAAATTCGTGAGGACCGTCGACCCGTACGACGTCGCGTCCTGCGTCAAGGTGATGAGGGATGCCATAGACTTCGACGGCGTCGCCGTCGTGATATCGAAATGCCCCTGCCCTCTGATGCTCAGGAAGGATAGGCTCCTCGCCAGGAAGGAGGCCGTCGTCGACCAGGGGAGGTGCGTTCGCTGCTACACCTGCCTGCGGACGATCGCCTGCCCGGCGCTCGTGAAGAAGGGCGGAGCGGTGGTCGTCGACCCGAAGCAATGCATCGGGTGCGGCATGTGCGCCAACGTCTGCCCCACGAAGTGCATCGAGGTGAAGGGATGAGGTACAGCGTGCAGATAGTCGGCGTCGGCGGGCAGGGCGTGCTCCTCGCGTCGATGGTGCTCGGCAACGCCGCCATGAAGCAGGGCCATCACGTCATCATGAGCGAGGTCCACGGCATGGCTCAGAGGGGAGGGTCGGTCAGATCCACCCTCAGGTTCGGAGACGAAGCGTTCAGCCCCCTCGAGGCCACCGGCGGCGCGGACGTCATCATGGGCTTCGAACCCGTGGAGACCGTAAGGTCCCTCCCCCTCGGAAACAAGGGAACCTTCATCCTCATGAACCTCGACCCGATTTATCCAGGCAACGTCGCCGCCGGATTCGAAGAGTACCCGGACATCGACGCGCTGATCGCCTCCGTTAGGGAGCAGACCGACAGGTTGGTCACGATAAGAGCGACCGATCTCGCCGTGCAGGCGGGGAAGGCCGTCGCCGCGAACGCCGTGATGATCGGTGCGGTCGGTGCGATGGAGGGCATCCCGCTCGACAGGGACGTCCTGAAGGAGACACTGCTGGACGTCGTGCCTCAGAAGGCCCGCGACATAAACGACAAGGCCTTCGAACTCGGCTACGAGACCATGATGGAGAGCCGGAGATAAGCATACTAGGCAACCCCGCATCTCACCGCATAAGGTGATTGGCCAGTCCTCGCTCTAGCGTGACCGCTGACGTACGGCGGGCGCCCGCGACTTACGGGGGAAAGGCCAAGAGGGAAAAGTAAAGCCGGGAGTGAAATCGAAAAAAGCTCCCGGCCGCTAGTTTGATTCAGTAAGGGACCGGCGACCACATTGTGGTCTCGGCGAAACGGGCCTCAGGGCTTCTGTCGTCGACAGCCGCCATGTCCTTCTGGATCTTGGCCCTGATGATCTCCGCCTGGTCGTCAATCGCGTTGGCGATCGACGAGACGATGGCACGGTTCACGACGGACAACGCGTCATCGAACGTCCTAACGCCCTCTGCGGAGAGCGCTTTGTCGTTCTCGATCCTGATGCTGTCCTTGCAGACCACGCGCAAAGCGCGGTATCCCTCGGCCGCCTTGAGCGCCCTCCCGCTCTCGAAGGAGAACGGCATGATGGCGAAGGCGGTGGTGGAGACCCCGGCACGGTTGCAGAGCTCGGCAATGACGCTGGCTGCCCCGGTCCCGGTACCGCCGCCCATGCCTGCGACAATCACCGCGACGTCGTAGTTCCTGACAACGCCCATGATTTCGGCCTCGTGGACCTGGGCGCACTTCTTTCCGAGGAGGGGGTCGCCGTTGGTCCCCAGGCCCTTGGTGACTTCCTTGCATATGTAGAGCCTGTAATCGGCGTCGCATTCGTCGAGGGCTTCCCTGTCGGTGTTAATCGCGATGACCCCGACGCGGACTGCTCCACCATAGAGCAGGGATGCGATCCTGCATCCCGCTCCGCCGACTCCGATGACGCAGACGCGTGCATCGCCACCGACGGCGATGTCCGACCCGTAGCCCATTACAGGCTTCCCCTGTGCTTCCATCCTTAAGCATCCCCTTCTGGCTTGTAGGTCCCGGCGTATCCCTCGCCGGGAGGTGTTTCCCATCCCTTCTGACTGGCTGACCTGATTCACATATCCCTGAGGCGCTGCTGAGCGGCCTTGAAGGAGCGCGACTTGGTGTCCTCCATGGATTCCTTCGGCACGATGTCGTCGAGCACCAGCTTCCTGATGTAGTCCTCGGCGTTGTAAATCGCCCCGTCGGCCACCATGTTTTCCAAGGTCATCAAGTGAACCTCTCCAAGGTGCACGAAGATCCCATCCCCGGGCGCCTCGCCGGATACTTTCGCGTGGGCGATGTATCCGCGGATGGCGTCACGAATGAATTCGGATCTGTTCCCGTATCCTTTGTCCCCCATGAAGTCCTCCATGGCCTGGAGGTCCTCGTTGGAGAGCCTTATGGTGATTTTCGGGCCTTCGTCGTTCTCCATTCGTGACACCCTCTTTGTTGCAAGCAGTAGAGTCCCATCCCTTCTTTCTTGCAATCCTCTCTATATCGTGTGAAGTATATAATTGTGTCGGACAAATGTATGACTTACGCCCGACAAACCATCTTTGATGCCGGAGGATGTCTTACGTCGTCCTCCGTAAAAAACATGCATGGCCAGCATCAAGATTTTTCGTCTGTTGCCTGATAGGATACGTAGTATATCTAGTTTCAAGTATGACATTTACACGTTCCGGGAACGCTCCCGCGGCGGGTTTTGTCATACAGTCCCTGCGCGCCGGTCGACACACCAACATTATTTCAATATAAGTCGCATGCGCGCGACCATCGTCATGGGTGACCGAATGGACCGCGACTACGCCGACATGGAGAAAAAATGGCAGGCCGCATGGGCCGAGAGAAGGCTGAACGAATCCGAAAGGGAGGACGGGAAGCCGAAGTTCATGCTGATCTTCGCCTATCCCGGGCTCACCGGGTACCTCCATGTCGGACACCTCCGCGGGTACACCATCGCCGATGCCATCGGCCGCTACAAGAGGATGGTGGGATACAACGTCCTCTTCCCCGTCGGAACGCATGCCACCGGTAACGGCGCCATCAGCCTGTACCACAAGATAGTCTCCCGCGAGGAAAGGACCATCGACTACCTCCTGCGCAACGGCGCCACGCAGAGGGACATCGACTCCATCAAGAGCCCGACGGACGTGGTGAACTTCTTCAACGCGGTCTACCAGAACGATTACTGGAAGAGGCTTGGCTTCCTCGCGGATTGGAGGAGGTTCACCTGCACCCTCTATCCTGACTACTCCAAGTTCATAGAGTGGCAGTTCACCAAGCTGATGGACAGGGGGCTGCTCGTACAGAAGCCGTACTACGCGCCGTTCTGCCCGGTGAGCGGGCCGGTCGCCGTCGATCCGTCGGAGACGGACATATCGAAGGGCGGGCAGGCGGAGACGCAGGAGTACGTCCTCCTCAAGTTCAAGTGCGGGACCCGGGGATTCCATCTCGTGGCTGCTACCCTCCGCCCGGAGACCGTCTTCGGGCAGGTCTGCTTCTGGGCCAGGCCAGACATCACCTATGACATCGTGAGTATGGGTGAGGAGGAGTGGGTGGTCTCCGCGGAGTGCGCGGAGAAGCTCGCGCTGCAGTTCGACGGCGTGAAGAAGTGCGGCGAGATCGTCGGCGCCGAGCTCGTCGGCCTGACGTGCACCGCACCCATGACGCACCGGGAGATCCCCGTCTTCCCGGCGAAGTTCGTAGACACCGATGTGGGCACCGGGCTGGTCACCTCCTGCCCGTCCGATGCCCCCGCCGACTGGGACGCGCTGGAAGCTGTGAAGGAGGACCCCTCTCTGAGGGAGAGGTACGGCATCCCGCAGGAGGTCATAGACTCCGCGGTCCCGATATCCATCATAGCGATCAAAGGGTACGGCGAGTTCCCTGCGCAGAGCATCATCGAGAGGATGGGGATTCCCTCCGTGAAGGACCCCGCGGAGAGGGCGGAGCTCATGGAGGAGGCGAAGAAACAGGTCTACAAGGACGGCTACCATATGGGCGTCATGAAGGACGTCTGCGGGAAGTTCGCCGGCATGCGCGTGGAGGAGGCGAAGGGCGCCATGCAAGAGGAGATGATCGCGAACGGCGAGGCCGTCGTCTTCCGCGACCTCACCGAGGAGGTCGTCTGCCGCTGCGGATGCCGCGTGCACATCAAGAGGATCGATGACCAGTGGTTCATCAACTACGCCGACCCCGCGCTCACGGAAGCGACGAAGGAGCACGCCAGGGACATGAACATCTACCCCCAGCAGTACTACGAGAACGTCCAGGGCATACTCGACTGGTACCGCGAGAGGGCATGCGCCAGGCTGGGCAACTGGCTCGGCACGAAGTTCCCCCTCGATCCAAAGTGGACCATCGAGGCAATCTCCGACTCGACCCTCTACCCGGTGTATTACACCATCTCGCTCTACGCGAACGAGAAGAGGATATCCGCCGAGCAGATGAAGCCCGTGTTCTTCGACTACGTCATACTCGGGGAGGGCGACCCCGCCTCGGTCTCGAAGGAGACCGGGGTATCCCCCGAGCTCCTCGACACCATCAGGAAGGATGTCGCGTACTGGTACCCTCTGGACGTCAACCTCGGCGGCAAGGAGCACATGACCGTGCACTTCCCCGTCTTCCTCCTCAACCACCGCGCGGTGTTGCCGGACTCCATGCAACCCCGCGGCATCATCGTGAACTGGTACGTCACCGGGAAGAACAGGGACAAGATTTCCAAGTCTAAGGGCGGAGCGCAGCCCATACCCGGGGCCGTCGCGAAGTACGGCGCGGACTCGATGAGGCTGTACTACGCGAACGTCGCCTCGATGTTCGTCGACGTCGAGTGGGACGAGGCCATCGTGCACAATTACAAACTGAAGCTAGAGAACATCATGGGAACGGTAGAGGAGCTCGTCGCCGGGGGGGGAGGCGCCCCCGCCGGGGATATCGACGCATGGCTGCTATCCCGCTTCAACACGCACGTCGGCGAAATCCGCGCGGCCATGGATAAATACGACCTGAGGCAGATGTCCACGGTCGTCTACTACGACATGTCGAACGACATGAGGTGGTACGCCAGGCGCGGCGGGAGGAACCGGGACACCGTCATGAGGGCGCTCCGCGTCTGGATCAACGCCATGGTGCCAATCACCCCCCACGTGGCCGAGGAGCTGTGGTCCGGGGCCGGCTTCCAGGGACTCGCCGCCGAGGCGCAGTTCCCGGAGTACGACGGGTCCGCTTCCGACGCCCCCGCCGAGTTCGGCGAGAAGCTGGTGCAGGAGGTCATCGCCGATATCAACGAGATCCGCAAAATGGCGGGGGGCGGCGTGAGGAAAGCGGTCATCTACACCGCGCCCGCGTGGAAGAAAAGGGCGCTCTCCATCGCCGTCTCCATGGCCGAGGAGGGCGAGGTCTCCGTGCCCGGGGTGATGAAGGCGTGCATGTCCGACGAGTTGCTCAAAGCGATGGGGAAGCAGGCCTCCGAGTTCGCCAAGAGGACGGCCGTCGACGTCATGCGCTCCCGCCTTCCCGACAGGAGGGCCCTCGCCGCCCTCGACGAGGAGGCCCTCGTGAGGAATGCGAGGGATTTCATCGCCGCCGAGACCGGGTTCGAGGTCGAGGTGTACGTGGCGGATGACGGGGGGAAGTACGACCCCATCGGGAAGGCCAAGTTGGCCTCACCCGGCAGGCCGGCCATCTACCTCGAATGACGCTGCCCGTACCAACATATATACCGCAACACGCGAATCGCCGTGCGGTACTATGAAGTACACAATAACGGGGGACAACCTACAGTTCGTAAACATCGAGCTCGGCCCGAACGAGGCCTTCCTCTCCTCTAACAACGCCATGAGGTACATGACGGGGAACATGAGGATGGAGGCCGTTGCCACCGGCGGGGCTTGGCACAGCCTGAAGAGAATGGTCGCCGGGGAATCGCTCTTCCAGCTCAAGTACAGGAGCGAAGGGGGCTCCGGAGTCATCGGCCTCGGCGGCAACTGCCCCGGCAAGATTGCTGACCTCGACATCGGCCAGGGATCGTGGATCGTGCAGAGGACGGGATACCTGGGAGCGGAACCCGGAGTGAACCTCGAGCTGGCCTTCCAGAAGAAGCTCGGCAGCATCTTCTTCGGCGGCGAGGGGCTCATCCTGCAGAAGCTCACCGGGAGCGGGAGGGCGTTCATAGCCGCCTGCGGAGACTTCAACATAGTCGACCTCAAACCGGGGGAGACGTACAAGATCGCCACCGGCAACGCCGTCGCGTGGGAGGAGAGCGTGAAGTACGACATCACCGCCACCGGCGGGTTCAAGACCGCCCTCTTCGGCGGAAACGGCCTGTTCCTCACCACCCTCACCGGGCCCGGGAAAATAATCATACAGTCGATGACGCTGAGCGACTTGGCCATGGCGCTCGTACCATTCCTGCCATCGCAGACGAGGAGCTGATGACATGGCGGACGAAGGAACGAGAAGGGATTCCACCGCCAAATCGGCGGTCGGGTTCGCCGTCATCGCCGTAGCCATCGTGGCCGTCATCGCGGCGTTCGCGCTGAACCCCGGCCTGCTGGAGGACGTCGCGGTCGCAGCGGCCATCGTGATCGTCTCGGTGGCGGTGATAATACTGGCGATATACTTCATCGTCGCAATCGCCGCCATCCCCTTGTACGCGTACAAGGGGGAGACGACGCAGACCGACAAGTCCTACGACCTCGGCGGCGTCAGGCCCGTCGAGGGAAAGATTCTCGATGAAGAGGTGCCCGCCGAGGCCGAGAAACCGGGCGAGAACGACCTCAGCTTCGAAGACTGAGGAAACACCTTACCGGAGCCTCGGCTCCGGACCGTTTCACCCCCACTGCCTGAAAAGTTCCTGCTTCTGGCCGACCTGCATGAGGCAGCGGCCGACGACGAAGTCGACCACCTCCCCGACGGTTCCCGGCCGGGAGTAGAAGCCGGGATTGGCGTCGAGTATGACGACGCCGAGACGGGCGAGCTTGAGTTCGTTCTCAAGCATTATCGCGCTCTTCGGGGTCTCCCTGGGAACGAGGACGATCCTCCTCCCCTCCTTGAGGGCGCAAGCGAATGCGCGGGATACGAGGGTATCGGCGATGCCGCAGGCGAACTTGGCGAGGGAGGACTCCGTGCAGGGAGCGACGAACATCGCGTCATACTCGTACGAACCCGAGGCGATGGGTGCGGACATGTCGGAATCCTCGCAGACGACGTCGGCCATGGCCTCCACTTCGGATACGGAGTACTCCGTCTCCGCGGGAATCGTCGACTTCGCGACCTCCGACATCACGAGGACCTTCTCGCCCCGCAACTCCTGCAGGAGGCGGACCCCGTAAACCGCGCCGGACGCCCCGGTGATCGCGACGACGTACCTCATCTCAGCCTCACGGTCTCGAGGTTGTACGGGACCACGGCCTGGATGTTCAGCTTCTTGTAGATCGAGGACGACAGGTCGGCGCATTTCCTCTCCTCGCCGTGGACGATTATGACCTTCTGTGGGCGGGGCGACATGGTGCCGATGAATTTCATCAGCTGCTTCCGGTCGGAGTGGCCGGAGAACCCGTCGACGGTCTCCATCTGCATCCTGATCTTCAGGTCTATGCTGCGGCCCCTGTACGGCAGGGTGATCTCCGTCCTCCCCCTCTGGATCGTCCTCCCGATGCTGTTCTCGCTCTGGTACCCGACGAAGAGCAGCCAGTTCCTCTTGTCGTCCGCCCACTCGCGGAAGTATTCCATGACCGGCCCGCCGGACATCATGCCGCTCGTGGCGAGCACGATGCAGGAGTCGGGGTCGTGGCAGATGGTCTCCCTCATGTCGGCCGTCTCCACGCGGCGGAAGATGTCGGAGAGGAACGGGTTCTCCCCCTTCTGGAAGATCTTCGTCCTGAGCCGCGTGTTGAGGTACTCGGGGTACGCGGTGTGTATGGCGGTCGCCTCCCAGATCATGCCGTCGAGATAGACCGGCAGGGGCGGGATGGCCCCGGTGCGCTCCAGTTCCTCGATTACCAGCATGACCTCCTGCGAGCGGCCGACGGCGAAGACCGGGATGAGGATCTTGCCCCCTGACCGCACCGCCGCCTGTATGTACCCGCCGAGATCCTCGGAGGCCTCCTTCCTCGAAGGCTGGATGTCCTTGTAGCCGCCGTACGTGGACTCGCAGACCAGGGTCTCGCAGCGGGGGAACCTGTTGGTGGCGGGGTTGAACAGCCACGTCTTCTCGAACTTCGTGTCGCCGGAGAAGGCGATGTTGTGCAGTCCGTCCCCTATGTGGAAGTGCGCGATGGAGGAGCCGAGGATGTGCCCCGCGTTGTAGAGCGTGAGCCTGATGCCGGGGGCGATGTCGGTGGTCTCGTTGTACTTGAGCACTATGGTGTGGAGGATCTCCTTCCTCACATCCTTGGCGTCGTAGACGTTGTTCTTCGCCTCGCCGTACCCGAGCTTGATGTTATCGAGCTGGAGCAGGGCCATCAGGTCCCTCGTCGGCTCGGTGCAGTAGACCGGCCCCTCGTACCCGTACTTGAAGAGGGCGGGGAGCGTGCCGCAGTGGTCGAGGTGGGCGTGGGTGATGACGACGGCGTCGAGGTCGGCGATGGAGGCCTCGGGGATGTTGAAGTACGGCGTGGCGTCGGAGCCGGGGTCCATGCCGCAGTCGATCAGGACCTTGCTGTCGCGGGTGGTGAGCAGGGAGGCGGAGCGCCCCACCTGCCGGTAGCCGCCGAGAGCGGTGACCCTCGCCCATTGCTCGCCGCCGAGTGTGGGGCGGACGAGGTTGCGGGCGACCTTCTCGAGCATCTTGTGCCTCTCGTCGGAGTAGGTGCGGATGTACCCCCTGACGTCGGAAATGGTCTTCGAGGGGATCGGCGGGGAGCGGATGACCTTGACGTTCCAACCGGTTTTCGCCTTGAGGGCGGCTAGCTTCTCGCCCTTGTCGCCCTTCACCTCGGAGGGGTGCACGGCCTCGACGATGGCCTCGCCGGTGTTATCCAAGAAGTTGATGTCGGTGATCTCCGCCGCCTTGGGGACGAGCTCCCTGATATTCTTCTCCACCTCGTCGGGGGCCGCGAGAGTGCTGGGGTCAGGGCGGATGTCCACCCGGCGGTGGATCTCCTGCGCGATCTTCCGGGGGAGCGCCGTGTCCTCGGCGAACTTGTCGAAATTCCTCACATAGAGGACGACGAGAGACGCCTCGAAACCTATTCTGATGAGCTCCAAATCCTTCGGCACCGCCGCCTTGACCTGCTCGCGCATGGTGTCGAATAGTCTGTCTGCGTTCATGTTATTACTCCGTAAGGAAGCGTCCGCCCGGTCCGTGGCGCCGATCCAGGAAAAATCGAGGGTTTGAGAAGGAAGAGGTTTGGGTTTGGGAAACGGTTTCTTTACAGTGATTCAGTTTGGATACCGGAAGCCCAGCTCCTCGCAGCGCTTCCTGATCTCGTCCTGCGGGACCCACTCGCAGCCGTCGGGGCCGATGTGCAGGATGAGCATGCCGTCGCCGGTGTAGTTGTCCCTGCGCCTCGCGGCGTTGAGGCCTGCGATGGCGACGTCGACCGCCTCCTTCTTGGACATGCTGGGCTTGTAGAGGGATTCGAGTGCGCCGTAGGCGGTGACGCTGCCGGATCCGGATGAGGTGTAGTCGTCCTCGATGACGCCCCCGGCGCCGTCGACGGAGAACACGTGCCCGCCGGTCTTGTCGTAGCCGGCGAGGATCGGGCCGAGGTAGAACCCCTGCCTGATGACCGAGCCCATGAGGGTGGCGGCTGTCTCTACGGACATCGGGGCGCCCTTCTGCATCGAGTAGATGGCCACCTGGCTCGTCATGAACCTGACCATGAGCTGCGCGTCGCCGACCAGTCCGGAGATCGTCATGCCGAGGTTGTCCGCTATGGGGTAGACCTTCTGCACGTGGCTGTTGGCGATGAGGTTCCCCATGGTCGCCCTCTGGTCGGTGGCAAGGATGACTCCGTCCTTGATCTTCATGCCGATCGTGGTCGTGCCAGTCTTGAGCACGTTGTCAGAATCGGGGTTTGCTGCATTCATGTGAAATTCCTTCGTACAACGGATGACGAGAATACCCGGACGCCGCCGGATGCCACCGGTCCTATCGATATCTTACTTATTAACCTTCCCTTAACTCAGCCATTGATTTGCCGGCATGCGCGTCCGGGCCCGGCGGGATGCGCCATCCGATTCTGATTTATATCATGCCCTGTGCCAGTCCCGCATCCCTCATCCCTCCTAGACTTCCGCCCGCTTCTAATCCAACGACTCAAACGCTTATCTAGAAGGGAACCGATGGGTGCCGTCGCTCAGTCGGAATGGGTTGAACTCAAATGGAAATCGAAGATTGGCTGGGAGCAGATAACCAGCTGGGTATAGACATCTGGAACAAGAAGTACTGCCATAACGGGGAAACGTTCGAGCAATGGCTTGACAGGATCACGGCCGGCGACGATAACGTCAAGCAGATGATCCGCGAGCAGAAGTTCCTCTACGGCGGGAGGATCCTCGCCAACAGGGGGCTGCACGCCACCGGCCTCAAGGTCACGTATTCCAACTGCTACGTCATTGCGCCCCCCGAAGACTCGATCGAGTCCATATTCGAGTGCGCTAGCAAGGCGGCGAGAACGTTCTCTTACGGCGGCGGGGTCGGCATCGACCTCTCCAAGCTCGCGCCCCGCGGGGCCAAGATAAACAACACCGCCTCCGAGACCTCGGGCGCGGTCTCCTTCACCGACCTGTACTCCATGGTAACCGGGCTCATCGGGCAGCACGGCAGGCGCGGAGCGCTCATGCTGACACTGTCCTGCGAGCACCCCGACCTCGAGGAGTTCATGGCAGTCAAGACGGACGTGGAGAGGGTCACCAAGGCCAACATGTCCATCCGCGTCACCGACAAGTTCATGGAATGCGTGCGCGACAAGAAGGGGTTCGTACAGACGTTTGTCCGCCCGGAGACCAAGGACACCGTCACCAGGAACCTCGACGCGTACGCCTTCTTCAAGAAGCTCTGCTACGCGAACTGGGACTACGGCGAGCCGGGCTGCCTCTACTGGGACAGGATCAGCTCCTGGAACCTCCTCTCGGAATTCCCGAACTACGAGTACGCCGGCACCAACCCCTGCGCGGAGGAGCCCCTCCCCGCCGGCGGCAGCTGCCTGCTCGGCAGCATAAACCTCTCCGCCTTCCTGAAGGACGGCGAGTTCCAGGAGGAGGAGTTCAGGCAGGCGGTCGGCATCTGCGTCAGGGCCCTCAACGACGTCCTCGACGAGGGCCTCCCCCTCCACCCGCTGCAGGAGCAGAGGGACTCCGTCACCAACTGGAGGCAGATCGGCCTTGGCATCATGGGTCTCGCCGACATGCTGATCAGGATGGAGATGACCTTCGGCTCGAAGGAGTCGACGGACTTCTGCCACCGCCTCGGCTTCATCATGGCCGACGCGGCGATCAGGGAGTCCGCCCTCCTCGCCGAGGAGAAGGGCAAGTTCCCCATGTGCGACATCGACAGGCTGATGGCCTCCCCGTACTTCCTGGAGAACACGTCCGAGGAGACCAGGAACCTGGTGAGAATGTACGGCATCAGGAACTCGCAGCTCCTGACCATCGCCCCCACCGGGACGCTGTCCACCATGCTCGGCATCTCCGGCGGCATCGAGCCCATCTTCGCCACCCACTTCATGAGGAGGACCACCTCCCTCTCCGACCACGACGACTTCTACAAGGTCTACCCGCCGGTCGTCAAGGAATACATGGAGAAGCACGGCCTCAAGGACGACTCCGAGCTGCCAACCTTCTTCGTGACCGCGCAGAACCTCGACTACAAGCAGAGGCTGAACCTGCAGGGGACGTGGCAGATGCACATCGACGCGTCGATCTCCTCGACGGTCAACCTCCCGCAGGAGTTCCCCGAGGAGAACGTCTACGACCTCTACATGTACGCCTGGCAGATCGGCTGCAAGGGCGTCACCGTCTTCCGCGACGGATGCAAGAGGCTGGGCATCCTCACCCCCGAGGAGAAGAAGGCCAAGCAGAAGAAGGAGGAGGAGGCCAAGCAGGAGGCCATCGCGGGGGTGAAGACCACCGTCCGCGGCATGGTCAAGACCGTCTCCGACAACGTCATCGGCAAGAAGAGGAAGCTGATGACGGGCTGCGGCAGCCTGCACTGCACGGCGTTCTTCGACCCGGTCACCGGCGACCTCATGGAGGTCTACCTCAACAAGGGGTCCACCGGCGGGTGCAACAACTTCATGATCGGCCTCTCGAGGATGATCTCCCTCGCGGCGAGGAGCGGATGCGACATCGACTCCATAGTCGACCAGCTGAAGTCCTGCGGGTCCTGCCCGTCCTACGCGGTCAGGACGTTCACCAAGAGGGACACCAGCAAGGGCTCCTGCTGCCCGATGGCGGTCGGGTGGGCGGTCCTCGATATGAGCAAGGAGATGCAGAGGCAGGTGCAGCAGTCCTCTCTGACCGTGCCCGCCGCCGCGCCCGAGGCCCCGAAGAAGGTCCTCAACCCCTGCCCCAGGTGCGGGGACGAGCTGACCTTCCAGGGCGGCTGCAACATCTGCAAGTCCTGCGGATGGACCAAGTGCGAGTGAGACCCTCCGCGGGGGCCCCGCCCCCGCCCATCTCCCTGGCGGTCGCACGGGAATCAGGTTAGCGCATAACCGCGCACACACCCCCATCTGGCGGGTCCTGAGGGCCACGGGCCCCATCGCGGGGGGACTGAAGGCGTCGTTCAGCGGGAGAGGTTCCGGAGCCCGTCTTCGCGTCCCTTTTGCCCTCCGACTTCCCGGAAAGCGTCACCATCCGGCCAAACCTCGTTGTCGGGATTCGCCGCGTCGATGGGCTCTAGCGTAACACTAATAAATTAATACGTGCTACCGAATCCCGTAAATCGTATTCGGAGCGCAACCTGCCAGATATTCGATTGCCGTGATGCGCGCGTGCGGCATCTCACCCGTACCGGATGGGCCGCACGTTCGGGGGATGTCGGATTTCTGATGCGGAGCTGGCTCGGCAGCGCATGATTTCGCACCAGCAAGGAAGGCGTGAAATGGGAGCAGACGAGATCAGAGAGAGATGGAGGCACCCGAACCCTGGAGACTCCGACGACGTTAAGCACTGGAACTCCTTGGCATCGAATTTCAGCAAGTATGCCGTCCCGAGTGCCCGCAGCGATAAGTTCATGGCGTTAATCGACGGGACCTACAAAGGCCGCCGCCAATATGCACTGGATGTTGGTTGCGGAGCCGGCCAGTACTCCATTGCCCTGGCGGCGAGATTCCGCCACGTGTATGGCACCGACATATCGGAAGCCATGATAGACTGTGCCCGCGGCCTCGCATCGAAGAAGAAGTGCGACATCACATACGAAATCGGCGACTGGGCATCCCTTCCCGAGGGGAATCCGATCCTCTCCAGAAAGTACGACATCGTCATCGGTCACATGACTCCTGCTATAAACTCGGCGGAAACACTCGAAAAGATGATATCCGTATGCCGCGGGATGTGCTATCTGGCAAAGCCGACCAGAAGGAAGGATGCGATTGCGGACGGGTTCGCCGAGGCCGCAGGGCTCGAACCTCGCGATAACAACGACCTCATCCCGAACATCCTCTCGCTGCTGTGGTATCTGGGCTACAACCCGTGCACACAGTACTGGTCAAACCATTGGGGCATGGAGCGGAATCCGACGGAACTGAAAAACTATTTCCTCCGCATTATGAACTCGGGAAAGCCCCTGGGCCCGTACGCCGACCGCCGGGCGGACGAATACCTCGAGTCCATAACGGTCGACGGGACGATAAAAGAGGATGCCGACGTCCTAATCGCCAACATATACTGGAGGGTTTGAGAATCACGGGGCCCCATCGGACGCGACCCGCGTCTCCGCGACAGGGATGACGTAAGGCTTCCCTCCCGATTCGACGACCTCCATGTCGATGCCGTAAACCTCCTTTATGAGGCCGCTGCTTATAATCTCCTTGCCTCCGCTTCTGCATATGCGGCCGTCCTTCATGAATATGAATCTGTCCGAGAAGCATGTGGCCAGATTGAAATCGTGCATGGTCATGATGGTGCAGATGTTCTCGTTCCTGACGGAGTCGTGGATCATGCGCATCGAGCGATACGCGTTGGACATGTCTAGACTGCTCGTGGGCTCGTCCAAGATCAGTACGTCCGGGTCCTGCGTCAGAGCCCTGGCGATCTGCACCTTCTGGAATTCCCCTCCGCTGATGGAATCCATGTACTTGGTGGCCAAATGATCGAGGTCCATGGAATGGATTACGTTCCACGCGATGTCCGTGTCGTTCGAGCTCGCGAAGAGGTCCACGTACGGCCGGCGCCCGATCAGGACGTAATCGAAAACCGTGGAATGCAGGGGCTGCATCTTCTGCGGCACGTATGCTATGTGCCTGGCGAGGTCCCTCGGACGGAGGGTGAGGATGTCCTCCCCGTCCAACGACACGGTGCCCGATTGCGGGCGGTGTACGTTGCACAGGCACTTCAGCAACGTGGTTTTGCCGACACCGTTGGGCCCGAGGATCGAGATCACCTTGCCGCCCTCGGCCTCGAATGAGATGTCCCGGAGAATGTCCCTCCTCCCGTATTTGAAATCGAGGCCGTCGACAGAAAGCATCTCTCTTGAACCCCCTGATCAGGATGTATATGAAAAGAGGCCCGCCGATGAACGACGTGATGATCCCGACCGGCAATACGAAATCGAAGGCCATGCGTCCGACGTAATCAGCGACGAGAAGCATCAACGCGCCCATGGTCATGGATGTCGGCAGGAGGTAGCGGTTGTCGTTACCGACCAGGCGCCTCACCATGTGCGGCCCCAGAAGGCCGACGAACCCTATTATGCCGACGATCGAAACGCATACCGCCGTGATTGATGAAGCGAGAACGAAGGCGACGAGCCGCTCCCGGCTCACATTTATGCCCATGCTGCGCGCGACGTCTTCGTCGGCGTCCATGGCGTTGTAGTCCCACCTCCTGTAGACGAAATAGCCGACCACCGGTACGAAAACGCAGACGAGCAGCGCAAGCTCGTCCCAATCGGCCTTGGACAGGTCTCCGAACTGCCAGAACACCATCGATGACAGCGTCGTGTCGTCGGCGAAGTACTGCAGGGAGGACTGGGCCGCGCCGAATATGGCGCTCAGGGCGACGCCCATGAGTATCATGGCCGAGGGGGTGACCGCCGTTAATTTGGAAAGCAGCAGTATCACCAGAACCGACACCAATGAGAACAGCAAGGCGCAGAACGACATCCCGTAGACCCCGGAGAATACGTCCTGCAGCGTCGTCCCTGCGAAGATGCCCCAGTACGATGCCATGAGGGAGAACGATGCCCCGAACGCCGCGGCATTCGATATGCCGAGGGTGTACGGGGAGGCTAGCGGGTTACGGAGGACGCTCTGCATCACCGCACCGGATATCGCCAGAGTGGCCCCGATAACGACGGCGGCGAGTACCCTGGGCATCCTCACGCGCCATATGAGCACGGCGAGGGTCGAATCGTGGTCCAGTCCGAGGACGACGGCGAGGTTATCGAGGAAGGTCGCATGATATTTCCCGATGCTCGCCGACAGCACCACCATTACGACGATGGCGACGACCATGAACGCGATGAGCAGGAGCCTATACCGGTTGAACGCGAAGTATTCGGCTTCTGCTTCATTGGTTCCGGCCTCGGCGCCATTGTCCTCCCCGCTGGCGAATCCCATCGGCTCAACCATCCTCGTGAAAGAACGGATGTGTCGGCAGAAGATGCCCCCCGTTCTCACTCACAGGGTCTTCAACAAGCCACTGACTCCGGCATCCTCGGTTCCCGTCAGGGAGGTGACGTACCTCGATATCCCGTTGTAAATTAGATCGCCGGCCTCGTCGGACCCGTAGAACAACGCCCAAACCTCCTCGGCTACCCTGTTGACGTCGATGTCTTTGAAGGCGTCCGGATATGCGAGGGCCCCGATGATGTACGCCCCGATGAGGGTGTTCTCGATGATCGTCCCGTTGTGCGTGTGCGGAATCGAGTAGTGGAAGCCAACCTCCCTGATGGCGTTGACCTGGTTGTACACCGCGGGATTCTTTCTGTAGTCCTCCGCGGTGAGCTTGAAACCATCCAGATCGAGCATGCATATGTCTATGCCTGGGTCCTTCTGGGCGTTGTATATGTCGTCCCATTCCATCATCACGCCGTAACTGGCCGTCGGCTTGACGACCTTGGCCACGTTGATCACTTTCTTGCTGTCGAGGTAGTTGAAGCTGTTGTATTCGACGTTGGTTCCCAGGAAGGTGTGAGGCCCGTTGAAACCGACCCCTCCCACGTAGACGTTGACCTCGCCGGAAACCCCGTCGAGTCTCTTCGAGAGGTCCCTGATGTACTGGGCGGTGCCGTCGACAATCCTCCTGGCCTGCTCCTCTTTGCCGAATACCTTCCCGAGCAGGGTGAGCTGCCTTTCGAAATCGTCGTCCCTGACGTCGCTGATGGACTTGATCAGGCATGTGGGGATCCCGACCGCTTTAAGGTTCCTAATGAACGTTATCGTGTCATCGCTTAGATTGGACCATCCGCAGAAAACAACCAAATCCGGATTCAGTTCTACTATCCCTTCGTAGTTGTTCTGATTTATGGAACTGAGATAAGTGTAGTCGTCTGGAAACTTGAGATACGAGTATGGCAGGTCCCCAGTGTTCAGACTTTGCTTCGCGACGCGTGCTCCGACGATGGAGTCTATGACGTCCTGTCCCATGTAGGAGACCCATCTCATGGCCATCCCCCAATCCACAACGAGACGGTCTACCTTGCCGACCGTGAATTCGTTTCCAAACAGGTCCGTGAGCGTACGCTCGCCATCGCCGCCGTCGTTTCCCCTGTCGTCAAAGTTGGTTGCAGCGTACACCCCTGCCGATGCCAACACTGCAACGAGCCCGATCACCATCAGTTTCGTCTTTACCATCATGCCACCAGTAACACTTTTTTGATAATATGTATTACGAAAGGCGACATCGTATAAATAGTGCTATGTGAAACGATTCTGCTGTAATCGGGATGCGTTGAACCCCGCAATCCTCGGTCGGAATCCGTTACGGTCGTTCCCGCGTCCCGGTGGCCGAGGGCGCTCACAGATTCACCCCTATGCTCGCGAGGAACACGAGAAGTGACACCGGCAGCATAACCGAGAACCTCCGCACGATGTCCTCGGTCGCGACCTTCCCGTCGAGGAAGGAGATCAGCACCGCGAGCAGGGCGCAGAGCTCCACGAGGTACACGACGAGGATCTCCGCCGTGCCGGATATGTCTATCCCCCCGGTTATGCGGGAGAGGGGACCTAGCATGGATATGCTAAGCCCCAGGACCAGCGGCGCGAACACCGAGGCCGTGCCGAACATGGTGTCGGTCATCCCCCTGAGGTCGGAGCGGATGCTCCTGCGGACTCCCTCCTGGTCCTTCATCTGCCTCCCCACGGAGAGGGCTAGGCGGCCGGCGTCGCGCAGGTCCCTGAGAGAGGCACGGTGGATCTCGCACACCGTCTCGGAGACGAGCGGGGAGATCCCTCCGAGGGCGTTGCGGACGGCGGACTGGACATCGCCCCTGCAGATGGAGAACTCCCTGCGCAGGGACTCCGCCACCGGGCCGCAGTCGGCGCGCTCGGCGACCGCCTTCACGAGGGCGTCCTCGAAGCTGTCGCCGGACACCAAGCGGTTGCCCGTCTCGAACACCGCGTCCTGCAGCTGCGCCTCCCTCCGCGCGCGGAGAGCCTCGCCGCGGTACTTCGGCAGCACGGCAGCGAGGCACAGCACCCCGCCTGCGGCGCCGGCGATGCACATCGACGAGACCGGGTCGCCGGTCACGGCGCAGACGCCGGCGAACGCGGGGGCCGCGGACGCTAGCGGAAGGAGCAGGCGGATGTCCGTCCGCTTCTTCTCCTCCGGCATGAACGGGTTGCGGTCGCGGATCGACAGCATGGTCAGGACGACCATCGCGGGGATGAAGACGAGGGTGACGACCGTCACCTGCCCGAGGCCTATCGACGTCGCGCCGAACATGCCGCTGACGCTGAGCATCGGCAGTACGGACATGAGCACCATCGGCACCATGATGCCGATGCCGAAGACCATCATGCACGGCGCGTTCAGCGACGAGCTGTACGTCTTCCCCGCCTCCCTCAGGCCGGTCAGGGCGACGTTCGAGGCGTCGCGTAGCATCCTGTCCCTCTCCTCCGCCTCGCGGGCGTTGGAGGCCGACACGACCATGTGCAGCGCCATGCTGTACGACGACGCCTCCTCCGGCAACCTGGACAGCTCCTGAGCGAGCGATGCCTTCATGTCCGCTTCGACGCGGGTGTCGGCACGGTCGGCGATACGGGTGAAGATGCTCGCGCTGATCGGTGGGCCCTCCTTCGCGATGCCCCTTATCGCCGCATCGAGCGAGCCCCCGTTGCCGATGACGATGCTCATGGTCCCGACGACCTCCGGCGTCTCGTTGAGGATGCGCGGGGAGGAGACCCTCCCCTTCAGACCGGATATGACGTCGCCGAAGTACCGCGCGAATGGGGACTCGCTCATCCCGCGACCTCCGTCTCCAGCGAGGTCTGCGCCCTGAACCTCGCCTTGAACGACTCGAGGAGGTCCTCGGGCGCTTTGTTGGGGAACTTCGCCATCAGTTCGTTGGCCGCGCCGATCCACTCCGGGCCGAGGTACTCCTCGCCATGGGCGTCGCCCATCCGCGCGAGGAACTCGCGGAGCATCCCCCTCGCGCGGATCTCGTCCCTTGCGTCGCTCTCGGTCATCGCACATGACGACAGGGCGCGCCTCATCACGGGCACGCCGAAGTCGAGGCGGTTGTTCGAGATGTCCGCGAACTCGCCGACACGGTCGGAGGTGGCGACGACCTCCTTCACCCTCCTCGCCTGCGCGCCGGTGCTCCTCTCGCGGAACGTCCCTATCGTCACAAGGACGTCCGTCGCCATGAATGCCTCCGGGGAGATGTTCATGTCGTGTACCACCCTCTCGAACACGGTCTTCGCGGAGTCGCCGTGGATGGTGCCCATTATGGCGCTCCCGGCGCGGCCGGTCCTCATGCTCTGGTAGAGCGTCCTTGCCTCCTCCCCCCTCACCTCGCCGAGGATGATCGCCGACTCGCCCAGCCTTAGGGACACCCTCAGCGCCTCATTGGAGCGCGATAGGGAGTTGCCGTCCATGCGATCGTCGACGAGCATGGACTGGACCTTGTACCCCATCTCCCTCATCCTCTCCCCGGGCAGCTCGATGGTGTCCTCGATGGTGAGGATCCTCTGCGACACCGGGAACTCGAACATGAGGGCGGAGAGCATGGAGCTCTTCCCCGCGCCCCTCGCACCGCAGACGAGGAATGTGGCGCGGTTCTGCACGAGGAAGGAAAGCAGGCCCGCCGTCGGCGCGTCGATGGTGCCGTTCGATATCAGCCTCGTCAGCGTCCACGGGTGGGCGGAGTGCTTCCTTATCGCGACGGCGTCGCCGTTGGGACTCATGGGGTACCCCACGACGGTGGCCCTCGCCGCCTGCTGCCTCATGTCGGTCTCCAGCACCGGGTTGGACTCGCAGAACGGCAGACCGCTCTCCCTCTTCAGGACGTTTACGAGGTTGTTGACCTCCCTCCTGTCCACCACGAGGTTCGTCCTGCAGCGGACGTGGCTGTTGGTCCTCCCGATGCCTGACATCGTTACGTGTATCCTGTTACGATCGCAGGGCGCGTCGATGTAGATGTCCTCGAGCTTCGGGTCTGCAAGGAGGATGTCGAACACGCCGAGGCCGACGGAGTAGCGGTAGACTATGTCGCAGATTCTCTCGAACTCCGCGTCGAGCCTCTCGGCATCCCGGCCGAGGGAGATCATCAGCCCGTCCGCCCTCTCCGCGACGATGCTGCGTGCCAGCGCCGTCACGAACTGCCGGTCGGTCCTCCCGCCGTTCTCACGGAAGCTCTCCCTCAATGCGGCGATGGACTCCTCGATGATCGAGTTCACCGCGTCGGAGTTGGTGTACTCCGAGGGCAGGAGGTTGTACTCCGTCTCGCCGTCGGAGGCGGTGCCGATGACCACGCGCCCGTTCGGGGTGTCGTACTCCTCCATGACATCGAGATCGCCGACGCTGCCGACCAGCCAGCAGTCGGCGTAGGACGGTTTGGTGCGCACGTTCCCGGAGACGATCCTCCGGAAGTCCTCCATGAGCGTGCTCTTCGCCACCATCTCCTTCTCCTTGGGGAGGCTGCTGTTCGCGCCCGGGACGAACACCGGCCTCCCCTCGGCCCCGTTCTGCCTCTCCTCCCAAATCTCGGGGGTGAGGTACCGCCTCTCCCCGCGCGGCCTCCTCAACCCGGCGATCACTCGCCCGCCCCCTTCGCGGCCGCGATGCGCGAGGCCTTCTTCCTCACCCGCTCCATGTTCGCTTCGGCGATCATCAGCGCGGAGTGCGTCCTCTGCAGGCAGTTCGCGCATCCCGGCCCGTCGCCGGGCTCGGTGTACAGCCTGTCCGCCGCCGCCTTGAAGGAGGGGTCCGGGAAGTCCGACCAGGCGGAGGACATCACCTTTTCCGGAGAGCGGGCGCAGGAGGCGCACCTGGGCCCTGCCGAGGCGGGGAGCATGACCCTGCTGAGCGAGGCCATGTCGCAGAGTATCTCCGCCGCCGGGCCGGAGATCTCGGTATCCTTGCCGGCCTTGAGCTGTACCCTGTCCGCCGTGCCCACCCTCGACATCGAGCTGGTGATGCAGCGGACGCAGGCCGGCGAGCCCGCGTCCGGATACGCCGTGCACTCGCGGCAGTAAATCATGAGTATCCCCGAGGGATCGAGTTCCGCCTTCACGGGAGGGGGTGCTCCCCCGCCGTGCGCTATCCTGAGAGACATGAGGAGAGTATGCCGCCTGAGCGGTTATTAAGGACGGGGGGTGCAGTTAGCCTACGGTTAGGGCAAAGGCTTTTAAGCCCGCTGCATCTGGCCGCGGACATGGAAATCCTCTCGCCGGCAGGTTCCCCCGAAGGTTTGGTCGCCTCCGTCCTCGGGGGGTGCGACGCCGTGTACCTCGGCGGCAAGTCGTTCGGAGCGAGGGCCTTCTCGGCCAACTTCGACGACGGCCAGCTAGAGGGGGCCGTAGGCTGGTGCCACGACCGGGGTGTGAGGGCCTACGTCACCGTGAACACCCTGGTGAAGGACTCGGAGATGGAGGACGCCGTGTCGTTCGTCAAATTCCTGGCGGACATCGGCGCGGACGGGGTGCTCGTCCAGGACCTCGGGCTGCTCAAGGCCCTGCATCCCGTCGATATAAGAAAGCACGCCTCTACGCAGATGGGGATCCACTCCGCCGAGGGGCTGGAATGGTGCGCCAGGAACGGAATATCCCGCGCGGTGCTGAACCGCGAGCTCACCTTCGACGAAGTGAAGGAGATCGCCAGCGGCTCCCCTGTGGAGACCGAGGTCTTCGTACAGGGGGCGCTGTGCTACTGCATATCCGGGGGGTGCCTGTTTTCCTCCGCCGCCGGCGGCCGGAGCGGCAACCGCGGGCAGTGCGCCCAGCCCTGCCGCAAGAGGTACCAAATGGGCGGGAGGTCGGGATACCTCATCAGCCCCGCCGACATCTACGGCGCGGGCTGGCTGAGGAAGCTGGAATCCGCGGGCGTCACGAGCGCGAAGATCGAGGGGAGGATGCGCTCGCAGGCCTACGCCTACCTCTCGGCGAAGGTCTACTCCTCGGCCAACAGAGGGTTGGACCCGGAGGAGTACGCCCGCGAGGTGGAGCTCCTAAAGACCGTGTTCAACAGGGGGTACGGCGACGGCTACCTAGCGGGCGTGGCATCCCCCGTGCAGCCCCACTACGCGGACAGCCGCGGACAGTACCTCGGCACCGTTCAGTTCAAGGGCCGGAGGTTCGACACCTCCGCCCTCGACGCGCCGGTGAACGTGCGCGACGGCATATCGGTATACCGCGGAGACGAGAAGGCGGGCGGGTTCAAGGTATCCAGCCTCGGGAAATGCGCCGCGCCCTTCGACATCCCCGACGGGAGGTATGACGTCTTCCGCACCTACGACCCGCGCATCGACGGGGTGAAGAACCTCGTCGGCGACGTGCCGAGGTTCGCGGGGAGCACGCCGAGGCCGCGCGCCCGCGTGCGCCTGGAAGAGGTGGAGAGGGGAAGGGTCGCGAGACCCGAGCTGTCGTTCTACGTCAGCTCCCTGAGGAACCTGGAGGCCGTCCTCCCGTACGCCGACCGCGTGTACTTCGAGACGGGCGACTCCCTCGCCGAGGCGAGGAGGGCCTGCGACGCCGCCAACGTCGAGTGCGTCACCCTGGCCCCGCGCTTCCTCCCGCTGGGGAGGCTGGACCCGGAGGGCTACCCGCTGATGGTCAACACCGCCGGGCAGTACCTGCCGGAGGAGGGAGACCGCGTTTACGCCGGGTACTTCATGAACATGTACAACTCGCAGTTCGGGACGCAGTTCTACCAGACCACGCTGTCGGTCGAGCTCTCCGGGGACGAGATGCGCTTCATCGCCGCGCACCACCCGGGCAGGCTAGAGGCGATGGTCTTCGGTCGCACCGAGCTCATGTGCACCCGCGACCCTGCGATGCGGAGCGGGACGCTCGTCGACGAGAAGGGCTACCGCTTCCCGGTCTACAAGGACGCGAGGGGGATGTCGCACATACTGAACTCGTCGGACCTCATGCTCCTCCAGTACGTGAGGGCGATCGGTGGCATGGGGATAGAATCGGTCGGGATCGACGTGCGGAAGCGGCCGGAACGCATCGCTTCCGCCGTGGCGAGGGCGTTCGCCGACGGAGACGTATCCGCCAGGGACGACCTGTCGAACCTCTGCGGCGGCATGAACTACGGCGCCTATCGGCGCGGCACGGGATGAACCGCACCCCTACATGTAGTGTCCGCCCCATATAGCCGAGCGCCGCGAATGCGTACGCATGGGAATGGACAGGATAGGCGAGATCGGCTTCCTCGAGGCCATTGTCGCCACCATGGCGGTTTGCATGGTGCTCACTGCCTTCGTGGGATTCCTCGCCGCCGAGACGGTCCTGGAATCGACTGACGCGTCGGACTTCGACCGCTCGGTGACGGACGGGGTGAGGATAGAGGGCGGTGGCTACGTCGACCCGACGATGGGCGCGGCCCTCGCCGCGATGGCGGAGAGGAACGGCTACCGCATGGCGGAGGTCAGATGCCACGCTTCGGGCGCGGAAGGGATCCGCCCCGGTCGCTGGACCACCGATCCGGATTACGACGGCAACATCGTCAGCGACAGGTACATGAGGTACGTGTCGTCCGATGACGGCAGGGTCGTACCGACGATCTTCGAGGTGATGGTGTGCACATGAGCAAACGCGGCGTTACCGCCGTGGTGGACGCCATGTTCTTCATCCTCCTCATCGAGATGGCGGTGACGGTGATCGCGGTGGCGAACACCGTCGGTGACGAGTCCGGCGGCGGAGACGCCTCGGAAGTGTGCGACGCGATCATGATGTCGAACATCACCCTCGCGGACTTCGGCTTCGACCCCGGCGACAAGACCGTCCACCCGGTGGCGGACATGATCGCGGCGTCGATGGTGCTCGAGGACGGGAACGCCGCGGATTACCTCTCGAAGGTGCTGCGTCAGCTGTACCCGCGGAATGGCGGGTACAGGATGACGGTCGGCCTCACCGACAGAGAGGGGGGCTCCCGCACGCTGGCCGTCGGCAACGGGAACGGAGACGCCGAGGCGGAATACAGCGGAGCGTACGCGGTGACGTTCGGCGGGAAGCTGGACGTCCGCCTGGAGCTCTACTAAGGTTTTTACGGGCCCGCGCGATCCCGGGACCATGCCTTACGCGGATGTCGAAGGTGCGAGGATCCGCTACGAGAGGTCCGGTAGGGGCCAGCCTCTGGTACTGATCTCCGGACTCGCCGGGACGGCCGAGTCCTGGGCGAGGGCCGTCCCCATGCTCTCTGACAGATTTGACGTGTTGACCCTCGACAACCGCGGGTCCGGGGGGACGACCGGGACGGGGGAGTTCACCGTCCCCGTCATGGCCGACGACGTCGCCGCCCTGCTCGACGACCTCGGCATCGGCAGCGCCCACGTCCTCGGATGGTCGATGGGTTCGCACATCGCAATCTCCCTCGCCGCACGCCACCCGCACCGGGTAAGGTCCCTGGTCGTCGTGTCCTCCTACCTATTCCGCCCCGCCCGCTCGGCGTACATACTCAACGCGATGGCCGAAGGGTACCGCAAGGGCGAGTTGGGGGCGGAGACCGTCGGTCAGATGCTCAACGTCATGCTCCGCACCGAGGGTTTCTTCCAGTACGCGGAGGAGTCCGGCCGGGTCCCGCGCACCGCCGCCATCCCGCCGGCGGACGGTTTCTACCGGCAGGTGCACGAGGGCGCCGCGCACGACGCCGGCCCGGAGGCCAGGGCGCTGGACCTCCCCGTGCTATGCATCAACGGGCTGGAGGACATAATGACCCCGCCCTCCGTCTGTCGGGCGCTCGCCGACGCGATACCGGGATGCTCGAGACTGGAGGTCCCCGGCGAGGGGCACTCCATGCGCCCGGAGTCTTATATCCCTGCGGCGAAGCGCTTCATGCTCTCGCACCGATCGGAGCTCAAGGTAGTAGACGTGGATGTCATGGTAGGCCGGGCCGTCCGTGCGGAACCCGCCGGGGATGCGCCCCGCCTCCTTGAACCCGAGCTTCTCGTAGAGCGCCCTCGCGCGGAAGTTCTCCCTCACCACGGCGTTGAATACCAGCAGCCGGTAGCCGCGCGCCCTCGCCTGCTCGATGCAGTCCCTGACGAGGAGCTCGCCGACCCCCTGCCCGCGCGCGGCGGCGTCGACGGCGTAGCTCGCGTTCGACATGTGCCCGCACCTACCTACGCCGTTCGGGTGGAGGATGTAGAGGCCGACGGCCTCGCCGTCGATTTTGGCGATGCCGACGTGGTCCTGCCCGGCGAAGAACCCCTCCGCCCCTTCGGGCGTGAGGCCCTCCTCCTGGGGGAGGGCGTCCCCCTCCCCCACGACCTGGTTCCAGATCTCCCTCATGCGGGGAATGTCCTCCGCGGCGTACCCCGAAATGGAAATTTCGCTCACGCCAGTCCCCCCGTGCGCGCAGCCCTCGCCGCCCTGCCCTCGGCGACCTTGGATTCTATCGAGGACTTGATCTCGCGGGTGCACGGCCAGGTGTCGTCCATGTAGCCGATTAGATCCATGATGTCCGCGCCTTCGTTGGTGAGCGCGAGGTACACCCGGCTCATGAACATCGACACCATGTACGGGAAGTCGCCGCAGACCCGCGGGCGGTCCTCCCATATGGAGCATCTGCCGTCCCCGCCGAGGAAGCGGCACGGCCCCCCCTCTTCCTTGCGGAAGAGCATCCTCCCGTCGCCGGTGCGGCGGACGTACTCGGTCAGGAAGGTGTGGATGTCGGTGCCCGCGGCGGCGGCGATGCGCTCGACCTCATCAGGCCCGACCAATATGTTCGGCTGGTGGCAGCACCGGCCACACATCTCGCAAGGGAACGCGCCCCGGTACGACGTGCATATGCCGTATGCCAGGTCGAGGTCCGCCTCCATCTCGGGGGAGATGGAGCCGAGACCCTCGAGGACGTACTTCCCGCGGTAGACTGCCATGGTATCAGGACAGCAAGCCGATGAAGCCGAACATGAACCCGAAGACGGAGAGCACGAGCGATGCGGCGCCGAGTGCGAGGAGCGTGGCCCTCTTCTCCGGGTCCCTCTTCCCGACCATGCGCATGGCGTAGCTCGAGAGCAGGAGGCCGATGACCCCGAACACGAGCGCGCAGGGGTCGCTGACGAACGCGCTGACGAACGCTACGGTGCCAACGGCCGCCGCGGCGACGCAGACGCGCAGGACGTTCAAGCCGGTCGCTTTGTGGCCGCCGGTCCCTCTGAAATCTTCCAAATCCATGGTATCGGGCCGGTCTATCCCCCATCTAATCTTATATTTTCTGGAACGCCGCCTCGACGCGGACGCGCTCGCCGCCGAACCTAGTGCGCTCGGAGGCCGTCCTCACGAAGACCTCCCGGGCCGTGGGAAAGAGCGCCCTGACCTCGTCCTCCGAGAGGTAGCGGTAGAGGATGCCGCCCCTGACGTCCTCCTTCCCCCGGGAGCGGAGGTCGCCCTCGGCGAAGGAGCGGACGCAGGCCCTCCCCCCGGTTCTCAGCACCCTCACGAGCTCGGAAGCGGCCCCCGGAACGTCCTCCGCGGAGATGTGCTCCAGCACGTGGAAGGCGAGCACCGCGTCGAACGTCCCGTCGGCGAAAGGCAGACCCCTTACGTCGGCCACGACGAACGACGCCCTCCCTCCCATCCTCTCCGCGCAGGAGTCCACCGCCGCCGCGGAGAAGTCCACCGCCGTCACCCTCGCTCCGGCGTCGATCAGCGCCTTGGCGGTCTTCCCGTTCCCGCACCCCGCGTCCAGCACGGACATGCCGGGGAGGACCCCTGTCCACGACACGTCGGAGGTTCCCCTCCACGGCCTCCCGCGCGAGAGGTACAGCCGGTCCCAGGCCCCCCTCTGCCCGTCCTCAGAATCCATCGCGTGCGCGACGTTGTTTATAGGATAAGACGTTTCTCGGTCCAAAGTCGGAGGAACTAGATGTTCTGGAACCCGAGAATCGAATGCATGCCCTACGACGAGCTGAGGGAGCTCCAGTACCGCGAGCTCAAGACCCTGGTCAACAACCTGTACAGCTTCAACAGGTTCTACCACGACCGCATGAGGGAGGCCGGCGTGTCCCCGCTGGACATCAACAGCCTCGATGACGTCTCCAAGCTGCCCTTCATGTACAAGCAGGACCTGAGGGACAACTATCCGGACAGGATGTTCACCGTCCCGCGTAACGAGGTCGTCAGGTACCACGTCTCCTCGGGAACCAGCGGCAAGCCCACCCTCGTCGGCTACACGCGGGGCGACCTCGAGTACTGGACGGAGGCCCTCGCCCGCTCGTTCACCTCCTGCGGCGTCGGCCCCGGGGACGTCGTGCAGGTCTCCTACGGCTACGGCCTCTTCACCGGCGGCCTCGGCGCCCACTACGGTGCGGAGAAGGTCGGGGCCACCGTGCTCCCGGCGTCCACCGGCAACACGCAGAGGCAGCTCGAGATGATGCAGGACCTCGGCGTCACCGTCATCGCCTGCACCCCGTCCTACCTCGTCCACCTCGGCACCGCCGCCCGGAAGATGGGAATAGACTGGAAGAGGGACATGAAGCTAAGGAAGGCCCTCCTGGGTGCCGAGCCGTGGTCCGAGTCCATGAGGAACAGGCTCCAGGACACCATGGGCATAAGGTGCTACGACCTCTACGGGACGTCCGAACAGGCCGGCCCGATGTTCACCGAGTGCGAGTGCCAGAGGGGGGCGCACGTCTGCGGGGACATAATGCTCGTGGAGATCCTCGACCGCGACACCGGCGAGGCCGTCGAGCCCGGCAACGAGGGCGAGATGGTCGTCACCATGCTCAAGAAGGAGGCCATGCCCATGATCCGCTACCGCATGAGGGACCTCACCACGCTCGACGTGGACCCCTGCGAGTGCGGCCGGACCTCGCCGAGGATCGGCCGGATTACCGGCCGGACGGACGACATGCTGATCATCAGGGGCATAAACGTGTTCCCCTCGCAGATCGAGTACACCCTCATGCGCGTCCCGCAGGTGGGTGACCAGTGGATGATCTACGTCACGAGGGAGGACGACCTGGACAGGATGAAGGTCCAGGTCGAGATCAGGCCCGAGGCCTTCAGCGACAAGGTGGAGGACATGAACGCCCTCCGCGCCCGCATCGAGGCGGAACTGAAAAGGCATCTCAACGTCGCCGTGGAGGTGGAGCTCAAGGCCCCGGGGGAGCTCCCCCGCTTCGACGGCAAAACGAAGAGGGTCTTGGACACAAGGGTGATGTGAAATGGCAGACAAGATACTGATCCAGCTTTCGATTTTCGTGAACAACACGCCCGGCCGCCTGGCCGCCGTGGCGAAGACCCTCCGGGATTGCGGCATCAACATGAAGGCCTGCAACCTCGCGGAGTCCACGGAGTTCGGCATCCTCCGCGCCATCGTGGACGATCCCGACGCGGCGGCGGCGAAGCTCGCCGGGAAGGGCATCATCGCCAGGAAGACGGAGATCGTCGGCGTGAAGATCGGGGACGTCCCCGGCTCCCTCTACGAGCCGGCCCACGTCCTCGGCGAGGCGGGCATCAACATCGAATACGGCTACGCCTTCACGGGCAAGGAGGTGGAGGGGCTCCTCATCAGGGTCGACGACCCGCGGAAGGCCATCGAGGCCTTCGAGAGGGCCGGGCTCGAGGTCATCGACAGGTCGGAGATCTGAATGGGCAACCTCAACGTCGCCGTCCTCGGCGCTCCGGGGCTGGCCGAGAAAATCGGGAAGAAGGGCACCGTCACCGACATGACCTTCTACGAGGCCAAGTACGGGGAGGACTCCGTCACCCTCCTCGAGCCCGCGAAGTACCCCGAGAAGCTGTCGTCGCTGTTCTACTCGGCGCAGATGGGGGACTTCGTCATCCTCGTGGTGGACAGGATAGACGCCAGGCTCGGCGAGACCGTCGTCATGGCCGACGCCCTCGGGAGGACGGCGGGATGGGTGGTGCTCCGCGACTACATACAGCCGGAGCAGGTCATGCCGCTGATCGCCGGGACGTCCCTCGAGGGGTACGGGTTCCGCGACGAGGACCCCGCCTCGATGAGGGAGGACCTGATCGCGATGGCGAGGGCGGAGAAGCGCGAAGCGGGCGAGGGGAGCAGGGGGTCCTGCCCCATCGACAGCCACTTCAACGTCAAGGGGGTAGGCACGGTCGTGCTCGGCGCGGTCGCCGACGGATGGTTCCGCGTCCATGACAGGATGACCGTGTGGCCGCTCGGCAGGGAGGTCGTGCTCAGGTCGATCCAGAAGCACGATGTCGACGCGGGGGACGGCGTGAGGGGCGACCATGTCGGACTGGCCCTCAAGGGCATCGATAGCGACGAGCTCGACAGGGGCTTCGTGGTCTCCAACGACCCGGACGTCAGGGCGTCCGAGAGGATCGAGGGCGTTCTCGATTACGTCAAGTACTGGCCCGAGCCCCTGAAGGCCGGGATGGTCGTGCATGTGGGGCACTGGATGCAGATGCTCCCCTGCCACGTCGACTCCGCCGGCGGGAAGGGCGGGGCGGTATCCATGACGGTCGACTCCGACACGCCGCTCATACACAAGCCCGGAGACCGGGCGGTCGTCATGTACCTCGAGGGAGGGAAATTGAGGGTGGTCGGGACGATCGCCCTCGGGCGAACGTCCCGGGAGGCGCCGCAGGGGAACGGCGTCGCGCCCCTGCGGATGCGTCCCCTGGATGGGATGGGGTCCGGCCATAGTTCATATACGATGACCATGTTCTACGCACAACCGTGCCAATCATTGGCACACCGCGAGTGAGGAGAATGCCGTTCTGGAACGAAGAGATAGAGACCATGCCCCGCGAGGACCTGCGGAAGATGCAGCTCAGCCTGCTCAGGAGGGAACTCCGGAAGATGTACGACTCCTCGAAGTTCATCCATGACAGGATGCGCGCGGCCAACCTAGTCCCGGAGGACACCGACTTCGACTCGTTCCGCAGGCTCCCGTACATGGTCAAGGACGACCTGCGCGAGACCTACCCCGACGGGCTCTTCGTCGTCCCCTACGACGACCTGGTCAGGATGCACGTCTCCTCCGGCACCACCGGCAAGCCCACTATCGTCGGATACACCAGGAGGGACCTCGACAACTGGACCGAGTCGCTCGCCAGGGGAATGACCTCATTCGGCGTCACGAGAGGGGACGTCTTCCAGAACATGCACGGCTACGGCCTCTTCACCGGCGGCCTCGGCGCCCACTACGGTGCGGAGCGGATCGGCGCCACCGTCATCCCCGCCTCCACGGGGAACACCGACAGGCAGATCATGCTCATGCGGGACGTCCACGTCACCACCCTCGCCGGCACCCCGTCCTACATGTTCCACATCGCCGAAGTCTGCGAGCAGAACGGCATCGACATCAGGAGGGACACGCACGTCACCAAGGCCCTCGCCGGCGGAGAGCCCTGGTCGGCCAGCATGCGCGACAAGCTCTACAGGAGGACCGGGATCCGCGCCCACAACTGCTACGGCGCGTCGGAGTTCTACGGCCCGATGTTCGTCGAGTGCGAGGAGCAGCGCGGGGCCCACGTGTGGGCCGACCTCTGCTACATGGAGATCGTCGACGGGGAGGGAGAACCCTGCGCCGACGGCGAGAAGGGCAGCATCGTCGCGACGATGCTGCAGAAGGAGGCCTTCCCGCTCATACGCTACAAGATCGGCGACGTGTCCTCCCTGACGTGGGAGAGATGCGGGTGCGGTAGGACGCACCCGAGGCTCGACCGTATCTCCGGCAGAAGCGACGACATGCTCGTGGTCAAGGGCATCAACGTGTTTCCATCGCAGATCGAGGGCGTCATCGGCGAGTTCCCGTTCCTGTCGCCCTTCTACACCATCACCCTGACCAACCCGAATTACATGGACCAGATGACGGTGGACGTCGAGTTCAACCCCGACTTCCTCACCGACGACATGACGAGGGTCGCCGCCATGTCGCAGCAGGTCCAGGACAGGCTCAAGGAGGTCCTGAACATCAAGGCAAAGGTCCGCCTGGGCCTGCCCGACTCCCTGCCGAGATTCGAGGGCAAGTCCAGGCACGTCGTCGACAACAGGTCCTACGAATGACCGTCCGCGGGAGCCGAGGGGGCCTGCGGGTCAGCGATGGCCCGGGGCCCGGCAGGGCCCCGGGGAAGGTTTCACGGCTTATCCTTAGCGACGGCCCTTCTGTAGGACCTTTTCTTCGCCGCGCCGTTTTCGCGGCGGAAGGTCAGATACCAGCGCGGACCGTACAGCCCGCCGACGGCGACGTCCTTCCTCTTCTTGGCCTCGGCCTTGGCTCCGGGGACGATGACGTCGTCCCCCGGTCTCCAGTCGGCGGGGGTGGTGCATTTGTCGGCGTCCGCCTTTTGCAGAGCCTGGACGACCCTTCTGATCTCGTCGAAGTTCCTTCCCAGGGACTGGGGGTAGTAGACCATGGCCCTGAGTATCCCTTTGGGGTCGATGAAGAAGACCGAACGGACGGCAGAGGTGTCCGACATCGCGGGGTGTATCATGCCGTATTTCCGGGAGACCTCCATCTTGAGGTCGTCGATTATCGGGAACCATACCTTGGTCCTGGGCCCGGCCCACTTGAGCTCGTCGATGTCCAGGAGCCAAGCCTTGTGGGAATGGACGGAATCGACGGAGAGCCCTATGACCTGGGTGTTGAGCCCCTCGAAGTCGGCCCTCATGGCGGCGAAGGTGCTGATCTCGGTCGTGCACACGGGGGTGAAGTCCGCCGGATGGGAGAAGAGGATGACCCATTTCCCTTTGTAGTCCGAGGGGAAGTTCACGGCGCCCATCGAGGTAAGGGCCCTGAATTCGGGGGCCGGCTCGCCGATAAGGGGCATCGACGGCACGTCCCAGCAGCACTCGCTGTCTTCGCAACATTTGTCCTTGCTCATATTTGAACCTCTGCACGTCGGAACCACTGTACGGCATATTAATACTGTCGCCCGGGGCGGCGGCGCGGATGTCAAGCCTGAGTGGCGCGCCACCTGCGGAAACGGGGGCGGAGCCTACGGGGGATTCCGGGAATCCGGCGGGCCGGACTCGCCGCCGGAGGCCACGGTTCCGATGACCGCCCCGGCAAGGCCCTGACCTGCCATCACCGCCCGTCGGCGTTGATGGGGGTGCGCCTTCCCCGGTCGAACGGGGACCCGGGGTTCGGTCCGGGCGGTCTATCCTCGCGCCGCCCCGCCGTCTCCCGGATGCCGGGGCGATGACCGCCGGTTCGGCACGGCCATCGGAACCGGGTCCGGCCCGGGGGCCGGCAAAGAAATTGCGCCTCAGATGTCCCTGAAGGAGACGGAGTACTCCATCTTCCTGGCGCCGAAGTACTTCTGCACATACCTGGCGGTCTTCTCCGGGGGGAACTGCTTGCAGGAGAAGACATCGATGAAGCACCGGTCGGTGTCCTCGGCGAAGTGGCCGGAGATCATCGAGGTCTCGATTAGCTGGCAGAGGGAGTAGCCCTGCACTTTGGGCTCGTCCCCGAAGAACACGACCTGGGGCTCGCCGTACCTCTTCATGTCGATCTCCTTGGCGAGATCAATCGCGAACTGCGTGATGTGCTCCTTCGAGGAGATGAGTGCGTGGTCGCACTCCCCGAGGTCTATGCTCACGAGCAGGCCCCACTGCCTCTCGTCGTTGTATTTCTTTATGGACTCCTCGTCGGAGAGGAGCTTGCCGGTCCTTGGGCTCATAGAGTACATGTCGGATCCCTCTGTGCGAGACCTGTTCGGGCTCGGAGATTCATCGACGTTCTGTATTTAAAACGCACACCTGCCGGGTCCGTCATACCGCCGACAAACCAGATGGCCCGTTGTAACTTCTGCCGACCGCGCGGTTCCAAAACCGACAAGGGCCCTCCGTTTCCGTCGCGGCGGGGATTTAACGGACACGTCGTAGGTTAAATACCGCCCCGCCGATTCGGGCGGCATGAAAGCCCCGAAGGTCTACTACTCCGATCTGCACGCCGACTACGGCAACGGCCTCGCGCTGAAGCTCTCCCGCCTCATCCGCGAGGCGGGGATCGGGAAGATCGATATGGAGAGCAGGTTCGTCGCCATAAAGCTCCATTTCGGGGAGCTCGGCAACCTCGCCTACCTCCGCCCGCCGTACGTCAGGGCGGTGGCGGACACGGTCAGGGAGCTCGGGGGCATACCCTTCGCCACCGACTGCAGCACGCTGTACGTCGGGAACAGGAAGAACGGGGTCGACCACCTCGAGACCGCCGAGCTGAACGGCTTCAACTCCGTCAGCTGCGGCTGCCCGGTCATCACCGGCGACGGCATCAAGGGGACGGACGACGTGGAGCTCCCGGTCGGGAACGGGAAGCACTGCGAGACCGCGAAGATAGGCCGGGCGATTGCCGACGCGGACGTGCTCATAACCCTCACCCATTTCAAGGGGCACGAGCTGACCTCCTTCGGGGGGTCGGTGAAGAACATATCGATGGGGTGCGCCTCCCGCCGTGGGAAGATGGAGCTCCACGACTCGGAGAAGCCGACCGTCGACGGGGGGAAGTGCAGGGGCTGCGGAACCTGCATCGATCACTGCGGTCAGGGCGCCATAATTATGGCGGGGGAGAGGGCGGTCATCGACCAGGGCAGGTGCGTCGGCTGCGGCAGGTGTATCGGGAACTGCGGATTCGACGCCATCACCGTGAAGTTCGAGGCCGCCCCGGCGGTGGTCGTCGAGAAGATGGTGGAGTACGCCGAGGCGGTCTGCGCCTCCAAGCCGTGCTTCCACATCTCGATCGCCGCCGATGTGTCGCCGAGCTGCGACTGCGGCGACATGAACGACCTGCCGATCATCCCGAACGTCGGGATGTTCGCGTCCCTCGACCCCGTCGCCCTCGACAAGGCGGTACTGGACATGTGTAACGCGCAGCCCATCCTCCCAGGCAGCATGGCCGAAGGGAACGGGAGGAGGAGAATGTCCGGGAGCGTCTTCGAGGCGGCCCATCCGGAGACCGACAGCTCCACGGAGTTCGCGCATGCGAGGAGGATAGGTTTCGGCTCGGTCGAGTACGAGCTCGTGAAAGTGAAGTGAGGGCGCGTCCAACAGACGCGACCATGGGTTGCTCTGCCTCTGAAACCGGCACGAGGCGCTTCGCAGCCGCATGGCCGTTCCTGATCCGCCGCTCGAGGGGAGCGCGTACCGCTGCGGGGAGGAGCCGCGCACCCGGATGCGTCGCGCCGGCCGGCTAAACGTTCGGGAGGGTGTTCGACTTCACCGCCGACGGCGGACCGCACCACGTCACGGCCTCCCGTGTCCTGGGCTTCGCCCCCGTGCCCGCCGACGCCGACCCCTTCTACCGCAACCGCAGGATCGGCATGGCGAGGGGTCGCCGCCTCCGACGAAAACGATTGAATAGAACCACGGCGATTTCGCCGGCATGCAGGTCGAGAGCGGTGGATTCCGGGACGGGCGCATAGCCGACGAGTACGGGTCCAAGGGCACCGAGTTCGGAGCCGGGGGCATGCCCGCCCTCTCGTTCCCGGTCAAGATCACCGGCGCCCCCCCGGGCACCGCGTCCTTCGCCGTCGTCTTCGACGACCCGGACTCCGTCCCCGTCTGCGGCTTCAAATGGGTGCATTGGCTCGTCGCCGGCCTCAGGGAACCGTACCTGGAGGAGGACGCCTCCCGCATCAACGGCGAGATCGTGCAGGGGGCCAACAGCTGGGAGGGCCGCGGCACGGACAGGGCGGGAGCGAGCGCCTACGGCGGCCCCGCCCCCCCGGACGGGGAGCATACCTACGTCCTCACCGTTCTCGCGCTGGACTTCGAGCCGGTGCTAAGGGACGGCTTCCGCTACGAGGACCTCATGAAGGTCGTGGGGTCCGGGCACACCCTCGCCAAGGCCTCCATCAAAGGCACTTACTCCCCCAGGGATCGAGGCTCCCCCTACCTTCAATTACTTTCTTATTGGACGGGCTCGATATCCGAGGGATGGCTGAAAAGGAAGACCACACCCCCAGGGGTTCGGCCGAACGGTCCGAAGCTTACTTCCAGCAGGCCCAGTCCATCGCCATCGATGGATCTGCCGACGGACGTTCCGCTTTCGAACCCTATCTTGCAGCGGCGACGCTTGGACACCCCACCGCGGCCTACATGGTCGGCAGGTTCTACGACTCGGGCGCCGGAGGCGTCGGGAAGTCGGAGGAAGACGTGGTCTTCTGGATGTCCTACTCCGCCACTGACCATTACTCCCCGGCGAGGGGCTGGCTCATGCTTCATTTCGCAGCGGTAGACCCGCCCAGCGACAGGCGGGCGTTCGAGCACGCGCTCGCCCTCGCGGACGCGGGCAACGCCGCCGCGCAGTACGTCGCGGGGATGTGCTACGATCTGGCGATCGGCACCGAAATAAACCCGGAGAAGGCCTTCGAATACTTCTCCAAATCCGCGGACGGCGGGAATCTCGACGGCATGTGCCAGAAGGCCCTATGCTTCATACGCGGCACGGGTGTCGCCCGCGACATGGGGGCGGGGATCGCCCTCCTGACGGAGACGGCGGACGCGGGCTGCCTGCGCGCCCGGCTGAAGTACGGTTGGTGCCTCGAGCACGGTGTCGGCGTCAAGAAGAACTGCAAAGAGGCTTTCGAAGTCTACTCCCGGATGGCCGAGGCCAACATACCCATTGGGCAGTACGAGGTCGGCCGGTGCTACATGGACGGCGTCGGGGTCGAGGAGGACGGCAACACCGCCTACGGTTGGTTCCTCGTGGCGCACACCATCGGGTGCCTCGAAGCGGACTTCGGGATGGCCAGGTGCCTTCTCGGCGGCGTCGGCGTCGACCGCGATACGAAGGAGGGGCTGCAGATGCTGACCTCCGCCGCCGAGCGCGGATGCACCGATGCGATGGTCATGCTCGCCCAGCTGTACGCCAAGGGAAAGGTCGGCCAGAGCAAGAAGGAGTGCCGGAGCCAGTCCTTCGATTGGCTCGTCAAGGCCACCACCCTCGGCGACCCCTCCGCAGAGGCCGCCGTCGCCGACATGTACCGCGAGGGGCGCGGCGTGCAGAAGAACGCGCCGATGGCTTTCAAGTACTACTACAGGGCCGCGGTGCACGGCGACGGCGAGGCCCGCCACAACGCCGGTGCCATGCTGATCTCCGGCAACGGGACCCGGCGTAACGAGGCCGAGGGCTTCAGGCTGTGCAGCATGGCCGCCGAGGACGGCTACCGGCGCTCGCAGTACGTCGTGGCCAACTGCTACGCGGACGGCAGAGGCGTGATGAAGGACCGCGCCAAAGCGGTGGGGATCCACAAAGAGCTTGCCAAGGCCGGATACATCAAGTCCATGCTTTTCGTCGGCGAGAGCTACTACCTCGGGGAAGGCGTGGAGCAAGACCGGGCGGCATCCTACGAGTGGTTCAGAATGGGGGCGGACGAGGGGGACGTCTTCTGCGAGTACTACGTCGGCGACTGCTACGAGCACGGGTACGGCGTGGAGTGCAGCGCCGACGAGGCAATCAAGTGGTACAGGAAGGCGGCGGCGCAGGGGCACACCCTCTCCATGAAGCTACTGGAGGCCGTCGAGAAGTACGGCGGCGCAGGGGCGGACGAGGGCGTCAGCCCGTTCGACTCCTTCCTCGCGAAGGCCGAGGCGGGGGACCCGCAGTCCATGTTCATCATCGGCCGCTACTACGAGGACGGCATCGGCATGAACAACAACATGGCCATGGCCAGAGAGTGGTATTCCAGGGCCGCCGAGAGGGGCAACGAGGCCGCGAAGAGGGCGCTCGTCGGACTGGACGCGGGGAAGGAAACGGCGTGAGGCCCCTCTTCCGCCGGGGTAGGGTTTTCCGCACTCACCAGAACATGGCGAGGCAGAGCGCCGTTGCGAAGATCAGCAGGCAGGACAAGAGGGGGAGGGCCTTCACGGCCTTAGTCTGCTTGCTCGCGTCTATCCAAGGTAACATGGGTGCGAATAGCGCGGGCGGGATATAAATGGAATCGTCGGGCGAGTCGGCATGGCGGTGAGGGCGTTCGTCTCCATACCGGTACCGAACGCGGCCGGGCTGGAGCCGTTCGCCCGGGACCTGCGGATGGTGCGCGGCGTTCGCGTCCCGCCCCTGGACGGGATGCACATAACGCTGTGCTTCGTAGGAGAGGTGGACGAGAGGAGAATCGACGATATCGAGGCCGCCGTCGCCTCCGCCGTCTCCGGCATCGGGCCGGGCAGGGTGACGGTCGCCGGCTCTGGGGCGTTCCCCCGCGGGAGGGACCCGCGCGTGGTGTGGGCGGGCGTTAGATCGGAGCTCCCCCTCGCCGCCATGGCGGACGGGGTCTCGAGGAACCTCGCCGCCGCGGGGATCCCCTTCGACGCGAAGCCTTTCAAGCCCCACATAACGGTGGCAAGGACGCAGAGGGGGGCGCGGCTCGACCCTCTCCTCCGCAAGTACTCCGGCACGGAATTCGCCACCTTCGTATGCTCCTCGGTGAAGGTCATGGGCAGTGAGCTCGGACCGAGGGGGGCGATGCACACCGTCCTCCGCTCGGTCGAACTATAAACCCCTCGCTCTAACTGTAGGGTCCGCGTATTAAGTCCGCGCGGCGATATCGTCTACACCGTGGTCTTTCATGGCACACGGTTTGAAGAATTGCATAAGGAGCGACCGCGGAGGCGGCATCGAGGGCCTCCCGCTGGAGCTGATGATCATCATAATCGTCGCCACCATGGGGACGGCCATCCTCGTCGGGTGGATGGGCAGCGTTGACGTGCCCAAATACCTCGGGGACGTGATCGTCGAGCCCGGTCAACTGGAAATCGGCGGCGACGGAGCCATCGGCGGAGAGCTAAGGATAACGGTCACGGACCAGGACGGCAACGGGATAGACGGCGCGACGGTCGTCGTCACCGGACTGAGCGTGAAGGGCGATGGCGGTTCGGCCGTCACCGCGGTCACCGGCAACGGCGGCACCGCCAGCTTCGGCGGAATGCACGCGCGCCTCACGAGCGCTCTGGGGTACCTGACGGTAACGGCATCGATGCCCGACTACGGCGAGAAATCGGTCAAGGTCCCGGTGGTGAGGGCCTGATGGACAAACGCGGAGTCATCGGAATGCCGGTGAGGCTCATGGTGGCGCTCCTCATCGTCGCCATGTGCGTCCCCGCCCTCTCCTTCGCCGTGGGGAACTTCGAAGAGGAGACCGACATCACCGAGGTCAAGCAGGAGGCCGGCCGCATGGTATCGGCTGCCTCTTCGGTGTACTACCGGGGGCAGGGGAACAGCAAGGTCATCGACGTCAAGGTGAAACCGGGCTGCGAGCTGGCGATCGACCCGGAGGAGAACGCTTACGGGATAAACATCGTCCGCGAAGGGAGGGTCGTCGACACGATCTACAGCCAGCGCCCGCCGATAAAGTTCATCGGGGACGCGGTGGACGTCACCGGGTCGGCGACGTTGCGCTTCACCTGCGAGGACAACGGTGGGACTTACGGGGTGAGGGTGACGCCGGTATGATGGAGTTCACCATGTCGAGGGTCGCCCTCATCGTCTGCGGCGCGGCCCTCCTCGCCGCCGTCGCCGCTCCGATGGCGACAATCACCACGTCCGATGTGAGGAGCTCCATGGACGACCTCGCGGCGAAGGACGCCGGCATCCTCGACAGGTTCTGGAATTCCGACCTCGACTACCTCGTGGTAAGGGGAAGCGACCTCCTGCCCGGTCCGGAGTACTCCGTGACCGTGAAAGGTAAGACGCTGACTATGAGCGGCGGGGAGGGAGTGACGCACGCCGCGGGGCTCGCCCATCCCGGCGAGTTCACGATGGGCTACGACGATGTGCTGAGAATCGTGCGGGGCGCGCAGGGGTTCGAGGCCGCCGGCCTCCGAAGCTCCCCGCAATCCTGCGGAGGGCGGAGCCAAAACGGGCTATGTCCTCGGCGTTGTTGTAGAGGTAGACCGAGGCGCGGGCGCCCCCGTCGACGCCGTTCGCGGCGAAGTACGGGTGGGCGCAGTGCATCCCCGAGCGGATCATGACGCCGTCGACGCTGTCGAGCATCATGGCTACGTCGTAGGAGCCCAACCCCTCCATGTTGAAGGAGAAGACCGAAGAGCGTAAGCCGGGGTCGGCGGGGCCTATGACGGATAGGCCCCTGATGTCCTCGGTCTCGGCGAAGATGCGCCCCATGAGTTCGCGGTCATGCCTCTCGACGCTCTCCATTCCAACCCTCTCGAGGTACCCTATCGCAGCCTTCGTGCCGAATATCCCGGCGAAGTCTTGCAGGCCGGCCTCGAACCTCTCGGGCGCGGGGGCGAGGTCCGCGCCGTCGTAGGTGACCATCCCGACCATCCCGCCGCCGTAGTGGAGCGGGCGCAATGCCTCCAGAGCCTCCCCGGCGCCGTAGAGCACGCCCATGCCGGACGGCCCGAGCATCTTGTGGACGGAGAGCGAGTAGAAGTTGACGCCGAGCCTCTCCAGATCGACCTTCATGTGGGGTGCGCCCTGCGCACCATCGACCATCACGAGTGCGCCGGCATCGTGGGCCACCTCTGCGACCTCCCTCAGCGGCACCGTGCAGCCGGTGACGTTACTGCAATGCGTGACGGACACCAACTTCACGTCCTTCCCCATCTGCCCCTTGAGCGACTCCATGTCGAAGGTGCCGTCGGGGCGGGAGACGGAGCGCCTCAGCCTGATGCCTGCGTGATCGCGCATTTGCAGCCACGGGACGTGGTTCGAGTTGTGCTCCATGTCCGTGGTGACTACGGCGTCCCCCTTCCTCAGCCCGAGGCCGCAGGCGACGGTGTTGATCCCCTCGGTGGCGTTCCGCGTGAAGACGAACTCCGACGGGGAGCACCCGCCGAGAAAGCGGCAGAGCGCCTCCCGGGTCTCATCGGTCCTCTCGGAGACGATGTTCGAGAGATGGTGCACGCTGCGCCCCCCGCATGCCGGACACCTCTCGTAGTATTCCGACACGGCGGCTATGACGCTGTCCGGGCGCAGACTCTGGCATGCGCTGTCCAGGTACACCCCGGGGTCATTACGCATGGTCGGGAAGTCCTTACGGCACTCGGATACGTCCATCGCGCCCCTCCCATGCGCGCGCCGTTATAAAAGAGTGCGACAAGCGATTTTTATAAAACGCAGCATACGGGGGAAGTGATGTCGCTGAAAACCGACGTGGAATCCCTCCCCCTCGAGGCCCCGGGGATGGTGGCCTCGGGCATCATGGGCGAGACCGGCGCGTCGATGGTCCGCATGCTCGAGAGCGGGGCGGGCGCCGTCGTCACCAAGTCGATCGGGTCCGAGCCCAGGCCTGGCCACGCCAACCCCTGCTTCACCGAGGTCAAGGGGGGATTCGTGAACGCCATGGGCCTCCCGAACCCCGGCATCGACGCCTTCGGGGCGGAGATGGGCGAGGCAGTCCCGCATGGGAAGGTCGTCGGCTCGGTATTCGGTGCGTCCGCAGGGGAGTTCGCCTCCCTCGCGGCCAAGATGGAGGACTACGGCGCCTGCGCCGTGGAGCTCAACCTCTCCTGCCCTCACGCGAGGGGCTACGGCATGGAGGTCGGAACCGATCCGAAGCTCGTGAAGGGCATCGTGTCCGAGGTGAAGGGGTCCGTGTCCGTCCCCGTATGGGCGAAACTCACCCCCAACACGCACATCCTCGGCGAGATCGCCCTCGCCGTGCAGGACGGGGGCGGCGACGCGGTGGTGGCGATCAACACGCTCAAGGCGATGGTCATCTCCCCGGAGTTCGCCAGGCCGTACCTGAGCAACAGGTTCGGCGGGCTGTCCGGCCCCGCCATCAGGGCCGTGGGCGTGAGGGACGTCTTCGACCTGTACGAGGCGGTGTCCATCCCCATCGTCGGCGTAGGCGGGATATCCGACTGGAGGGACGCTGCGCAGTACATAATGGCCGGGGCCCGCGCCTTTCAGGTCGGGAGTGCCGTCGCCAAGGAAGGGCCCGAGGTGTTCTCCAAGATCAACCGCGGCCTGGCCGAGTTCATGCTCGACCACGGCTACGACAGCATATCGGATATGGTGGGGGTCGCCCATGACCGACTTCGTGAAAATCATCGGCGTGACCGACGAGAACTACGACACCAAGACCTTCGAGTTCCAGATGGATGCCAGGGCCTCCCCGGGACAGTTCATCATGGTATGGGAGCCGGGCATGCAGGAGATCCCCATGTCCCTGTCTAAGACCGGGAGGATCAAGTCCATCACCGTGAAGAGGGTCGGCCCGGACACCTCGCGCCTGCATGAGCTCAGCATAGGCGACGAGATCAGGGTCAGGGGCCCGTACGGGCGCGGGTACGACATCAGGGAGGGCGTGGAGTACCTCGTCGTCGGCGGCGGCGTGGGCACCGCATCCGTCCTGCCGGCCATCAAGGAGACGGGTGCCGACACCGTCATCGGCGCCCGCAGCGAGAGGGACATCATCCTGAAGGACAGGGTTATGAAGTACGCCCGCGGCATATGGTTCTCGACGGACGACGGAAGTTTCGGCTTCCGCGGGAACGCCGTACAGCTTATGCGCGAGAGGCTCTCGGAGAAGCGCTACGGCTGCGTCCTCGCCTGCGGCCCGGAGATCATGCTGTACCACCTGCACAGCGCATGCGTGGAGCTCGGCTTGGACTGCCAGCTCTCGCTCGAGAGGCACATGAAATGCGGCGCCGGCCTGTGCGGGTGCTGCGTCATGGACGGCCAGAGGGTCTGCCGCGACGGACCGGTCTTCACCCGCGACCAGGTATCGGCGATGAGGGACTTCGGCGCATCCAAGAGGGACGAATGCGGCCGCGCCGTCAGCCTGAGGTGATCCGCTGCCGTCGCCGGAGAACTACATCCCCGTGGTTCACGGGGGGCTTACGGTGAACGTCCCCCGCGACGTCTTCACAGGGGGAGACGCGCGCATTGACGAACGGAAAAAGGAATCCTTTGGGAGGATGCTCAGGGGGAGGTACCCGTGGCTGACCGAGGGATCACTGGAGGCCCTCTTCCGCAGCGCGAGGAGGGAAATGCTGCGCGTGTTCGACGAGGAGTCCGGCGGCCGTAACGAGAGCCGCAGGATGAGATCCAAGGGGGATGTGGAGGGGGCGATAGCGCATCTGCGGACGCACCTCGAGGAGGACCCCGAGGACGCCGACGCGTGGTACGCGCTGGGCGAGCTGCTTTGCGAATCGGGCAAAGCGGAAGAGGGATACGCGGCGTTCGCCGAGGGGAGGAGGCACTTCCGACGCATCCCGGCTTCGCCTGCGGACGTGCCCTGCGGCCCCGGCCATAAGCGCCCGCCCCGTGGAGTTCGATTTTCGGACGCGACGGGGGGCGCCGCGGATTCGCCATCCCTTCTCCATCGGTATGTCCGCATCCTCGGACGGGACGTAATCCGAGAACAGGTCGTTGATCGCGTCGACGACCTCCGGCACCGTGGCCCCCCAGGGGACGGCGGCGACGTCGCCCTCCCTCTCATGCCCGGTCCTCACGCGGCAGCATTTCACGATGGTCCTCACACCGTCCGATGGGACGTTGTCTTTCGGACAAACGTTGATGAATGGCACCTCCCTGCCGTACAGCTCGCCGAAGATCCTCTTCGAGAGACGGCACCCGAGCAGGGTCACGCTCCCCTTCAGTTCGGGGACCTCGTCGAGGAAGCACGTCGGGCGGTCCGCCGAAATCCCCGACCCGCTACAGGGGAACATGACGGTCTCCGTCCCCGCATCCTTTGAGGCCTCGACCATGTCGATGCACCTCTCCTCCGCTATCACCGGCAGCTCCACGTACCCGGACGCGAGAGCCGATCTCACGAGGTACCCGAGCTTAGACGGGCGTGGCGGAACGGTGTCGACCACCCTCAGTCTCAACGGGTGCAGACCCTTGATGAAGCTCACGTGCGAGAACAGCCCGCGCACGACGACGGCCTTGCCGGGGAACTCCGCCTGCAGGCGCGCCATCGCCGGAAGGTTGAGTACGTCCATGTCCGGGCGCTCGACGAACACGGTGTCCTCCGGGAGCGAGACTATCTCGTAGCCTGTGACGTCGCGGAAGAGCGAGTCGGCGTCCGCCTTCCTCAGACGCAGGACGGCATACTCCCCACCGTGCTCGAGCAAGAGGTACTCGGCACGCACGTACGCCTTCCACCCGCGCATCAGTTCCGCAATCCCCTCGGGGCGGAGCTCGCAGCCGACCGAACGCACGGAGATGTCCTTGCAATGCACGGGAGGCCATCTCCGATTGCTGGTATAACCTTAGCGACGGCCCCGGGCCCCGCGGGCTTGCCAAAGCGTTTTATACACATCCCAAATATCCAGGATAGCCGTCGGGGTAACACAGTGGCTATGTGGCGGACTGCAGATCCGCATATGGGGGTTCGATTCCCTCCCCCGACTCCAGATTATCGGCCGGGCGTCCGGCCCCCCTCGCGGTACGGGCGCCGGCCTTGCCGCTGGGTCGATGCGGACTGTGCCGCATGAGGTTTTGGCACATGCACATAACATGATGTGTGCCAGTATGTCAGAATCTCCAATCCCCGGAAGCCGCGGGGGACTTCCCGGTACTTAAACGGGGCTGACACCGGGAGGGCGCCGCAAGAGACAACCTTTATAAATGGAATATAAATAGCGCAGGCAAGGTGAAAAGTTGGCCAACATGAAAATTGAGAACGTCGTCGCTTCCACATCCCTGGAACAGGAGCTCGACCTCAACAGAATCGAGGACTCCCTCGACGGAGCGGAGTACAACCCCCAGCGGTTCCCCGGGCTCGTCTACAGGCTCAAGGAACCCAAGACCGCCACCCTCCTCTTCAGAAGCGGGAAGATCGTCTGCACGGGGGGGAAGAGCTACGGCGAGGTCAAGGCCGCCATCACCAAGGTCTCGAAGGACCTCGAGAGGGCCGACATAAAAATCACCGTCGAACCCAAGATCGAAGTGCAGAACATCGTCGCCTCCTCCGACCTGGGCCAGGAGATCAACCTCAACACCGTCGCCATCACCCTCGGCCTCGAAAAGGTCGAGTACGAGCCCGAGCAGTTCCCCGGCCTCGTGTACAGGCTCGACGACCCCAAGGTCGTCGTCCTCCTCTTCGGCTCCGGCAAGATGGTCTGCACCGGCGCCAAGGTCCCCGAGGACGTCGTGCGCGCGGTCGACAAGATCGCCGCCGAGCTCAAGGACGCCGGCCTGATGGCTTAAACCGGTTCCGCCGGCCGCGGGCGGCCGCGGACCCTCTTCCGCTTCTTTCCCGGCCGTGCGCTCCGCGATGCGCATGACGCTCGCCGCCCCGGCAGAGCGGACGGGCCCCGGGAACCCGTTATATACCCTTTCTCGGATTCCAGAGCCATGGAAGCGCACTGCTATTACTCTTGCTTCGCAAAGGCACGGAACGCCGCCGCGGAGGCCTGCGGATGAGCGAGGTCAGGGCGGCGCTGGTCGGCGCCTGCGGGAGGATGGGGCAGATGATCGTCCGCCGCATAATGGCGACCGAGGGCATCACCGTCGCCGCGGCCTTCGACCTCTTGAACGTCGGGAAGGACGTCGGCGAAGTCGCCGGCATCGGGAAGATCGATGTGCCCGTTTCCGATCCCGCGGAGCTCGGGCCCGTACTGAGGGAGTCCGGGACCGAGGTTCTCCTTGACTTCACCGTCGCTGCCGCCACCGCCGCCAACGCGCCGGTCGCCGCCGCCGCAGGGGTAAACCTGATCATCGGTACCACCGGCCTCTCCGCCGAGCAGAAGGCCGCCATCGTCGACTCCGTGACAAGGAACAACGTGGCCGCGGTGGTATCCTCGAACTACTCCATCGGTGTGGGCGCGTTCTTCAAGCTCTGCCGCGACGCGGCAAGATACCTCGGGCCCGACTACGACGTGGAGATCGTCGAGGCCCACCACAACCAGAAGAAGGACGCCCCGTCAGGCACCGCGCTCACCGCCGCCGACATCGTCCGCGAGGAGCTCGGCGGCAAGGAGTACGTCTACGGCCGCAGCGGCGTCTGCCCGCGCGGCAAGGAGATCGGCATCCACTCCATAAGGGGCGGGGACATCGTCGGCGACCATACCGTCATGTTCATCGGCAACTCCGAGAGGATCGAGGTCCGCCACCAGGCCCATTCGAGGGAGGTCTTCGTCGGCGGCGCGGTCATGGCCGCGCAGTGGGTCGTGAGGCAGAAGAAGGGCGTCGTCTACGAGATGAGCGACGTCCTCGCCGGCTGAAACTTCCCCGAATGGCGCTCCCGCGCAGGCCGCGTCACGGTGCGCCCTAGCCACCCCCGCCGGCGTGCCGCCCTTCGCCTTTTTACCGTCATTCGCGACAGCGAGCCGCACAACGGCCGGTCGCGGGGGACCGCGCCCCGCCGCACGTGGGAGGCGTGCCCGGTGCACGTCCCGAGCAATACTGCCAAATACCATCTGCAGGTAACTCGGTCCGTGATCGGCATGAAACGCAGGCAATGGCTCCCGCTGATCGGGCTGACTCTCAGCGTATTCGTCTTCAACATGTCGGAGTTCATGCCCATCGGCCTGCTCACCGGCATCGCGGGCGACTTCGGCATTGCGGAGTCTGGGGCGGGCATGATCGTCTCCGTCTACGCATGGGCCGTCGCGGTCCTCTCCCTCCCGCTCATGCTGCTCCTGCGGAAGACGGAGTACAAGCGCATGCTCCTGGCGTGCGTCGCGCTGTTCGCGTTCTTCCAGCTCCTGTCCGGCGTGTCGAATTCGTACTGGATGCTCATGGCCTCCCGCCTCGGCGTGGCCGTCGCCCACTCGATATTCTGGTCCATCGCCGCGCCCATGGCGGCGAGGGTGGTGGAGCCCGGCTACGCGAAGGTCGCCCTGGGCACCATCGCCGCGGGAACGTCGGTGGCGATGATCGTCGGCCTGCCGCTCGGCAGGATGGTCGGCATCGCCTTCGGATGGAGGACGGCGTTCGTGGTCATAGCCGCGATCTCCGTCCTCGTGCTCCTCCTGCTCGCGGCAGTGTTCCCGAGGCTGGAGAATCCCGGCACGTTCACCGCGAGGAGGCTCCCCGGTCTGTTCCGCAACCGCGTCATCGCTGGAATATACATCACCATCGCTGCATACGTGACGGGGTACTTCACGATGTACAGCTACATCGAGCCCTTCCTGCTGCAGACCGCGGACGCGTCGGAGTCGACGGTGACCGTGGTGCTGACGGTGCTCGGGCTGGCGGGGATCGCCGGGAGCACGCTGTTCTCGCGGACCTACGACCGCGCCCGCTTCGCGTTCATGGCCATGAGCATATCGACCTCCGGGCTGTGCATGCTCGCGCTGCTGCACGTATCGCCGTGGATCGCCCTGCTCCTCGCCGTTTGCGCGGCGATGGGGATGTGCCACACCGCCTTCACCGTCGCGGTGCAGAACGAGCTGCTGCGCGCGTCCCCGCAGGACGCGACGGCGGTAGCCATGTCGATGTTCTCGGGGATATTCAACGTGGGGATCGCCATGGGCTCAATCGTCGGCGGAGCGGTGGCGGATTCTGTCTCGGTGGACTATGTGGGGACGGTGGGCTTCGCCTTCGTGGCGTGCGCGGCCGTATTCGCCTCCGTCTGTCTGATTGCAAGGATCAGGGAATCGGAACAGGGCGCGGAAATCACGCCGACGAGATGTCCGTGAAGCTCACCTGCTTGGTGACCGCCGTCGTGATCGCTTTCGCCGGGCCCATTGGATTCATATGCATCTTGGCGCCGCAGATCAGCAGGAGGATAGTGGGGAATGGCCTTCGTTGGCTCATACCAACATCGGCCATGATCGGCGGAATGATACTGCTGCTGGCGGACATCGTCGCGAAAACGATACTGTCTCCGGTGATGCTTCCCGTAGGGGCCATAACCGCTCTGATCGGATCACCAGTGCTGGTATACATGCTGTTCTCCAAGAGAGTGGCCACGGTTTGAGAAGCGGCCTGTGTCGAGATTGCTACGACCTGCCATCTGTATCGGCAGTTGCATAAATCACTTTTTTAAACGTCCCGTCGTATGCTTTTCCGTGGTAAAATGGCCAAAAAAGCGAAAATCACCATAATAGGCGCCGGCAACGTGGGCGCCACCATCGGGTTTTCGGTGATGCACAAGGGAATCGCCGGCGAGATCCTGCTGATAGACGTAGCCAAGGACAAAGCCGAGGGGGAGGCGATGGACCTGGCGCACTGCGCCGATTTCTGCCCCCCTGTGAAGGTCCGTTCCGGGGATTACGGCGACGCCGAGGGTTCCGACTTCGTCGTCGTGGCCGGGGGCGCGGCCAGGAAACCGGGGCAGACGAGGCTGGAACTGGCCGACGTCAACGTCCGCATAATGAGGGACATAATGGCCCAGATAGTCCCGAGGGCGCCGGACGCCGTTTACGTCATCGTCAGCAACCCCGTGGACGTCCTGACCTACGCGTGGATACGCCTTTCCGGGCTACCGCGGAACAGGGTTGTGGGTTCTGGGACCATGCTTGACTGTTCCCGGCTGAAGAACGCCGTCGCGTCCGACCTGTCCGTCGACCCCAGGGACGTGAACGTCTGGGTTCTGGGGGAGCACGGCGATTCCTCCTTCGCCGTGTGGGACTCGGCCACCGTGGGGGGCAGAGACCTCAGGGAGATGTACCTCGAAAAAGGCGTCCCGTTCGACGGGGAGGCCCTCATGGACGCGGTGAGAGGGGGAGGGGCCGATGTCATCAGAAGGAAGGGGTCCACGTTCTACGCGGTAGCCATGTCCGTAGCCACTCTGATTGAGAAGATGGTTGAGGATGCGGGGGCGTACGTCTCCGTGTCCTCCATACTGAACCTGGAAGGCGTGGGCGACGTGTGCGTTTCCCTCCCCTGCAGCGTCGGTTCGGACGGTGTGAGGGACACTTCCGTGCCCGCTCTCGACCCGGGGGAGGCCGTCAGCCTGTCCGAAAGCGCCGGGGCCGTCAGGAAGGTGTTGGACTCCCTGAATCTGACTTGAGGCATTCAGCCAATCGGGGGGGCGCAGGCGCCAACCCTTTCGACCACGAGGCTGAAACGAAAGGAACTGCTAATGGGGTGATGCGTTCGGTACGTACAAGACGCAATCAAGGTGCAAACGAACGAGATGACGAATCCCGCGCCCCAGCAGTACATGAGCTCGTTTTCAATCGGTACAACGGACGCCTCCCAGTTCGGTTTGGCGGCCCATTCGATCCTGTGGATTCTGATCAGAAGATCGGTTAGGATGCCGAGCAAGACCATTGCGCATAAGGACGCGCAACACCAATACGCCAGGATCATGTCTCCTGAAAACAAGAGCAGAATCGGTACTGTGGGCGCTACAATCAATGCCGCGCAAATCTTCCAAAGCATACGTTTCTGCTCGGCATCCATCGAATCATTTCCTGTTCCTGCATCCACCTAGCATGGAACAGAAACCGGTCGTATTGGATATGGCACCAAGAGATGCTTCGACAGCCAGATCTTTTCCAGCAGTGTCCATTACGGCGGTTGCTGTTGAAGTTGCAAGCCTGCTGACTGCAACACCCATACCAATTCCGCTAGAAACAATACCTATTACAGTTATCACATCGCCTGCGGCCTGCAATTTCTTGTTTTTTGTAGCATAACCTATGACGGTCATACCTATTCCAACGGCTGCAACGGCGGCGGACCAGAACCATCCTCCGTCGTACTCCGTCTCCTCCTCCGACATCCTGGTGCATTTCGCGGGCTCCGCGATCACGGACCTATCCTTCGGTTTCATCAGATTATCCTCTGTGGCCTTGAGCCTATTCGAAGATTCTTAAACCAGTCTCGAAATCATATATATTGCGACAGCAACCGACGATATCGCGATATAGAACACAAACGATTTAACGGCATCATGCTGTGTGTCATCACATTCTATTTCAAACTTTCCCCCACCGTACGGTAAATCAAGGCCGTCACAATATCTGTTTGCAAATGTTAAAGAGATATCATAGTCGAACAATATGGTTAAAATACCTAGGGCAATCAGGAGCAATCCGAATCCGGGCTCTATGGACTTCGCTATGTCGGTCATCAGCAAGGATCCGAAGAACCCGATGCTGACCAAAAACGCGGACAGCATGATTATGCCGATTGCCAGCTGAATTGATTCTCCGTCTTTCCTGTAAATCTTTGTAATGTTGACAAGACCAGGAGATAATGCAGCCATGGTCGTGATGGCTTCCCGGGTAAGATTTTCTTCATTCTCATCTTTAATCAGGTGTTTTATGCCCGAACCTAATAGGAATAGTGCCAACACGGTGACAAGGCCCACCGAGGGCATTGGACCAATAAGATGCGCGTATATGATTGCAATAACGGAACACGCGAATCCGTAGATTATATAAATCCAAGCGGTTTTTTTCATACCTATCGGTTTAGATGCGGGATGGGCACGTTGTGCCCTTATTCTTAAAACAACAGCCTAGAAATCGCGATACCTGTTGCGCCGCCGATACCGTAATCGTGAGACCCCGATGCGATAACACCCGTCTCATACGGTACTGCGAACATGCTGGTGAGAGACTGTCCCGCACCTTTTGCTATGTCGGTCGTTCTCTTGCCAATCAGATGTTTCGCTACGGTCTTAGATTCGCATGCGAGAGCCGTGGTTCCACCGAACGACGTTATTGCAGCACCTACTGTGCATGCATAAGAAACAGCATTCATTCTCTTTGCCCATTTTCCTTTTACCCAACCCGTAGATACGGCAAAATCACATCCCACAGAAACCGCGGATAAGGCCAATGAAATGCTCAGATGGAAAAATCCCCCGTCGTACTCCGTCTCCTCCTCCGACATCCTAGTGCACTTCGCGGGCTCCGCAATCCCGAAATTCTCTTTAGGTTTCATGAATCGAGTCTCCGCGACCTCAACAGGTCTATTTGATTGTATCGGATTCGGTATAAATGCTGGATTGGTGGGTTCGGTACGAAAAAAAGCATACGTCTTGGCTGCGATGCTCCGGGCATGCCCAGACTGACCGTGGAGGACGGCAAGCGCCTGGTCCTGCACAAAGTCCTCTCCGCCCCCGTGGAGGACACGACGGACGCGGGATTGGCCAACCTCCTGCGTGCGTTGGGGGACTCAGTAGAATAACGGCGATCCCATCAGGGATCGGTAAGAAATCGTTTGAAAACAGCTCACATCGGCATGGTTGCATCAGTTGCGAATCTCTCATAGATGCCAATCAGAACAACTCAGGAAATGATCCGGATACGTATTTTCAGAAATCCCGCAGAATCAGACATACCAGGAATAGCGTCGCGGGCACTAGCGCCAGGATTCCTGTGACGGTTATCGATTTGATCTGTTCTCTCCTCACCGACCAATTGCCTTTCGCCAGGGATTCATCAGGTAGTTCTCCTGGCCCCCCCCCCATTTGATACTTTATCGTCTGCGGCTCTTGGTCATTTGCCCATATGTATATCCACGATGCATTTTCGGTTGGCGTTATGGTAAGCTTCTCTCCGTCGTCCACATAAACCGTCAACGGCGTTCTGTGCAGTTTGACTGCATCCCCCTTCTGGATTTTTGCGATCACCCGATTCTTCGATCTTATGCGGAGAGGATCCCATCCGAGATAGTATTGTGTAAACCTAACCTCGATTTCGTCATCGTCTGCGTTTTCGTAGATCTTGGTCGAACTAAACGGAAGCCTGTCATAGTGGTATGTCACAAGGCCGTATGCGATGCCCAATACCGCGAAAAACAGCATCGAAAGATGCGCTGGAAACCAATCGGACTAGGAGTATCCCAAACCTTCGGAATTTCTGACTACGTTCTGAAATCCTGATTTTCTGCTACAATTTTCTGTGAGCCAGTATGCAGGCGCTACTATTATATATGTAGCAAGATATATAGGATACATGGCCATCTATTATCAACAGAAGGACGGGAAAACATACGCATATCGGAGCACCTCTCGCAGAGTTCCGGGCAAAAAGAACCCGGTTTCCACCAACGAATATCTCGGAGTGGTGGATCCGGAGACCGGAAAGATAATCCCGAAGAAGGTGAAGGCACCTTCTTCGGCGGATGTGTGCAAATCCGATGACGGCGAGACCTATGCCCTCCGCTACGGTTCGGTGGTGTTCCTGGATGCGGTGCAGCGTTCGCTACACATAGAGGATGATCTGAACGCATCCTTCCCGGACCTGAGAAAAAAGATACTGGCCACGGCGATGGCCCAGGTGCTGGAACCTTCCGTGATGGACGAGATCCGCATAACCATGGAGGAATCTGTGATATCCAGTTTCCTGCAGCTCCGCGGGGAGCTGTCCCCCGCGGTGCTGTCCGAGATGACCAAGGACATAGGCATGTCCATGGTCTCCATGGACACCTTCTTCGACAAGCGCTATGAGAGGCAGAAGGGGGGCACATATGCCATAGATATAACCTCGGAGTCCACCTACGGCAATCTGGACGGATGGGCGGAATGGGGATACAACCGCGACCACGAGAGACTGAGACAGGTGAACTGGCTGCTGGTGACCGATTCCGAAGGGATACCGATGGGGTTCCAGATGCTGCCCGGTTCGGTGGCGGACATCACCACTCTGAAGGTGGTCGTGGATACGCTGAAGGAGAAGGGACTCAGCGGGGATGCGTTATTCGACCGCGGATTCGAATCCGCGGCCAATGTGAAGTATCTCCTGGACGGCGGGGTCGGTTTCGTAACGCCATCGAACATCGACTCGAAGGCATTGAAGGCGGTATTGACTGACAGCTATCCCTTGGTGAAGGATCCCCGCAACCAGGATATGCTGGATGGTAACAGGTACGGCCATGTCACGGTGCCGATAGGGGTCGTGCCGAAGAATTCGAAGGAGGACTGTGACGAATACATATATGCGACAGAGAAGGACAGCGGTCGGGAATCCGCGGTCCGCTGTTCCGCACATGTGATATACAATCCCGATGCGGAGGTACAGATAACCAACTCCTTCATGTCCGATATCCATGCAATGAGGACGAAACTGGAGGGTCTGAAGTACGGCGAAGCGTGCAAGGAACTCCAGAAGAGGAAGGATCTGGCAGGCGCGCTGACATTGGGCCGGGACGATGAGGGGAAGACCGCCGTGGAGATCAACTGGAACTCGGTCTCGTTCAGCAACAACCGCGCGGGGATATACATCCTCATAACCCCCGAGGGAACGGAATGGGATGCCGCGGTGGCGGCATACGAACTCCGGAACCAGGTCGAGGAGGCATACGATGCGTACAAGAATGACCTGGACGGCAAGAGGATCAGGACACCGGATGCAGACAGGGCCAGAGGCAGATTCTTCGTGAGATTCGTAGCGCTCATGATGATAATCTACATACGCAGGAGCCTGCGCATGTACCGCGATTCCCTCCCGTTATCCAAGAGGAAGGACGACAAGGTCCACAGGATGACCGTCAGGGAGGTCATCCGTTCCCTGAACAGCATCATGGCCGTAGGCAATACCGGGAACTGGAAGCTCACGCACATCTCGAAGACGAACCGTCAGATCTTCTCGGCGTTCGGCATAGCCGATATCTCGACAGGCAGGGTCATGGAGCGCAGGGACTATGTCTGCAAGCTGCCGAAGACGAGTTCATGAACGTATCCTAGAAAATCCGAAGGTTTGGGGAGTATCCGTAGATCATCAGCGTCGCTACTGCTGCTATCGAAAGGACTGCGAATGCTCCTTTCAAAACGTTTGTGTAGAACATCTTCACATCAACGCGTCACTATGCGCTTAACATAGTCCGGAGTATTCAGCAGAGCAGAAAACACGGTAAGCCCGTGATTTACATCAATCTGATTTCTCAAGACACTTTGTGACCTCTCATTATAGTTCATTCCTGTCAGAATTTTTGTCGCTTTTCTAGAAAGCACTCTGCTGGCAGATCTCGCAGCAAAAGCGCTAATGCCCATGGTCCCAAAACTCAAGGCAATGCCTGCGCCGGTGCATGCATTGGATGCTAGTTTCCAACTGCTTTTTCCTGTCTTTTCTGCCATTATGTCGCACCCGATACCGACTGCGGTCAGCGCTACCGATGCGACGAAGTTCCAGAACCCCCGTCGTACTCCGTCTCCTCCTCCGACATCCTGGTGCACTTCGCGGGCTCTGTGATCGCGAACTTCTCTTTAGGTCTCATGAATCAAATCTCTCCGTGGCCTCGGCAGGTCTGTTCTACTATGTCGGGTTTGATATGAATGCTTAGAGAAGTTCAAGACAAAAAACATATGCCCTCAATAGAATGTCCGTGCGCCGATTATAACATTTTAGCCTCGCCGCGTCATCGGAACAGATACAGAGAGAAATCGCCTCGCGGGCGGCTGAAACACCGAATCCCGCAAGCGCCGCGGTGATTCGCAGGATGCGGATCCAGAACGTAATAGCGGACGGTCAGTACTCCATGCACGCATCGGAGGGCTCCGCCTCCTTGGCTGGAGCCTCCGGGGGCTTCTCCTTTCTATTTTCTTCCGCACGGCGCTTCCCCGCCCTTCGCCACTTGGCGGTGTGTTCCCTTTGTATGCCCTCACGAAGAACGTCATCTTCGACTTCTGCAACTCGGCGGTCAGGAACCCCACCTGCTTCCCGCTCTGGTCCTTGAGGTCCCTGGGATATCCGACCGCATCCAACTCAGCTTCCGAGCCGTTGACCACCACTGCGAAACCGTCGGTGTTCGCGTCCGTATTGTCGAAGTGGTATCTCGCATCGAGGCCTTCCCACAGCTTTACGATGATCTCCTCGCCGTGATTGCCTATCAGCGATATCGCACGGTCGATCGTTCTCTGAGATGGCCCCGAATCAAGGTCTGACCCCTCCCTCACGTCCTCGTTCTTCAGCCAATCGGAGCATCTGCTCATGGAATTGCTGCCCGTCAGGATGTGCGCGCACATGGCCACGAGAGGTTTGCTTCGGTCGCGAAATGAGTCCGCTTCACAACATCGCATAAGCGCCGGGTACACATTTCTTTTTCGTCGGTCCACCGCCTTCAGCCAAAAACAATTACTCAACCGGCGAGGTCAGGCTGTAACTCTTTCTGTTTACTCCCCATCCTGTCCTTGAATATGAGGTATGAATCAATCTTACCGTTTAAATTATTAAGGATACAGTATAAATTAAATGATTAATATTTTAAGGATACAGTAGAATTTTAACATTAAACTTTTTAAGGATAGTGTCAATATAGAGGCATGGCGATGAGAAGGAAGATCTATTCGAGACTCCTCGAATGGAAGAGGGAGAGTGACGGCCGCACCGCATTGCTCATCGAAGGGGCAAGGCGCGTCGGTAAGAGTTTCATCGTCGAGGAATTCGGCAGGAACGAGTACGATTCGTATGTGCTGATCAACTTCGGGAAGGCGGGGAAGGCGGTCAAGTCCATCTTCGAAGACCTAAGCGACATTCCACTGGTCCTTCAGAAATTATCGAGTCTCATGCGTGTCAGATTATTCGAGCGCAGATCCCTGATAGTATTCGACGAGGTCCAGAAATTCCCCCGTGCCAGAGAGGCCATCAAGTTCCTTGTGGAGGACGGCAGGTACGATTACATCGAGACCGGTTCGCTGATATCCATACATGAGAACGTCAAGGATATCGTAATCCCCTCCGAAGAGGAGAAAATCCAGATGTATCCCATGGATTTCGAGGAATTCTGTTGGGCATTGGGGGACGAGACAACGGTTCCGACGATCAGGGACCATTACGAGAAAAGGGTCCCTCTCGGTACGGACCTCCACAGATCGGTAATGGATCAGTTCAGGAAGTATATGATAGTCGGAGGGATGCCCATGGCCGTGAATACATACGCCCGGACCTACGATTTCGGGAAGGTGGAAGAGATCAAAAGGATGATTTTGGGCCTCTATCGCGAGGATATCTCCAAGAAGTCGAAAAAGAACAAACTTAGGACCATGAAGCTGTTCGAATCCATTCCGTCAGAGCTTTCCAGACATGATAAGAGGGTGATAATGTCGGAGATAGACAAGAATGGGCGCATGGCGAATTATGACGAACCCCTGTACTGGCTGGAGGATTCGATGATTGCGAACGCATGCTATAATTCGACCGTCCCCGGTGTTGGTCTCAATCTTAACACGGATCTGTCCTCCGTCAAACTATATATGGGGGATACGGGCCTTTTGGTGAGTCTGGTCATCAATGAGAACGAGACCATAGAGCATGATGTGTACAACTCCATCCTGAACGACAAGATGCACATGAACGAGGGCATGTTCATGGAGAACATCGTCGCACAGGCATTGAGGTCCAACGGGCATAGGCTGTTCTTCCATGCGTTCTACAAGGACGAAGGAAAGAATCGTTACGAGGTCGATTTCCTTGTCAGACATGGGAAGAAGATCGATCCCGTCGAGGTGAAATCGAGCGGATACAGCAGCCATTCCTCGTTGGATTATCTGATGGAAAGACATTCGAGGACACTGGGCCAGCCCTACATCTTGTATTCGAAGGACCTGAAGAAGGACGGAAATATCATGTTCATCCCATTGTACATGGCGATATGTCTATAACTCGAGTTCGTTCCGCAGATTTAGGTTCGTAATACGAGCAATCGTTGTGGGATATCTTGTAGACACTCACATCATCGGTAAACACGAAGGATTCTTCACCGGAAACCAGCAATCTCACTCCCGGATGATATTTTTCAACGATGAGTTTAGATTTCTGCAACGAGCTATTCCCCGTCCCCGACATGGTCGACCTCCGATTCATCATGTTGTCCTTTTATAGAACGATATCTCTCTGTAAGGAAGATCGCTGCTGTAACAGATTCTATCTCCATATATTGTTCTCAATCTATCTGGCACTATGACATCTCTGGAACATCCCGAATCTATTATTTTGCCATCCTTTAGTAGGTACACATTCGAGTCCAAATACAGAGCGTGATTCGGATTATGGGTGGACAGTATGATCGTTTTACCATCCTCTTCGGCTATCGATCTCAGTATCGAGAGTACTTTGTCCTGGTTGACGATATCCAATGCCGAACACGGTTCATCAAGGATGACGACCTTTGTATCTTGTGCCATGGATGAGCAGATGGAGACAATCTGACGTTCCCCGCCGCTGAGCTCTCCCAACCTAATATCTCTAAGATGATCGATCCCGAAACGTTCCATTTGCCGTTCAGCGATGTCGATTTCCTCTTTGCCAGGGTTCTCGAATACATCCAGCCTATTGGCGGTGCCGAATAGGATGTATTCCCTGACCTTGTAATCACTCAGTGGATTGTTGTTCTGCTGAACGTATGAGAACATCTTGGAACGATCGTCGTATGAGAGGTTGTTGAGGTCTTTGCCATAATACGATACAGTCCCACAGTTCGGTTTTCCCAATCCAGCAAGAATCTTTATCAAGGTTGTCTTGCCGCATCCGTTCAGCCCTATGAGGGCATTGACCGTTCCTTCATCGTACTCCATACCTATTCCGGAGAGGACCATCGGTTTGTTCTTTCCGTAGGAGAATCTGATATCATGCAGCTCTATCGCTTTCAAGTATGCTCCTCCTCCTGAAATAGATGATAATGATGAAGATCACCGTCCCGAACAATCCGGTAATTGCTGACAACGGGATTTCCGAATCCGTAAAGGTCCTTGACAAGACGTCGACAATAATCATGAACACCGCACCGAAGGCCACCGTGAGCGGAATCGTATTTGCAGTGTTGCGCCCTACCAATAACCTTGTCATGTGAGGGATGACCAATCCGATCCATCCGACTGTACCGACAATGGCAACGGAGCTTGCCGTCATCAACGTGGCCATAACGATGATGATATTGCGATAGAAATTGTAATTGAGACCTTTCGTCTGTGCCTCCTCTCTTCCGAGAGCTACAAGATTCATCCTCCATCTGATGGTTATCAAAATTGTCGTACAGATCATCACTATAGGGAATAGAACGGCGACATCCTCCATCGTACTGTGCTCACAGGAACCCATGAGCCAGAAGGTTATTGACGACAAAGTGGATTCGGGATCTGCCATATACTTGATAATCGAGAGGATGGCGCTCATCAACCCCCCGACGATTATACCTGATAGCAGGAGGATCGTCGGCGATCTGTTCTGAAATGCCCTTGACAGAGTGAGCGTTGTCCCAACAGCAATAATCCCTGTGACAAATGCGAAAACACTGATCTCAAAAGACGTCAGCCCTGTCAGGATGGCCATCGCCGCACCGACACTGGCTCCGCTGGTAACTCCCAGGAAATCCGGAGACACCAGCTTGTTTTGGAATGTTTCCTGGTACAGCAATCCTGAAAGACTTAACCCGATTCCGACCAAAGCGGCGATTATCGTACGTGGTAGACGAAGATCATGGATGACCTTGTACTGATTCGAAGAATGTGGGAGATTTCCGGTAAAGAAATCCATCACATCCTGAATCGTAAGAGAATATCTACCGATGGCCAATGCCAATATGAAGACGGCTATGAACACAATCACAGATATGGCTGTGTAGATTCCTGCTCTACTGTTCTCAACGCTCATGCCATCGGATTTCCGTCAGGTCCGAGCCCGTTCAACATGTAATTGGCCTGCTGATCCGTCAGGGTTATTCCAAAGTAATTCTGACAGAGCCCTTTCAGCATCGTTGTCGTATCATAATGGAAATCATCGGGGTACAGCTTGTTCGCCATATCCGCCAGGAATGCCGGAGAGAATGCGCCCATCTGTTCCATCGGAGAGAATCCGATTCCTATATTGTATATCGAATTGGTCTTCACTGCCGACACGTTCTCCCAAATAGCATCTGTCGTAAGAGTGTTTTTCAAAGTATGCTGATAGATTCCACCCATCACTATGATCTGAGGGTCCGCTTCCAATATGGCCTCTGTCGACGGTTGGCTTTTTCCTAGAGTATTGCCTAGGAATTTGGTGCCAAGAAGCTCGAAAATGTATTCATTGAACGATTTTCCGGTATCGGTGTAATTGATACCTCTGTTCTTGTCTCCGCGAACATAATATACCATTTTCTCAGAATAGCCTTTGGTTTTCAGAGCGTCTTTGACTTCATCGATGATTATTTGGAATTCTGCCTTCCACGCATCCACCTTCTCTGCAACACCTTCCACGTCCGGCCACAGGGTCTTCGCGAAATCCGCTAAAAAGAACACATACGATTCGAACTTCGGATTGCCGTACAGACTTACATTGAGTGCTACTATTCCGTGTTCTTTCATACCATCTGTTATGTATTTCTCCGGACAGAAGACCAGATCTACATTGCGTTGAAGGAGAAGCTCGTGACTCGGCTCATATCCATATCTATGGTGCTTTGATGAATCCGGATACAAGATTGAAGTCCAGTCATTATCAAATAAAGGAGCATATGCCCCATCGATACGGTCACCAAGACCGAATGCGATCAATAAATCGTAAGTGGTCCTCGATACACAGGCGACGTGTTCGGGGTTCTTTTTGACCTCCACATTCTCACCGAGCATGTCCGTTACGGTGATTATGTCGTTATCAGAGCTGTGACCGTTCATGTAAAGGACAATACCGACGGTCGATGCGGTAATCACAAGGATTACGCTGACGAGTGCAACTAACTTGTTCATGGTATTCCCCCACCCGAATACTATTCGAATCGAGACGACACCCAGTTTGTGGTTGGTTTTACAGTTGTCTCCTAAAACGCAATTCGATGCAGCGTATTTGATAATACCGACTGATACGGAGTCATAGCGACTCATTCGATTGACAAATATCAGTAACGACGGTTTGCAGCCTTCAGAGAATAATCCAAAGGCTCACAATTCCTTGTAAACTTGCATCCTTTAGGCCGAAATTCCCGGAATGGTACTACATCACGTCTGACCGGGCAGCGGGAGCTGTTCAGGGTCTTTGACCCCGAACAGGTCCAGCATCTCCCTGACGAGCTTGGTCTTCTCGGTGTGCACCCTCAGGCCGCCGCCGATGACCTTGTACGTCGCGGCCGCGAAGAGGACGTTGTCCACCGTCAGGTCTTTCAGCCCGCTCTTCGAGACCACCGTCTGCATCCTGGCGCGGATCATCAGCGCCAGGAATCTGAAGGGCTGGGGGTGGCCGCAATACACCGTCTACGAACGGGCGCAGAGGAATACGAGGCGTGCTGCCGCATCTTACCAATAAATGACCGCGCCCTTGAAACGGTGCGTGTAGTGAAGCATTCCGTCCTCGCCTTTGCGTAAATAGCGCCTCATGATCTTCTTCAGGCATTCGATATCGTAGTTCGGCGTCATGATACGGCCGGCGAATTTCCTCGCCGCGGCATCTGTCGAAGGGAATACATATTCCTTCTTCAGATCCACGATCCTCACGTTGCAGTCGATCCCGAGCTGGTACAGGATATTCAGGAGCACGATGTAGTCCAGTCTGTTATACCTCACGGGCAGCCCGAGCTCCTCCTCGAAATCGATCAGGAACTCCTGTTCTGGCCCGCTCGTCATGCCGATTATGCGGAGCAGCCTGCCTTTCGCGTTTATCTTGGACAGACACGATTCGATATCCTTCATGCGGTAGAAGCAATTGAACCCGAACACCACATCGGACTGTTCCCCGTCGTAGTCTTCCCATTTCCTGTTGACCGTGCTGATGGACAGGCCCTGTGCCTTTCCCTCTGTTCTGATGTACTTCAGAACGTCGGGGGATATGTCGACGCATGTGAGGGCATCGCAGTGCTCTGCCAGGTCGAACGTGTAATTGCCCCATCCAGGTCCGATCTCGAGTATTGACCCATACCGTCTCTCGCCCAGTATGGAGCATACTTCACTCATCACCTGGCGGCTGTAATCATCGGCCCCCAGCATGCTCTGCCCCCTCATGAAGCCTCTCCAGAAATCACGCTCGGCATCATCGTTGAGATTCCTTGCATTCTCCGTGCCGTCCGTGTTTTTCTGCATAGTCCTCCATATGCTGCCGAAATCCGGCATCTTCGTTCCGTAATTCATCGCTTTATCCCTCATATGGAACGATTACCTTCCCTTTGTCCGTGTCAAGGACGATCGCGTTCACGCCGTATGCTTCCATGATGTTCTCGGGAACGAGAGTCTCTTCTGTCGGTCCGGAAGCGATCACCCTGCCTCCGCTGAGCAGGATGGTGCTGTCTGCGAAGCGTTCTATCAAGGAAAGATCGTGCATGACCGCCAAGACCACGCAGTTCTGCTCACGGGCTATATTGCGCAGGGTCCTCATGACCTCCAGTTGATTTTTCACGTCCAGTGCGGATGTGGGTTCGTCGAGCAGCAGGATCTTAGGCTCCTGGACCAAAGCGCGCGTAAGGGCGACCTTCTGCCTCTGGCCTCCGCTGAGCTCATCGAGAAGGCTGTCTGCGAAGCATCCGACATCCATGTACTTCATGCACCTGTCTATGATCTCCTTGTCCTCCTCCTTCAGGTTCCAATCGATATACGGGCGCCTGCCCAGGGACACGAACTCTTCCACTGTGAGGGGGAACGAAAGCGTGGTGCTCTGAGGAACATAGGCCTGGATCCTGGCCATCTCTTTGACGCTGCGCTCGAGCAGGTTCACGCCGCCGAACATGACCTCGCCCGAATCCGGCTTGGAGAGGTGGGCCAAACAGCGCAGCAGCGTGGTCTTCCCGACCCCGTTCGGGCCTGCGATCGCGGTCACTTCGCCGCTTTCCGCTGCAGCGGAAACATCCCTGAGCACAGGGCCGGAACCATAGGAGAACACTATGTTCCTGATGTCCAGTTCCAGATCAGTCCCTCCACAGCTGTTTTTTCTTCTTCGTGAGTATGAAGATGAAGAACGGGACGCCGATTATCGACGTTATTATCCCCACCGGTATCTCTTCGGGTGACATCACCGTCCTAGCTATTATGTCGGATGCCAGCAGCATGATGCCGCCTATGAGCCCGGATGCCGGAATGAGGTATCTGTTGTCCACACCGACCAGGCTGCGGGCCATATGGGGCGCTACAAGGCCGACGAACCCTATGACCCCGCTGAACGCTATGCATATCGATGAGATGAGCGTCACCGTGATGAGAGATGCCGTCTTCAGGCGTTTCACGTTCACTCCGAGGGTGGCGGCAACGTCTTCGCCGGCATTCAGCGCGTTGAAGTCCCACGCGCATTTGAAAACGATGATGAAACCCAGGATGATGAACGGTATGACGATCCCTATCGCGTCCCAATTGGCGCCCCAGAACCCGCCCATCAGCCATGTTTCCAGGTCTTTGAGGGCTTCTGCGTTGGATATGTATTTCAGGATTGACAGCCCGGCCGAGAACAGGCTTCCTATCGCCGTTCCCGTCAGGATCAATACGGTGATGCTGTTGTTGCATAGCTTGGACACCCCGTACACCACGCCGAGGGACAGGCAGCCGAAAAGGAATGCGAAGAAGGCCACAGCGGTATACCCGGTGAACATGAGGTTAGCACCGAAAAAGCTGTATCCCAGGACCATGGCAAGGGCGGCGCCGAATGATGCTCCGCTGGAAACCCCCAGCGTATACGGCGATGCCAGAGGGTTGCGGAGCAGGTTCTGCATGATGCAGCCGCTCAGCCCCAGGGCCACGGCAGTGAGCATGCAGAGCACGAGCCTGGAAAGACGAATCTCCGTCAGGATGTACATTTTGAACCTGTAATGGGAATCCGTGTCCCCCGTGACGGTCCGGATTATCAATTGCACCACGTCAAGGTCGGCGGACCCGATATTGAGCCCGATGATGAAGATCAGAACGAAAACCAATGCTAACAGGGTGACGGCAGCCCCTGCCGTCACCCTTCCGTTCAATAACATGTTTATTCTGCTGCGTACCACCATATGCCTTTGAACTCGCATCCGAGCCAAGCGGTGAAGAAGTCCTCTGCGATCTTCGTGGTGTCAACGCCGGCGAACAGGTCGGGATGGAGATAGCTGGCAAGCTGCGTGATTCCGATAGGGCGGAGAGCGGCCCCGAGCATGTCGGTGTGGAATATGTAGACATTCTTGTTGGTCCCGGCGGGGGTCTCGCCGATGGTCGAGACCTTGTAGATGTTGTCCATGACCGTCTTGTAATCGTTGATGTCGGTACAGTTGTATCCGCCGAGCCAGGTGCCGTGCAGGGTTATCACATCGGGCTTGCATGTATCCAGGACATACTCCTGATTCACCATGACCGTCGTGCTGGCCTGCGTCTTGTCGTATTTGATGTCGGGCGACGCATCCTTTCCGCCGGCAAGAATCGAAGAATAGCCCTCTCCCACGCCCTGGGTCCCATCGGTCGAATAGCAGGGGAAGATGCGGTATCCGCCGGAGCTGTTTATGAATCCCACGGACAGCGCGAGGACACTCTGCTTCTCCGAGTCGGAGAGCTTGTCCACAACATCGGAGACGCTCTTCATGAGGCTGTCCTCATAATTCACGAACTCCTTGGCGCGGTCCTCCTTTCCGAGGATCTTTCCGAGAAGCAGCATCTCCTCATCGTACTTCTCTGGCTGGTAGTTGTCTATCCTGATGACCTTGATGCCTGCACCGCCGACTTTGTCCTCAAGATCCATCGCGCGGTTCGTGTAGCAGAACACAGCATCCGGCTCGAGATCGATGATCTTCTCGTAGTTGGGACTCCCGGTCTTCCCTACGTCGGGCAGGCTCGCGTATGCTGTCAGATACGGTTCGTTCTTAACTGTCGTGTCCCCGGTGGCCACAACAACATTTTCGGCTCCCAGAATGGTGAACGCCATGGCGGTCTGCCTGTTGAGGACAACGACCTTCTTCAAAGGCTCGTTCAGAACGAAATGGGTTCCGAGAGAATCATCGAATTCGAGATATGTCCCGTCATCATCTCTGCTGTCGTCGTTGCCAGCGGCTATCAACACGGCGGCCGATGCTGCGATTACGGCCGCGACAGCAACCAATGTAATGTATACTTTCTTGTCCAAAAGATTGCCTCCAATCTTAATTGGATGATAGCTCCTATCTGTATATTAGGCTTTGAGGAAACCCTATTCTGATTAATCATTTCTCTTTTGTTTGAGCGCATTTCAGGTTCGATTCTTTGCTCTTATGAAGTTAATACTTGATTATAATTGAACAGAAAAGCTGTTCAATATATATCAAGTATTAAAAAAATTTAACGCATCAGCTTTCCTGAAAAAAATGCCGTGATGAGGTGCACCTGTCTCCCCAACGTGACACAAACGAAGAGACAGGCGGCCGAAACGGCTGACTCGAGGGTGGGCCGTGTCGGCGGATGCAGAATCAACTGACTGGTATTTGACGGATTCGAATGCGAACGAGAAGGATTTCCTCGCCGCGGTGGTCAAGACGGTGATGAAGGTCCTCGATCATCCGGAATTCCCGGATTTTTCATCCAAATACAGCAACAGGATCTTCAACGACAGGTGGAAGGCGGGCCTGTCGGTACTGAAGGAGTTCCTTGATGTACCCTACGGGGATCTGGTGAAGTCCCTCCCCTCGTTCTATGGTGTCCTTGAGATGGGATGCGCAGAGCGCATCCCTCACAAGGACACACTCATGAAGTTCTCCGGGAGATTGCCGGAGGGTCTCCTGGACACGATATTGGGAGAGACGGCGAGGCTGCTTTGCGGTCCCGACATCGTAATGGCCTTGGATTCCACCGGCATGTCATTGAACAGGTACGGGGGGTGGAGGTCGTACCATGGGAACATGAAGCCGGTGACCGGCTGGATAAAGCTCCGTGCGGCCGCGGACAAGAGATGCGGCGACATGACCTGTTTCGACGGCCTGATGGAGCACGTGTTCTCCGCCGGCCACAACGTCGGAAAGGTACTGGCGGATGCCGCATGCGACAGCAGGGCGATATGGAACGGATATGCGGCAAAAGGCATCGAGGTCGCGATAAACATAAGGAATTCCCAACTGAAAAAGAATATTCCAGACCATCCGGGGAGGATAAGGTCGCACGGCAGCATGGCCAGAGGGAGGGAGATGGCCCGCATACAGAGGGTGGGAAGGGACGAGTGGAAGAGGGAGAAGGGATACGGGAGACGGTGGAAGGTCGAATGCACCTTCTCGGATGTCAAACGTCTTTTCGGGGACACGCTCCGTTCCAGGAAACAGGATTCCGATGTGGAGGAGACCGTGGCCAAGGTGAATCTCCTCAATGAATGCAAGCGGATCCGCATGAGGTGTCAGAAGTCGGAATGAATTACCGAACACAGTTGTTCGGTTTGTCTTTGAAGAAGGGATTGGACTGGGGAGCGTTCTACAACAGGTACCACTCGACGTTCAATCCCGATCCCAAGGTTCTGAAGGCTGAATTCGACAGATGCATGGAGGATTCCGACGTCACCAAGAAGAGCGGGATATTCGAGTATCTGCTGACAGGAGATGAGAAGACGCGTAGTCCAGAACAAGGTAGATTGCGTCACATCTTCCGGAATCCCCTCATCACCCACTGCCCGATGGACTTGATTCCGTACCTGACGGTCTCCGACGGCTGGCGGCTGACGCTCTGCGGCACGGCGCGGCCGTCCATGATCGCCTTCACCACGTCCTGCCACGTCTCGAGGTCCCCGTCTTCCTCGAAGATCACCCTCCCCCACCCGATGCGCGGCGGGGAGTGGGCGTCGCTGCCGGCGGTGACCGGCTTCCCGACCCTCGCCGCCAGCCTCTTGGACTTCCAGTTGGCGTGCGGGACCGACCTCGCGTTCAGCGCCTCCACCCCGTCGAAGGGGTATCCCAGCGTGTTCTTCTCGCCGAGCCCCGACCACCACCGGTACGGGTGGGCGGCGAAGGCGTAGCCCCCCGCCTCGTGTATCGCGTCGATGGTTTCCTGTATGCCCATCCCGCGCGGGATCTCCCGGTCTATCCCGATGGCCAGGATGTGCCCCTCGGCGGAGGACACCTCCTCGGCGGGTATGACTATTACGCCCCTGTCGTTGTCCTTGACGTCGAAGTAGGCCCGGAACGAGTTGTGGTCGGTTATCGCCACGCACATTATGCCGCGCTCGGCGGCGGTCTCTATCACCTGCTGCGGCGTGGACACGCCGTCGTTGGAGTAGTCCGTGTGAACGTGCAGGTCCGCCTTCATCTTACCCCCGCACCGTCCTGTATCTCGCCGTCCACGGTGGCGACGCACCCCCTCCCGTCCCCGAGGACGGCGATGCGTTCTCCGTCGACGACGGCAGCGACGCGTGCAGGCGCCCCTTCCGGAAGCTCGATCCTCCTGCCGAGCGAGACGAAGGTCCCGTCCCTCACGGACGACACCTCCATCCTCACCCTCGAGAAGTGCCTCTTGTAGTCGATCTCGTCCGAGGACCCGCCCATCCCGCAGTCGAACCTGGTTCCCACCGGGACCTCGGGGTCGGACGGGCGCAGGAGCAGCACGGTCTCGCTGCCGTCGGCGTTCTCCCGGTCCGCCGCAAGGCACATTCCGCGGGAGACCACGCCGCGCAGCTGGCGCGGGGCGAGGTTCGCGGCGACGATGACCTTCCTGCCCTCCATCTGCTCCCGGGTGTAGAAGTCCTTGAGGCCGGCGCAGATCGTGCGCGGGCTGCCCTCCCCGAGGTCTATCGAGAGCTTGAACAGCCTGTCGGCGTCGGGTGGTCCTCGGCCATGAGGACGCGTCCGACGCGGAGGTCCAGCCTCCTGAAGTCGGCGAACGGCTCGGCGGGGCCTCCCCGCCCCTTCTGCCTCCCTGCGGCCTCGGGCCGCTTGAAGAGCTCGGGTAAGCGACGCGGATGTCCACCTTGGCATAGACGGGGCGGGCCCTTCAGCTCGTCCCGGCGGGCAGGGGCCCCAGCGCGGCGTCCAGCCCCGCGCCCTCGATCGAGCCGCCGAGGTTCATGAAGCCCCACACCCTCTCCGAAGAGCGGGGGAGGTACGGCCAGGCCATGATGGCCAGCGCCCTGGCGATGCGTATGCTCTCGTTGAGCGCCCGGCCGCAGGCCTCCCTGTCGGCCTTGATGAGTTTCCACGGGGTGCACGAGTTGAAGTACTCGTTGCCGAAATGGGCGAGCCCCATCACGGCCTGCAGGCCCTTCTTGAAACCGCAGTCCCGCAGGTGTCCCCGGTACTCGGCCAGCGCCCTTTCGATGGCCTCGGTGACCCGCGGGTCGGGGCCATCGTTCCCGGGGATCGAGCCGAAGTTCTTCTGCGCGAAGCCCAGGGTGCGGTGGTAGAAGTTCCCCAGCGCGGCGACGAGCTCCTTGTTGACCTTGGTCTCGAAGTCCTCCCACGAGAACTCCGCATCGTGAGCGTCGGGCATGATCGCCGAGAGGTAGTATCTGATCTCCTCGGGGTCGAACTTCTCGAGAACGCGCGGGATGTCCCTGGGCATGAGGGACGCCGCGCCGCCGGCGGCGCCCGTACGGCTCTTTGAGAGCTTGCCGCCGTTGAACGTCAGGTACTCGTTGGCGGGAATGTCATACGGCATGTTGAATCCGTCCTCCATGCCCATGAGCATCGCCGGCCAGATGATGGCGTGGAACGGGATGTTGTCCTTGCCGATGAAGTAGTAGCTGCGGCACTCGGGGTCCTTCCAGAACTCCATCCACTTGTCGGGCTCGCCGATGTCGCGGGAATGGATGATCGATGCGCTGAGGTACCCGATGACCGCATCGAACCAGACGTAGATGACCTTGGACCTCCACTCCTCGCCCTCGACGGGGATGGGGACGCCCCACGACATGTCGCGGGTGATCGCCCTGTCCTTCAGCCCGCCCCTGAGGAATCTCTCGGTGTACGCCCTGACGTTGGGCCTCCAATGCTCCCTCTCGCCGAGCATCTCCAGGAGGGGCCTCTCGAAGGCGGAGAGCCTCAGGAAGAAGTGGGTGGAGGACCTGACCTCCGGACGGGTGCCGCAGTGCATGCAGTGCGGGTCCAGCAGATTGCCGGGGACGAAGGTCGTCCCGCAGTTGTCGCACTGGTCGGAGCGGACGTCCGCGGCGCCGCAGTTGGGACAGGTGCCCTCGACGTAGCGGTCCGGGAGGAACTTGGCGCACTTCGGGCAGTAGTACTCGCACTCGTCCTTGGTGTAGATGTGGCCGTTCTCGAGGAGGGCCCTGAACACCCGCTGCGTGACCTCGACGTGGGCCCGGCAGTGGGTCTTGGAGTACAGAGTGTACTCGATGCCGAGGCCCTCGATCGCCCTCTTGTTGATCTCGTGGTAGCGGTCGGCGACGGCCTCGGGGGGGACGCCCTCGCTCTCGGCGGTGACAGTTATCGGCGTGCCGTGCTGGTCCGAGCCGCCGACGACCCAGACCTCGTTACCCAGCAGGCGGTTGTACCTGCCGAATATGTCCGGGGGGAGAAGAGAGCCGGCGACGTGACCCAGGTGTATGGGCCCGTTGGCATACGGCCATGCGATGCAGATCAGCACTCTCGACATTGCCCGGGACAGCCCTGACGGATTTAATATAGGTTTGCGCGGGCGGGCGCTGGACAGGGGAGCGGGATAGGTTTATCTAATCCGCGCCGATGGGGACGGCGTAACATGAGGATCGCGGCCGTACTGTTCGACAGATGCCAGAACAGGAAGTGCAACCACGAGTGCATCAAATTCTGCCCCCTGGTGAGGACCGGGGTGAAGGTCATAGAGCTCGGAGAGAGGGGCAAGCCCGTCATCTCCGAAGAGCTGTGCCAGGGGTGCGGGATATGCGTGAACAAGTGCATGTTCGGGGCCATCCGGATCATCGGCCTCGCCGACGAGCTGAAGGGCGAGATGGTGCACCAGTACGGCGCGAACTCCTTCCGCCTCTACCGCCTGCCCGTGCCGAAGAAGGGCATGATTACCGGCATCCTCGGCCCGAACGGGATAGGCAAGACCACCGCGATCGGCATCCTCTCCGGCATGGCCGTACCCAACCTGGGCGATTACGATAACCCGCCCTCGAAGGAGGATGCCCTGGCCTCGTTCAGGGGCACCGACGTGCACGAGTTCCTCAAGAACGTCTACGACGGCGGATTCAGGGTCGCCATGAAGCCGCAGTACGTCGACAAGCTCCCGAAAGTGACGGGGGGCGTCGTCCGCGACCTCCTTTCGAAGGTCGAGGAGAGGATGACCGTCGGCGAGGCCGCGGAGAGGTTCGGACTGGCCCAGGTCATCGACAGGGACCTATCCAAGCTATCGGGCGGAGAGCTTCAGAGGGTGGCCATCGCCGCCACCTGCATGAAGGACGCGGACATATACTTCTTCGACGAGCCCACCTCCTATCTCGACATATACCAGCGGGTGAGGATGGCCCGCATCATCAAGGGTCTCGCCGAGGAGGACAGGTACGTCGTCGTCATAGAGCACGACCTCGCCGTCCTGGATTATCTCGCCGAGAACGTCAATCTCGTCTACGGGTCCGAGGGGGCGTACGGCGTGTTCACCCTCGCGAGACAGGTCCGCACCGCCATCAACGTGTATCTCGACGGTTACCTCCCCGAGGAGAACATCCGCTTCCGCGACCGGCCGATCGAGTTCGCCGTCTCCGCCCCCTCGGCGGAGTGGGACACCCCCGGCCTCGTGGACTTCGAGGACGTCTCGAAGGACTTCGGGGAGTTCAGGCTGGAAGTCGGCCCCGGCAGCGTGAGGATCGGCGAGTCCGTGGGGGTGGTCGGGCCCAACGCCACCGGGAAGACCACCTTCGTGAAGATGCTGGCCGGGGAGATCGAGCCCGACCGGGGCGACGTGGACGGCGTGATGAGGGTCTCCTACAAGCCGCAGTACATCTCGCAGGACTTCGACGGCACCGTGCAGGACTGCCTCCGCGCCGCCAACTACGACGCCGCCACCTCGGGGTTCTTCGAGAGCCAGGTGCTCAACCCGCTCGCCCTCAAGGGGTTGATGGACAGGCAGTACTCCGACCTCTCCGGCGGGGAGCTGCAGAGGGTGGCCATCGCCGCCTGCCTCGCGAAGGAGGCCGACATCTACCTGCTCGACGAGCCCTCGGCATACCTGGACTCCAACCAGAGGATGGAGGCCGCCAAGTGCATCTCCGGCATGATGGAGAAGACCGGGCGCTCCGCGCTCATCGTCGACCACGACGTGTACTTCATCGACATGGTCTCAGACTCCCTCATGGTGTTCGGCGGGGAGCCCGGGAAGCACGGCGTCGCCGAGGGGCCCTTCCGCATGAGGGAGGGGATGAACAGGTTCCTGAGGTCCGTCGACATCACGTTCCGGAGGGACGCGGATACCCACCGCCCGAGGATCAACAAGGAGGGGTCCAACCTGGACCGCGCCCAGAAATCGAGGGGCGAGTACTACTACGCCGAGCAGAGCTGATGTTTCACCTTCCCTAAATCGTCTTATATGAAGATAGGATAGGCGGGGCATGGAGGAACTGGGCAAGGTCGACACGCACCTGCACACATGCTACTCCGGCTTCCAGAGGCTGGGGCCCATGCGGTTCCCCGAATCGGTCTGCTCCCCGGAGAGGCAGGTCGACCTGGCCAGGAGGCGCGGCTTCGACGTCCTCTGCATCACCGACCACAACGAGGTGGCCGGGGGGTTCATCGCCGAGAAGTACGCGAGGAAGTTCGGCGACATCGACGTCGTCGTGGGCGACGAGGTGATGACGAACCAGGGCGAGGTCATCGGGCTGTGGCTGAGCGAGAAGCTCCCGAGGTTCCTCTCCCCGGAGGAGGCCGTGGACAGGATCCACGAACAGGGCGGGCTGGCCATCGCGCCGCACCCGTTCAGCATGCACGTCGATGGGATGCAGGAGAAGATGTTCGACCTGCCCATCGAGGGCTTCGAGACCATAAACGGCGGGCACCCCGACCGCTACGCGAACTGGTTCGCGCAGCAGGTCATGGAGAGGCACCCCGGGAGGTGGGCCGCCGTCTCCGGGTCGGACGCGCATTCGGTCTACACGTCCGGATACAACTGGACCGAGTTCCCCGGCAACAGCGCCGAAGACTTCCGCAGGGCGATACTCGACAGGACCACGGTGCCGGTGGGCGTCCCCGCGCCGGTCCTCGGGCAGGTGCAGTGGAGCATCGACGTCGTAATAGGCGGGCAGAAGCTGATGTGGCGCTCCCTCCGCCACCGGCTTGAGCCCGTGCCCGACAACCACCTCGTCAACACCGTCTGCGAGATCTCCGACGTGAAGAAGATCGCCGGGATCTTCGGCGGCATGGCCTACGCCTTCCCGCCCCTCACGATACTGGCCACCCTCCTGAGCGTGGGGTACCTGGGCATCAGGAACCGCAAGCTGAGGAAGGCCGCGGCCGAGAGGCTCGGGAACATCGACCGGATCATCGCGGGGCGCGAGGATGGCCGACGAGGGGCCCGAAGAGGTGTTCGGCGTCGGCGTGAACGTCCCCGAGGGGTCCCTCGGGGAGCTCATGGACGCCATCGACTCCGCTATGGGGCCGGTGTACCCCGGGTACAGGAGGTCGTTCTTCTACTTCCCCGTGAAGGGGACGTGGACCGCACTCGAGGGGGCGCACCCGTACGATGGGAGGGCGGGGGAGACCACGGTCGCCGACGAGTACCGCCTGCGGTTCGTGGTTAGAAGAAGGGACCTGCCGGGGGTGCTCGCCGCGATCGACCGCGCGCACCCTTACGAGGAGCCCGCCGTCGACGTCTTCCCCGAAGTGCCCTGGCGCTCGCTCATCCCTTCTCCTTGACGGAGAAGATCCCGTCGAGCGTCCTCTGCATGCGGAAGGCCTTGATGCTCTCCTTGCGGAGGCCCGCCTCCTCGGCGGTGATGAGGCCCCCCTCCACGTAGCGGTCCAGGATGGCGTCGCCATCGCCGTACTCGAAACGCACGCCGACCACCACGTTGATCTTGTAGTTGCGGCAGTTGACGTCCTCGGGGTATGCCCCGTTCCCGCGCGCCAGGACGGACTCCCTCACCTCTCCCTTGCGGAGCAGGTCTAAGCCGGCGTCGCAGAGTCTCTCGCAGGCGTCGTACCTCCCGAGGCGGAACAACGAGGGGATGGCCACCTCGTTCATCTCGTACCTCCCGAGGTCGGACATCTCCACGTGCCCGCAGCCCTGGGCGACGGCGGCCACGAAGCCGTGGTTCTCGTCGGCGGAGGCGGCCCTCGCCAGGGAAATCAGGAATGCCGCGGGGGAGGAGGCGTCCGCGGAACCCGTGTAGCGCTTCGCTTTGACCCGGTCCGCCTCGGATAGCGACCCGTACCACTCCGCGAGCCCCGCCTTCCTGACCTCGGGAGGGACGTCCCTCCCGGTACCGAAACCCAACATGGGGCCTGCAACGACGGCATCCCATAAAAGGGGTTCACTCTCTCTTCTGGGGCCTGTCCCCGCGGGTGACGGCGTCTATGCCGAAGGGCCTCCTCGCCACGAACTCCGCGCCGCGGTGGTCGCACTCCGAGGGGCAGCGGCGGCAGTAGAGCCCGTGGCAGGGCTCGGCCATCACCGTTATGTCGGTGGACCCCCCGATCGCCGGGTACACCTCGGCGCGGAAGGTCTCGATTATTTCGTCGGTGCGCTTCACCGTGAGCCAGTCCGGGACGACCATGTGCACGTCGACATGGACGTCCATGCCGTAGCGGACGACGCGGAGGTGGTGCACGTCGATTACTTCGAGCGCCCTCGCGCGGTTGACGCAGCGGGTGACCTCCCGCACGAGCTCCTCGTCGGTGCGGTCCATGATCCCGCACATGCTGCGGTACAGGACGCGGGCGCCCGTGGCGATGATGAACGCGCCGAAGGCGGCGGCCATGGCCGGGTCCACCCACTGCGCGTCGTAGAGGCCGAAGCGGTCCCCGACGTAGACGATCCCGAGGCCGAGGGCGATCCCGAGGGAGGAGTACGTGTCGGTGCATAGGTGCCTGCCACTGGCCTCGAGGGCGAGGGAGTGGTTCCTCCTCCCCCGGCGTACGGCGTTCCATCCCATCGCGAAGTTCGCGGCGGCGGCGAGCGCGACGATCGCCAGGCCGATGTCGAGCTGCCGAACGTCCGAGGGATTGACGAAGCGGCCGTACGACTCGATCAATATGACCGCCCCGGCCACGGCGATGAGGGTGCCCTCGACAGAGGAGGAGATGAGCTCGACCTTGCCGTGCCCGTAGGGGTGCGTGCTGTCAGCGGGCCGGGCGGAGAGGTACAGCGCGTACAGGCCGATGAAGCCGGCGACGACGTTCACGATGCTCTCCAATGCGTCGGTCAGGATGGAGACCGAGTCGGTAAGGACGTAGGCGGAGAACTTGCCGATCATGAGCGCGACGCCGACGACGGCGATTATTCTCTGGAACTCGTAGTTCTCCCTAGCAGCGTCCTTCGCCGGGCAGGCCATGCCGAAATGAGCGATTCCGCGCTATATAGGGATTCCCGACAGGTAGGCCGGGCTAAATTACGCCGAGAATCTTCCGCGTCCCGAACTCCCGACCGCCACCGTGCCGGGCCCCTCGCCTTCGAGGTCCGAGGGAGGTGGCGCCCAAGCCCGGGCAGAGGACGCCAGGAACGGCCTGGGCCTCGTGCAGGCGTCCACCGGCAACGGGTGCAGGGGCCTCTTGCCGGCACCTGGGCATACCCCTCCCGCCGGGCCCCGCCACGCGCATCCCGCATTCGCCGTTATCCTGCGAGCGAGCCTTTAATAGAAATTGGATTATACATCCACACGTGATATCGGAGGAGACCGCGCAGATCGCCCAAGCCCGGGCAGAGGACGCCAAGAGCGGCCTGGGCCTCGTGCAGGTGTACACCGGCAACGGGAAGGGGAAGAGCACCGCCGCGCTGGGCATGGCGCTGCGCGCCCTCGGCCGCGGCCTCCGCGTCGCCTACGTGCAGTTCCTCCGCTGCACGAACGACCAGGGGGAGATCGCCGCCCTCCGGCAGATGAGCGGGTACACCTACTTCCCGCTGGTCTACGAGAGCCGCACTGAGAGCGACCTCGAGGCGGCCATCAACACCTTCTTCAAGGCCCAGAGGATAATCTACTCCGGCTGCTACGACGTGGTGATCCTCGACGAGATCAACATCGCCATGGGGTGGAGGCTGCTGAGCTCCAACCTCGTGCTGGAGATGCTCAAGTGCCGCCCGCCGTGCGTGGAGGTGGTGCTCACCGGCAGGTGGTGCCCCGACGACATCCTCGAGTACGCCGACCTCGTCACCGACATGAGGCAGATGAAGCATCCCTTCGAGAACGGGGTACAGGCCCGCAAGGGCATCGACTACCGAAGGGGCGTATCCGCGCCCGTACGAGGGCGGGCGTTATTCCGTTGGGAATTTATTCCGTACTTTGGGTATGAATCGAATAAATACTCCCAGCATAATGTGTCATCATGGCGAGATTCAATTCGGTGGCCGAGGCAATCGGGGACACCCCCCTGGTGAGGCTTGGGAGGCTATCGCCCGCCGGGTCCGAGGTGTACGCTAAGCTCGAGGGGAAGAACCCGGGCGGGTCCGTCAAGGACCGCGCCGTCCTCTCGATGGTGAGCCACGCGGAAGCGGCGGGCAGGCTGAGGGCGGGGGGCACGATCGTCGAGCCCACCTCCGGCAACACCGGCATCGCCATCGCGATGATGTCCGCCGTCCGCGGGTACCGGGCCATACTCGTCATGCCCGACACCATGTCGGAAGAGCGCCAGGCCTACATGAGGGCCTACGGCGCGGAGCTCGTGCTCACCCCCGGCGGGCAGGGGATGCAGGGCGCGCTCGACAGGACCGCGGAGCTTCTGGAGACCATCCCGGGAGCCGTCTCCCTCGGGCAGTTCGACAACCCCGCGAACGTAGCCGCGCACCGGGCGACCACCGGGCCGGAGATCCTCCGTGACCTCCCCGACGTGGACTTCGTGGTCGCCGGCTTCGGGACGGGAGGGACCATCTCCGGAATCGCCCTCGCCCTGAGGGATGCGGGGTCGAAGGCGGTGGCCGTCGCCGTCGAGCCCGCCGAAAGCCCGCTCGTCACGCAGGGGAGGGCGGGGCCGCACAAGATCCAGGGCATCGGGGCGGGCTTCGTGCCGAGGAACCTCGACAGAGGCGCCGTGGGGAGGGTCGTCGCCGTGAGGGGAGAGGATGCGATCGAGATGGCGAGGCGCCTCGCCCGCGAGGAGGGCATCTTCGCCGGCATCTCGAGCGGCGGCAACGTCTGCGGGGCCGTTGAGCTAGCCAAGGCCCATCCCGGCGCGAAGGTCGTCGCGATACTCCCGGACGGCGGCGACAAGTATGTAAGCACGGGGATATTCGGCCGAGGACGTACGGAGGAGTGCTACAATGCCGATCAAGGTGCCTGACGAGCTTCCGGCCGCCGATGTCCTCAAAGAGGAGAACATCTTCGTGATGCACGAGAACCGCGCACGGGCCCAGGACATCCGCCCGCTCGACATCCTCGTCCTCAACCTCATGCCCACCAAGGTGGAGACCGAGGTGCAGATCATGAGGCTGCTCTCCAACAGCCCCCTGCAGACCAACCTCACCCTGATGCAGATGGCCACCCATGTGTCGAAGAACACCTCGCAGGAGTACCTGGATAAGTTCTACGACCGCTTCGAGAACGTCCGGAGCAGGAAGTGGGACGGGCTCATCATCACCGGCGCGCCGGTGGAGAACATCGGGTTCGAGGAGGTCGACTACTGGGGCGAGCTCTGCGAGATCATGGAGTGGTCGAAGCGGAACGTGTTCTCCACCCTGCACATATGCTGGGGCGCCCAGGCCGGGCTCTATCACCACTACGGCATCCCCAAGTACCCCCTGGGGAAGAAGATCTCCGGCGTGTTCCCGCACACCGCGACCGTGGAGGACGAGCCCCTCCTCAGGGGATGCGACGACGTGTTCTGCTACCCCCACTCGCGGCATACCGAGGTCCGCGCCGAGGACGTGCTGCGCAACCCCCGCCTCCACATCGTCGCCTCGTCCGACGAGGCGGGGGTGGGCATCGTGGTGAGCGAGAAGCACGGGCAGGTCTTCGTGCTCGGGCACATGGAGTACGATGCGATGACGCTCTCCTACGAGTACTACCGCGACCTGGGGAAGGGCATGGAGCCGGAGGTGCCGGCACACTACTTCCCCGGCGACGACCCGTCCCGCGATCCGGTGATGAACTGGCGCAGCACGGCGAACCTGATATTCACCAACTGGCTGAACTACTACGTCTACCAGCAGACCCCGTACGACATCAACTCGATCGGCGAAGGCAGGGAATGACATGCAAGTCGAGAGGACCAGCACGAGCAGGGCCCCCATGGCGGTCGGCCCCTACTCCCAGGCCGTGGCGGCCGGGGATTTCGTTTTCACCGCGGGGGAGATCCCCGTCGACCCGGCCACCGGCGCCGTGCCGCGGACCGTCGGCGAGCAGACGAGGCTCGCGCTCTCCAACCTCCGCGAGGTGCTGAGGGCCTCCGGCGTCGGGGACGGGAACGTGGCGAGCGTCACGGTGTACCTCGCCGACATCGGCGACTTCCAGGAGATGAACCTCGCCTACGCCGAGTTCTTCTCCGAGCCGTACCCCGCGCGCAGCTGCGTCGCGGTCTCCGCCCTGCCGAAGGGGGTGAGGGTAATGGTGTCGGCGGTAGGGGTCAGGGGCCGGGCCGACCGGCCATCGGGTTGACGAGCTTCCCGATCACCGCCTCGCGCACGAAGCGGTTGTACTGCGACAGGTCCCTCTCCTCGGAGACTATCGCATCGACGGCCCCCTTGACATGGGAGAAGACGGCCCTGTACACCCTGCAGGCGTCGCCCCCGTTGTTCTCCATCCCGCCCTGGTAGTAGGCGTCCATGAAGCACCCGCCCTGGCAGTAGCGGTATACCGGGCACTGCGCGCACTTCCCCCTCCTCTCGATGGAGGCGCGGAGGATGCCCTCGAAGGCCTCGCACTCGAAGGCCTCGCGGACCGACGCGATATCCCTGATGTTGCACAGCCTCATCGACCGCGGGCAGGCCTTCGCGCAGGGGTAGAGGTCGCCGTTAGGGTACATGCATATCCACTTCGTGAGGCACGAGTCGTGGGCGCAGTCCGAGGGGACGGGGTCCCCGAGGGCGCTCAGGACGTACAGGTAATGAGGGGCCAAGGGGGCCTCCGCGTCCCTGTCGTTCAGCCAAGCCTCGAAGGCCTCGATGCTCGACGCCGCGTAGGCGTCGGGGTCGGGGACGAGGGAGGGGTCCTCCGCCGCGCACCCCGCCGCGATGACGGGGGACAGCGTCACCGCGGCGCCGATGCCCCGGAAGTGCTCGTAGATCTCCCTCTGCCTGCCCTGTGCCCCGCGCGATACGGTGGAGCTCACCGAGAACACCCCGCCCTTCTCGCTCATCCTGCCTATGGTGCCCTCCACCTCCGCGCAGCGCGTGCGGAGGATCCGGGTGCAGGGGCCCTCGTGCGACACCCCTACGTTGACCCCTTTGTCGGCGCAGAACCTCATGAAGGGGCGGCCGATGCTCAGGCCGTTTGTCTGTATCGTGTTGCCGAAGCGGTGCTCGCCGAACGCCCCCTCCTGGAGCGCGACGGCCTTCCTGTAGAACGAGAGCGGGAGGAGGAGGGGCTCCCCGCCGTGCCATATGAACCAGGCGGACTCGTAGTCCCTGGCGACCATCTCGAAGAGGCGGCGCAGGTCGTCCGTCGAGACCGTGCCCGGCCGGCGCTCATCGGGGGGATGGTAGCAATGCCTGCAGCCCATGTTGCAGGCGAGGGTGGGCTTGATGACCACCGACAGGGAACGCTCCATCGGCGCCCTCGGAAGGGCCAGTAAGTCCAGAGGCCGTCGAATCCGTCCGTGACGTAGCAGCAGCAGGCGCAGCAGACCACGATGCCGCCGATGCAGGCGGCGTGCTGCGCCGGAGTGGCGCAGTAGCCCCTCTCGGAGCAGCAGCTGTAGTCGCACTTCGAATCCCCGCCGTGCTCCTCCCCGTCCCGCCTCCGGTTGTGGTCGTTCGGAATGACCTCGCCGGTCTGGATAGCCAGGGCGGTGAAAGCGGAGGGAGACTGACTTCTGTAGGAGGCGATCAGGTCTTCGACGGACTGGGGCATCATCTTCATCCTCTGCCAATGCTGGCTTGCGATTGGCGGGACAAACCTTTCCCAATATATTAATCATTGGACCAGCTTCAGGAGGCCGATGTTCGGCTACACCGTGCCGATGTACCAGCGCATGTCCGCCAGGGACCTCTCCGCCTACCGCAGGTACTACTGCGAGACCTGCCACCAGCTCAGGGACGGCTACGGCCTCTTCTCCACGGCGGCGGTCAACTACGACATGACGTTCAACGCGATCGTGGTCAGCGCGGCCTCGGGCGCCGACCTCCGCTTCGAGGGCACCCCGAGGTCCGCCCTCTGCGTCTTCGAGGGCCCCAGGGCCGGGGGGGAGATGTTCCGCAGGATGGCCGCCTACACCGTGCTCCTGACCAAATGGGAGCTCTACGACGACCGCGTCGACAGCCCCTCGGCGAGGACGAACTTCATAGAGCTGGCACTCGGCAGGGCGATACGCAAGGCGGAGCGCGACGAGCCCGGCTTCGACGACCGTGTCGGGAAGGGCTTCGAGCTCCTCCGGAAGCGGGAGGCGGAGGGCTGCACCGACGCCGCCCGCATGGGCTGGGAGTTCGGGGAGGCCCTCGCCGCCCCGCTTTCGGAGATCGCCGGCGAGCACGATCGCCCCGAGATGCGCCCGCTGTTCTCCCGGCTCGCCGCCGCGGTGTACGTCGTGGATGCCGTTGACGACCTGGAGGAGGACTTCGCGGCCGGGACCTACAACCCCTTCCTGCGGGGATGCGGCGGGTTCGTGAACCGCGCAGAGTACATGCGCGGCAACGCGTACCGGGTCGCCGAGACGATCAACGGCGTCATGGGGGAGCTGCAGCGCTCGTACTCCGCGCTCCGCCCCTCGATGCGCGGGCTCGAGGGGGTGGCCGACAACATCGTGTACCTCGGCCTGCCGGATTCGGCGAGGAAGGCGATGGGGGCGGGGCGCCCCGGGAGGGATGAGGGTGCCCTCGAAGGCCGCCGGGCCCGCAACGCGGAGTACCGATCGGACCTTGGGTGGTCGCGGCGGTTCAACTTCACCGCGGAGTAGACCTCGCCGAAGGCTATCCGCGTGGCGATGGATATCTCGGTGACCGTGCTGCCGCCGGCGTACATGTCGAGGATGACCCTCATGTCCTCGTTGGAGATGCTGGTGCGCGCGACGGCGGATCTCTTGGATTGATTGCTGGCGCGAACGCTGGACGGGGGAGGGGAGGCCCATTTCGAAGAGTGGCACTTGGGGCACCTCCTTGGCGACTCGGAGACCGAGCCCCACATATGGCCGCAGCGGCGGCAGAGACAGCGGCGGTAATCCTTCATCCAGACGGTGGATCTGCACACGGGGCAGTTCTTCGGGAGGCCGTCGGCCTTGCGCGAGACCCACCTGTAGGAGCACTTGGAGCAGACGAGGACGCGCCCCGCGGTCGGGGGAGCGCTGCTGTTTGACTCTACCGTACCATCACCCTCTCTTCGGCATGACATCGGAGGGTCGGTTTATAAACAACGCAACGAACATGTTCCGTTAAGCGCGGGAGTACGGGCGGACGCGCCACCTTGGAGAGAAACCATGGCGGACGAGAGGGGATTCGAACCCCCGGCTTGCAGCTTAGGAGGCTGCCGCCATATCCAGACTAGGCCACTCGTCCGTTTTTGAATACGTTTGAAGGGAACATCCGGGGGGAACTTGTCCCCCGATATAACGTTTTCACACCTTGTCGGGCGCTTCCGCCTCCGGTCCCTCCTCCCCGGGGGCCTCGGCCTGGTCGCCCTTCTTGGCGGCGGACCAGACCTCGACGAACTCGACGGTGTCCACGCCGAATGCCTCCCTCATGTCGGAGACTACCTTGAACCTGGCGACCGTCCAGCCCTGGTCGAACTTCGCAAGGTCGGGGAGGGTGACGGTGACCCTGTCGCCGGGGAAGGCGAAGGCGAATCCCGCGGCGTCGCCGAAGTCGGCCTCCACGATGGCCTTGGCCTTCTCCTCGGGCTCGGTGATCTCCTCGGTGACCCTCATGACGTAGCGCAGGTCGTGGCCGGCGAGGGGGTTGTTGAAGTCCACCTTGACGCGCCCGGCGCCCACGGACAGCACGGTGCCCTGCCTGCCGCCGAGGGAGACGGTCATGCCGGGCATGGGGTTGATCTCCTCGCGGTAGAACTCCCTGAGGGAATGGGTCTCGAGGAGCCTCGGGTTCCTCGCACCGGCGCCCTCCTCGCAAGGGACGGACACCTCGAACTCCTTGCCGACCTGGGCTTCGGAGATGGCCTTGTCCAATGCGGGGAAGAGCTTGTTGGAGCCCACGATGTAGGACATGGGGGAGTAGTGGACCTTCTCGTTGTGGATGCCGGCTTCCTTCGCGGCGGCCTCGTCGGTCGTGTCGTAGAGCGTGTCGTTGTCGGCCAGATACGCCTTGTACTCGAGGCGGATGACTTTCTTAGCGTTGTCTGCCATAGTGATTTCACCGTTGTGGTATGGAAAGAACGTTGGCGCGATTACGTCGCTTGTATTAAAAGGGATTGCAGACGGCGGGGCTGTGGCCGGGCGCTCCCGCCGTCGTGGCCGACAACCGTCCACGGATGCGCCGTCCAATTATTCATTTGTCTAAATTTAAGTCCAACAAACAATTAAAAGCCCCCTGATTCGGCCGTTTCTCATAGGATTCATTAGACGCGTGAGCATCAGGTTTATATCGCCGATTGGACATCGCGGCATCGGTTGAGGCGCTCCAATGGCAATCAGCAACAGGTACCTGCAATCCGTCTACGACGGGCTCAAGGCCCGCAACCCCGACCAGCCCGAGTTCCTCGAGGCCGTCGGGGTCGTCCTTCAGTCCCTCGCCCCCGTCGTCGAGGCGAGGCCCGAGATCGAGAAGAACGCCGTCATCGAGAGGCTCGTCGAGCCCGAAAGGACCGTCACGTTCCGCGTCCCTTGGGTGGACGACGGCGGGAGGGTCCGGGTCAACAGGGGCTACCGCGTGCAGTTCAACTCCGCGATCGGACCCTACAAGGGCGGGCTGAGGTTCCACCCCTCGGTGAACCTCTCCATCCTCAAGTTCCTCGGATTCGAGCAGGTCTTCAAGAACTCCCTGACCACCCTGCCCATCGGCGGCGGCAAGGGGGGGTCCGACTTCGACCCCAAGGGCAGGTCAGAGGGCGAGATCATGCGCTTCTGCCAGTCCTTCATGGCCGAGCTGTATAGGCACATCGGCCCCGACACCGACGTCCCCGCGGGCGACATAGGCGTCGGCGGGAGGGAGATCGGCTACATGTTCGGCCAGTACAAGAGGCTGACCAACACCTACACCGGCGTCCTGACCGGCAAGAAGGTCGGCGCGGGGGGGTCCCTCGCCAGGACCGAGGCCACCGGCTACGGCCTGTGCTACTTCACCGACGAGATGATCAGGGCCGCCGGGAGGTCCTTCGAGGGCGCGAGGGTCGTGATATCCGGTTCCGGGAACGTCGCCACGTACGCCTGCCAGAAGGCTACGCAGCTCGGCGCGAAGGTCATCGCCATGTCCGACTCCGACGGCTACATCATCGACGAGAAGGGCATCGACTACCGGACCGTCCAGGAGATCAAGGAGCGGAAGAGGGACAGGATGAGGACGTACACCAGATACGTGGGGTCCGCCGAGTACGTCGAGGGGTCCGCCGGGATCTGGACCGCCAAGTGCGACATCGCCCTCCCCTGCGCCACGCAGAACGAGATCGACGGCGAGTCCGCCAGGACCCTCATCGGGAACGGCTGCTGGGCGGTCGCCGAGGGCGCCAACATGCCGAGCACCCCTGAGGCGATAGGGGAGTACCGCAGGGCGAGGGTCCTCTTCGGCCCTGCCAAGGCGGCCAACGCCGGCGGCGTCGCCACCTCCGCGCTGGAGATGACCCAGAACTCCGAGAGGCTCTCCTGGACCTTCGAGGAGGTCGACGCGAGGCTGAAGCGCATCATGCAGACGATCTACGCCGACTCCGCGGCCGCCGCAGAGCGCTACGGCCACCGGGGCGACCTCGTGTTCGGGGCGAACATCGCGGGCTTCGAGAAGGTCTGCGACGCCATGCTCTGGGAGGGGGTCTCGTACTGAGGGGGCGGAGGCCCCCTCTGAAGGAGATTTACGCCCTCTGCTCTCCCTCCAGCCTCTCCCTGAGGAGGCGGTTATCCTCTACCATGTCGCGGAGGATGAGGTCCCAGTTGGCCTTCTTCCTCCCCAACACGCTGAAGATCAGCCAGTTGATGATCCTCGCTCCGACTCCGCCCTCCTTCCCGAAGGACTCGATGTGGGTGAAGCGCACGGTTCCGTCGGGGTTCGTCCTCCCCTCGAAGGAGATCCACGCGTACTTGCTGTGGAACTTGATGAAGAACCGGCCGCCGTCGTCCTCCCGCTCGAGTATCTTGCCGGTGACGTCGTAATCCACGCCGGCGACCGTCTCCCTGAACCTGACGGTGTCCCCCACGCCCATGCCGCCCGAGACCCTCTCGAACTCCCTGTGGTCGGGGGACCACGAGACGAACGTCTCGTCCAGGTGGAAGAAGAAGTCCCTGACCGCCTCGTACGGCGCACGGATGTCGACGCTGTCCTGCAGAACCTTGGTCATGGACATGGCTAAGGGGGCCCTTGATGTTAATCCTGCGTATGCCGAAACGATATTAAGGGCGCCGGCAATCGGCGGGGGCGAGGCCACCTTTGCATAGCCCGGTAGTGCGGCTGCCTTGTAAGCAGCAGGCCCTGAGTTCGAATCTCAGAGGTGGCTCCACTCCCCCCGTACGAATGTGGGGCATCCCGCCTGACGATGGGGCTTCTGCACTGGGTTTGAACAGGGGTGTCGCCGGACCTTGAGAGCGAGTTCCCCCGGGTAGCGGATGGGGTGGATCGCTCCACCGATCGCTGCGTTGTGATGACCCGCTTGCCATCACTCGTGCGTTCCGGAAAGCTTTGGACGCTCGTCCGCTTTCATCCGCCGGCCCCCTCCCCAGCAGGAACTCGGTCACCCCGAGCTCCCTTATCCCGTCTCTCGTCACGGTATCCCCGCTGTAATCCATAAGTATCACGGTTTTCGGATTGCTATCCTTTATCGCCCTGAGGGGCGTGAGTTCCCTCGTCTCGGTGTCATCGTCATAGTAGCCGAGACACACCTGCCAGTATGCCCTCCTGCCGTTCTTCTCGGTGACGAAATCCACTTCTTTGGAACCCCACTTGCCCACGATTGTCTCGTATCCCCTGCGCCTCAGTTCCAGGTAGACTATGTTCTCCAGCACCCTGCCCCTGTCCTTGCTGGCCATCCCGACGGCGTTGTTGCGGAGTCCGGGGTCCACGACGTAGTACTTCGGGGTGGGGCTCAGCGCGGTGGACCTGAGGTCGTACCTGTCGGCGCGGTAGAAGATGCACGCGCCCTGCGCCACCGTCAGATATCTTTCCACGGTGCGCTGGTTCATGTGCAGTTCCCTCGCCATAGTCGTGGACTCTATGGGGTTGCCGATGTTCAGCATCAGGTACGTCACCATCTTTCCCAGCTCCTCGGTTTTCCTTACCTTGCCACGTGACACCATGTCCCTGAACACTATCGATGAATAGAGGTCGTCCAGCATGGCGGAGACGGCCCGTTCCCCCATGGCGGGATCGATGCCGGGGAAACCGCCGCACTCGAAGTACTCCCTGAACACGTCCCCGGGCCCTCTGCCGTTGCCCCTCAGCTCCATGTACTCCCTGAACGAGAGGGGGAGCATCTTCACCTCGACGTAGCGGCCTGTGAGGTAGGTGGTGAGGTCGGTGGAGAGCAGATGGGCGTTGGAACCGGTGACGTAGATGTCGGCCTCGGAATCCACCATAAGGGCGTTGACTGCTCTTTCCCAATCCTTCACCCTCTGTATCTCGTCCAGGAAGAGATAGAAGCGGCCTTTTTTCGGCACCTTGTCCCTGAGGAACGCGTTGAGATCGGAATGATCCGCTATGCCGTCAAAATCCGACGATTCCAGATTCATCACCAGCATCTCCCTGTCGGGCACTCCCTCCGCCCTCAGTTTCTCCACGAATTGGGCGAGGAGGGTGGACTTGCCGCATCTCCTGACCCCTGTGAGCACCTTGACGTGTCCTCTGTCATCGCGGAACGCCTCCAGTTCGGACATGTACATCGGGCGCTCTATCACCCTGTGACTCATGATACAAAATCGCCTGCTTTGTATTTGAATTGTTGTATTATAATACAATTTTACACGAATAACAGACTGATTGTTGTATCACAGAACCAATAGATGCCATCGTGTCGGCAGAACCGCTACTGAAACCTCGCGCACAGTAAACAGGAGGAATCACAGTAATGCGCTATGAAGAGGGGAATGGGAAGAAGGCGTCCAACGTGGGCGGGGGGCACCAAACAGGTTTGGCAGAGGAGAAATCGGTCAACGAAGCATCTTCCGAGCTTACGTTCCCAGCTTTCCTCGAAGATCATCAGTTGTATCAAGGGGATGATCGTTGACGGCATCACATCTCCAAGGGCCAACACTTCCCCTTCCACCGATTGTTCCGAGTTCTTCCCAACCAGAGGCGAAAAAGTGAGGTTCATAATCTCGTGACTTGAGAAGATGTACTCTTCATCGGAAGTAGTTACGCGCAGTTGCCACGTTTTTCGGATATGCTTGAGACGCTCCCGTCTGTCATGAAATCCGAGAGCTACTGGGGCGACAGGGTCGGAGGGAGGGGATCGTCGGGAGGCACCGCTCCCTCTGCGGGAGGCCAGCCTCTCCGAGGAGGGGGGCGACGCGTCGCGCACGTCGCCCTCGGGACCTCGAAGGAGGGGGCGGAAGAAGGCTTCGAATCGGGGGGCGACGGCCCGCGCCGAGGACCGCGCGAAGGGTTATAATACGCCCCCGACATCCGATGGCCATCAGCCCCGCGGGGGCAAGGAGGACTACCATGAGCGGAAGGGTCAGCGTTGCCGTGCTCGGCGCGACGGGGATGATCGGTCAGCGGTTCGTGCAGATGCTGGAGGACCACCCCTACTTCGACGTGGAGGGCCTCTACGCGTCGGAGAGGTCGGAGGGCAGGCGCTTCGCCGACGCCCTCAGGGTCAGGGACCACACGTACAAGCAGGAGACCCTCGACGCGAGGGTCTCCGCCATGGACCTCGGCAGGATCGCCAGGAACTGCCGCGTCGCGTTCTCCGGCCTGCCCTCGGGGCTCGCCGGCCCGACGGAGACGGAGCTCGCCAGGCGCGGCGTCGCCGTGTTCTCCAACGCCGGGTCCCACCGCATGGACCCCCACGTGCCGATCGTCGTCCCCGAGGTCAACCCCGGGCAGCTCTCCGCGGTGGAGGACCAGGAGACTTACGGGGGCGGGGGGTACATCGTCACCAACGCCAACTGCGCCTCCACCGGCATCATCATGCCGCTGAAGGCCATGCTCGACAGGTACGGCCTTAGGCAGGTGTTCGTCTCCACCTACCAGGCGGTCTCCGGCGCCGGGTACCCGGGCGTGGCGTCCCTCGACGCCCTCGGGAACGTCATCCCCTACATCGAGAACGAGGAGGAGAAGATGGAGTCCGAGATCGGCAAGATGCTAGGGACGTACTCGGGCGGGAGGTTCGAGCATGCGGGCGTGGAGGTCGTGGCGAACTGCGCGAGGGTCCCCGTCGTGGATGGTCACACCGAGTCGCTGGTGGTCGGCACGGAGGCCTCGCCCTCGGTCGGGGAGCTGTCCCAGGCCCTGTCCTCGTTCAGGGGCGAGCCGCAGGAGCTGGGTCTCCCCTCGGCGCCCGAGGCGCCGATCGTGGTGAGGGCGGAGGCCGACCGGCCGCAGGCGGTCTACGACGTGATGGCCGGCACCCCGCCCGGGCGAGGGGCATGTCACCACCGTCGGCAGGCTCAGGAGAGCCACGGCTACTACAGCTCTTCGCGCTCTCGCACAACACCCTCCGCGGGGCGGGCGGGAGCGTGCTGAACGCAGTACGCGTACAGGAAGGGCTGCTCTGACCCTCCGGGCCCCGGGGCCTCCGTCCGTCCTCTACTCGCGGCTCCGGGCGTCCGCTCACCCATAACCCTTATTACCGACTCCCCCATGGCACGGCCCGGAGGCGCACCATGACCGTGAAGATGGCCGTACCCAACAAAGGCAGGCTCAGCGAGCGCAGCATCGAGCTCGTCCGCAAGGCGGGCATCGACCTGGGCGAGGACTGGGGCAGGAAGCTGAACATCTGCGTCCCCGAGCTGGGGCTCGAGGTGTACTTCGTGCGCGCGCACGACGTCCCCCTCTTCATCGACTCCGGGGCCGTGGACTTCGGCATCACCGGCCAGGACGTGGTCGCCGAGAGCGGCAAGAGGCTGCGGGAGCTCCTCCCGCTGCAGTTCGGGCAGTGCCGGCTGTCGATCGCCGCCCCCGAATCCTCCCCGGTCGCCAGGTCCAAGAGGGTCGAGGACGGCACGCGCATCGCCACCTCCTTCCCGAGGCTCACGAGGAGGTACCTCGAGTCGAGGGGGGTGCAGGCAAAGATCGTGGAGGTGCAGGGCGCCGCGGAGATCATGCCCATGCTGGGCGTGGCGGACGCCATCTCCGACCTGGTCGCCACCGGCGGCACGCTCAGGACGAACAGGCTCGTGGAGGTCGAGACCATCATCTCCTCCCAGGCCTGCGTGTTCTCCTCGGCGGCGGCCATGTCCGACCCGGGGAAGAGGGAGCAGATCGGCGGGGTCGTCGACATGGTAAAGGCCGCCATCGACGCCGAGACCAGGAAGTACGTCATGGCCGACGTGCCCCGCGCCAAGCTCGGGGAGGTGGAGAGGATACTGCCGGGCATCGGGGGGCCCACGGTCCTGGAGATCGCCGGCAGCGAGGACTTCGTAGCCGTGCACGCGGTCATAAGCAACGACCAGGTGTACAGGGTCGTCAGTTCCCTCAGGAGGCTCGGGGCCAAGGGCATCCTCACCGTCCCCGTCGAAACGCTGGTGGAGTGAATGGACCGCTCTGACATGAGGGAGAGCGTGCGCGGGCTCCAGAGGTACTACAACCCCCCGGTGGGCGGGGCTCTGAGGATGGATACGAACACCAACGTGCTCGGGTCCAACCCCGCCGCCGAGGCGTACCTGAGGGGCCTGAGGGTGGACCTGAACGGCTACCCGAACACCTACTCCGACGGCCTGAGGGACGCCCTGGCGGGGCTGTACGGCCTGCAGAGGGAGAACTTCGTGGCGGGGAACGGCAGCGACGAGGTGCTCAACACCATCCTCACCGCTTTCGCGGAGCCCGGCAGGACGGTGTGCACCATCCCTTGCCCGTCGTACTCCCTGTACTCCTACTTCGCGGCGCTGGCCTCCGGCTCGCTCCGCGAAGCGGAGCTCACGGAGGACTTCCAGCTCGACGTGGACGCCATGGCCGGGAAGGGGGAGGAGGGGAGGGGCGTGCTGATAGTGCCCTCGCCGAACAACCCCACCGGGAACTGCTTCCGCCGGAGGGACGTCGAGGAGATACTGGCGAGGCACGAGGGCATAGTCGTCCTCGACGAGGCGTACTCGGAGTACGCGGGGCAGACCATGGTGGACAGGGTGGACGAGTTCGACAACCTCGTGGTGTGCAAGACTTTCTCCAAGGCGTACGCCATGGCGGCGCTGAGGGTGGGGTACTGCGCCAGCAACCTGAAGGTCGCCGGCATGCTCAACGACGTGAAGGTCCCGTACTCCCTGAACGCCGTGTCCGAGGGGGCGGCGATCGCCGCGGTCGGGGACCAGGATTTCATCAGGAGGAGCGTGGGCATGGTCTCCGAGCAGAGGCCCAGGCTCTCGAGGAAGCTGAAGGAGCTGGGGTTCGAGCCCTACCCCTCCGACGCCAACTTCATCCTGGCGAGGTCTCCGATCGACCACGCGAGGCTGGTCGAGGGGATGAGGGAGAGGGGCGTGCTGATACGCGACTTCGGGGCCAACAGGCGCACCGAGAACTGCGTGCGCCCGACCGTGGGGACGGAGGAGCTCAACAGGGTCATGACCGACGCCATCGAGGACGTCCTCGCGGAGGAGAGGCGTTGAGGACGTTCGTCGCCGACTGCGGCGTCGGCAACATACACTCCATAAGGAAGGCGCTCGAGGTCGCGGGCCTCGACGTGGAGACCGTCTCCGACATGTCCCGCCTCGCCGACGCCGACTGCGTGGTCCTCCCCGGCGTCGGCGCCTTCGACGCCGCCATGGGGAGGCTCGCGCCCCACCGCTCCGCGGTGCGGGAGCGCCTCTCCGCCGGCGTGCCCGCCCTCGGCGTGTGCGTCGGGGCGCAGGTCCTCCTGGAACGCAGCGAGGAGGGGGAGGGGCCCGGCATCGGGCTGGTCCCGGGCGAGGTGAGGTTCCTCCAGTCGGAGACCGTCCCGCACATGGGGTGGAACACCGTGGAGGGGGAGGACCCCCTCCTCGAGGGGGTCGGGGGCTCCCGCTTCTACTTCGCGCACTCCTACTACTGCGACCCGGGGGACCGCTCCGCGGTCCGGGCGGAGACGGAGTACGAGGGGTTCCGCTTCCCGTCGCTGATGCGCTCGTCCAACACCGTCGGGGTGCAGTTCCACCCCGAGAAGAGCGCGGACGCCGGGATGGCGTTCCTGCGGGCGTTCGCGGCGTTCGCCGAGGACGTGGCGCGATCCTCTCACGGTCTCAGGCTTCGGGCCCCGCGCAACTTGGAGCTGGTCCGATGGCCGTGCCGACCGAACCGCTTAATTACGCCCCGCCCATCCCCCTCCGATGCCATGATAGTCATCCCTGCTGTCGACGTCCTGGACCACAGGGTGGTCCAGCTGGTGGGCGGCGTCCCCGGCAGCCAAAGGGTGGACCTCCCTGACCCCCTCGAGACCGCCATGGGTTGGGCGGACAAAGGCGCAGAGCGCCTCCACCTCGTCGACCTGGACGGGGCCTTCGGCAAAGGGGACAACGTAGACGCCTTCCGCTCAATCATCAAGGAATGTAAAGCACTGTGCCAGGTCGGCGGCGGCATACGCTCAGAAGAGAGAATCGAGGAATATGTCAAAGCCGGTGCTGACCGGGTCGTCCTCGGCACGAAGGCGGTGGAGGATCCGGAGTGGCTGAGAGACATGACGGGGAAGTTCCCCGGCAAGATAGTCCTTGGCCTGGACACGCGCGGTGGGCGGATAACCGTGAAAGGATGGCGGGAGGACGCGGCGGTCTCCGTCGAGGAAATGTTCTCCCTGATACAGGACATGCCCCTGGCAGGCGTTCTGAACACCAACGTGGACGTCGAAGGAAGGAGTGAGGGAATAGACGGCGCTGTCGCCTCATTGTTCATATCACACTGCCCCAAGCCGGTCACGGCGTCTGGGGGGGCATCCTCCCTGAGGGACCTGCAGCTGTTATCTCAGGCGGGGGCGGAAGCCGCCGTCGTGGGGATGGCCTTATACAAGGGCGACATGAGGCCGTGGGAGTGGGAGAGGCCGTGGGAAGTCTAATCGCAGTATCACCTGAGAACATGAAGGCTTCCCTTGACAAACTCGATAGTATCGAAAGCACGATGCTCAAGTTTTAAAGAACTCTCAATAAATCATCACGTTTTATCCGCAACCCCAATGCCACAGGATGCCTTAATATAACCATTAATGAATACGAGAGATTGAGTAGATTTTCAGAAGAATGGCCCGTCCGAGTTGTAATGAGAAGACAGCGTTATTTCTGCATGAAGAACGCGCTTACTGTTCACATTTACTTGTATAGACTTCTCCTCGAAGTCCACGAAGAAGGTAGGTTGAATGATTAATCTTTCTTCATACGGCATAACTCCTTCCGAGTACCCGGAATTCAAGGAACTCTGCAACGAAATCTACCGTTTTGTGGCAAACGAGAAACATGTAAACTTGTTCAAGATGATGATGAAATTCCCCTCAGACACATATCCTAGATTTGAAACGGCCCTTGAGATTCTGTTTGCCAACTCTTCCCTCGTAAATGGATCCAAAGGATTCAGAATAGGCAGTCCACCGAAATTCGAAGAATTGGATGCTTTCAAACCCATGGAAGAATCTGAAAAACAAATTGACGAAAAACATTTGAGAAGAATCGAATATGTTAAAGAAATCGATTCCAGGGCACTTAAACTGCTGTCGGATGAGACTTTTTACGACCCAATACGTATTGTTGAAAAAACCATAGAATCAATGAGCAAAGGTACGCCGAGAACAATACTTGACTTGTTCTTCATCAAAGATGTCGATATAGATAAGCTTACGAAAACATACAAGTCCCAGGCAAAATCCGTAATCCTGAATTTCAGCAAGAAGTTCTCTATAGATGTGGTGGATGTGAGCCTTTTCGAAAATTACAATCTGCCCACTAACGTGTTCACTTACCTTTTCAACAGATCTATTGCATACTTCCGCTTGTTCTCCGTAAATTTCGATTCCGGGTACGGCGACATCACTGAACGTCTCTTCCCATCGGTATCGGAGAATGCCCTTTACACCCACCGCATTCAGAATTCTGAAGAGGTGATAGATTTGCATAAACGCTCGATGGATTACATCCTCAGCTATCAACTGGCATACGGATACGGAGCAAAAACGTTTGTCGCTTCATTGTTGGCTCTTCTGGACAACACATCTGTCGAAAAGACACGTGTCAAAGACATATACAAGCAATTTTCTGGAACGCATCTCCCCGATTATCCTTCCGAGAACGAATGGATGCTTATATTCGATGACTTCATAGAATGGGAAGAAAGAGTGAAATACCTCTCGTATTACAACATTCAGGCCATAGGCAAAATCCTCTCCAATATGAGTGAGCTCAATTACGGCATATCTGTCGAAAAAGCTTACAAAAGTCACGAAAAAGAGTTTTATGTTCATAATATCGACAACGCCCAGGAGTTGCAAGATTTCATTCTCAAATACACGACCTACAGGATAGATGAAGGCCACATTATTGTCAGGGGTACGCTAAAAGAAGCTATCCAGAATTTCGTTAGCAACGTACAGGTATACAACCATAATCGTTTGGTAAATATGTACGTCAGACGGTGCGGAGGCCCGAAAAAACTGATAGAGCCCCTGTTAAAAACTATCGATATGAACTCGTTCTTCAATGAAAACCCACTCACGCCTGAGGAAAAGGAGGCTCTCTCAGTAAAATTCTCCGAGTTCGAATGGATTTCCAAAGACAATGCTGAATCTATTTTTAGAGACCTACACGATCTGAGGGACAAATTCACCGAGATTAATATGCATGAACTCGGATTTACCAGCCTCCAGGATGTCTATTATCGCGGCAAGTATCCATCATTCTCCGAGTGCCTCCTCCACAATGAGTTCACAGGCGAAGAGAAGTACTTCAATGACCGCAAATTTAAACTGAATATGGAATGCCGCGCATTCTACGTAGAAGTCGAATACTTAGAAAAATACCTGCATTGGATTCCCGTGTCTAAATACAGGTACGTCAACCTCGAATCACCCAAATACAAAAGATTCGCCGACGTACTTGTCACATATAACGATAAAATAGTCGAACTCTGCAAAAAACAGTTTGTAACTCCGTTCTCTTTGAAGAACATTACAATAGGAATACCGGAAATCGACGAGGACTATTACGATTTAGAGTTTTACGATGCTATGCTTATTGCTTCCAAGGCAAACCATCAAACACTTAGCGGACATCGTTTCTTCTTTATACCTACGGATTTCACAAGCTTCGGTTCCACCGCCCCGGAATTTATTCGCTTCATAATCTATAATAATAATGGATTCGCATCAATCGGAGAGATTCAAGCCATTCTCGAAAGAGAATACGGAATACGCACAAACATGAGTGTAATCAGAAACCAAGTCAAGTTATCGACGTGCATGTTCTCCCGCTTCACAGATACCGCATACCTAGACGACGAAATGTACATGGAGGCTTTGAAAAATGAAACAGACTGATATCAAAAACCTGTCCGGAGTCAAACAAATCGAGAAGACAAAAACGATTGTTCTCGCCAGGAAATCTGAAACGTACCCCGTCTACAGAGTACCTCTAAAATATCTCTATTACAACGATCAAAATGACCGTATTTCGACCGAAATCGTCCGCTATTGCACCGAAAACAACCGCAATCTCCCCGATGACCTCGAGGAATACAATCAGATTTTCGAGAATCTCGTGGTAAAATCTAAAGAAGATGCCATATTAAAAACCCAGAGAAGCATAAAAACCCGTGGACAGGATAACCCCGGAGTGACCTTAAAGGACGGACGCGTCGTAGACGGGAACAGGAGATTCACCTGTCTCCGCAGAATCCAGAAAGAGACTAATCAAGAACAGTACTTCGAGACCATAATACTCGATTATGACTACAAGAACGACTACAAGTACATCAAGTCCCTAGAACTCGAGCTTCAGATGGGCGTGGATGAAAAGGTTAAGTACGACCCGATTGACAAACTTTTCGGAGTCTACAAATCAATCCGTATCGAAAAAGCCTTTACCGTCGAAGAATACGCTGCACTGTTCGACGACTACTCGATCAACGATGTGAAAAGAGATCTCATCCTCGCGGAGTTGATGTGTGAATACCTTGATTTCCAGGGTACGCCTGGCAAATATTACATCGCTAAAGATATGGATTTACAAGGAACCCTTTTCGAGATACCCGCCATCCTTGAAAAGGTAAGGAAAAAGAACCCGGACCTTGTAGATGATGTCAAACTCCGCGTATTTGCCAGTATCAGCGTGGGAGTAGATTCTAGACTCAATCTGTTCATGAGAAACATCAAGGATGTTGTCGAAAACGGTGACCTTAGAAAGTATCTTTACGAGACCGAGAAAGCAATCGACGAGACCATACAGGAACTAAAAGAAAACCCTGTCAATGATTACAACGACATATCTGAAGGAATCAGAAAGCGTGAAGACATCAAAGAAAAATTGGTCCAGCCCGTAAACGCCCAGAAGAAAGCCATAGATTCCAAAAAGTTGAAAAAGGCACCCATCAAGAACTCCAAAGAGGCCCTCTCCACACTCAACGCAATACATACAGAATCCATCCTGGAAATGAGTGAAGATGACCGCAGCGAACTAAATGACCTCCTAAATCAAATCGAGGACAAAATATCCGAAATCAGAGGCAAGCTTTGACTCTGAAATCCATTACGCTTAAACCGAAGTACATATCGCTCGAAGATGACTTAGCGAATCTTTTCTACATCCCGGTGATGAGCAATTGCAAGCGTTTTGACAGAATCTCCTGTTACTTCACATTTGATGCTATTGCCAAATACTGCACGGGCATCTACTATCTCGGAAAGAACAACGGAGAATTCCGCTTGTTAATATCGGAAAACATATCAGAAGAGACGTTTAACATCATCAGGGAAGGATATCTCGGATATCTGTATCTGGACAACATTGTGCGTGAAAAAATGCGCCATGAGCTGAGCCTCGAAGATACCGTCACTTTATCCAATCTCGCTTACCTAATAAAATGCGGCCTGGTGAAGATTAAATTTGCATTCTGTTGCAAAGGCCTGTTCCACGAGAAATCCGGCTATGCGGAAGACTGGGAAGGCAACTCCCTATGTTTCAACGGTTCTAACAACGAGACAAAGGAGGCTTTCGAAAACAACTACGAAAAGTTCGAGGTCACAGCATCATGGCTGTCCAGCGAGTTCGATCTTGGAAAGATAACGGGTACAAGAGATGAGTTCGAATCCATTTGGAACGGCACCAACCCCCATGTCAAGGTCATCGACCCGCCGGAATCCTTCAACGAGTATCTGCAGACATTCAACCGTGGATCCATTTTGGAGGATGTGGGAGAATTCCTGAAGGAATCATACTACCTCGATATCTCGAATGACAGGATTCGCCTTACATTGCCCCAATCCATAGAGAATCCAGAACGTTTTAAATTCAATCTGGCGATTCAAAGTCTTGTCGAAAATACGTCTGGCCACACTCTTGTCCTTAAATCGGGCCTTTCAAGCCACGACGTACGTAGCATGGTGAGGAAGGTATGCAAAAAAGCCAAGCAGAGCAGATATGAGGTAGCCAAGAGCAGCAGGTTCTTGAAATATCTATCCGACCACGCTGCCATGGAAAAGCTGGCTCTTCTAGGTATGTCGATAAAACACAGGGATTCCCGTCATAAAGAATACTTCAATATTTTTAAGAAAGAAGTCAGAACATTGACAGAAGAAGACCTCCGCGAAGAGCAACTTTGGGATTCTTACTTCGCCTTCAGGCTGAAGAAGAGTGCCAACTTCTCAGTTCCGGGATCTGGTAAAACCGCAACAGCGCTGGGGATGTTTGCTTTTCTCAATCGTACTGCAGAAGTTGACAAACTGATAGTCATAAGTCCGCTGAACTCCTTCGATTCGTGGATCTCCGAATTCAGGAGAGTATTCGGCAAAAATCTCCCATTGAATGCGGTAACTAGTTCAGAACTCAGGAAAATGGATAAAACGATTCAGTACCATATAAGGTTCAATCTCGGAAAATACAATCTGATTCTGCTCAACTATGAAAGCTTCGATCATAGTCCCGAGCTGACCGATGCCGTTCAGAATCGCATAGACGATAAAATCATGCTTGTCTTCGATGAAGTCCATCGCATAAAAGCAGTAAACGGAAAACGCGCCAACGCCATAATGCCTATCGCGAAAAACTCGAAGTACACCCTTGTGATGACCGGCACTCCTATCCCGAATGACTATTCCGACGTATATAATTTCCTTCACATCCTGTATGAAGATGATTATGACGATTATTTCATTATGGAGCCTTCTGATTTGGCCAGACTTGAAGAAAAAGATGCGGCATAGTTCAACAAGAAACTTCAGCCCTTCTATTGCCGTACAACGAAGAGCAAGCTCGGTGTCCCCCCGGCTAATATGGACAACGTAATCCGCATCGCCGCATCCGAGGAGGAAAACAATCTATTCAAACAGATGCATCAAATCAGGATGAACCCGTTGGCCCTGATTATACGCGTACTCCAGATAGAGTCCAATCCAGCGATGATGAACGACGCCATGCTTGAAGAGGAACTGTCCTCTTTTTTCGACGATTTGGAAAACAGCAGACTCTATGATTTCCAGACGGTCAAGGGTGCGAAGGAGATTATCACCTCCAAGACCAAGGCATGCGTGGATCTCGTGAAGAAGCTGACCCAGTCTGGTAAAACCGTGATTGTATGGTGTATTTTCGTCAAGACCATCCTCACCCTCAGCAAACTCCTCGGGGACTGTGGAATCTCTGTATGCAAAGTTTATGGCGGAACTGAGGACAGACAGAAGAGTCTTGATAAATTCAAAGCCGGAAAATATCAGGTACTGATTACCAATCCACAGACACTTGCAGAATCGGTCTCGCTTCACCAGATTTGTCATGATGCGGTCTACTTTGAGTACAGCTACAATCTGATTCACCTGCTTCAATCAAAGGATCGCATACACAGACTAGGCCTTGCCCGCGACCAATATACCCAATACCACTTCCTTGAAACGGTATTCAAGGATGGAATGCGGATGGTCTCTCTGGACGAGGAAATACATAACCGCCTCAACCACAAGGAGAGAATCATGCTAGAGGCAATAGAGAACGGCGGCCTCGAACACTTCACGACCGACGAAAAAGAGATTGAAGACATACTATGGTCAATCGGTTTCAACAAGGAGATGTTCAAATGAAACGCATTTACAACCCAGATAGGCTGAAATTTTCTGACGATTCATAAAAGAAGTGTCGATTTTAAATTGGAATCGGCAACCGAGGCCGTTGAGATCTATAAGTTCTGCCCCATACTATCAATCGGGTGGCCTGAGCCTATCAACCTTGAGTATCTCCTTGCCCATCATAACGACGAGCTGCACTACCAAGGCGTTCCCCATGCAGAAATATCTATGGCGCTCGTTCATCCCGGTATCCGTCCATCCGTCTGGGAATCCGTTGAGCCTCTCGCATTCCACGGTGGTCAACATGCGCATCCTGCCCGTTTTCGGGTCACACACCACATGGCTCGACCTGTTCTTCGTCCCCTCCGAAGTGAGCATCGTCCTGCCCGCACGGTCCAGAGGATCGGGGAATGGTATCGCCCCCTCGGTATAGTCGTATAGCTCCCCATCTTCGCGTTCTCTCTTTAATCTCTTCGACCCCTTCATGAGGACCCACTTGTCGAGGTCGGCGTCGCTTATATCATACTGCTCACCCGCATCCTCGACGAGCATGTCCCCGAGCGTGACGCGGTCCCCATCGTATGCCGGCGCAGTCTCACGTGTGTAGACCTCCGTCCCCTTGAGCAGTCCCGACTTGTAGAAATGCTCCTTGAACTCCTTTGATACGTCCGAAAGGTCCTTGTAACGGTCTTCGCCTATGGAGAAACGGGAGACCTTCGATGCATCAATCATCCCTGATACGGGGAACGCCGAGGCGAAGAATCCCTTCTTCGAGACCACGGCCTCGCTCTCGATCCCCCTCATCTTCATCGCGAACGGCAGGTCGTTCCTGTATGCGAAGATGAACGTCCTCCTGCGTCTTTGCTGAAGCCCGTAATCCGCGGCGTTGATGACCCTCCATTCGGCATAGTAACCACAATCTGCAAGGCACCTCAGTATAATCCCGAAGTCACGGCCCCTCTGAGACGCCGGGGACCGCAGTAAGCGGTCAACGTTCTCCAGGAGGATGTACTTGGGCCTCTTGCTCTTGATTATGTCGTGGATGTTCCACCATAGGGCGCCCTTCTTTCCCTGTATCCCCTTCGCATGCGTGCTCGCCACGGAATAATCCTGGCAGGGAAAACCTCCGACGAGGAGGTCGTGATCAGGCACATCTTCCCACACGGCGTTTATGTCTTCGTTCACGTTGACTGACCCGGTGTCCTTGAAATGCGCATCGTAGCATGCGAAGGCGAACTGGTCCTTTCTCCCTGGCTCCCATTGGTTGGCCCATACCGTCCTGAACTTCGGAGATGCCTTCTCGAGGCCTATGCGGAATCCGCCGACCCCTGCGAACAGCTCTACGACCTTCAGCTCGCCCCTCATAGGCCACCTCATATAGTGAAGGGGTATAATAGTTCCGATCGATTCAGGAATCGGGCGGGGTCGATGGTTTTCTAGTACAGCACGGACCCTTTCCACGGCGCCCGGCAGATTGCCTCTTATCTCGCACTCCCAGAGCACCACGACCGTCCATCCCGCCGATTCCAGCGCCTTGCAATCGCGTCTATCACGGGCGACATTGCATTCGAACTTCGACGCCCAGTATTCCAGGTTAGACTTTGGCAGAGGAAGATTGCAGCGGGGACACCTGTGCCAGAAGCATCCGTTGACGAACACCGCCACCCTCCTGCCGGGATATGCAATGTCCGGCCTGCCGGCGACCTTCCATTGAAGCCGATAGCCTGACAGGCCCGCCTCGCGGAGGGCCCTGCGTAAAGCGACCTCCGGCCCGGTGTCCCTCCCCCGGTTCGACCTCATGCAACGAGATGCCGCTTCACTTGTCGGAACGGGCTCACGACTCTTCTCCATACGTCATCTGATTGATTAACGGTTATTTATCACAAGTCAATTACATGCCGTGCATAACAGGCACATCGATGAGCATCTCGCAAACAAATACCAGGAGGTCATCTGATTTGGAGAGCAGTGGAAAGGGGGGGCCATATGATAAGAAGGACCGCGAATCGATATTCAGATACGCGGCGAGGCTCTCCGGCCATACGCTCGCCGAAACCAGGGAGATTGAAATAGACACCGTCGACCCCGTCCGCAGCAAGGGCTATTTCGGACAGAAGCTCGAGACCGCGTATTTTAAACTGAGGAACAACAACAGCCCGCTGCCAGACTTCCCGGAGGCCGGACTGGAGCTTAAATCGACACCTATGAAGAAAAGCTCCAAAGGGCTGGTCTCGAAGGAGAGGCTCGTCCTGAACATCATCGACTACATGGCGGTAAGGGAAAGAGGCAGTTGGGAAGAGGCGTTCGCCAAGAAGAACTCGGACCTCCTGATAGTGTTCTACATCTACGAAAAGGGCGAGGCATACTACGACCTAAAGGTCGCAAAGGTCGTGAACTGGAAATTCACCGGTGATGATTTGCGCATAATCAAGGATGATTGGAGCGTGATCGAGTCGTACATCCTAGACGGCAGGGCGCACGAACTCTCGGAAGGGCTCACCAATTACCTCACCGCATGCACGAAGGGGTCCACCAAGGAGAAGAGTATGCGCAGACAGCCCTTCTCCGACAAGGACGCCATGCAGAGGGCACTCTCCCTGAAATCATCCTACGTCAACAAAATCTTCAGGGAATCGATTGATTTACATTACGAGCTCGAATCCATAGTACACGAAACCAAAAATGTCGGCGAGCCCATATTCAAAAACGGCTGGGATGAAAACATGACGATGGACGAGGCCATCCTGTCGCGCACAAAGGCTTTCGGGGGCATGACATGCCGCGACATCGAGAGCGTGGTCGGGGAAGTGAACCCGTCCTCAAAATCATACTACGCAACACTTTGCGTGCGCATTTTCGGTGTCCATGGGAAGCATGTGAGAGAATTCGAGGATGCGGGCATAGTTATGAAGACCGTCCGCTTGACAAAGGGCGGCAAGCCCAAGGAGAGCATGTCTTTCCCCTATTTCAAATACAACGAAATCGTAAATCAGACGTGGGAGGGAAGCGATTTCTATGCCCAACTCGACAGGAAGTTCTTCATTCCAGTTTTCCAGATGACGGATGAAGATAGGGATAAGCGCAGGGCGAGGTTCCTCGGTGCATTCTTCTGGTCAATCCCCTACGCAGATATGGAGGAGGCCAGGAAAGTTTGGGAGGCGACCAGATCCCTTATAGCTAGCGGGGATTACGAACATTTCCCTGGCATGAAGGACAATCGCGTCTCGCATGTCAGACCGCACGGGCGCAACAACAGCGATACAATAGGCGGGCCGGACGGCCTGCAGCACATCAAGAGATGCTTCTGGTTGAATGCAAGATACCTTAACGGAATAATCAGAAGCAACCTTGGCATATCTTGATATGGGGCAGGGAGCGCATTGGATGCGTGTTTACCAAGAACATTGAGATGACAGACCAAGGCCTGTAAAAAAAAATTTCATCCCCTTGAACGATGAATTGAGGACCCCCGCGTCATCCCCGCGCTAGCACCTCCCCGCCGCAGGCAGGCCGTCGGCGGTCTCCATGTGTAGTATCTCTCCTGTCCCGAGCTCTCGGTAGGTCCGCCCCGTTCCACTACCGTCCTGCCGAACATTTGCCCAGACACCACTGTATTAGGAATTCGTCCCCAACTCCGCCTTTGTCGTCGTGAAGCGCGACGGGCCTGCCCGTCTATGCCCGCGTTGTCCTGCACGCTTAGAATTGCCGTGTCAAATTCCTGGCCCTGCGACTTGTGCACCGTGAATATGTTGGCGTCCTTGTATCCCATAATGACTGGATGGCGAACACGCCTTCCACTACCTTTGAGACTGCAGATACCGCTTCTGCGTGTCCGTTCTCGTGCTAGAAGATGGCTCAGACCAACCCGTGGAAGTCCTGCATCGACTTCACGTCGATGCCGCCCCTCCGCGCGACCCTTATCGCGCCCACCGAGGTCTGCGCCCCGTTGATGGTGGTGATGAATGGAATCTCCAGCTCCACCGCCAGCCTCCTCATCCGGTGGCCGTCCCTGACCGCCCCGGAGTGCTGCTGCGGGGTGTTGATGATCATGTTGATCGAGCCGTCCCTCATCAGCCCTATCGCGTTGGGCTGCATGTTCTCGTCGTTCTTGAAGCAGGCCGTGTTCTCCACGCCGTGCTCCCTCAGGTACGTCGAGGTGCCCTTCGTGGCGTAGATGGCGAAGCCCATCTCCCTCAGCTCCCTGGCGATCGGCACCACCTCCGGCTTGTCGTGGTCGTTGACGGTGATGTACACCCCGCCCTCCGTCGGCAGGTCGTCGCCGGCGGCGACGAACGCCTTGTAGCAGGCGGTGTCCAGGTCGGCGTCGATGCCCATGACCTCCCCCGTCGACTTCATCTCCGGCGTGAGTATGGAGTCCACCCCCGGCAGCTTCAGGAACGGGAACACCGACTCCTTCACCGCGTAGTGGTCGATCGCCCGGTAGCCGGACAGGCCGAACTCCCTCAGCTTCCTGCCGAGCATGACCTTCACGCCGATCTTGGCGAGGGGCACCCCGGTCGCCTTGGAGATGAACGGCACCGTCCTCGACGCCCTCGGGTTGGCCTCGATCATCCAGATCTGGCCGTCCCTGTACGCCAGCTGGAGGTTCATCAGCCCGACTATCTTAAGGTTCAGCGCCACCTTCCTGTTGATCTCCACGATCTCGTCGATGGCCTCCCTCGGCAGGGTGTTGGGCGGCATCACCATGGTGGCGTCGCCGGAGTGGCATCCGGCGTACTCCACGTGCTCGAGTATGCCCCCCACGTACACGTCCTCCCCGTCGCAGACGGAGTCCACGTCGATCTCTATCGCCTCGGCGAGGTACTTGTCGATCAGCACGGGGTGGTGGCGGGAGACCCTCACGGCGGTCTCCATATAGGTGTTCAGCTCCTCCGCAGAGTAGACGATCTCCATCCCCCTGCCGCCGAGGACGTAGGACGGCCTCACCAGCACAGGGTACCCGATCTCCTCGGCGATCCTCGCCGCCTCCTCGTAGGAGTGGGCGGTGCCGGACCGGGGCTGCCTTATGCCCAACCTCCCCATGAGGTCGGCGAACCTCCTCCTGTCCTCGGCCACGTCCATCTGGTCGGGGGTGGTGCCGAGTATCCTTATGCCGGTGCCCTCCAGCCCCCTCTCCAGGTCCACGGCGAGGTTGACCGAGGTCTGCCCGCCGTACTGGCAGATGACGCCGTACGCCCCCTCGGACTTGACGACGTTCAGCACGCCCTCCAGGTCCAGCGGCTCGAAGTACAGCCGGTCGGAGATGTCGTAGTCGGTGGAGACGGTCTCCGGGTTGTTGTTGATCATGATGGCTTCGGCCCCCTCTTCCTGCAGAGCCATCACGCCGTGGACGCAGCAGTAGTCGAACTCGATGCCCTGCCCGATCCTGATCGGCCCGCCGCCGATGATGGCCACCTTCCTCCCGCCGCCGGGGGCGGCCTCGGAGGAGCGGGCGCCGTACGTCGAGTAGAAGTACGGCGTCTGCGCCTCGAACTCGGCGGCGCAGGTGTCGACCGTCTTGTAGAACGGGACCACCCCCGCCCCCTCGCGCTGGGCGCGGACGTCCGCCTCCTCCCTGCCGGCGAGCCTGGCGATCGCGGCGTCGGAGAATCCCATGTTCTTCGCTTCCCTGAGGAGCCCGTCGTCCAGCCTCCCCGCCGCCCTGATCCTGCCCTCCATGTCCACGATGTTCTTCAGCTTCCCGACGAAGAACGGGTCCCACGCGGCGGCCTCGGCCACCTTCTCCGGGGCCCACCCGCGGCGGAGGGCCTCGCCCATGGCGAGAATCCTCCGGTCGGTGGCCTCGGAGAGCTCCCGCGCGATCTCGCCGTCGTCCGTCTCCACGCGGTCCAGCCCGTCGACGCCCGTCTCGAGGCTCCTCAGCCCCTTGAGGAGGGCCTCCTCGAAGGTCCTGCCGATGGCCATCACCTCGCCGGTGGACTTCATCTGCGTACCGAGGTGCCTGTCTACCGTGCGGAACTTGTCGAACGGCCAGCGGGGGATCTTCACCACGACGTAGTCCACGGCGGGCTCGAAGGCGGCGAAGGTCCTGCCGGTGATCCCGTTGGGGATCTCGTCGAGGGTGTAGCCGACGGCGATCTTCGTGGCCACCCGCGCGATGGGGTACCCGGTGGCCTTGGAGGCCAGGGCCGACGACCGCGACACGCGGGGGTTGACCTCGATGACGCGGTACTCGCGGGTGGCCGGGTCGAGGGCGAACTGCACGTTGCACCCGCCCTCTATCCCCAGGGCCCTGATGATGCCGATGGAGGCCGACCTCAGCCTCTGGTTGTCCTCGTCGGAGATGGTCAGCAGCGGGGCGCACACGATGGACTCGCCGGTGTGTATGCCCATGGCATCGAGGTTCTCCATGGTGCAGATGATGATGCAGTTGTCGTTGGAGTCCCGCATCACCTCGTACTCCAGCTCCTTCCACCCGAGGACGCTCTCCTCGACGAGGACCTGGTGGATCCTGCTGTAGGCGAGCCCCCTCGCGCAGATGTCGCGGAGCTCCCCCTCGTCGTGGGCTATGCCACCCCCGGTCCCGCCGAGGGTGTACGCCGGGCGGACGAGCACGGGGTACCTGCCGATGAACCTCACGGCCTCAAGGGCCTCCTCGATGGAGTTCACGGACATGGACTTCGGGACCGGCTCGCCGATCCCCTCCATGGTCTCCTTGAAAAGCTCCCTGTCCTCCGATTTGGCGATGGCGTCGGGCTGGGTGCCCACCAGTACGGCCCCGCACCTCTCCAGGGTGCCGTTCTCGGCCAGCTCGGAGCAGATGTTCAGGGCGGTCTGCCCGCCCATGCCGGAGACGACGCCGTCGATGCCCTCCTTCTCTATGATTCTCGCGATCACGTCCGCGCGGAGCGGCTCGATGTACACCTTGTCGGCGGTGCCGGGGTCGGTCTGGATGGTCGCGGGGTTGGAGTTGACCAGCACAACGTTGTACCCCTCCTCGCGGAGCGAGCGGCACGCCTGCGTGCCGGAGAAGTCGAACTCCGCCGCCTGCCCGATGACTATGGGCCCCGAGCCGATGACCAGGAGCTTCCGGTAATCCTTCCTCGCCGTCCCGCCCCCCTCTCGATCATGTCCCCGAAGCGGTCGAACAGGAACGTCGTGTCCGTCGGCCCGGGGGAGGCCTCGGGGTGGTACTGCGTCGAGAATATCGGCAGCGATTCGTGCCTCATGCCCTCGACGGTGCGGTCGCTGACGTTGAACTGGTCGGCCGCCATCCCCGTCCCCTCCAGGGAGCCAGGGTCGACGGCGAACCCGTGGTTCTGCGAGGTGATGTACACCCTGCCCCCGAAGAGGACGGGCTGGTTCGCGCCGTGGTGGCCGAACTTCATCTTGTACACCCTGCCCCCGAAGGCGAGGGCGAGGATCTGGTTCCCCAGGCAGATGCCGTAGATGGGCATCTTCCCGACGAGGCCCTTCACGGCCTGCACCGGCCCCGCCACCATCTCGGGTTGACCGGGGTCCCCGGGCCCGTTGCTCAGGAGGACCCCCTCCACGCCGGAGGAGGCTATCTCCCCCGCGGGGGTGTCCCAGGGGAAGACCGTCACGTTGAACCTCGCCCTGAGGTCCCTGAGTATGCTGGCCTTCGTGCCGAAGTCGAGCAGCCCCACGGTGCGTTCCCTCCCCTCCTCGTACCTCCGGACCTGGCCGGTGCTGACCTCGGCCACGAGGTTCCCCTCGGAGGGTACGGGCATGGACCCCATGTTCGCGACGAGGCCGGGGGCGGCATCCCCCTCGTCGGTAAGGCAGGCCTTCATGGTGCCGGCCGTCCTGATCCTGATGACGAGGTCCCTCGTGTCGATGCCGGATATGCCCGGCACCCCGTTGTCCCTGAGATACTCGTCGATGGTCCTCCCGCCGTACATGGGGGAGGGCTCCTTGCAGCATTCGTGGACGGCGACGGCCCTCACCTGCACCCCGCCGGACTGCACGAAGCCGTCGGTGGTCCCGTAGTTCCCGACCATCGGGAAAGCCAGGACGAGAATCTGCCCCCTGAAAGAGGGGTCGGTGAGGCTCTCCTGGTAGCCACCCGCGGCGGTGGAAAAGACCACCTCGCCGTAAGCCCCGGCATCGGCGCCGAAGGCGTCGCCCTCGTAGACCGTGCCGTCCTCGAGGACCAAGAATCTGCTTGCCATCGAGGAATGAACACAACTGGCGGACCTATTTAATCCGATAGGCGGAAGATGAACACAGGAGTACAGACGTTGTCCGAACGAGGACATTCGGGCCCGGATTGAACGGAAACGTCGGCCCTGCGGGCGTCCTGGCGAGAGGGGGCGACCTGTTATATGCCAGCGCGCCGTTGTCCCCGCCATGCGCATTCTGGGCAGGGACCGGGCCAAGGGCGAGATAAGGGTCCTCCCCGAGACGGACGACGACATCTGGCACCTCTATAACGTGCTGTGCGTCGGGGACATCGTCACCACCTCCACCGCGAGGAGGGACGAGCGGGCCGACGACAGGCTGCGGGCGGAGCGCGCCCCGAAGAGGAGAATGGTACTGGGCGTCCGCATCGAGAAGGTCGAGTACGACTCGGAGGGCCTGAGGATACGCCTGCTCGGGACGATCGAGGCGGGCCCGCAGGACGTGGGGCAGCACCACACGCTGGTCGTCGAGCCGGGAGGGCCGCTGACCGTCGGGAAGGCCCACTGGAAGCAGACCCAGATCGACAGGCTGGAGGCCGCGGCGGAGGAGACGGTCAAGCCCCGCATCGTCTTCGTCTCCCTCGACCAGGACGAGGCGACGGTGGCCGTCCTCCGCGCCTACGGGCTGAAGGAGGTCGCGACCGTAAGGTCCATGCGCTCCGGGAAGCAGTACGACGAGGGGGGCAAGCCCTTCGACTACCACGGCGAGATCGTTTCGAAGCTGAGGGCGGTCACCGAGCCGGACATGCCGCTGGTCCTCCTCGGCCCGGGCTTCGAGAAGGAGCTGCTGGCCGACGACATCCGGCGCCTCCCGAAGGGGACGTTCGGAAGCGTCTACGTCCAGCACACCGGACAGTGCGGGATGACGGGGGTCAACGAGCTCATCAAGAGCGGGCTCGGAGCGCAGATCCTGCGGGAGTCGTCGGTGGGGGTGGAGACCGAGGCCGTGGAGAGGCTGAAGGGGGAGATAGCCAAGCCGGACGGGATGTGCGCCTACGGCCCGGCGGAGATCCGCGCCGCGGCCGCGGCCGGGGCAGTGGAGACCCTGCTCGTGCTGGACGCCGTACTGAGGGAGAGGGACCTTGACGATGTGATCCGCGCGGTGGAGACCCAGCGCGGGAGGGTCATCACCGTATCCGGGGAGCACGAGGCGGGGAGGGAGCTCGCTGCCCTGGGCGGGATGGGCGCCATAACCCGGTACCGGACGGCCCGAGTCGGGCAGTCGCAGGCGTAACCGGAACGCGCGCCCGGCCCACGGTGCCTCGCGTACCCTGCATCGGCCCCCCGCAGGGCCGAGGCTTATTCCAAGGAAGTCTTCGGCCCGTTGGCGCCTGCGATCGCGCAGAACGGGCACCGCGTGCCGAATCCCCGCAATTCATCCAGCATCGCACTGCGATGAGTCCCCTCCGCAATAAAGCCTTAAAGCATTACTGAATAACCCAAGCCGTTAGCTTGCGCGGGTGCTCCCGCGCCATCCCAAGTGAGGAATGCAATTGAAATCGTATGACGAAGTGAAAGACATGCTGAGCAAGACGGACGTCGCCGTCTGCGACACCACCCTCAGGGACGGTGAGCAGGCGGCGGGGGTCGTCTTCTCGAACCTCGAGAAGTACCGCATCGCGCAGCTCCTCGACGACGCCGGGGTCCAGCAGATCGAGGCCGGCATCCCCACCATGGGCGCGGAGGAGAAGGTCGCGGTGAAGCACATCGCGCGCATGGGGCTCAGCGCCTCCGTCCTGGGCTGGAACCGCGCCGACGTCCACGACATCGAGACCAGCATCGACTGCGGCGTCGACTCCGTCGCCATCTCCATGTCCGCCTCGGACATCCACATCCAGAACAAGCTCAAGAAGGACAGGGAGTGGGTGCTGAGCCAGATCGCCGAATCCGTGGAATTCGCGAAATCCCACGGCCTCTACGTGTCCTGCAACGGCGAGGACTCGTCACGCGCGGACATGGATTTTCTCCTGCAGTTCGTCAGAACGGCGAAGGACGCGGGGGCGGACAGGTTCCGCTACTGCGACACCATCGGCAGGGAGACCCCGTGGAACATCTACGAGAGGGTCAAAAGGATCAGGGAGGAGACGGGCATCGAGGTCGAGATGCACACGCACAACGACTTCGGCATGGCCAACGCCAACTGCCTCGCCGGCGTCCACGCCGGGGCGAGGGTCATGAGCACCACCGTGCTCGGGCTCGGCGAGAGGACGGGGAACGTGGCCCTGGAGGAGTGCACGATGAGCTGCCAGCTCCTGATGGGCAAGACCACCGGCATCGACCCGCTGAGGCTCCGCCCGCTGGCGGAGTTCGTCTCCGAGGCGGCGGACAGGCCGATTTACGTGCAGAAGCCGTTCCTCGGCGCCAACTGCTTCAGCCACGAGGCGGGCATCCACGCCGACGGGATCATCAAGGACCCGCTGAATTACGAGCCCTACGACCCGAAGATCGTCGGCCTCGAGTCGAAGATCGTCATCGGAAAGCACTCCGGCAGGAACACCCTCGTCAACGACCTGAAGAAGAGGGAGGTCGACCTCTCCCCTGACGAGGCCGCCGCCCTCCTCGAGATGGTCAGGCACGCAGCGGTACAGCTGCACCGCCCCCTGTCCTCGGACGAGCTGTACTTCCTGTACCGCGACATGCGGAAGGGCGTCGACCCGTTCAAGGAGTGAGCGCCCCCCCCCCCTCCCCGCGGCGCCTTCCCAGACGGCGGGGCAAGCCTCATCTCCTGTTGATGTACAGCAGCAGCTGGGCTCCGGCGATGATCGCCACCCCTACCGCGAGCACGAGCAGGTGCCCGAGCAGGCTGATTTCGTTAGGCACGACCAGGACGATGAGGAAGTCTATCAGGATCGCCAGCACCCAGATGTTGAGCTCGACGAACGCCGTCGCCGCCTTCGAGGTAACGATCCTCCCGCTCTTGCGACCGGCCTCCTTCGCCCTCCTGTTGGAGTCGAGCATGACCTTCTCTATGAAGCTCAGGTTGAAGACCATCTTGTAGGTGAGGGGGATCAGCGCGATGAAGTTCAGGATCATCGCGAAAAGCGTGGCGGTCCCTATGCTGACCGCTTCCGAGGTGTTCAGGTTGATGAACTCCGCGATGTACGGAGTGAAGACGAAGAACGCCATCTCGACGATGAAGATGAGTATCCCCGCGAAGTAGGCGTAGGTCATCCTCGTGCGGAGGTTCTGCATGGTGGTCTTCGAGGCGAGGGCCATCTTCGAATAGAAGTCGGACCTGACCTTCTCGAGCCTCATGAACGCGTTCACGATGGGCTGCGGGGTCCTGTTCTGCACGGCGCCCACGATCTTGTCCGACTGCTTGTCCAGCATCGGCAGCACGATCATGCTTACCAGCGCCGCCCCGATGACGGCGGCGTAGAAGTCCTCGCTGAGCATGCCCGCGTCGAAGGCCTCCTTGCCGATGATGAAGGCGAACTCGCCCATGGCGCACAGCGATATGGAGGAGAGGAACGACACGCGCAACGGCTTGTTGCCGACGAAGTAGGCGAGTATGACCGTCCCCGCCTTGAGCGAGAAGTAGATCAGATATATGGACAGGATGAGGAGGATGTTGTCCACCAGCGACTCCGGCCTGATCTGCAGCCCGATGGAGATGAAGAACATCATCATGAATATGTCCTTCATCGGCGTGATGTCGTGCTCGATGATCTTGGCCCCCTTCGCCTGGGACACCACCACCCCCATCATGAACGACCCGATGGCCATGGACAGCCCGACGAGGGTTCCGAGGTACGCCATGAGGAAGCAGAGCCCCAGGGCGATGATCAGCAGTATCTCGTCGGGCATCCTCTCCCCTATCCAGTCCAGGACCTTCGGGAGGGTGAGCAGGCCGACCACGATGGCGATCGCCATGAAGGCGACGATGATCAGCAGCATCCACACGATGGAGTCGACGCTCATCGTCTCGCCGGACATGAGCGGGGTGACCGCGGAGAGGATGATGACCTGCGCCACGTCCTCGATGACGGTGATGAGGATGATGGTCTCCATCTCCTGGTGGCTCAGTCTGTCCTGGTCGTGCAGCACGACGGTGACGACGGCGGTGGACGAGCCGGAGATGATGGCGCCGAAGATGACGGACTGCACGCCGTCCAGGCCCAGGAGCATGCCGCATATGATGCCCCCGGCGAGGATCAGCGGCACCTGGATCATGACGACCAGGATGGCGAAGGAGCCCATCTTCCGCAACTTCTTCAGGTTGAGCTCCATGCCGATGCAGAACATCATCATGACGAGACCCAGATCGGAAAGGAACTCGACGATGGACTCGGTGTCCTCGGACTCCCCGACCCAGTAGTTGGCGAGGATGATGCCGGACACCAGATAGCCGATGATGGCCGGCATCCTCAGCTTCCTGAACATGATTGAGCACAGCCCTCCCAGAAGAAGGAGGATCGTCATGTTCATGAGAAGTACTGACTCTTCCATCCCGACCCGCGAGCACCCCGATATTATTACGCCTTATAATCGTTGTTGCACACATCCAGAGCGGGCGTCCGCGGGACCTTGCGGCGCACGGGCCGGGACGCGCGTTCCTGATGCATATTATGGTTCTGCAAAGGACATATCCGTACAGAACGGAGCGGGGACGCGCCCGGTCAGAAACATGGCATAAATAGGAAGAGCCTCTCAAGAGCCACAGGAACCGCGCCGGAGCGCGGACCCCCGAAGGCTGCGTATGAACGGAAAGAGCGTCCGTCTGGAAAGGATAATGGACAGGAGGACCGGGCGCGCCGTGATAGTCCCCATGGACCACGGCATCTCGGACGGCCCCCTCGAGGGGCTCACCGACATGAGGCGGACGGTGGACGACGTCGCCAACGGCGGCGCCACCGCCGTCGTCATGCACAGGGGCCTCGTCAGGCACTCGTACAGGGGCTCGGGGAGGGACGTGGGCCTGCTCCTTCACCTTTCCGCGTCGACGAACATCGGGCCCGGCAGGAACTCCAAGGTGCAGATCGCCACCGTCGAGGAGGCCATAAGGTGCGGGGCGGACGGCTGTAGCATCCACATGAACTTCGGCGATTCCGGGGAGCCGCGGATGCTGGCCGAAGCCGGGGAGGTGGCCAGGAAGTGCGACGAATGGCAGATGCCCCTCCTGATCATGGCCTACCCCCGCTGGCCGGGGATGGGGGACCCGTACGACCCCCGCCTCGTCGCCCACTGCGCGAGGGCCGCCGCCGAGATTGGCGCCGACATAGTCAAGGTCAGCTACACCGGGGACGTGGACTCCTTCCGCGAGGTCGTCCGCGGGGCGCTCGCCCCGGTCGTCATCGCCGGCGGGCCGAAGATGGATACCGACCTGGACGTCCTCCACATGGTGCACGACTCCGTCGAGGCCGGCGGGCGCGGGGTGTCCATCGGCAGGAACGTCTTCCAGAACGGGGACGTCTCGGGCATCGCCCGGGCGATCTCCAAGATCGTCCTCGAGGACTACTCGGTCGAAGAGGCCGCCGCATACCTGAGGTGACGATGGCGCGGAAGAGGGTCTTCGTCAGGGCCGACATGCCGGAATCGAGGCGGGACCGCAGGGACCTCGTCGTCAGCGGCCTCGAGGCCGGCATCACCGATTTCATCCTCAGGAAGGGGGACGAGGACTTCCTCTCCCTCGGCAGGATGGAGGCGGTCTTCTTCGACCGGGGGGAGCCCGTCGGCCCGGAGTGGGCGTACCGCCGCATCGCGAGCCCGGAGGACCAGGAGGAGGCCCTCTCCCTCGCCGGCAGGAAGGACGCCGTGCTCGTGGACGCCACGGACTGGGCGGTCATCCCGTTGGAGAACCTGATCGCCAGGTTCCGCGGGACGGGGACGGGGGTCTTCGCGCAGGCTTCGGAAAGAGGGGATGCCGAGGTCTACCTCCGCGCCCTGGAGAGCGGCGCGGACGGCGTCGTCATTTGCGTGGACGACCCCCTCGCGATATCGTCCTTCCGCGGCCTCCTTTCCGCCCGGGAGAGGGTGGAGCTCCGGGAGGTCGAGATCACGGGGGTACGTCCGCTGGGGAACGGCGACAGGGTCTGCGTGGACACCTGCTCGCTGATGTCCCCCGGCGAGGGCATGCTCGTCGGGTCGCACTCCAACTGCCTCTTCCTGGTGCAGAGCGAGTCTGAGGACGGCGGATACGTGGCCGCCCGCCCGTTCCGCGTGAACGCGGGCGCGGTGCACGGGTACGCCATGGTGCCCGGAGGGGGCACGAGGTACCTGTCGGAGATGGGCAGCGGCGACCCCGTGATGCTCGTGGGAAGGGACGGCGGCACGCGCACCGCCTCGGTCGGCAGGTGCAAGGTGGAGGTCCGCCCGATGCTGCTCGTGGAGGCGGAGTCCGACGGGGGAAGGCGTAACGTCATCCTGCAGAACGCCGAGACCGTGAAGCTGGTAACCAAGGACGGGGCGGTCAGCGCCACCGCCGTGGAGGCAGGGGACAGGGTCCTGGCGAGAATCTCCTCCGGCGGCCGCCACTTCGGCATGCGGGTCGAGGAGACCATCGCGGAGAGGTGAGCGATGCGCGTCTGCGCGACGTACGGGTCCGTGCCGGGGGAGAGGTCGGACGCCCCCATGGAGGAGTTCCGCCTCGATGTGTTCGACGAGCTCCCCGGCGACATCGGTAGGGACGACATCATCGCTCTCTGCGGGAGGGACGCGTCCCTCGTGCCGGAGGGCTTCGAGGGGTTGGTGGACGCGGGGGAATCCGAGGGGGGCATTCCCTTCCGCAGGATCCGCTCGGTGCACGACTTCGAGAGAACGCCGGAGGCGGACGCGATAGCGGAGATGCTCTCGGTGGGGGGCCAGGAGATATCGAAGCTCGCCTGCCGGGCGGACTCGTTCTCCGACCTCCACAGAATATACCTGGCCTCGGAAAAGGCGAGTAGGAGGCACGTGCTCATCGGCATGGGGGAAATCGGCACCGTCACGAGGCTCAGGCCGGAGGTCCTCGGGAACGAATTCACCTTCGGCTACGTCGGGGAGCCCACCGCCCCCGGGCAGCTCCCCGCGGACGAGATGATGAGGCTCGGTGACGGATGCACCGTTGTCGGGGTAACCGGCAACCCCCTCGGACACACGAGATCGCCCGCTATGCAGAACGCGGCGATCTCGCAGGCGGGGATCGCCGGCATATGCCTCAGGTTCCCGTCCCCGGACCTCGGGCACTTCGCGGACGCGGTCCGCGAGTACCGCATACGCGGGATGAACGTCACCATGCCCTACAAAGAGGAGGTGATGGGGCAGCTGGACCGCATCGACGCACACGCCACCGAGGCGGGGGCGGTGAACACCGTCGTCAACGACGGCGGGAGGTTGACGGGGTACAGCACCGACGGGTACGGCGTGGAGTTCGCGTTCTCCGAAGCGGGGAGGCCGCTGGAGGACCACCCGAAGGTCCTGGTGTTCGGCTCCGGAGGGGCGGCGAGGAGCGCCGTCTACGCGGCGATGGGGTCGGGCTGCGAGACCTGCGTCCTCGGCAGGAACGCGGAGGCCGTGAGGAGGATCTGCTCCAACGCTGGGGCGGAGGTCGCGGGCGACAGGTCCGTCGAAGGATACGACGCGGTCATCAACTGTACCCCGGTGGGGATGGGCGGGGATTCGGGCTACATGTTCGGGCTGGATGGGCTCAGGGAGGGGCAGACCGTCATGGACTGCGTGTACAGCAGGAAGACCGCCCTCGTGAGAGCGGCTGAATCCAAGGGATGCAGGATCGCCTCCGGCCTCGACATGCTGGTCGGCCAGGGCGCGAGATCGTTCGAGCTTTGGTTCGGGAAGGGGCCGGACACCCGGGCGATGAGGGGGGCGATCTCGTGACCGGATGCCGCGGGGAGGAGAAATTCGGGAGGGGGGAGTCCCACGGGTGCATTTCCGTCGTCAATGCAATATTCACCGGGATCGGCGCGGTCATCGGCGTGAACCTCGCGACGAGCGCGCAGTACAGGGGGGCCGGTGACGGGCAGCGCGTGGACGTCTCCCCCGAAGGTGTCGACGACACCCTCGCGAGGATATGCGTGAGGCGCGCCCTGGAGAGGGTCGGCGAGGATCCCGAAGGGAGCTACGAGCTCCGCGTCGTCTCGGAAATACCCCCGTCGCGCGGGCTCAAGAGCTCGAGCTCCGCATGCAACGCCGTCATCAAGGCGGTGCTCGACTACCACGGTTTCGAGATGGACGCCATGGACGTCATCCTACTCGGCGTGGAATGCGCGAGGGAGGCGGGGGTCACCGTCACCGGTTCCTTCGACGACGCCTGCGGGTGTGAGCTCGGCGGGTTCATCGTCGCCGACAACGTCAGAAACAGGGTCCTGATCCGCCGCCCCGCCGAGGACCTAGATGTGATGATCTCCGTCCCTGATTCGGTAAAGGGCTGCGTCCCGCCGGAGAATTACCGCGCGCTAGCGCCCGAGATGGAAGAGGTGCTGAGTATCCTCGACGAGGACCCGTACAGGGCGATGACGCTGAACGGGAGGCTTGTCGCCCGCGCCGCGAACCTGAGCGGCACGGTCGCCGACAGGGCCATGGGGGAGGGGGCGCTGGCCGCCTCCTTCTCCGGTACCGGGCCGGCGGTAGCGGCCCTCGTCGGAAAAGGGCAGAGGCCGAAGTTCTTCGACGACCCCCTCTGGGGCATCCGCACGGAGACGAGGCGATGGGGGAGATAGTCTTCGAGGGAGGCGAGGTGGAGGGCGCCGCCTCCCCTCCGCCGTCGAAGAGCTGCACCCACCGCGCGGTGTTCATATCCTGCGTCGCGGGCGGGAAGCGCACCGTGAGGAACCCCCTCCTCTCCGCTGACACCCTCGCTTCGATAGATGTGGCGAGGGCGTTCGGCGCGGAAATAAAGATGTCGGACGGCCGCTTCGAGATAGAATGCAGCGGGATGCACTCCCCCGGCCATGAGTTGGATGTGGGGAACTCCGGCACGACGCTGAGGTTCGCCTCCGCGATCGCCGCTTGCTTGAGGGGCAGGACCGTCCTCGACGGCGACGATTCGCTGCGGAAGAGGCCCATGGGGAAGCTCCTCGAGGCCCTGGAGAGGGCGGGGGCGGAATGCAGGTCCGCGGATGGCTGCGCGCCCGTAGAGGTCTCTGGGCCCATGTCCGCGCGGGACGTCCGTGTCGACGGGGACGAGCTCGCAGTACGTCTCAGCGATTCTCGTCGCCTCCCGCTGCTCGGGGGGGATAAGGGTGGGGTGGAGGGCCGGATGGTCTCCCGCCCCTACGTTGACATCACCGTTGACATGATGCGGAGGTTCGGGTTCGGTGTGTCCGAGGAGGAGGGGGCGTACACCGTGTCGAGGGCGGGAGAAGGGGATGCGGAATACGCCGTCCCCGCCGACCTCTCCAGCGCAGCCTACCTGCTCGCCGCGGGGGGGCTCGGAGGAAGGGCCACGGTCGAAGGAACGGGGCCCGGCGACGTACAGGGCGACCGGAAGATCGCCGACATCCTGGCCGCATCGGGGTGCTCGGTCACGACCGAGGGGGGCGCGGTTACCTGCTCCAAGACCGGCATCCACAGGGCGGTTGACGTCGACTTCCGCGACACGCCCGACCTGTTCCCGGTCGTCGCCGCATTCCTCGCCACCGCCGGGGGCACGAGCAGGCTGTACGGCGCGGATCACCTGCGCTTCAAGGAGGCCGACAGGATCGCCGCGACCGTCGAAATGATTAACGCCCTCGGCGGAGACGCCGAGGCGACCGGTGACGGATGCACGATACGTGGCGTGGATCGCCTCCGCGGAGGGTGCGTGAACGCATGTGGAGACCACCGCATCTTCATGGCGGCGGCGGTGGCGTCTCTGTCCTGCGACGGCCCGGTCGTCCTCGACGACGACCGTTGCTGGGACGTCTCCTATCCCGGCTTCCCCGAGCAGATGGCCTCGCTGGGGGTCCGCGTCAGGAGAGGGCGATCGCCGCGAGCCCGGCGGGGTGGTCCAGGAGCCCGTCCTCGGCGGACGCCCTCCTGCGGGCTGTCCGCCTGGACCTTCTTCCTCTGCCTGCCGCCGGTCTTCTTGAGCTTCCCCTGCTCCATCGCCCACCTGTAGTCGTCAACCTCGTTGGGGGCGATGAGCACGCGGTCGCCCTTGCCGTACTTCATGCCGGTCGCCCAATTCGTGAACGGCGACAGCACGCGGTACTCGTCGGCGTCCATGACGATCTCGGTGATGTTCGGCCTGCCCCTCCTCTGCGAGTACGTCCCGGCGTACATCACGGCGGAGCCGTCCTTCACCTCGATGACCTTCGTGCAGACGGCGTCAAGGAAGTACCTGTCGTGCGTCACGGCGACGACCGTCCCGTCGTATTCCGTCAGCGCCTCCTCTATGGCGTGCCTCGCCGGTATGTCGAGGTAGTTGGTGGGCTCGTCTAGGATGAGCACGTTCGTCTCCCTGAGCAGCAGGACGGTGAGCGCGACGCGGCACCTCTGCCCGCCGGAGAGGGTGGACATGGGACGGTCCACGTCCTCCCCGGTGAGCAGGAACCTGGCGAGCAGGTTCCTCGCGTCCGCCCTCCTCTCCTTCCCGATTACCTGCAGCACCTGCTCCTCGGCGGTGAGCTTGAGGTCGAGCCCCTCGTGGTTCTGCGCATAGTACCCTATCTTCGCGCCCGGCGCGACCCACAGCTCCCCCGTGCAGGGGACCTCCCCCATGAGCGCCTTGATGAGGGTGGACTTCCCCTGGCCGTTCGAGCCGAACACGCCGATCTTGTCGCCCTTGCGCACGTCCAGGTCGACGTGCTCGAGAACGGCCCTGCCGCCGTAGGCGACGGAGACGTCCTTCGCGGTGAAGACGTTCTTGCCGGACTTCGGAGCGGCCTGTATCCTGACGGTGATCTCCCTCGCCTCGTCCGGTTCCTTCTTGGCCTCCATCCTGGCGATCATCCTCTGCCGGGTCTTGTACGTGCCCATGTACCACTGGTCGCGGTGCATCCTCTCGGCGATGGCCTCCTGGGCCCGCTTGTTCTGAGTGTACCTGAGATACTCCTTCTCCTGGCGCTCGATGTCGAGCATCTTCTTCATGACGAAGTCGGAGTAGTTGCCCTTGTACTCCCTCGTCCTCCCGTTCTCGATCTCCGCCATGCGGGTGGCCATCTTGTCTAGGAAGTACCTGTCGTGGGACACCAGAAGGAGGGCGCAGTGCGATGTCAGAAGGTAATCCTCCAGCCATTCGATGGTACCGATGTCGAGGTGGGAGGTGGGCTCGTCCATGATGAGGATGTCGCATTCCTCCGCCTGCACGACGATGCGCGAGAGCATGACCTTCGTCCTCTCCCCGCCGGAGAGGGTGTCCATTGTGCGACCCATGATGTCCCGGGGGAGGCCGACCTGCTCGAGCGCGTCCACCATCTTCCTCTCGTCGGCGACGTCGGACTCGGCGAGCCTCTGCTCCAGCTCGGCGTACTCCGAGGCGACCCCGTTCCAGTCGATGTCGCCCCCCTCCGACATCATGGCGTCGAGGGCGGCCATCCTCTTTCTGACGTTCTCGATGTGCCCGTAGGGGCGGCCGAGGACGTCCCGCACCGTGACGTCGGGGGAGCTCTCGGCGAACTGCTCGAGATACCCGACGTTCTGGGTGTTGCGGGTGAGCTCACCGGTGTCGGGGGGCTCTACACCCAGCAGTATCCTGATGAGGGTGGATTTGCCGGCGCCGTTGACCCCGATTAGGCCGATGGAGTCATGCTCGTTGATCTGGATGTTGGCGTCGGTCAGCACCTTTACGGGACCGAAGGACTTCGTCACTGACTGGGCTCTGAAGAGCATGATGGGCGAAAGAAGGGGCTTTCGTATTTCATTATGGCGAGGGGGCCGACCCGCCGGGGCGCACGAACGTTGCGACCGCGCCGATCGTCCTCGCGTACCTCCGTTCCGCACCCGTCGCGGGCCCGTAGGCGTATTGAACGCCGGTGCTCCCGAACGTGCTGTAACCCCTGGCACAACTGGTTCCCGGTGGCCCCGGGGAGGACGGCGCACGCAACTTCTTTAATACGCCTCCGCCATGGGCCGCCGATATCCATGGTCGACGAGAAAGCCATAGAGGCCGCCCAGAAGCAGTACGGAGACCTACTCAGGAAGCAGCTCGAAAGGGTGGAGAGGCTCAAGGGCGAGCCGGACTGGGTCGACTATTCCAAGCTCGACAGGCTCATCATTGGCGTATGCGGCGGCGACGGCATCGGCCCGTACATCTGCGGCAGCGCGAGGAGGGTCCTCGAGTTCATGCTCGCCGACGAGATCGGGGCCGGCAAGGTGGAGGTCCGGGACATCGGCGGCCTCACCATCGAGCGCCGCGCCGAGGTTCTCAAGGCCATCCCCGACGACACCATGGCCGAACTCAAGAAGTGCCACGTGATACTCAAGGGCCCCACCACCACCCCCAAGAAGGGCGACGGCTGGCCCAACATCGAGAGCGCCAACGTCGCGATGAGGAAGGAGCTCGACCTCTTCGCCAACGTCCGCCCGGTCTCCGTCCCGGAGCTCGGCATCAACTGGCGCTTCTTCAGGGAGAACACCGAGGGCTCCTACGCCGTCGGCTCCGACGGCATCGACGTCACCAGCGACCTCGCCGTCGACTACTGCATCGCCACGACCCAGGGCACGGAGAGGATCCTCCGCGCCGGGTTCGAGTACGCTAGGAAGAGCGGCGCGAACTACGTTTCCGTCATCACCAAGGCCAACATTATCAAGACGACCGACGGCAAGTTCCTCACCATCGCCGAGCGGGTCTCGAAGGACTACCCCGAGGTGAGGTGGGACGACTGGTTTATCGACATAGCCACCGCCAAGCTCCTCGACCCCGCCCGCCGTTCCGCCTTCCGCGTGTTCGTCCTTCCCAACCTCTACGGGGACATCATCACCGACGAAGCGGCGCAGATCCAGGGCGGCGTGGGCACCGCCGGTTCCGCCAACATCGGCAAGAGGTACGCCATGTTCGAGGCCATCCACGGCTCCGCGCCGAGGATGGTCGACGAGGGCCGCGCCAAGTACGCCGACCCCTGCTCCATGATCAAGGCCGTGGCCATGATGCTCGACCACATCGGCGAGGCGAGGAAGGCTAGGAAGCTGGACATGGCCCTCGACGTCTGCGTGCAGTTCGAGAGGGGGCTGGTCATGACCGGCCGCGACACCGGTGCCACCGGCGAGGAGTTCGCCGAATACGTGATCGAGACCGTGAAGAGGCCGGATCTCGAGAGTGCCTGGCGGGGCTACGTCGAGGCCGCGTCTGGGAAGAGCCGGTAAACCTTGGCCGGTCACTCCGGGGACGTTCCTCTCATCCGTCTGTAGATAAAATACAACCAACATCCAACTCTGGATAGTGTTATCTAGAGTTGGATTGATTGCTTTCCGTAAGTCACCTTTACTGCGAACGTGTATGGAGGGGGATTGGTTTGTTCTACTGCAGGATGTTGGTCGACAAGAGCATGCCGTACGAGGAGCACCCCTGCAGGCATCTGATTCCCATAGATCCAGACCGTAAGGGGGTGAACACGCAGATCGTGAAATGCACGTCAATGGCGACCGGCGAAGGCTACTCCATGATGAGGATCATCACCGAAGGTGACATCGACGTCCCGGAGGGGCGCACCGCTTTCAAGGACGGAGAGTGCACCATCGAGAGGATCAGCTCCAACCACTACACTGCCATGATCACCAACCGCACATGCTTCGTATGCTCCCTCTTCAGCGAGAACCGCTGCTTCCTCATGTCCTCCGTCCCGGTGGACGAGCGGCACGTGGAGTGGACGGTCGTCGGCCAGGATAGCGAGACCGTGCACTCCCTCACCCGCCGCATGAAGGAACTCGGATACAGGGTGAAGTTCCTCGCCAGCGGCAAGTTCGGCGACAGCATGACTCTCACCCCGAAGGAGGAGGCCTACATCAAGACGGCCTACGACTGCGGGTACTACAACGTGCCGCGGAAGATCGACCTCAACGGCATATGTGACATGCTGGGGTGCTCGAAGTCCACCCTCAATGTCGCTCTGCGCACCGCCGAGAGGAAGCTCATCTGCTACTACCTAGACGGCAGCGGCGGAAAGAGCAACAGGTAACTTCCCTACAACTCAATTTATACTGCGCAAGGAGATTGACCCCCGAAATGGCCGAGTACGGGGTCGAGAACGAGGTCAAGCTCTACTGCGAGGGCGGGGCTTTTGCCTACGACGGCGTAAACCACGAGCGGGCGATGGAACGGGTGCAGAAGGTCCTACGCGACGTGGGAATCGAGTTCGACGATTACCGCGTACGCCGCTTCACCGACACTTACTACTCCGACCCCGCCGGGGTCATCGACTCGCAGAACTCCGTCCTCCGCCTCAGAGACGAGGGCGAGAGGGTCACCGCCACCGTGAAGAAGCCTTACGTCCACAGCGGCCTCGGCCTCTCGCGGAGGGAGTTCCAGTCCGAGCTGGTGAAGAGCGACGAGGGGTTCAACCCTCTCGCCATGGCCGCCGCCCTCGCGAGGCAGTACCTAGACGGCGTCGGCCCCGACCTGTGCCCCAAAGTCGTCGACGAGGTCGTCCGCTGCGAGTGCCGCATACGCTCGGAGGTCCGGCGGTACAAGTTCTGCCTCGACCGCTTCTCTTACCATGACCCCGTCTCGGGGGAGGTGGGGCCGGTGAACTACGAGATCGAGATCGAGTCCATCGACCAGCCCATCAAGGACGACCAGGCGATGGTGAGGCTGATCGCCGTCCTCGAGGACCGCTACCTCTGCGAGGCGCAAAAGGTCAGCAAGTACGCCCGGGGGAAGGAGTGGCTGGAATCAATCGGCGTATGAAGTTCGTCATCACCTTGGGCTCGTGCTCGGGATGCCGTATCCCCTCCTTCCTGCCGGCGGCGATGCATTTCAGGGTCCACGCCATGTTCTGGGCGAGGGTGCGCATGATCTGCAGGCCTTCGAGGTCCCTCGCCACCTCCTCCGGCGAGTTGCCGTGGACCTCGTTCCAGTACTGGGAGCCGACCACGAGCATGTTGTTGATCAGGAAGTACTGGTTGAACCTCTCCAGGGACGCGGTGGCCCCCGCCCTGCGGCAGGACACGACCGCGGCGGCGGGTTTCCCCGCCATCCTCCCGCCCGCGGAGAAGAACAGGCGGTCCATCCATGCGCTCATCTGGCCGGCAACCCCCGAGTAGTACACAGGGGCGCCGAAGACGTAGCCTTCGAACTCGCCGAGGCGCCTGCCGACGTCGGCGACGTCGTCGCCGAGGACGCAGTAGCCGGCGTGGCGGCACTGGCGGCAGGAGCGACAGCCGGGGGTGTCCCCCTTGCCGATCCAGTGCATCTCGGTCTCGATGCCCTCCTCCTTGAGCTTGTTCTCCACCTCGGCGAGGGCGGTGAATGTGCAGCCCTGCATGTGAGGGCTCCCGTTGACTAGCAGTACCTTCATGGCGATTCCCTGGGAACGGTCTTCCCGACTACGGGGCCATCGGCTCATACGGTTTAACCCTAGTCATGCGCGTCCGCCGCGGGGTGAGCGGCGGAAACGCCGTGAAGCCCGTTCCCCTGCACGGGGTGGGACACCGCTTCCAAGAAGCGCCCGGGAAAGCGTTAATATACCCGGAGTATGGCTCATCCGGTATGGTCGCATCCCTCAAAGGGTATTTCAATAACAGCGAGCCCGACCCGCGCAAGATACTCATCATGTCGATGGCGATCCTCCTCTCGACGGGGATCCTCGCCCTCTTCGACGAGTCCGGCCTGAGGATAACCGGCGACGGGGGCAACGTTTTCATCATCTCCTCCTTCGGTGCCACCGCCCTCATCGTCTACGCGACGCCCTCCAGCCCCTTCGCCAAGCCGAAGAGCGTCTTCTTCGGGCACCTCTTCTCCGCCATGATCGGCGTCGTGGTGTGCTTCGCCTTCGAGAGGGCCCTCGGCACGGAATTCTCGGAGACGGGGAGCTACGAGTTCCTCGCGGTCGCGGTCGGCGTAACGCTCGCAGTCATTGCAATGGTCATGACCGGCGTCACGCACCCGCCCGGCGGCGCCACCGCCCTCACCTGCGTGTACGCCGGCTGGAGCAGCTGGGAGTACGTACTCTTCCCGGTCATGGTTGGCGTGGTCATCATTCTCGCCGTGGCGTACTTCGCGAACCGCGGGAGAAAGTGGTGCGACGAGCATCCCCTGCCCGGAAGGAGCACGGAATGACCGGCCCCTGCCGCATCGGGGTCCGCGGGCGCGGATACACAACCTCGGGCGTGGACGCCGACGTCCCGCTGAACGGGCCGGTGGCGGCCGTCGGCGCATCCGGCTCGGGAAACCTCCTCGTCCCTCCCTCCGCCCGAACATCCTCCCCTCCGGCACGGCGAAGGAGTCGACCTTCTCGCGGGGCTCGGGCGGTGTACCGGAACCATGGCCAGGCACTTCTTCGGCACTTGTCCGCGCAGTAGGCGCACTGGACGCAGGACATCCTGTCGATCTCCAATACCCTCCTCTCCTTGTCCGCATTTATCGCCCCGGTCGGACAGCTCCTGCCGCAGATGTTGCAGAGTATGCAATTCCCGGGATCGAACTCCAGGTGCCCCCTGCTTCTCCCGGGGTACTCCCGCGGCGCCGCGGGGTACCTCTCGGTAGCCGGCTTGCTGAAAAGGTTCCTCAGCAACCTCCCGCCCATCTTCATCACCGCCAAGGGATCGCCTCTCCGTGCAGCTGATGCATGGGTCGATGGAGAGGACCTCCATCGACACGTCCTGCAGGCCGCTGCCCTGCAGGACCCTCACCATGACGGGGATGTTTATGTTCGTCGGTGTCCTCACCCTCGCGCGGACAAGATTCTTCGTCCCGTTACCCCGCACGTAGTAGAACGCCTCGCCGCGGGGCTGTTCCAAGCGGTAGACGTACTCCCCGGCGGGAGGGTTGCCCTTGACGGGGAAGCGCCATTCCCCCTCCGGGAGGTCCCTAAGGCAGCGCTCCGCCATGTCTAGGGATTGTAGGGCCTCGTCCACGCGCACCAGGCACCTGGCGAGGCAGTCACCCTCCTCGCGGAGGACGGGGGAGAATCCCAACTCCCTGTAGCGCGGGTCGCTTGCCCTCATGTCGTTGTTAACGCCGGACCCCCTCGCGGTGGGGCCAACGCCGCAGAGGTCGACCATGTCCTCCTTCGAGACGACCCCGACCCCGTGCAGGCGGTTCCTCACCGAGGAGTCTCCCACGAAGACGGGGGCGGTCCTCTCGACCTCCGCCCTTATCTCCCCTATCCGCCCCACTATCCTCTGCGCCTCGTCCGGTGGTATGTCCCGCACGACGCCGCCGATGCGGCAGTAGGATATTATGACCCTCCCGCCGGTGACGGACTCGAAGATGTCGAGCACCTTCTCCCTGATCCGCCAGCACTGCATGAATAGGCTGTCGAAGCCCATCCCGTCGGCGAGCAGGCCGAGCCACAGCAGGTGGCTGTGCACCCTCGAAAGCTCGTGGAAGGCCCTCCTCAGGGCTTCCGCCCTCTCCGGGACCGGCACGCCCATCAGGCCCTCCACGGCGCCGCAGTAGCCCCAGCTGTGGCCGAAACTGCAGATGCCGCAGACGCGCTCCATGACGTACGTCATCTGATGGTAGTCGCGCCTCTCGACAAGCTTCTCCAGCCCGCGGTGCACGTAGCCGATGGAGGGCACCGCGCGAACGACGGTCTCGTCCTCGACCTCGAGGTCGAGGTGCACCGGTTCCGGCAGGACCGGGTGCTGCGGGCCGAACGGTATGATCGTCCTCCTGCCCATATCGCTCCCCCTCCCTCCCCGGAGATTTCCACGGATGCTTCTCCGCGATGCGGAAGAAGTTCCCCTTGTAGTCCAGGACCATGCCGTGGAACTCCACGCCGAAGAGGTCGTGGACCTCGTTCTCGTAGACGAACGCCGACCAGTAGGACGGCGTTATGCTCCCGACCCTCTCCCCGTCGGGCACGCCGACCTTCAGGTTGAGGAGCTCGGATTCCCTGTCGAAGCTGTAAAGCAGTTCCGCCCCGCCCTCGCGGGGTATGCCGCAGATCTGCACCATGCGCCATCCCCCCTCCTTGAGCTCCGCCACCTTCCCCGGGACGTCCCCGATGCTCAGCTCTTCGAAACGCTGCATTTCACATCCCTCATGCGGGCGCGCTTCTCCTCCAGGACGGCGGCGCCTCTGATTATGCCGTCGATGATCGATTCGGGGCGGGCGGCGCAGCCGGGGACGTAGACGTCCACCGGGATGACCGTGTCCACCCCGCCCTGCACGTTGTAACAGTCGCGGAACACCCCTCCGCTGCATGCGCAGATGCCCACCGCCACGACCGCCTTGGGCTCGGGCATCATGTCGTACAGCCTACGCACTACGCCCTTGCTCTGCTCGTTGACCGAGCCGGTGACGAGGAAGATGTCGGCCTGCTTCGGGTCGCCGGTGTTTATGACGCCGAGCCTCTCGGCGTCGTACACCGGCGTCAGGCAGGCGAGAACCTCGATGTCGCACCCGTTGCAGCTCGACCCGTCGTAATGGAGCACCCATGGCGACCGGGATGTCGCCGTCATGCTATCACCAGGAGCACCGCTATGTTGCTCAGCCCGAGTGCCAGGGCGACGACCCATCCGAACTTCAGGGCGGTCTGCCACTTCATGCGGGCGAAGCCGTTGTCCACCCATATTTCGATGGCCCACACCAGAGCCGCGGCGGTCATCCCGAGCGCGACCCCGGACCAGGTCCCGTTCGCGAGGAAAAGGGCCACCATGCCTAGCACCATAACGCTCTCCAGCCAGTGCGAGACCTCGAGCATGGCGAACGTTCTGCCCGAGAACTCCGTCGAAAGCCCGCGCACTAGGTCCTGGTGGGCGTGGTGCGACATGCTCAGGTCGAAGGGCGACTTCCTCAGCTTGATCGTCAGCGCCAGGACGAACCCCGCGAATATCCCGAGCATCGGGAGGATCATCATGTCGCCGCCCCTCGCGATATCGAGCACGGAGAACGTGCCGCCGTCCGCCCCGCCGGTCGCCAGGTAGTACCCGACGGCCATGATGAGGACGACGGGCTCGAAGGCCATGGCGGCGTAGGCTTCCCTCTGCGCCCCGACCTGCGCGAAGGGCGAGCCGGTGCAGAAAGCGGCCAGGATCAGGAAGGTCTCCGCCAGCGAGAGCGTGAAGAACACCAGCAGCATATCCATGCCGGCGAAGAACAGCGCCCCGGTGAAGGCGGTCCAACCGATGTAGCAGGCGACGTAGAAGTCCTGGAACCTGTTGGGCGCGGAGCGCTCCTTGGCGAAGAGCTTCCTCACGTCTAGCAGGGGCTGCGTGACAGGTGGCCCCACCCTGCCCTGCATCCTCGCCGAAACCTTCCTGTCAACCCCGGCGAGCAGCATGCCTAGCACGGGGCCGAAGGCGAGGAATGCCGCGGCCCCGACGATGCTTAGGCAGAAGTCGTCCATCGGCACCACCCTCCGCACACCGCGGTCATGCAGGCCACCAGCACGGCGGCGGTGACGGCCTCGCCCAGCCTGCCCAGCCTCTCCTCCCCGAACCAATCCTGCAGGTACCAGTTCCTGAGGTCGAAGGCGACGGGCTCGCCCATCGAGCCCTCGTACCCCCCGGGTACGGACCCGTTCCCGGAGAGATACACCGGGGTCTGCGGGTCCTTCCCCCTGCCGAAGAAGGGCAGGAAAATAAGCAGCAGAGCGACGGCCATCGCTAGGAGAATGATCTCGTTCGACCCTCCGATCATCACGAGGTCGGGCACCGCGCCGTACGCCCGCTCCACCCACGGCGAGACCAGCTCGTCGGAGAGCAGGGGATAGGCGAGGTAAACCGCGACCACGAGAACGGCGAGCGCGCCGAGCACGGCCCGCTCCTGGGCCCTTACGGCCCCCTCCACGTTGTCCGCGCCGAGGGCGGAGTACGACAGCTTCCCCAGCCACTTCGCCCAATAGAACCCGGTAGCGGCGCTCCCGAAAGCCACGCAGGCCACCAGCAAAAGAGCCATGGCGCCCTCCGCGTCCACGAAAGAGGTTAGCGCCCCCCATTTGGAGATCAGCATCCCGAAAGGGGCGAGGAACATTGCGGCGATGCCGAGCATCATGATCCTCGCCAGGCGGGGCATGCGCTCGAAAAGGCCGTCCATGTCCTCGATGTCCCGGCTGCCTATGCGGTGCTCCGCCGTGCCCACGCAGAGGAACAGCAGGGATTTGGTGATGGCGTGGAACACCGTGAGCATCACTCCGGCCCACGCGGCCTCCGGGGTGCCTACCCCGGCGCACGCCACGATCAAACCGAGATTCGCGATGGTGGAGTACGCGAGCACGCGCTTGGCGTTGCTCTGCGATATGGCCCCCATGGACGCCAGCAGGAACGTCGCCCCGCCGACGGCCATTACCATGTCCCCGCCGATGTTGCCGTGCAGCAGCGGCGAGAGCTTCAGGAGGAGGAACGCCCCCGCCTTGACCATGGTCGACGAGTGCAGAAGCGCGGACGTGGGGGTGGGCGCCACCATGGCGCCCAGGAGCCAGGTGTGGAACGGCATCTGCGCCGACTTGGCGATCCCCGCGAGGGCGAGGAGCATCACCGCGGCGAGCATCCACCCGGCGACCTCCGCGTCCGGGGTGGCGAGGAGCTCCGCGAGGGAGAGGGTCCCGTACCTGTCGGCGAGGAGAATCAGCGCTGAGACGAAGGCGATTCCTCCGACGAGGTTGAGAGTCAGCTGGCGGAAGGAGTTGTTCACCGCCTCCTCCGTCTTGGTGTATCCGATCAGCGCGAACGAGCAGAACGTGGTGATCTCCCAGAAGAAGAACATCCACGCCAGGTTGTTCGAGAACACGATCCCGAACATGGCGCTGAGGAAGACGAACGAAAGGAAGAAGAACCACGGGCGGCGGTCCCTCCCGCCCTCCTGCTCCTGGAAATCGCGCATGTAGCCGACGGCATAGACGCAGATCAGACTGCCGACGATGCCGACGATCAGCGCCATCACGACGCCGAGGTCGTCGATATGGATTCCGTCCCCCGCACCGAGATCGCCCTTGAACGTGAACTCGAAGGAGAGGGAGAGGCAGAGCTGCACGACCCCAAGGGCCGAGGCGGCCCATTTCTTGTACTTGATTCCGAGGCATATAACGGCGAGGGCGAGGACGGCCTCGGCGGCGAACATCGCCGTGTCGATCCATTCGCCGGAGACGTCGTAGAACTCCGGCGAACCGAGATGGTTCCAGGCGGCGTAGACGGATGCGACCATTATTATTCCCGCGCCGGCCTCGGAGACTGCCCCGCGGACCCTGTCGCTCCTCACGGCCAGCAGCACGCAGGCGATGGCAAACGGAAAGACCATCAGGAAAATCAAATCCTCCACGACTGAACCTCCGATTTGCAATCTAAAACAAATTCTAGAATAATATTCGTTTCGTCATTGGTGTGGAAGTTTAAAAAAGCGGTTATCCTTGCCGTCGACGAGAACGGGGTCCCGGACAGATTGATAGGGGCGGGGCCGGAGCAATCAGGCCTGCATACGCGCCCGCTCCGGCGGTGATCGCCAAGATGCTCGGGCACTCGAGCAAACCCTGCGCTACATAGGCGTCGACGGCGACGACATGGACGCCGCCATGAAGATATTCAAGCTGTGAGTGTTATACCATGAAAAACGATGGACAATATTGTGCAATGGAAGAGGGGATTGATTCCGCGGACCGCAAATCTGGCCGGGCCAGAGTGGGCCCGCCCGGATTCGAAAATCATCATCCCCGTCTGGATCATGCCTTTTTCACCCTGGATTCCGCCCGCGAGTACTCCGCGGCCTTCGAGGCCATCGAGAGGGCGGGACAATGACCGCCCTCCGCCCGTGCCCCATGAAAGAGGGCCTGCCCTGCTGCTCCCACGCCCCCGCGGTCGTCGCCGACTGCGGCTGCGCCGGATGCGAGCATTGGCAGGAGCTCCGCCGCTGGTCCGCCGCCGGCATCCGCGAGGTGATCGCGTGATCCACCAGCTCAAGATCCTCCCCGATTTCTTCGACGCCGTGAACAACGGCGTCAAGACCTGCGAGATCCGCCAGGAGGACGACCGGCGCTTCTCGGTGGGCGACCTCCTTGAGTGGTCTCAAGACCAAGGGTACACCGGCCGCTCCTGCTCGGCGGCCGTCACGCACATCATCCGCCACGACGACTTCCCGAAGGGCGTGCCCGAGGGCTACGCCGTCCTCTCCCTGACGGTGGTCGGATGATCGTCCGCGTGGTGGACACCGAGACCACCGGCCTCGGCGGCTGGACGCACGGCGATCACGTGGTGGACGTCGGCGTCGCCGAGGCCGACACCGCGGCGGGGACGGTCGTCCCCCTCTACTCGCAGATCGTTGGCCACGATATATCCCGCTGGTCCCCGGAGCAGAGGGGAGCGTGGATCTTCTCGCATTCCGACCTCACCCTGGACGACGTCGCCGGGGCGAGGCCCGCCCCGGCGGTCGCGGAGGAGCTGTCCGGCATCCTCTCCGGCAGGATCATCACCTCATACAATCTCGGTTTCGACCTTGATAAATTTCTTCTCCATCCGCCCTGGCGGGTGGAGCCGGCCGTGCTCGCCCCCGACATCATGATCGAGGCCCACCGGGTGGTGGAGGGGGACCTCTGGTTCCCCGATGGGTCCACTTCCTGGCCGAGGCTGGAGAAGGCCTACCGCGAACTCTGCCCGGACGACCCCGCCGGGATGGACGGCCCCCAGGCCCACCGCGCCCTCTCCGATGCGGTGCAGGCCGCGCACGTCCTGCTGCGTCTCGTCGACCGCGGAATCTATCCCCGCGAGCTCCCGGAGGCGGCGGCATGACGTCCCTCGACGCCAGGGAGAGTCGGAGTGATGCCGAATGACCTCCCCGATCTACGATGAGGACGGCAACCGCATCGGCGTCATGACCGTCGACGGCCCGATCGTCCCCGACCCCAGTCTTGCGGAGGACCTCTCCGCCGCACGGGACCGGGAGGACGCCGCCATGATGGAGGAGGCCAAGCGGGTCTCCGCCCGCCGCCGGGCGGAGAGGTTCGCCGAGCTCCGCGCCCTCGAGGACGTGGTCCCCGGGCTGATCGTCCCCTACTCCAGATTGACGATGGAGGAGAGGTTCATCGTGGAGAAGGCGCTCAACGCCGGGAGGCGCGTCAGGAGGGCCCCCGCGACTAAGTACGGCCACGAGGCCCCCCCGATCCCTCCCTCGGATGTCCTTTTACCAACAGTGATCTCGTACATCCGCAAGACCCGCGAGTACCGCGACCGCTCCGAGGACGCCGCACGCAAGGCGGTGACGCGCGCGGCCCATCGTTTATATAACCGGGGCCTCGCAACGCTCGAAAAGGACGGCGCGGGCCTCATTAACATCCATGTTGACCGCGAGAGGATAAGGCACCTGGTCCGCTTGGAGCTCGAACAGAAACTGGGGGAGGCGCCCGACGACATTTACTTGATGAGAGGTACTTGCAAAACTCAAACTTTTGATGCTGGCCCGAAAAGAAAATCGAAAAGGAAGACGGACGCCGCCGCCCTTCCTGCTAAGGCCTCCGGCGAGCGCCTCGAGGCCTGCCGGATGCTCACCGGGACTAAAATGCTCAACAAGGACGACCGCGCCGACCTGATATGGAGATTCCAGGCATATCTCGATAGTACGACACAGAAGATCCTTGCGTTTCTCGATCACAATTCGGGAGAATCCTTCGGCTGTGAGTACTCCACGCGCTTCAACGATATTGCCAAAGCCGCCCGCAATCTGAACAAAATAGATTACATGCTCGATAAATCATTTGAAAAGTACTGGAGGGCAGTCTTCCTCACTTTGACGACCGACCCCAACCTCACGAACGAGGAGGCCCGGGCGCGGAGAGAGGCCGAAATTGCCGACGTCGAGGCCAAGCTCTCAGATCCGACCCTCGGCCGCGCCGCTCGGGCCGAAAAAATCCGGAAGTACTGGCAGCTAATGGGCCCGGATGCGGAGATCGAGGAGCTTGAGCGCAGGGTCACTGCGGCAACGGCCACCGCCAAGGACTTGCAGCGTCTCGACGCCCTCCGCGCCGATCTGGAAGAATCCAGAAAAATGCTGGAGAGACTGGCCGACCCAAGGACGGGCATCCGCACCCGCGAGAACCTCATCCACGGGCTGAAACGCATGAACCGTTGGCGCGACGACTACGATCCCGACGGGTTCCAGAACATCTGGGAGGCCAACCGCTCCTTCTCCAAGAATTGGAACAGTTTCCTCGCATACGTCAGAAAACGCCTGAACGCCAGCCCGGAACACATTCCGGCATTCGAGTTCACGGAATCCGGCCTTCTCCATGCCCACGCCATCATCTTCGTCCCTTATCTCATGGACGTCAACGACATCGTCAAGGAGTGGCGCCGCCTCGGGCAGGGGCAGGTTGTCGACGTCTACACCCTCCGCGCCGTCCCGAAGAGGGACGGCTCCGGGAAGTGGGAGTGGAGATGGAACGCCAGGCACCGTCCCAAAACCAAGGGGATGAGCGGAGGAGACTATCTTAAAAAATATATCAAGAAAGCCGCGCTGGCCCTCACGGACCGCCACACCTCGCCGGCGGCCATCCAGGCGCCTTACTGGGCGTTCAACAAGCGCTACTTCACCGGCTCTCCCTCCCTCGCGGAAGGCTTCGATGCAGAGGCCCGGAAGCCCGCGGCGGCCGGAACGGCCTGGGGAATCTGGAAGGTCATGTCGCCTGACGAGGCCTCCGACTGGGGCCTCGAGATCAGATACCACCGGATCGTCCCCGCCGCTCAGCGCGAACGGGAGCAGCGTCTGCTGGGGGCGATAGGGTGATCTCCCGTTCGACCGCCGCTTATCGCGCCATCCCCGACCTCGAGGACCGCCAGCGGAGGGTCCTCGCCATGGTGGCGAAGTACCCCGGGATGTCACGCAACGACATCCACCGCGTCACGAGAATGACCGCGAACAACGTCTCCAACCGCCTCCGCGAGCTGGAGCTCGCGGGGAGGATCCGCGTATGCGGGCGGAAGCTCGATCCCATCACCCGGCGCTGGGTGCGGCAGTATGAGGCAGTGGAGGCGCCCGCATGACCTACTCCATGGTCCCGATCGCCGAGATTGACCGCGTCATCAGAGAGTGGGGCTCCGACATAAGGCACTTCTATCCGGATATGATTGCCTACAACCCCGCCTCCCAGATGTTCGTCACCGTCAACAACCCGGAGTGCTTCGTCGAGGAATGGAACACCTTATCCTGCGCCATGAGGTGCCTCCTGGATGACTCGGTGGACATCGACTGGCTGCACCGCAGGGACGGGAGCGCCCCATGCAACGGATGACGCTCACTGTGAGGGACGTCGACCCCTCCGCGGCGGGCAGTGTGCGTTGCATGAACTGCATGGAGGTCATGGACGTGGGAGACGTGTTCGTGAGCGGCGACTGCATGGTCTGTCCCTTCTGCGGGGAGTGGGAGTCTTTCGGGGAGATCGGCGGCGGGGAGGGACCGGAGGCGGGAAGCGATGACGGACGAGCAATGCATGAGATGCAGGTTCGCGCCGTGCCGCGGGTTCAGCACCTCCAGCGGCGACGATCTGCCGGTATGGGATTGCGGCATGCTGGACGACCCCCGCATGCCGTTCGACATGGAGAAAGACACGCCCTGCCCGTGCTTTGAGGGATAGGAGGACGGATGACGCAGCTGACCCTCGAGCTCCGGGAGGCGGACCCCTCCCTGACGGTCCGCCACAACGGCGATGCCGCCAGGACCTATCGCTTCAAAGGCTGTACCTCCGTTGCCAACCTGGTGGACCAGCTCTCTCTCGTCACCGGGCGCACGAAATCGGAGGTGGTGGCGGACTCCGTCCGCCTCGCCGCCCTTTTCGTGAAGGCTGCGGGCCCGGCCGCCCTCGGGACGGTCGCCGAGTGCGGCAACCCGAGCGGACTGCCGGAATAGATCTCGTCGTTTATTTCGGAATCCTGAAATAGTACAATGTACTACATCTTTGCAGGCGATACGATGGCATTCTCCATAAGGCTGAACGAGGACGAGGAACGCCTCGCCAAGAGCTATGCGGCAATCAACGGCATGTCCGTGGGGGAGGCATTCAAGCGGGCACTCTTCGAGAGAATCGAGGACGAGTACGACGTCGCCGTCGGCGAGCTCGCATACAAGGAGTTCCTCAGGAACCCGAAAACCTACTCCTTCTCCGACGCGATGAGAATCATGGAGGACACGGATTGAGTTACACCGTCGAGTTCTCCGAGCAGTTCGTCAAACAGATGTCCAGGCTCGACAGGTTCACCAGGACCCTCATCTCCAGCTGGATCTCGAAACACCTGGTGAACTCCGACGACCCGTTCTCCTCCGGCCGGGCGCTCACGGGGAACATGACGGGCCTGTGGAGGTACCGCGTCGGGGACTACCGCCTCATATGCAGCATCGACCGCGGGAGACTCGTCGTCTTCCTTCTGGAGGTCGGGCACAGGTCGAACGTCTACGATTGAACGCTATTTAAACTCCTTCTTCTTTTTTCTGTTTGCATCTTTTTCGTTACTTCAAATCCTTCTCGGGCCATGATGTTTCTCGGATATTCGAGGCGAGGGCCGGGCCCCCGGCCGCCGCGTCTATCCGAGATGATTGAAATGGACATCGGATTCCTTACCTCAGTGACCGGGCTCACCGCGTGGGCGCTCCTGATCGTCGGCGCTCTCGTCGCGGCGCTTGGCGTTAGGGGGCACATCGCCCTGGCGGCGGCCGGCGCCGCGCTGGCCGTGGCCGGCGTAGCCGTGATGATGATCGCCGCTGGCGCCGTCTCCGCCGACTGGTGGCCGCTCGGCAGGGACGGTCTGTGGGGATTGACATGAAGTGCAGCACTAGCGCTCACCGCGCCCGCATCCCCCTCCTAGCGGCCGCAGCCGCCCTGTGTGTGGCCGCTCTCCTTATCGCACCGTGTCCGGACGATTCGGAGGCCGCTACCTTCACTGTCAGATCTGGTGAGAGTATCACCGTTCCGACGGGGTTCTCCGAGGACGATATCTCATCCATCGTGGAAGGCTCCGCCGATTGGACTATCATGGGAACCCTCGTCGGCAAGTTCTACTCGACCATGAGCCCAGATTACTCATCGATCACACTAAGAATCAAGAATGACGCTCCCGCCGGATCATACTCTTGCAAAATCTATCTGGTGATCATCTCCACCAGCGACGAAGACCTCAAGGCCGAGCATGTCGTCAATGTGGTCGCCTCTCCGTCCCCGCCTCCCGTGTGTACCGTCTCCTTCAACGGCAACGGCGGCACGGTCTCCGCGACCACCATGCAGGTGGTCGCCGGCAACGAGATCACCCTCCCCGCCGACGGCACCCGCGCCGGTCACATCCTCGACGGGTGGACTGAGGACTCCGCGGCCGGGGCGTTCCACGCCGCCGGCTCCAAGGTCCCGATCTTCCAGAATGTCACCTTCTTCGCACATTGGAAAGAGGTCAGCGCTGCCGGGCTCGATCCGCTCGCTCCCAAGGTCTGCAATCTGAATAAGGAGTATACCTACTCCCCAATCCTCGGTCCCAACACAAAGAATGTCTGGCAGATGCTCGTTCTCACCACGATGGAGAGCGCGGTCGGCTACCCCCCGATCCTCACGTCTCTTCCAGAGTGGATGCACATGGACAACGCGCAGACCAACGCGAGCAAGCCACCCAAACTCACCTTCCGCGGAACCCCTGCCGTACCAGGAGTATATGAGGTACACGTGTGGGTTAAAGGGTACCGTGACAGCACTGAAGTTCATTGGACCGTGACCGTATCTATCCCCAACCCTGAACACACCGTGACCTACTCTCCCGGTGCCGGCAACGGCTCATATCCTTCGCAAGTCGGCGTCGACGGCTCGATCATCACCCTCCCCAGCGCCTTCCATGTGGCAATGCTCCGCCCGGGCTACACCTTAGCCGGGTGGAGCTGCGACGACGGATACGGGAGCACCGCGACCTACGCTCTCGGCAGCATCTACACCATTCAAGGTCACGACGTCCTCTTCACCGCAGTTTGGGCCCCCGACCACGGCGTCGTCGTCTTCGACGCTGCCGGCGGCAGCTGGTCCGGCGGCGAGAATGCGAGATACTACGTCGCGCAGACCGACGGCACCGTCACCCTCCTCTCCGAGGGCCCGGTCTACTCCACCGGTCTCTTCAAAGGATGGTACCGCGCCTCCGACAGCTCCAAGGTCTACGCCCCAGGGTACATCATGCCTGTAAACAACGTCTCTGAGACCATCATCATGAATGCCTACTATTTCAGTGGCAACGCCTTCGCCGTCTCCTTCAACCCCAACGGCGGCCTCGGTCAGACCCTGACACAGAGTGTCGCGCCTGGCAAGTCGGTCGTCTTGCCATCCGCCGGATTCGTCCATCCCGACGGGAAGAGTCTTCTCGGCTGGGATACCTCCTCCGCAGCGGCAGCCCCATCCTATTTACCAGGCTCCGCCGTGCCGATCACCTCCCCTTCGGTCACGTTCTACGCGATATGGTCCGCCTCCTCGACCCCGGTGCAGAAGCACACCGTAACCTTCGATCTCGACGGGGGAACCGGAACCGCTCCCGCACAGCAGGTCGCCCAGGGGGGGCTGGTGACCCGGCCTCCCGACCCGACCAAAGAGAGGATGACATTCAACTATTGGCAGGATATTACAATGGCCGCGGTGTGGGACTTCTCCCAGCCGCCCACGCACGATCTCGTCTTGCGCGCGGTTTGGATAGAGGTCTTCAAGATAACCGTCGAGGGCAACGTCCTCCACTTGGACATCGCGGCGCAGTTCGCCGTTAAGGGGGTGACGACTGATTGGGGCGACGGGTCCACACCGACAGTCGGCACTCACGGCGCCCCCTCCCATGAGTATGAGGACTACCACTTCGGCAGGGTCACCGTCTCTTGGGAGGACGGCGGCGTCACCCGCTCATCGAGCGCCTCCTTCAAGGTGGGAGCCGCTACGGCGGATGCCGGCGGAGGGACCGACCGCTCGGCCGTCTGCGCCGTGGCTCTCGTGGCCTTACTACTGATCATGGCCGCTCTGGCGTACCTCAGGATGTACTCCCTCGCCGCCCTGGCCGGGATGGCCGCCGCGGGCGCCACCGCGTGCCTGCTGTGGTGGTGCCGATGACCGTTAGGCGGCACCAGGCCATGGCGGTGGCGGCCGCCGCCGTCATGGTGATGGCATGCGTCGGCGGTGCGGCGCTCGCCGGCGACGACGAGGTGGACGCAATCCCCCCAGTGGTCATCGCCCTGGCTTATGTGGGGACGTTCTTGGCAGGCCTTGGTGCGGGGTACATCCTCGCCGAGTACCTGCATCAGGACATCGGCAGCCTGTCGCAGGCTATCTATCGGCAGTTGGAGGTCACAAGGATCAACGAGGAGATCGGCCTCGTGATCTCCGCGTCCAACGTCAACGCGATGAAGAACTACGCACAACTGTGGGGATTCACCTCAGAGCACTTCGCCCGCGCCGCCGAGCTCGCCGCCTCCGCCGCATGGCGGAGCGATGCAACCTTCTCCCCAGAGAGGATCCTTTACGACGCGGCGGTCTACGGCAACGCCGCCAACGGACTGGGGTCGTCGGCCGCTCAGGTCAGCGAATTCTTCGATTTCTGTCATCTTTGCGTCACGGACAAATGGCCGCAGAACGTCGATCTCAAGAATGGCGGCGTCAGGATGAGCTGGACATATGGTTCGAGAATCTTCGGGGGGACGTCCGACTTCGACGGGGACCTGGTGCTCGTCGCTCTCCCCACCGTCGGCGCCGACCGCGTGTTCCTCCCGGAGGGCGCCACCGTGTGGTCCCCCGGCGGCGCCAGCACCATCCGCGCCGATTCCGGGGACGTCCTTGCCATCGCTGATACCGGTACACAAGTCGGGGTAGCCGGCGTGTACACTCTGACCGACGGCTCGGTCATCGCGGCCGACCGCATGTGTCCTACCATCGCCAACGGTTCTGCCCGCCTCAAAACGGGAGTCATGATGAGGGCGGACAGCGACCTCAGGCTCGCCTACTTCGAGGATTTTGGCACTCCCACTCTTTCCGATGACAGGATCGTCGTAGACGGCACGGCCTACCCCGACCTCAGCATCCGCACCTCCGCCGCGCACGGATTTTCGAAGAGCACGGACATCACCGAGGCCCTCCGGCAGTTCCAGGCCATCGCCGACGTCGTCGCCGACGTCGTCGGCGCGGCGGCATCCTCCGCCGCCGCGGTGTGGGACATCTTTAACCGGATGGGCCACGCCTCGCACTACATCTCCACCCTCTCCGTTCCGAACATGTACGAGAACGTCGCGATGTCGGCCACGCAGAAGGAGCTGCTGACCATCCTCTCCATGGAGCAGATCGCGCAATACTGGGAGCTCCACCCCGGTGATGTGAAGAGGGACCTCACCGTCACCGACGGCAGCAACCTGCTCTTCTGCCGCGGGGACATCTACGATCCGTACGGACACAGGCTCTACGAGAACGTGATTTTTACACCTTATTTCTACCAATACGACCAGACGCTCCGGGCGGGAACGCAGACCGTCGACCAGTACGCACTCGTCGCCGTGTGGGCGCGGGACGTCCCCGCCCTCACCGGGTGGTCGGGAAATAGCTCGTCCGATGCGGCAGTGGTCCCCGGCCACGGGGGATACAGGTACGATATCGCCGAGATGCTCTACGACGGCGCCCCGACCACGTCGGTGGACCTCGTGGTCAGGGCCCTAGACTACATCGACCCCGAGGAGATGACCCCGACTCCCATCCCGCCCCGTCCTCACGAAAAATCTTGGATTCAGATCGCTCTCGTCGTCATCGGGGCCCTGCTCATCGCCGGCGGGCTGATCCGCCGCGATCCGGTGCTCATCGCCGTCGGCGCCATCATCGCCGCCGCCGGCATCCTCTTCGGGGATAGTATCGGAGTACTCCGCCGGTGGTGGCCGTTCTGATCCTCTCCTCCCTCCTCGGATGCGCCGGCCTGGCCTGGTGCGTGCTGATGCTTGTCTGGTCACTCATTCGCGGCAATGCGGTGGGGTCGGTCATCTACGGCATCGCCGTCTTCGGCGGGGCGGTCGTCGCCCTGAACGTCGGCGGCGCGCTCGACGCCGCCGCCTGGTCGGTCTTCGGCGCCGCCGTATTCGCCGCCCACCTGGCCTGGTGCGCGCTGGTGCGCGGGTCGGTCTGGGGGTCGGTCGTCTCCTCCGCCCTGCTGACCGCGTCCGTCCTGGGAATGGTGGCATGACCGACGGGCCCCTCGGGATAGCGATCGCGGCGGCGGTGGCCCTGGCGGCCGTGATCATAGGGTCAAAGGTGCAGAGGACGTGCAAGTTCCTCGTCCCCTACGACTTCGTCACCGTGACCGTCGCCCTCGCCACGGTCTCCGCGACCGTTTCGGAGTACCTCCTGACGTCCGAGCCCCCTCTCGACTGGACGCTCCTCGGGGCGTTCTGGGCGGGGTACCTCACCGGATACCTGGTCGTCGGGCGCACCATGTACACCATGGTGATCAGGATGGACGTCGGCGGCATCAGCATCGAGAGCGAGGTCATCTACAAGGAGGGTGACGCCTGGTACGTACAGAAGCAGAACAACCGCGCCCTGTTCGACCGCCTCGTCTTCGGCGCCGCCGTCCGCCTCGAGACGGACTTCCCGTTGATGGATGACAAGTTCGTGACATATCACCGCCCCCTCCTCCCGAGATGGGAGAACCGCGCCCTCATGGTGGAGTCCGCCTGGGACACCGTCGAGGAGAGGAGGGGTCGGCTGCTCACCCACAAGGTGTGCACCACCCACTACCGCCTGGCCTACGCCAGCCGGGTCTCGAAGGCGGACCTCATGTTCGACCTGGCGACACTGGAGGACATGCAGCGGCAGGTCACCGACCAGCTCGTCGAGATCCATGACCTGCGCTCGCAGATCGGCGCGAGGATGCTGGAGCACGCCATGCAGATCGATATGATGGCCAAGGACACCACCCCGGAGAACCGGGCGGTGTCCCTGGCCCGCACGCTCGGTACGAGGACCCGGGACAGGGTGCCCGACGTCCCCGACGCGGAGCTCGCCCAGGAGGCGGAGAGAGTTGAGAGAGAAAACGCCGATTAAGTTCGCCGGCGAGACGAAGAAGGCCGTCCTGATGACGGACCTCTACGAGCAGTACGAGACGATGGTGCAGTTCTACGCCGCGGAGATCGCCGAGCTCCGCGCCCGCCGCGCGGTCCTCGAGGAGGTCCTGGAGGACTTCGGCGGCGAGGGCGGGACCGTCGACTACGACGAGGAGGCCCACCGCGCCCGCGTGGAGCTCGGGGAGGTCTCCTACGAGATCCATTACGACGCCGGCGGAGAGGTGGACGAGTACACCGTAAGAAACCCCACCGGGGACCACGAGGCGGTGACCCGCCTCCACTACGTCTTCTACGCCTCCCTCTTCCTGGCCAAGCTCGACGCGGCCGCCGAGGAGGTGGAGAAGAAGATCAGGGACCTCGAGAACGACGTCCTGATCAGGAGCATGGGCAGGGTCGGGAGGGTCCTCGGGGACGACGTCTACCTGACGGCCGCCGCCGTCACCGGGCTGGACCTGCGCACCGACGCCGACGTCGATCCGCTGGGGATTTACCGGAAGGAGGCGCGGCGGTGATCCGCACGCTCCGCCCCCGCGATCCCGGGCTCCTCTCCGCCGGCGGCGCCGGGGGGCTCCTCTCCATGGAGGCGATGTTTCCTCCCCGGACTCTTCGCGACATAACCCGCGCAGCGCTTCAGCGGTTCTTCATGAAGATCCCTCCCGACAACTGCGTAAGAAAAAGCTCAATGTGCATCATTGGCGACCAGGGATGCGGCAAGACCGGACTCCTGATGGCCATGTACGCCGAGGCCTGCCGCCGGTACGGGACGGATCGGGTACACCCGATCTACACCGATGACATCCGCGTCGCCCTCGACATGATCGACGACCGCCCGGTGCAGCTCGTCATGATCGACGACGCCATGACCTGGGCGTCCTCGAGGCAGGTCTCGGAGCAGACGGAGATCATCAAGACCTACAACCGCTCGCGTCATGTCTACGAGGATAAACTCAGGGGGAAGCCGGGGGTCATCCTCTACATCTGGGCATGGCAGAGGTTCCGCGAGCTCGACCCCTCTTTTCGCCAGGCCGACGTCATCGTCTTCAAGACAGGCATCGGCGAGCCGAGCGAGGCCGCCCTCGTCGAGAAGTTCATCGGCACAGCCTACTACGCCGAGCTGTCGAGGATATGGGACGCGATGAACACCGGCGACGAGTCCGCGAAGTCGCGGTGTGTCGCCCGCATCACCTCGCAGGACGTCGCCCGCGGCACGGGCATCCTGACGTTCGACTACGGCCCTGCGCCAGGATTCCCGGAGATGGTCCGCCATGAGGAGTACTTCGCCGACGAGGACGTCGCCGACGAGATCCTAGACGAGTACGCCGAGAAGCCGGAGTGGAAGTGGAGGATAGAGATCTACAGATTCCACGCGGCGGACCCGAAGGCGTCGCAGCAGCAGATCGCCGACGCCCTCTCTCCGCTGAGGGGCTCGCCGATCAGGCAGGGCTACGTCTCGGAGTCTTTGAGGAGAGTGAAGGAGCTGATAGCATCGAAGTGACGCGGCGACCCCCGGCGGAGCGGCGCGATCCGCCCCGCGGAGGGGGCGATAACTCCCGATAACGGTCCGATATTATCGGCCCGGGCCCCGGGGGGCCATCGGGCGCGCGCGTGACGCGCGCGCGTCGTTACTATTGGGAGCGGCCGATAATATCGGAGGGATATGAGTGAGAAGAAGGAAAAGCACGAGGATCAGGAGGAGAACGGCGACGGTCCCCAGATACCGCGTGAAAAGGAACAAGGCGAGAAGGGCCCGCCTGAACAGGTCCACGATAAACAGGAGATGATGACATGAAGAAGGTAAGCAAAGCGAAGACCGCCTGGGGAGACCCGGGCCAGTGGGCAAGACGCCGCGAGGCCGCCACCCAGAAGAAGGAGGCGGACGCCGCGAGGCGGAAACTCAAGAACGACCGCCTGGCCGCCAAGACCAAGGTCCGCGCGCAGAACGGAGGCGCGGGGGTCAAGATAGTCTTCTTCCGCCGCGGACGGAGATGACCGCCCGCGGGAAGGGGCGCACGCGCGCGAAGAAGAACAAGAAAAAGAGCGGCCGCCCCGGCACATCCAAGCCGAAGGCGGGGACGGCCACCCGCCGCGGCGGCTCCGTCAGGGTGACCACCCGCGTCCCGGGGGTGGACCCCGGGAAGGTGGCCGACCGCTACGGGGACCTCCTCGACCGGAGCTGCAGCGCCCGCGAGCGCAGGCTGATCGAGAGGGCGGGGGTGGACATCACCGTCTCCCGCCGCCGCGGCGACGTCCTCGGAGAGTATGCGGGGTGCAGGGCAGGCAGGCACAGGATCGTCCTGTCCCCGGCCGGTGCCTCCGACCCCGAGACCATGCTTCATGAGACCGTCCACGTCCTCCAGGCGGAGGACCGCCTCCGCCCGCTGGGGGAGCGCATCGCCTTCCGCCGCGGCGACCCCATCGAAATCGAGGCGAGGACCGAGGCCGAGGCCGTCGCAAGGGCACCTCGCCTCGGGCGGCATCCAGGCTATTACAAATACCTCAGCGCCGACCCCATGACCACTAAAGCCTCCGACAGAGGGATCCTTCGTACCAAGGGCACGGTCGGCAGGCGCACATATGCCTTCGATACGTCAGCCAAATTTAGACGGACGGAAATAAGCCGCCTCGAAAAAATCCCCTCGAAAAAAGTCGGAAGAAGGTCCGGAACATCGCTGGACACCAGCACGATCTCCGCCGGCCTCGTCCAAGGCTCAGACGAGGCCAGGAGGGCGATGGCCAAGGCCGACAGGGACGGCCACGTCTACACCGAGACGGTGGACAGGGAGCTCCGCCACGCCTGGAAAGAGCCGGCTCGTACAATCCTCCGCAGGTACGCTGACGACCACGGCGGCGACGTGATCAGGGTCAGACCACCCACGAAAAAGGAGCTGGAGGAGACCAGGCTTAAGGGCAATGACGGCAGGATCCTCTACGAGGCAGAGATGGCCGGCGCGGATTATGTGGTGACCTATGATAGGACATTCAGAAAACGGGGCGACGGGTACAAAGGAAGAATGAAGGTCCGCTATCCGAAAGAGTATCTCAAGGACAATGTTAAATAAGATCCTCTGCGATATTCATCCGCTCTCTTGGGCGTAACCAAACGCCCATGCCGAAAGTCGGAGTTTGGCGCCCGACCAAGGGAGCAATTTTACGGCATCGGCGATCGACGTTCCGACCGCATCCTGCAGGGCAGGATCCGCAGGGAGCTCCCGTCATTTCAGACGGCGGATGTCGATTCCACGCCGTAGACCCTCTCCATCACTTCTTGGATGTTTTTCTCGGAGTTTTTTTAATCCCCTTCGGGGGGTTCGTGGGACGGCTGGCGGACCACCTCATTTTCATGTGTCCGGTGAAATCGCGGTCGTCTTCCGGAAAATCGTTTGGATTATCTTCCTCACTCTAGCCCTCTGCGGTCGTAGCAGTGTCTTTTCCACTCTTCTCTTCTTCGGAAGTCGTGATTCTGCGCCCCCCCGCGGAGATCGGCCGACCGGTCTTTTCATTCCGATTGCTCATCACCATCATATCTGCCCGGGTTCGTCCTCCTGGATCGAGATTGGGTTCGGCGTTTTCTTTCTTCTTCCGAACATAAGAGAACCTCCTGAGCGACGAACAATACGAGTCTGGACAGGGATTTGCTCTTCTGTAGCCTGCAGAAATTACCCAGAAATCAAGGGCGGATGTTGGTGCGGACACCTGCGAACCACCGATCAGGGTTCGGATCGATGACCCATCTGCCTTCGGCATCCCTTACAAGTATCTCGTTTTCATGATCAATATGGACGTGCTCGATGATAACTTCATCCGAACCTGTCCCCAACTCGTATTCGGCTTCCTCGATCGCATCTTCTTCGGTGGCATAACCCTCGGTGCAGAAGCCGTCGACCATAACGTTCCACCACTCGTCGTCCTTCGTTTCGTGTGAGGCGTGGCGGGCCTCCATTTCGCGTCTTTCCCTTCTCCCAGGATGTTTCATCTCCTCTACGGCCCGGTTGCATCTGTAAATCTCGCTGTCTTTTCTCCTGTAAATCGGCACGTCGTCGTGCTCGCCCTTCGGTCTTCTGGGCTTCACCTCGACTCGCCCCCTCGTCTTTCCGGTGGATTCTCCGTCCTCTATCTCCCGGAGCAATCCGCAAATCCTCTCCCCCTCAGGGGTGAGGCTGTATGCGATAGAGGGTTGCGCTCTCTTGACGGACTTGGCCCTCACATACCCCGCATCGACAAGATCCGCAAGCCTGGCGCGCCTGGAGCCGCTGGCGGGATTCCTCTTGTCCGCAAGCTCAGCCTGAATCCTGCCAGGATGCTCTGAAATCTCGAGAAGCACGTCGATGGCGTGCTTCTTGCCGAGGACATCCCGTGATCTGATCACGAGTCTCATTATCCGAAATACGAATTTGATGAGTTGTAACGAATAATGATAATCGACATCGTTAAATATCACGAATAACGATAATCGTTATGGTGCGAGCACCGAGCGAGAACGGACTAAATACACACGGGGGCTCGGGCTCAAAGCGACACATTCTCGCACTTTTCGTCGCGTCTCTGCCCCCTCTCTCTTTCTCTCTCGGCCGCAGAGGTTGAGAAATGAAAAAAGCCAAAGCAAGATGGACCAGGGCCGCGCTGTGTGCGTCGCTCGGGACCTCGCCATGCATTACGATTGCCACCAGGCGTCCCTCGCCATGGCGCGGAGCGCCGAGGAGGAGGCGGAGTCGTGACCAAGGACACCGCCGACAGGATCATGGGATGGGCGGCGGGGCACATCACCACTGCCGAGTACATCGAGCTGGCCCAGATCCTGCTCAGAGCGCTGGAGGGCGGACATGAGCAAAGCACTTGAACCCGGGGAGTGCCCCGTCGGCTTCCTGATCTCCGAGGACGGCCGCGTCGGCCCCCTCGCGGTGGACCTGGACAAGGTCAGCGTGCTTTCGCGTACGATCGGCTGCGACGTCATCGACATGGTCCACCGCCCCATCGGCGGCGAAACGTACGTCATCGTCTGCGACGACGAGGGACTGATCCGGGAGCGTCCGCCCACAGCGTTCGACAATAGCCAGCACGTCGCCCTCTTCGGCGACATCCTTGTCCTCCGCGACGCGGACGAGCCGGGGGAGGTCCGCGGGCTGACCGCGGCCGAGATCAGGCATGTCCGCAGCAACCTGGCGATGCTGATCGGGAATACCGGCCGGCCGGAGATTCCGAGGACCATCCTGGAGATGGGCGAGTGACTGCCGTCTACTACCTGACCCCGCAGGACTGGTCCGGCATGGGCCGGACCGTCAGGCTCTGCATGGCGTCCGAGGAGGAGAGGGACCGGAAAGGCCTCAGGGGCGTGAACACGTTCTACTACGGCGACCGCTCCGGCGGGCGCGGCAGCGCCATCGACCCCGAGGGCCTGGTCACGGAGTTCAAGCTCTGCTGCGAATGGCGGAGTAGGGAGGTGTCGCTGTACCGCCACGTCCACCCCAGGCCCACGGTCAAGGCCGTGCGGTCGCATTACGTCGGGAGGATCGTCTCCATCGCACAGGATTCCCCCCGCGCCTTCGTCCTGTCCTTTGAAAACGGGACGGATCCGATCATGTTCTGCGACGCATCGATGGAGGCGGAATGACGGAATATCCCATCCTGTGCCCGAGATGCGGACACGGAAACAGTCACGGGCGGTGTCAATGTGGGTGCGAAGTAATGTACCCCGACCTGGCCAAAATGGGCGGCACCCTCGTCTGCGAGGACTGCGGGGCGATCCTGAGCTTCATGGTGTACTACGTCCCCGTGAGCGACGACCCCCAAGTAGTCATGGATGAGGAAGAGGAATGACCCCCATCGTCAGGGAGACCGAATGGGAGGACGGGCGATGGCCAAGGGCCAGATTACGCGCGACACGGCGACGCAGCTCCGCGCCATCGCGGATCGGAAGGGCTCCGTCCGCCTCTCCGACGCCGCCGAGCTAGACCCCGTGCCGGAGGCGGAAGAGCTCCGCCTCCTCCTCGACTATCTGACGTGGTTCGGAATGTACGACCGCCGCATCGTCGACGGGCACTACGTCTGGTACCTCAAAAAGAGGGCCCGGCCGTGACGCGCCTGCCCTCCTCCCCGGAGTCCTCCATCGACGCCATGTGCCGCGCGTTCATGCGGGGGTCCGTCAGGTCGCCCCGCACCATCCGGTTCTACCGCGAGACCTGCCGCATCGTCGCCAACATCCTCCGGGAGGGCGGCCGGCCCGCCCTGCCGTGGAAGATCGGCGAGGAGGACGTCGTATGGCTGCTCCGCGACCTCTCCGCCCGGGGCCTCGCCGTGCAGACCCGCAAGGGCTACTTCTCCGCCCTCCGCACCTGGCTCCGCTTCTACGATAACCGCTCCGTGGACGGGATGGAGGTCCGCTGGCCGGCGGACGCCCGCCCCAACGTGGACTGGCTCACCCTCGACCAGGCCAGGGACCTCCTGGCGGCCCCCAAGACGCCGACCGAGGCCCTGGTGGTGCACTGCGAGCTCTGCCTCGGGATGCGCCGCGTCGAGGTGCTCCGCCTCAAGCCCTCGTCGTTCTCCGGGGGCTACGTGGAGATCCTCGGCAAGGGCCCGCAGGGCGGCAAGCCGCGGCGGATGCCCTACCACCGCGACACCGCCGCCGTCCTCGCCGCGTACCTCCGGCACCGCGCCTCGCTGGTCGAGACCGCCCGCGCCGCCTGCCCCGGCGAGCCGGTGCCGGACGATCTCCTGGTATGGAGCCGCGGGCCCCGCCTCCGCGCCTACGCGGGGAAGGGCACCGGGATAGACCGCATGCTCAAGGGGCTGGGCGCCCGCATAGGCGTCCCCACCGTGAGCAACCACACCCTCCGCCGCACCTTCGGGCGGACCATGTTCCGCTCCGGGGTCGAGCCGGCGGTGATCGCCAAGATGCTCGGGCACTCGAGCATCGAGCAAACCCTGCGCTACATAGGCGTCGACGGCGACGACATGGACGCCGCCATGAAGATATTCAAGCTGTGAGTGTTATACCATGAAAAACGATGGACAATATTGTGCAATGGAAGAGGGGATTGATTCCGCGGACCGCAAATCTGGCCGGGCCAGAGTGGGCCCGCCCGGATTTGAACCGGAGTCAATAGGTCCCGAACCTACAAGGATACCAAGCTACCCCACGGGCCCAACATCGCAGGTCAGTCCGATTCAGGATAAAAAGTTTCCTTACAATCGGCGCGCACCCTCGTCGCGCATAGCTTTGGCATGCGATGCCCGCCTTCCGGTTATCATTCCGCAATCATGCGCCTCAGCACGAAGGGCAGGATGCCCCCGTTGGCGATATAGCTGATTTCGATGGGCACGTCCGCCCGGCAGACCGTCTCGAACTCGACCTTCGTTCCGTCCCTTCTCGCAGCGACGACCCGCACCGTCTTCTTCGGCTCGAGGCCGGAGAGGTCGATGTCGAAGGCCTCCGTCCCGTCAAGGCCGAGGCTCTGCGCGCTCTCCCCCTCCCTGAACTGCAGGGGCACGATGCCCATGCCGACAAGGTTGGAGCGGTGGATCCTCTCGAAGCTCTGCGCGATGACCGCCCTCACCCCGAGCAGGAGCGGGCCCTTCGCGGCCCAGTCCCTTGAGGAGCCCATGCCGTAGTCCCTCCCGGCCAGCACGATCAGCGGGGTGCCGTCCCTCCCGTACCTCTCAGAGATCTCGAACATGAAGTCCACTGAGCTGTCGGGCATGTACTTGGAGTAGCCCCCCTCCGTCCCCGGCGCGATCATGTTCCTCAGGCGGACGTTGGCAAACGTCCCCCTCGCCATGACCTCGTGGTTTGCCCTGCGGGAGCCGTAGGAGTTGAAGTCCTCCCTCCGCACCCCGAGGGACATGAGGTACCTGCCGGCGGAGGAGTCCTCGCCGAAGGCGCCGGCGGGAGAGATGTGGTCGGTGGTGATGGAGTTGCCAAGCTCGGCGAGACACCTCGCGCCGTGTATCGACCTTATCCCCGGCGCCTCATCGAGATGGTCGAAGTACGGCGGGTTGCGTACGTAGGTGGACCCCTCGTCCCACGCGAACAGCGGGGAACCGGAAGAGCCTACGGAGTTCCACTTCCCGGTGCCGTCGAAGATGCCGTCGTAGCCGTCCCTGAACGCCTGCGCGGTGACGTACCCGTCGACGACCTCCCCTATCTCCTCGTCGGAGGGCCACACGTCCCTCATGAAGATCTCCCTCCCGTCCTTGACGGCAAGGGGCTCCCTCTCCATGTCGATGTCCACCCTTCCGGCGAGCGCGAAGCAGACCACGAGGGGCGGGGACATCAGGTAGTTCGCCTTGACGAGGGGGTGGATCCTGCCCTCGAAGTTGCGGTTCGAGGAGGCCACGGCGGCGACGGCGAGGTCGCCGTCCCTTATCTGCGTGGATACCTCGTCCGAGAGGGGGCCGGAGTTGCCGATGCAGGTCATGCAGCCGTAGCCGCAGTTCTGGAACCCCTCGGCGTCCAGGTACCTCTGCAATCCCGACCTGGTCAGGTAGTCGGTTACCGCTCTGGAGCCGGGGGCGAGGGAGGTCTTGACGTACGGCCTTGGTCTTATGCCTAGCTCGTACGCCTTCTTGGCGACGAGCCCGGCCGCCACCATGACCCTGGGATTGGCCGTGTTGGTGCAGGACGTGATGGAGGCGATGACGACGGACCCGTCGCCGAGCCTGTCCCCGTCCGGCACCCTCTGCCCCCCCACCCCGAGGTCCCTCAGCGCATCGGCGAATCTCTCCTTCATCTCGGGCAGCGGGATCCTGTCCTGCGGCCTCTTGTGGCCGGCGACGCTCGGCACCACCGTCGAGAGGTCGAGCTCCAGCGTGTCAGAGTACTCGGGGATGCAGTCCGGATCGTACCACAGCATCTGCTCCTTCTCGTAAGCCTCCACGGCGGCGATGTGCTTCGGGTCCCTGTTGGTCAGGCGGAGGTACTCCATGGTCCTCCCGTCCACGGGACAGTAGCCCATGGTGGCGCCGTACTCCGGCGCCATGTTCGCGATGGTGCTCCTGTCGGAGACATCGAGACTCTGGTAGCCGGGGCCGTAGAACTCCACGAACTTTCCGACCACGCCCTTCTCCCTGAGCATCTCCACGACGGTCAGCACGAGGTCGGTGGCGTTGACGCCCGGCGGGAGCCTCCCGGAGAGCTTGAACCCGACTACGTCGGGGAGCCTCATGTACGAGGGCTGGCCGACCATCACCGCCTCCGCCTCGATGCCCCCGACGCCCCACCCCGCGACGCCGAGGCCGTCGACCTGCGTGGTGTGGGAGTCGGTGCCGAAACAGGAGTCGGGGTAGGCAATCAGCCTGCCGCCCTCCCTCCTGACGTGCACGAGCGGGGAAAGGAACTCGATGTTGACCTGGTGGCAGATCCCGTTCCAAGGCGGGACGGCGGTGAAGTTCGCGAAGGAGCCCTGCGCCCATTTGAAGAGTGCGTAACGCTCCTTGTTGCGAGAGAAGTCGATCTCCTCGTTCCTCTCCATAGCGCCGGCGCATCCTGCGACGTCGGTCTGTATCGAGTGGTCGATGACGAGGTTCACCGGGATCAGCGGGTTGATGATACGGGGGTCCTTCCCCGCCCTCGCCACCGCCTCCCTCATGGAGGCGAGGTCGGTGACGGCGGCCCCGCCGGTGAGGTCCTGCAGCAGGACCCTCGCCGGGATCCACGGGATGTCGGCGTCGTTGCCTTCGGGCGACCACGACGCGACGTTCCTCACGTCGTCGTCGGAGATCGCCTCCCCCCTCTGCCTGAGGACGCCCTCGATGAGCACCCTGATGGAATAGGGCACCCTGCGCAGGTCCTTCACAACGCCCTTCCTCTCCAGCTCCCTGAGGCTGTAGATGGTGAGCTCCCCCTCCTCCGTCATCAGCGTCTTGGTGCAGTCTCCGATCTCGGCCATGGAATCACTATGGGCGAGCGATATTCACGCCGTATTTAACTCTTAAATATCGCGCGGAACGGACGCGGCTGCCGGCCCCCGGGTTCAGAGGCACCGGGAATACTATTTCAACGACGGGACGGATTCCCCCGCCCATGCGCTCCCTCGTTTCCGATTCCCTCAAGGAGAGGCTCGAGGCCGCCCAGATGAAGCTCGCCTCCCGCGGCGTCCCGGTACTGATCGTGTTCGAAGGCAACAGCGGGAGGGCGATCACCCGCGTCGTCAACGAGGTCAGCCGCTGCCTCGAGCCCATGGGCATCGCCTACCACCACTTCGACCCCGCGGAGATGCGCGGGACGAAAGGGATCGCCGCCATGCTCGCGGCCACTCCGGGCAAAGGGGACATCGCCCTGTACGACCGCTCCTGGTACTCCCGCATGATCTCCGAGTACAACCTCGACGAGGGGGACGGTGAGCGGTGGACCTAGCAGGCGGTGAGCTTCGAGAACTACCTGCAGGACAATGGCACCTTCCTGGTGAAGATCTGCCTCGAGGCCGCCCCGGGGGCGCTCGAACGTCTCGCCGACGAATACCGCCCCACCACCTCCCTGAACACCACGTACCTCTCGGTGGACCACGTGGACCGCGTGAAGTACGCCGCCGTCATGGGGTGGCTGATGAGGAAGACGGAGTGCGCCTGCCCCTGGGACAGGGTGAGGATCGCCGGGCTGAAGCCCACCGTGGAGGAGACCGTGGGGGTTATCGCCAGGAGGCTCGAGGGTTGCGTCGAGAACGGCATCCCCCGGCCCGGGTGCGAGAGGGTCCGCGCGGAATACCCCAACCCCCGCGAGGGGCTGGACCCGCACGAGAAGTCCAAGGGGCTCATCGACCGGGCGGGGAAGCTCGGCGAGGAGCTCGGGAGGCTGCAGATCCTGCTCGCCCTGAGCGGGAGGTCCCTCGTCTGCTGCTTCGAAGGATGGGACGCCGCCGGCAAGGGCGGGTGCATTAGGCACCTGTGCCACGCCCTCAACCCTCGGGGGTACAGAGTCGCGCAGGTGAAGCGGCCGACACCGGAGGCGTACGACCATACCTACCTGTGGAGGTTCGCGGGCATGCTCCCCGGCCCGGGGCGCATCGCCGTATTCGACCGCTCCTGGTACGGCCGGATGATGGTGGAGCCCATCGAAGGGTTCTGCAGCGAGGAGGAGTACCAGCGCTCAGCGGCGGAGATAAACGCCTTCGAGTCCATCCTCTCGGAGTCCGGATGCGTCGTCCTCAAGTTCTGGCTGGAGATCGACAAGGACACCCAGAAGGAGAGGTTCGAGGACCGCCAGAACGACCCCCTGAAAAGCTGGAAGCTCACCGAGGAGGATTGGCGGAACCGCGGGAAGTGGGACGAGTACTCCGTGTACGTGGACAGGATGATCTCCGCCACCAACACCCCCTGGGCGCCATGGGCCGTGATTCCCTCCGGCAGCAAAAAGCATGCGCAGGCCAAGGTTATGGAGGCCGTAGTCGAGGCCCTGAGGAAGGAGCTGGGGAATCGAGATCTGGTACTGTATTTCGAACGTCAATCGACGTTTTTCAACTTCGACATGATTATATACGGAACGCGCTTAGGCCTGGGCGATGTCCGACGAGCTCAAGGAGAAGATCGCGGGCGAGATCGCCCTGTCCCCGGAACCGGGGAAGGCGATCCGCAAGTGGAGGGAGGAGTTCGGAATCTCCCAGTACGAGCTCGCGGACGCCATGGGCGTCTCCCACTCCGTCATCAGCGATTACGAGTCGGGGAGGAGGAAGTCCCCCGGCGTGGGGGTCGTCCGCAAGATGGTCGGCGCTTTCCTCAAGATAGACGACGACAACGGGTCCCCGGTGCAGAACCAGTACATGCCGAAGAGGAGGCTCAGCTGCATCCTTGCCATGGACGAGTTCCCGCAGGGCGTGGAGGAGGAGGACTTCGTCCGCGCCATCGCGGGGACGAACATCAACCCCGGGCAGATCGCCAAGAAGAGAATCTACGGGTACACCATAGTGGACTCCCTCAAGGCGATCCTCACCCTCAGCTCGCAGGATTACCTACAGATCTACGGTTGGAGCATAGAAAGGGCCATCATCTTCACCGACGTCCACTACGGGCGTTCGCCGATGGTGGCCATCCGCGCCCACCCCCTGACCCCGGCCATGGTCGTGTACCAGAACCCGGACAACACCGACCCCCTCGCCATAAAGCTCGCCGAGCGCGAGGGGGTCCCCCTGGTCACCACCACGTACAGCGTGGAGGAGCTTGTGAAACACCTAACGGAACTGAAAGAAGGGCAGTCAGCATGAATACGGGAATAGTCAGCTACGGGGCGTACGTCCCCAGATACAGAATCAAACCCGACGAGATCGGCCGGGTGTGGGGCGTCGACGGCGCCGCCATGGGCAAAGGTCTGATGATATCGCAGAAATCTGTGCCGTCACCGGACGAGGACACCGTCACCATCGCCGTCGCGGCGGCGAGGGACATGATGGACAGGGTCCCCGGCGTGGACCCGAAGGATGTCGGAGCGGTGTACGTGGGGTCGGAGTCCCATCCCTACGCCGTAAAACCCACGTCCTCCATCGTCGCAGAGGCCATCGGGGCCACCCCGGCGATGACCGCCGCCGATCTCGAGTTCGCCTGCAAGGCGGGGACCGCCGGCCTGCAGGCCTGCCTCGGCCTCGTCGGGTCAGGGATGATAAGGTACGGCGTGGCCATCGGGGCCGACACCTCGCAGGGTGCCCCGGGGGACGCCCTCGAGTACTCGGCCGCCGCAGGGGGTGCGGCCTACCTTATCGGAAAGGAGGGCGTGATAGCGGAGATCAACAAGACGCTCAGCTTCACCACCGACACCCCCGACTTCTGGAGGAGGGAGGGCATGATGTACCCCGTGCACGGCGGGAGGTTCTCCGGCCAGCCGGCGTACTTCCGCCACATCACGAGCGCCGCGAAGATGATGCTCGAGGCCATGGGGACCAAGCCGGAGGATTACAACCACGCGGTATTCCACCAGCCCAACGGAAAGTTCCCCACGAGGGTCGCGAAACAGCTCGGGTTCGCCCCCGAGCAGATCTCCCGGGGCCTGCTCACGCCGCAGATCGGCAACTGCTACAGCGGCGCGGTGCCGCTCGGCCTCGCCCACGTCCTCGACGCCGCCCAGCCCGGCGAGAGGATCTTCGTCGTCTCGTACGGCTCGGGCGCGGGGAGCGACGCCTTCGACATCACCGTCACCGACGCCATGAAGGATTACAGGAGGGGGAACGCGCCGATGCTTGACAGCCTCCTCGCGGACCCGCTGTACATCGACTACGCGATCTACGCGAAATACAAGGACATCATCAAGATGCCGGAGGAATGAGGATGAGGGAAGTAGCAGTCATAGGGGCAGGCTCCACCAAGTTCGGTGAGCTTTGGGACAAGTCGTTCAGGGCCCTCGGCATCGAGGCGGGCGCGAAGGCACTCAGCGACGCCAATCTCGGCGGGAGGGAGGTGGACGCCCTCTACATCGGCAACATGTCCGCCGGGCGCTTCATCAACCAGCAGCACATCGACGCGCTCATCGCCGACTACACAGGGTTTGCCAACAAGCACGTCCCCGCCACGAGGATCGAGGCGGGAGGGGCTTCCGGCGGCGTGGCCTTCAGACAGGGGGTCATGGCTGTCGCCTCGGGCATGCACGACGTCGTCGTGGTCGGCGCGGCCGAGAAAGAGACCGATATGGACGACTCCTCGATCAGCGAGGTGCTCAGCGCCACCGCCGATGCGGAGTGGGAGGCGGGCATGGGGCTCACCATGCCCTCGCTCTACGCCATGCTCGGCAGGAGGATGGTTCACGAGGGCCTCTGCACCCGCGAGGAGATCGCCGCCTGCGCGGTGAACTCCCACCACCACGGCACGAAGAATCCCGACGCGCAGTTCCGCAGCGAGATCACCGTCGACACCATCCTCAAGGCGGAGCCGGTCGCCGAACCCCTCACCGTGTTCGACGGCGCCCCCATCTCCGACGGGGCGTGCGCAGTCATCCTCTGCCCCCTCGACAAGGCGAAGGAGTACACCGACACTTACGCGAAGGTCTCCGCCGCCGAGCAGGCGAGCGACACTCTCGCCATGTTCCAGAGGAGGTCCAGCATCACCTTCGAGGCTACCAAGGTGGCCGCCCGGCGCGCCTACGAGACCGCGGGCATAAATCCCTCTGACATCGACGTTGCGGAGGTCCACGACGAGCAGACCGTCGGCGGGATCATGGCCCTGCAGGACCTCGGGCTATACCCCGTCGGCAAGGCGGGGAGGGCGTTCCTCGACGGAGACACCTACTTCGACGCCGGCAGGATAGCCGTCAACACCGACGGCGGCCTGAAGGCGAAGGGGTACCCGATCGGCGCGACCGGCGTTTCGCAGATTGTAGAGATATTCAAACAGCTCACCAACCAGGCGGAAGACCGGCAGGTCAAGGACGCCAGGTATGGGCTCGCCCAGTCCGTCGGCGGCACCGGCTCTGCGGTCACCGTCTCCATCCTGGAGGCGATCTGATGGCGATGGTGGTCGCGAGGGAGTGGAGGGAGATTCCCGGGCGCTACAACCTCATCGGGACCAAGTGCGGGTGCTGCGGGAGGATATTCTTCCCTAGCAGAGCGTTCTGCCCCGACTGCAGACGCGCGAGCATCGGGAAGATGGAGGAGTTCCCGCTCAACAGGAGGGGCAGGATATACTCCTACACGGTGATCCACGGGTCGGAGGGCTTCAACGCCCGCATGACCCCCTACGCCGTGGCGATGGTCCTCAACGACGACGGTGTGATGCTCGAGGCGCAGCTCGTGGACGTCGACCTCTCGAAGATAGAGATCGGCATGAGGGTACGCGCCGTGCTCCGCAAGCTCGACGAGGACGGCGACGCGGGCGTCATTCACTACGGATTCAAGTTCGTCCCCGACGAGTGAAAAAAAACGTCTTCCCCCGCCGAGGGGCGGGGGCAGCGACGAGTGAAATGAGGATTGCCTCCCCGCAGGGCTACAGACCGAGAAAGAAAATCGTGCACGGCGGGGAGGATGGCAGCTCATTCTCCCTTGCCCTGGACCATCGACTCGAGCGCCTTGGCCATCTCGAGTACGAGAGGAGCCAGCACGTTCAGCTTGTCTTCTGCACCGAGCTTCGTGAATGACGGCTCTGAAGCGGGGTCGAAAAGTTCTTCCATCATGTCGATAGCCTTGGTAAGGTTTGAGCTTGCCATAGTTGATGGAATATACGTCCAATATATAATTGTCCTTTCGAAGTTGGACGGATGGGCGCCGTTAGTCGCTGTTTCATAAGATCGACCATGGCTAGCTGCTCGAGCACGGCCTCCTCCGGAAGGATCCCGCAGAACATCTCGGCCCCGAGGGCCTCCGCCTTCGCGGGCGACGCTTCGCAGAGGGCGTCGTCCCTCTCCGCCCCCAGTTCCCCGAGGCGCAGATCGCCCTCGACGCCGATGACGACGGCTACCACTGCGTGCGAGCCCTCCGGCGGCCTCATCTTCCGCAGCGCCCGGCCGATCTGCCTTTCGCACGCGGCGTAGAGGATGACCTCAGTGAGCAACGTCTTCGAGCGGTTGGTCCCCTCTGCGAACGCCCTTTCGGCGTGCATCACGGCGGAGCGGACGTGGTCTTTCCCGCATACCTTGGCCGGGTCAAGGAGCGCCACGCCTCCCCCCGCGTCGGAGAAGTGCCTAATAGCTTCGTCGAAGGTGAAATCCCCCCTCAGCCCGACCACCTGCACGCCCGTCATCGGAACGCGGTATGGGCCCGCCCGTATAAATCGGAGCGTGAAAGCTTTAAGAGCAACACGGGCATGAGGAAGCGGGTAAGACCAATGAGCGACGAATGGGTGAGGGTGGCCGCCCCCGCGACGACATCCAATATCGGGGCGGGCTTCGACGTGTTCGGGCTCGCCATCCGCGAGCCGTACGACATCGTAGAGGGCAGGAAGATCGAGTCCGGCCTGGTCATCGACAGCATCGAAGGTCCGGGCGCCGACTCCATCGCGAATGACCCTGCCAGGAACTCCGTCACCATCGCCGCCGCCGAGGTTCTGAAACGCTGCGGTGCGGACTTCGGCCTCGAAATCAGGATCAAAAAGGGCATCCGCCCGTGCAGCGGCATCGGCTCCTCCGGGGCCTCCGCCGCCGGCGGCGCCTACCTCGCCAACCTCGTGTGCGGAGAGAGGCTCTCCCTCAGCGAGGTCATCCTCTGCGCCGCCAGGGCGGAGGGCTTCACCTCCGGGAGCATCCACGCCGACAACGTTGCGCCCTGCATCCTCGGAGGATTCACCATCATACGCTCGTACGAACCCTTCGAGGTACTGAGGATAGAGCCTCCCGCGGACCTCGGCCTGGTGATGGCCCTCCCCGACGTGATGGTCGCCACCGCCGAGGCCCGGAAGGTGCTACCCCAGGAGGTCCCCGTCAAGGACCTGGTGTATCATGTCGGGCACGCCTCGTCCCTCGTCTATGCGATGATGGCCGGCGACCTCCCCCTCATCGGCAGGGCGGTCGGGGACGTCGTCTTCGAACCCGCGCGTAAGGGCCTCGTGCCCCACCTCGCGGAGGCGGAGAGGGCGGCTATGAACCATGGCGCGATAGTCTCCTTCCTCGGAGGCTCCGGACCCTGCGTGGTATCGTTCTACGACAAGAGTACCCACCAGGGCGAGGTGATAGCCGAGAGCGTGAAAAGAGTCTTCACGGAGAACAGGATCGGCTGCGACACCTGGGTCACCGGGTGCGGGGCCGGCTGCAGGAGGTTATGAACATGGCTAACCACAAGGTAGTTTGCTGGGAGTGCGGGGCCGAGGTCAGCGACCCGTACGTGTATCTCTGTCCGCGGTGCGGGGGCCTACTGACCGTGAAGATGGACCTCTGCGAGGTCGCCGACATGAGCCCCGAGGACCTCCGTAGCGCGCCGCTCGGCGTGTGGAGGTACGCCCCCTTCATGCCGGTCGGCCCCGCGCACAGGGTCTCCATACAGGAGGGTGGGACGCCCCTCTACAGAACCGACGCCGTCTCCCAGGAGGTCGGCGTGAAGGAATCCTACGTAAAGTTCGAGGGGCTCAACCCCACGGGCTCCTTCAAGGACCGCGGCATGACCGTCGGCGTCTCCTACGCCAGGGAGCTGGGGGCGAAGGTCGTGGGCTGCGCCTCGACCGGCAACACCTCCGCCTCCCTAGCCGCGTACGCCTCTAAGGCGGGCATCAAGTGCGCCGTGTTCCTCCCCTCCGGCAAGGTCGCCATGGGGAAACTCGCGCAGGCGCTGTTCTTCGGGGCGAAGGTCCTGAGCGTCGACGGCAACTTCGACGACGCCCTCGCCCTGGCGAGGAGGATGGCCGAGGAGAGGAAGATCTACCTCCTCAACTCCATCAACCCCTACCGCCCGGAGGGACAGAAGTCCGTGCTGTTCGAAATCATGGACCAGCTCATGTACGACGTGCCCGACAGGATCATCCTCCCCGTGGGGAACGCCGCCAACATCTGGGCGGTGTACAAGGCCTGCATGGAGCTCAAGGAGGTAGGGTGGATCGACAAGGTCCCCATGCTCACCGGCATCCAGGCCGCAGGGGCGGCGCCAGTCGCGGGCGCCTTCGCCGCGGGATCGAAGGACTTCCTCCCCGAACCCAACCCCGAGACCGTCGCCACCGCGATCAGGATAGGCAACCCCGTGTCCGGGAAGAAGGCCCTGCACGCAATCTACGACACCAAGGGCTATGCGGAGACCGTCACCGATGCGGAGATCATCGCCGCCCAATCCCTGCTCGGCAGGAAGGAGGGCGTGTGCGTCGAGCCCGCGTCCGCCGCCTCCGTCGCCGGGCTGAAGAAGCTCAGGGGATCGGGCGTCATCGCAAAGGACGAGCGCGTGGTTTGCATCTGCACCGGCAACGGCCTCAAGGACCCCGACACGATAATCGCTAACGCCCCCAGGCCGATCCCCTGCGGGAACTCGGTGGCGGACGTCGAGAGGATTCTCTCGGAACGAGACCGGCACCGGGAGAACCCAGCCGATTGTTTTCCGTGAGGGCCCGGGGAGGAGGCCCCTGTAGCTCGGGCTCCCGTGAGGGGTATCACCAGCCTTGCGGACGTCGTCGCGACGAGGGGATTCCGATTGCCTCCGGGTCCGTACGCGACGTTCGAATCTCGTCTGCCTGGAGTGGCGGAACGGGCGGGGCCAGTTCGGCGGAACCCGTCTATCTTCTTCTGCGCGTCATCGGCGAGCCTCGCATCCATCTCCGCCGCCATCCTCTCGAACTGGTACTCCATCTCGTCGTCGGGCTCCTCCAGCCGCTGCGGGGCACGCCCCGCCTGCTCCTTGATGCGGGCGGCCAGCGACGGCCCGATCCTGCCGAGCTTCGCCAGATCGCCCTCGTCCGCCGCAGCGACGTCCGCCCTCGTGCGGTACCCCGCGGCGAACAGCGCACGCGCCCTGCTCCGCCCCACTCCGCGGAAGGACACGAGGGGGACGAGTTCCTCCTTCACGCCGTACCGCACGCGGGTGAGCAGCGGCTTGATCCTCTTCGAGGCGCCGGGGTTGAAGATCAGCGCAATCTCGTTCATGGAGTACAGGATCCAATCGGCGGAGTCCACCCGCGAGCGTATGTCCCCCGGCCCAATCTTCATGGCCTCGGTGATGAAGTCCTCCGACCTCTCGTCGATCCAATCCCGCAGCATCAACGCCGTCTTGAGGTCGCTCATGTGCACGTCGAAGGCGGTTTCGTCGTCCGCCCCTTCGCTCTCGTCGTAGATGTCCACGAGGTAGTGCCCGTCGTACTCCTCGTCTATCGCACTGAGCACCGGCTGGTCGTCCTTCTTGGGATACAGCCCCATGACGTCGGGCGTGGACGCCACCGCATGCATGACCTGCAGGTCGTCAGAATCGCCGTCCATCTTCAGCACCGCCTTCTTCAGGACGACGGCCGACCACGGATCGATGTACAGGTCGGACACCCTTTTCCCGAACGGGAGTATGCGCACCGATTCCCCCGCGCTCTCCACCATCCCGTGCTCCGCGAGGAACCCCACCACCTTCGAGACGAGCCGGTCTATGCCGTAGAGCTGCGAGGTCGCCCCGAAGAACGTGGACCCCAGGAACTCGATTATGCCCTCCTCGGAGTCGGCGTCGCCGGTGGCCACCAATCCCAGTATGTTCGAGCGCAGCGTCCTCTCGTTCCCGAGTTTCGAGGTGAGCCTCTCGGTGTCCTGCTCGATGTAGTCCTCCATGAGGTGGTCGGCGTCCCTCTCGGACCTGGCGACGAGCACCGCCTCTCCCCAGGGGTCGTACCCCGGCCTCCCGGCCCGGCCGCACATCTGCTTGACCTCCATCACCGAGATGGGGACGTTGCCGGCGTTCGACTCGAAGCGGCTGGTATCGCGGACCACCACCCTGCGAGCGGGGAGGTTGATGCCCGCGGCGAGGGTGGGGGTGGCGACCACGACCTTGATCCTCCGCGCGCGGAATCCATCCTCGACCGACCTCCGCTGCTTGTAATCCAGGCCGGCGTGGTGGAAGGCGGCGCCGGCCTCCACGCAGTCGGCGAGCTTCTTCCCCACGGAGGTGGACTCCGCCCCGCCCTCGAGCATCTCCCTCTCCGCCGAAGGGAGGGGGGAGGACTGCCCCCTCATCGCTTTCGCCAGACGGGAGGCGACGGCCTCGGTGGAGCGGCGGGAATTCACGAAGACGAGGCATTGCCCCCCGCCCTCCACCGTCTGCTTCACAATCCCCAGCATCTCGTCTCTACCGACGGGGACCTCGATCCTCGAACGGTCGGCGAAGGTGATCTCGCCGCCGAAGTACACCCCCTCCCTCAGCTCGGTCGGGCGCCAGCCCATGCGGACGAGGTCGGCGTCCAGCCACATTGCCAGTTCCTCTGCGTTGGAGATGGTGGCGGAGAGGGCGATGACCTGCATGCCCGGGTTGCGGCGCATGAGCTTGCTCAGGGCGATTTCGAGCGTCGGGCCCCTCCCCGGGTCGGCGATCATGTGAACCTCGTCGGCGATGACCAACCCCAGCCCTTCCGTCCAAATGTTCCCGTGGCGGATCATGGAGTCCGCCTTCTCGGATGTGGCTATGACGATGTCCGCGCCGGAGACGTCGTCGTCGCGGTCGGGATCGCCGGTGGCCGAGACCACCCTTACCCCGAGATGCGAGAACCTCGCGAGGTCGTCCCTCTTCTCCGATGCGAGGGCCTTGAGGGGCACGATGTACAGGACCTTGCTCCCCGTCCTCAGGACAGCGTCGAGGGCGGGGATGAACCCGATGAGGGACTTACCGCTGGCAGTGGGGACGGCGGCGACGAGGTTCCTCCCTGCCAACGCCTTCGGGATGGCCTCGGCCTGCGGGGGGTACATCTCGTCGAACCCCTGGGCCGCGAGAGCGTCCTTGAGTGGATCAGGTATGCCCAGGTCCCCGAACTTCATGGCTGGGCCCATGCGAGCGGGCTATTTAATGGATGGGTTCAGCATGTGCCAGACCATGATTTCCATCCGTCTTCCTGCCGCCTGCGAGTCAGGGGCGCTCCCCCGCCTCCCGCGAAACAGCGGCCACGGGCATGCCCCGGCCCGGCGGCCCCGCCCGCGCCATTATTATAGAAAGAGCGAATTGAGAAGGGCGATGAAAGTACGCTACGCTTTCCTCTCCGTGGCATTGGTCTCGATGCTGTTCGCGTCCTCGGTCGCCGCACCGGGGTCCGACGCCGACGGAGAAGAGGTACTGTATTTCGATACGTACTACGAGCAGCTCACCGACGGGCAGAGGGCGATCTACGACGCTATGGAGGCGCTGCACGACCTCCCCGCCGAGGGCAAGAACCCAGAGCCGTACACCAAGTACCCGGCATCCAACTACGGCGGGATCTACAACGTGACGGTCAGGCACTACTACGTGGCGGAGTCCCGCGCCGTGCTGCTGGACATGCTGAAGAAGGATGCCGACCGGGCGTGGCAGGCGACCAAGATGGACGATCCGCTGGCTTTCTGGACCTGGGGGGCCGACAGCGGGCCGCACATCGATGTGACCGCGACGGGCAGCTCCGGCAGCACGAGCGAGTTCACCGTCGGAATAAAGGTGCATTACGCCTACTACAACGGCGACGACACGGACATGTCGCAGAAGATCGACGCCGTGAAGCAGGCCATCGACGGATTCGAAATCAAGGGCGGCACCGACGCCGAGAAGGTCAGGAGCATCAACGCATGGCTGTGCGGCGACGACGTGCTCTACGACCCCGCCGTGAGGAACCCGGGCGGCAACAAGCAGCAGTGCCCCTACAACGTGTCCGCCTACGGCGCGTTCGTGCACAAGGAGAACGGGAAGCACATCATGGTCTGCGACGCCTACGCCGCCGCCTTCAAGGCGCTCTGCGACAAGGCTAACATCCAGTGCAAGACCGTAGTCGGCACCTCCGTGCAGACCTCCAGCATCGCCCTGCACGCATGGAACCTCGTGATCATTAACGGAATCGTATACGCCGTCGACACCACCTGGAACGACACCTCCGGCGAGGAGCTGCGTTACCTCGCCGTCGGGTCGCAGTCCATGTACAAAGGGCAGACGTTCCTGCAGACCCACCAGGCGTTCTTGATTTACAAGTACAACACCACGTCGTCCGCCAACGACTACTACTACGCGAACTGGTTCAACTTCCAGCTTCCGGAGGTGGAGAAGATGTCGGCGTCCGGCTACACCTGGAAGACCGATGACGACCTCGGGGAGATGCTCAGAGAGTACGCGCCGTGGACGATCGTGGCGCTGATCTGCATCGTGCTTGCTTACGTTCTTTGGAATATGGGGAGGAAGGGAGAATGAAGTCCGACAGAAAGGCCGCGGGCCCGACCTACTACAGAGATCTCACAGACGCCGAGACCGGCCTCGACGACACCGACGAGAAGGAGCCTGTTCTCACGGACGTCTCCGTCGAGGAGTGGATCGCGAAGCAGTCCTTCAAGACCACGAAGGACGTCGAGGTCCCGCAGAAGATGTCCGACCGTGTCATCGGGCAGGACCGTGCCGTCGACGTCATGAAGAAGGCGGCGGCGCAGAAGAGGCACATGATGCTCATCGGCGAGCCGGGGACCGGCAAGTCGATGCTGGCCAGCTCCATGACCGAGTACCTCCCGCAGAGCGACCTGCAGGACATCGTGGCCTACGCCAACCCCGAAGACGAGAACGAGCCGCGGGTCCGCGTCTTCCCCGCCGGGAAGGGCAAGCAGATCGTGGCGCAGAGGAAGATCGCCGCCGCGGTGGCCAAGAACCAGAAGTCGTCGACGTACATGTACGCCTGCGCCGCCATCGTCATCCTCGGCCTGATCGGCACCCTGCTGTTCTCCAACTTCTACATCCTCATGATTTCGCTGTTCGCGGTGATGATCATCCTCCTCTTCGCGAGGAACCCGATGATGCAGAGGCCGGACACCTCCAACGTGCCGAAGCTCCTCGTCGGGCACGAGACCGCCGACATGCCGCCGTTCGTGGACGCCACAGGTACCCACTCCGGCGCCCTACTGGGAGACGTGAGGCACGACCCCTACCAGTCCGGGGGGCTGGAGACTCCGGCCCATAACAGGCTCGAGGCGGGGGACATCCACCGCGCGAACAAGGGGGTCCTCTACATCGACGAGATCAACCTCCTTAAGCTCGAGAGCCAGCAGGCCCTCCTCACCGCCATGCAGGAGAAGAAGATGGCCATCACCGGGCAGTCCGAGAGGTCTTCCGGAGCGCTCGTCAAGTCGGAGCCCGTGCCCTGCGACTTCGTCCTCGTCTGCGCCGGCAACCTCGACGCCATACAGGGGATCCACCCCGCCCTGCGGTCGAGGATCCGCGGGTACGGGTACGAGGTGTACATGCGCGCCACCATGCCGGACACCGAGCAGCACCGCATCGACATCGCGAGGTTCGTCGCGCAGGAGGTCCTCAAGGACGGGAAAATCCCCCACTTCGACAGGTACGCCGTCGGGGAAATCGTGAAGGAGGCGCAGAGGCGCGCCGGCAGGAAGGGCAGGCTCACCCTGAGGTTCAGGGAGTTGGGGGGACTCATCCGCGTGTCGGGCGACCTCGCCGTCGCGAAGAGCGCCGCCATCGTCACCCGCGACGACGTCGCCGCCGCGAGGCTCAACGCCCGCTCCCTGGAGCAGCAGATCGCCGACAGGCAGATCGAGGCCTCCAAGATCTATCAGCTCTTCAGCACCGAGGGCGAGAAAATCGGGCAGATAAACGGCCTAGCCGCCCTCGACCCGGGGACGGGCATGGCGGAGTACTCCGGCATCATGCTCCCCATCGTGGCCGAGGTCACCCCCGCCCACGCCAAGAACGGCGGGAAAATCGTCGCCACCGGAAAGCTGGGGGATATCGCCAAGGAGGCCGTGGAGAACATCTCCGCCGTCATCAAGAAGTACGCCGGCGAGGACCTCTCCGAGATGGACATCCACCTCGAATACATCGGCACCTACGAGGGCGTGGAGGGCGACTCCGCTTCCATAACCATGGCCGCCGTAATCCTGAGCGCGATCACGGAGATCCCAATCAGGCAGGACGTCGCCATGACCGGCAGCCTGAACGTCAGGGGCAGGGTGCTCCCGGTGGGCGCGGTCACCGCGAAGCTCGAGGCCGCCGCCACCGCCGGCATCAGGCTCGCCCTCATCCCCGAGGACAACGGGCGCGACGTGATGATCCGCAACAAATTCTACAGGAGCATGGACATCTACACCGTGGCCACCTTCCGCGACGTCGTGGAGTACGCCTTCGTCGACTGCAAGAAGAAGAAGGAGCTGTTGAAGAGGCTGCTCCCGCTGAACGAGGGCGGCGGGCCCTCCGCCAAGAAGCTCGAGCCCCCCGTCGAACACGAATACCCCGCCGGGGAGGCCTCGGGGGAGGGTGGCAGCGGGGGGTCGGCGACGTCCGACGCCGCGGAGGTGGAGCCGGGGGCGGACCCGCTCCCGGGCCCAGCCCCCTCGCCCGCGCCGTGATAGCATGAACGCTCCCAAGGACTACGGCCTGGTCATCGGGAGGTTCCAGCCTCTCCACCTCGGACACATGGAGGTCGTCCGCAAGTGCGCCTCCGAGTCCGAGCACCTGGTGATAGGCATCGGCAGCGCGCAGTACTCCCACCTCCCCGACAACCCGTTCACAGCGGGGGAGAGGTACAGCATGATCGAGGGCGCGCTGCGCGACGAGGGCATCGAGAACTACAGCATCGTGCCCATAGAGGACCTCAACCGCTATTCGGTATGGGTCGCGCACGTCGTGTCGATGTGCCCCCCGTTCTCCTGCGTGTACACCAACAACCCCACCACCCACCGCCTCTTCTCCGAGGCGGGATTCGAGGTGCGGGCCTCGCCCATGTTCAACCGCGAGATGTACTCCGGCACGGAGATCCGCCGCCGCATGGTCGAAGGCGGGGACTGGCGCTCGCTGGTCCCTAAGGCCGCGGCGGACGTCATCGACAGAATCGACGGCATCGGCAGGATCGTTGGGTTCTCCGGCGGGGACATCCGATGATTGGGGCCGAGGCGCTCGCCTCCGTCCTCAGGGGCAGGGGCGTCACGGTGTCCCTGGCTGAGTCCTGCACCGGCGGGATGGTCGGCGCGGAGATCACCGCCGTCCCCGGCGCCTCGGAGTACTTCCTCGGCTCCGCCGTGACGTACTCGGACGGGGCGAAGGAAGCGGTGCTCGGCGTCCCCCGCGGCATCCTCGCCACGTACGGAGCGGTGTCCCCGCAGGCCGCGGCACTCATGGCCAGGGGCTCCCGCATGGTATATGGGTCCGACATCGCCGTCTCCGTCACTGGGATCGCCGGCCCCGCCGGGACCGGAGACGGGCCCGCAGGCCTCGTGTACACGGCCGCGTCCGACTCCCTCGGTACGACCGTGGAGAAGCACTTCTTCGCGGGGGGAAGGGGCCTCGTGAGAAGGCAGGCCGCGGACGCCGCGCTGTCTCTCCTGGCACATCGCGCGGAGGAGCTTCTGCGGAGCATGAATCAATAAATAGGGGCCAGACAATCGTCGGCCATGCGGAAGCTTATGACCGGGAAGGTCAAAGAGGTATACGCCGTCGACGACGACACCCTCGAGTTCGCTTACACGGACCACATCTCCGTCTTCGACAAGATAATACCCTCCATGGTCCCCCACAAGGGCGAGACCCTCTGCAGGACTGCGAAGTACTGGTTCAACATCCTCTCCGAGAACGGGATCAGCAACCACTACCTGTCCGAGCCCGCCAGGGACAGGATGGATGTCAAGCGCGTGCGGGTCATCAGGGACTACTCCGAAATCGACCGCGAGACCGCAGACTACCTCATCCCCCTCGAAATCATATGCAGACACTACGTTGCCGGCTCCCTCATGGACCGCGTCAGGACCGGTGAGATCACCGCCGAGCAGCTCGGCTTCCCCGAAGGGCACGAGGTGAGGTACGGCGAGAAGCTCCCGCGCCCCTTCGTAGAGGCCACCACCAAGCTTGAGGCCACGGACAGGAACCTCACCGACGCCGAGGCGAAGGAGATGGCCGGTTTGACCGACGCCGAGTACGACGAGATCGTCGACACCACCCTGAGGATCGATGAGATCATCGCGGAGGAGGCCGCCAAGAGGGGCCTCATCCACTGCGACGGCAAGAAGGAGTACGGCTACGACAAGCAGAGGAAGCTCATGGTCGTCGACACCTTCGGCACCCTCGACGAGGACCGCTGGTGGGACGCCGAGGAGTACGCCAGGGGCAACATCGTCGAGCTCTCCAAGGAATTCGTCAGGCAGTACTACCGCGAGACCGGCTACCACAAGGCGCTTTGCGACGCCCGCGAGAAGGGGCTCCCCGAGCCCGACATACCCGCCCTGCCGCAGGACGTCATCGACCGCACCAGCAAGCTCTACGTCGACATGTACGAACGCATCACCGGCGAGAGGTTCCGAACGCCGACCTTCGTCGGAACCCCACAGCGGGGGCCGGGTCTGCGAACGCCCTCCGAAGCGTATCCCGCGAACGACTGACCCCATCGTCCGCAAGATGTGATGGCCGGGGGATGCTGACCACATTCGTGTCCGTAGCGGAAGCTAATGGACCGGGACGTCTATCGAAACGTCTTTCGGTTAGAGTGCGATACTCGCAGATTCCGATCGCCTTACACCCGTTGACCGATGCCGATGATGTGTCCGACCTAGCGCGACGTTCGCGATCCCTTTGAGTTGAATTGAAAATCGCTACCTCGCGAGTGCCGAGAACTATCGAACCCCTCAGAGGAACATGGCCATGTATACCGGGATGTAAACCACCCCCTTCTCTTGATCTACCCTCAGATTTTTGGAATGCACCACGTACGCTCTGCGAATCCTCTTTCCGAACTTCTTCATGAACATGTCGAGGGATGCGTGCTTTCCCGAGATTCCCGATTTCACCTCGACCGGGATTATCTTCTTTCCGTCCGCGATTATGAAATCCACCTCCTGAAGATTTGTGCGGCCGGCAATCTTGAATTTGCTGAACTGCAATTCGTACCCTCTCGCAACGAGCTCCTGCGCCACGACATTCTCGAAGAACATCCCCCTGTTAATCGAGAGTCTCCCGGACAGGACGTCCTTGTACGTCGTGTCCGGATCGGAGACCCTCTCCGACATTGATTGGAAGAACAGCAACCCGGTATCGGCCATATACAGCTTGAGCGTGGTGGCGTCCTTGTCGAGATTCATCGCAACGGTCGGATCTGTGTTGTTGAAGCAGACGTTCACCGTCCTCGATTGCCTGAGCCATTCTATCGCGTTGAGATGGTCGGCCGTCTCCGTGCCCTCCTCCGCCCTCCCGGGGCGGAACGTCTTGTCGTGCTCCGAGAGCATCGAGGGGATGAAGTCGAACAGGCGCTTCGCCCTCAGCCCGGTCGCACCGCCGATCTTCCCGAGATCGTCGTAATACAGCTGCATGATCGCCCTCTTCGCGGAATCGGCCTTGCGATAGCTTTTGCCCTCAGTGAACTCGCTCACGGCCTGCGGCATGCCCCCGACCACCATGTATTCCCTGTACATGTCTAGGACCCTGCGGTGGTAGGGCTCTTCGAGCGGACGCAGTTCATCGAAGTACCTGCGGACGGCCGGCACGGTTACGCTATCCCCCAGCGCCCACAGAAACTCCTCGAAGTCCATGGGATGCATCTGTATCTTGATCTCCTCGGACGGGATCATGATGTCTTTCACGTTCCTCTTTATGGAGATCAGCGAGCCGGTCTCGATGTAATCGAACCTGCCGTCGGCGACCAGACGCTTTATCTTCTGCCTCGCGCGGGGACAGAACTGCACCTCGTCGAACACGACGACGCTCCTGCGGGGGACGAGCTCGGCGTTTCTGAACTGCTGCAGCCTCTCGAGGAACCTGTCGATGTCGCCGATGGGGCCGTTGAAGAGGGCTAGTATGTCCTCGTCAGCCTCCGAGAAATCTATGACCAGGTTCCTCTCGTACTCGTTCCTGGCGAACTCGGTGACCACCATGGTCTTCCCGACGCGTCTCGCACCCTCCACCATCAGTGCGCATTTGCCGTCGTATTCCTCCTTCCACCCCAGGAGGGCGTCGTAGATCTTCCTTTTGAACACCGCCATGACTGACGCTCCGCTCTCGATTATGTGTGAAAAATAAACTCAATAATATAAATTAATGTGTGAAAAATAAACTCTCTGTCTGCGAGTATTCCGCCGAAAATAGATTGATTAGAACAGACATCCGCATCTGGAATGAATCCGGTCGATGGTTCTCGTGAAGGGGACATCAAAGTCTGCGAGATCTGCCCGTACGCCCTGTATGTACCGTTGCCTACGACATTACCCTCGCCTACCTTTTCGTACAGGGAGAACAGTTGCTCGCAACGACGTGAATCTACAACCATGCTCGACATGGACGGATCGGGGTCCTGGATCGTGGGACGGTTTCGCTGCGGGGAGCGCCTCGTCCGAAATCGTCCGCGGAAAGCCGATGGTCGCAGACGGTCATGTAACCGCCCTCGGCGACATCGGGGATGTACAGGGCGCCGCCCCCGGTGACGCGGGCGAGAATCGAATCACCGTGATGGCCGTGCGGACCATCCCGACCGGGCATTCGAGCCTCCCGCCGACCGCCTCGATGGACACCTTCGTGCCTGAATCCAGGCCGGGAGGGTTGCATATGCCGTAGCTGGGGCAACCGACCTCTCCGCATCCCGCCGGTGAGAACGTGATCATGGAGCCCGCCATCGCCAGCTTGGAATCAACCGCAGCGGCGCGCTCCCTCTTCTCGACCTCGACGACGACCGCCTCCCCTCCCTCGATGGCGTCGCATGGGTGAGACGTCCTCCTAGCCTTCTTCACGTAGTACTCCGAGCCGACGTCGAGGCTCAGGCAGATGCTCCCGTAAGGACAGGACCCGCACTCCATGACCGGACCGAGGAATACGAAGGAATCCCCCTCGCGGGCGCGGCTAGCGCCCACCATCGTCAACGTGACCATCGCAGCACCCCCGTCGTGCGGGCGAGGTTGAGCGCGGCGTTGCGGGTCAGCCCGTTCTCGCCGAGGATGGTGAACCTCTCCTTGCGGACCTTGTTGGCCGCGACGAGGGCGTCGACGACCTCCTCCTCGCCGAGGCCGAGCTCGGCGGCGGTGGTGGGGGCACCGATGTTCTTGAGGGCGTCGCGGATCTGCTTCCAATTCCCGCCGTGCAGGGACATCATCATGATGCACCCTATGCCGCACTGCTCCCCGTGCAGGGCCTTGCCGGGGTGGAGGAGGTCCAGGGCGTGGGAGAACATGTGCTCGGAGCCGCTGGTAGGCCGCGATGTCCCTGCGATGCACATCGACACGCCGGAGGCGATGATCGGCTTGAGCGCGGTCCATACGCTATCCTCGAGCTTGGGTTTGATGACGTCACTGTCCTGCACGAGGGTTTCGGCAGCGAACCTCGCAAGCATGTAGGCGGATGTGGAGAACTCTTCGTCGCGGATCTTCCTCGCCAGGTCCCAGTCCTTCAGGGCGGTGAGGTTGGAGATCACGTCGGCGCAGCCGGCCGCGAGGTAGCGGTAGGGGGCCTTGACGAGAACCTTGGTGTCGGCGATGAGGGCCGCCGGAGGTAGCGCGCGGATGGTCATCGGCGTGCCCTCGTTGGACTTGAAGGAGGCGCGGTCGGAGCAGATGCCGTCGTGGGAGATGGACGTGGGGATGCTCACGAAGGGGATTCCCAGGTCCTTCGCGACCGGCTTGGAGATGTCGATCTTGCTCCCGCCGCCGATGGCGAGGATGAACTTCGCCTTGCACTCCTTCGCGGCCTTCTTGGCCTCGGAGACCGCCTCCAGGTCGGCGGCGCCCGCGAGGTGCGTCTGCACGTTGTACCTCTCGGAAACGAGATCCTCGACCTTCCTCCCGGCGACCTTGTAGGTGCTCCCGCCGGTGATGATGAGGCCGTTCTTCCCGAAGAGCATGGACCGGCAGACGTCCACGGTCTGGTCGAGCACGCCATGACCCATTACGACGTTCTGCGGGAAGTTGAAGGATTTGCTCTTGGTGAAGTTCTCGACCGTTACGCTCACCTTTCCCGACCCTATAGATTTATGTTATATAATTGCGTTCACCACCCCCCATGAGGGCGCTGATCGTCTGCGGTAGCCCGCGCCGGGACGGATGCACCGGCTCCATGTGCGCGGGGCTCGCCGAGGGCCTTGCCGAGGGGGGCTTCGGCAGCGCCGAGACCCTGCGCCCGGCGGAGATGGACATCGGTTTCTCAGAGGGGGAGGACGACATGGCGGAGGTGTTCTCCGCCTTCAGGGAGGCGGACCTCTTCGTCCTGGCGACCCCCGTCTACTTCAACGGCCCGTCTGCGCTCATAAAGAGCGTGGTGGACCGCTTCGACCCATACTGGCATAACGGCGGGGAGCACCCCCGGTACATGGCCTGCATGATCTGCGGGGGGAGCCCGGAGCCGAACTTCAGGAATACCGAGTCGATATTCAGGAGCCTCTGCAACACCGTTGGTTCGGAATGGCTCGGAGCATTGGAGATCGGCGGGTCGGACCATGCTGACAATGTGGCGTTCTTCGTCCGCGCAAAAGAATTCGGGAAGATGCTGGCTCGTTCTGTTTCGAGATGAGCGGGGAAGAGGTCCCCGAGGACGGTGCCGAACTTCCCCCCGACCCCCTTCGGGGAGTGCGGAACGACCTCCGCGGGGCCGCCCGCGAGATCGTCCCAGACCCCGGCGGGGACCCCCCCGTCGGGGTCGGAGACCGCGACCTTCCCGTAGCCGAGGTCCGCCAGCGCGCGCACTATGCGCAGTAAGTCGTTCTCTCCGGCGGCGTATGGCCTGCCCTCCCAGCATTGGACGAGGGGGATGCAGTCGTCGGAGAGCTCGATGGCATCGCGGAAGACCTGCGGAGAGGCCGTGTGATACGGAATCAGGAGCTTCGAGAGGTTTCCGAGGAAGGCGTCGAGGATGTCCGTGGGGTACCTCACGGTCTCGATGAGCCAGACATCGTTGCCTGGAATCCTGCAGCGCTCCACGAAGCGGGGGTTGAACTCGCCCGCGTTCAGACTCTGCACATCGGTGACGGCGACGGTGCCGCGCCCCCTCGTCCTCAGACACCCCACGCCGTCAAGGGGCGCCGTATCCCCGAGGGAGAAGCGGGCCCCGTCGAAGGAGGCGGGGCCCGCGAAGAGCCTGCCGCCGACCAGCTCGCAGTAGGCGAGCGGTATGGAATCGCTCACCCTCAACCCGTTCCGACGATGTACTTGGTCCCGCGCAACATCGGGATGTGGTACATCACGATGTTGCAGGCCAGGGCCATCATGGCGAACATCGTGGCGCCGTAGGGGCCGAAGGAGACACGCCCGGAGACCTCGTCCCAGGCGATGAACGTCGCGGAAAGGACGATTGTTGCCAATGCGACGACCGAAGAGACCGGTGCGAAAATCCTGCCGAACACTGGCACGATGAACGCGTCGACAATGCCGAGGATGGCAACGGCGAGAGCCAGGGTGCAGCAGAGCAGAGGTATGTGCCTCTGCAAGCCGTTCAGGCCCTGGCCGTATCCCGCCTCGCACCAGTTGCAGAACAGCAGAAAGAACAACGAGAGGAAAATGCTGCTCACCACGATCGGCGTCGCATCCGATTTCGATTCCGACATGGGCGGTGAATCGAGGAACTTGTAGATAAATGATGAAGAGAAGGGCGCCAGCCGGGAGAGGATGGGTCGACGGTCGCCTACCAGCTGCCCCGTATAGCTGCCTCTCGGACGGGGAGGCGGCAGGAGCCTGATCGGGGCGAGAGCGACATTCTCGCCGGGATGCACGCTCGGGATGCGCCGCGGGAAGGATCACGGCGATGCATGCGACGAATTGCCTGGGCTTGCGTTTGCCAGAGGGTCCCTCGGATCCTGCCGGGAACGGCTTCGCGTACCCGTGCCGCAGATACGTTGTCTTGGGCACGCCCGGGAACGGTTGCTACCATCCCTGGCAACGACTGCGACACGATCCACAATCACCGGCCTGCGGCATCAGTATTAAATAGTCACAATCCGAAACGGGGCCCGATAGCTATGGCAGGAGGCATCACACTGTACAAATGCGAGAAATGCGGGAACGTCTACGAAAAGGTCCACAGGGCATGCGGATGCGACCCGGTCTGCTGCGGCCAGACCTGTTCCGAGCTCGAAGCCAAGACCGCCGACCCGGATGAACAGAAGCACGTCCCCTGGATCGAGAAGCAGGACGGCGGGTACCTCGTCAGAGTGGGCAAGAACGCGCCCCACCCGATGGACCCCGACCATTACATCGTCTTCATCGAGCTCTGCGCCGACGGCATCCTCATGAGGAGATACCTCAAGCCCGGCGACAAACCCGAGGCGTTCTTCCCGGTGAAGGCCGACAAGGTCGTCGCCTGGGAGTACTGCAACAAGCACGGCTACTGGAAATCCCAGCGAGGCCCGCCGGGCGAGGCATGATTCTCAAATGTTAAATGGCCGTTGGACGATTCGCTCCCATCGGTGCGACCATGGCAAACGGTAACGAACCCAAGGCGACCAGCAGGCACGAGAAGATCGCGAAGTCCAAGGAGGACGCGCTCCAGGCCAAGAAGAACAAGGTCGAGGCGGAGAAATCCGTCCTCCGCAAGATGAAGGCCCAGCGCAGGGAGGACATAAAGAAACTCCCGCGGGAGGAACGTGCTGCTGCGAAGGAGAAGCTCCGCGAGGACGTCGCCGCCCAGAAGGAGAGGATCGCGGAGGCGAAAGCGGAGTGCTTCGCCGCCCGTGACGGGGCCTGAAACGATTCCGGCCGCCTGCGGTGGCGGCGCCCCCTTTCAGGGGTCAATTTTTATATAGCATCGATGAATGGATGCAATACCGTTCGGGAGATGCATGCATGATTTTCGACGCAGACGCCGGCCTCATACCTCTTCAGTGAGTCAGCGGAAGCGGGGACGGTTTGGTGGTTTTTATGAAAACTCAGCAAACCAGTGAAAGCGCTAGAAGGTTGGAAGAGATGTTCGCGGTCAGCCCGTACAACCAGCTTGCGCTCTCCGACGTGGGTCCCATCGAAGACGTGAAGCTCTTCGACACAACACTGAGGGACGGCGAGCAGGCCCCCGGGATCGCGTTGAGCCCGGACGACAAGGTACGCATCGCACAGGCCCTCGACAACCTCGGCACGGACATCATCGAGGCCGGGTTCGCGGTGTCGAGCGAGATCGAGAAGGAGACCATCAGGCGGATAGCGGACCTGAACCTGGAAGCGAGGGTGTGCTCGCTGGCGCGGTGCGTGAAGAAGGACATCGATGCCGTCATGGACTCCGGGCTGGACTACGTGCACGCGTTCATCGCCACCTCCGACCTGCACATGAAATACAAGCTGAAGATGACTCCGGAAGAGGTCAGGGCGCGTGCGGTGGAGACCGTAGAGTACGCAAGGGAGCACGGCCTGGCCGTCATGTTCTCCTGCGAGGACGCCACCCGCTCGCGCATGGACTTTATGAAGGAAATCCTGCTCGACGTGCAGGACGCGGGGGCGTCCTCGGCCAACATCCCCGACACCGTCGGGGTCATCATCCCCAGGGCGTACGGCGCCATGATCGGGGAACTGCGCGAGACTCTGAAGATGCCCATCTCCGTGCACTGCCATAACGACATGGGCCTGGCCCTGGCCAACTCACTGGCCGCCGTGGAGAACGGCGCCACCATCGTGCAGGGCTGCGTCAACGGCATCGGAGAGAGGACCGGCAACGTCGCTCTGGAGGAGGTCGCGGTCAACCTGTTCGCCAATTACGGCGTGCGGACCTACGACCTCTCGAAGATCTCCTCCTCCTCGGCGCTGATCGAGAGGATCACCGGCTTCTCCATGGCCGCCAACAAGCCCATAGTGGGAAGGAACGCCTTCGCCCACGAATCCGGCGTGCACGTGCACGGCATCATGAACAACACCGCGACCTACGAGCCCTTCCTGCCCGAGGTCGTCGGCGCCGAAAGGAGGCTGGTGGTCGGCAAGCTGTCCGGCTCCCACCTGGTGGAGGAGAAACTGAAGGAGCTGGGGATTGAATTCCCGCAGGAGCACATGGGCGAGCTGATGGAGGCCGTGAAGAGGGCCTCGATCGGCGGCAAGGAGGTCACCGACGCAGAGATCGGCGCCCTGGCCGACGACATCGTGTGGAAGAAGTCCACCGTACGGAGGGAGTGCGCCCTGGAGGAGCTGACCGTCACCACCGGGAGGTCCACCACCCCCACCGCTACCGTCAAGATAAGAAGGGCGGACGGCACCGAGGTGACCGTCGCCGACGTGGGCGTCGGCCCGGTCAACGCCGCCGTCAACGCCATAAGGAAGGCCGTGAACCCGAGCATGACCATGGAGGAGTACAAGCTGTCCGCCATCACCGGCGCGAGCGACTCCCTCTGCCGGGTCGCAGTCACCATGAAGAACGTGCAAAACGACGGTAACCTGTCCTTCGGCAGGGCCGTAGGCATGGACATAGTGGAGACGTCTGTGGACGCCACGATGGCGGCCATCAACAGGGACTTCGCCCGCGTCATCCGCGAGGACAGACGCCGAGGGCTGATCACCATGGGGAAAACAATCGCAGAGAAGATCCTGTCCGCCCACTCGCGTACCGACGCGAGGGCGGGACAGATAGTCGTGGCCGACGTGGACTACGTCATGGTGAACGACGTCACCGGCCCGATAGCGTTCAGGAAGTACGAGGAGATAGGCAACGGCAGGATGTTCAAGGACCGCATGGTCCTCATCCCCGACCACTACGTGCCGAACAAGGACGTCGACTCCGCCGTGCAGGCCAAGGAGATGAGGGACTTCGCAGGGAAGCACGGCCTGCCCAACTACTTCGAGGTGGGTAAGGGCGGCGTCTGCCACCAACTGATGGTGGAGGAGGGCTTCGCGGCCCCCGGCAGGCTCATCGTCGGGGCGGACTCCCACACCTGCACCTACGGCGCGGTGAACGCCTTGTCCACAGGGATCGGGTCCACCGAGGCGGGGGTGGTGTTCGCCACCGGCAAGCTGTGGTTCAGGGTCCCGGAGTCCATCAGGATAGAGCTCACCGGGGAGTTCAGGAGGCACGTCGGAGGCAAGGACCTCATCCTAAAGATCATCTCCGACATCGGCGTGGACGGTGCCAACTACAAGGCGCTGGAGTTCTGCGGGCCCGGCGTGGCCAACATGCCGGTGCCGGACAGGCTCACCGTGTCGAACATGGCCATAGAGGCCGGCGGCAAGGCAGGGATATTCCCCTGCGACGAGAGGACGGAGGACTATATCAGGGGCTTCGTGAGGGGGGGGTACTCCCCCGTCGAGGCGGACCCCGACGCGCGGTACTGCAGGACGCTGAAATACGACCTCTCCGAGCTGGAGAGCGTGGTCGCCTTCCCCCACCTGCCTAGCAACGGGCACAAGGTGAAGGACGTCGACGTGAGAATCGACCAGGCATACCTCGGCAGCTGCACGAACGGCCGCATCGAGGACATGCGGGCCGCCGCCGAGATCGTCAGGGGCCGGAAGGTGGCGGACGGGGTGAGATTCATAGTCGTGCCCGCCTCGCAGAGAGTGCACCGGCAGATGGCCGACGAGGGCCTGATGCAGGTTTTCCTTGACGCCGGGGCCTTCGTCTCCGGCCCCACCTGTGGCGCATGCCTCGGAGGGTACATGGGGATCCTCGCCGCCGGCGAGAGGGCGGTCTCGAGCACGAACAGGAACTTCATCGGCAGGATGGGAGACAAGGCCTCCGAGGTGTACCTCGCGAGCCCGGAGGTGGTGGCCGCGTCCGCCATCGCGGGGAGGATCGTCACGCCAGCGCAGCTGGGGGTGCAGAGATGACCCCGAAGGCGATGGAGGGCAGGGCGTGGAGGTTCGGAGACGACGTCGACACGGACCAGATAATCCCCGCCGAAAGACTGGTTTCGAGCAATCTGGACCACCTTAACGAATTCATCTTCGAGAAGGTCAGGCCGGGATTCGCGTCCATGGTGGGGGAGGGGGACATCCTCGTCGCCGGCAGGAACTTCGGCTGCGGCTCCTCCAGGGAGCACGCCCCCCTTTCCCTGGTGGAGGCGGGTTTCAGCTGCATCGTGGCGGAGTCGTTCGCGCGCATCTTCTACCGCAACTCCATGAACATCGGTCTGCTCCTCATCGAGTGCAAGACCGACATCGAGGAGGGCGACGTCGTGATGGTGAGCATCGCTGACGGCATAGTAAGGGACGATACCAGCGGCAGGGAGTGGAGGTTCGAGAGGTACCCCGGCTTCATCGCCCGGATGATCGCCGCCGGCGGGCTCGTGAACCTCGTGAAAGAAGGGGAGTTCGAATGAGACATTTCGCAATCGTTCCCGGTGACGGCATCGGCCCCGAGGTCGTCAAGGTCGGGATGGACTGCATGGAGGCGCTGTGCGAGGTCACCTCGTTCGACTTCGACGGCGAGGTGTTCGACATCGGCGGCGAGAGGTACCTCCGCACCGGCGAGCTCCTCACCGACGAGGACGTCTCCGATCTGAAGAAGAAGGACGCCATCTACTTCGGTGCCATCGGCGACCCGAGGGTCAGGGCCGGTGTCCTCGAGGGCGGCATCCTCCTCAAGATGAGGGCGGTGTTCGACCAGTACGTCAACCTCCGCCCGGTGGTCTCGTGGTTCCCGTATGTCCCCCTGAAAAGGGAGGTTCCCTTCGACATCCACTTCCTGAGGGAGAACACCGAGGACTTCTACATGGGCCTCGGAGCACGGCTGGGCAAGGCCGGGGGCTACGGGGCGGAGCTCGAAGTTAGAAGGGAGTCTTACAACATGACCTTCGACGTGAGGGGCGTGCCCTCGGCAGACGACGAGTATTCCATCGAGATCGGCCTGCTGTCCCGCAGAGGGGTAGCCCGCTTCGCCGATTACGCGTTCGGGTACGCGCAGGGGAGGGGCGAAGACAAGGTCACCCTCGTGGACAAGGCCAACGTCATAACAAACAACTACGGCATGCAGAGGGAGATCTTCCAGCAGAAGGCCGACGAGTACGGCATGAAGCTGGAGTTCATGTACGTCGACGCCATGTCCATGGCGATGATCGTACGCCCTGAGACCTTCGGCACGGTAGCGGTGCCCAACCTCTTCGGTGACATCCTCACCGACCTCGGCGCGCAGCTGCAGGGCGGCCTCGGCATGGGCGGGAGCGGCAACATCAACCCGAACGGGCTGAGCATGTTCGAGCCGATCCACGGATCCGCACCGGACATCGCCGGGCAGGGGAGGGCGAACCCCATAGCCGCCGTGCTCGCCGCGGAGCTGCTCCTGGACAACCAGGGGTACCCCGAGGAGGGGCGGATGCTGCGCGCCGCCGTGAGGCACTGCCTCGACAGCATGCAGGTCACCCCGGACCTCGGCGGGAGGCTGAGGACAGAGGAGGTCGGCGAAGCGATGGTCGGATTCATCCTCAACCAGAAGAGGTGAGCATGTTAACCCTCGACCTCCGCTTCGCATATGACGACGAGAGGACCGCAAAGGCGGTCCTCGCCGCCGTCGCCCCCGAGAACGGGGGGTACGTCGGGGCGAGGATCGACGGATGCGCGGTTTTCTACCATATCGAGGCCGAGACCGCCGGCGCGATGCGGAACACCGCGGATGACCTCCTTGCCTGCATCCGGGCGGCGGAGGAGGCCGCCGGCCTCGCCTCGGAGCCCGAGGTCCCGTGAAACTCGTTCGTCCTCTTCCTTGCCTGAGCGGACCTTCACGGCGATGCCTCTCTCCATCACCCTTATCTCGTCGGCGACCAGAAGCATCTGCCCTGTCGCGATCGGCGCGTCGTCCCCGTCCACGATGATGGCCTCGTCCTTCGGCACGAGGCCATCGTCTGCGCACATCACGAACTGACAGAACACGTTCCTCCCCTTGGCTACGAAGGGTACCGCGTCGTCCGCGACCTGCACGCGCATGAACGGCGCTGGAATCGCTTCCACGATGCGCTTGGCACCTTCCATCTTCAAGGTGAAAAACCCGTCACCGGCGCGCATCGAGAGGACGTGCTCCCCGTCGGAGATGACGTTACGGATCTTGCCGGTCTTGCGACTGACCCTCAGTTCGATCTCTCCCTTGAACAACACGTCCGCGGCTTCGACCCCGAACTGATAGCGGGCGACGGCCTTCGCGCGTTCGGTGTCCGCGTCGAGGGGGATGTCCCCCCCGTATTCCGGCAGATCCGCCGCGTTGACCACCTCCGAGAAGTGCTTCTCGAGGAACGCTATCGCGATGCCCTCCGACTCCGACGCGGTGTCGGAGTCCTCGATCACCGGGAACAGCGACTGCGCCAGAGGGTACATCTCGTCTAGCTCGGCGGGCACCGGCCCGAACGGCGAGAGCACAACGGGCTCGTAACCTCCCCTCCGCGCGTTCGCGAACTCGTTCTCGAAGGCGCGGGAATAGGGTTTGCTCCCTCCGCCGTAGAACACCGCCGCCTTCGGCAGCGGCGGGACGTAGCGGCTCATTATGCGTTCGGCATAGCGGCGGAACACGGGCCTCGCGCGCGTCTCGATGCCGGTGTAGAACATGCCGCAGTCCCTCGACAGGGGGTCGTACCCCTCCATCTGTCCCTGGTACTCCCTCAGCCTCCTCAGACCGTCGAGCATGGCCGGATGCGCCCTGCACCTCTGCTCGGCCAACTCCCACAGGCGGCCCTCCGAGAGGTACCTCCTTATCAGGGCCATCTCCTGCGTGATCTGGTATAGGTTGTGTCTCGCTATCCTCCCCGTCCTGTCGTTCTTCGGCATCGCCCTCAGCTGTTCGAGGGTGGCCCCCCTGCACGACGGGCAGTTGCACCCGAGTGACCGCATGTCCTGCAGGCGGAAGGTACCGTCGATGAACATCATGCGGTCATCCTTCGCGAACTTCGCGTATGAGGCGGAGTCGAAGAGGTCGCATCCCATCAGGACGGCGAAAGCGAGTACCATCGGATGCCCCGCGCCGAAGAGATGCACCGGGCGGTTCGGGTTGAGCCCCCTCTTCGAAGACATGACGACGTCAACGAGATCCGCGTAGCGGTACTGCTCCATGAGCGGGACCACGCCGCCGATCGGGTGCACGTCGGCATCCACAGACGCCATCTCCCTCGCGCACCTTTCGCGCAGCGCAGGGTAGATCGAGCCCTGCACGACGGCGTTGACCATCATATCGCCCTTCGCGGCGACGGCCTCCCTTGTCCTCTCGAGGGTGGTGTTGACGGCCTCGGACGTCTGCTCCTCCGTCCAGAACGGCTCGGTGAAGATGTCGAGGACGGTGCCGATGTCGGTGCCGATGGCCTTCTGGAACTCGATGATCTCTGGGTTCGTCATCTCCACCTCGCCGTACATGTGGCTCTGGAACGTGCCGGAATCGGTCATGATCACGCCGGGGAAGTCGAGCATCCCATGGAGCCCCCTCTTCCTCGCCTCGGCGTTCAGCTCGGGCGTGTTCTTTATGATGTAGGAATTGGTGATGAGGGCGCGGAAACCGAACTCGTCGTAGAGCTCCCGCGCGGTAACCGTCCTGATCTTGGGATTGACGACTGGCAGCAGAGCGGGGGTCTCGAGCACCCTCCCCGCGGTGGTTGTTAGATTTCCCATGCGGGCCATACCGTCGCGGCGGGTTATCTCGAACATCGCATCACTTTGTTCTGTTCGCAGTCAGCATACGCCTTGGAGATGGCGTTCTTCATCAGGAGGTCGGGGATGTCCTCTATGTAATCCCTGTTCCAGTCGTCCGGGGCCCTCTCGAAGCCGATGATCATGCTGCTGCTCGGGGAGGGAGGCACCTCGGGCTTCTTTATTTCGAGGCCGTCAAGTATGTCCTCGACATCGCGGCCGTTGACGGCGACCGCCGACTTCCGCCCTTCGACGATCTTCGCCTCGAAGCGCACGGAGATGCCGGCGAACTTCATCTCGGAAACCAGCCCGTTTACGTAGTCACACATCTCCTGCACGGAGGTACGCCTGAGGTCGGACCCCGGCGGTATCCGCATTTCGCCGGGGTGAGTATAGATTATATCAATCATCGCCATGTGCGCTGGTGCGTATGGGATGCGGTTATAAAAGGTGCGGTCGGAGACGGTCCAGCAGGGCCTCTGCCCCGGAGTCGCCCTGATCGGCGGCCATGCGCAAATACCTCTCTGCCTCGTCCCGGGAGACGCGTTTCGAGCCGGTGGTGAACATCTCGCCTATCGCGCGCTGCGCCCCGGCATGGCCGAGATCGGCGGCCAGGCGGTAGAACGAAAGGGCTCTCCCCTCCGACTTCTCCGCCCCGTTCCCCCCGCGGTGCAGCTCGGCGAGGGCGAAGTCCGCGTCAGCGACGGTGTCCCGGTCGGACGCCCTCCCGGCGGCGGTGGAGTAGTAACTGTACGCCTTGCGGTGCGACTGGTCGGTGCCGCTGCCATACTCGCTAAGGTATCCCAGGCAGTAGGCGCATGGACCGCTGCCGAGCTCCATTCCCTTCCTGTACCAGCCGGCGGCCGTACGCTTGGAGGTCTCCACCCCATACCCGTTCTCGTACATCTGCCCGAGGACGTAAGCGGCCTTGTGGCGACCGCTGCCGCAGGCATCCTCCAGCCAGAGCATGGCGGTGGCCGGGGAGTAACCGGTGCAGACGCCGTCGAGATGCTCCAGTCCCACGGCCAGGCGCTCCTCGGGGGAGGAGGGGCGCGGTAGGGCGGCGGAATAGTCCGGAATGGCCGCCCATTCGGCATCGGCGCATGGACCGCCCCACCTCTCCACCTCGAGGCAGAGGTGCTCGGAGATCGGGACGGAGCGCTCGAGACCCAGGCCGTCATGGTAGAGCTCGGCGAGGAGCCTCTTGGCGGACACGTTCCCCTGCCTCGCGGCGCGTTTGAAGAGGACGGCGGCGGTGCCGCACGAGCGCTCGAGACCCAGCCCACGCATGTACATCCGGCCGAGGTTGCACTGCGCCGGGGCGAACCCGGCGAGGTTCCCCCTCTGGAACCACGTCACGGCGGCGTGGTCGTTGTGCTCCGGGGAGTGCCTGTCCATATATATCAGGCCCAGGTTCCCGAAGGCCCTGGCACACCCTGCGTCGGCGGCCCTCTCGTAATACTCCACGGCGAGCGGGCGGGACCTCTTAACGCCCAGCCCTGACTCGAGGAGGAAGGCCACGGCGGCCATGGCGTCGGCGTCCCCCTCGCCAGCGGCGCGGGAGTACCACTTGTACGCGTTCCTGTAGGACTGGCTTATGCCGTGCCCGCTCTCGTACATCGTACCGAGGAGGTACTGCGCCCGGGGGAGGCCCCTCTCCGCCGCCTTCCGGTACAGCGAGAATGCCTGCTTGAAATCCTGGGGGACGGCGCTTCCGATGCGTAACTTGTCGCCGTAGCGGACCTGCTCCTCCGGGCGCTTGGGCTGCCTCTCGCGCTTGAGCATAGGGGGAGCAGGCCGACGCCCGTAATAAAGGATGGGTCACAGGCGCGCGAGGTATTTTAACGGGCACCCGGATGGCCCGCGCATGTTCGGATTCGGCCGTGACGACGAGTACAAGGTCGTCGTCCTCGTCAGGCAGGACCTCAAGATGTCGAAGGGCAAGACCGCCGCGCAGGTATCCCATGCCGCCGTATCGTGCGCCCTCCTCGCCGAGAAGAGGTTCCCGGACGAGTTCAGAAGCTGGTGGCCGGGGCAGAAGGTGGTCGCCCTCAAGGTGGCCGACGAGCGCGAGCTTTTCGAGCTAAAGGCGATCGCCGACCGGCAGGGTCTCCCCAACTGCGTCGTCACCGACGCGGGCAGGACCGAGGTCGAGCCGGGGTCGGTTACGTGCTTGGGCATCGGGCCGGGGAAGCAGTCCGTCCTCGACAGGGTCACCGGGGACCTGCGCATGCTCCGATCGCTCGAGGAGCGAACGGGCTCTGCCGGTGACCGCGGAGGGGTCCTCGGCGAGCATATAGGCGGACATCATGCATATGCCGTCCACCCCGCAGTCGTGGACGGCCTGCATGTTGGCCGGGGATATGCCGCCTATGGCGTAGACGGGTATGTCGGATTCGATGCAGATCATGCGGAGTTCGCCGAAGCCCCTCGCCGGGGCACCAGGCTTGCAGGCCGTCTCGAACACGTTGCCGTAGACCACGAAATCCGCGCCGAGCTCGTCCGCCCTCCGCGCCTCGGCGCGCGAGTGGACGGAGACCCCCAGCCTGCCCACGCCGGGGCGGCCCCTTTCGATGGCGTCGAAGGGGACCCATGCGGTACCGACGCCGAGGTCCGAGGCCACATCGGCGAAGGTGTTGACGCACAGCTCCACACCGTGCTTCCCGCATATCCCCTTCGCCTCCGATGCCAGGCGGGAGTACTCCTCGGTCGCGAGGTCCTTCTCGCGGAGCACGAGCATGTCGACCCCCGAGGCGCAGACCCTGTCGATCTGTTCCATGAGCGGGCGGGCACAGTTTCTCCGGTCTGTGACGGCTATGACCTTCATCGATCGCTCCTGACGTAGTCGTTGAACACGGGCTGCAGCCCCATCGCCTCGAGGGCGGACCTGACCTCCTCGACCCCCCTCGTATCGGAGAGCTCGAACTGCCCGTCCCCCTGGTCCTCGACGTCGCTGTGCCCGCCGATTCTCACCGACGAGCCGGCGGAGACCTTCGTGGCGCAGATGTTGACAATGCCGTCCCTGAACCGCGGGAGCTCGCGGGTGGAAACCGTCTCCCCCGCAAAGGGCATGAACAGGCGGTAGGCCGTCGCCACCTGCAGCAGGTCGCGCTCGGTGACGGCGGTATCGTCCTCCCCGTGGCCGTTGCACGGCCTCAGCCTCGGCAGGGAGTATGAGATCTCCGCCCAAGGATACCTCCTCTGCAGGAGGTACCCGTGCATCCCGCAGGAGAAGGCGTCCTTCCTCCAGTCCTCGCGTATCCCCAGCAGCGCGCCGAACCCGACGCCCCTCATCCCGCCCATCAGAGCGCGCTCCTGCGCGTTGAAGCGGTAGGAGAATACCCTCTTCCTGCCGCCGAGGTGTACCCTACCGTACGTGACGGGGTCGTACGTCTCCTGGAAGATGGTGACGTAGTCCGCCCCGCGCTCGTGCATCATGCGATAATCGTCGGAGTTCATCGGGTAGACCTCGAGACCGATCGACGCGAAGTGCTCCGCCGCCTTGTCGACGAGCATGCCGATGTACTCGAGGTCGGAATGCCTATCCGATTCGCCGGTGAGGAGGAGGATCTCGGTGAGCCCCGACCCCGCGATGCTCTCCATCTCCACATCCACCTCCTCCGGCGTGAGCCTCGCGCGGACGATGTCGTTATCGCGGTTGAATCCGCAGTACCGGCAGCGTGACTCGCAGAAGTTGGAGGCGTAAAGCGGGGTGAACATGCACACGGCATTGCCGAAGTGATCGCGGGTGATGGCCCTGGCTCTCTGGGCGATCTCCTCTGTGAGGCCCTCCGCGGCCGGGGACAGCAGCGCCCCGAAGTCGTACGGCTCGAGGCGCTCCTTCGAGATCGCCTCGCGCACGTCGCAGGCGGAGTAGGAATCCGGATCGAACGCCGCCTCGGCGGAGAGCACCCCGTCCATGACGGACGAGTCTATGCGTTCCATCCGAGGCGCGTAGAATGCCGCGTCGGTGCGTTCCCTGAACCTCGCCTCGGGCATCCCGCTCACCGAGGAACCCGGTCAGTGGGGAGGAGGCTTCGCCCCTGCCCTCTAGGACCCTTCCGGGACCGGCGAGGTACGCCGCCCTCCCGGCTTCGATTGCCATCCTGAAGGCGCGCGCCATAGCGGGGGCGTCCTTCGCCGTCGCGACAGCGGTGTTCGCCATCACCGCGGCGCACCCCATCTCCATGGCCTCGCAGGCATGCGACGGCCTGCCGATGCCCGCGTCGACGATGACGGGGACGTCCAGCTCCTCCACCATCATCCTGATGAAGTCCCTCGTCAGCAGGCCGCGGTTGCTCCCGATCGGAGAGCCGAGCGGCATGACCGCCGCGGCGCCCGCGTCCGCCATCGCCCGCGCGGCGGTGAGGTCGGGCATCATGTAAGGCATCGGTGTGAAGCCGTCGTCTGCCAACATCTCCACCGCCTTTATCGTACTGGCGTTGTCCGGCAGGAGGTACCGCGTATCGCGGACGATCTCGATTTTGATCATGTCCCCGCATCCTAGCTCCCTTGCGAGCCTTGCTATGGTGAGCGCCTCCTCCGCGTTCCTCGCACCGGAGGTGTTGGGCAGAAGCGTGACGCCCTCGGGCATGTAATCGAGGACGTTCTCGTTCCCGTCCTTGTTCACCCTGCGCACGGCGAGCGTGGCGATCTCCACGCCGCCGTTCTCGATGACCTGCTCGGTCATCTTCAGCGAGAACTTCCCGGAGCCCAGGATGAATCTGGAACGGAACGCCCTATCGCCGATTTTCAGAAGGTCTTCCATTCTCCTCTCTCCTTGGACAGCATCTCGGCGATCGCGTCGGCCATGTGGCCGGCGCACACCATTACACGAGGGGCGGCTATACCAGACTCGCCCGCGTCGCTGACCCCGTCGCCGCACATGACGACCGCGCCGAAGGGGTTGGCCGTGCGTATCGCGTTCGCGTCCCCGCACCCGGCCATGCCGTTGCCGCAGACCAGGATGGCCCCGGGGAGGCCCGCGCATACGGCCTCAATGAGCATCCTCTTCTCGGAGGCCGCGTCTAGTGCCTCAACGACCGCCTCACATCCCGCGAAAACGCCCCTGATGTTCGACGCATCCAGTTTGGCGAAATGCTTCTCGACCCTGACATCAGGATTGATGCCATGCAGCATCGCTTCGCAGGCGTCGACCTTCCTCATACCGACGTGTTCCGCGAAGTAGCACTGCCTGTTGAGGTTGCTCATCTCCACGATATCGTGATCGACGACCACCAGGTCTTCGGCCCCGGCGCGGACCAGCATCATGGCGACGTTCGAGCCGAGCCCGCCGAGCCCGGCTATGCCTATCCTCGCGCGCCTCAGCGCCTCCGCCATGCCGGGCGGGTCGCGGGATGTGAGCTCCTCATAACGAGTCATCCGCCACCTACGAAGCTCACGATCTCCATCCTGTCCCCCTCCCTGAGGACCACCGTACCGGAATCCCTGCGGGACACGACGCCCCCGTTGAGGGCGACCGCCGTCCGGCCAGGGTCGTATCCGTTGGCCTCGAGCCACTCCCTGACGCTCATGCCGCGGGGGTCTCCCACCTCCTCGCCGTTGACGATCAGACCGCCCCCCTCCTGTCATTGAGTATCAGCGTCTTCAGCTCGTGAGCGGCCCCCCTTATGTCATCTGCGCCCATGATGGCGGACGCGACCGCCGCGGAATCGGCTCCCGCGTGCATGACGTCGAGGATGTTCCCGCGGTTGATGCCGCCGATGGCCACCACCGGGACGTCCACCGCCTGCTTCACGTCGAAGACGGCGTCGAGCCCGACGCCCTGCTTGGCGTCCGGCTTGGTGGAGGTCCCGAACACCGCTCCGACGGCGACGTAGTCGGCGCCATCCTGCACGGCCCTGACCGCCTCGTCGGTACTGCCGACGCTGACGCCGATGACCATGTCGCCGCATAATCTCCTCGCCTCACGAACGGGTATGTCGGCCTGACCCAGGTGCACCCCGTCCGCCCCGGCTAGCACGGCGACGTCGACCCTGTCGTTCACGAAGAAGAACTTGCCGTGCTCGTCGGCGACACCCTCGATCCGTTTCGCAAGAGCCAGCATCTCCGCGCCGTCGGCGTCCTTCAGCCTGAGCTGCACCGCGTCGGCGCCCCCTTCGTAGCAGAGGCGCGCGGCTTCGACCTCGGACACCCCTCCGAGGAGCTTCCTGTCGGTGACGGCGTACAGCTCGAACACGCCCACCTTACCACTGTCCCAATACAAATAACTGATTTGAGGACGGAATCACGTGGAGAACGGCCCGCGGACGGCAGAAGGGGTCCGCGGGCCGAGAGCGTTTACTGCGCGCCGAGGGCTTTGCACTCGGCCACGCCGGCGTCGTCCGGGGCGAGGTTGCACATGGTCCCCTCGCCGTTCACGACGGTCCCGCCGGCGGACCTGATCCTGTCGGCCCAATCGCGGAGCCACTGCCCGTCCCCCCAGTCGTAGGACCCGAATATGGCGACCTTCTTGCCGGAGAGCCTGCCCTCGATGCCGACGTAGAAATCCTCCATCGGGTCGTCGAGGACCTCGTCGCCCATGGCCGGGCTGCCGAGATAGAGGATGTCCGCCGAATCGACCAGTGAAGGGTCGACGCTGTCCGCGCTGGAACATACCACCTCGGCGCCCGATTCCCTCGCCCCGTCGGCGATGGCCTTGGCCATGATCTCGGTGTTCCCTGTCGTTGTGGTGTAGATGATTACCTTTTTCACTCTGGTTCTCTCCCGGTCTGCTCTGCGCAGGCCCTAATTTAGTGTATTCTAAATTTCGTTATTAAATTTTCTATTCGCCTAATATTAGGGGGCCCGGCACCGGAGGAGGGGACGCTGCCGCCCGACCGTTCGGGCGCCCGCCCCTATACCGTTAAATAGGATTTTAGGAATTGCCGACCTGATATAATGGCCTCGGGCGAAGAGGAAGCAGTAACCAGGAAGAAGGGGAGGGAGCCGATCTTGACGATCTGTTTTATAGCCCTCGCCATCGCCAGCATCGTCGTGATTGCCGCCTACGTCGATGACCACTACCTACGGGACAACAGGGTGAGCGCGGAGACGGGAGATACCCTCATGGTGGACTACACCGGCTCGTTCTACAACTACTACGACGAGGGCGGGGTCATCTTCCAGACCACCGTCAAGAGCATCGACGGCAACAGCGACTACCTGAAATCCTCCGGCTACAGCTTCAACAACTCCAAGCTCTCCGTAACCCTCGGCAAGGGCAGCATGCTCGCCGGGTTCGAGAACGCTCTCAAGGGCGCTAAGGAGGGGGAGACCATACGCGTCGAGATCCCCGCCGGGGAGGGTTACACCGCTGCTGGCGGCGTGACGAAGGTCAGCGGAGTCCAGACCTCCCCGCTGTCCTACACCATGACGGTGGACGAGTTCAAGGCGATCTACGGCTTCCCGCTCTCCAACAGCGCAGCTATCGCGAAAGATGCCACCTTCGGTTGGCCGGCCATCGCCACCCTCGACAACGCCACCGCGATGGTGACCGTCACCTGCACCGCTAAAGCCGGCGGGTCCTACTCCGCCGAGACCAGCTACGGAACCATCAAGACCTCCGTGACCGCCGTCTCCGGGAGCGACGTCTCCTACACCATTTCCCTCTCCGGGTACAAGACGACCGGCGAGAAGACCGCGAGCGGACTCGACGAGATCCAGATGATCAAGGCGTTCATCGGCGGACGGACCGTGTACATCACCGGCGTCGGCGAGGGCGGCTCCGTGTTCGAGTACAAAACCTGCAACGAGAACGCGAACGAGAAGCTATTCTTCGTCATACGTGTCGATTCCATCAAGTCCGCCTGACCCCCCGGGCTTAACGATCCCGGGGGCGGTGGTTCTCTCGGAATCCCCTGCGCCTGCATCGGCGGGTCGCATCCGGGGCCGGCTGGCGGAGACGGGACGTCAGAGGATTCTCTTCAGCCTGCGTATGACGTCGTCCGGGCTCTTCCCGAGGACGTTCAGCACGCGGGACTCCCCGTCCGCGTCGGCGATTATGTCAGGGAACTTCTTCGCGCTGTCTATGGCCACCCTGGTGGACTCAGCGATGCTCGCGCCGCCGTTCCAATCAGCGTAGACGATCCTCATGCCCTCGTCGGAGGCGGCGTCGAGCGTCTGCTTCGTCAGAGCGATGTCCATCATGCAGCGCATGCTGGGGTTGACCCTCATGACCTCGCCGAGGATGAATGACATGTGCTCGGCGGCGCCGAACCTCGCGTTCCCGTTCTTCCTGAGCACCCCGCCCTCCAGAGTCATCCTGCCGTCGACGGCGGCGATGTCTCCGGGGCCCTTCGCATCCTTCGTCGCGTAAGCGATGTTCATGCCCTGTGGAGGAACGAGGTCGGCGGGCATGATCCTGACGATCTTCGCGACGGCCTCGTCGAGTTCGCGAATGACAGAGACCTTCTCGTCATCGGCGTTGGAGAGCTTGCCCTGGGTGTTGACCACCGGCACCCCCCCGCCGACGGCGTACTGCCTGGCTATGGAGCGCTGGATCATCTTCCTGGACCCTAGCACGGCGGTGGTGAGGTCCAGTCCGTTCGCCAGGTTGGCGGTGATGAAAGACGACAGAGCGCAGCCGGAGCCGTGTCCGGCCTCCGCCAGGCGGGGGTTCCTTATCCTGACCACCTCGGCCGAGAGGTAGAGGTAGTCGACAACGTTCTTCGAATCGATGTGCCCGCCCTTGAGGAGCACGCTCGACCCCTGCTTCCCGATGATCTCGCAGGCGTAGACGGCGTCGTTCTCGCTCCTGATCTCGATGCCGGCGAGGGCTTCCGCCTCGGCGCGGTTCGGGGTGACGAGCTCGCAGATGGGCAGGATCTTCTCCTTGAGCGCCCTGACGAAATCCCCTTTGCACAGGCTCCCGCCCACGGTGGCGCCCATGACCGGGTCGACTACGAGTGGGGCCTCGCGGTCCTGGAGGGCGTCGGCGACCACGCCGACGATCTCCCGGCTGTACAGCATCCCGGTCTTGGCTGCCTTGATGTCGCAGTCTCCGAGCACGGCATCCAGCTGCGCCTGTACCATATCGGGCGGCACGGGGAAGATCTCCGAGACCCTCCTGGTGTTCTGCGCGGTTACGGCGGTTACGACCGTGGCGGCGTGAACCCCCAGAGAAGACATGGCCTTGACGTCGGCCTGCAACCCCGCCCCTCCGGCTGAATCCGAGCCCGCCACGGTTAAGGCGGTCCTCATGATGCCACCCATTTTGTCTATGTATATTAAGCATGCCGGGCGCGTCCGCGCCCGGCTTCATCCATTAAATACCACCACGGGATTGACATCCGATGAAATCCAGCATCCACTTCGTTCTCAAGGGCAAGAGCGACTACAAGGACCTCGCCCCGGTGTTCCAGGACGTCCTCACCGCGGCGCTCACCGTCGCCGACCAGGTGCCCGAGGAAGAGGAGATGACGATGATTGTCCAGCTCAACCTCGGCGACCTGGAGCTCAACAGGAAACCCGAGGGGTACCTGAGAAGAGCCAGAATCCGGATGGTCTTCCCCATAGGGCGCAAGGAGTTCTACTTCCAGAGCTACAACTCCAAACTGGTCAACCTGAACAAGGTCAGGGACAGGGTGTCGGCGATCCTTGACGATGCCGGGATCAAGTACAGTACCGCCGAGGATGACGACATAAGGTTCGACGTTCCGAGGAGGGACTGAGACGCCGGGCAGCCCGTCCTGTTGGGAATACCATCGGCAATAGGTAATATCTGTGCGGGAATATTGATTACATAGGCGGGACAACCGCAGGGAGCGAGAGAAATGCCTAATGAGAAGAAGAGCGCGGGGGGGCACTTCGCCATCGGCGACGAGTACGACATCCCGGGAGGGCCCCTGAACGAGAGGACCGGCTACCGGTTCGAGACCCTGCAGATCCACAGGGGGCAGGAGAAGCCTGACCCCGTCTCCGATGCGAGGGCGGTGCCCATCTACCTCTCTTCGTCCTACGTCTTCAGGGACAGCAAGCAGGCGGCGGACAGATTCGCGCTCAGGGAGCCCGGGAACATCTACGGCAGGCTCACCAACACCACGCAGGCGGTTTTCGAGGACAGGATGGCCGCCCTCGAGGGGGGGTCGGGCGCCCTCGCTGTCGCCTCCGGAGCCGCGGCGGTTTCCTACGCCCTCAACGCGCTCGCCAAGTCGGGCGACCACATCGTCTCCGCCAACAACATCTACGGCGGGACGTACAACTTCCTCGGCCTCACCTTCCCACGGTTCTACGGGGTGGAGACGACCTTCGTCGACCCCACCGACCCCGAGAACTTCGAGAGGGCGATCAGGGAGAACACCACGGCGATCTTCGCCGAGACCTTCGGCAACCCCAACGCCGACGTCACCGACGTCGAGGCCATCGCCGAAATCGCGCACAGGCACAACATCGCCTTCGTCGTCGACAACACCTTCGGCACCCCCTACCTCTTCCGCCCCCTGGAGTGCGGCGCGGACGTGGTCGTGGAGTCCGCCACCAAGTTCATAAGCGGCCACGGCACCTTCCTCGGCGGCGTGGTGATAGAGTCCGGGAAGACGGACTGGAAGAGGCTCGGGAAGTATCCTCAGCTCACCGAACCCGACCCCTCCTACCACGGGGTGGTGTTCGCCGACGCCATGCCGACCACCGCGCTTGTCGCGTACATCCGCGCCGTCCTCCTCAGGGACTCCGGCGCCTGCATGTCCCCGGTCACGGCATTCGCCATGCTGCAGAGCCTGGAGACGCTCTCCCTCCGCGTGGAGAGGCAGGTCGAGAACGCCCTCACGATCGTAGAGTACCTGAGCAGGCACCCTAAGGTCGCCAAGGTCAGCCACCCCTCCCTCCCGGACAGCCCGACTCACGCGCTGTACGAGAGGTACTTCCCCAACGGCGGAGGGTCGATCTTCACCTTCGACGTCAAAGGCACGAAGGAGCAGGCGCAGAGATTCTCCGAGAGCCTCGAGCTGTTCTCCCTCCTTGCCAACGTCGCTGACCTCAAGTCCCTGGTGATCCACCCCGCCTCCACCACCCACTCGCAGCTGAGCGGGGAGGAGCTGAGGCGGGCGCGCATCGGGCCCGCCACGATCAGGCTCTCCATCGGCGCGGAGAACATCAACGACCTCATAGCCGACATTGACCAGGCCTTCGACAGGATCTGAACGACCGGCCCCGGCCCATTTTTTATCTACCCTTTCGCCCATAGGGTGGGCATGGGAAGGTCCCTCGTCATCTACTACTCCCGCGCTGGCGAGAATTACGTCGCCGGGGACATCGTGAGCCTGGAGGTCGGCAACACGGAGATCGCCGCCAAGGCGGCCGCCGAGATCGCAGGCGCGGACATCTTCGAGGTGAGGCCGGAGAGGGAATACTCCCCGAACTACTCGATATGCTGCAAGGAGGCCAAAGGTGAGACGGACGAGGGGGCGAGGCCCCCGGTCGCGGAGTACCCGGACGTCGAAGGCTACGACACCCTGATCGTCTGCTATCCCTGCTGGATCGGAACGATGCCGATGTTCATGTTCACCCTCCTCGAGGGCATCCCCACCGCCGGGAAGAAGATCCTGCCGCTGTGCACCAACGAGGGTTCCGGCATGGGGAAGAGCGAGAGCGACATCCGGGAGGCGTGTCCGGACGCGGACGTCGCCTACGGCCTGCCAGTACGCGGGTGCGAGGCCCGGTCGGCGAGGCCCGACATCGAGAGATGGTTGAGGGAGAACGGAGTCGTCTGAGGGATGGCATGTCGAAGACGCTATGCGTATTCTACTCGTGGGCGGGGAACTCGAGAGAGGTCTCGGGGATAGTCGGGCAATCGACGGGGGCTGACGTGTTCGAGCTATCCCCCCTGCGCCAGTACAGCTCCGACTACAAGACCTGCTGCAAGGAGGCGGAGGCCGAGAAGAGGAACGGCGAGAGGCCGGGGTTAAAGGCCCTGCCAGACATGGAGGGTTACGATGCGGTCGTCCTCTGCTACCCCTGCTGGTGGGGTACCATGCCCATGTTCTTCTGGACCTTGCTCGAGAGCTGCGATATGTCCGGCAGGAGAATCCTCCCGGTCTGCTGCAACGGCGGCAGCGGCATGGGCCGTAGCGTCTCGGACATCCGGGAGCTGTGCCCCGGCTCGCAGGTCTGCGACGGCCTGCCGATACCCGACGGCAAGGTCGCCGAGAACAGGGAGAGGATAACCTCCTGGTTGGCCGAGCAGGGGCTGTGATCGCCGCCCCAGCCTCTCGCGGAGGGCCTGGTCGATCGACCTCGCGTTGCACCTCGGATCGTCCGACGGTTCCGGCGCGTGCTCCCCGCCGATGCAGAACAGCGGCTCGATGATCCCCTTCGCCAGGAAGTCCGCCGCGAGCCTTCTGAGTTTCATTTCGGATTTCCTAAATTATATATGCGTTAATAAACTGTTCCCTTCCGCAGGAGGGGAGCGCCCCGCGCCGTCGGGCGCGGGCCCTCCCGCGACGGAGGTCCAAGCATGAGATTCTTTCAGAACTGCAGAAAGCCCACCGGATTCGGCGGAAGGATGATGGCGAAGGGGATGAACACCGGGCACAGGGGGATTTCCGACTTCGGGTTCGCCTTCGCGCCGGAGGGCGGCGTATCGGACGTCGCGGATTTTGGATGCGGCGGGGGCGCGAACGTCGCGAGGCTGCTCTCCCGCTATCCCGGCGCGAAGGTCACCGGGCTCGACTACTCGGAGGTCAGCGTCGACGTGTCGGCAAAGCTCAACAGGGCCGCCATCGACGCGGGCCGGTGCAGGATCGTGCAGGGTGATGTGTCCGCCGCCCCCTTCGAAGACGGCTCCTTCGACCTGGTCGTCGCCTGCGAGACGATCTACTTCTGGCCAATAGAGAAGGGCTTCGCGGAGGTCCATCGCACCCTCCGCCCGGGAGGGACGTTCCTCCTCATGGTGGAGTTCGACGGGAAGGGCGACCGCGGGAAGAAGTGGGAGAAGAGGATCGACGGGATGAGGGTCTACACCGCAGGGGAGCTCACCGCCTTCCTCGAGAGGGCGGGATTCTCCGACATAGAGCCCCACTCCAAGAACCCGAAGCTCGCGATATCGGCGAGGAGGCCCGTCAGCCCTTGAGAAGCTTCTCCCAGCAGCCGGCGAGGATCTGATCCTTGAGGCGGACGTCGTCCTCGCGGCGCACGGAGTCCTGCATGGAGATCGCGAGCTCCACTTCGGTGGAGGGCGGGGACGTCCCGCCGTACGAGTCCCTGCGCTCGACGCAGCTCTTCACGGCAATGGTCTGGAATACGTCTTCATCGATGAGCGGCGAGAACTTGTGGAACTGCTCGAGGGTGAGGTTGTCGAGCGTGGTTTTGTTCTCGATGCAGTAACGCACCGTCGCGCCGACGATGCCGTGGGCCTCGCGGAAGGGCACGCCTTTCACCACGAGGTAATCCGCCAGGTCGGTGGCGTTGATGAAGCCCATGTTCGTGACCTCGAACATGCGGCTCGCGTCGATCCTCATGGTGGAGACGACCTTCACCGTCATGTAGACGGAGTCGGTGACCATCTGCAGCGAGTCCATCACCGGGCGCTTGTCCTCCTGCAGGTCGCGGTTGTAGGATAGCGGTAGGCCCTTGGTCATGGCCAGCATGGTCACGACCGCGCCGATGGCGCTGCCGGTCCTGCCGCGGACGAGCTCCGCGATGTCCGGGTTCTTCTTCTGCGGCATGATGCTCGAGCCGGTGGAATAGCGGTCGTCCACCTCGATGAAACGGAACTCCGAGGTGGACCACAGTATGATCTCCTCGCAGAGGGAGGACAGGTCCACCGCGACCATCGAGGCGTCGAAGGCGAGCTCGGTGACGAAGTCGCGCGAGGACACGGAATCCATGGAGTTCTCCGTGGGGTCGCGGAAGCCGAGCAGGTCGGACGTCATTTTGCGGTCGATGGGGTACGTCGTGCCGGCGAGGGCGGCCGCGCCCAGGGGGCACTTGTTCATGCGCTCGTAGGTGTCGAGGAACCTGTCGGCATCCCTGCCGAAGCGGAAGGCATGGGCGAGCAGATGCTGGGCTAGCGTCACCGGCTGGGCGTGCTGCATGTGTGTGTAGCCGGGGAGAACGGTGTCCCCGTTGGCACGGGCCACATCCTGCAGGGCCTTGATTAGCGTGTTAACCGCCTGCACGCAGTTCAGAGCCGCATCGCGGAGGTACATCTTGAAGTCGGTGGCGACCTGGTCGTTGCGGCTCCTGCCGGTATGCAACTTCCCGCCCACGGCACCGATGGACTTCGTGAGCTGGACCTCGATGTTCGTGTGGATGTCCTCGAGAAGGGGGTCCATCTCGAACTTGCCGTCCTCGATCTTTCTCGCTATTTTCCTCAGGCTGTCGGTGATCTTGTCCGCATCCTCCTCGGGGAGGATCTTGCACGCTCTGAGCATGCGCACGTGGGCCAGCGAGCCCATGATGTCGTAGAACGCCATGCGCGAGTCGACGTCGAGGGACGACGTGAACCTGAGCATACTGTCGTCCATGCCGCCGCTGAAACGCCCGGACCACAGCGCCTTTCCCGCCATCGTATCACTTCTTCTTGGGCGCGGCGCCCTTCGCCGGGACCTTCCTCGATCCCCTGGAACGGGCGCGAGCGGCCGTTTGGTCGGGCAGGCCCCAGACGTAGATGAACCCGAGGGCCGCCTGGTGGTCGAAGGTGTCCCTCATCGCCTTGGAGTAGGTGGCGAGACCGGCGTCGTAGAGCGAGACCGGGGACTTCCTGCCGACGCAGGAGTACGTGCCCTTGTAGAGCTTCATGCGGACGGTGCCGGTGACATACTTCTGAGTGGCGTCTATAAAGGCGTTGATGGGCTCGCGTAGCCCGCCGAACCACTGCCCGTCGTAGACAATGCGGCAGAACTTCTTCTCCACGTCCTTCTTGAAGTCGAGGACCTCCCTCTGCAGGGTCATGGCCTCAAGGGCCTGATGGGCGGCGATGATGACGACCGCGGCAGGGCACTCGTAGGTCTCGCGGCTCTTGATGCCGACGAGGCGGTCCTCGACATGGTCGATCCTGCCGACGCCGTTGTCCCCGGCGATCCTGTCGATTTTACCGATGAGATCGACGCCCTTCATCCTGACGCCGTCGAGGGAGACGGGGACGCCCTCCCTGAATCCTATTTCGACGTAGGTGGGCCTGTCGGGCGCCTTCTCCGGGTCGACGGTATGGGCCCACACCCCCTCGGGGGGCTCCGCCCACGCGTCCTCGAGGGCGCCGCACTCGCAGCTCGCGCCCCACAGGTTCTCGTCGCGGGAATAGGGGCTGTTCCTCTTCGCCCTGATCTCCACGCCCTTGGCCTCGGCGTAGTCTATCTCCTCGTCGCGGGAGGCGACCCATTCCCTCTGGGGGGCGATGATCTTCATGCCGGGATCCTGCGCGACGATGCCCGCGTCGAAGCGGACCTGGTCATTCCCCTTGCCGGTGCAGCCGTGGGCGATGTACTTCGCGCCCTCCCTCTTGGCGACGTCCACGAGGGTCTTCGCCATGAGCGGCCTGGCTATGGCGGTGCTCAGGGGGTACACGCCCTGGTATAGCCCGTTCGCCTTCACGAGCGGCCATACGTAGTTCTCGACGAAGTCCTTGCGAACGTCGACGAGCATCGCCTTGACGGCGCCGTTCCTTTTGGCGCGGGCAATGATGTCGTCATCACTGGGAGGCTGCCCGACGTTGACCGAGACGGCGATCACGTCGAGGTCGTGTTCCTCCTGAAGCCAGCGGATGTCGACGGACGTGTCAAGCCCTCCGGAGTAGGCGAGGACGGCCTTGTCCCTCCCCCTCTTGGCAGGCTTCTTGTTCGCAGGTGCTTTTGCGGCCATATGGACGTCGGCATCGGTTTCGCCAATAAATAGCCTATCTTCCGCCCGCTACTGTGTTGAACGATTCGATGCCGACCGCTGGACTCAATCATCTTCGGCACCTCCCGTTCCATCGGCGGAGGCTCTTCGGCGTTCCCCGAGGACGGGGGCGGCCGGGCCCCTGTCCGCCCCTCTGCGCCGAGGTCGCGTCCGCGCGAGAGACATGCTGGGGGCACGTCCCTCTTTTAATAGGCGGAGGACATAGCCGAGGACATGGAGCAGGCGCTCGAGATCCCCCTCGTCATAGCGCTGGCCTTCGGCGGCTCCCTCCTCGCGTGGAGGTTCCGCTTCCTCACCCCGACGGGGGCGGCTGCCGCTGCCGCCCTCGCGACGGTGATCGGCCTCGCCGCCTCCCCGCGCTGGACCGTCGCGCTGCTCGTGTTCCCGGTGATCGCGTTCCTCGCCACCATCAACTACTTCAAGCAGAAGGAGGAGCGGGGGTTGCAGGAGGGCGAACACGGCGAGCGTTCGCACGCGAACGTCCTCGGCGTAGCGCTCATCCCGGCGGCGATATCGGTGGCGTACGCGCTCAGCAGCGGGCGCGCTGAGGACGTCCTCGCGGTGGCCTTCGTCTCCGCCGTGGCGGTCTCCACCGCCGACACCGTGGCGAGCGAGGTCGGCGTCACCGACAGGCACGGGACATGGATGATCACCACGCTCGAACCCTGCGAACCCGGCCTGAACGGCGGAGTCTCCCGCCTGGGGATCGTGAGCTCCCTCGGCTACTCGGTCATCTACTCCATCGTCGCCTGGGCCGTCGTGTTCGACAGCTTCGGATGGCAGTTCCTGATACCCGCGGCGGCGGGGATGGCCGGGAACCTGCTAGACAGCGTGGTCGGGGCGGTGTGGGAGAACAGGGGCAAGATATCCAAGTACGGCGTGAACAGGCTCACTCAGCTCGCCGGGGCGGCGATGGGGGCCCTACTATACGCGCCCTTCGCGTGACTCGTACGGCCGGCTTTGCCTGCGCCGGTTTCCGGCGGAGCTTCGGCTGGGATCGGGCATCGCCGACCAAGTGAGCGGACGAGATGCCGGGGTTGAGGCCCGGGCGGGCCTTTCGGGGTCCGGCTCAGAGCCCGCACTTCTTGAGGAGGATGTTCCACCTGCGGTCGGTCTCCTTCTGGATCTCCTCGACCACGTCGGCCCATCTCTCGTCCTTGAGGTGCTTGAACCTGCCCTGGGACTCAAACCAGTCGATGACGGGCCTCTTCTCGACCTTGCCGTCCGCGATGCGGCGGCTCTCGGGCGATAGGGCGTAGTCCGTGCCGTACTCGACCTCGTAGAGAGGCCAGATGCAGGCCGCCACGCCGAGCTTGGATATCTCGATGGTGTCCGAGGAGGCGAACCTCCACCCGCGGGGGCAGGGGGACAAGGCGTTGATGAACGCGGGGCCCCCGCACTCGAATGCCTTCCGCGCCTTCTCGACCATGTCCCTCCAGGCGTGGGGGGCGGTCTGGGCGGCGAAGGGGATGTGGTGTTCCGCCATTATGGCGGTCATGTCCTTTGGGTATTCGGCCTTGCCGTAGGAATTCGAGCCGTTCCACGAGGTGGTGGTGGACGCGCCCCTCTCGGTGGCGGAGGACCTCTGTATGCCGGTGTTCATGTACGCCTCGTTGTTGAAGCACACGAAAAGCATGTTGTGCCCCCTCTCCATGGCGCCGGAGAGTGCCTGGAAGCCGATGTCGTACGTGGCGCCGTCGCCGGCGAAGTTGACGAAGCGTATGTCCTTGTCCGTCTTCCCCTGCCTCTTCAGGGAGCGGTAGGCGGTCTCGAGCCCAGCGCATCCCGCGGCGCCGTTGCCGAAGGCGGTGTGCACCATCGGGACGTTCCACGAGGAGTAGGGGAAGATGGTCGTCGAGACCTCGAAGCATCCGGTGGAGACGGAGACGCAGACGTCCTTCTCGGTCCCCATGAGGATCTGCCTCGCGATGATCGACTCGGCGCAGCCGGCGCAGAGCCTGTGACCGCTGGCGAGCCTGACGGGTATGTCGGTGCTGAGCTCCTTCAGGGTGAGTCCGGTCATTCGTTCACCCCCACGAAGTTAACGGTCTTGGCGGCGCCTGCCTCCACCATCTTGTAGACGGACATGAAGTCGGACACCATTGTGTCGGCACCTCCCAGCCCGTAGATGAAATCGTACATGCTGGGCATCTCGGCGCCGCAGGCGGCGGCGCAGACCTCTGGGAACATGGGGCCGTAGGCACCGGTGCTCAGGTGCCTGTCCATGACGATGACCGCCTTCTTGCCCTTGCAGATCTCGGCGATCCCCCGGGCGGGCCACGGGCGGTAGACGCGCGGCATGGCGACGCCGACCTTCATGCCCTCTTCGCGGAGGTTGTCGACGGCCTGCTTCATGGTGCCGAAGGAGGAGCCGAGGACGATCGCGACGTACTCGGCGTCATCGCACATGTACTCCTCCACGAGGTGGTACTCCCTGCCGGAAATCCCCCTGAACTCGGCGAAGACATCCTCGGCGACCCCGAGGGCGTTCTCCATAGCCTTGACCATCTGGTACTTGTGCGGGAAGTAGAACATCGGCCCGTCCATCAGGTTGTGGGTGACGGGGTGGTCCGTGTCGAGCAGCGGGTGGAGGGGCGTGAAGGGCCCGACGAACTCCCTGACGGCGCTGGACTCGAGGGGGGTCATCCTCTCTATGGCGTGGGTCAGGATGAACCCGTCGAGGTTGACGAGGACGGGCAGCTGCACGCCCGGGTCCTCGGCGATTCTGGGGGCGACGATGCTCATGTCGTAGGCCTCCTGCACGTTCTCGCTGAACAGCGAGAGCCAGCCGGTGTCCCTGGCGGACATGACGTCACCGTGGTCGTTGTTGATGTTGATGGGGCCGGAGACCGTCCTGTTGGCAACCGCCATCATGAGGGGAGTCCTCATGGCGGCGGTGATGGGGAGCATCTCCCACATGTAAGCCAGGCCCTGGGAGGCGGTGGCGGTGAACGTCCTCGCGCCGGCGGCGCAGGAGGTGGTGCACAGGGTGAGTGCGGAGTGCTCGGACTCCACGTCGATGAACTCGGTGGTGACCTCGGCATTGGCGACGTACCTGGCGAAGTCCTCGACGATGATGGTCTGCGGAGTGATGGGGTACGCGGCGACGACGTCCGGGTTGATCTGCTTCCAGGCGAGGGCTACCGCGCCGTCCCCGTTCACCGCGATGTCGTTTCCGACCTTGCTCGTCATTCTATGTCCTCCTTCATGGTGATGGCCTTCTTGGGGCAGACCTTGGCGCAAATCCCGCACCCCTTGCAGTGGGTGGTCTTGAAGCCGACGAGCTGCGCGCTCTCGACTATGATGCAGTTGTCCGGACAGTAGACCCAGCAGGAGAGGCAGTCGATGCAGATCGACTTGTCGACGACCGGCACCATGGACCTCCAGTCCCCGGTGTGGAATCTCTCGGAGTTGCCGGGCTCGACGACCCTGCTCCCTATGACCATGCCCTTGTAATCGGCTAGATTGACCATCTCGCTGCACCTCCTCGTACGCCCTCTTGAGGGCAGCCAGGTTCTTCACGATCATCTTGTCGGACAGTTTCCCGGTGAACTTGTCTGTGATGTGGTCCTCCATCTCGGAGAAGGATATGATGGGGCGGATCTTGACGAGGGCGCCGAGCATGGCGGTGTTCACCATGTTCTTGCCGATCTCCTCGATGGCGATCTTGGAGGCCTTGACGGCGTGGCACTCGACCGTGGTGCCGATGGCCTTCTGCAGCTCGGCGGGGGTGCCCTCGTAGTTCGCAAGGACGAAGCCCCCCTTCTTTAGGCCCCTCACGACATCCACCTTCCCGATGAGGGTCGGGTCGATGACTATGACGATGTCGGGCTCGTAAACCTGGGTGTGGACCCTGACCGGGCCGTCGGAGATGCGGGCGAACGCCCGTATGGGGGCCCCCATCCTCTCCGGCCCGAACTCCGGGAACGCTTTCACGTACTTGCCTGAGTAAATGGCCGACTCGGCGAGGATCTCGTTGGCGGTGACGACGCCCTGCCCCCCCCTGCCGTGCCAACAGATTTCAGTGTCCATTGGGGATCAACCGGGGGGAGCATCGGGATATCGCATTTAAACCCTTGTATCGGCGATGCGAATTTCGTAGAAAAATGATTGTCCTGATGAAGAAACCCTGCGAAATCATTGCAATTTTTCACGAAAAGTGCTAGAATTCGCACGATAATCGTAAGTTTTTTTGAGGCCGTCCTAATCGAGGGGTTCACATCCCCGGAGCTACCCTTTTCTCGGTAGAACCCGCGAAAGGGTATTATCAAGAAGAACATACCCCGACGCAAACTGCGGGTTGAGAGCCCGGAAACGACTTCGCCACCAACGGGATTCCTATGGATGCCAAGACCAAAGCCAAGAGAATTATCGATGTGAACGAGCTCCGCGTCGACGATGTTCCGATTGTCGGCGGGAAAGGAGCGAACCTCGGAGAGCTCACCTCCTCGGGTTTCCCCGTGCCCCACGCATTCGTGCTCACCACCGTCTCCTACGACTACTTCCTCGGGGAGAACGGGCTCATGCCGAAGATCCTCAAGGAGATCTCCAAGATCGACCCGAGGTCCGACGACAGCCTCGTCAGGGCCTCAAGGAGCATCAGGGCGCTCTTCGACAGGTGCGCCATCCCCGAGGACCTGATGAAGGACATCAGGGACAGCTACAACATCCTCCTCGGCGGTAAGAAGGGCTTCGTCGCCGTGCGCTCCTCGGCCACCGCGGAGGACCTCCCGGACGCGTCCTTCGCCGGGCAGCAGGAGACCTACCTCAACGTCTCCTCCATCAACGACCTCTACGACAAAATCCGCAAGTGCTGGTCCTCGCTGTTCACGGCGAGAGCGATCTCCTACCGCGAGAAGCAGGGGTACTCCCACGGGGACGTCAAGCTGGCGGTCGTGGTGCAGAGGATGGTCGACTCCGAGTTCTCCGGGATAATGTTCACGGTGGACCCCCACAACGGCGCCAAGAACATCATCGTCGAGGGCGGCTACGGCCTCGGCGAGGCCATCGTCGGCGGCGAGGTCACCCCGGACACGTACCGGGTGGACAAGAGCAAGATGGCCCTCACCGCGAAAAGGGTCTCCAAGCAGACCTGGAAGTACATCCGCGGCCCGAAGGGCGGCCTGATGAAGAAGGACGTGCCCGCCGACATGCAGAAGGCGCAGAAGATCCCCGATGCGAGGGTCCTCGAGATCGCCGAGATCGGCAGGCAGGTGGAGATCCACTACAACAAGCCCATGGACATGGAGTGGTGCATAGAGGACGATAGGGTCTACCTCGTGCAGGCCAGGCCCATAACCGCCGTCGGCTCCGCCGGCGGGTCGGAGACGGCCTCGGGGGACGGCGTCGGCGGCGCGGAGACCGTGCTCACCGGCCTCGGCGCCAGCCCCGGCATGGCGACCGGCAGGGTGGTCATCTACGACGTCTCCATGAGCCTCGACGTCGTCAAGGACGGCGACGTCCTGGTAACCACCATGACCATGCCTGACATGGTCCCTGCCATGGGCAGGAGCGTCGCCATAGTCACCGACGAGGGCGGCATGACCTGCCACGCCGCGATCATCTCCAGGGAGCTAGGTACCCCCTGCGTCGTCGGCACGGGGGAGGCGACCTCTCTCCTCAAGAACGGTGACGTCGTCACCGTCGACGGCTCCACCGGAACGGTATACCGCGGGGAGGTGAAGAAGAGGGCCGCGCCCGCCGAGCAGGGCGCGGCGGCCTTCGCCGAGCAGGTCCCCGTCACCGGCACCAAGGTCATGGTCAACATGAGCATGCCTAACAAGGCGGAGGAGGCGGCAGGACTCCCCTGCGACGGCGTCGGCCTCATGAGGTCGGAGTTCCTCTTCACGAACTACATCGGCGAGCACCCCTGCGCGGTCATCGCCGAGGGTCGCGCGCAGGAGCTCGTGGACAAGCTGGCGGAGGGCATCGCCAAGGTGGCGAGGGCATTCTACCCCCGGCCCGTGACGCTCAGGACGTCGGACTTCAAGACCAACGAGTACCGCGACATGAAGGGCGGGGCGAACTACGAGCCCAACGAGGACAACCCCATGATCGGTTGGAGGGGCTGCTCCCGCTACGTCTCCGCGGAGTACCGCGAGGCGTTCATGTGCGAGCTCAAGGCGATCAAGAAGGCCCGCGACGAGATGGGCATGAAGAACATCAACGTCATGCTCCCGTTCGTCAGGACCATAGGTGAGGTGAAGGACATCACCGCCATGATGGAGTCCGCCGGGCTCCACCGCGGCCGGGATTTCAAGCTCTACTTCATGGCCGAGGTCCCGGTGAACATCTTCATGGCCGACGAGTTCTGCGAGTACTGCGACTGGTTCTCCATAGGGTCCAACGACCTCACGCAGCTCACCATGGGCTGCGACAGGGACTCGGACATCCTGGGGAAGATGGGGTACTTCGACGAGAGGAACCCGGGCGTGAAGAAGGCCATATCAATGCTCATCAAGACCGCCCACGAGCACGGCAGACGCGTGAGCATCTGCGGCCAGGCGCCGTCGGTGTATCCGGAGTTCTGCGAGTTCCTGGTGGAGGAGGGCATCGACTGCATATCCCTCAACCCGGACACCTTCGTGAAGACGAAGAAAGTCATCGCCTCCGCTGAGCGGAGGGTGCTCCTCCGGGCCGCAAGGGCAGGGCTGCAGCGGGACCGCGAGTGAGGCTCGGGTCCGGACCCTGCCGGGGGGTCAGGGCCCCTTCTTGGCCGCCGGCCTCTCCGCCGTGGCCCTCTTCCTCGACTCCTCCTCGTCCATCCTGGACTTCAGAGGGGTGGCCATTCCTGCCGGGTCCCTCTCCATGTTCTTCATTAGGATCCTGTTGATGTTGTCCGCCTGCTCCTTCGGCAGGAGCATGGTGGTGATCTCCATGAACGGGTGGCGGGACCCCTCTATGACCTTCACGTCGTCGAGCGCGGACAGCCCCCACCTCTGGGCGGTGGTCTCCAGCCCGAGCGGGACGTCCATGTTGTTCGGCTCGAGTACGACGCACTTGAACGTCTTCAGCCCGAGGCGGTGGGCGGCCATGATGCGGTGGTGGCCGTCCACCACCAGGTACCCGTTGTGCCTCTTGATGACGATGAGCGGTTCGTTGAGCCCGCGCTTGATCTCGTACTGCCGGCCGATGAGCTCGTCCATGTATACCTCCTTCTGAGTGGGAATCATCTGGTCGATGGGCACGTCGGCGTTGTACACCCTCATGGTGATGCCGTTCTGCTGCTCCATGAACTGCTTGACGTTCATCACCTTGCGCGGGCGGGACTTCTCGATCTGCGAACGCACGATGTCGATGTTGGAGATGATGCCCACCAGCCTCTTCTCCTCATCCACCACGGGGAGGTTGCGGAGGCCGTAGCGGAACAGTACGCGGGTGGCGTCGTCGATGCTCATGGAGGGGATTACGCATATGGTCCCCCTGCTCATGAGCGAGCGGATGCGGGCGTTCGGCGTGACCATGAAGCGCAGGAGCTCCTTGGCGGTGACGTAGCCGAGCAGGTAGCCGTTCTCCACCACGGGGTACCCGTGGAAGTTGGAGTTTATCAGCTTGTTCTTCACTTCTTCCACGGTCATGTCGGGCGTGACGTGCTGGACTTCGCGGACCATGTACTCGCCGACGGTAGCGCCTGCCATGGGGGTCCGAATGGGCATCCGGCGTATATCGATTGTTGCCTAGCCTCACGCCCAGGGGCCCTTCCCCCGACGGACAAGGGCCCGGATGAAAACCATGGGAAGTCCGCCGACCCCGGTCACCTTGGCCATCGTATCAGCGAAGAGAACGAATGCCGCTCCGAACGCTGCAGATGCGGAGAGGCCGGAACACATTGCCAGCTTCGGCATACGGTGCATTGGACGTTTCTCTCGGAAAGGCCATGAGACACGACTTCTGAAGGGTTAAATATCTCCTGCTGATTCACAGGTGGATATATTATCCAACTGATAACATGGCAAACGTGAAACTAACCGTGGCCGTCGTCATTGCGGTCGTGATAGTTGCCTCGATTGGATCCGCCGCCGTCCTGCTGAACAAAGATGACGACGGGAAATACCATTCCAAAGACAACACCGGCCGCCTTCAGGTATACGGGAATGCGACAGGGGACGACTACCTCGACAAAGACGACGTGAACCTCATCAGAGAAATAATCGCCAGGAATTCAGACAACGAATCGGACCATATCGATTGGAGGAAGGACCACCCCCTCGCGGACGCGAACTGCGACGGGGAGCTGGACGCAGAGGATGTTGAGTGGGCGGAGAAGATGGTCAATCGCGAGAAGATGACCATCCACTACATCAACGGAAACAACGAGCAGAAATCGGTGAAATACCCCATCGAGAGATCGGTCGTCGTAGGCAGCAATGCCATGCTCACCGCAAACGCCCTCGGCGCGGTAACGGCCGGGAAAGTCGTCGGCGTCACGGGCGAAGCAAGCAAAGACGGTTATCTGTTTTCCAACGTCAAGGACATTGCCAAAGTCAGCAAGTCAGTTACCACGGCAAATTTCGAAGAGGTCACGAAGATCGAGGGTGGCGTCGATGCGATCATAACGATGGCCAGCTCCGCGTATGTCAAGAACGAAAAGACGTTCACCGACGCGGGATACGATGTCGTCCGCATATCCTCCTCTGACGGGCTGGCCTCCGCGAGTGTCGCGCTAACGCTTGGTTACCTGTACGGGCTCGAGACCCGTGCCAACGAGTATGCCAGGTTCTGCGATAAGATTGTTAAGACGGCGCAAGAGAAGGCGTCCACCCTGTCCGAATCCGACAAGGTGAGGATCCTCGTCGGGACGATGACGAACTACGTCAGCGGTCGCGCTTCGGACTACTACGAACTAAGCGTACTGTGCGGCGGTAACAACATCGCAGACTGGAACGATGTCACCAAGAGATACGAAGAGGGGCAGGAATGGCTGAAAGAGCCGAAGTACCACGCAGATTGGTTCGTGCATTTCCGTAACTACCCCAAACCTTCGGAATTTCTGACTACGTTCTGAAATCCTGATTTTCTGCTACAATTTTCTGTGAGCCAGTATGCAGGCGCTACTATTATATATGTAGCAAGATATATAGGATACATGGCCAT
>JAQQTI010000003.1 GCA_028561875.1 Methanomassiliicoccaceae archaeon COG_1
AATTAATTATCTTCCATCGTGTCCGAGAGACTGCTGATCCGTGATAAGTATCTGGAAAGAATCAGACCGTACTACGAGATGGACACCGTCAAAGTTATTACAGGACCCAGGCGTGCCGGCAAATCGGTCATACTCACGGCAATCAAAGATGAGATCGATGCCGATGAAGAACACAAGATCTACGTGAACTTCGAGGACATGGATTATGATTTCATCAAGAACGCCTCCGACCTGAACGGTTATATCTCTCAGAGAATCGGGGAAGGGAGATACTATCTCTTCTTCGACGAGATACAGCACGTGAAACACTTCGAGAAGGCCATAGTCTCGTTCAAATCGAAATACGACTGCTCCATATTCATAACGGGAAGCAACAGCGAACTGCTCTCGGGAGAACTGTCCACTCTTCTCGTGGGGAGGACGAAGGAGTTCCTTATCCAGCCGTTCACGTTTTCGGAGGCGGAAAAATACTTAGAACTGTCAGGGAAAGGATCGGGAGACAACATTTTCGATGATTACCTCCGCATGGGCGGTTACCCGCAGCGTTTCCAGCAGCCTTCGGAGAATGCGGTAAGGGAGTATCTCCAGGACCTGTTCGAATCCATACTCAGAAAGGACCTGCTCAAAAGGAACAACGAACGTGCTGCCGAGAGGCTCAGGAGAGTAGCATCGTTCGCGCTCGCCAACAGCGGTTCGAGATTCTCCGCCCAGAACGTCGTAGACCATCTGAACAAGGTACACAAGTCGGAGAAGTATATCTCCCCCCAGACAGTGTACAACTATCTGGAGAGGATGGAGAAGGCCTTCCTCATAAGGGGCGTAAAGAAGTACAACATCGCGGGGAAGGAAGTCATGGACTCAGTTGCCAAGTATTATGCGCTGGACAACGGGATGTCCTTCATCAACACGAATTCCATCGACATCAGGGACACATTCTTCCTGGAAACCCTGGTCTACCAGGAACTTATATCCCGCGGATACGAAGTGTACGTGGGGGAGACATACAGGAGCGAAGTGGATTTCATTGCCGTGAAGGACGGGAAGAAGTGCTTCATCCAGGTGACATACCTGCTTGCCGACGATAAAACGATTGAGCGCGAATTCGGTGCTTTCGCCCCGATCAGGGACGGCTCTCCCAAATTCGTACTATCCTTGGATAAACTGGATATGTCCCGCGACGGCATAACCCATCTGAATATAATCGATTACCTTGAGGGGAAGTCGGACCTCATACTGACGTGATCGGTTTGTAATCATCGGAATTATTACCGGAATTTCAAACCAATTGAGAACGATACATCTAACCCCGCGGATAAGAATCATCCCCGTACTGGCTTGTTACATGTGGTACGCGTCTTTATAAATTGATTAGAACTCGACATCGCCACTTTATGATTGTTGTTCGAAGTCCGGCCCAATCGCCACTTGGCGGCATAGGTACTGGTTGCACCGTCGCTGACATAGGCGTAACCATTATCAGCGCTTCATGAATACGAACAGTCATCGCATCAGGAAAATAGTAGTATGAACCTCCCACATTTGACGGGTAAAATCAGAACGATCGCCTATGCATACTGCGCGGTTGAAACCGCTCTGTTAATCGTTTGCATGATTTCTCTGAACACCGGGAAAACGATATCCGCATACGTTACAGGGATGACGATGGTCATCGTCCAAATTCTGTTTGTAATGTGGGCATGGGCGTTCGTAAAGAAGCTGCAATCTCTGAACGATGTTCGAGTCTGGAAATGCGAATCCGTTCGTCCGGCCGTTTGTCAGGGGCTTTCATAGCGGGGAGCAGGCCATCGTCTGATCTCGGTTCAGAACAGGTTGTTCCGTTAAAATTGAGCCCGCACTATTCATACAGGAATTATACCCAACCTTTCAGAGTTAGAGCTTTAAACTGCTGAAGTCAACGTTTCTGTTCTTCTGTCTTCTTTATCGCGTTTTCGAACAGATTCTTTGCAGTGTTGGAATACAACCTCTTCCAAGTAAACATGCAAAAGCTTCCAGTAACGAACCCTATCAGAACGAGTATTATCGATTCCATGTTATTCCTTTTAATTCGAGGCGTCCCATGTTGCGGCAAGCGTGATTGCAGGAAGTCTTGCGATTACGGTTGTACCGCTATATATTGTTGTTGTAGCGACAGCGGCTGCAATTACGGGAAGGGATATCGAGGCAGCAACTCCAACGACCGCGCCAACTCCTGCTGCGACAGCCACACCTCTGGTAAATGTTCTCTTGAACTTCTTCCAGCTCCAAGCGCCCCCGTACTCCATCTCCGCGGGAGTCATGCCTGCGAGGTTCGCGGGCATGATTCCTGCAGAAACAGAATATGGCGGAGCCGGATTCTGGAGCCGCGCGAAGAAATGGGTTAAGAAACATAAGAAGGCGATTTGCACCGTAGTTGTTATAGCATGCGCCGCGACGGGAATAGGAGCGGGCATAGCATCGGCAGGATCTGCGGCGCTACTGAGCACGGCTATTGCAGGAGGCATTCCGATAACCGGCTATTGCCTAACGAGCATAAGTATAATGAGTGCGATTAGCACTGTCTTAACGGCCATAGGTCTAGCCGCGGGTTTCATCGGAGATTTCTGATAAACAGCCGATAGCTGTGAGGCGCACCCCATGATGAATATTCAGTACCTGGCGGGAAGTCTCAAGATTGCAACTTGGACGTACTGCATACTAGAGATTGCTCTAGTGACCGTCTTCGCAATTTCGTTGGTTGATGAAAGAAGAACGCTCGGATTGGTTGCGGGAATTGCCATTATGACTGTCCAGATTATATTCGTCGCATGGATTTGGCACTCCGTAAAAGGATTACAGCAACCGAACGAAGAACGGACTCGATAAGATAAACTCATCAGTCCGGCGGATTGACGGATTTTTACATTTCCTGTTGATTAGAACGGCTATAGAATCTGTTAAGTACCTCCCCCCATACATTATGCCGTCGGGAACGGGGCGAGGGGCTCCGCCCGGCGGGTGAGATGAAATGGACGCCTGCGTTAACGCATACGGAATGAGGATGCCCGCGAGGTTCGCGGACATGACCCCCGACGAGATGGAGTACGGAGGGTCTGGATTTTGGAAGAAAGCCAAGGGATGGCTAAAAAAGAATGCGGTTAAAATCGTTCTTGTCACCGCCATTGCGGCGGCGGCCGTCATAGCTCCTGTCGGCCTGATATATGTTGGCGCTGTTTTAGCGACGTCAGCATCTACTGCCGTAGGCGCTACGGTTGGGTCTGCCATATTAGCAGGCTCTTTTGTAATCGGCCGGTCGTCAATCTTAGCCGGAGCGAACATTGCAAATCGCGTATGGAATTCCTGAATTGTGCATAGCGGATTCGATGTTTGATACCACGCGTTCAGCGATCAGGCCGCCACACAGGATGCTGAATCTGTTGGGAGTGGTCGCCCTGATAATGACGATTGGCGCTCCGATGGGGCTGCCTACATTCGGTCTGATCATCGGATCTGCTACTTGGATTGCGTATGTCCATTGCGCAGTCAATCTCCAACACCTAGTTTCTCGCATCAATCCGCTAGTGAACGGAGAAGAGTGTTCGGTCGGTATGCGTTTCAAAGCGCTTAACCTTCTTTGCATAGCGGTCTGCGTAATTTGTGTATTATTGTACGTGGGAATATGGGCAGCGGATTTTCCCGGGGTACGGTTCCCCGAATTAACAGCGGTTTCTGCAGTCCCGTTCGCGCTGGTCTCGATATTGCCATTTTACATCGTCATGCTGATGCTGTTCTACGGAACATATAAAGTCAATACTGATGCAATGACTCTCGCTTCTTTTGCCACAATCCTGCTTTTATTCGCACCGATAATTCCATTTTACATGGCCCTTCAAACAGAATTCGGCTCTATCTATACCCCGTTGGACATACCAGACGCGCTGCTCATTGCAGCAGCAGTCGTTATGTTGATTGCCACTGCGGCGCTAGGGGCGTTCGTCAGGAAGAATGCGATAGACACATATGATATCGAGACGGACAATCGATAATGCCACCCCTGTGACAAATTTCTCTTGAACGAGGAATTGGTGAAGGGATGGAAGAACCCTGCTCCGTGTCCATACGGCGACCAATTCCGTTAAATACTTTCCCTCCTCATTCTTTCGTCATCCATCCTACAGTCGGGAACGGGGCGAGGGGCTCCGCCCGGCGGGTGAGAAAAGAGATGAACGCTTGCGCAAACGCATACGGGATGAGGATGCCCGCGAGGTTCGCGGACATGGCCCCCGACGAGATCGAGTACGACGGAATTGGATTCCGGAGCTGGTGGAAGAGAAACAAGAAGAATGTCCTCAAAGCCGTGGCCATTGCAGCAGTCATCACGATCTGCGTAGTGGCTCCTGTGGCAATCGTCGACGTCGGTGCATTGATGGCGACAAGCGCGACCACAGCCGCCGGAGCTACCGTTGGATCGATGATATTGGCGAATTCCTATGCCATAGGTTACTGCTCAATAAGGGGCGGAGCCACTGTGGCTAACCCGATTTGGAACTCTTGAGTTGAAACATGTCTTCGAATGGCGGTCTTCTCTCCGCGATGAAAGCCCCTGACAAACGGCTGAGCATCATGGTATTGCCCGCAGTGCTGGTTATGCTGGTGTCTCCCTTCGTGTCTCCGTCCATCGGACTCCTAATGGGCCTGGTGCCATCCATAGCATACATCCATTGCGCGGTAAACGTTCGCCACCTGATGCCCCGCAACAACCCGCTGATCGGACCGGACCCATGTTCCGCGCTCACCCGTTTCAAAGCCCTCAACGCCATGTGCCTGATCATGAGCGCATTGGGTGTACTGATGTACATCGACACGTGGGCGCTGGAGATGTCTGATGTAGCGTACCCAGACCTCGGCCCCGCATCGATGGTATCATTCGGATTGATCTCCGTTTTGCCACTATTCATCATAGAACTGCTTCTCTATTATGGAACGTACAAGGTGGAGGGACAGCTGATGACTCTGGCGACGTTCGCATCCATATTCGCAATGGTGCTCCCCTGCGCGATAATGTATGAATACGCCCTTAATGACTTCAACTCGTTGAATATTGCTCTGAACGTACAGGACGGAACACTTATCGTCGCGGCCGCGGTTTTGCTGGTCGTTACCGTGATGCTTGAGATGTTCGTCAAGAAGAACGTGGCGGATAAGGACGGCATCGGCACAGACGGCGAATGAGGACGTCCCGGGGTTCGGGAACGGCATGCGCGTCCGCGCCTGCTACGACGCGGCCGAGGCCGCGGAGGGATGTAACAAGGACTGAAGGCGTTCGCGGTGTCCGATTCATCGAAGGCATCGGAGACGGAGTTGGGGCTGGAGAACGCGAAACACCGCGATCCGGAACTAGCGTACGGGAAGCCTCCGCCGTTCGCCGGGAGGCATCCGGACTACGCCGCGGACGACGGCGGCCCCCGTGAACACGGTGCGTGAGCGGAACGCGTTCGCATCCGCGGACAACCGCGCTGGCATGTCCGCGATGCCAGCCTCCCCGGGAACGACGTCCGGGCGGATGACAGCCCCCCACGGTGTCGGGGGCCGGGCGGAGAGGGCCTTCGGCGTCATCAGCATAGGTGAGGTTCATATCACAGATAACGCGATAAATTTTTTCAATAATGAAAAGTTTTATTGCGTTAAAACCTGAAACCATCTCCTAGCAGGAAATCCTCCACCAGACGTAGCCTCTTGATGCCCTTCCTGCCTATCGCGATCGGATCCAGGGATACGATGTATTTCGGGTAATTGTCGTCGATCTTCAGGAGCGAGCGTTCCTCCCTGTCCTCGGTCTCGGGGGAGGCCATAAGGTACGTCACTTGGATGTAGGCTACGTCCCTGCCGTTCGATACGACGAAATCCACCTCCGCATCCCGGAGTTTTCCCACCTGGACATCGTACCCTCTGGCATTCAATTCGTTGAAGACCATGTTCTCTATGATGTGCCCCATCTTGAGATCGTGTCTGCGATTGGGATACGCCGTATGCAGCGAGATGTCGGTGACGTATGATTTGTAATGTGTCTTCAGGGCTTTCTTTCCGAAAATATCAAAACGCATGCACTTATCGGCCAGGTTGCTTGCGAATATCAGGTCCAGATAACCGTTCACCGTATTGGGGGTCGTTCTTATCCGCTCGGAACGCAGGTAATCGGAAATGGAAGTTGAAGATATCTCCGCACCCGGCGTGGACAGTACGTAATCCAGCAGCTTATCAAGCAAGGCCTTGTTCCTGACCTTCCTGCTCTTCAGGACGTCCTTCTTTATAGTCTCCTCTATGACCGAACGGATGTACAGAATCCGGTCCTCCGGATTGGCATATGCGAAACTCTTGGGATACCCCCCGTTCAGGATGTAGTCCCGGAAAGCATCCGAAGGGACGAAATCCATCCCGTTCGCCTGACAGAACGACCTCACCTCGCTCAGCGAGAACGTGAATATCCTGAACTCTATGTACCTCCCAGTGAGCTTTGTCATCAGTTCTCCGCCGAGGAGATAAGAATTGGAACCGGTGATGAACACCGAGACCCCGTCGTTGCGGTACGCATTGATGAGAGGCTCGAAGCCCCTCACATTCTGGATTTCATCGACGAGCAGGTATCTGTCGCCCCGGTAATCCTGGAATCCCGAATCAATCAGACTCTCCAGCGAATCCGGCGACCTGATCTTCAGATTCTTCTTGCTGTCGAGATCTATGTAGACCAGCGCCCTGCAGTCCATCCCATCGGCGCCGATCTCCTCCACGATCTGTCTCATGATCGTGGACTTGCCGCACCTGCGGACACCGGTCAGGACCTTGATGGTGTCCTTGTCATTGTAAAAAGGACGGATTCTGGAGAGATACCTCTCCCTCTTCAGCTCTTGCATGAATTCAGCACGTGATTTAATAATATAAAACTTACATAATATACAAGTTTTATCGTTTTAACTCCGATTCTCCGTCAAAGGGTCTTGGTTCATACTTGTAGCCGAAATCCTCGCTGTTTTTAGGTATGTGCCCCCATCATCGATCGTAGAGGGCCTTATTCGGCATACGGTCTTACTTCCCCGAGGACGGATTCGGGAAAGTACATCCCGCCCTTCACCCCCACGGACCTTCCCGGAGGCCTGATGCCGAACGACGGCATCAGCATACGGTTCCCCCTGGCGGTCCCCAACACGCGCCATCCGTACTCCGAACCCACGGCCAGTACGTTGTCCGGAGATCGTATGGCAGACCTCGCCGGTTCGGGCCTGTTCCGCCCTCTCGGTCCGGCGGCCATCGTGCACCGGAGCACCGGTGCGACGAACCCGATCACGAGACGTCCCCTGGCCGTCTCCCGGTCGCCTGCTCTCCGCCTGTCGCCGTCCGGTCCGTTCTCCAGTGCGTCGGATGCCTGCTCCACACGCATCCTGCAGCCGTAGCGGGCCATCACCTCCTCCCATGTCCCGGCGCCGTCGGAGAACATCGTCGACATCCCGCCCCTGTCGAGCGCGAGGGACATGGCTTTGTTCCTGCGTTTGATGTCCGGCGCCCCGTCGGTGACCCGGGGTTCGAAATACCTCGAATACCCGCCAGCAACCTTCTTCAGTCCGTTCACGGCCGTATAAGGCCCCATCTTCCTCGGCCTCCGTCCCATGCCGTCGAGGGCGCATATCAGTGTGTTCAGGTCCTCCGACGATTTCCTGGGGTCGTAGCACGCGTGCGCGCTGATGCGGTAGGACTGCCTACATATGACCGGGGATTTCAGTTCAAAAAACGCCGATTTCCATAGAGTAACGCGCCCCCTCGATGTCGACTGGCCCGCCGGGACCCGCCTTAAGCATCGGTCGGCATTGAAAAAAGCACGGATCGAACGATGGCCGGCCCGCATTTGCTCTCTGAATCGCTTGGACACATCCGATCGGTTCCGATCACATCCTCTCGAGACTGTTCGGGTCCTTCATGAAATCGATGACGTTCATTATCCGGACCCCCTTCTCATCGATATGAGGGGGGACGTCGTCACCTACCAACAGGATCTTTCTGAACCCGTCGTTCATCTTCAGGAACGGTCTTAATTCCCGGGCCTTCTTATCGGGTTCGTCCATCCTGTACGCGGACTGGACGTACACCCTGTCGCTGCCCTTGTTGGCTACAAAGTCTATCTCCAGCTGCTTGTACTTCCTCTTCCCCGCCTTATACTCCCTGATGCCGATCACACCGACATCGACAGAATACCCTCTGTATCTGAGTTCGTTGTAGACGGCGTTCTCCATGAGATGGCCGTATTCGTCCTGTCTGAAACCCAGCTTTGCGTTCCTGACGCCTATGTCGACAGCATAGTATTTGGACGGGGTATCGATGTACTCATTCCCTTTGAGATCGAATCTCTTGGATTGCTCGAAGAGGAAAGCATCCTCCAGGTGGGAGACGTAATTCGTCACGGTGTTGTCATCCACATCGATCCTGCCGCTGTGCATGATGTCGGCGATACGGTTGGGATTCGTCAGGGAACCTACCGCCGAAGAGAGGACGTCGAACACCTTGTCCAGCACATCGGGCATCTTCACCCTCTTCCTCTCGATGATGTCCCTCATGTAGACGACCTTTATCAGTTCGGTCAGGTAGTTCATCTTATCCTCATCCGCCAGTTCAACGGATTCCGGAAGACCCCCGTATGTAAGATAGGTGCGCCACGCCGTGCGGTCGTCCATGTCGACAGCTTGGCGGTATTCGGAGAATGACAGAGGACGGACGTTGATGCTGCTTCCTCTGCCCCTGAATTCGGTGACGATGTCGGAGGACAGGAACTTGGAATTGCTGCCCGTTATGTAGATGTCCACATTCCTCCTTCCTACGAGGCCGTTGACGAAATCCACGAAATCCTCGGCGAGTTGAATCTCATCCACCATCACATAATATTCGGAATCGTCAGTGATGCGTGAAACCACCTCTCTGTACAGGGCCTCGGCATTGCGAAGGGGTTTGTTCTCTATAGAATCCAACGCTATGGGGATGATGTTATCCTCGGGCACTCCCGATTCAAGGAGATAATTGCGGAAGATGTTGAACAGAAGATACGTCTTTCCGCTGCGCCTGAGGCCGGTGACTACCTTCACACCGCCTTTGAACCGCAATCTCTTCAGACGTTCCAGGTACCTGTCCCTCTTTATCTCCATGACCATCATTCCGAATTTGTTGGATATATCCAATGAATCCGGAATATATGTTGCTTCGTACGACTGCCATACGCATGCGGTCTCGGCCATAATGAAATGAAATGTGGATTCGAACCTGATCAGAAGTGGGACCGCCGGGACCCGCTTATATCATTGGCCAGACATAGAAAAATGAGGTACGGTATATCTACCATCCAAATCGAACAGTCATGATTCGTCTCCCAGTAACCAGTCCGTTACATTAACGATTCTTACACCTTCATCGTTACCCAATCCAAATCTATCCATAGTCAGTATGGTCTTCTCGTAGTTGTCCGGGACAGATTTCAATGGTCCGATCTCCCTATCGTATATCTCGTCATCCATCACCGTCTTGGAAACCTGGAAATATCTCACTTCATCCCCTTTGATTGCAGTGAAATCCACTTCCTGGTCACGGAAACTGCCTACGAATACCCTGTATCCTCTGCGCAGTAGTTCAAAATAGACGACATTTTCCAAAGGTGCGCTTATATCACGCAATTCATTAGCATTCACGAGAATACTTCTCATCCCGAGATCAGTAGCGTAATATTTCCCCTTGGATGTGAACACATTCTTTCCTACTATGTCATATCTGTCGGCGTGATAGAACAGATGTGCTTCCAGGATTGCCCCCAAGTACTTACGTACTGTATCGTCGGATATGCCGAGTACTTCGGATATCCTTTCCGCATTCGTTACGTTGCGGATGTTCGAGTAGAGGAATCTGCATATTGAAATCAGTTTATCGGGCTTTCCGGAGATGCGGGACAGCACATCTTTAATCATGACTGTGTTATAGACACCTTCTGATTGTGCACGACACACCCTCTCTCCTCTATCTGGTTCTATCGGAGGGAGCGGCCCAAAACGGAGGTACTGACCGAATCTTTCGTTCGTATCGCCGCCATTCAGTTCCATGAATTCCCTAAACGACAGAGGGAGGACCTCGACCTCCATGTACCTGCCAGACAGCTTTGTCGATAATTCAGAAGACAGCATCCTGGAATTCGAACCGGTTATGTAGATATCGCAATCCTTGCGTGCAACAAGCATGGCCACCACACGTTCCCATCCGTCAACATCCTGTATCTCGTCGATGAGAATGTAATGCGTTCCCTTCTGTTCCAAACACGGCCCCATCATCCCCTTGAGATCCGATACACTCACCTCTTCCCCCATCAGATCAAGGTCTATGTAACAGATGGATTCGTCCGGAATCCCTTGAGAACGGAGACAATCCAGATGCTGAAGCATGACCGTCGTCTTCCCAGTCCTCCTCATCCCGGTTATGACCTTCACGAGATCGGTTTTATCGGATGAATCCCTCAGAATCTGCAGGTAGTCGTGCCTTTTTATCTCCATATTTTTAGGTAAAATCTATGTAAATATAAACTTTCCCTAAATATTTAGGGAAAATAACAAAATTTGTCTAAAATTTTCAGTCCGTTTTTATTGGATGCATCCAATAAATTCCGAATACAGTTTCCTCGAATAACAATCGATACCCACATCTCTACTTTGGCATAATGATCAAAAATGTTGATTCGAACCTGATCTGAAGCGGGCCCGTCGGGAACCGCTTAAGACATTGGCCAGACATCAAAAATCATGGTAACTTATATCCTGTATACAGGCATAAGTTCTGTACATATCATTGATGCCAAAACCCTGTCAATTGGCTTCATGTATGATTTTGAGGAATAGCGATTCCATCTTGGAATCATCAACGAAAAATGAATGGTGACTCGCTTCCAACATCTCATCGTCTGTAATCAAAGAGAAATCCAAATAGTATCCGTTCATCAGAGCGACTTGATTGACGAAGGCGCGCTGTGTGCGCCCGTTTCCTTCCCTGAACGGATGGATTGCGTTGATCTCTCCAAGATAATGAGCTAGGGTCCGCGCCAATCGATCCTTGCCCATAGAACGGAAATCCTCTTTGGACATCTGTCTGAAAACATTATCGAGATTCGACAATACGTATTCGTGTTTACAGAATGAAGCTCCTTTGGAAATGTCCACTGTGCGTATCTGCCCCGCCCAATCATAAAGATTCCCGAACAAAAATGCATGAATCGAACAGAGGTGTTCGGTCGTGAAACTGACGCATGATGAGTTCTTCATCAATTCTGTTGTCTTGATAAAAGAAACATCCCTTTCAATCTTTGACAACTTATCTTGATCCTTGATACCCATCTTGTTTCTGAGGATGTCAGAACCAGGATAACAGTAGACGGAATCGTATTCGAATTCGTAATCGTACTTAGACATCGGACATCTCCGAATAACGTGCGACAATCATACGAATTGCATCGTCAAAACTTGTGTTGCCCTCGAGACAATCGAGAGCCAGATTGCGTATCTCTTCGGGAACGGTAAGCCCTTCCAGAGCTTCGGAACCGTAACTGGTTCTGATGATGGCTTCATTGCTGATCATACCGATTTTCTCTCCGTTTCCTTATAGCCGAACAGACTAATAATCTTAACTAGAGGGCGCTACAACTACAAAATAATCGTTCGATTTGGGGATTCGAACCTGATCAGAAGTGGGACCGCCGGGATTCGAACCTGGGTCCGGGGCTCTGAAGGCCCCTGCCTCAGGCCGTTCGACCTGAGGAGATGGTTGAGATGGCACCCGAGGATGAGCGACACGGACCTTACGAACTCCCTTCCCAGCATGGTTGCCGGATCGCCGGTGCCGAACCGTTTCCATGACGTCTTATCGAAATCTATGTTCTGCTCTACGAGTCTGCGCGCGTCATAGGTGGACATCATCTCCCCGCGTCATCCCGCTACGGACAGCATCACGAACGTTCCTGCCCTGTTCTCTGCGAAGCTGACTACATCGTTCCGTATGCAGTACGATATCCCTCTGCCGTTCGGCCCGGCCTCGAAGGACTTCGAGGCCTTGCCGGCAATGGCCTTGAAATCCCTCATGGGGTCCGGGCTGTCCATCCCGTCGAAACGCTTGGACAGGCTGTCTATCACGAGTCTGAGGTCCTGTACCTCGTCGGACCTCTTCTCCGTGTCGAAGTGTACGAAGGCCTTGATGCGCTCGCCGTCCTTACCTGCCCCCGGGGACGTTCACGATATCACCTTCGGAAATCTGTGTAAGTTGGCATAGATTCCCGATCATAAATCAGTACACATGAACTCCTGGGCAGACGGAAAGATGTGATGGAAGGGTGTTTCCGGGACAGGTTCAACCCCGTCCCGTTGTTCGGGTTTATTCAGGCCTTCTTCTTGGAGGTGGAGAAGAATGCACCGATACCTGCGACCGTCACTATTGCGACAATAGCAACAATCCAGATTGGGGGCCCTCCGCCGTTTTTTCCGGAATCGGACGAATCGTTGTATGCTCCCAATGCCCAATAGGAAAAGTGCTCCACTTCGAAGGTGCGCTTCCATCGGCATGGGTGACCTATCTTGGCCACCGAGGGCGTGACGGGCTCGTTGTTGCCGGAGACGCGGTTCGGGGCCTCGGAGAGCATGTCCGCGCTCCACTCGGAGGCCTTGACGATGCGGTGGGAGCCGGACGGTGCGGGAAGAAGGTAGCCGGCAGATGCCGCGACAAGACCGTGTCGGATCGACAACGATTTCCAGCCGGAGAACGGAGGGCGTCCGGGCGTGCGAGATCAAAAGGGACCGGGCACATCGTTCTTCACCAGGGGATGTATTGGCCGGGTCGCTTCTCCGGTCATCCGCGGCCGAGGCCTCCGATTGACGGGCGGAAGGACGGGGAGCCCGGCCCGCGCGTCCTCAGTAGTTCGTCGAGGAGACGCACTCTACGTTGTTGATTCCCGGTATCGAGGAGAGGGCCTTCTCGAGGTCGGAACCGATGGTCTCGCTCGTATCGTCGATGAGGAACCCGGCGTTGACCTTCATGAGGCCGAAGGCGACAGGCTGGATCTTGGTCTCAAGGAGCTTGACGCCCTCGGGGATTACCTTGGGGATGGCCTCGATGACGGTGTTGAGGTCGACGTCGGTCCCCTCGGGCAGGATGTCGTAGGAGGAAACGATCTGTCCCATCCAGGCACCTCAAGGTCCGATGAACCCGCATTTGGGGCATTCGTAGGGTACGCTCTGGTCGCGGCACTGCGAACACCTGCCGATCTCCGCAGCGCCGCAGTTCGGGCACTTGAAGAAGGTGTTGCCGTGGCCGATGAGCCTCATCCCGCAGGACGAGCACATCTTTTCACTTGCCATGCGCGAGCGATAAGGTTACTCGTATTTAATGGGACACGTCCGACCGGGCCCCTCTTCCGCCCTCCCCCTGCCGCGCTCCGCACGACGCGGATCTGGCACATGGCCATCCTCCCCCGGGGCGGGGTTTATTACCGATGAGGGGGATGGCCGTGCCATGTTGGTCCATCCCGACTGCGCCCCCTGCCTACTCCGCCGCGTGCTGTTCCAGGCCCGCCTCGCGGGCAACGGGAGCGAGTCCGACGCCGTGAGCGCGGCCGTACGGAAGTACGCCGAGGCGATCTCCCCGGGCGTCTGCTCCACGGACATAGCCACCGCGGTCCACCGCGCGGCGTACGCGGCGATGGGGGTCGAGGACCCCTACCTGGGGCTCAAGATCCGCTCGGAGGAGGTCGCCGAGAGGCTCCTCCCGGCCGCCGAGGGGTACATCGAGTCCTCGGACGACCGTCTGGCCGCCGCCGCCAAGGTCGCCATAGCCGGCAACGTGATGGATTTTGGCTCGGGGATATCCATAGACGATCCGGACCTGTTCTCGTCGGAGCTCGACGGGCTCCTCGCCGAGGGGATCCCCGGGGGCGGGATGGCCGCCTTCGAGGCGATGCTCTCCTCCTCGCAGAGGGTGCTGTACGCTCTCGACAACTGCGGCGAGGACGTGTTCGACAAGCCCCTGATCCGCGAGATCAGGTCGAGGGGGAAGGAGGTCATCGGCGTGGCGAAGGGCGCCCCGGTCCTCAACGACGTGACCCTGCCGGATGCGGCCCGCATAGGGCTGGATCGCGAGATGGACGGCATCGTGGGGGCGGGCGGCTTCGCCGTCGGCCTGCCGGCGGATTTCTCCGCGGAACTCTCGGAGGCGGCATCCTCCGCGGACATGCTGCTCTCGAAGGGTATGGCGAACTACGAGTCCCTGAGCTCCCGCCCGATCGGCCTCCCGACGGCATTCCTGCTCAGGGCGAAGTGCATCCCCGTCGCCGGCTCCATCGGGGTCCCGGTGGGGACCAGCGTCGTCCACTGCGTCCCATGACCCCGATATTTAAGTCATGTAAGGCATCCGAGGTCCGATATGACGGGAAGAGTGAAGCAGGCGGTGATTATGGTCGGCGGGAAGGGGACCCGCCTCCATCCCCTGACGAACACCGTCCCAAGCCCGCCCTCCCGTTCTGGACAGGCCGTGCCTTAGCTACCTCATCTCCTCCCTCGCGGACGCCGGCGTCCGCGAGATATTCCTGGCCTGCGGGTACAAGTCCGACGTGCTCAGGAGAGGCCGTCGGGGACGCTCCGACATGGGCGTAGACATAACGTACTCCGACGAGGACGCCCCGCTAGGCACGGGCGGCTCCATGAAGGCTCTCGAGGGCAGCCTCGACCCCGTTTTCGTCGCCGCCAACGGCGACACCTTCGCCGACCTCGAGGTCGGCGCGCAGATCTCCGAGCACCTCCGCTCCGGCGCCGCCGTCACCGTCTCCCTCACCCATGTCGACCGCCCCAGCGAGTACGGCATCGTACGCGTCGGCGCGGACGGCAGGGTCGAGGAGTTCCGCGAGAAGCCTAACCCGGAGGAGGTCTTCTCCGACCTCATCAACGCGGGGATATACGTGGTGGACAGGGGGGTGCTCGCCCTCGTCCCGGAGCACTCTTTCTACGACTTCTCCAAGGACCTGTTCCCCGTGCTCATGGGGAGGGGGGAGAGGCTGCAGGGTTTCGAGCTGAAGGGCGTGTGGAAGGACGTCGGCCGCCCCTCCGACCTTATATACGCCAACCTTCTGATGGCCAGCCGCCTCTACGGCGGCCGCGACTGGGGGGAGCGCACCGCGGGCTGCGGGATAGGCGGCGAGTTCTACCTCGGGCCAGGCGCTGTCATTAAAAACAGCGAAGCGCATTCCTCCGTGTTAATGAGAGGATGTACCGTCTCCGGCAGCTCCCTCTCCGGGTCCGTACTCATGCCCGGCTGCTCCGTCGACGGGGCGACGGTCGAGGGCTCCATACTCGGGCCGGGGTGCACCGTCGGGAGGGCCGCGGTCGTGAGAGGCTGCGTGCTCGGCGACGGCACCGCGGTCAAGGCGGGGGACGTCCTCGTGGGAGTGAGCCGAGTGGAATTCATCAGGTCGAGGGCGCCTCTGCGCATCGGGATCGCGGGCGGCGGCACGGACGTCGATCCCTACGCCTCGGAGAAGGGGGGCTACGTGTTCAACACGACCATCGACAAGTACGCGTACTGCACCCTGTCGCCGCGGGAGGACGCGCATATGAACGTCAGTTCGGAGTACTACGGCCGGTTCCAGGCCCCGCTCGACGGCGGCCCCCTCAAGCTGGACGGGAACATGGACCTCATAAAGGCCGTCACCAACTACTTCGAGGTCAAGAAGGGATTCGATCTGATCATCCGCTCGGACGCTCCCGCGGGCTCCGGGCTGGGAGGGTCATCCACGATGATCGTCTCCATGATCGCCGCCATGGTGAACTGGCTGGATGTGGACATGTCGAAGAAGGAGACGGCCGCCCTCGCCTACCACCTGGAGAGGGAGGTCATCGGCCTCAAGGGCGGGAAGCAGGACCAGTACGCCGCCGTCTTCGGCGGGTTCAACTCGCTGATCTTCGGCAAGCACAACGTGGAGGTCGTCCCCGCCGGGCTCTCCGAGGACCTGATCAACGAGCTGCAGTGCAGGGCCGTGCTGTGCTTCACCGGCCTGACGCACGATTCCGCCGCGGTCATCGAGACGCAGGTCAGGTCCTACAAGGAGGGGAGGAACGACGAGGCCCTCGACAGGTCGAAGGCCCTCGCCAAGGACATCCGTGCGGCGTTGAGGCACGGGGACATAGACGAGGCCGGGCGGCTGCTCGGCCAGTCGTGGGAGTACAAGAAGAAGTTCTCCGACAAGATTACCAACCCGGAGATAGACCACCTGTACAGCACGGCCATGGCCAACGGCGCCATGGGCGGGAAGGTCTCCGGCGCGGGCGGCGGCGGGTTCATGTTCTTCATCAGCGAGTACGACAAGAAGGCCAAGCTCAGCAGGGCGATGGCCGAAGCGGGCGCCACGATGACGAACTTCATGTTCGAGCCAAAGGGCGCCGTCTCATGGAGGAGCAGATATGACCGACGTTATCATAGCCGAGGAACTGAGGAAGAGCGCGGAGGCCATATCGGCCATCGACCCCGCGCAGATCGAGAAGGCCGCCGACATCGTGTACGAGTGCGTGAAGCGCAAGGGGCAGGTGATCTACATGGGAAACGGCGGGTCCTCCGCCGACGCGCAGCACATCTCGGCGGAGCTCTCCGGGAGGTTCGCCTTCGACCGTCCCGCCATGGCGGGCGTGTGCCTTTCGAACATCGCCCCGGTGACGGCGATCGGCAACGACTACTCCTACGACATAGTCTTCCAGAGGCAGGTGGAGGCGTTCTGCCGCGAGGGCGACGTGGTCGTCGGCCTGAGCACCTCCGGAAACTCCAAGAACGTGGTCCTCGCCATGGAGAAGGCGAAGGAGATCGGCGCGACCACCATCTCCTTCACCGGCCCCGGCGGGAGGATGAGGGAGATCGCCGACTGCGCCGTGATCGTCCCGTCGAAGGAAACCGCCCATATCCAGGAGGGGTACCTCGCGGCGAACCACATCGTCTGCGGCATCGTCGAGAGGAGGATGTTCGGTCGAGGCGCGGTCCTCGTCGACAGGGACGACACCCTCTGCCCCGACGTCCCTCACAACGGGGACCCAGCGAAGATGCGCGTGTTCCCCGACGTCCCCCCCGCCGTCAGGCGCCTGAACGACGCGGGATGGGACGTGGTGGTCGTCACGAACCAGTCTGGGATAGGGCGCGGGATGTATTCGGAGGAGGACATGCGGGCGGTAAACGCCGAGATGATTCGCCAGATCGGGGTCGGCGGAGGGAGGATAGCCGACGTCTTCTACTGCCCGCACAGGCCGGACGAAGGATGCCGCTGCAGGAAGCCGGAGATCGGCATGGGGCTTCAGGCGATCGAGAGGCACCACCTCGATCCGGAGAAGTGCTGGATGGTCGGCGATAAGGACGCCGACATGGAGTTCGGCAGGAGGCTCGGCGTCCGCACCGTGAGGGTGGGGGGTGGGATGTCCTTCTCCGACGCCGTTGACGTCATCCTCTCGCAGGCCTCTTCACGCGCTCCCGTCTAAATGATATATAGGTGCAGACCCATCGTGGCCGTGAGGAGCGGGACCGATGTTTGTCATTTCTCTGATCGTGAAGAACGAGTTCGGCGTCATGCAGCGCGTCATGGGGGAGTTCACCCGCAACAAGATCAACGTCGAGACGATCGTCGTCGGGAAGTGCGAGGCCCCTGGGAAGTCGCGGATGGTCCTCTCGGTCATCGACGAGGGCGAGGCCAAACTCGCCATCGGCAGACTGCAGAAGCTCCAGGACGTTTACGGGTGCGAGCTCGTGCCCGAGGCGGGGCAGTCCGCCTACGCGCTCATCTCCACCTCCAACGGCAACGTCGGCGTCGTCGGCGGATCCGACCAGGTCGAGGAGATCATCGCGCGCAGCGGGCCGGAGAAGTACGTCAAGGCGCTCAACGCGCTGTGAGCCCCAGGGAACGGGTAAACATGCAAAAATGCGAATTGATATGGTTCAACGGAAAGCTCGTGAGGTGGGACGATGCCAAGGTCCACGTGCTCGCGCACGCCCTCAACTACGGTACCGGGGTCTTCGAGGGGATCAGGGTCTATCAGACCCCGAAGGGCCCGGCGATCTTCAGGCTGAGGGATCACGCAAGGAGGCTGGTCGACGGCTGCAAGATCATGGGCATCGACCTCAACTTCGGAGGCAAGGCCTACTCCCACGAGACGGTCATGGAAGCAATCAAGGACGCCGTCCGCGCCAACAGGGACGTGGACTACGTCAAGCCCTGCGTATTCCTCAGCGGCGAGGAGGTCGGCCTCAACCCGGTCGGCGTGCAGGCGGCCTTCGCCATCACGTGCATCAACATGGGCGCATACCTCGGCAAGAATGCCAGCGCCGGCATCAAGCTGGTCACGTCCTCGTGGCAGAGGCCGGACTACCTCTGCGGTCCCGCCGGTGCGAAGGTCAATGGTTCGTACGTCGCATCCTGCCTCGCGAAGAGGGAATCCATACGCCAGGGGGCCAACGAGGCCGTCATGCTCAACCGTCTCGGCCACGTTGCGGAGTGCACAGGCGAGAACATCTTCATGTACAAGTTCGGGAAGATCTTCACCCCGTCCGTGGACGAGGGCATCCTGCAGGGCGTCACCCGCGGGTCCGTAATCCGGATTGCCAGGGATCTCGGCTACGAGGTCTGCGAGGTCCCCGTCACCAGGTTCATGCTGATGGGCGCCGACGAGGTCTGGCTCACCGGTACCGCGGCAGAGATCGCCCCGGTTACCGAGTATGACGGGCAGGCGATCGGCGACGGAGAGCCCGGGGAGGTCTCCGGGAGGATTCACGCCAAGTTCGCCGAGATCGTCACCGGCAAGGACAGGACCTACGAAGGGTGGCTCGATTACGTGAACCGATTCAAGTCCCGAAGGGGGGCGCCGCAGTGGCAACGGTTGCCTCCATTGCTGCCCGTGTTTCCCGGGGACCACGTCGCACACGGTCGCGCCAGAGCGGATTTCCCGTGCACGTCTCCTCCATGCCCCAAAATAAATACGTGCAACCAATCGGGACTCGCGATGGAATACGACAGGGACAGGCTCATCAAGTGCCTCGATTACGATGGCGACCTGAGTGCCTCCGAGAGGTACGTCTACAACTCCATAGCCTACTGCGTAATCCGCGGAATCCTCATACACACGCACATCGCGCCGAACAAGGTCACCGCGTTCTGGGGCGTGCTGATGCTTGTCTCTTCCCTCGGGTTCCTGCTCGGCGATTACCGCGCCGACATCCTCTGCGGCATAGGGTGGGTGTTCGCGTACGCACTCGACTGCGCCGACGGCCCGTGGGCGAGGTACTCCGGCCTGAAGTCCAGGCGCGGCGACTACATCGACGGCGTCAATCACCGTGCGACGTATCCTCTGGTCATGTTCTGCATCGGCTACCGCGTGTTCTCCGACCCGTCGTACAGCAGCATCTTCGAGGACGTCGGCCTGGATGTCGACCCCCTCGCCTATCTCCTGCTCGGCGTCGCTGCCGGGATATGCATGGTTCTGATCATCGACGTCGGGAACATATACAACCGCATCTGCCCGGAGAAGGCATTCGCGAGCAACGCGGGCATCGCCGAGGTCGAGAGCAGGAACGTCAAGGACAAGGAGCGGTTCAAGAAGATCATGAGGTTCAGCCCTGCGGCGTTCACCAACATGATCGCCCTGATGCCCGTGTTCGCTGCCCTCGGCAGGCTCGATCTGTTCATCCTCTTCTACGGAATCGCATACCTGGCCGGCGCGGCGAACAGGTACGCCGCGTTCTTCAGGATGCTGCCTGGCACGCATCAGGAGCGAGCCGGGCATCCGTCAGTGTGCTCTTCCAGCCACACGGTGTAATCCTCGGTCCTGCTGTAGGCGAGTATGTGCCCGCCGGCACGCTCCCCCTCGGGGGGCGGTGCCATGTAGTCGCCGAACATCTGCGTGAGCCTCTCGTCATAGTTCTTCAAGAGCCTGAACGAGCGTCCCTCGAAGTCCACCTCGACGGTCTCCTCGAGGGATGACTTGGGGAGGACGAAAGGAACCTTGTCGGCGGCGTAGTCGGTGCGGCACGAACGGCAGTCATCCTCGCAGACCCAGTACATCATACGTATGACGAACCTGTGGATTTTGTCAATCTGCGCCTGCAGGCGGTCGCGCTCCGGCCTCCCGTAGTTGTGGAAGCTGATGCGGCGCACTCCCCTCTGCGCCGCCATGAGGAGGTTGTAGACCCTCCTCCTCGGCCCGGAGTCGGGGTAGTCGCGGGCGAGGAAGACGTCGATGAAGAGGCCCTGGTGCATGCGGGTGTGGATGTGCCCCTCCTCTATAGCCGTGGTGTGGTTCATCTTGATCTTGTAGAACGAGTTGGCCCAATCCACGCTGAGGGGCCTCTGCAGGAAGTACTTCCCGGGCGGGAGATGCTTCTCGAGCGCCTTGACGAACCTCCCCTCCTCCGAGTCCTTTATGACGATGTCGATGTCGTCATCCCATGGTATGAAGCCGCGGTGCCTGACGGCGCCGATGGCGGTACCGCAGTCCAGGGAGTAGAACACCCCGCCCTTCCTGAGCGCGGCGTCGACGTCGACCATCATTTCGAGGAGCCCCTCCTGGATCTCGTTCATGCGGGTGTCATCCGCGTCGTAGCGATAAATTGTTCGCTCCTGCTGCACGTTGGCAGATTTGCACTGGCCAACCGGCCCAATACGGTTATATCCTCCAGGTGCTGTCTCTCTTCGCTCTAAGCCGTGTGAACCTAGATGGTCGGGGACAAATCATTCCGGACGAGGACTCCGCTCAACGCCGCGGTCAACGTGGCGCGCACCGCGGTGATGGCTCTAGTGGGCATCCTGCTGGTCCCGTTCTATCTCGACAGCCTCGGCCTTGCGACGTACGGCATAATCCCCCTCGCCACGACGATGACGTCGTACGTGATGATCCTCGCGGACTCCCTCGGGATCGCCTGCTCGCGCTACGCCACATTGGCGATACACAACGAGCCCAACGCCTCGCGGACGATCAGCACCGCTTTCTACGGCCTCGTCCGCGCCTGCCTTGTCATCATGCCGATCGTCCTGCTCCTGGCGTACCTGTCCCCGGAGATCTTCGGCGTCTCGGATAACAGCTACGCCGACGTCCGCATGATGTTCCTGCTGATCTTCGCCTCGTCGATGATCGTCGCGGTGACGTCGGCGCTCACGTCGGTGTTCAACGCCTTCAACAACCTGTACCAGCTCTACCTCGCGAGGCTCGCATACACCCTTGTCCAGGTCGGGCTGATCTTCTTCCTCTTCACCTTCGACACCCCTTCCTTGGTGACGGTCGGCGTGTCGTACCTGCTGTCGTCTATGCTGCTGTTCATAATCATCTGCCTCCTCGCCAAGCGCAGCTACCCTCAGCTCTCGCTGCGCTACCGCGACTACGACAGGAAGCAGTTCAAGAAGATGAGCAACCTGGGGACCTGGACTGTCGTTATCAGGATCGGCAACATGCTGTACATCCAGGCCTCGCTGGTCATCATCAACATGTACCTCGGCGCGGAGTACAGCGGAGGGTTCTCGATCATCTCCTCCCTCATCTCCATGATTCACACCGCATGCTATTCGGTGACCGCCGCCTTCGACCCGCTCGTGTACATCTGCTATGCGAAGAAGGACTACAAGCAGCTCTACAAGCTCGTGCGTACGGGCATGAAGTTCGTGGCGTTCCTGTTCGCGATGCCGGTGGCGTTCGTGATAGTATTCTCGCCGGAGATCCTCACGGCGTGGGTGGGTTCGAGGTACACGGAGGACCCGTACAACCTGCAGGAGCTGGTGGTGATAGCGCTGCTGCCCGATGTCGCGTACTGTGCGGCGACTATGCTGCAGTCGCTGCCGGAGGTCTACCTGAAGGTGAAGGAGCTCGCGAAGTACACCGTGTTGTTCGGCGTGGTCAATGTCACCCTCTCGGTCTGCGTTACGTGGTACACCGACTGGGGCGTGAAGGGTGTGACGGCGGTCTGGGCGGCGAGCATGGCGGCCTACACCATAGCGACCATCGTCTTCAACGAGAGGATCACCGGTTTCGAGAGGTTCTCTCTGGCGAAACCCGTCGCGTTCGGTTATATGGCGATGGCCTTCCTGTGCGCCGTGTTCTATGCCATGTCCCGTTTCGTAGACCTGCCCGGGCAGTGGGCCCCCATCATCGCCGTTTTCCTGATCCTGTTCGGAGCCTACATGTTCGTCCTGTCGAGGATGATGAAGGAGAGCGAGAAGGAGATGGTCGCCACATTCATGCCGGAGTTCCTGGTGAAGGTTTTCCGGCCCCTTCTCAGACGAGGCCCGCGCGCTCCCTGAGGAGGTCGGACAGGAAATCGCAGAGCGAGGTGTCCCTCTCGTATGGCCCGAACTCCAGCGCCCTGCCCCTGGCGATCCCCGCCCCGAGGCCGTCCAGAGTCTCCACGACGACCCCCCTGCCCAGGGCCTCGACCTTCCTGGCCACGGTCATCTGCTGGTCGGTTTCCGCCCCGGGCCTGACGACGCAGCGCGGGACGAGGACGAGGGGGATGTTGCGATCCATGCCGTTGAGTATGGTGCCTATCCCGGCGTGACAGACGATGAGCCCCGCGCGGTCGAAGACGGCCTGCATCTCGTCCTCGGGGAGGTAGCGGAAGCACCGGGAATTCTTCCCCTCGAACCCTGAGGGGCCGACCTGCATGACGACCTCTTCGCCGAGGGAGGGCGCGAGGCCGTCCATCGCCTCGAAGAGGGGCAGGTACGGCGCGTCGTTCATGCCGATCGTGACGAGTATCAGAATATCCCCCCGTGGTACTCGGCGCCGATTTCCTCGGCGAGGCCCTCCCACTTCACGATGAAGCGGTCGGCGAACTTCCTGACGATTCTCGCGGTGCCGGATACGTAATCGACGTTGGCGCCAGACTCGATGTAGATCGAGTACACGCCGATGAGCCTGCAGAGCGGGAAGAGGAAGATGTCCGTCCAGCCCATGCCGGTGCTGATGAGCACGCCGGGCCTGTCGAAGAGGAGGCTTTTGGCCGCGCGCATCAGGCCCCAGAGGAACCCCGGGATGCTGTTCCACGGGGGCTCGATGAGCAGCAGGGGCTCGTCCATACCCCTGGTGCGCTCGCTGCGGTAGGTTATGAAGCGGTAGTCGTACGGGCCCCATGCGCCCCTGAGGTCGAGCATCTCCTGCAGATGCCCCCCCCAGCTACAAAGAAGCACGACCTTCATCGTTAAGGGGAAGAGCGTATCCGTATTTGACCTGAGCCCCTTGCCCGTGCGCATATTTAATACGAAGAGCGGCGTCTCGTCGGCAGGATGCGGTTCAAGACAGACATGGTGGCGGTCGTAGCCGTCGCCCTGATGGCCGTGGTCATCGCCGGCGAGTATTTCACGTACGGGGCCGAGGTGGACCGCGGTAGCGATGCGGAGTGGGATGCCAGCTCTGTCAGATACAGCATATCCTCCGGCGGCTCAGACTTCTACTCCGCGGTGCTCATCGGTGCCGGCGCGTACAAAGTCCCGGAGCGCTTTTTCATCTACGTCGACGACACGTACAGCCAATTCTACGATGACGCCTGCGACCGCATGGAACGGGAGGGGGTGTCGCCCTACCGCATAAATCAGAGGGAGGCGGCGGAGCAGATCGAGAAGAACCTGGCCTTCCGCGGCATCCGTCACGTGAACACCATCAGCTCCGGAGGGCTCAGGCCCTTGCTCGAGTCAGGGTACGACTTCGGCCTCGTCGTGACGAGCTACGCCCTGCCCTCGTCGGTTTACGCGGGCTCCGCCGACGACCTCTTCGTGCAGTGGATAAAAGCCGGGGGGGCCGTCTACTGGCTCGGCTCCGAGATGGGTAGGTTCTATGTCGACGGGAAGCGCCTGGAGGAGGTGGCCGGGTCCGAGGAGCTCTTCTTCGGGAAGTCCGGGGTCATGTGCAGGGAGGACGAGACCGCCGACGAGAAGGTGGACGCGTTCACCGACGCGCTCAGGCTGAAGAACACCGGCGCCCTCTTCGGGCTCCGCGGCGTGGGGCACGGTTTCGGGTACTCGTACGGCGGGTACTGCAGCGCCACGCTGCTGCGCTTCGGTGCCGGTATGATCGGCGTGTTCTCCGGAGGGGATCAATACGAGCCCCTTGACGATCTGGGGCAGGTAATCGCCTCCGGCCTCACGTACGACAGCGAGTTGCTCGATTACCGGACGGGGAGCGTCGTCCGCGGGACGGTCCACGGCGAGATGGAATGCGGGTCTAAGGACGCCACGCTGTACATATTCATGGGCGGGACGTACCAGCACTACGGGAAGAGGTACCATGCGGCTTGACCGTATCAAGGCCCCCGGTTGGTACGTCGGCCTAAAGGGCCGCCTCGGCGAGTTCAAGCATACGCTCGCCGCGGTCATCGTCATAGGGCTCGTCCTCAGGTTCGCAATCATGGCCCTCGCCATGGTGTACGACTCCGACTACTGGGCGCTGGTGGTCCGGAACATCAACGCCGGCGAGGGGCTGTACGGGCTCGACGGCTACTTCTACTCGCCGGTGTGGGGTTACGTCCTGGGCTTCATCAACGGGTTCCAGAACGCGTTCTTGGACATCGGCGAGGCGGCGCGGAGGGTGGCCGAGGTCGCGTACTTCGAGGGCGGCCCGCATCAGACCACGGCGACAATCACGTCGCTCGCCTTCAACTACCTCACGAAAATCCCGCTCGTCATGTGCGACCTGGTCCTCGCATGGCTTTCCTACGTTCTTGTCATCGACCTCGGGCGGGGGAAGAGGCGCGCCACCTACGCCTTCGCCCTCGTGTTCCTCTCCGCGACGGTCATCGGCTCGACGGCAATCATCGGCATGCCCGACACGATCTCCGCGGTCTTCATGATGCTCTCAATCGTGCTCGTGATCCGCGGTAGGGCATTCTCCGGCGGGGCCTGCCTGATGACCGCGGTGCTGACCAAGTTCTTCCCCGTGTTCGTCCTCTTCACTATCGGCGGCTACATCCTCGCCAAGCACAAGGGGGATCGTGCGGATATGACGAGGGAGGTGGGCCTGGCAATCGCCGGAGCCGTCGCCGTCGCCGTCATCCTGCTCATCCCGCAGATCCTGGAGGGCACCGTAGGAGACTGCTTCAGGTTCATCACCGACCGCATCGGGTTCTCGTGGGGCTCGTCCATCAAGAGCATGCTGGTCGGGGCGTTCCGCATACTGGCCTACACCGTGGTCCTCATCGTGTCATTCCTAGTCGGCAAGCTTGTGTACAAGAGCTCCGCGGAGGATCTGGATATCAATTTCGTGAAGTACTCGCTGATAATGGTCTCACTCTGCATGCTGTTCCCGCCGGCGACGCAGTACCTCGTGGTCGTCATCCCGTTGCTCGCGTGCTACGCCGCCATCGCGAAGCCGAAGCTGGTGCTCTGTTGGTGGATCCTGTCAATCGGCGCGATGATCTTACTCACCGTCTCGCTGTGCACCAATCTGTTGCCGGTCGCCGTCTACACAGGCTGGATTGACGTGAGTTCGCTCACGCATTACTATGACGTTTGGAACGCGGGCGCCGGGCCGTTCACGCCGTGGAACATGCAGTTCATACTCGGCAGCACGGTGCAGTACGTCGGAGTGGTGGCGATTTTCGTCGTCCTGTTCAACAGGAGGCTAATGGGGTACCTCACCAGGATGGTCGAGGCGAGGAAACCGGCGGGGCCTGCCCGATCGGAGTTTCTTCGTCGAGTCGATGCGGTCCCACACGCTCATGTTGTCACCGCCTTCCGCGACATGCTTCCGCGCCTGTCTGCGGCACCTCAGCTCGAGCATGATGTTCTGGACCAGCCAGATCGGGTGTGGGGGAAGCTCCCGTAGGAGCCTGAACATGGCCTTCGCGAGGTACTTCCTGTTCCATGTGGGGATGTCGTAGTCGTACATCTTCTTCATCGTGCACTCGCCGATGTTCACGCGGAGTCTCTGCTTCTCGAAATCCCCGAGGGTCTCCGGGCCGTGATTGAGGATGATGCTGTCGGGCACGTAGACGCACCTGTAGCCGGCGCGCTCGAGTCCCATTCTGATGATGTCCTCGTCGGACTGCATGTCAGTGGAGAGGCGGGTGCCGATGTCGCGGAAGGCGATTAGCTCGCCGATCTTGGGGTAGATTGTCGCGAGGCTGTGGTGCAGAGACCATACCATGTGCACGCCGTACCCGACCCGGTCGTCCATGGGGTTGGTGGGTACTGGGCGTCCGCCGGTGATGCCGACCTGCGGGTCGCGGAAGGGCTCCACGAGCTTCTGCAGGGATTCGTCGCTCCCGAAGACGTTGTCGGCGTTGAGCATGACGACGATGTCGCAGGTCTTGCTGTCGAGGTAGCAGTTGATGGCGGAGTTCTTGCCCTCCCTCTTCTCCTGCCTGATGAGGCGGAGGTTCGGGTGCGTTCCGGCGAGGCCCATGACGATGTCGTCGGTGCCGTCGTCGCTGCCGCTCGATACCACGATGACCTCCTTTACGGAGATCCCCGAGAGCTTCTGCGCGTAGATGGACTCGATCGACTTCCCGATGATTTGCGCCTCGTTGTAGGCGCATATGCCGACCGTAACCTCAATGTCCGACATATGATCAGTTTCGGCATCCTTTAACCATTATAAAATATTGCGAAGAGGCGATTCCCGCGTCTGGTACTATGATGTTCGGTGCATCGTCCGGCAGAAACTTCATTATGCGCGCGGTGCATCACACGCCGTATGAGCGAGCTCAGGCCGTGGGAGCTGAAGAGGCCCGCTTCCGCTACGGCGGTCGACAGTCTCGCACGGGGGGGCATGGTCCTAGGGCTGGGGACCGGCAACGCCGCGAACTATGCCGTGGACCGCATCGCGGAGATGGCGGCAGCGGGCGCGTCCTTCGAGTGTGTAGCGTCATCGGTCGCCACCGAGGGGTATGCGCGTTCGAGGGGGCTAGACTTGGTGGACATCGATTCCGTCGATCGCGTCGACGTCACCTTCGACGGGGCGGACGAGGTCGACCCCGAACTGAACATGGTGAAGGGACTCGGCGGCGCGCTGCTCCGCGAGAAGATCCTCGCCTCAATCTCGGATGTCGAGGCGATAATCGTCGACGACATTAAGCTCGTGAGCCACCTGGGCACGAGGGCCCCCCTCCCCGTGGAGATCTGCAGGTACGGCCATTCGCGCACGGTGGAGAGGCTCCGTGCGCTGGGGTGCAAGCCCGCACTCAGGATGGGAGGCGGCGGGGTGTTCGTCACCGACGGCGGGAACCTGATATGCGACTGCCTCTTCGGCGGTATAAGCGATCCGGAGGGGATGCAATCGGAGATTGACCGCATCCCCGGCGTCGTGGAATGTGGCTTGTTCGTCGGCATGGCCGACAGCGTGTTCGTGTTCCATCCCGACGGGGCGCGGGTCGAGAGGATCGACCGGATCAGAGATTGAAGAGCTGGTCCTCCGAGAACTCCATCAGCGATTCGCAGAGTGGGATGTCCTCCTGCTTCGTGACCTTGATGTTGTTGGCGAACCCCTTCGAGAAGTAGACGCGGCGGCCGTAGTGGATGGCCAGGAGGTCGGCGTAGATGAAGTCGTGCCGGTCCTCGGACTCCGCCCTGTCGTAGAGGGAGAGGAGGTCGTTGTATCCGTAGGCCTGAGGCGTCTGCACGCGCATGAGGCTGTTCCTGTCGAGCTCTTTCACGCCGGAGAGCTGGTCCTCGGTGTATATGATGGTCTCGTAGCAGGGGATGGCGAGGGACGCGTTGCCGTGCTCCCTAGCGACCCTCATCATCTCGTCGATGGCGGCCTGCGGGAGTATGGGGCGTGCGGCGTCATGGATGATGACGTAGTCCCCCTCCCCCAGCCTCCCCCTGAGGAAGAACATCCCGTTGCGGGTCGAGTCGTGGGAGGTCTCCCCTCCGGGCACGATGGCCTCGACCTTATCGAGGCCGTACTCCGCGACTATTCCCTCCAGGCGGCCGATCCAATCTTCGACGCACACCACGACGACGGCGTCAACGTTGGAGTTCCGCTGGAAGTTCTCGATGGTGTGCGCGATGATCGGCTTCCCTCTGATTTCCAGGAACTGCTTGGGGCGGTCGGCGCCCATCCTCTTGCCGACCCCGCCCGCGAGGATGACCGCGGTGGTGTTCATGCATCGGTCTCCGTGTCAATCTCCGCGAGGGCGTCGGTGAAAGCCCTCATGTACCGAACGCCGCAGACGGAGAGACGCAGGTAGCCCTCGAGGGGGCCGGAGCCGCAGAGGATCAGGATGTTCCTCCTACGGAGCTCGGAGGTCACGTACTCCGCGGTGCGGTGCTTCGTCCGCAGGCAGACGAAACATCCGCTGCTGGGTATGGTCTCGTAGTCGTGGTCATTGAGCCACCCGAGGACGTAGTCGCGGCCCTCGGCGAACGTCCGGGACTGCTCCTCCACGAGCCTGTCGTGGTGGTCGACGATGGCCTCGCCGAACCTCAGGGTGACCGCGCTTATGGTGTAGTGCGGCCTCCAGTTGCTTATGTGATGGATGTTCTCCCTGCAGGAGATTACCGCGCCCAGCCTCAGGCCGGTGATGGCAAGCATCTTCGAGAACGTCCTAAGCACCGCGAGGTTATCGTATCTCTTCACGAGTCCCACCGAGGTGCCCTCGTAGAAGTAGTGGTAGGCCTCGTCGACGATCACCAACGCGCCGTACTCCTCGGCCTTCTTGATGACGGAGACAATCTCCTCCTCGCTGTACACGTTGCCGATGGGCATGTTGGGGTTCACGAGGACGACGATGCTCGTCCTTTCGCCGATGGCATCGAGGATGTCGCCGATGTCCATCCTGAATCCGCCCCTGTAGGGAACAGGTCTGGCGTTGAGCCCGTTGAGGCTTGCGAACACGCCGTACATGTTGAAGGTGGGGTTCACGAAGACAATGTCCTTGCCGGGCTCGCCAAAGACCTTCACGAGGTAGCCCATGCCGACGAGGCTGCCGTCGGTGAGGCAGACGTTCTCCTCTCCCAGGCCGAGGAGCTTGGCGTACTTGCGGTGGAGGGGCCCCTCCTCGGGGTACATCGAGAGCGTCGCGGGGGTGATCTGCGACATGGCCTCGTCGAAGAGCCATTCTGGCACCCCGTCGGGGTTCTCGTTCTGGTCCAGCCTTACGAACGGCGCCCTGCCTTCCGGCTGGCTCTTGCGGAATGTCCTTTTAACATTGGGATCGACGTACAGCATCTCAAGCCTCTGGGTAGGGTGTTGGCGAATGCAAACCATATAGTAGATATATACTCTTTGACCGCCTGGGCTGGGACCACGAACGGCAGGCAACGTGAGCTTCTGGAGATGTACAAGGACCTGACGGGCGCCCTCGACAGGCACGGCATAGTGCACTATGCCGTCTACGGCACCGCGATAGGCGCTTTGCGCCACCGCGGTTTCATCCCCTGGGACGACGACCTGGACATCGCCGTCTGGGAGGAAGACCTGCCGGCAATAGAAGAGGCCGTCAAATCCGAATTGGATCCTTCGAAATACTTCTATCACCGCCCCCTCGGGGACACCCATCCGCACCTGGTCTACCGCGGGCCCGGTTTCGAGCTGGCTCTGAGGGACGGTACCGCTCCGTTCATAGACATATTCCCGATCATCAGATACCCGCAAGGGAGGGCGAGGAGGTTCTTCGCGTTCTTCGCCGCTTGGGGGATTCACATAACGCTCACCACCCTCGACCTCATGGGCTCGCTCCGCGGATACAGGGCGATGCTGACGGCCCCCGACTCGCTGAAGCGCGTCCTGTCCATGCTGCCCGAGCCAAACACCGACTGCACGGCGGTGCTCACCACGAAATTTCACAGCGAGCTGTTTCCGCGGGGGTGGTACGGGGAGCCGAGGAGGATACCGTTCGAGGATACCGAAACGCCGATACCGGCGGAAGCTGACCGCATGCTGACCACCGAGTTCGGCGATTACATGACGCCACCGCTCGAGGACCAGCGCACGGGGTGCCGCGGGTTCCCGCTGAACATCTACAAGGACTACCTGCTGGAGGCCAAGCCGGAAGGCAGGCGTAAAACCCGAGGGCGAATCATTGAAGTTCAGCTTCCAGCACATCCTGGAGACGAGGGGCCTCACGACCCTGGCCGTGATACTCGTGCTCCTGACCTCGCTGCGTATATTCGACAACAGCTTCTGGCTCGATGAGTGTTACTCCATCCTTGCCACCGACAAGTCGTACTCCGAGATCATAGAGTACCTCAGGAACAGCGACCTCCACCCGCCGCTGTACTACTTCTTCGCCAAGGCGATGGCCGACGTCTTCGGGCACACGCCGTTGGTTTTCCACCTCACATCGTTCATACCGTACCTGCTGACCATCATCGCTTGCCTGACGCTGGTCAGGGAAAGGTTCGGGAACGCGACGGCGCTCATCGTCATGCTCTGCGCCTCCGTCCTGCCCGCGGCATACGTCTTCGCTGTGGAGGTGCGCATGTACGAATGGGGGATGTTCTTCACGCTTCTCTGCCTAATCCACGCGCACGGCGTGATCAACGTCGGGGGGCGGCCCGGTTACCGCGACGCTCTGCTGCTGGGCCTGTACGCGGTGCTCGCGTCCTACACCCATTTCTACTGCATCGTGTCTGCCGCCATGATCGTGCTCGCCCTTCTTGTCGCGGGATTCCTGTGGAAGAGGGAAGTCGTCAGGCGCTCGCTGCTGGGCCTGGCGGTCTTCCTGGCGGGGTGCTCGCCGATGTTATTCATGGGCCTGTCGATGCTCGGGGACGTCCCCGACTCGTTCTGGATCACCTCGGTGCCCGACGTTTTCCAGATGCTCGGGTACGTGTTCGGTTCCAGGGAGGAACTGCTCCTCGCTCCGGCGTTCTTCTTCCTGGCCATAGTGCTGATCGCCCTCTACGGCGAATTCGGCAGGGGGGACCTGATCCGCAGAGGGATGCTCGACCGCCCGGAAGGGGAGGAGAGGCCGACGGGGGACGGGATGTTCCTCATGGTCTGCGCCTTCTGCGTGTTCGGGACGATAATCGTCGGCTACGCCGCGTCCATCGTCATCCGTCCTCTGTTCACCTTCCGGTACCTCTACCCTGCGACGGTCGCAGCCTGGCTCATGCTCGGAATGGCCATCTTCAAATTCAAGGTGGGCATGAGGCTCCTAAAAATCGTGGTGTGCGTCCTCATCGTGTTTTTCGCCCCCGCCTATGCGTATTTCGCCGTGGACGACTACAGGGGCGCCGTCGAGACGGACGAGACTCTGAAGGCCACCCGCGGCATATCCGAGGGGGACCACATAATCACCGACGCCCTCAAATGGCCGGAGGTCCAGTACTATTACCCGGGGACCACGTACGACGTGTTCATGTGGAAACCGTTCTCGCCGGACATGCTGGATCCTGGGGCCCAGAACTGGCTCATCCTGGAGAGGGGGATGGACGAGCGGATGGGGAAGAGGCTCTCCGATGCGGGATACGGCTACGAGCCGGTCCACGAGGGCGGCAGCCTGGCTAAGTATCCGGTCAACGTCTACAGGCTCGTGCCGTACCGACGGTGCGGGGGTTTCCGCCTAGTTTATCTAAGACCTATCGGTTCGGGCATGCGATGGCTTTTCTTCGCGGTCTCATCGGCAGGGTGTTCTACGGAGCACACGGGGAGCCCATGCGCTACCTGTTCTTCGGGGCGATGAACGTCGTCGTGACGTGGTCCTCCTACGCCCTGCTCGTGCTCGCCGGCGTCGAACCAGCCCTCAGCAACGCCGCGTCGTGGGTGATCGGCGTCGCCTTCGCTTTCGTCGTCAACAAGCTCTACGTCTTCAACAGCAAGTCCCTCGCCGCTATGCGGGTGGCGCGGGAGTCCGCGGGGTTCGCGGCGTCGAGGGTAGTCACCGGGGCCATCGCGATCGTCAGCTTCCCGATCCTCTACGACCTCGGCATGAACCAGGGCCTCTTCGGGGTAGACGGGTTCCCGGCGAGGATCGCAGTGTCCGGAGTGGAGATCGTTCTGAACTACCTGCTCAGCAAATACATGGTCTTCCGCAAGAGGGGCGGGGAGGCCGGAGACGACCTCGACCCCTCCTCTTCGCGGCGATCTCGCGGTAGGCGTCGACGAGGAGGTTCACGCAGCGGTCCGAGGAGTACCCGAGGACGTGCTCGCTGGCGTTTCTGGAGATCCTCTCCCTCTCGCCGGGGTCGTCGAGGAGGCCGAGTACGGCTTCCGCGAACGCGGCGGGGTCGTCGGCGAGCCTGATGTTCTTGCCGTCGACGGCCCCGAGTCCCTCCGCCCCGAACGTGGTGGAGACCACTGGTATGCCGGCCGCCCAGGCGGTGAGGATCTTAACCCTCGCGCCCGCGCCGATCCACAGCGGCACTACGAACACTTTCGAACGGTGGAAGAACGCGACGTCGTCCTTCTGGAATCCAACGAACTTCACGTTGTGAGACCTGCAGGCCTCCAGCAGGTGCGGGGCGGGCTGCCCGGAGCCGACGATGACCATGCCGGTCCCCGGGCGCTTTTTGCGGATCAGCGGCAGGGCCTCGTCGATGAACCACACCAGCCCCTGCGCGTTTGGGAACCAGTTCATGGTGCCGATGTAGAGGAGGTCGGTGGTCTCCTCGTGGCCCCCGGCGGGGGCGTACTTTCCGATGTCGACCCCGCCGCCGGTGGGCACGACGTAAACGTTCTCCACCCCTCCCTCGCGGAGGAGTCCCTCCTCGACGGTGGAGACGGTGAAGGCGGCGTCGTACCATCTCCACACCTTAAGCTCCCATTCGCGGAGCGCAACGCGGCGGGCCTCGACCCTCTCCAGCTCGTCGCCCTCCACGTACTCTCTCCAGCGGGCGTAGACCATGTGCTCGACGTTGTGGGAGTCCAGCACGAAGGCGGATTCCGGGCTGGCGAGGCGCAGGGCGGGGACGATCCACGACATCTGCGAGTGCTCGATTTGGATGATGTCGTAGCGGTTCTCCCCCGCCATCTCGCTCGCCCTGTCGAGGAGCTCCTCGCTCATGGTCTCCCAGACGTCCAGGGGCATGCCGGAGGGCATACCGCCGTAGGAGTGCATGTACCCTCTGCACACGACGCCGACGGCTCTGTCCACGACCGGGATGCGCTTCAGGGCCTCCTCGTTCTTTCTCGCATAGGTGGAGTTGTAGGTGGAGAACAGGATGTCGAACCTTATCCCGCTATCCAGGGGCATCTTGTAGAGGGGGCCGAGAATCCTCAGCAACCCGCCTGAGTTCGGCGGGCAGGACATGTAGTTCATGATATTCAGGATGCGTATCTCCATGTCGCCGCCCTCGTTTGGCCCTCGGTTTCCTGGTGATTCTCTCGGTCGCGAACTGAAGCGCCGTCCTCACGGCGCAGCGGAGCCCCTCGGTCTTGACGATGGACCTGAACGCGTAGACGTAGCTCCTGGCGGTAGCCATGCGGGATGCGGGGGCGTAGCTCGGTACAGCCGTCGCTGTGCGGTACGCCTCGTTCCGGGCCTTGAGGAGCCGCTCCATCTCCTCCGCCTCGGACCTCCAGTAGTCTTCCCCGTATTCCGAGCCGCTCATCATGTGCCCTCCGCGCCGGGGCCGAGCATGGCTTCTTTGTAGTGGGCGCAGACCTCTGCGGCGGCGCCCTCCTCTCTCACTCTACCGTCATCAAGCCATATGATGTTGTCGCAGATGTCGGTGGTCTGCTCGATGTTGTGCGTGACGAGCACGATGGTGCCTCCCGCGTCGCGGAAGGCCTTGAGCCGGTCCATGCACTTCTTCTGGAATTGGATGTCCCCGACGGTGAGGATCTCGTCGACCAGGAGTATGTCGGCGTCGACGTTGATGGCGACAGAGAACGCGAGCCTGAGGTACATGCCCGACGAGTAGTTCCTGATCCTCTCGTCGATGAACTCGCCGATCCCGGAGAATTCCACTATGTCGTCGAAGCGTTCGTCGATGACGCCCTTGGGGATTCCGAAGATGGAGGCGTTGATGTATATGTTCTCGCGCCCGGTCATATCGGGGTGGAAACCCGCACCGAGCTCGATGAGGCAGGCGATCTTGCCATCGGTCTCCACCGTCCCTTCGTTGGGGCGGAGGATTCTAGTGAGCAGCTTGAGCATGGTGCTCTTGCCAGAGCCGTTGCGGCCGATGATGCCGAGCACTCCGCCCTTAGGGACGGAGAAGGAGACGTCGTGCAGCACCTCGCGCACCCGGGTATCGTCCCTCCTCTCGTGGTAGACGACGAGGTCCTTCAGCGAGTTGCTTCTGCGGTGCGTGTTGAAGCGCTTGCAAAGGCGCCTCACCTCGATGGCGTTCCCGGGGTCGTCCATCAGAGCACCTCCGCGAAGTCCTTCTCGAGGTACCTGAAGACGGCGATGCCGACGGCGAGTAATGCGGCGGCGAGCGCGCAACACATCAGGACCGTGTCGATGCCGGGCACGACCCTCCAGTAGAAGATGTCGTGGAACATCTCGACGAAGTACGTCATCGGGTTGAGCGAGAGGATCGTGTCGACGAAGGCGTTGCCGAACGTCTTCATCTCGTACATGATCGGCGTGATCCAGATCCATGCCATCAGCAGTACGGAGACTATGTACTGAACGTCGCGGAGGTAAGCGTTCAGCGCCGAGAGCATGAACGTCAGCCCGGAGATGAATACGAAGGCGATGCCTATCGCCACCGGGAGGAAGAGCAATGCGTAAACCGATACCCCGTATCCGGTGGCCGCTAGGATGACGAAGAACATCGCCACCATGATCAGGAAGTTCACCATCTTCGACAGCACGGTCGAGAGGGGTAGGACGACGTGCGGGAAGTAGATCTTCTTCAGCATGTCGGCGTTGGCGACTATCGTGCCCGATCCCTCGGACATCGATTCCGAGAACCAGATCCAGATGACCATCCCCGAAATCAGGTAGATGGCATAGTTATCGAGGTCGGGGTCGAAGATGACCGTGAACACGATGAGGTACACGACGATCTGGATGAGCGGGGTGATGAAGTTCCAGAGGAACCCGAGGACGGATCCCTTGTACCTCCCGCGGATCTCCCTCCTCACGAGGTTGGAGATCATCGAGCGGTAGTCCGAAAGCTCGCCGAACATGCCGAGCACGGAACCCTGCCTGGGCCCCGTGCGCCTCGTCCCGCCCCCGGAATCAGTCACCGTGCTTCCTCTCCTTCGGGTACATCTCGTAGTAGTCCACGCGGTATACCTTGCAGAGTACCTTCGAGCAGAACCTCCCGAAGCCCCACAGCTGGTGAAGAGTCATGATGGGGACCTTGTTGCTGAGGTGCGACTCGCCCTCGGCCCTGGCCTCGAACTTATAATAGGCATAGCGGACGTCGAGCCTCCTGTCGCAGTGCTTCAGGAGGTCGACAAGGACCTTCCATCCCTGGAGCTCCATATCGTCCCAGTTCTTCTCGATGATGGGGCGGAACACGTCGCATCTGAGGCCGAAGAGGCCGGACATGAGGTCCTTGGTGGTCTGCTTGCCGTGGATCCTCAGCGCGATTTTGCAGAAGAGCTCGAACGCCATCGAGCCCGAGGTCCTGACGAGGCCCATGGCCATCCTTGACGTCCTCGCGCCGACGCAGAGGTCCGCGCCCGCCTCGAGCTGGTCGTAGATGTCCTTGAGCGTGGCGATGGGGTGTTGGAAGTCGCAGTCCATGCAGACGGCGTAATCGGTGTCGGCAAGGGCGAAGCCCTGCATGACGGAGGCGGCGAGCCCCCTTCCCTCCCGCTCCCTGACGCAGATCTTTGTGAGAGGGTCATCCAGCCCCTCGATAAGCTCCCTGCTGCGGTCGGTGGAGTTGTCGTCCATGAAGAGTATGCGGAACTCGGGGTAGGCCTCCCTTATGGCCCTGGCCATTCTGGCGATGTTTCTTTCCTCGTTGTAGGTGGGTATCACGACAGCAAGCGTACCGGGCATTTGCACCACTGTAATCGTTTTTTTCGGATATTTCCATAGGATATATTGTTTCGTTCGCCGACGCGGATCGGACCGGTAATCCAACCGTCCCGATTCGGAGTCGCGGGGCCCTGGGCTGTCGGCTTGCACAGCGGGCCCGGGCCGGGTCGCCGCGCCCCCCCTTCTCCGATGCCGTGCCTCCTTTTCAGGATGAACGACAGCGCCATGCTGATGCCGATCACCGCGAAGATCATGACGATCGTGAACAGCTGCGCCTGGTCCGAGCCGAAGAACCCCTTGAAGAAGTCGCTGAGCAGAGCTATGGAACCGTATTTGGCGATGCATCCGGCAATCACGTAGGCCAGGGATCTTCTGATGTCCCATTTTGCGATAGCGATGAACGCGCCGGCGAAGGGGATCATCGGCGCGACCCTGTTGAGCAGGAGGAGCCTCTCGTCCCCGAGGACGAGGAATCCCGTGTACGTCCCCACCAGCCTCTCCATCCTCTTCGGGATGCGCACGCGCTTCACGACGCAGTACAGCGACATTATGCCAATCGTCTCCGCGAGAACCGCCATGAGCAGCAGATCGCAGCCCCACAGCGCGTCGGAGCCGTAGGCGTTGTCCGTGTTCGCCAAGTAGGCCAGGACGAAGAACAGCTCGGGCAGGGTCGGGACCACGAACGCGTCGAGGAGGAAAATCAGGAAGATCACGAGGAGCAGGCCGGCGGCCCCGTCGCTCCCGAACAGGTCGAATATCCACTCCCCTACGTTCATCGGACTTCCCCACGCGCCGTCTTCCCGATGCGCCCGTAGCGGGCCACCGGCCTGTCGCAGGCCGGGAGGGGGATAACGGAGGTCCGCCGGCTCGCGGGGCGCGGCCTGCCGCCATCTCCGCCGGCGGGGACAATCCCATTCATAGCGACGAGCGTATCCGCTATACGGTTAAAAGGCTCGCCTCGTTCCCGATCGCGCCCTACCCTGCGGCGCGCCGCCGAATGCCAGCGGGAGGGGGCTGAAGACCCGGGAGGGGAGCAGCACGCAAGTGTCAGCCGTTGTACCGTGTAAAATCACATCACCTGTTCTACCGCGCGTACGGATACGACGTCAGGGGGAGGAGGCTCCTCGAGACGGCCGAGGAGCACTCCTCCGGATGGGATAACGGTCGAGAACGTCATAGACTGGATCATGGAACGGTCATTACACCAAAGGCATCGACGTATTGAGCACAACTGTGCCGATTCGAACGACCTTAAGGGCGTATGGCTTTCGGCAAGCGGCAGGTCGCAGGCGCAGGCGAACGATCTTCGTGTGCCCGTTCCGGTCGACGACCCTCATCGCCACGCGGGTGTAGATTCCCAGTTTCTTCCCCAGCATCCTGCGCGCATCCTCGAAGAAGTTCCTGCACTCTTCCAATCCCGTTCCGGTTTTTTCTGCGAATTCCCTCGCATCGTCCACGGCGAAGTGCATCCTGGCCGATTTGTTGCCGGTCTTTTCTACGTACCGGTTGGCGTATCTGAGGCCCTTGGTGCTGGTGGCATCGAACACGAGTTCCGCCGCCGGAAACATCCCCCTCATGCGTTTCACGGCACCGGCCACACGGTCTTCCGTGAAATACTGGAACACCCCCAGGACCAGTATCATGGTGGGCAGGGTGGCGTCCACCTCGTCCGCCCACCCCATGTCGAACAGGTCCCCGGCGATCAGGGTCTCGTTTTCCGAGGCTGGGAGCAGTCTCCTCCTCAGCTCTATGACTTCCGGAAGGTCCACGTCGTAGAAATGGGCGTCCAGTTCCGAGAGGCGGAGGTACGCCGTCTCCAATCCGACACCCAGGTGGACGATGTTGCAGCGCCCGTTTCTTTCGACGAAATCCCTCTCCATAGCATCGGCGTTATGGTACCTCGCGACGGACGCCATCATCGCGTATTCGGACGACCTCCCCCCCGCGCCGTCCGGAACCTTGCCTTTCAACGCCAGTGCCGCGTCATCTCTGAAATACTCCGGAAAACGTTCGCTGACGTATATCCTGGCGGCGAGAGGTATGTACAGCGTATCGGCAACGCCGGCAAATTCGCCGCTCATGACGAAGCCCTCTTGTCCGGCCGTCCGCGACTGAGGACGAAGTTGCCTGCCGGGGACCCGAACCCCGGCTTCTCTCCAGATGTCACGTCGGGGAAGGGTCCCGGTAAGACGGGAAGGGAGGGTCCGGCCCGTCTTCCGCCGCAGGCCCCGCTTTCAACCTCGGAGCCGTCGCCCCCCGGACCCAGAGCACTGTGCGTCGTCGGCACGATTGCGACATTCATGAGCGTGGGAAACATCTCGCAGGATAATATATTTAGGGACGGCTAATCACACCTGTCTTGGCTTCCTCTTGCATTCATCAGACATTACGGCAGAAGAGGTTACGTCCCTGCAATGGACGAGGGCTTCGGTTCGGATAAGTGCACATAAGCGTGAACTGCTCCCAACCCACGTATATGTCGTACAGGCGCAGCGAGTCGATAGTCACGTACGCAGAACGTTCGTTCCGGGAAACTGCCGCCGCAAGACGGAGAGGGAGTATGAAGAGATGGGGACCATCTCGAAAAACATCGACTAGGGAAAAAGGCCTAGAAAGAAATACTGCAACCCGGACCGCTCTGTCGACACCCGCCCCTCGTATCAGTCCGCCGAGATGACAGATCAGTTTTTGTAGGTGTCAAACTCGGGGTCGATTCGGAAGCCGGCCGAAGACGCGCGGACGTCTGGTAGAACGTCGGTTCGTTCCTTCCAGAAGGATTTCCAGAACTCCCTGGAGGAGTATTTTTCCAGGGAATCGGCGTATTCTTCTTTGAGCCGGGGGAAGGCCTTCCGCGCTTTGGATCTGAGGCGCAGCGTCCTCCAAACGATGGACAGTGTTCTGCGGAGGCTCCTCTCGCAGAGGCAACCTCTGCCATTCTTCACGTAGGCCGCCTTCCCCGCGCGGTAGAAGAATTCCGTACGGGTCTCGATGAAATCGGTCTCGACATCGCCTGCCGAAGGGAGCAGCAGGCCATTGAGCGTGAGGATGCGGAACGCCCTGCCCCTCGTCCTGACGCTCTTCCTCGGCCTGAGCCTCGCCTCGACCGACGGGCCGTCTTCGAAGACCGGGTCCTCGGATTGGATCATCCCCTCTCCCATCAAGGAGAACACCGCATCCGGCCCCTTCAGGAAGTCCTCGATGCCACGGAGCATCAGGTCCGCGGAGAGATAGCGGTACCCGGCAGCCTCCACCAGAGGCTTGTCGAAGATTCTCTCCAGGTCATCTCCCGTCATGTCTCCCGTGGTGCAACCGAGGACAAGCATGTTCCTGACGTAGTAGTATGCGTTGACGTCGGAATATTTGCTCAGATACGACGGATGCCAGACGGATATCCCGGGGATGATCTCCACATCCGCGCCCAGGCGGACCCCGTACTCGACGTCGTCGTCCTTGAAGAAGAGCGGGAGCGGATATCCATTCTTCTCTACGAGCTCCCGCGGGAGCGCGAAGTACCACCATCCGGAGTAGTCCGCCTTCTTACTTCTGTCGAGCTCCAGGTTGCCGTCGATCCCGGAGACGTCTATCTCGTGGTTGTTCCACAGGAAGTACCATTGGTGGTAGGTGGCGCCCGCCTCGTGCACGACGGTAGGACGGTCGAGGTTGAGCATGGCCCCGCCGATGCATACGCCGCTGTCCGGGGGTATGATGGAGAACCACGAGACGGTGCGGAAGAGCACCTCCGGGTCGAGCACGGCGTCGTCGTCGTTGAGGGCGATGTGCGTGACGTCCCCGTCCCCCATCGCTTCGACCATCCCGCGGGCGAAGCCGCCGCTCCCGCCGAGGTTCTCGTTCGGGATCAATATGCATCCGGGGACGTCGTCCGGGGACAGGGTGCGACCGTTGTCGACTATTATGACGGACAGATGTCCATCAGTCTCGGGGCATCCGGAGAGGAAGTCGGATATCGCGGCGGCCTTGGCCTCCGTGATCCTCTCATGGCGGAAGGTGGTGACCACTAGTGCCAGCTTCACATATTTCGTTTTTTCCGGATGGACGGTGAAGCGTCCTCCGGCGAGGGTCGCGCCATTCTTCCCCGCGGTAGCGGATATCCCCAGGAGGGAACCCTCCGGGATGTCGATGCGGGATGGGACGCCCGATTGGATCCTGAGACTCTCGGTCCTCTCCGCTTCTCCGAGGAAGCACGCCTCGACGGCTATGTCGCCCTCGAAATCGAGGACGAGGTCGATCGAGTCTATCCCCGCTAGCTCCCGGAGCTTCCTGATTGGGATGAGATTGAAATGGGTTCTGAAATCCGCGGTCTCCCCCTCCCGCAGATGCAAAGGGAAGGAAGCCCCTTCGCATCCTCTGACGTAGAGCCCCCGCTCCCCGTCGACCAGCCCCTTCGGGAGCGTCAGATGCTGCAGGACGGTCTCTTTCAATCTCGCATGCTCCTGCGCTTCATCTCCCATCCGTACGCGGTGCGGATGCTGTCCTCAAGGGTGCGTTTGGGGGTCCATCCCAACACTTTCCTCGCCTTTGCGCCGTCGGCGACGAGTGTCGCGGGGTCTCCCGGCCTGCGGGGGCGTACGTCGAGGGGGATTTCCTTCCCGGTGACCTTCTCGCACATCGCGAAGACTTCTCTGACGGTGCTCCCCTCTCCCGTGCCGAGGTTGAAACAATCCGTCTTCCCGCCGTTCAGGAGGTACTCCAGGGCGAGCACGTGCGCATCGGCCAGGTCTTCTACGTTCACGTAGTCCCTGACGCATGTGCCGTCCCTGGTGCCGTAGTCGTCGCCGAAGAGCTGGAACCTCTTCCCGCCCTCGAAGGTGGATTTCAATATGTTCGGTATGAGGTGGGTCTCGGGCTCGTGCCACTCCCCCACCCTGCATCCTGAGTCCGCCCCGGCGACGTTGAAATAGCGGAGGCGTACGCTCCTCAGACCGTAGGCGGCGCCGTAGTCGTCCATGATCCTCTCGACCATCAGCTTGCTGCGGCCGTACGGGTTGATCGGATGCTGCGGGTGCCTCTCGTCGATGGGCGTGTACTCCGGCTCGCCGTAGGTGGCGGCGGTGGAGGAGAACACGATCTTATCGATGTCGTGCTCCCTCATGGCGTCGAGGAGGTTGAGCGTCCCGACGACGTTGTTGCGGTAGTAGATCCCGGGATATTGCATGGACTCCGCGACCTGCGAGAGGGCGGCGAAGTGGACGACGGCCTCGAATTGGCAGTCATCCATGACGGCGTCGATGTCTTTTGGGTCGAGGAGGTCCCCCTCAACGGAGCCGAGGTAGTCCCCTCTGTATGTGTCCTGCGTTATCGACGCGGGGATCTCCTCGTGCCCGGTGCCGCGGTTGTCGAGCACCGTGACGCGGTAATCGCTCTCCAGAAGGGCGAGGACGCATTGGCTGCCGATGTAGCCGTCCCCTCCCGTGACCAGCACGTTTATCGTTCGAATTCCTCCCTGTAGACATCCATCACCCTCGCGACGGCCTTGTCCATGTCGTAGTAGCGGTAATCGCCCAGACGGCCCAGGAACCGTATGTTGGGATATTCCCTTTTCGCCTCCTCCACGTACCTGGCGTGGAGGGCCTCGTTCTCCGGGGAGGGGACGGGGTAGTATCTCTCGTTCTTCCCGACCTCGAAGGGCTCGGGGTACTCCCTAGCGATGACCGTCCTGTCGGACTTGTCACCGAGGTAGTACTTGTACTCGTGGATCCTGGTGAACGCATGCTCCGCGTCGGGGTAGTTGACCACAGCGTTGTCCTGGTAGTGCTCCCGGTCGAGCGTTTCCACCTCGAACCTCTCGCTACGGTAGGGGAGGGGGCCGAAGCGGTAGCCGAGGAGCTCGTCGACGGGGCCGGTGTAGAAGATGCGGTCGTATTCCTCGGGGTTCTTTACCGATTCGAAGGTAGTGTTCAGCGACAGATGTATTTTGGGGGAGTCCAGCATCTTCCCCACCATGGCGGTGTAGCCGTCCACGGGGATACCCTGGTAAGTGTCGCGGAAGTATCCCCAGGATTCGCCGACGTAGACCGGGACGCGAGCGGTGACGGCGCCATCTATCTCGTCCGGAGACTTCCCCCACTGCTTCTCCGTGTAGTGGAGGAAAACGTGCTTGTAGACGTAGTCCGAGAGGGCCCTGAGGTCGGGGTCGTCCTCCTTCAGGAGGTCCATTATAGGGACCTTGGTGCCTTCCTCGTAGCGGTCCAGGAGCTTGGAGATTATCTTCCTTGTGTCCTCTTCGGGGAAGCATGCGCGGATGCTCTCGAAACTGAACGGGATGGGGATCTCCTTCCCCTCGACCATGCCGAGGACGCGGTGGCGGTAGCCGTTGAACTCCGTGAATTGGTTGAGGAAGTGCCAGACTTCTTCGTTCGAGGTGTGGAATATGTGCGATCCGTAGACGTGCTCCATAATGCCGTCGGGGGTGCGGCGGTCGTAGGCGTTGCCGGCGACGTGGGGGCGGGAGTCGATGAGATCGACCACTCTCTTTCCCCCGTCGGATGTCTTGCGGGCTAGCGCGGCTCCCGAGATGCCAGCGCCAACCACGAGGATTTTCTCAATCATTTGAAACGGAGGGGTATTGCGTTCAGCATAGAACTTTCTTTGCCATCGGGACGGATGGCAATAGCGTAACAGTGATTATGTCCGATGCCGATTTGGTGATTCTGATGAACGCCCACACCAACACTTACACGAGATTCACCGGACCTACTTGAACCCGAGTATCAAATCTTTTACCAATCCTCTTATCTTCTCTTCTCCGGCCTTCCCAGCGGTTACATTTTAATCGGCGGTGCTCATACTCGCTGGCGATGGCCGAAACGACCGAGGACGGAAGCAGAGGGAGGAAAGCATTGTCCAGCCCTACCTTCGATTACGTCGACGGGATATTACTTGGGCTGTACGACTCGCGCAGCGTCCTGTTCGCCCTGGTCCGCCGCAACCTCGCCGGGAGGTACCGTAACTCCTATCTCGGCTTCGCCTGGCAGTTCATCTTCCCGGCCGTGACGGTCCTAATCTTCTACGTGGTGTTCACCGGCATCCGCCAGAACCCGATGGAAGACTTCGCCGTCTACCTGTGCGCGGGGATGTTCCCGTTCTTCTTTATGAAGACCAACATCACCCAGGGCGCGGGGTGCATAGTGGCAAACGGGGCTTACATCAACAAGATGTACTTCCCCCGCTCCCTTATCGTCCTGGCGCAGGTCATCAGCTCGATGGTGGTCTTCCTCATATCTTACGAGACCGCAATCCTCCTGGCCGCGCTCAGCGGGCACCACCTCGACCCGCTCGCCCTGCTATGCCTCGTGCCGATGATACTCCTCATGGCGCTGTTCTCGGTCGGATGCGTCCTGCTGCTGTCGTCGATAACGGTGTACGTGCGCGACGTGCAGCACCTAATGGACCTAGGCTCCTGGCTCCTGTTCTGGATAACCCCCATATTCTACGTCTCCGACGAGACCTCCGGCATTCTCAACGCCATCATCTGGTCCAATCCCCTGACGTACTTCGTGGATTGCTTCCAGAGCCTGGTGTACTGGGGCGAGATGCCCGGCTTCACGCAGATCGCCGCCTGTATTTTCATGACCCTCGTGGTCCTGACCGCGGGGTTCTACGCCTTCCAGAGGCTCAAGGGCGGATTCGCGGAGAGGGTCTGAAGGGCAAGTTCCAGATGTCTGATTCCCGGGAATATCCGCGTGGGCGCTACTATTTTTATCGCAATGGGGTTACCCCAACCATTCAGGCTGATAGGATGGACCCGGGGAATGCGATAGAGGTGAGGGGGCTCAGCAAGTCCTTCGTGCTCGAGAGGAAGACGGGCGAAAAGGGGGCGTTCGGTAAGGAGAAGACCGAGAAAGTCCGTCGCACCGCGCTCGAGGGGATAGACCTCGATATCAGGAAGGGGGATGTCGTCGGCATCGTCGGGAGGAACGGGAGTGGCAAGAGTACGCTCCTGAAAATCATCTCCCACATCATGGAGCCCGACGAGGGCACCGTGTCCATCGACGGGAAGATAGCTAGCATCCTCGAGCTTGGGATGGGCTTCCACCCCGATATGACCGGAAGGGAGAACATCTATCTCAAGGGGGAGCTCTACGGCTTCTCGAGGGGGGCCCTGGATGAGAGGATCGACTCCATCATAGCCTACTCGGGCGTGGGGGAGTACATCGACAGTCCCGTGAGGACGTACTCCACCGGCATGACCGGGAGGCTCGCCTTCGCGGTCATGGTTAACATAGATGCCGACATCCTCCTGGTCGACGAGGTCCTCAGTACCGGAGACGTCGTATTCGCTGCGAAGGCGAGGGAGCATTTCAGGAAGCTGTCGAAGAGCGGGAAGACTGTGATCTTCGTGTCTCACTCCCTCGGAACCATCGAGGACATGTGCACCCGCGGGGTATGGATCGACTCGGGGAGGATTATGAAGGACGGTCGCATAAAGGACATCACCTCCGCCTATATGCGGGGGGTGGAGGATTCCCCCGAGATAGTCTCCGACCTCGCCGAGTATGAGGTGCCTGACGCCCAGCACAGGCTATCGCTGATGTACCGCGACGGGAGGGGCGTGGAGAAGGACGAGGCGAAACGGGAGGAGTGGCTCAAGAAGTCCGCGGAGCAGGGGTACGTCCCCGCCCAGGCGGAGTACGCCGAGCTCCTATACGCCAGGGGCGACGAGGCCTCGAAGGCGGACGCGTTGGAGTTCTACCGCTCCGCGGCTCTGTCCGGGAACGAGGAGGCGAAGGCGAGGCTGTCGGCAATCCTCGGGGGGTACCGCGCGGACAGGGACGCCGACGCCCTGCGGGCGTTCTACCGGAGGCTGGCGGACAGGGGGAACCCCCTGGACGAGTTCCGCTGCGGCGATCTGATGCTCACCTCGGCGAGGGGCGAGGACGACAGGAGGGAGGCCCTCGTATGGTTCACCAAGGCGGCCGAGAGGGGCAACTGTGACGCCATGTTCAAGGTCGGGGAGATGCTACGCGACGGCAAGGGCGAGAAAAAGGACCCGAAGAAGGCCGTCGAGTGGTTCGAGAGGGCCGCCGCGAAGGGACACGTGAGGTCGCAGTTCTATCTAGGGGAGGTCTACTATCATGGCAGAACCGTCCCGAGGGACGAAGCGAAGGCCCTGAAGTGGTACTAGGAGGCCGCCTGCCGCGGGGACGGCAGGGCGATGTACATGGCAGCGGTGATGTACCGCGACGGCATGGGCACGGATTCTGACCCGAAGAGGGCGGAGGAGTGGTTCGACGCTTTCGCGCACTCCGGGCTAACGAGGTTCATGGTATGGGAGGGAGACGTGCTGAAGTTCTTTCCCGACCTCGACCCTGGATGGAGCGCGGCGGACTGCTACGGGGTGGCGGCGAAGTATCGCAACGCCGGCGGCTCGGGAGCGCTGGGCGTGCTGTACCGTGACGGGGCTAACGTCCTCGCCGACCCGGAGGCATCTGAGAAAGGGTTCGAGGAGCAGGCCGAGAGTTGGGGATGGCCGATGGCTGGGGCCGCGGACTTTCACTACAAGGGATACGGCGGGAAGCCCGATTTCAAGAGGGCTGCGGAGCTCTATTCAGAGATGGCGGCCATGGGCGACGCCACCGCCTGCTACCGCCTCGCGTTGATGCGCCGGGACGGGAAGGGAATCGAGAAGGATATGGCCGAGTACCGCAGGCTTCTATGGTGCGCCGGGGAGCGCGGGAACAGGGACGCCCTGGTATTGCTGAGCTCCAGAGGGAAGCATTGAACGCTGGTGGCAACTCTGCTTCAGAGCTATAGATATTCCAAGACGTGCTCCGCCGCAGAATTATACTCATCTGGAAACTCTTTTCACAAATTTTATCGTCCTTGTCGGGAGCAGATATCGTTTTATTCAATCGGATCAGAACCTGGGCTGTGGATGGCAATCTCGAAGGAAGTTTTGAAGACCGAAGCAGTATTCGAAAGACGATTCCATGAGATATTCCAGCAATATCCATCCTTGAATATTCCATAATGCGATGTTTTCCTGCGAGATTTTACGAATATGAGTTCTAATGTCAAAAAATCAAAAACATCGTGTCGCGTACTAGCAGCGGTCGTCTCGTGACCTCGATGTGCCTTGCGGCGGCCATCATCGTGGCGGACGACGACGCGGAGACGGTCGGGCTGGCGGAGAGGTGCTACGCGGACTGTGGCTCTGCGATGATGGTCCGCATCGGCAGGATGCACAGGGACGGTGGTGCGTTCCGGAGGACGTCGAAAAGGCGGTTGAGTGAACGCGCAAGGCGGCGGAAAGGAACCCTGGGTACGAGAAGGAGCTCTTCGAAATGACCCGGACTGAGAGATTGCAGTGCCTGTTCTGCTCGCCAATTATTTATTTTAAATACTCAATCGCCAGCGTAGACAGAACATCGCGGAACCCAGCGGTGATGCCCACATGGAAGAATCGCACTCCAGAATCGGAATAGTCGGATATTGGTATGCCACGAATTACGGTAGCGTGATGACGTATTACGCCCTCTATCGGACAATCGAGGGGCTCGGCTACGAGCCGATGCTAATCGACATACCCGAGAAGGAGAAGGACCCCGAGGGCGAGGGCGTGTTCTCTCGCATATTTCTGAGGGACCACTGTCGCATAAGCGAGAGCGTGAAGTGGGACGAGATTTCCAGGCTCAACGACATGTGCGACGGGTTCGTCGTGGGCTCGGACCAGGTCTGGACGCGGGACGCGCTCAGGATCTCCCGCTACATGTTCTTTCTGAACTTCGTGGAAGGGGACCGCAAGAGAATCGCGTACGCACCATCGTTTGGGAACTCCCGCGTGGATTTCGCCTCCGACGAGAGGGCGAACATCAGGAAGTGCCTCCGTGCGTTCGACAGGATATCCATCAGGGAGGACGCCGGCAGGGAGTTCGTCCGCAAGGAGCTCCACATCGACTGCGACCAGGTCCTGGACCCAGTGTTCCTCATGAGTACGAAGGACTACGATGCGATAGCGTCTGAATCCAATGCGGACACGGACGGCGGATACTTACTTGCGTACATCCTTGACCCCACCCTCGACAAGGAAGAGGTTGTCGCGAAGGTCGCGGGGAAGCTCGGACTGAAGGTGAAAATGGTACTCGACGGAAGGTTCGGGACCTCTGCCAAGAACAAGTCAAAGCTGAAGAGGTACGCGGACGACGTCATTGAGGACGTCAGCGAGTCCTGCTGGGTCAAGCTCTTTAGGGACGCCTCATATGTGGTCACCGACTCACACCATGGGCTCGCGATGTCCATTATCTACAGCAAGCCGGTCATCGCCTACGCCAACCACAGTCGCGGGTATTCGCGTTTTATATCGCTCCTGAACCTCCTCGGGATACCGAAGATTCTGATTGAAAGTAGCGAGGCCATCGGGGACTCCCTCGAGCCGTTCGCGATAGACTACGGGGCGGTGTCAGAGGTCATCGCCAGGGAGAGGGATGGGTCCGTGGAGTGGCTGAGGGGGGGATTGTACACCAGATCCCCGCGCAACAGCGTGGAGTTCACCGTGGACATATACGAGCAGTGCTGCGGATGCTCCTCGTGCTTCAACGCCTGCCCGAAGCGCGCCATAACGATGGTGCCCAACGGGGAGGGCTTTTTAAATCCGTCCGTGGACCCCAGCAAGTGCACGGACTGTGGAACGTGCTCCAAGAGGTGCCCTGAGCTGAACCCGCGCTTCGACAACTTCGCGAATCCGAAATGCTACGCAGCGTGGGCCTCGGACGACATCAGGAGCGTAAGCTCTTCGGGAGGGATGTTCTCCGTCGCCGCGCAGGCGGTCCTGGAGGAGGGAGGGGTCGTGTGCGGGGCGGTCTTCAGGAATGACTGGAGTGTGGAGCACATCATCGTGGAGGACGAGATCGGCCTCTCCGAGATTCGCGGCTCCAAGTACATACAGAGCGAGATCGGGGACGCGTACCGCAGGGTGAAGGGAATGCTCAAGAAGGGGAGGCCCGTCCTCTTCACCGGGATGCCTTGCCAGGTTGCTGGGCTGCACGCGTACCTTGGCAAGGATTACGATAACCTGTATACGGTGGATATCCTCTGCCACGGCATCACCAGCTACAAGGTGTTCGAGAAGTACAGGAAGGAGATACTCGACGGGAAGAGGATCACCGACATAAAGTTCAAGGCGAAGAAGCCGTGGGGATGGCACGCGGGGGTGAACGCGAAGTTCGACGACGGCTCTTCGTACTCGGTGATCATCGAGAAGGACCCGTACTACCGTGCGTACATCAGCGGGCTCTCAAGGAATACCACGTGCGGCACGTGCGTGTTCGAGAGGACGCCCAGGCAGGGTGACCTGACCATAGGCGACTTCTGGAAGATACAGGACTTCGACCCCTCCCTGAACGACAACAAGGGGACCTCCCTGGTCCTCGTTAACAGCGCGAGGGGGGAGGAGCTGTTCGGGATGATGGGGCCGAAGCTCCAGAGATGTGTGGAGGTTCCCATAGCCTACGGTATCGCTGGCAACGGGATTATCAAGTTCCCGTACAATCTCCATCCGAACAGGAACCTGTTCTTCAGGGACATGGACTCCATGCCTTATGGGGAGCTCCTCGACAGGTACGAGGGCAAGAGGAAAGGGATAGTGGGGCACGAGAAGAACATGAACAGGAGCAACAGGGACATCTACGCGATAGCGGACCTCGTGGCGAGGAACTGCAACGGAAGGAAGGTAATCCTGTGGGGGGACAGCCCCGAGCTCAGGAAGGTTCTCGTGGAGGAGTGCGGGCTGTCCACGCCGTTTATCGTGACCTCTGACAGGAAGAACTACGACGGCAGATGGGTGCACATGTTGGACGAGCTCAAGGGCAGGAACAAGGAGTTCTACCTGGTGGCCTTCGGGAGGGCGTACGACGCACACTACAGTGAAGCCATTAAATCGTACGGGTTCGAGGAGATAGAGGACTATGTCTATAGGGTCATAAAGCCCGTGGTCCTGGAGGACTTCGACCTTTCCAAGGGGCCATATACGGATGCATACGGCAACAGGGTCGAGGGCTCCAAGGGAGTGGTCAAGAGAATCGTTCTCAGAGGATACTGCAATCATATCGAAATTGCTGGCAACGTGTTCGGACTGCAGAATCTGCACTTCGATCTCACCGCCAAGACATATGTGGAGATCGGTCCGTGGACTAACTTCACGCAGAACGAGACCGTCATCAATACACAGGGTTACGTCGGGTTCGCGGCCGTGATGATAGGGTCGGCGTGCCGCTTCATGAGGTCCTCTCTGAGGATGTTCCTCAATCCGCACGGATCCACCATAACCATCGGCGACAAGTGCACGTTCGGGGACAATCTGGACATGCATGCGAATTCTGGGAAGAAAATCATCTTCGGGAAGGACTGCATGCTGTCCAAGGAAATCACGATGTGGGCCGGGGACGGGCACTCGCTGTTCGATGTCAAGACCGGCATGAATGTGAATTCCATCTACGAGACGCAGTCCCTCTACCGCAACCAGATTGTGATAGGGGATCACGTGTGGATAGGCGACGGGGCATTCATCATCCACGGGACAAACATCGGGAGCGGTAGCGTTATCGGGGCCAAATCCGTTGTGAAGAAGAGATGCCACAACAATGTAACACTTGCTGGAAACCCTGCAGTGCAGATCAAGACTGATGTGGCATGGTGTCACGGAATGAACGTGATTAATATCTCCCAATGCGAAGAATATGCCAGATTGACCGATGACACCAATCCGCCGCTCTCTGGCGCCGAGGTGCTTGTCCTTGGAGGTAACAAGCAGAACGGCAGGGCTCTCGTGGAGGAGCTTCTGCGCAGGGGCAACGTAATTACTCTGGGCAACCGCGGCAGGGATCCAGATCCGTTCGGGGACAAGGTAGATCGGTTGATTCTGGATGTATCCAAACCGGAGAGCGTGAAGAACGCTCTGTCAGGAAGATACTTCGATGCGGTCTTCAATAACATCGCCTATTCATCCAACTCCGTCAAGAACGTCCTATCGAACGTGAAGTGCGGGAAGTACGTCCAACTGTCGACAATCGGGGTGTACTTCAGCCAGCGCATGGACCAGCAGGAGAGCGATTTCAATCCCCGCAACGCGAAGCTGAAATGGGTCAACGCAGACGTGGGCTATGGATACGGGAAGCAGCAGGCTGAATGTGCAGTATTCCAGCAGTTCGACAAGGTGCCCTCTATCGCCGTGAGGATCCCTTACGTTGTGCCTACGGACCGTCTGTCCTACTACTGTGACTGCATAGTCAACGGTGAGCCCATGGCTATAGGAGACGTCGAGCGTAGGATGACGTTCGTGAGATGCTCCGAGCTCGGGAAGTTCATGGTATGGGCGGTCAACCAGGATTTCAGCGGAGTGGTGAATTTCGGAAGTTCTGGTTCCGTGTCCGTCGGAGATATCGTCGGATATATAGAAAGGAAGACGGGATGCAAGGCGACGATTTCGAAGGACGGTAAAGCCGCCCCGTTCGAGAACAACGACTCGTTCTCGCTGAACCTAGATGTGGTGAACGGGATGGGGTATAAGACGTCGTCCGTGGACGATTGGATATGGGGCGCGATCGACTACTACATCAACGAAGCGACAAAGCGCAAGAAGTCAGAAGGAAAGCAGTGATCGAATGGCCAAGGTATCCATCGTTGTCCCCGTGTACAATGTCCAGGAATATCTGGAGGAATGCTTGGACAGCATCAGGGCCCAGACCCTGGAGGACATCGAGGTCATCTGTGTCGACGACGGCTCCACCGACAAATCCCTGAAGATCATCAAGAGGTACGCGAGGGAGGATCCCCGCTTCATCTACATCACCAAGCCGAACGCTGGCTATGGGGACTCCATGAACCGCGGGTTCGACAAGGCGTCCGGCGAGTACGTGGGGATCGTGGAATCGGACGACTACGTCGAGCCAGACATGTTCGAGACCCTCTACAACGCCGCGAAAGCGAACGGCTGCGAGGTCGTGAAGTCCGACTACTTCGAGTTCACTACCAAGAACAAGGACAACCAGAACTACATCAACACCGTCATCAAGCCCGAGTTCTACAACAGGGCCATAAACCACGAGATGACGCTGGACATCTACCATTTCAAGATGAACACGTGGACCGGGATATACCTCAACGAGTTCATCCGCGCCAGCAAAATTAGGCACAACGTCACGCCTGGGGCAGCGTACCAGGATAACGGCTTCTGGTTTCAGACTCTCTCCCTGGCCAAGAGAGTATACTTCGTGGATCGTGCGTTCTACCATTACCGCCAGGATAACCCCAATTCGTCAATCAACAGTAAGTCCAAGGTGTTCTGCATGTGCGACGAATACAAGTATATCGAGGCGTTCCTCGACAGCCATCCAGAGCTCCACGACCAGCTGTATATGATCTTCCTTGTGAAGAAGTACTTCAACTACATCTACACATACCACCGCGTTGCCGAAGAGTATAAGATCCCGTTCCTCAGGAGGTTTGCCGACGAGTTCCGCGAGCCGATGGAGAACGGAACGTTTACCAGGGAGAACCTCGGCGGTAACGTCTACCAGATAATCTACCGCATCGTCAAGAGCCCGGAGACATTCTACTACGAGGATACGATATGGGCGCTGCAGCATAACAGTATCCCCATCGCGCAGGAGATCGACCGCATACACGCGAACCGCTACTACAAGCCGTTACACAAGATGAGGCTGATTTAATGGCGAAGGTATCCGTCATAGTGCCAGTATACAATTCCGAAGGATATCTCGGGGAATCGCTGGAATCCTTGGAGAGGCAGGACCTCCCCGATGCGGAGTTCGTCCTCGTGAACGACGGTTCGACCGACCGCTCTCTGGAAATCTGTAAGGAGTTCGTGGGGAGGGACCCGCGCTTTGTGGTCATCGATCAGAAGAACGCTGGCCCTGCCAATGCCCGCAACAACGGCATCCGGCGCTCGACGGGGGAGTACATTTGCTTCATGGATTCGGACGATCGCATGTTACCTGGCGCCCTGTCTCTCTTGTATTCGAGGGCGTCAGTCGGGAACTACGACATTGTTATCCACGGGGCGAGCGTCTTCGGAGCCGACGAGGTCCCGCAGTGGGTGATACAGCCGACATCTGTGACCGACGCGGAATTCCAGGATTTCCGGCTGAGGGACATCTTCGAAGTCAACGGGTGTACCCCGTTTCTGTGGCAGCATTTTGTCAGATCCAGCATCATCAAGGGCAACGGGCTGGAGATAGACGAGAAGCTCGAGATAGGCGAGGACCAGGCGTTCGAGATACTTTATTTCTCGAAAGCGAAAAAGGTATTATCGATTTCCGACAAGCTCTACGACTACCGCATTGGGCATGCCGGCTCGATCATGAACAAGTACTCCAAGCGCCTGAAGGACAAGCTGTGGCAGCATATCGAGATGATTCGTTACGTCCAGGACAACCTCGGAGATACCGTAGAGGAATCTGACCAGGCTCGCATCGCCTCGTGGGCGATAGAGATGACGTACTGGGATCTAATCAAGCTTCTGTACTACGATCAGGTGCCGTTCGCGACGGAACTGACGAAGTTACTATCCAAATGGAATCCGGAAGCGCACAGGTCCGAGTTCAGTGTGTTCGACAGGATGAGGTACGAGCATGTTGCCATCATGGCGGAGTATGTCAGCGATCCGCAGGTTATCCTGGACGGTTTCGCGGACGTGAAGAAGAGATTGGAAGACGAGCTCGACAGGGAGAAGAAGACTATTGTTTACCGTGCGGGAAAGAAAATTCTATCGATGAAACGGCCATGATAGGAAACGACAGCAATTTCTGCTTCAAAATCCTCGCCAGAAACTCCACGATCCTATCGGAGTTCTCCTCCGAGTTTCTCAGGGAGGGAAAGGCGCTGTACAACAACCTTCATCCTTCTCGGATCATTGTCGGGTATCCAGACGACGATGAGGATTTCAAGGGAGCGAGCCACGAATTCGCGTCATTGCTAATGGAATGCTCGGAGGAAGCCGACGCGAAGGCCATGACTATGGGCTCCACCGAGGCCAAGTCCGTCAAGTTGTTCTCCAACACGTTTCTCGCCATGAGAGTGGCCTTCTTCAACGAGCTGGACTCGTTCGCGGAGATCAACGGGTTGACGTCTCGCAGTATCATAATGGGGTCTGCATGGAATCGTGGATAAGAAACTACAACAACCCGTCTTTCGAGTATGGGGACTACCGCCTCCCGAAGGACACGAAGTAGCTCCTCCCCAGCTACGGCGCGTTCCGAACAGCCTCGTCAAGGCGATAGTGGACAGTAACGACATCAGGAAGGAGTTCATAGTCTTCAAGATAATCCTTAAGCTCCCATCCGAGGGCATTACCATCGGGACGTACAGGCTGATCATGAAGTCCGGTTCGAACAATTTCAGGGATTCCAGCATAATCGACGTTCAAGAGATGTGTTCAATAGGGAATTGAAAACTCTCATCGACGTTTCCTAAGCTTCCATGCGAGCTTGCTCGCCTTCATCATTCCAATCCTCAGGAGGTCTCTTCCGCGTAGCACGACGTGCAGGAACTCGGTGTGCTGCGTATTTACCGCCCACAGCGCGCCTAACAGTCCGTCCGGGTCTCCTTTCCTTCCTTCGTGGGAGAACAGCGCCCTGCACCACCCGTCGACAGCCTCGTGCGAGATCCGGGGCGGATCTCCGTAGAGGTCGCAAATGAAATCGGAGTACCTCATCTCGCCTTCGAGGATCGCCGCTGCCCGCCCGGCATGCAATGCCTCCTCCGGGGGCCTCTCCGAATACACCGCGTTTCCCCCCCCCATCCACGTCGCACACGGGTGGCTCCCCGCTCGCGAAGCAGTATTCCGCGAAGTTCACCAGGGATGAGGTCAGATGGTCACCGGAGCGATTGCAGTACGCGTTGTGCGGAAGGTCGGACCTCCCGGTTACAGCGTAGTAGCATCCCGCGACTCCAGGGAGGTGCACCTCCATGAACCTCTGGGCGGTGAACCTCATTGTTGTCGCGTCCACCAGGAGCACGCGCCCGCATCCTTCTGTCTGCGATTCCAGATATCCCAGGTACCTCTCCCTGGCCTCCGATACGGCGCGGAGCACTTCATCCTTCTTCTCGCGGAAGATCTTCGCATGCTCCGTAGCATTCCCGGGAGGTATCTCCATCGCCTCCGCCTTCCCGGTTCTGTAGAGGTACTCGAATACGGATTCGAGGGAGTCCTTGTCGGATTCGTCCTCGAATTCGAAGAGCTTCATGAGCATCCTCGAGGCGTAGAAGTAGGAGCTCGGGGCTGTCTCTCTCCCGAGCTTTGCGCACAGCCCCTTGTACACCTTCCATATATTGTACGCGTCCCTCGAGAGGAACAGGATTCTGTCGGTGGATTCCGAGACATTGTCCACGATGTGCAGTGCGAACTGCAGCGCCATCGGGCCACCGTACCTGCATCCAAGCTCCCTCCAGTATTCCCCACTATCCTCGTCCTGCCACATGAGCATGTCCGCGCCCGCGACGATGGCTTGGTCGATTCCCTTCCCGGCGAGCGTAGCCTCTCTCGGGTACGCCTCGCGGTACCTCTCCACGAGAGGGGTCCAGCGGTAGGCGGGAATTCCCTTCTTCCTGGGAATCTCGAAGTCGGACCTGCGGTCGTCCCCGACCATCAGAAGGCGGTGCGGGGACGGAATGCCTCTATCGCCGAGAATGTAGTCGTACATAGATCCGTCGTATTTCGTCTTCCCGCAGTCGCTGGACACATACAGGAAGTCGTAGTCAATCCCCAGTTTCGCGAGGATCTCGGCTATTGCCCTCTTCGGGAGATACATGTCCGAGACCATCAGGATCTTCTTGCCCTTCCGCCTCGCGTATTCGTAGATGAGGGCGAATCTCCCGTCTTTCCGGGCCAGGAGGATCTCCTTCTCGACCTCCCTCCCTTTCAGGTTCCTGAATCCTGGTGGTAGGAACGAGTAGATCTCGTCGAGGGTAATCTCTTTCTTCAGTTCTCTGCGCGCCTTCTTCTCCGCTTCCACTCTCGAACTGGCGAAGCCCTTCCTCCCGGAGATTTTCTCGATGTATCCGAACAGGTCCGTCGGGCGGAGGAACGGCCGCACGACGGCCGTGTCGTAAACATCAAACGCTACGTAGTCCGCATCCTCGACGAGCTTCTCGAACTCATCTTCTTCCGGCATCGGCTTCCTCGGCCATCCTCTTCAGGCGGCAGTAGTAGCTGTTGCATTTGAAGTTCGAGACCCATTCCAGTAATTGCGCGGGCGTGACGAACCCCTTCTCCAGGGCCACGGCCTCGGGGCTGCCGAAGAGGGAGTGGGTCTCCTTCTCCAGGTTCCTGATGCGCACGCCGACGTCGAGTATAGAATCGAATGTGCCCGTATCGACCCATCTAGAGCCGTCCCCCATCTGGTAGGCGTGGAGCATCCCCTTCTCCAGGTATATCCTGTTAAGATCTGTGACCTCGTACTCGCCCCTCGCCGAGGGCTTCAGGGTCTTGGCATACTCCATCGCCTTAAAGTCGTAGATGTACAGGCCAGTCACGGCCCAGTATGACTTGGGGTTCTCCGGCTTCTCCTCTATCGAGAGCACATCGCCGCCGGGACCGATCTCCGCTACGCCGAAGGCCCTCGGGTCCTCGACCTTCTTGCAGAAGACCGACGCGCCGCTCCTCCTCCTCATCGCGTCCTCGAGCAGGAGTTCCAGGTCCTTCCCGAAGAAGATGTTGTCTCCGAGGATGAGCGCGACACCCTCCCCCGCGGCGAACTCCTCTCCCATGAGCAGGGCGTCGGCGATCCCCCTCTGCACCTTCTGCTTCGAATAGGATATCCTCACCCCGAACTGGCTGCCGTCCTTGAGGAGGTCTTCGAACTGCGCCCTGTCCTTCATGCTGGTCACTATTAGGATGTCCCTGATCCCGGCGGACATAAGGGTCGAGAGCGGGTAGTAGATCATCGGTTTGTCGTACACGGGCAGCAGTATTTTGGACACGTGCTGGCTCGCCGGATGCAGGCGGGTGCCCTTCCCACCCGCGAGGATTATGCCCTTCATCACTCGCGTGATTGCCTGCCCACGTATAATTATGAGCCCCGATGCCCGCTCCTCTTCTTTAACATCGTTCATTTATAGTCATAAGAAATTGTTCCACCGATTGCATTGCCTCAGGATACGAGCCACAAGGTCAGCATAATCGTCCCCGTTCTCAACGGCGGACCCTACATAGCCGGCCTCGCCGATGCGATCCTGACGCAGCAGTATCCCGATTACGAGGTGTGCTTCGTCGTGGACTCCCGCACGGAGGACGACACGGTGAAGAGGATAGAGGAGAGCATCCCCCGCCTTATGTCCGCCAGGTACGTGATGAACGACGGCGCGGGCCTCCTGGGCATCAGCCGGAACATCGCCCTCGACATAACCGACGGGGGGATAGTGTGGTTCCTCGACGTCGACGACCTCCCCTATCCGGATTTCCTCAGAAGCATGGTCGCCACCATGGACACCACCGACGCCGACGTGGTCCTCTGCAACTACGTCATAAGCGACAGGAAGGAGATCCCGGCGATAGAGAGGGACTTTTCCGTCCGCGTCATGAACTCCGGCGAGGCCCTGGAGCAGAGGTGCCAAGAACGCATCCCGGTGACGTCCTGGGCGAAGATACAGACGCGCGCCCTCTTGGACGACAACGGGATACGCTTCGGCGACGGGCTCTGCGAGGACATCGAGTTCACGTACAAGGAGCTCGCCTGCGCCGGGAGGGTGGCGTACGACGAGCGCCCTCATTACCTCTACTACTGCCACGAGGACTCCGTCTGCAGCACGGAGGACGATGCCCGCGGGATCGCCGAGGTGGAGGCCTACGGCAGGCTCATGGGGTACATCGAGGGGGAATCCCCCGCGTTCTACCCGTCGTTCCGCGCCCGCGCCGCGATCACCGCCATGAGGTCCATGGTCCACATGTCCTATCCCGTGTTCAAGGAGCAGAGGGGATCCAACTGGGTGCTTCCGCTCATAAACGAGCTGGGGATACGGCGCCCGCGCCCGGAGGTGTTCATCTTCCGCCACAGCGCCTGGGCCTACTACCGTGTCGCCTCGTTCCTGATGAGGCACTACTACTACCGCATGGGGATGCTGTTCGACGAATCCGCGGGGAGGCGTCGCGATCTCCTCGCGGACCGCCACTTCCGCAGGTTCCGATACGCACGGGGCGGCATCCCCAGCACAACAGGGAGCATCCGCCGGCGATTGCGAAGAGGCGGGGGCCGTCCCCGGACCGATCCGAGCAGGCGCTTCGCATCTCTCCCGTCAGGCCCCTTAATGAGCACGTTCCAGCCATCCCCCGGCAGAGGTCCCTCGACAGGCCGGCCCCCGTCCGCCCGTCAACTTAACCGTTCTCAAAACATCGGGGAACGAATCCGGCAGACGTCTCACCCGATCACCGTTTACCCTTGGGAGATCGACCGAAACGCATCCCGGGAATCACTCCGCGAGCCAGTCTATAACGTTCTTTATCATTATCCCGCACTCGTTGCCCAGCCCTAGACGGTCCAGGGTCAGCACGGTCTTGGGGTAATTGTCATCGGGGCGCATCAGCGTTCTCGTCTCCCTCCCCCTGGTCCCTTCCGACATGAGGGTCTGGCACACCTGGAAGTACTCCGTGGACCCGTATCTGGACGCTAAGAAATCCACCGCCGAGTCTCTGTAGCTTCCGGTCCTTACCTTGTAGCCCCGGCGCAGGAGTTCTACGTAGACGACGTTCTCCAGCGGCCTGCTTATGTCGGTCCCGGCGGCGATGTCCAGGACGGCTTTCCTAATCCCGAGGTCGGTCACGTAGTATTTCCCGTTGGTGCTCAGAAGTTTCCTCCCCACCATGTCGTAGCGGTCGCAGGGGAGGATCAGGAACGCGTCCTCCATCGCCTTCAGGTATATCCCCACCGTGGATTCGGGAAGGCCCGTCTCCCTCGCGACCGACGACCTGTTGGTCACGTTCCCTATGTTGGAGAACAGGAACCTGGCAATCGATTCCACCTTGGACGGGTCGCCGACGTTCGCATGTCTCAGGACGTCCTTCACCAAGATGGTGTTGTACACCCCTTGGAGGTAATCCTCCCTGTACCTGGAATCCCTCGAAGGGTCCACCCCCGGAAGGCCTCCGCACTCCAGGAACTCGGCGAAGGCCCTCTCCCGGTCCGTATAACCGTGCATCTCCGTGAATTCCCCGAACGAGAGGGGATACACCCGTATCTCCACGTGACGTCCCGCTATGTGGGTCGCCAGCTGGGAGGAAAGCATGCTCGAATTGGACCCGGTCACGTAGACGTCGCACCTCCCCGTGGCCTCGAGCCCGGACAGGGACAGCTCCCAGCCCTTCACGTTCTGGATCTCGTCCAGTAGCACGTAGGTCAGACGCTCCCGGGACGTCCTTTCCGAGAGAAGCGCGTTCAGCCGCTCTCTGTCCGTTACGTTCTGATACTCGAACCTCTCGAAGTTTATGTGGATTATGTCCTCCTCGGGAACGCCGGACCCCCTGAGTTCTTCGGCGTACAGTTCCAGCAGGACGGATTTCCCGCAACGCCTCATCCCCGTTATCACCTTGATGACGTCCGTGTCACCGCGCCCGGCACGCATTTTCCCCAGGTACCTCTCCCTTACCAGATAGCCATCCATGGTACGTGATTGCGATGTCCGTATAAATCATCTATTAATCATGGATTTCTGTATAATATAATATAATCCATGATTAATCATGGATTTCTGTAAACACCGGGATGCCCCGACCCGTGCGGCCAGAGTTCTCCAGCCCCTTCCCGTTAGCCCGACGAACCTCCACCCTTCGGCCCGTGCGCCCCTCCCGGGGGCCCTCCGCCGAATAAGTAGTCGCGCCCCTCGCACTGGGTCATTCATATCATCTGCCGATTCCGAATGCGCCTCCGGCGATACCGGGGGGCGCATCCCCTCACGATCCTCGGGCCGTAGAGCTCTCCGGACAGTCCGGACCCTGCGCCGCGTCCCCGTCGATCACCGGGCGCAGCCGGAATCCGTAGAGGACGTGCATCCGGCACATCCTCATCGCCCAGCCCCCAGCGGCAACGGTTCTATTTTATACTATAAGGAACTAGGCGGGCCCTGCTCTTTTAGAGCCGATGAATGGTGAAGCCGCCCCCGTCGGGGGCGACGGAAGGAGGTAGTTTGTATGGCAGTATATGTTAAGTTCGAGACCCCGAAGGAAGTTTCCGACAAAGCCTACTCTCTCGCGGAGGTCGCGAGGGACAGTGGCAGGGTCAAGAAGGGGACCAACGAGGTAACGAAGATCGTCGAGCGCGGCGAGGCGGCCATGGTCATCATGGCCGCCGACGTCGAGCCCCCCGAGATCCTCGCCCACATGCCCGCCCTCTGCGAGGAGAAGAACGTTCCCTACGTGTACGTCCCCTCCAAGGAGGAGCTCGGGAAAGCGATCGGACTCGAGAAGCCCACCGCGTCCGTCGCCATCGTCGACGTCGGAAGCGGCAAGGCCCTCTGCGACGAGATCTCGGCATCCGTGAACGACCTGAAGTCCTCCAACTGAGGGATCCGAATGGTCGACACTGACAGCATTCCCTCGGAAGTGGTCGAGATCATCGGCCGCACCGGCATGACCGGGGAGGCTACCCAGGTCAAGGTGCGCGTGCTCGACGGCCGCGACAAGGGGAGGATCATCACGAGGAACATAATGGGCCCCGTCAGGATGGGGGACGTCCTGATGCTGAGGGAGACCTCGAGGGAGGCCCGCAAGCTCGGAATGAGGCGGTGAAAATGGTCGAGGAGAAGAAGTGCTCGTTCTGCGGCAAGGTCATCGAGCCCGGGACCGGCAAGATGTTCGTCAAGAAGGACGGCACCGTGCTGAACTTCGACACCAACAAGTGCTACAAGAACATGATCGTCCTCAAGAGGGTGGCCAGGACCACCCTGTGGACCGCCAAGGCCCACGAGGAGAAGGCGGTCCGCGTGAAGCCCAGGGAGACCGCTCCCGCCGAGGCCCCCGCCGCCGAGGAAGCCCCCCGGGAGTGAACCTCGCATGGCCATGGAGAGGACGTACCTCATGATAAAGCCCGACGGCGTGCAGCGCGGCCTGGTCGGCGAGATCGTGTCCCGCTTCGAGAGGAAGGGGCTGAAGCTCGTCGCCGCCAGGCTCATGACCATACCGAAGGAGACCGCCGAGGTTCACTACGCCGAGCACAGGGGCAAGGGGTTCTTCCCCTCGCTCATCTCGTACATCTCCTCCGGACCCGTCTTCGCGATGGTCTGGGAGGGCGAGGGCGCCGTGCAGGTCTGCAGGAACCTCATGGGGAAGACCAACCCCCAGGAGTCCGCTCCCGGCACCATCCGCGGCGACTACTGCATGGTCACCGGCGTCAACATCATCCACGGCTCCGACTCCGTCGAGTCGGCGGAGAGGGAGATCTCGATCTTCTTCAGGCCCGAGGACCTCGTCGGGTACAAGCGCGACGGGGACAAGTGGATATACGAGTGAGGCCGGAGGGCCCCGGGCCCCGCCGCCAAACCGCTTGCAACGTTTTACCAGGAGGGAGAAAGTCGTGGCGATAAGGCAACCCGTAGTCAGCGTCCTCGGTCACGTCGACCACGGCAAGACGAGGCTCCTCGACAGGATCCGCGGCACCGCCGTGGGCTCCCGCGAGGCGGGGGCCATCACGCAGCACATCGGCGCCACCGAGGTGCCCATAGGGCGCATATACGAGATGTGCGGGCCGATCGCGGGCGGTAAGAGGTTCGCCGTCCCGGGGTTGCTCTTCATCGACACGCCCGGGCACCAGGCGTTCACCTCCCTCCGCGCGAGGGGGGGCTCGCTCGCCGACCTGGCGGTCCTCCTCATAGACATCCGCGAGGGGCTGATGCCCCAGACGATCGAGTCAATCCGCATCCTGAGGCAGTACAGGACCCCGTTCGTGATCGCCCTGAACAAGGTCGACACCGTAGAGGGCTGGAGCTCCGAGGAGGGGCGCCCGTTCGTCACGTCCGAGGGGCGGCAGCAGGACCACACCCGCGAGGTCTTCGAGCAGCACATGTACGACGTCATCTCGCAGCTCTCGGACAACGGCGTGTTCGCCGACCGCTACGACCGCATCGACGATTTCACCAAGGCGGTCGCCCTCGTGCCGATCAGCGCCAAGACCGGCGAGGGCGTGCCCGACCTGATGCTCGTGCTCATCGGCCTCGCGCAGAGGTTCCTCGAGTCGCAGCTCGAGAAGGGGGAGGGGCCCGGCAGGGGCACCATCCTCGAGGTGAAGGAGGTCAAGGGGCTCGGGCAGACGCTCGACATGATCCTCTACTCCGGCTCGATCGAGACCGGCAGCACGGTCGCCATCGGCACCCGTTCCGGGGAGCCCCTCGTCACCCGCGTCAAGGCCATCCTGAAGCCCAAACCCCTGGACGAGATACGCGATCCGCGGGACAGGTTCGACAGCGTGAAGGAGCTGCACGCCGCGGCCGGCGTGAAGATCGCCTGCCAGGACACGGCCGGCGCCATCGCCGGCGCGCCCATCCGCGTCATCAAGGGCAGGAAGGACCCCGCCATCCGGGAGATCACCGAGGAGACCGCCATCAGGATCGAGACGGAGGAGAAGGGCGTCACCATCAAGGCGGACGCCATCGGCTCCCTCGAGGCCCTAGCCTACGAGGCGAGGGCCGCCGGCATCCCGATCCGCAAGTACGGCATCGGCGAGATCACCCGCAGGGACGTCCTCGAGTCCTCCTACGGCGACGTCTCCTACCACGTCATCCTCGGGTTCAACGTGCGGCCCTCGAAGGACGCCGAGCAGGAGATCGCCACCCACAACATCAGGGTCTTCACCGACGAGATCGTCTACGCCCTCATCGAGGCCTACGTCGAGTGGCGGGACGAGGCGAGGAAGCGGACCGAGACCGACAAGAGGGCGCTGTACGCCTTCCCCGCGAAGGTCTTGGTCCTCCCCGACCACGTGTTCAGGGTCAGCAAGCCCGCCGTCGTCGGGGTGAGGGTGCTCGCCGGGCGCATCCGCGTCGGCGAGAGCCTCATCAACTCCGAGGGCAGGGGCTGCGGTGACATCAAAAGCGTCCGCGACGACGACGGGAACGCCCTCAAGGAGGGCGTGCGGGGCGACGAGGTCTCGGTGGCCATCGACGGCGTGACCGTCGGACGGCAGATAAACGAGAACGACGTCCTCTACGTCGACATGATCGAGAGCGGGTTCAAGGCCCTCTCCGGCGTGGACCTCGACGAGGACGAGAAGGCGGCGCTCGGCGACACCGTCGCCATCAAGCGCCGCTCGGAGCCGTTCTGGGGGATGTGATATGACCTCGCCCGAGATCAAGCAGGCCACCGACCGCATGTTCTACGAGGTCGGGCAGTTCCCGCAGATGCTCCTCGACACCGTGGAAACCGGCTTCAGGTTCAAGCCCAAGGGGGCCGAGGCGAGCGGCATACTCCTGCTCGGGATGGGAGGGTCCGGAATAGCCAGCGACATCGCCCACGACATCTCCCTGGCGGATTCGAGGATTCCCGTCAAGGTGTGGAAGTACCCCGACCTGCCCGCATGGGCGGGGCCCGGGGTCATCGCCGCCGTCTCGAGCTACTCGGGAAACACCCGCGAGACCCTCGCGCAGTACAGGCAGGCCATGGGGCGGGGGTGCCAGATCGTCGTCTTCACTCAGGGAGGGGTTCTCGGCGAGGAGGCCGTCCGCAACAAGCAGGCGACGTTCGCCTACGTCGGCGGGGTCCAGCCCCGCAGCGCCCTGCCCGCCGGCCTCGCGGGGTACGCCCTGCTGCTCGACAGCATCAACGGCACCGACTACGCCGGGGACATCCGCAGGACCGTACCGGACCTGCAGAGGCTGTCCCGCCGGTACGCCAAATCGGACGGCTTGGCACATCGCATCGCCGAATCCATCGGCGGCCGCACGCCGGTGATCTACTGCTCGTCGGACATATCCGGCACGGGGGTCAGATGGAAGGGGCAGGTCTGCGAGAACGCCAAGACCACCGCCGGAGTCGGCATAATATCCGGCCGCACCGAGCTCCCGGAGTGGTCCCGCAGGGGCATGTCCAGGAAGTGCGTCCCCGTGTTCCTCTACGAGGAGGGCGCCCCGAAGGCCGTCAGGGACTGCTTCGACGCCTGCATCAAGGACGTCAGGGCCCGCGGAGCCGACGCCAAGGTCGTCATGCTGAAGGGCGGCACCGTCCTCCAGAGGACGCTGTACGGCACGCTCCTCGGCGATTACGTCTCCCTCTTCCTGGCCAAGGCCCGCGGCGTGGACCCGATGAACGTTCCCACGATCACCGAGCTGAAGAGGCTGCAGTCCGCAGCGCTGGACCCCTGAACGTCCCGCGCGCCCGCGCCCGGAAGAACCTTTATATGCCGTCCGCCGTTAGGGCGCCTCACAGGCGTTCAAATGGCAGATTTCAAAGCTATCGTCAACGACGTGAAGACCGGCAAGTCGTACAACGTTGCCGTCACAGGCCACCACGCGAACTCCCTGGATGGAAAGAACATCGGGGAGATCGTAGACGGGATTTTCGTAGGTCTCCCCGGATACAAGCTCAAGATCACCGGCGGCAGCGACAGGAACGGCACCCCCATGAGGGCCGACCTCCCCGGGAAGAAGAGGGGCAGGCTACTCCTCGCCGACGGCCTCGGGTTCCGCGAGAGGGAGCCCGGGCAGAGGAAGAGGGTCGCCGCCCGCGGATCGGCCATCTCCTCCGAGACGGTCCAGATCAACATGGCAATCACAGAGTACGGCCCCAAGTCCGTCGAGGACCTCCTGGCGGCCCCCGAAGGTGAGGAGAAGAAAGAATGAAGGTCCCCGAGCAGCCCGAGATCAACATCGGGATGATCGGTCACGTCGACCACGGGAAGACGACCCTCACCAAGGCACTATCCGGCGAATGGACCGACCGCCATTCCGAGGAGGTCAAAAGGGGGATCTCCATCCGCCTCGGGTACGCCGACGTCGCCTTCTACAAGTGTCCGGACTGCGAGGGCGCGAAGGCGTACTCCACGCAGAGGAAGTGCCCTGGATGCGGAGCGGCCACCGAGTTCCTTCGCGCGGTGTCCTTCGTCGACGCCCCCGGGCACGAGACCCTTATGGCCACGATGCTGTCGGGTGCCGCCCTCATGAGCGGCGCGCTGCTGCTCGTCGCGGCCAACGAGAGGTGTCCCCAGCCGCAGACCAGGGAACACCTGATGGCGCTGTCCATAGTCGGCATCGACAGGATCGTCATCGTCCAGAACAAGATCGACATAGTCTCCCGCGAGAGGGCGCTGGAGAATTACAGGGAGATCAAGGATTTCGTGAGGGGCACCGTCGCCGAGAACGCCCCCATCATCCCCGTCTCCGCCAACCGCGGCGTGAACATCGACCTCCTCATCGAGGCGATCGAGAAGGCCATCGTCGAGCCCGCCAAGAGGAACCTCAAGGCCGCCCCCGTCATGCACGTGGCCCGCTCCTTCGACATCAACTCCCCCGGCACGGCCCCCAAGGACCTGAGGGGCGGGGTGATCGGCGGCACCCTCCTGCAGGGCAAGCTGAAGGTCGGCGACGAGATCGAGGTCGCCCCCGGCAGGCGCGTCGTGAACGGAGGCAAGACGACCTACGAGCCCATCACCGCGAAGATCACCTCCCTCGAGGCGGGGGAGAGGAGCGTCAAGGAGGTCCTGCCCGGGGGGCTCATCGCCCTCGGCACCGAGCTCGACCCGTCGATAACCAAGTCGGACGGGCTCACCGGGAGGGTCGTCGGCAAGCCCGGCTCCATGCCGCCCGTGGTCTCCGCGTTCAAGATGAAGATCACATTGCTCGACAGGGTCGTCGGCTCCGCCGCCGACATGCAGGTCGAGGGCATCAAGAGCAACGAGCCGCTCATGCTGTCCGTGGGGACAGCCACCACCGTGGGAGTCGTCAAGTCCGCCCACGAGGGCTACGCGGAAGTCACCCTCAAGCTGCCAGTGTGCATACTCCCGGACCAGAGGGTCGCCATCTCGAGGAGGATCTCCAACAAGTGGAGGCTCATCGGGTACGGCGTGGTCAGCGACCGAGATGCAGACCGTCGTGCTCGACACGAACGCTTTGCTGATGCCGTTCGAGGTCGGCATCAACCTCGACCTCGCGGTGGGGGAGATCCTCGGCGAGGTCAGGTTCGTGGTCCCCGGCCCGTTGATCGGGGAGCTCAAGCATTTGGACAACAAGCACGCGAAGGCCGCACTGGCCCTCGCGCGCTCCCGCGAGATCGTGCCGACCGACGCCCGCGGCGACGACGCCGTCATCGACATCGCCCTGAAGGAGAACGGGTACATCCTCACGAACGACAAGGCGCTCAGGCGCAGGGCGCGCACGCAACGCATACCTCTGCTCTATCTCCGTTCGGGGACGCACCTCGTCGAAGAGACGTATCGAGCCGTGGACCGACTCAAACCCTAGCCTCTACGGCGCGTTCGGCTGCAGGCCTCGCGGTCATCCCCATCCTGGCCATCGTTGCAGGTTTCGACATCTTGTATGGGGGAAACCGTTCGATTCATTCCGAAAATTCATCAATGAATACCTAGCCGGCCCCTTCGACAATCCCGATCCGGGACTCAGCACGGAAGAAGTCTCCTAAGGGACGTCATCGAATACACGGCCCACGGCGGATGGCCGGGCGATGGGACCCACGGCCGACGAAGCCCTCGAGGTCGCCAACGGATACATCGAAATTTTGGTGAAAAACGACACATCCTTCGACGAGGCGTCTCTCGGACCCCTCGTTGGTGTGCGTGGCGATGGGCGTCGGAACCGAATCGCATCTGCACGATCTGAACTCCTTCGGATACCTGTTCGAATCGCCGTGCGTGCACGACCTCGGAGAATCGATGCCGGGCGGAATCCCTCCTCAGGATAGACGGCAGGATCATATTACGAGACGGGGGAAGCCGTCCGCGCCCCCCTGTGTCATCTGCGGGATGACGAACGCCGCATACCGCCGCCAGGACGGCGTCTACGTGCTGTCCCTGACGGCTCTGGGCCCTCGATGCTCAATCGAACAGCGGGGTCGGCTCGTCCTTAGGCCCGCCGTCGTACGGCTTCCTGCCGATCGAAGCGAGCTTGTCGATCAAGAGCCTCTTCCCGATGTCTGTGACGCCGTAGACCTGCACCTTGTTGCCTGCGACCACGACGTTCCTCGATTCCGCCTCCCGCCTTATCGGTCCGGAGGCGCAGGCGGTGATCATGTCGCAGCAGTCGAAGTACGTGCGCGCCCCCGCGTGGTCAGCCCCGCTCGTGTGCACAGCGACGACGACGGCGTCGCTCCCGTACTTGTCGCGGATGGCCCTCGCATCATCAGGCCTCGCCACGGTGACCGCGAACCTGCGGTATCCCTTCGAATGCGCGAGGTCTGCCCCGCGGACGGAGTCCACGGGCACGGTGTCCGGGTCGAGGACGTTGTCCCTCCCGACGGCGTCCAGGACGACCTTCAGCGGTGATGTCTCCACTAGGCCGGAGATCCTCCCGCAGAGCCCCTGCAGGAGCTCCGGCTCGGTGACGACGGCGGTCCCGCACCCGTCGGCGGCGATGGCCGCCGCCTCGATCTCCCCGTTCCTCAGCGCGGTGCTGAGTATCTCGGATACCCCGAAGGTGACGTAGTCCGGGGCGCGGACCATCCTGTTCTCGGTGCACATCCCGAAGTCGGCGATCCTGAACCCGATGTTCTCGCGGATCGCCTCCGGGGTGATCTCGTCAATGCCGCGGAACTTCTTGTACAGCGGGCAGTAGCCGAGCCCCGGCTCCCCCACCGACACGACCCGGCCGTCCTCGATGACGATGCGGGCCATGCCCATGGCCTCGAACACGTGCCGGTCCCTCCCCACGGCGCTCACTCCACGACCTCCGTCCCGACTATGACGACGTCCTCGACGGGGCGGTCGTTCGCGTCCGTGCGGACCCGGGAGATCCTGTCGACGACGTCCATGCCCTCGACGACCCTCCCGAACACCGGGTGGGCGTACGGGGTGGAGGGGTCCTCCCTGTCGAGGTAGGCGTTGTCAACGGTGTTGATGAAGAACTGGGAGCCTCCGGTGTGGGGCCTGCCGGTGTTGGCCATGGACACGTACCCCCTCCGGTTCGAGTGGCCGCTGCCGAACTCGTCCTCGATGGTGTACCCCGGGCCGCCCCTGCCGGTGCCCTCGGGGTCGCCTCCCTGGACCATGAAGCCGTCGATCACCCTGTGGAAGACCGTGCCGTCGTAGAACCCGCTCTTGGCGAGTTTGACGAAGTTGCCGGTGGTTACGGGCATGTCTTCGTGCATCTCGAGGACGACGTCCCCCATGCTGGTGTGCAGGATTACCTTGGTAGCCATGGAGCGCGAATCGGGAGGATGCGTAATAAGAATTCGGGGGCCCTCTTTTATATCTCGTAGGGTATCGGGTGACAGTCTAGGCGCCCCGTGCGCCGGGTGTTTGACATGGACATTAAGGAAATGGCGCAGAAGGTGGCGACCCCCGGGGTGAAGGTCGCGGTCATCATGGCGGCGGCGGTCTTCGCGGTCATGCTCTTCTCGTTCTTATGGGGTCCCGCCTCCCGGTGAGGCCGGCATCGGTTCTGATTCCCAGCCAGCGGAAGCCGGGCACTCACGCGGGAGACGCGTCGAAGTCCCGCAGGGAACGGGGTCGCGCCGTACCGTGGCGGGATGCATCATCAGAGGATGCCGTGCCGGAATCGGAATCCCGCCGCCGGAATCGCGAAAGGGGAGGGCCTCGCAACAACGAAAGAATGGCAAGACCGAACGGGGAACAAAAAAGGGAAAAGGGAACGCCGGCGGAGGCCGCCGGCAGGGTTTGGAAGGGAAGGTCACTCCTTCTTCTCTGCGTCCTTCTTGTCGCAGCCGCACTTCTTGTCGTCCTTCTTGTCCTTTTTCTTGAATTTGTCTAAGAATCCCATGTCTTTCATCTCCTTGGGAAGTTAATCCCTCGACCTGCTTATTGTTTATGCATCTATATACGTATTTCGCCATGGGCATCCAATTAGCGTCGTCAGCCGCCCGCACATGGCACATTCCGGCAATCGTCCGAGCGTCCAGCATCCTGACGAGCACGAGAGGATCTTGCCGGAGAATGTCACAATCCGGGTGCATTTTCAGACCCTTCCCCCCGGGCGGGATACGTACGGGGGCCGAGGAGGGTGATTGCCCATCCCGACTGCAGCCTCATCTTCAGGAGGTACCTCGCCGCCCGGCGGCTCGGTCTCGAAAGAGTCGGGAAGGAGGAGGACGCGTTGTTCCCGTCGATTGACAGGTACGGCAGGTCACCCGATTTCCAATTCTCTTAGAAAAATGGCCGCCGAGGTGCGTGATGAGATGGGCGAGGACTTCGACTTCCGCAAGTGCCGGAGGACATACGGTCGGAACTTCCAGGGGAAGGGTAGAACATCCACAACGTCCCCATCAGCATGGGGCAACACGACATCTCCACCACGCAGCACGACTGCGCCGACAAGGAGATTCAGGAGGTGGACTCGGAGATACGCGACGTTTGGATAGCGAATCGGAGGAAAACCGGGCAATCGCATGATTCAATAGCTCGCTAAGCGCGGCTACTCGGATTTTGGTAATTGGCAACTGGGGTACAAGGTTGGCGGGCCTGAGGGGATTCACCACGATTCTTCTCCAGCTTCTGATTCCATGATTCTATCGAGCTCCTTTTGAGCTCCAATAGGAAGTTTCGAATCCCTGGCGAAAACCTATTAGATGACGGTTCCAAAAGCGTCCGAAACCTTTGCATTAGCTGACTCTCCAGAGGGCCTCTCTTTGAGGGTCAGTTTGTCGGAGATCATCAGGAATGCCCCTGCTATCGAACGCCGTGCGGGAGAGTCCGGATGTTGGCCTTACGAGCCTGGGGAACTCATAACCAAGCTCGTCAATGGAGAGATGTCGATAAGCGATCCTCGCCTGCAGGCCATACTTCTGGATTGGATCGAGTCTGCGGATTACAACAAGTTCTTGAATACCGAATCCGGAGACGTGGTCTATGCGCAGGCCGCCAAGAGGGGGAACGTGGTCTATGCCACGAGGAAGACGAAGAAGAGGGATGCCCTCAAGACGGCATTGGACGGCAAGGTCTTCGACGAACCCCTCAAAGGGTTCAGGAACAGAAGGAGGACGAGATTGCTGCTATGCACCGTGAACTTCGACAGATCCCGGTTCACTGCGGAACAGGCATGGGCCGCACTGCGCTCGACTCCCGTCGAGGGTTTGGATTACACATACAATGTGATGAACTCTCTCAATGCGAACATCAGCAAGATCTTCGGGAAACACGGCACGCTCACATCCAAGGAGGCACAGTCCTCCGGGTATCCTGCACCCCATCTGATCTTCATCCTCGATGAACCCGTCACGGTGGAACGCCATATCGGGAAGGATGGACACATCTCATGGAGGATATGCGACCATAGGATTCTGAACAGGATCGGCAAAGGATCTCTCATGAGAAAGCTCGCCAGAGCGGATCACCACGCGGCCATAGATCTGAATCCGATCTGGAAGCACGGTTTCATCGATTTCGAGGGCATAGTCTCCGAGGACGGTTCCAGGTCCGGAAGGGATGCGGTGACATACCCGTTCAAGTATCTCGTCAAGTGCCTCACCGAGGACGGTTCCAACTCCATCAAAGGCGTTCCCGACATCAATTCGGTGAAGGACAAAGACAAACGCACCATGCTTTTCACACATCTCGGAAACAAGTGCTTCAGGACGAGGGACGTTTCTTTCGGAAAGGGATTCAAAGATCGCATCGGCATGCTGCCCGAAGAGAAGCCCTCCGAAGCTACCAAGTGGAAGAGGGTCAGAACAGTGACCGATCTCGAATACAACCTCATCAGCGCTTACAACGAACAGCTCGCAATCGCCAGATTCAGGGATGCAATGGGGTTGCAAAGCGGTGAACCGACATGATCCCCTCAAGGTTCAGGACTGTTCTTTCAGTTGTTCTTCACAATCTTGCCAGTTATTCACATCAGGCTATCCAGCGTTTCGTACAGGCTTCAACAGGGTTCGTTCTTCAAGCATTATCCGACATCTCTGAACTATCCTACAGTTTCTTTTGCAGTCACTGCGAGGCATACAAGAGAAAGATAGCTGACAGAGCATCCCGTACGTCTTACATCAAGGATATCAATGGAATGAGACGCAAGGTCGTTTCTCCCCCTACCAGGGAGTTTCGCGCAATTAATTACAGACCGCCATTACGGCGTCTTTTCAGGCGATTGTAGCAACAACGATGTTGTTATCCCGACAGCTCGTGCACGGCCACGCGACGGCATGGCCCCCTAGGGCCTCCGGCCAGGGGGCGCCGGCGGGTGGACGGCACGAAGGTCGAGGCAGAGCGAAGCGCAGCCGAGGCCTCCATTCACGGTGCCGAGCGCAGCGAAGGCAACGGGAATGGGTAGCATACGTCCCGAAGCGAGCGCAGCGAGCGAAGGGCGTATGCCGACTTGATATAGATAACCCGAGTTAAAACCAAGTCAAAGAGAGGTTGATATGTTTCGAGTACATGATTCGCTCATATTCTGTCTTTATCGACGATGATAGCATTCCTAATATGGAAGATGCCTAGGAGCGTATTGGTAATATCATCTGCGATATCGTCCAATCCGAAAGCTTCCAATATGGCCAAATCCAATTGTCTGCGATCTTCCATCTTTACTTCTTCTGGAATTTCCTTTATATCACGATGGAGAAGGGGCTCAAATTTATCCAGAATATTTTTACGATGTCCATCATTAATCAATTTGGGATTAAGCATCATTAACATGCGTTTCAACCTTGTGGCAGATAGATCCAGGACTCCTTCTCCACGTCCGAATCCGCACGATTCTATCATCAGCATTCCCAGTGTAGAGTTCATTAGCGCATGACATAAATCTACGTCAGTAGATTTAGACAATCTAGTCAGGCGGATGAGCCTTTGATTGACAAATGCTCTCGAAGATGGGCGATACACGCATATTCTATTTCCTGGATTCATTGAGACGGTCAAATCCGCTATTGTTGAATCTGACATCTCGTACCAGTGCATATTGGGTCTTTTTAGAACTTCAATCAACGGTTGATTCGTTGTATTGACACCACCTTCGAATAGATTGATCCAAGATAATGCTCCAGTTGCCTTTGTTTTCTTCAATTGATCAATGCTATCGGAGCAACAGAATGCTATTCCGTCTGGTTCTATTGTCAATCTTTTTGTGTTCTTTGATGAAAGTACTACAGGTTTCAGGTATTTTGCTTCGATGTTGTTATTGTTGCTAGGGTAGAACAATTTGTCCCAACCTCTCCTTTCGCCTCTGTTGATGTTAAAATAATCTGAAACAGGTACTACTTTGTTCTTTAGACGTTGATACCAATGGGCGTTTGTGAACAATGACATTGGTCCAAGACCCACAGAAGCTATATCTTGCATTTCTTCGAAGGTGTATGAATTAAGATAAATCGATTCGGAATCTTTTTTTCTCATCCAAATTGAGGTAACCATGTCGTTGTAAATACTTTCATCAGCCCAATATTCGATTCTATTGGCTGTAGAAACGAAATCTGTAATTTCATTATCATCGCGGTATGTTGATCTCTTCTTCAGAATGAGGATAGTAGTTACTACTTTGGCGTTTTTAAACCATCTTCCAGATTGTGATATTATCACTTTTTCTAATGCGTATTTCTCGAATAATTGTTCTTTGAACTGTTGTCCCCATTCAGCATATAACCATGAATTTGAGATAATAATGCCAATGCGACCACCTTCTTTAATTAATCTTGATAGCGTCAGAGATATGTGTGCATAGAGATCACATTTCTTTCCCATTGTGTTTTCGAGTTTTTCCCTCTCAAGTTCCGGAAGGTCTTCATAGTTAACGAATGGGAGATTTGAGACAATCGCATCGAATACGGGGAGAGGCTTCTCTAATTGGATGCCAGTTTTGGGGTGAATCATTTCGACAATCGAGCCAGATTCGAAATCGAAGACGTCTTCTTTGAAAATTTGAAGCGGAACGTCCGGAGCATCTGGTTCGAAGAGTCCTAGGGCAGTTAGTCTCAGAGGATATGCGAATTTGTCTGATGCCCATATTGTTTCTTGATAGTTGGGAATTGACCGCTCTTTCTTTAATTCCTCTGCAGCTTTTATTATTGTACCAGTTCCACAACAAGGGTCTAGAATCAACTCTCCTGAGTCACTCATGGTTATATCTACAAGGAGTCTGGCCAACAGTTTGGGTGTTGTATATTGACCATAAGCTTCACGCTTGGAGATGTCTATGACTTTTTCTAGCATTGCTTGTAGACTATCTGGAGATATGTCTGACACTAGTACTGTTTTAAGATAGTTATTTAGTTCCAGGAACATGTTCCATGTTCTTTCATCGATACAAGCATCACCTGTCATTCTTCCAAAGATCTCTATGAAGCCACATTGATCGCAAATCTCTTCAAAAAGAGACAACCCCTCGTCGAGTGTTGTTTTTTCATCAATATTATCAACACCTCTGGCGGCTACATAGTATTTTTTAAGATAGTGGGCGAAAAGGAATTTATTCATCCAATTGACAACGATTAGTCTTGAGAGGATGTCGACTTTATCACTGTCTTTTGGATAGCTTTCCTTCTCATACATCCACCAATTATCGACTTCTGCCATGAATTCACGGTCGGCCTTCATATCGTCGTGTATCAATTTCTGAATCCTGGGGGATGCATCATCGATGTATTCCGTGTAGACATCTCCGTTGATCGTGTCTATTACCTTTGTTGCACGGATTTGTTGGCCTGAAAGTAATATTTCGATGGTATCGATTATTTCATGGAGTTTGTTAATCCATACGTCACTTTTTGTTTCAACATCCGCTCTAGTTTTTATCTCGGGTGTCGACCATTGTTTTACTATTCTATAGATGTCGTCTTCATCTCTTATGAATAATGCGGCATCGGACGCATTCCAAAGGACGAAGCTGTTAAGTTTTAATGCACGAGCTTTTTGTTCTGCTGGTATGAGAGGATCATCTGCAGTAATGGGGGTTTCGGGCATTTTTAATTCCCAACCCTGTAGCAATTCATCACCAATTCCGCCGAATAATAGAATATCTGGAAATTTGTTAATGGATGCAACAGTCATTTCTCCCGAAGCCTTTGTTATCTTCATTTGTTTTCCGTGGATGTATTTGTTGATCTCCACGACGACATCGATTTTCCAAGATACTTCATTGATACGGAGGCCAGAAACCATATTATCCCTTGTAAATTGTTAACGATTCAACACCCGACTCAATAAGGCGTTCTTTTATGACATCAATATAATCAATCGATTGAGATTTAAAAAGGGTCACTTCCTGGTTACGTTCAATACCACAGAAATTTCTCCCTTCTTGTAATGCGGAAACAAGGAAGCTTCCACTGCCGCACGTGTTATCCATGATGAGGTCTCCAGGCTTGGAGTAAGTTCTAATGAGGTATCTGCCAAGCCCCACGGGCTTTTGTGTAGGGTGCCAGACTTTCCCTTCACTCTCTGCTGTTTTGAAATAAATGATGTCTGTGGGATATCTCTCACCATTACTTTTTACGTGAACGGGTGAAAAATCACCATATGAACCTGAATGCTGGTTCTTGCGAATCCCTTTATCGTATGCAGAGCCCGGCTTCATTTCTGGATTATATGTGGGTTGTTTTGAGTAGAAAACACAGACATCTTCATGTTTTCTAAGTGGTTGTTTCTTAGCATTTAAAAAATTGGTCGGTTTTGATTTTTCCCAGACGATTTTGTATTTGAACAGATCTTCGTTGGATAGAATTAATCTGGCTGTGAAAAGGCCTTGAGAGGTTAGCACTATGGCACCATCGGGTTTGACTATTCTCTTATATTGGCACCATAGCTCTTTGAGATCGAGTATGCTATCCCAGCGATTCTGCGTTGTTCCATATGGGAGATCGCACAGAACCATATCTACTGAGTTGTCGGGCATTCTTTTCATTATTTCTAAACAATCTCCTTCAAACACGGAGTTCGTCATTTCTTCAATAAATATGGGGCCTTTCGGTACCTTCTTGGTTGTAACTTGCGGATTATAAGGAGTGACTACTGTCCTCCCTCCCGCAGCATCATATTCACTTAGTGTTGATGTCAATGCCAAACTATCGACCCCGGTTACATACACTCTTTAGTTCTGTTGTATACTTGTTTAGTTTAACAATATAATCTAATAATAGTCCGTACTCGGCCTCATTGTCCACAATTCATCATCTCCTCCCTCATTTTTTCTATTTGTTTCCTAAGTTCGGAGGTTGATTGGTTGCTTTTGAGGTAATTATCGGCAAGCATCGCATTTGTGTTTTCGGTACCGATTTCCGTTAGGAGATAGACTATGGAGCACTTCACGAATTCTTGGTGGTTTTTGAAACATTCGGTACGTTCCACGGTGCGGTCTATCTGGGCCGCCAAACCCTTTGGGAGACTTAGAAGAACATCAATGTCTTTCTCCGATTTTGATATGGCGTTTGCTACTGCCTTTCTGTACGATTCGGTGCTAGATTTGATTGATTCTCTATAGAATTCAAGGCGAACATCACGGTCAGCATCGCTTTTTTCTTGGAGGTAGATCATTATCTCTGCCTCTGTACAACAGATGAAATGGATGAATCTGCGGACCCCGTCGATGACGCAATCCGGTCTGGACGAATGGGTATTTCCTACCATGTTGTCGATGGCCAAAGCGAGACCGTCCGGTACCCTAACCATGAGGCTCGCGTTCTTTTGCCATCATTCTTTGTTATTATTCCATGTATTCATCCATTTTAGTGAGATAATTCTAACTTTATAACTCTCATGTTACGAATCAATATCATTAAATAGGTTTTATGTGATGATATAATTACAAAATACGGAGGCCGTGATAAATGGTTTACATGGACGAGTGGGAGTACAACCTATGGTTGGAGCTCCACAAAGACGAACTTCTGGCAGCAAAGGGTGCCGGATCCAAGGACTAGGAGAATCAGAAGCCGAAGGTTTCCGTATTATCGGAGTGTGAGTAAGAAATGGGAAGATATCCGTTCACAGAATGCATAAACGAATACTTGCCCACTGAAGTGGGCCATCTGTCTGCCGAGACGATCTCTACCAATGGCAGGCGTCTGAGGCAGATTGCCACGATCTTCAACCAGCTGAAGGCCGAGGGGAAGGTCAGCACAGACAATCCCCGGAAGATAACCGCCCAGGACATCGACGCGTTCGTCGGATACAGGCGTCAGACTGTCAAGGCATCCACCGTCAACAAGGATCTCAGCATCCTGATCAAGATGCTGATGTACTTCGACAACGACGCCGTCCTCAAGTTCAAGATCAAGTATCCCGCGCATTATCCCAAGCGGTACAAGAAACGCGGAGCTTCGCTGGAAGAGGAGAAGGTCCAGGCGATTTTCGACAGGGCCTCCAAGATCAATGTCGGGAATTGGGAGCTCATGGAGGCGTACGGGCTGGTCTGTCTGTCCATAAGCACGGGGTTCAGACCCAAGGAGCTCCGCATGCTCTCGTTCCGCAACGTGAACAAGACGGAGCACGGCTATGAGATCCTTGCCGAGCATGTCAAGGGGGAAGGAACATACGGCAACGCCCGTTGGGTCCCCGTCCATCCGGACGGTACTGCGGCCTTCGAGAAGTATCTCGAGGCCAGGAGGATCCGTCTGGGGAGGGCCGGGAAGTCCGAGGATGCCCTTTTCCCTCCGATCAAGCACAACGGCGGATACATCTCGTACGGGAGGATCCGCACGCTGAAGAGCATGGTCGAGGACGATCTCGAGATGAAGTTCGACTACAGGAAGTGCAGGCGCACTTTCGGTCAGAGGGCGATCGACGAGGGGCAGAGCATGCATGATGTTTCCCTGGTCATGGGGCATGTGACCACCGCCACGACTCAGAAGGATTACTGCGACAAGGACGAGCACAACGCGGCCCGCGACATGCAGAGATTCTGGTCCGGCAAAGGGGCAATAGAGGAGCAGTGATGAATCCGCCTGCGTTCGAACCTACCCTTAGATTCGAGCGCACTTTTCGATATCGGAGGCGCTAAAGGCCTCGAAACGCCGAAACAATAGAATTTTTTCAGAAGATCTGGATAAGTAAGTGGCGGGCCTGAGGGGATTCGAACCCTTGGCCGTCCGATTAAGAGTCGGACGCTCTACCTAGCTGAGCTACAGGCCCGTGTTTTTCGCCCATCCCTTCATACTAGATAAAGATTGTTGGGTTCCCTTCTGGCATCCACCATCCGCTCTGGACCGCCCCGGCCCTTCTGACAAGTAATATAAGCGCAGTCGGCAATCGAGGTCCGATGAACCAGCTAAGGGTAAGGGATCTGATGACCACTCAGGTCATCACGGTGAGGCCGACGGACACGGTCAAGCAGGCGGTCATCAAAATGGCGATCGACAACATCGCCGCCGTTCCCGTGACAGACAACCGGAGCCACGTGGTGGGCCTCCTCTCGCAGACGGACGTATTGGCGCTGATTCTGAAGTACCAGAACATGCTTGACAAGGCCCCGGAGCACGGGCACCTCCTGAGCATGCCCATGGACGACAAGGCGCCGAACGCGGAGGTGGACCAATACAACAGGGAAATCTCCGGGACGAAGGTCGAGGAGATCATGACCCATACGATCATCACCACCACCCCCGACGCGGAGATCGTCGAGGCCCTGCGCGCCATGCTCGACGCCAACATCAACCGCCTCCCCGTGCTTGAGAAGGGCGTCCTCATCGGGACCATATCCCGCGCCGACATCCTGTTCTACATCTACAAGAGGAAGGTCTGACCGGGGATGCTGGAGGTCCATGTTCTGGCCAGCGGCAGCGACGGCAACTGCACCGTCGTGAGGCTGGACGACGAGGCCGTGATGATAGACGCCGGCCTCAGCTTCAAGCAGACCCACCGGCTCATGGAGCTCGAGGGCATAGACGAATCCGCCGTCAAGGCGCTGCTGATCACCCACGAGCACGGCGACCACGTCAAGGGCGCCGGGGCCGTGGCTAGGAAGCTGGGCGTCCCCCTGTACGCCAACCGCGAGACCTTCACGGCGTTCGACGCGGGGAGGGTGGACTGGCGGGAGTTCAGGATCATGGACTCGTTCAGCCTCTGCGGCATGGAGGTCACCCCCCTGCCCACCTTCCACGACGCCGTAAACCCCTGCGCCTTCATGCTGAGAGCGGACGGGAGCAGCGTCCTGGTGGCCACCGACACCGGCAAGCTGTCCTTCCAGTGCGAGAGGGCCCTGGAGGAGGCGGACCTGGCCATCATAGAGGCGAACTACGACAGCCGCATGCTGCGCGACGGCCCCTATCCGGAACCCCTCAAGAGGAGGATAGCCAGCGATTGCGGCCATATGTGCAACTCGGTCACCGCGCAGGAGATAAGGAAGACCGCCGTGAACGAGAGGAGGCAGATATTCCTCGCCCACCTCAGCAAGAACAACAACACCCCGGACATCGCGCGCCAGACCGTGGCCGACATCACCGGGATAAAGCGGTTCAAGATCGACTGCCTGGAGAGGCTGGGCGACACCCGCACCCTGACGGTCTCGCGGCGAGGGGTCGACCCTCACGGCGACCCCGCGGTTCTCCATCGCCCGCGCCATCATCGCCGGCATCCTGACTATCTGCTCCTTGCGCAGGGTGTAGTCGCGGTCCGGGCCGGCGAACGTCGGCATGTCCTCGGTGACGCGCACGAAAACGTAATCCGGGTCCGCGGCGGCCGCCGGCCCCTCCCCCGCGGGCGCCGCCGCGCGGAGGGGCATCGGGTCGTCGGGGCATGGCGTCGAGCTCGTCGTCAGGATCTCCGCGTCCGCCTCGTCGAACTCCAGGCTCTCGTCGATGGGGAGCTTCTCGGCCGGGGCGGCCGCCGGGGCGGGGCTCCATGATGACCTTCTCGACCTCCCTATCCTTGACGGCGGGCTCCTCCGGCTCGGGCACGAGCTCCTTCGTCCTGTACTTCTGGCTGTTCGTGAGCCTGCCGAGTATGCCCTTGTGCTCCCTGGAGGTCTTGAGGATCTCGGAGTAGTAGCCCCTCTCCTCCTTGGTGAGCATGTCCACGGGGTTGTCAGCGCCCATGGCTCCGCGGAGGGCCATGTCGCAGATCTTCTCCATGCGCATCTCCACGACCTCCTTGGAGAGCTGCAGCCCCTTGCGGCGGCGCTGGTTCGCGCCCTCCGCCATGATGGAGTCCGGGTTCTCCGAGAGGAGGTGGCCGTACTCGTCCCTCTGGCTCTTCAGGAGCACGGCCAGCGCGGGGTACAGGTCGGGCCTCACGGCGGACAGCGTGCCGGATTTCTTCTCCACCCGGTAGATCTCCGTAAGATCCCCGATGGTCATCGGGTCCCCCAACCTCTCGCCCATAACGGGAGACCATAGCCCCGTCGGCATTTAAGGGTATCATCGCGCGCCCGGCGGGACGGGGGAAAACACGATATGAGGAACGCCGATACGCCCCCATGGAGCCTGCCGAAGCATGCCGCCGGGCCCGGGACGGGGCGGAGGTCGACGTCATCGTCTCGCCCCGCGCCTCCCGGAGCGGGTTCGACGGCTTCGACCCATGGCGGGGGAGGTTCGTCGTCAGGGTGAGGGCGCCCCCGCTCGGCGGACGGGCGAACCGGGAGGTCGAGGAGCTTTTCGAGGAGGTCACGGGCTTCCGCGCCGCGGTGTCGTCCGGGCAGGCCTCGAGGCAGAAGACCGTCGCCGTCGCCGGCGACCGTGATGCGGTATGGGGAGAGCTGAAGAAGACGTTATGAACGACGCGGTCCGCCTGGAGGGGATACGCGAGGCCCTCGAGAGGCTCGCGGAGCTCGCCGACGACCACGTTCTCCTCGTGGAGGGGATCAACGACCGCCGGTCGCTCCTCGCCCTCGGCATCGGCGGGGACTTCTTCCATATCCAGTCCGGCGGGGGGCCCGCCCGCGCCGCCGAGTACGTGGCCTCCAGGGGCGGGAAAGCGGTGGTGCTCACCGACTGGGACCGCAAGGGCGGGGCGATCGCCAAGGGCCTGAGGGCCATCCTCGGCCCGGACAACGCCGACGTCGACTTCTCCGTCCGCGCCGACCTCTCACGCCTCTGCCGGCACTACATCAAGGACGTGGAGTCCCTGTACGCCCTGGTCTCCCGGTTGGAGGGCGGCATCCGTCCGTAAGAATGTAATACCGCGGAGGCGTTCGTGTTGCGGATGAGAGGCACCTTCGTCGTTCTGGAGGGCATAGACGGCTCGGGCAAGAGCACGCTCGCGCTGGCGCTCGCGGAGCGTCTCGGGGACGCCGAGGTGACCTCGGAGCCTACCCGGGGGCCGATCGGCGCCGCCCTGCGCAGCGGAGAGCTCGGGGACCTGCCGCCCGCCGCCGAAGCGCTGCTGTTTGCCGCCGACCGTGCCTTGCACACCGAAGAGATAAACCGCCTCCTCGGCGAGAGGCGGTGGGTGATATGCGACCGGTACTTCGCGAGCACCGTAGCGTACCAGTCGGCGGCCATGGGCGGGGACTCCGCCGGATGGCTGATCGAGATACAGAGGAATTCCGTTATGGATCCGGATATGACCATCCTGTTGGACGTCGACCCCCGGATCTCCATGCCGAGGGTCGAGGGCAGGGGGGAGGCGAGGAGCCGCTTCGAGGAGCCGGGATACCTCTGCGAGGTGAGGAGGCAGTACCTCTCCCTCGCAGAGCGCTACGGGTACCGCGTCATAGACGCCTCGAAGAGCAAGGAGGAGGTCCTGGAAGAGGCCCTAGCCGCGTTTGGGGAGAAGGGATTGTATGCATCCGAGTGAGGAGATTTACTGTGAGAAGAGCAACAAGCTCTACGGGAAGACCATCGTGCTCGGCATCACGGGCAGCATCGCCGCGGTGAACTGCTTCGCGCTGGTCCGCGAGCTCGTGCGCAACGGCGCGAAGGTGATACCGGCGATGACCGAGGCCGCCTGCAGGCTGGTGGCACCGGACTCCCTGGAGTTCGCTTCCGGGAACAAGCCGATCACGGGGATCGGCGGGCAGACCGAGCACATCAAGTTCCTCGGCGACCATACCGACGCCGACCTGTTCCTCGTGTATCCGGCGACGGCCAACACCATCTCGAAGATGGCGAACGGCATCGCCGACTCGCCGGTGACGGACATGGCCGCCGTCGCCCTCGGGGGCAGCGTCCCCGTCGCGGTCGCTCCGGCGATGCACGGGTACATGATGGAGAACCCCTCCGTGGCGGAGAACCTACGGAGGCTCGCCTCGTGGGGCGTGAGCGTCATCGGCCCGCGCATCGAGGGCGATAAGGCGAGGGTCGCCTCGGTCTCGGAGGTGCTCGCGTGGTCGATCAAGCTACTGTCGAGGGACGACCTCCGCGGCAGGAAGATCCTCGTCATCGGCGGCAGGAGCGAGGAGCCCATCGACTCGATGAGGCTGATCACCAACCGCTCCTCGGGGATGATGGCCGTCGCGCTGGTGCAGCGCGCCTTCGAGCGCGGCGCGGACGTGGAGCTGTGGATGGGCGGCGGCAGCGTCGTTCTCCCGGACTACGTCCGGGTGAGGAGGTACGAGAGCGTCGAGGACCTCGTGGGGATGCTCGATTCCATAGACCACGACGTGGTCATCGTCCCCGCCGCCCTCGCCGACTTCACGCCGGAGAAGGTCGCGGAGGGCAAGATTCCCAGCGGCAAGGGGCTAAGCCTCAAGCTCAAGCCCGTGCCGAAGGTGCTCCCGCTCATACGCGAGAGGTGCGCGAACGTCATCGGCTACAAGGCGGAGTCGAACCTCTCCCGCGGAGACCTTGAGATGAAGGCGCGGGCGAGGCTTAACGAGTACGGCCTTCGCGCGGTGGTCGCCAACGACATCGACTCCGCGGGGAAGACCTCGGCGTCGATGATGCTCGTGACCGAGGATTCGGCGGCGGACATCACCGGGACCAAGCCCGACATCTCCGACTACATCCTGAACTTCGTCTCCGAGAAGCTCCGATGGCCTCCGCGTTCTGCCCCGGGCACGTGACGTGTTTCTTCCAGCCGGACGGCGGAGAGGGGGATTACAGGCTCCGTGGTTCGCGCGGGGCAGGCATCAGGATATCCGCCGGGACAGAGGTGTCTGCCGATGAGAGGGCGGACGGGAGAGTCCGTGTCGTCATCGGCGGAGTGGATTCGGACGCGCCGGTGACGCGGGCACTGCTCGCACGGCTCGCCCCCGGGAGGGGGTACGATGTGGTCGTCGAGAGCTCGGTACCGTGCGGCGAGGGGTTCGGGATGTCAGCGGCGGGTGCGATGGCACTCGCGCTGTGTCTCGCTGACGGCGGCGAGGAGGCGACATACGCCGCCCACGCCGCGGACATCGAGGGCGGAGGGGGGCTCGGAGACATCGCCGGACTGTCCGGCCCATCGGACGTGAACATCAGGCTGGCCCCGGGGATAGGCGAGGGGTGCGTGGCCGGCACGGACATAAGGTTCGGAAGGCTCACCCTCGCCGTCCTCGGTCCCAAGATAAACACGGGGGCACTGCTCTCCCGCCGCCCGGTCCGCGACTCGATCGTCGCCGCGGGGCGCGAGGCGGTAGACGGCTTCATCGGGTCCGAGGGCGTGCGCAACCTGTTCGCGGTATCGAACAGGTTCTCTTCCCTAACCGGGGTGGAATCTCCGGAGGTGACCGACGCCATACGGAGGCTCCGCGAGGCGGGGATAATGTCGGGTATGTGCATGCTCGGCAACTCCCTGTTCATCGATGCGTCCGAGGGCGAGGTCAGGGAGGTCCTCGGCGAGAATGTCGAAGCATACGCATGTTCGTCGACATCGGAGAGGGCGCACATCATTCGAAGAGGGTGAAGAGGCGGTCGTCGCCGCCCACGTCGAAGAGGCCGATCCTCGCGCCGCAGTCTATCCACCCGTGGGCGTAATTGACCGCGGCGAAGGAGGTTACGTAGTCTCCTGCCTCCTTGAAGTGCAACGCGTCACTGTAGTAGGACTGGGCCATCTCGAGGAAGCTGTCGGCGAGCTTCCGGCTGTACGACCTCTCCGGAGCGGCGATCCTGATCTTGTCGAGCGCACAGCGCGTGACGTCAAGATATCTCTCGATCTTCTCGTCTGTAATCCGGTTGCATATCTCCAAGTCCGCAGACCTCTACTCCTTGCGAACGGATGGTGAATACCGAAAACGAAACGGCAGAGCCCTAACCTTTACCAGGGCCTCTGACCGGTGGTTTCCAGCGCCATGTTGTATTCGTTGGTGAGGGTGTATGCATCGTAGATGTTGTAGATCCAGAACGCAACCGCGGCCACTCCTGGTAAGATGAAGATGAAGGTAGCAACGCCGAGGAGGAGCCCTACGAAGATGAAGAGCAGACCTTTCGTAATCTTCCCGGCGTATATCTGTCCCAGCCCGCAGAACAGGAAAGATAAGACCGCCGCCAAGCCCGCGTTTTTGTTGGTAACCACGTAGTTCGGCCTCACCTGCGTGGGTTCGGATGTAATTGGAACGCTTTTTTCGTCGATGCCGGCTCCGCATTTGGGGCAAAATCTGGTGCCGGATTCAATCTCATTTCCGCAACTGGTACAAAAGACCATGAAACGAGTATGCCTTGTCTTTTTATAAACATGCTGATACCTCTCCCGTCGCCCCTCACCTCTCTTTTTTCTTCAAGATTGGCCGCCTCGGGCCGTTATCGACACATTACTTAAACAAAGAGCAGGATGGCCCCAAGCATGATAGTGATAGGCGGGTCCGCCTCCATGGACCTGGCCAAGGAACTGGCCGGAGACCTCGGGTGCGACTACATACAGGCTGCCACGACCCGGTTCCCCGACGGCGAGTGCTACACGAGGATAGACCTCGAGAGAATCGACGGTGACGCGGTGATCGTCCAGAACACCTACCCCGACGGAAATCTCGTGGAGATGTTCCTCTTGCAGGACGCCGTCCGCAGACTCGGCGCGGAGAGGATAACCCTGGTAATCCCGTACTTCGGGTATGCCAGGCAGGACAGGGTGTTCAAGCCTGGCGAGCCGGAGTCCGCTAAAGTGATGTGCCAGCACCTGGACATGAACTGCGAAAGGGTAATCACCGTGGACATCCACAAGGAGGGGGTCCTCGACTACTTCCGCTGCCCGCACAGGGACCTGAAGGCGGCCCCGATCATCGGGGAGTACTTCACGGGCAAGGGAATAGACATGGTACTCTCCCCCGACATCGGGGCCGCGGGCAGGGCAAAGATAGTCGGCCAGACCATGGGCCTCCCGTACGATCGTCTCGAGAAGACCCGGTTCTCCGGGACCGAGGTGAAGATTAAGCCTGCCACCATGGACTGCAAGGGAAAGAAGGTCCTCATAATCGACGACATGATCTCCACCGGGGGCACCATAATCGCCGCCTCCCAGGCGCTGAAAGAGGCTGGCGCCGCGGGCGTGTCCGTCGCATGCACTCACGGTGTGTTCGCGAGCAACGCCCTGGAGAGGTTCGCGGGCAGCACCCTGGACTCCCTCCTCTGCTGCAACACCCTGACCAACGCCGTGTCCCACATCTCCGTCGCGCACCTCATCGCCGACGCGATCCGGGATGCCCAGGCGGGGAAGTGGTGAAGTGACGAACAAGGACGAGGACTTCGGCGAGTGGTACAACGAGACCGTCGACAAGGCGAACCTCTGCGATAAGAGGTACCCCATCAAGGGGATGAACGTCTGGACCCCGTACGGGTGGAAGATCATGACAACCATCGACTCCTTCATCCGCAGGGACATGGAGGCCACCGGCCACGGCGAGGTGTGCTTCCCGCTGATGATCCCCGAGACCGAGTTCAAGAAGGAGAAGGAGCACATCAAGGGATTCGACGAGGAGGTATACTGGGTCACCCACGCCGGGCTCAACCCTCTCGACGTGAGGTTGGTCGCGAGGCCCACCTCCGAGACTGCGATGTACCCCATGTTCTCCCTGTGGGTGAGATCGCACCAGGACCTCCCGCTGAAGATCTTCCAGATCGTCAACACGTTCAGGTACGAGACCAAGATGACCCGCGCCTTCATGCGCGTCAGGGAAATCCACTTCTTCGAGTCGCACACCTGCCACGCCGACAAGGAGGACGCGGAGAGGCAGATCAAGCAGGACGTGGAGATCATGGGCTCCGTGGCCAAGGACCTGTGCCTTCCGCACTCCCTCCTGGTGAGGACCGACTGGGACAAGTTCCCGGGCGCGGTGTACACCGTCGGCATCGACACGGTCATGCCCAACGGGAAGACGCTGCAGATCGGCTCCATCCACTACTACGGCACCAACTTCTCCGAGCCGTACAACATCACGTACGAACAGGAGAGCGGGGAGCACACCTTCGTGCACCAGACCACCTACGGAATGAGCGAGAGGCTGCTCGGGGCGATCATCGGCATACACGCCGATGACAAGGGCCTCGTGCTCCCGCCGAGGATCGCGCCCACCGAGGCCGTCATCATCCCCATCTTCAAGAAGGACAACGAGGACGCCGTGATGGCCGCCGTGATGGCCGCCGCCGACGTGCTGACGAAAGCGGGGGTCCGCACCCACGTGGACGACCGCGACGCGCGCCCCGGCAGCAAGTACTTCGACTGGGAGATCAAAGGCGTCCCGATCAGGCTGGAGATCGGCCAGAGGGACATCGACAACGGCATGGTAACCTACGTCCGCAGGGATACCGGCGAGAAGGGCACAATCTCCGCGGGCGATCTCGCCGACGGCGTGAAGCTCGTCATGAAGATGATCTCTCAGAGCATGTACGAGAAGGCCGCGGTCGAGAGGAAGAAGTTCATCCAGGAGATGGACTCCATGGACGTCGATTCCATCCCGGACGGGAAGATCATCAGTCTCGGCTGGTGCGGGAACCCGGAGTGCGGTCACCGGTTCGAGGACAAGTACGACATGAAGATCCTCGGCACCGTCTACCGCCCCGACGAGTGGAAGGGCAGATGCATCGTCTGCGGCAAGGAAGGCAAGCACGCCTATGCCGCGAGGACCCTCTAAATCTCCTTACCGGCCCGGAAGGGCCAGGTATTGCCGTTTCTCAAAGGAACATCGTCATATAAATCGGGATGTACGTTATCTTCCCGTCCACGCGGAGGTCCTTCCCATGTATCACGAACGCTTCCGATATGCGGGTATGGTATTTCTCCATGAACGCGTCCAGTGATCTGTGCCTGGACGACATCCCGGATTTCACTTCTATCGGCGTGATCTTCCTGCCCATGCTCAGAACGAAATCGACCTCGTACGGGTGCTTCTTATCTCCCTTGACATAGAATTCCGAGAAGCGGAGCTTATGGCCGGCGGCCTTGAGCTCCTGTCCGACCATGTTCTCGAAGAACATCCCTTCATTTACGGACAGCCGGCCCTTGAGGAATGCGAGATAGACCTCTTTGTCGGAAGTAATGTTCATGTCAAAGGAGAGCGTCATGAGCAGGCCCGTATCGGCGGCATAGCATTTGAGCGAATTCGGATTCAGGGACAGGTTGAGGGCGATGTTCGGGTCGGAGTTGCTGCAGCATATGTTGCAGATCCCCGCATCCTTCAGCCACACTATGCTGTCCATGTAGTCGCTCGTGTCGGCGGATTCCCGTACCATTCCAGGACGGAACGTCTTCTTGCGCAGGGATAGCATCGATGGCAGGAGATCGAAGATGAACCTGGCCTTCGTCCCGTTGCCGACCGGTATCTTGCCCATGTCGTTGCGGTATAACGTCAGTATCTCGCGCTTCTTGGCTTCTGCAGCGGCGACGCTGTGGGTGCGGCGGTAGGCATCCACCACCTGAGGCATTCCGCCGACCATCATGTATGTCTTGTATCTTTCCATGAAGAGGGAATGCACGGAATCGCCGAGAGGCATTCTCTTCTCGAAGCACTTCCGCATATGTGGCACCGTGACCTCGTCGCCCTGTGCCCACAGGAATTCCTCGAAATCCATGGGATACATGTCAATATGATGCTCTTCGGAGGGAATCTGAATTTTTTCCACGTTTTTCTTTATGGATATGAGGGAGCCCGTCTCGGCGTAATCGTAACGACCGTTCAGGACGAGATATTTTATCAGCTGTCTCGCACGCGGATAATGCTGAACTTCGTCGAAAATAATCAGGGATTCGCGGTCAAACAATTCGACGCCGTACAATATTCCGAGGTTGGAGATCAGCCGGTCCACGTCATGATAGAACCTCTCGAACGTCTCGATGGTTCCTTCCAGAGGCCGTGTGAAATCGATCATCAGATATGACCTGTATTCCCTTCTTGCGAACTCTTCAACTATCGTGCTTTTGCCGACCCTTCTCGCACCCTCGATCAGAATAGCACATTCACCGTTGCGGTTCTTCCATTCGAGCAGCCCGTCGTATATCTTTCTTTTGAACGGTTCGATTTTGGGCATTTTCGTAAACAGATTGTAAATCAAAATCCAGCTTAAATATATTCCGTATTCCCGCAAATCGATAACAGCATTTTTACCGTATTCCCGCAAATTTATCTAGGCTATTATACCGTATTCCCGCAAATTGGCGCGCTATAATACGACCTTACAGATGAATACTGGGTGAAAAACAACATTTCCAAAATGTTGTGTGAAAAGTAACATGTATGTGCCAGATTAAGGAATATGCGTAATCGGGCATCTGCATACAGATTTATTGGAGCAAGCAATCGTCCCGTCATGGCATTCACCGAGGGCGAGATCCTCTACCTCCAGGACGAGGAAGGTAAGCGCCACTGGTTCAGATACCAGCCCGTCATGATGAAACTGGGCGGACTGGGATCCATCGATGGTTCCCGCATCGCCGATCTGGAGGACGGCGATTCCATCGAGATAGCTGGGCGCTGGTTCAACGTGTTCCGCCCCGGCGTCAGGGAACTCTCCGACTCGCTCGACAGAGGGGCGCAGATCATCACCCCGAAGGACGCGAGCGCGATAGTCTACGAGTGCGACGTGAAGTGCGGTGACCGCGTCATCGAGGTCGGCGCGGGCTCCGGGGGGCTTACGACGGCGCTGTTGCACGCTGTCGCCCCGGAGGGGCGCGTGCATACCGTGGAGCTCTACGACAAGAACGCCGGGAAGGCGCTTAAGAACGTCAGGCGTACCGGGCTCGACGAGCATTGGTCGTACCAGATCGGGGATGCGAGGTGTGCGGATATAGAGTTCGACGGTGCCGATGTCATAACCACCGACATTCCCGACGTCGAGCAGGCCCTGGATAACCTGTACCCCCACCTCAGGAACGGTGGCAGGATATGCACTTACGTTCCGAACGCGAACCAGCTTGAAAGGGCGGTGAATGCGTTGAGGGGGAAGGGATTCTGCGACATCCGCTCGATGGAGATCCTCCGCAGGGGCATGGAGGTCGGGCCCGGAGGGGTCAGGCCCTCGTTCGATATGCTCGGGCACACCGGGTATCTCACGTTTGCGAGGAAGAGGGCGATTCTGCAATCGCGCTGATTTCCGGCGGTACTTCGCGTTTCTGTTACCACCGATCTTCTCGATACTCCCCTCCCTCATCAGCTTTGACAGCACCGCTTCGGCGGTGGTCTCGCTCACGTCGGGGAGCTTCGCGAGTATCTCCGCCTTCGATATCGGGAGGATGCTGCTCAGGACCGCGGCCTCCACCCTGTTCGATTTGTTAACCTTCTTCCCCGCGACGGTGGCGAACCTCGAGTCGAGGTCGCGGTAACACTGGAACAGGACGTCGAGGTAGTAGCGGACGAAGGGGATGTAGTCGTTCGTCCCCTCATGCCATCCCGCCGATGATTGGGAGAGCGCCCAGTAGTAGCGCTGCTTCGAGGAGCTTATCCTCTCCTCGAAGGAGATGTATTTCCCGACGTCGATTCCGGATTTGTAGTAGAGGAGCAGCGAGAGCAGGCGCGACATCCTTCCGTTCCCATCCGCGAAGGGATGGATCGAGAGGAAGTCGAGCACGAAGCACGGGATCAGCAGGAGGCGGTCGATGCCGTGGTCCCGCATCGCGTCGGCGAGTGCGAGCATAATTTGCTCCATGGCTTCTGGGGTATCCTCCGCGGACAGGGGGCGGAAGCGGATGCTCCTCCGCCCGGAAGCATCGATTTCGATGATGACGTTGTTCTCCCTCTTGTACTCGCCCGGAGGTTCGGCAGGATTCCCGACGTGTGACATCAGAACCATGTGGAGGCTCTTCACGAAAGCCTCGTCCGTCGCTATCCTGCTGTGGTCCGTATGTATCAGATCCAGGGCGTCGACGTATCCGGCAATCTCCTCCTCATCGTGACCCACGGGCTCGACGACCCTCCGGATTAAGGAGGCGATCCTCTCGTCGGAGGTGGATATGCCCTCTATGGCATTGGATTCCTTGACGGATTGCATCCTGGCTATGCCTTCGAGGTCCGAGTACACCTCTGGGAACTCCTCTCTGCGTACGGCGCTGCGCTCCATGAGCCTCCCGAGGCCGACGGCGGTACCCAGGATGTCGGACGGAATCTCCGCGGTCTTCAGGAAGCTGTAGTCGAAATGGCGCATGCGTGTTTATTCAATTGCATATATTTAACGATTTTATATGCAATAATTTATATGTTGTTGCATATCTGCCCGGAATTGCTATGCAATGGGTAACGCGTCATACCTTGAACCACCCAATCTGCCAAGATATGCCTGTAACCTATGGAATCATGGAAGCGCGCCGCCCCCCAGCCTTTACGGCACGTCCGGCATAGTGAAAGACAACATTCCATGTGCCAGGCCCCGCGTTTTAGTCTTTCGGGGAGCGGAACCGCTCCGCCTTCGGAGCTCGCGACCCCCATCAACGTTTTATTGCGCGTGCGCATAGCGCGAGCAATGGCAGTCATAGACATTCGCATCGAGCTGAAGAGGGGCGTGGCGGATCCCGAAGGAACGAACACCAGGAAGACCCTCGAGTCCCTCGGCTTCAAGGGGATCGAGTCCGTGAAATCGGTCAAGGTCTTCGAGATAGAACTCGACATGTCCGACGAAGATGCCCTAAAGGCGGGCGACGAGTACTGCAGGAGGCTCCTCGCCAATCCAGTCGTGCAGAGCTACAGGGTGTCGCTCAGGTGATCCAGTTGTCCGTAGAAGAACGCATGGTCCGCAGGGACGCGCCCTACGACCTCTGCGACGTAACGGTCCGGGGCGCTCCCGACCCCGACCTCACCGCCCTGTCCGAAGCGCTCGGCCTCGGCCTCTCGCTCGACGAGATGAGGGCCGTTCGCGGGTACTACGAGAAGGAGGACAGGGACGCCACCGACGTCGAACTCCAATCCCTCGGACAGGCCTGGAGCGAGCACTGCTGCTACAAGAGCTCGAAGGTCTTCCTCAAGCAGTTCGTGTTCGGCATCGACCGCCCCGACGTACTGTCCCGCGGCGACGCGGGCGTTATGGCATTCGACGATGACTACGGCTACTGCCTCCGCGTCGAGTCGCACAACCACCCTTCCGCCATCGAGCCCTACGGCGGCGCGGCCACCGGCATCGGCGGCATAGTCAGGGACGTCATCTGCATGGGTGCCCGGCCCATCGGACTCGCCGATCCGCTGTGCTTCGGGCCGGTCGACACAGGCAGGAGGATACCCAAGGGGATAAAGCACCCCCGCTACCTCGCGAGCGGCGTGGTCGCGGGCATCCGCGACTACGGGAACAGGATCGGCGTGCCGACGATCGCCGGCGGCTTCTTCTTCGACGACTCCTACATCGGGAACTGCCTCGTGAACGTCTGCTGTTTCGGCATCGTGAAGAGGGAGGACCTTCTCAACAACTACGCCTCCGGGCCGGGGGAGGTCATGATCCTCTTCGGCGGGCGTACCGGCAGGGACGGGATCCACGGGGTGAACTTCGCCTCGAAGGACATCACGTCCACCTCGGAGGACGATTCGAGGGGCGCCGTTCAGCTCGGGGACCCGATTACCAAGGAGCCGGTAATCCATGCCTGCACCGAGCTCGCCGAGAGGCACCTCGTAACGGGCATGAAGGACCTCGGCGGCGGCGGGCTGAGCTGCGTCGTCGGCGAGATGGCGATAGAGAAGGGCTGCGGCGCGGACGTGGACCTGGAGAAGGTGCCGCTCAAGGAGAGCGGCCTTGCGCCCTGGGAGATATGGGTGTCGGAATCGCAGGAGCGCATGATGTGCACCTGCCGCCCCGAGAACGTGAACAGGGTTATGGAGATCTTCGACCTGTGGGACATAGTCGCCACGCCCGTGGCGAGGACCACGGACACCGGCAGGACCCGCCTGTTCTGGAACGGGGAGAAGATCTTCGACATGGACATCGAGTTCCTCACCGGCGGGCCGATGTACGAGCGCCCGTTCGAGATGCCAGACGTCTCCTCGAAGAGGAACGAGGCGTTCCCGGACACCCCGGAGCCCGGCGAGGCCATCCTCGCCATGCTATCCGACCTGAACGTAGCCTCTAAGGAGTGGGCGATCAGGCAGTACGACCACGAGGTCCGCGCCGCCACCGTCATAAAGCCGATGGTCGGCGGGCTCAACCGCACCGGCCCCGGCGACGCTTCGGTGCTCATGCCCGTGCCCGGCAGGTGGAGGGGGCTCGCCTGCGCCGTCGGGTGCAACCCATGGTTCACCGCCGCCGACCCGTACCGGGGCGGGATGGCATCCGTCAACGAGGCCATCCGGAACGTCGTCGCCGTCGGCGCCTACCCCGACGCGCTCACCGACTGCCTCAACTTCGGGAACCCCGAGATACCCGGGAGGCTCGGCGAATTCCGTGAGGCGGTGCGCGGCATCGGCGACCTCGCGAGGGAGCTCAACATACCGATCCCTTCGGGCAACGTGTCTATGTACAACGAGGCCCCTGGCGGGGAGCACATCCTGCCCACGCCGGTGATCGTCTGCTGCGGCCTCATCGACGACGTCCGCAGGGCGGTCACCGCCGACTTCAAGAAGGTCGGCTCGCGCATCTATCTCGTCGGCGAGACGAGGGACGAGATGGGGGCCTCTCTCCTGTTCAGGAAGTACGGCGGCAAGGGAGGGGACGTGCCATCCACCGACCCGGCCGGGCTGAGGGCGAACTACGAAGCGCTCCTCGAAGCCATGGGTGGCGGGCTCGTGAGGGCCTGCCACGACTGCTCAGACGGCGGGATGGCCGTCGCCGTGGCGGAGATGTGCATCTCCGGGCAGGTGGGCGCCGAGCTCGACCTGGCGGCGATGGGCGACATGCCGGCCGAGGTGAAGCTTTTCTCGGAGAGTGAGTCGAGGTGGGTCGTCGAGGTCGGGGGAGAGGATGCCGAGGCGTTCGAGAGGACCCTCGGCGGGCGTGCCGTACCGATCGGGATGACGAAGGGGGACTCCCTGATCGTCAGGGGCACGTCCGCGGACGTACCCGTCGAGGAGATGAGGAGAGCTTGGAACGACCCCCTATGGAAGATCATGGGGGGAGAGCAGTGAAGGCTTCTGACGTCAGGGTGTGCGTGGTACGCATCGAGGGCACGAACTGCGAGGGCGAGATGGCGGAGGCGTTCCGCACGGTCGGGGCGCAGGCCGAGGAGGTGCATCTCAAGCAACTCGAGGGCCGCTGTGCCCCGGAGCTCGGGAGGTCGCTCGAGGATTACGATATTCTCGCCATCCCCGGCGGGTTCTCCGCCGGCGACTACGTACGTGCGGGAGCTCTCTTCGCGGCGAGGATGAAGGCCTCGTTGAGGTCCGATCTGGTAAGATTCGTGGAGAACGGCAACCCCGTGCTCGGCGTGTGCAACGGATTCCAGGTCCTCGTGGAGCTGGGTCTGCTGCCGGCATTCGACAGCACCATGTCCGAAGAGCCGCAGGCCGCGCTGTACACCAACGACTCCGGCCGTTTCGAGTGCAGGCCCACCGTCCTCCGCAACGACAACAGAGGGAAGTGCGTCTTCGTCTCGGACATCGGGACGGGCGAGGCAATCTACTCTCCGTCCGCCCATGCCGAGGGGAAGTTCATGTGCGACGTCCCGGACTTCCTGGCCAAGCTTGAGGAGCATGACCAGGTCGTGTTCCGCTACGCCTCGCCAGAGGGCGACAGGGTGCTGTATCCGTGGAACCCAAACGGCTCCCCTTCGAACATCGCCGGCATCTGCAACCCCGCCGGGAACGTGATGGGCATGATGCCCCATCCCGAGAGGGCGATGACCGCTTACACTGTGGCGGACTGGGCCCGCGGGCATGCGTCCGAGGACGGCGATGGCAGGAAGATCTTCACCTCCGTCATGAAGTACATGGCGAAGCGCCGATCGGATGCTGACCTTCACATCGACGCGGTCGCCGGTATCGAGGCTCAGCGTCCGGCGCAGGTGGTATTGGCATATGATCTCGATCACGTCGACGTAATGGGACCTCTCCGGCACGACGACGGCGCAGTCCAGGTTGCGGATCCTCGCTTTGTAGGCGATGACGTCACCGAAGCTGCGACCGTTGTCCGAGAAGCCGTTGATGAAGACGCCGGAGGTGGCGCGGACCACGTCGAGTTTGCCGACGTCCTCCTTGTCGACGATGACGTTGAGGGTGCCCTCGAACGGCCTGAATCCGAGCTTCTTCTCGAACTGCTCGGTATACCCCTTCTGAGAGATGTAGTACCCCCCCTCGCCCATGCCGTCCTTCACCGAGCCGTGGATGACGATGTGGTCGCTTAGTTCGAATATGCGGCGGTACTCGTTGTATTCGCGTTTGAGTTCGTCGACCCCCTTCTGCGTGATTTTGATCTTCTGCTTGCGGGCGCCGAGGTCGCGCACGATCAGGCCATTCTCGAGAAGTTCGAGGATCCTCTTGGACGCCGATTGCTGGCTCATCTCGAGGGCATCCCCGAGCTCCTTGGAGGAAACGGCAGCGTAATCGTCCATGGCGCCCAGCAGGGCGAGCTTCCTCATGGCGGAGGTGTACTTTTCGTCCACGGTGCGCAGAGCATTTCGGCGTTGAAATAATTTGTCGGCCCGTAGCCACGTGTTCTCTGGTTCGGGACCCTCGCATGCCCAAGGGGGGGGGGCGCGTCCAGGAGATGATGACCCCTCGCCGCGGGAATGAGCTGAAAACATTGCCCGGCGGTCCCCCTCCCGCCGGGCAACAGGGTCAGTAGATTGTCCTCTCGGAGTCGACGTATTTCTTGACGCCGGAGGTCATGCCGATGACGATGATAGCAACGGCGATGACGGTCCCGACGGCCCCGAACCGCGGGTCGTAGTACTCCGCTATGGTGCCACCGGCGATGATGCCGACGGTGACGAAGGCCATGAAGGCGAGCACCTTGCTGGACCATTGTCCGTGCTTGGCGAACGCACCGCCGAGCGCAAAATACAGGCAGGCCGCCAGGAGGTATGCCCCCGTGGTGGCGATCGTGCCGTCATCGTCTTCGTAGAATATACCGAGCGAGGCCACGGCGACGATGCCGCCGAGGAGCCCCAGGCCCAGGCCGAGGTTCATTATTGCGGGTTTCTTCATTGGGATTTCCCTCTCTTGATATGGCTGGTCATCTGGTAGCCGGCCACCATGGCGGTCCAGGCGAGCATCACGACGGCCGACCAGACCTCCCATTTTTCGAATTCGAACGCGAGGACGCAGGCGCAGATGATGCAGAACAGGGTGACGGCGATCCCGCCGAGGGCGAGCTTTCCGCACTGCCAGTACTGTGCGGCGGATGCGATCATGGCGCCGAGGAGCAGAAGGGCCGCGGTCCACGCGAAGAAGCTGTGGGCGTTGCCTCCGTTGTAATCCGAGTCGTATTGTCCGATGAAGATTATGCAGACTCCCGCGAGGGCATAGAAGGTGCCGGCGGCGAGGAGGCCGGTCTTCGGCCCCGAAGTGAGGGCGAGCCCTGCGCCGAAGGCGGCGAGGAGGATACCAGAGACCATGCAACCGTATTCGAAATAGTCGGCAGCATCGGTATCGGAGACGCCGAAGTCGGAGATCGCATTCGCCCCCCAGACCCAGGTGTCGTCGGCCGCCATGCAGGCAAGCCACATGATGCAGAACACCGCGACCGCAAGTATGCCGAACCAGCCTATGGCCGTAGCATGCTTCGTTATATCGGCTTTCATGGCTCGCGTAATCGCTTCAATGCTTATATTGATTGAGGGCGCCAGGTCCAGGTTCTATTTATATTGGTGCAGGGCGTCCCAGGTGTGATGGACAACGTCTACTTCGTGGGAACCGCGGGGAGCGGGAAGAGCACCATGGTTGGTGCCTTCAAGGCTTGGCTTGACGACAACGGCGTCGATGCCGCGACCGTCAACCTCGATCCCGGCGCAGAGAGAATGCCTTACGTTCCGGACATCGACATCCGTGAGTGGATAAGCCTAGACCGGGTGATGAGCGAGTACGGCCTCGGCCCGAACGGGGCGCAGATCGTCGCCGCCGACCTGATGGCCGTGAACATCGGCAAGGTGCAGGAGGCTCTCGGGGGATATGGCGCGGACTACGCGCTCATCGACACCCCGGGGCAGCTTGAGCTGTTCGCCTTCCGCGAGTCGTCCGGCATCGTGATCGACGCCCTAGGCAGGGAGAAAAGCATGCTCGCCTACCTCTCCGACCCGACGCTGTACAAGACCGCCAACGGCTTCGTCTCGGCGATGATCCTCGCCTCTCTCGTGCAGTTCCGCGCGAACGTACCGATGGTGAACCTGCTCTCGAAGGCGGACACCCTCGCGGAGGATGTTTCCGGCCGCATCCTGGATTGGTACAACAACCCCGACACTCTATACGGCGACCTCCTAGATGAGGACCGCGATCCGGAATCGGTGATGGGGATGGAGCTCTTTCGCGCCATGGAGGACACCGGCGTGTTCGGTGAGATGAGGAGGGTCTCCTCGGAGAAGGGCGAGGGGCTCGAGGAGATTTACGGAGCGGTGCAGCAACAGTTCCACGGCGGGGACGATGCGGGCGTCGGTAGCCGAGCGCCATCGGTTTCTGGAAACCGACACGGGGGCTCTATGGCCCCCTCACGGTCCCGCGTCAGGTGTACAGGAACGCCGGCGGCGCGCCCGCGCCCTTGTTCCTGTCGGCCTCGAGGACCTTCTCGCGCGCGGCGTCGAAGTCCTCGGGTCTGACGATGTCCCTGTCCGCCCTGATGGCGAGCATGCCCGCCTCGGTGCAGATGCTCTTGATCTCCGCGCCGGAGGCGCCCTCGGTGGCTCTCGCGAGTGCCGCGGGATTAACCCTCTTCGAGATGTGCATGTGGGCGAGGTGGATTCTGAAGATCTGCTCCCTGCCGGCCTCGTCGGGCAGCCCCACGGTGATGATCCTGTCGAACCTGCCCGGCCTAAGCAGGGCGTCATCGAGGATGTCCGGCCTGTTCGTGGCGCCGATGATCTTCACGTCCCCGGTGGGGGTGAACCCGTCGAGCTCGGCGAGGAGCTGCATGAGAGTCCTCTGCACCTCCCTGTCGCCGGAGGTGGCGACGTCCGCCCTCTTCGCCCCGACGGAGTCTAGCTCGTCGATGAACACGATGGACGGGGCCTTGTCCTTGGCCAGCTCGAACAGCTCGCGGACCAGCCGCGCGCCCTCGCCGATATACTTCTGCACCAGCTCCGAGCCTACGAGCCGGATGAACGTGGCCTTGGTGGCGTTCGCCACGGCCTTGGCCATGAGGGTCTTCCCGGTCCCTGGCGGGCCGACGAGAAGCACGCCCTTCGGGGGCTCGATGCCGACCTTCTTGTACAGCTCGGGGCGGTTGAGCGGGTCCTCCACCGCCTCGCGGAGCTCCAGCATCTGCTTGGAAAGGCCGCCGATGTCGGCGTACGTCACCTCGGGCTTCTCGACGATCTCCGCGCCGGTGACGACGGAGTCCAGGGCCGAGGGCAGTATCTCCATGACGGCTAGGCTCTGCTTGTTGAGCGAAACCCTCGCCCCGGGGACGAGGTCCTTCTCGGGCACGAATTTCGACACCGAGACGATGAAATCCGGGCCGGTGCTGCTCTTGACGACGACCTTGTGGTCGGGCAGGACGTCTCTAAGGGAGCCGACGACTAGGGGAGGGCTCTTCAGCCTCTCCAGCTCGCTGCGGATGTGTGCAACGTCTTTCTGGAGCCTGAACAGCTCGGTCTCGGAGTAGCGCTTCTCGTTTTCCGCGTTCTGGAGGTCCTCCATGAGGCGGACGTTCCTCTCCTCGAGGGTCACGATTTTGGCCTTCATCTCCTCTATGTCTGCATCCTCGGACATGTCAAACGATAGGCCATCGTTTCTGTTTATAAAAACCGGTAACTATTCTGCATGTAAGTGATAGCCGTGGCAGTGTGCGCGGGTGACGATGTTTTAATCTACGTCTAGCGCATGGAGAGCGCCATGATCTGCGAGATGTGCGGCGGCGATGTGCCGAAGACGCGCAGGATGACGGTCCAGGGCGCCTACCTCAATCTCTGCGACAAGTGCGCCCGGTTCGGCGAGGGGTACAGGCCCCTGCCCTCCTCGGACGACCGTCCCGCCGAGGCCTCCAGCAGGGGGGTCATAGACCAGAGGCTGGAGAGACGCGAAAGGCGCATGCAGACCCGCGACATCTACGCGGGAGCCGCGGCCGTCGAGCTGATCCCTGGCTACGGGAAGGCCATCCGTCAGGCCAGGGAGGCTAAGGGGCTCTCCATGGACGACTTCGCGAAGTCCATCGGCGTGAAGAAGCTCACCCTCAACAAGGTGGAGGCGGGGAACCTCACCCCGGACGACAAGCTCGTGGCAATCCTCGAGAAGGCCCTCGGGATCAAGCTGAAGGAGGCCGTGCAAAGCGGCGCCCCGGTCGGCGGAGGGCAGAAGAGCCAGGGCATGACCCTCGCCAACTTCGTCAGGGAGGACAAGCGCAAGGGGCGACCCTCATTTCCTGCCGGCCGCGATTTGGGCGTAGGCCCTGTCGGCCAGGCCGGCGATGTCCACGCCGGCGTCGCGCAGGACCAGCAGCGCGGCGGCCACCATCTCCACGCCCAGCCTCCGGCGAACGGAGTTGCATTCGGACACGAACTCCCCCTTGGGTATGCCGGCGGCCACAGCCTTTTCGACCATTTCCGGGAACATGTCGCCGGGCGCCGCCGGTCTGTCAGCGACGCCCCTTCTCCTCCCCTTCGCGACCCTTTCGGCGACCGCCTTCTTCAGGGACTCCGGCGGGGAGTAGGCGATTGGCACCTGTACGGCGGTGTAGTCCCCGGCCGGCCTGGCGTATCCATTGGACTCCTCGACCGCCCCCGCCTCGATAAGCAGGGCGAGTAGCGCCTCCGCGTCCTTGACGGACATCCACTTAAGGTCCAGCGACACGGACATGGCGAACTCCTTTGCGGTCACCACGTCCTTGCCCCTGCTGCGGAAGAACGCCGCTGCGCATTCGACGGCCTCAACGGACATGGGTGGCCATCCCTGCCTGCGTAAATTACGTTTTCGGCACCGTCCCCTCGCGCGCGCGTTGTTTGTGACTCCACTAACTAACAAAAATTAGGGGGTGGAAACTTTTATAACAGAGGGGCGTGTACCGCGGGACAATCCCGTATGGTGTGACTATGAAGTACACAAGGTTTGAGAAAGCCAGGATTATCGGCGCGAGGGCGCTGCAGATTTCCTTCGGCGCGCCGGTGCTCGCGGACTATCCCGAGGACATGCTCGACCCGATTGATATCGCCATGCTGGAATTCGACAAGGATATGATTCCGATCACTGTCGTCAGAAGCTGAGAGGTTCATCGCATGGCTGAAGAGGAAGAACAGGTCGTCGCCACGGAGCTCCTCGTTCCGGAGGAAGTTTATCTCACGTCCGGTGTCCACATCGGCACCCAGTACAAGAGCAAAGACATGAAGCGGTTCATCTACAAGGTCCGCCAGGACGGTCTGTACGTCCTTGACGTCAGCAAGACCGATGAGAGGATCAAGGTCGTGGCGAAGTTCCTCGCCGGGTACAACCCGCAGAGGGTCCTCGTGGCGTCCGCCAGGCAGTACGGGCAGAGGCCGGCCAGGGAGTTCTCCAAGGCCATCGGGGCCCCCGCCTTCGCCGGTCGTTTCGTCCCCGGCACCCTGACGAACCCCATCAACCCGAGTTTCATGGAGCCCGACGTCCTGGTCGTCACCGACCCCGCCGCCGACAGGCAGGCCCTCAACGAGGCCCTCAATCTCGGCATCCCGATCATCGCCCTCTGCGACACCAACAACGAGACCCGCAGCGTCGACGCGGTCATCCCCACCAACAACAAGGGGCGCCGCTCGCTAGCATGCATATATTGGCTTCTCGCGAGGGAGGTCCTCCTGGCCCGCGGGGACATCAAGTCGCCCGACGACTTCAGGATGACAATCGACGACTTCGAGGCGAAGTACTGACCGCGTCAGGGTCCCGTCGCAAACGCTTTACCGTCCTTACCTTTTACCTCCCTTATGCGCTTCCCGGCAGTCGCTGGAAGGTTCTACCCCGACGAAGCGGGCGCCCTCCGCAGATCGATCTCCGAGTGCTTCGCCAAGGGGGCGGGCGCGCCCGGTCCCCGCTCGGGCGGAAGGCGGGTCTCCGCCGTGCTGGTCCCGCACGCGGGCTACGTGTGCTCAGGATACTGCGCGTCGCACGCTTTCAGGGCCCTCGCCGAAGACGGTCGGCCGGAGGCCTACGTCATCATAGGTCCCGACCACTACGGCGTGCCCTACGGGTCCGTGACGTGCTCCGAGGGCTACGCCACGCCCTTCGGAACGTGTCATGTCGACGAGGGGATATGCGGGAAGCTGAGGGGAGCGGTCTCCGACGACCCCCGCGCCCACGCCTTCGAGCACTCCATCGAGGTGGAGGTTCCGTTTCTGCAGTACATCGACCCGGATGCGAGAATAGTGCCGGTGATGATGTCCCGGCAGACCCCGCAGGAGGCGGAGAGGCTTGCCGGGGCCCTGCGCGCCGCCTGCGCGGGGAGGGACGTGGTCTACGTCGCGTCGAGCGACCTGATGCACTACGTCCCCAAGGAACGCGCGGACTCCCTCGACAGGGAGTTCCTCGGCGCCGTGGCGTCTAACGACCCCTCCGAGGTCTTCGACGCTGTGCGCAGGAGGAGGATGTCGGTCTGTGGCTACGGGCCCGTCGCCGTCGCGATGATGGCCGCGCGCCCATCCTCCGTCGAGATACTGAATCAGACGGATTCCAGCGAGGCGCTAGGATACGGACGCGGGTCCGTCGTGGGGTACGGCTCCGCTGTGATGTACAAGCGAGCGGGCGAGCCCCGCGGCCCGCCCAGGGTTTGCGTTCAGATTCTCTTGAGGTATCTGAGGTTGGGCTCGTAGACGAGGCCCTTGTCCATGAGGTTGTTGGCGATCTCCTCGAGGTCCATGCTCGAGATGCCCTCCTCCTCGGCGCGTCTCTCGAGCTCGTCGCGGGCGGCGCCCTTGCCTTCTGTGTCGAGCTCGTCGAGCAGTCTGAGGATGGTCTCCTCGGCGCCGTCGTCCGAGGCGGACGTCGATTCCTGCCGTCCGCTCTCGACGTCGATCTCGTCCGGCGAGCCGCTAAGGTCCTCGGGCAGGCCGAAGTCCACGCCTTTGTCGGGGAGCAGGGTGCGGAGCGCATCCTGCACGGACCTGAGGAACACGGCCGAGTCCGGCGCTTCGTATTGCTCGATTGCCATGGCGATGCCTTTGGCCGCGGCCTCGGGGATGCCCGCTCTGACCAGCCCCTCCGGGGTCCGGTCGGGCGAACCGAGGGCCTTCCTCATGTTCAAGAGCCTTTCCCACGTGGATCTGGCGGCGTCCAGTAGCCATTCCCTCTGAACGGTTTCGCCGATGGGCACTATCCTCTCGGGACGCACGGACACGAACGTCTTCTGGTCGTCGGTGGTGTAGGATTTCACCTTGCCCATGACGGCAACGAGCGTCGGGGGCATGAGATCGGCCATGGCCGCGGCGGCGTCAGGCTGGAACCTTCCGACGTTTATGTAGACGATTCCGTTCGAGATGTCCTGTATCCTCCCGCGCCACATGGGCTCGTCATCGCTGCCGACGTTCTCCTTCTCGGTTAGCACGCCGGCGATGAGCACTCTGTTGATGACGGCGCCAAGGCGGCTGATCTGGTAGGACGGCATCATCTCCTCGGTGGCCTTGATCTCCGCGGTGGCGGAGTTCAGTTCGGAGGAGAAGACCCTCCACGCGGTCTCCCTGGATTTGCTCACAGGCTCGCCTCCACCTCGCCGTAGAGTTTCTCGGCCTCGGCGTCCACGTCGACGTTGACGAGCTCCGTCCGGCGCGCGGTCATCTGCGGCCCGTATTCGTCGGACATGACGTTGCCGGTGACGGTGACCTTCTTGAGGATGACGGCGGCGGTCATCCTCGAGGCGACGGCGTCCAGGTCGCCCTTCTGCTTGGAGTACTTCTCCGCCTCGGCGAGGGAAATGCCGGTGAGGTTCTCGGTGTCGGCTTTGAGTATTATCACGGAGATGGCGCCGGTACCGTCGTCAAGGGTGGCCTTGAGCCTGAGGTCATTGACGGGAACTATATGCCCGTGCACGGTGCACTCCTCGCCATGCACGGAGCGGTTGCACTGCGGGCAGCGCCGGATGAGTCCGCTGCCGGCGCGGACGTCGACGACGGTCCCGGTGATGGAGATGTCCAATCCTCCCCCGACCCTCACAATCTCCTCGACGGTCTTCGAGGCGGGCCCGCTCTCGACGGTGCCCACGTCCGCGTTGGTGCGGGTTACTGTGGCCCTTTCGCCGAAGTTGAGCTGCGGTATGCCCTTCCATGCGCGTACGTAGGCGTTCTCTACCCTCACCACGATATCGTTGCTGAGGTTGAAGTCGTTCCACGCCGTGAACTGTATCTTGCCGGAATCGTCGGCGATGATGCCGCCCCATATGGTCTTCTCGGTGCCCTGCACCGTGACGGTACGGGGCTCGACTTCGGTGATGCGGCCGGTGAGGGAGACGTTCCCGGTATGGTCGGTGATCTCGCCGATCTTCATCTCGGTCGGTGCGGTGTCAGCGGACGTCTTCACGTCGAGCGAGACATCATCACACTCCTCGACCTTGCCGCGGGTTCCAATGTTGAGCTGTATCTGCTCCCGGTACTTCTTGGTGTACGCGTTCCTGAAAGCGTACACCTTTCCCTTCTCGTAGTCGCCGGTGTCGCCCCAGATGGTGAACGGTGCGGTACCAGTGTCATCGCCGGCGATGCCGGAGATGATGGTCTTCGGCGATCCCTTCACGGTGATGGCCCTCTTCTCGACGAACACCATCTTCGCGACGACCGTGACGTTCATCTCCGTACCCTCGAGCTCGGCAATCTTCTTCGTAACGCCCGCGGCGCCCGAGACGCCGGTGCGCCTGCTGGCACCGAACTTCTTGACGATGCCGCTCTTGGCCGGGCCGAGCCCGATGCCATAGACGTTCACGTACGTGTCCAGCTCCTTGCGGAGCGTCTCCTTCGGGACCTTCCCCTCAAGGGCTTCGAAGAGCTCCTCGACGTGGGGCTCGAAATCTTCCTTAGAATCAGTCATTATCCAGGCCTCTTCTTGCAGCGTTTCGCGAGGCATTGCTGTTCGCTTGCGGGCCCGTTGCGGGACCCGGATGTTGCTATCCTCTAGGAGGTAGATAAAAGGTCGGAGAGGAGTAACCCCCTCGGCCGGGAGGCGGGCCCATCCATATCTATATTACCACCAAGTCAATTGTTGGATATGGTCCCCAAGAAGAAGATCGACGAGATTCTCGCGGGCTACGACCCCGAGGAGATAACCATCGCCACGCTGTGCTCCCACTCGTCGCTGCAGATTTTCCACGGGGCCCGGAAGATGGGGTTCAGAACCCTGGGTCTGCTGACGAAAGACAACAGGAAGGTCTACGACGCCTTCCCTCTCGCCAAGCCCGACGAGTTCCTGTCCTACTCCGACTACGACGATATGTTCGAGCGCACCGGCGAACTCATAGACCACAACGTCGTCGTCATCCCCCACGGCTCCTTCGTGGAGTACATGGGGGCCAAGAAGTTCGAGGACTACGGAGTCCCTTCATACGGCAACCGTGCCGTCCTCGCCTGGGAGTCTGACAGGGACGCTCAGAGGCGGTGGATCACCTCCGCGGGCGCGCCGATGCCCCGGCTGATCACCGACGCGAGGGAAATCAAAGAGCCAGTGATGGTGAAGTACCACGGCGCCAAGGGCGGCAGGGGATTCTTCATCGCCAAGGACTACCCCGATTTCAAGATGGGCATCGACAGCAGCCAGCCGTACACGGTCCAGGAGTACTGCCTCGGCACGAGGTACTACCTCCACTTCTTCTACGACCCCCTCAAGACCGACGGGTACCTCATCAAGCAGGGCGGGTCCCTCGAGCTCCTCTCCATAGACAGGAGGGACGAGTCCAACATCGACGAGATGTACAAGCTCGGCAGCATCGAGGACGCCAAGAGGCACGGGTTGTATCCCTCCTTCGTCGTCACCGGCAACACCCCGGTGGTCATCAGGGAGTCCCTGCTCCCCAAGGCCTTCGAGATGGCTGAGAACATCGTGAACCGCTCCTACGAGCTGTTCGGCGGCATGTGGGGCCCGTTCTGCCTCGAGACCGTCGTCAACGACAAGCTGGAGTTCAGAATCTTCGAGATATCCACGAGGATCGTCGCGGGCACCAACCCGTTTATCGGCGGCTCCCCCTACGCGGAGATGGTCTATCCCGGACTCAGCACCGGCGGCAGGCTCGCCATGGAGATCCGGGACGCCATAGCGGTCGGGAAACTCGGCATGCTCGTGTCTTGAGGCGGCATGTGCCCCGGGCCTCCGCCGGGCGACTAAGCGAACGCTGAGGGACTTCCGGAATCTGAGGCCTTACACCTCACGCAGCGAGGTTTTCCGGACCGGGCAGCGTCCCCCGCTAGATGTTTTCCGCCCCGGATGCCTGGTTTTGGACCCAAACATTATATTGGGCGCGCGAAATCCCTCGGGAAAGGGTCGCGGCCATGGTAAACACATCGAAGAGGCTCCAGAAGATCCCGGCGTCGGGGACGATAGCCATTTCCAATCTCGTCAGCGAGATGAAGGGCCAGGGGATAGATGTCGTCTCCTTCTCCATGGGGGAGCCGGATTTCGTCACGCCCGAGAACGTCATCACCGCGGCCCAGAAGTCGCTCGGCAGCGGGTTCACCCACTACACCCCGAGCATGGGGGTGTCTGCGCTCAGGGAGGCCATCGCTAACACCGTGAGGAGGGACAACGGCATCGTCGCCTCATCTTACAACGTCCTCGTGACTCCCGCCAAGCAGGCCATATTCATGACCGCGCTGGCATACCTCGACTCCTGCGACGAGGTCATCCTCCCCGACCCGGGGTGGGTGACCTACGAGGCGGTCATAAAGCTCTGCGGCGCCAAGCCGGTGTACGTGCCACTCTACTTCGACGAGGGCTTCGTCCTCAGCCCCGAGAGGGTGGAGGCCGCCATCACCCCCAATACGAAGATGATCATCCTCAACACCCCGGCGAACCCCACCGGATGCGTCCTTCCCGAGGACGCGGTCCGCGCCATCGCCGAGATTGCCGAGAAGCACGACCTCCTCGTGCTGGCTGACGAGATCTACGAGAAAGTCATCTACTCCGGGAAGCACTTCTCCATCGCGTCGATCCCAGGCATGATGGACCGCACCATCACCGTATCCGGCCTCTCCAAAACCTATGCAATGACCGGCTGGAGGATCGGATGGGCAATCAGCTCCCGCGAGAACATACAGAACATCAACAAGCTGCAGACCCACTCGATCTCCTGCTGCACCTCCTTCGCGCAGATGGGCGCCGTCGAGGCCCTGACCGGCACGCAGGTGCCCATGGCGCACATGGTCGAGGAGTTCAGGAGAAGGCGCGACCTCGCCCTCGACCTCATCGAGGAGATTCCCGGCATGGAGTGCCAGAGGCCGGAGGGGGCGTTCTATCTCTTCCCCAGGTACGACGCTGATATGCACTCCGAGGACCTCGCCACGAAGCTGCTGAGGGAGGCCCACGTCGCCGTCACCCCGGGCGCCGCCTTCGGCCCCAACGGCGAGGGGTTCTTCAGGATTTCGTACGCCACCTCCGAGGACCAGATCCGCGAGGGCCTCGGTCGCATAAAAGCGTTCATGCAGAGCCTCCGAGCAACCCGCACTCCCCACGTCCCTTGGGACATCGCGCCCGCGCGCAACCTCTTATAAAGGAGAGTGCAATCGCCGACCATCGCCTCCGCGGTGCGGCCGCCGGGGCAGTCAGTGATCCCAATGAGCAGAAAGTTGTACACCGTCGGCCCCGTAAACGTCCCCGAAGACGTCCTCAAGGCAATGGACAGGCCGATGATCACCCACCGCTCCAAGGAGTATAGGGAGCTGCACCGCTCCATCGAGGAGAAGCTCCACAAGGCCATCGGCACCGACGACGACATCTTCATGGTCGCTGGCTCTGCCACCATACTCCTCGAGGGCGCGGCCAGGAACGGAATCAGGAAGCGCTCCCTCGGTCTTTCTGGCGGCTCCTTTGGCGACCGTTTGGTCCAGGTCGCCCAGCTCAACGGGCGCCAGGTCGAGGTGCTGAGGAAGCCCATGGGGCAGGGTTTCTCCCCCGCCGACCTCGAGGGGAGGGTCATGGGAGACATCGACGCCGTGCACTGGGTGTGCAACGAGTCCTCCTCCGGCGTGCTACTCGACAGTGCCGCCCTCGCAGAGGAGGTGCGCTCTCAGAATCCCGATGCGATCGTCATGGTCGATGCCGTCACTTCGATGTTTGCCGTGGACCACCGCATGAAGGACCTGCAGGCCGACTCCGTCGTGTTCGGCTCGCAGAAGGACCTCGCTCTCCCGCCGGGGATCGCCTTCGCCGTCGTATCGAAGGAGATGATGAAACGCTCCGAGAAGATGGAGAACAAGGGGTTCTACACCGACTTCGTGAGGCTCAAGGAGAAGAACGACGAGGACTACGCCCTCACCACTCCCCCCGTCTCGCTCATGTTCGGTCTGGACTATCAGCTTGACAAGATGCTGAGGGAGGGCATGTCCGCCCGTTACAGGCGCCACGAGGAGATGGCGGACGCAATCCGCAAGTGGGCGGAGGAGAGGATGGAGGGAATATTCCCCGAGAGAGGATACGAGTCGAAGACCATCGGCGTCGTGAGGAGAGGCGGTCTGGACTTCGACAGGTTCCACTCGATTCTCAAGTCCAAGGGGATGGAGATCTCCAACGGGTACGGGGATGCTAAGAAGACGACGTTCAGAATCGGCACCATGGGGGACCTGGGGCTGAAGGACGTGAAACAGCTTATGGACTCAATGGACGAGGCACTCGAGGAGATGAAGCAATGAACACGAGAATCCTGGTATCCGACAAACTGAGCAAGGAGGGGCTCGACATACTCGAGGCGTCCGGCATCCCCGTGGTCATGAAGCCCGGGCTGTCCGAGGAAGAGCTCTGCAGGGAGATAGCCGAATACGACGCCCTGATCATCAGGTCGGGGACGAATGTGACCAGGAAGGTCATCGACGCCGCGAAGAGGCTGCGCGTCATCGGGCGTGCGGGCGTCGGGGTCGACAACGTCGACGTCCCCTATGCCACAGAGAAGGGGATACTCGTCATGAACACGCCCACCGCGAACATCCTTTCCGCGGCGGAGCACACCTGCGCGATGATTCTCTCGCTCGCGAGGAACATACCCTTCGCCCACGCCTCCATGCACGAAGGCAGGTGGGACAGGTCCAGGTTTACCGGCGTGGAGCTCAATGGCAAGGTGCTCGGCATCATCGGCGTCGGCCGCGTCGGAGGGGAGGTGGTCAAGAGGCTCAGGCCCTTCAACATGATCATGATCGGCTACGACCCCTTCCTCCCGAAGGAGGTCGCCGACAACCTGGGCGTAAAGCTTTACGACAATCCCGAGGAGGTATACAGGCAGGCGGACTTCATGACCATCCACACCCCGTTGCTCCCCAGCACGAGGAACATGATCTCCATGCCCCAGTTCAGGATGATGAAGCCCACCGCTAGGATCGCCAACGTGGCCCGCGGCGGCATAGTCAACGAGGACGACCTCTACACCGCCCTCAAGGAGCACGTCATCGCCGGCGCCGCTTTCGACGTCTGGTGCAGCGAGCCGCCCTCTCCCGGGGAGCAGAAGCTCCTGGAGCTGGACAATCTCGTGACCACGCCCCACCTCGGCGCCTCCACCGTGGAGGCCCAGGAGAGGGTCGCCGTGGACATCGCCGAGGCCGCGGTAAGATACCTCAGGGACGGCGTCATCACCAACGCGATCAACGCCCCGCGCGGCAAGCTCGACCCCGAGTCCGCGCCCTACGTCCCCCTCGCCGAGAGGATGGGCGTGTTCATGCAGAGCATCGTCGACGCCCCCATCACTGAGGCCGAGGTCATCTACTACGGCGGTCTTGCCGCCAGGGACACCAAGCTCCTCACCGTCTCCGCGGTGAAGGGCCTCATCACCGGCATAGTCGGCAAGGACAACGCGAACATCATCAACGCCCTTCCCGTGGCAAAATCCAAGGGTATCGATGTGAAGGAGTCGAAGACCGACAGGGCCTCCAACTACTCCAACATGATAGAGCTCAAGGTCGTCTCCGGCGGCCGGGCGCTCTGCATCCGCGGCTCGGTCTTCGGCGAGGAGCCCAGGCTGGTCAACTACTGCGGCTACAGGTTCAACGTCGCCATGTCCGGCGACCTGGTGTTCCTCTCATACAGGGATCAGCCGGGGGTCGTCGGCAAGGTCGGTACCGTCCTCAGCGCCGCCGGTGTGAACATCGTGCAGATGGCGGTGTCGGCGAAGGAGGGGAGCGATAAGGCGATGATGGTCATCACCGTCGACAGGAATTTGGACAAGGCGACCGTCGGCGCCCTCGCGGCCGCGGCCGGCGGCGAGGCGAAGTTCTCGGACATAGCGGACTAACTGAGGACCCCATATGATCTACCTCAATGACCTCACGACCGCCATAGAGAACAGCATCAACGGTGGCAACGGTCTCGACCGCGAGCAGGCTTACGACCTCGCCCAGCACGTGCTCAACTTCTTCGGCTACGACGACAGGATAATCGATAACGTGCTGGAGCCCGAGGATCGCGACGCGTTCTACATGCTCGAGGACGCCCGCATCCTCTTCACCGAGAGGGAGGAGATAACCCTGTACGACGGCCGCGAGTGGAGGATCCACTACTGGTTGTTTGACAAGGACAGGATCGCCGAGCTTATGGAGTTGGCCTCGCCGATGAAGGAGCAGCGCGACGTCTCCGATTTCGATTACGACAGCCTCCCGTCCGACGCGTGGGACCGCGCCCCCAGGACCGAATGACGGACCTCCTTCCCTATGATGCGCGCCCCGGGCAGAGGGAGTTCGTCGATCTCGTCCGCGACTGCGCCCGCTCGGGGAGGAGCGCCGTCATCGAATCGGGCACCGGCACGGGAAAGACCGTCCTCTCCCTCACCGGCACCCTCGAGGCCTCCGGCCCTAAGCGGGTAATCTTCCTAACCCGCACCAAATCGCAGCAGCGGCAGGTCTCGCTCGAGGCGCGTGCCATCGGCTCCCGCGCGGACATACTCTGCGTAGCGGTCCAGGGGCGCGGGCCGGCTACCTGTCCGATGATGGCCGAGGACCGCGACCTGGCGGATGGCACTTCCGAGGAGATGTCGAAGCTATGCTCCGAGCTGAAGAACGGGAGGGGCGCCGCCGGCTCCTGCCGGTATCACGAGGCCCTACGCTCCTCGGAAATCAAGGCGGTGCTCGCCTACGCGCGCACCGCCCATCCCGATCCAGAGGAGTTCCGCGCGTTCTGCCTTTCCCGGGGCGTCTGTCCCTACGAGGCGGCGAAGAGGATTCTCCCCTACGCCAGCGTAGTAAGCGCCCCCTATGCTTTCTACTTCATACCGCCGATCCGCGCCCACCTCATGCAGTGGATGGGCGTCTCCGAGAGGGACTGCGTCGTCATAGTCGACGAGGCGCATAACCTCCCTTCGTACCTCCGTGACATGCAAACCTGCCGCGTCACCCGCCGCTTCCTTGAGCTTGCCGAGAGGGAGGCGGAGTCCAACGGGGATCCGGAGATCGGCGAGGGGTTGGCGGCGAGCGACATGGTGCGCCTGATACGCGACATCCTCGAAGACGCCGTGCGGGAGTACCTGAGGAGAGACAACGACATGATTCCTGCCAGCTACCTGAGCGAGGAGATGATGTGTCGGCTCGGCATGGGCACGCAGGCGATACGCGGATGCGTCGGCCGTCTCCTGGAGGCCGGAGACTCCATCGCCGAGGCGCGCAAGGCGAAGCGCAAGCTCCCTCGCTCCCGCCTCGCATCGTTGGCGAGGTTCGTCATAGGGTGGTGGTCCTGCGAGGAGTCCTCGCACGTCTTCCTGGTCTCCGGCGGGGACAATCCCGCCCTCGAGGCCTACTGCCTCGACCCTGAAGACGCAGCCGAGCCCCTGCGCCTGTGCAGGTCCTCGGTGAGCATCTCGGGCACCCTCGCCCCGCTCGGGCCCTACTCCCGCGAGCTCGGCCTCTACGACCCAGAGATGAGGGTGTTCCCGTCGCCGTTCCCGAGGGCGAATCTGCGGACGTTGTACGTCGCTGACGTCTCCACGAAGTTCAGCGAGATAAACAGCGAGGACGGCACCTTCGAGAGGCTGAGGGAACACATCGTCAACATCGTCACCGCCACCGACCGCAGCGCGGCGGTGTTCTTCCCGTCGTATGCGGTGATGGACCGCTTCGTCGCTGACGGGCTGGTGGATGACCTGGGCAGGGACGTGTACTGCGAGAGAAGGGGCATGCCGCAGTCTGAGCTCATGGACCAGGTGACGGACTTCCGCGACAGCGGGGGCAGCGCGCTCTTCGCCGTTACCGGCGGGAGGGTCAGCGAGGGTCTGGACTTCCCCGGGAAGGAGCTGGAGGTCGCGGTCATAGTCGGCATACCTTATTCCAGGCCGTCGGCGAAGCAGGACGCCCTCGTGGGCTACTGTCAGAACCGTTTCGGGAAGGGGTGGGAGTATGCCGTGAAGGTCCCCGCCGTGCGGAAGATGAGGCAGGCGATCGGCCGCCTGATCAGGTCGGAGAAGGATCGCGGGGTGGCCGTCATCCTCGACCGCCGTGCCGCCGGGATCGAGGGAATCGATGCGGAGCTCACCGATGACCCCGTGCGCGAGGTCAGGGAGTTCTTCCGGGGGTTCCCCCGACCTATTTATATATCCCGAACAAATCCGAGGCGCACCATGGCAATCCAAGTGGACGATGACGTCAGGGATATGATCCTTCGCGAGAAGCAGGACTACCGCGTGTGCACAGCATGCATGGGTCCCGCCCTCGTGCCGATCAGCGTCAAGTGCCCGAAAGAGTCCGACATAAGGATCCCCATCGGGGAAAACTCCCTTTACATATCAGGTACCCAGGCGCCGTTCATGGACAGGGTTACCATGGACATGCTGTACGACGAGGACGAGATTGACTCCTGCCCGGCGTTCTACGTCTACTCAGACCGCAGGCGCGGCTTCCGCCGATCTCAAGATAATCTGACCGCGGCATCGGCCGCTCTTTCGGCGAGCCTCTCCACCCCGCTCTTCTCGAACAACGCCGCCGCCTTGTCCGGACTCGCCCCGGTCACCACCTTCCTCGGTAGCGCGGTGCACCCGCTCGCCGGCAGTGTGGATATGTCGTAGGTGCCGATTCTCTCGGCGATGGCCTTGATTTCGAGCTTGTCGTAGCCGATGAGCGGTCTCAGCACGGTGAACCCCACGGCGAGGTTCTCAGACGCGATGTTCCTGAGCGTCTGTGAGGCGACCTGCCCCAGGGAGTCCCCCATGACGATTGCCCCGGCCCCAATCCGCCCGCAGAAGTGCTTCGCGGTCAGCTGCATGGCGTGCTTGCACAGGACACACTGGTAGCTCCGGTCGCAGGTCTCCATGAACATCTCCTGCGCCGGACCGTGGGGCGCGGAGTAGAGCGGGAGCTCCTTGCCGGTCACCTCTCTCAGCCGGGAGGCGATCTCTTCCACCCTCGCAACGGAGGAGCTCCCGGAGTACGGGCGGTTGTCCATATGGAGAAGGACGATGTCCGCCCCCGCCTCGGACATGACGTAGGCCGCCACCGGCGAATCAATCCCGCCGGACAGCAGGCATACCGCCCTCATGTGTTCAGCCTTCCGAACTCCATGCCGCCGCGGAAGCTCCCGTCGGCTTCGTAGTCGCCGTCCTCCTCCTCGTTGATCATGGCGTAGAGGGCGCTGACGAACTCACGGAGGGTCTTGACCTCGCCCCGGAGGGTTCTGACCTCCAAGCGGAGGGATTCCAGCTCCCCCGCCTCGTCTGGCGTCATATGGCCACGTCCCCGTAGTCGTCGGCCAGTTTCCGCGGCTGGGAGCGGCGGCATTTGGGGCAGTAAAGCCCCCTCCCTTTGCGCACCAGCTCGGTCTTGCACCGGCCGCACTGGGCGCGGACGACCCCGAGATGGGGGTCCTTCGTGGTGATCTGCAACGAGGGGTCCACGCCGATGACGCGGGCGCGAACAAGGTCAAGCTTCCTGACCTCGGCGTCGACGTTGTCGGTGTAGTCGGGGGAGATCTTCGATACGTGCAGCGTGGCGACGGTGCTCGAGGAGATGCACCTCCTCGACCCATCCTTGGCCACGGCGGTGGCGGTGGCCATGGTCTTCCTCGTGTCGTCTATCGTGACGTATATTATGTCCCCGACCTTCAGCACGTTAGGCGCGTTCGGGGTGACGACCTTCGCCATGCTTTCCTCCTCGTCGAGCACGAGGGTCCCGACGCGGGAGGCGTAGATCCTGCCTTCTTTGACGTACGTGCCCTCGTCGGCGACGTACTCCTCCTCCGTGGCGATCTCGTCGCCCGGGAGAACCGTTCTTCCTGTCATGTTATCACTCGGAAAGGATCAAGAGATCAGGACGGCGGCGACATCCACCGTCCGCTTTGTCCTGGTGTGGAATTCGAACGTGTGAGGTATATCATACTTATAAAACCTGTAGGAGAGGAGGCGCCTCCCGCGGGCCTCGGCGTAATCCCTTACGAAGTCCAGCGTTCCCGCCATGTGGATGGAGTAAACCTTCTCCGCCGACTCCATCGCCTTGTCCAGGAACGGGCGGTCGGCGTTGCGCCTCTGGCTCCCGAAGGGCGGATTCATGATGACGGTGTCGGCGCCTTCGGCGACCGAGCGGACGTCTGATACCCTGTACTCTATTCCCGCGCCGATGGACCTCGCATAATTCTCGGCCATCCTCACGGCCTCCTCGCAGACGTCGTACCCGACGACCATGCCAGCGCCCATGAGCCAGGCGCCGATCGAGAGGATCCCCGGGCCACATCCGAGGTCCATCACCTTCGCGCCCCCGACATCCCCATTAGAGTAGGCCCAGAAGACGGCGTCCGCGGCGATGGTCGCGGGCGTGGGGTATTGCTCGAGGGAGGGGTCCGGCGATTCGAAGCGCGGGACCTTCTCAAGGGCAATCTCAAGGTCTTTCTTCTTCACGCCGGGACGATGGCGGGCGAGTATAAACAAGGTCGGAGGAGGGCGGGCGGATGCATGTACCAGCGCCCCCTCTGCGAACCCTTTATCTAAACCATCGCGATACCAAAGCAGTGTTGCTCGGGCCAGGCGTCCGGGAGGTATTAAGTTGGTAAAGATCAAGAGGGCGATCATTAGCGTGTCGGACAAGAGCGGCGTCGTCGAATTCTCCCAGAGGCTGAGGTCCATGGGCGTGGAGATCATCTCCACCGGCGGGACCTACAGGCTACTCAGGGAGAGCGGCGTCGAGGTGAGGGAGGTCTCGGACGTCACCGGGTTCCCGGAGATGCTCGACGGCAGGGTCAAGACCCTCCATCCGAAGATCCATGCCGGCATCCTCGCCCGCAGGGACCTCCCCGTGCATATGGGGGCCCTCGGGGAGTTGGGGATCGAGCCCGTCGACATGGTCGTGGTGAATCTCTATCCGTTCAAGCAGGCCGTCCTCAAGGAGGGTGCGACCCTCGACGAGGTCGTCGAGAACATCGACATCGGTGGTCCGAGCATGATCCGCGCCGCGGCCAAGAATTACAGGTCCGTAGCCGTGGTCACAGATCCCTCGCAGTACGCCAAAGTCGCCTCCGACATGGAGGCCAGCGGCGGCGAGGTCTCCGAAGGAACGCTCCGTCAGCTCATGGCACAGGCCTTCGTCGTCACCGCTGGGTACGATGCGATGATAGCCTCGCAGATGCAGAAGAGGTTTGGCGCGGAGGCGTTCCCCCGGTCTTGGCCGGTCCCCACCGAGAAGGTGTGCGACCTAAGGTACGGCGAGAACCCGAACCAGAAGGCGGCGTTCTATAGGAACCCCTTCACCTCCGGCGTAACCGTCGCGAAGTCCGAGGTGCTCCACGGGAAGGAGCTGTCCTACAACAACATTCTCGATCTCGATAAGGCGCTCGACATCGTCATGGACTTCGAGAGGCCCACCGCGGTCATCATGAAGCATACCAATCCCTGCGGCCTCGCCTCCGAGGACACCATTTCCAAGGCGTTCCGCACCGCCTACGACGTGGACCCCATGTCCGCCTTCGGCTGCGTCATCGCCCTCAACAGGCCTTGCGACAAGGCCACCGCCGAGATGATTCACGGGTACTTCGTGGAGGCCGTCATTGCCCCTGGCTTCGAGGGTGGGGCGCTGGAGATTCTCCAGGGGAAGAAGAACATCCGTCTGCTGAGCACCAACCAGCCCATCGGTCCGAAGTACCGCGTGCGCGAGGCGAGGATGAAGGAGGTCCAGGGCGGGTTGCTTGTGCAAACAGACGAGGACGCCCCCATAGACCCCAAGAACCTCAAGGTCGTCACCAGGAGGGCGCCGACCGAGGAGGAGGTGCACTCGCTCCTCTTCGCGTGGAAGCTGGCGAAGCACGTCACCTCGAACGCCGTCGTCTACGTCCGCGGGGAGCGCGCCGTGGGCATCGGGGCCGGGCAGATGTCCCGCGTCGACTCCGCGAAGATCGCTTCGTTCAAGGCGAACGAGCCCACCCAAGGCTGCGTCATGGCGTCCGATGCGTTCTTCCCGTTCAGGGACGGCGTAGACGCCGCCGCCGAAGCGGGCATCACGGCGATCATCCAGCCCGGGGGCAGCATCAGGGACCAGGAGTCCATCGATGCGGCAGACGAGCACAACATCGCGATGGTCTTCACCGGGTGCCGCGTGTTCAGGCACGGCTGATTCCGGCAGGGGTCGTGAGCCCCTATTTTTCGAAAGATCAATCACTCTTCGGACCGGAACAGTCCCCAGGACCGGAGACCACGCCCTCAGGGACGATCGGCTTGCCCTCGGCCTTGCGCTTCATGTGACCCCCTGGGCCGCCCCTCTGCTCCCTCGCCTTATCGATGCAAGCGGGGTCGTCGCATACGAGACTAGCGAAGAGGACGTTCGTGCAGGTTTTGCCGCAGAACTCGCACTTGTATTGACTGAGGTCTAGGGCCATGTCTGCCGTATCCGGGTACCGCGCATATACCTGTTTCGAGATTTGCGGAACAGAACGGGCGCCTTCTAGGGGGCGGCGCCCTCCACATGCAAACCGCTCAGACATCGAGCTCGAAGGGTTCGCCGGGCTTGGGGAGTATGACGTTGTAATCTCCAAGGTCGGGCAGCAGCAGCTCCCTGTTATCGGAGTGCATGATGACGATGTTGTCGGGGTCGCAACCCTTTACGAAGTCGACAATCTGGTTATGCCCCGCGTGCGCGGAGAAGTCGAACTTCTGAACTTCGCAGGCGACGTCGACAACCTCCCCGTCGAGGCTGATCTTCCTCTCCTCCATGAGCATCCTGCCGTTAGTATCCTCGGCCTGGTATCCCACGAGGAGGATGGCGTTCTTCGGGTTCGTCCTGAGCTTCTTGAGGTAGCTGAGGACAGGTCCGCCGTCGAGCATCCCGCCGGTGGTGACGATGATCTGCCCTTTGGCGGCGCGTGCCCTCGTGCCGTTGTTCCTGACCTCGTTGAAAGTCCTCCTCGCGGCCTTGAGGGACTTCGCGTTGCGTATGTACTCGGGGTAATCGAGGAAGAGGTCCGTGATCGACCGTCCCATGCCGTCTACCCACATCTCGTAGCCGAGGTTCTTCAGCAGGAGCATGATCTCCTGCGTCCTGCCCACAGCGAAGCAGGGGATGATGACGGTGCCGCCCCTGTCGATGACCTCATCGATCTTGGCGATGAAGGCGTTGATGGTCTCCTCCTTGGAGGGGTGGTTCCTGCCCGCGTAAGTCCCCTCTACGAAGAGAGTGGAGCAGTCACGCGGTCTCGCGCCAAGGACTAGCTTCTGGTCCTCGGTGTGGATGTCGCCTGAGTATAGCATGCTCGTGTCCGCGGAGAACTCGAACATCGTCGCGCCGGGGACGTGCCCGGCGGAGTGGAGGGAGACGTCTATGTCCCCGAGCTCGATGGTATCCCCGAAGCTCAGGGGGACGACGTTCCTCATGGTCATCTCGACCTCTTCGACCGTGTAGGGTATCGGGTACCCCTCGGCCTTGGCGATTTTGAGGGAGTCGTACATCATGAACTCGGCGATCTCCGCGGTCAGCGGGGTGGTGAACAGTTCGCACTTGTTCCTCCCGCAGACAGCGGGGATCATGCCGCAGTGGTCCAGATGGCTATGTGTCAGGAACACGTGGTCTATCTTCCCTTCGACAGGGAGGGGGTACTCCGGCGGTTTCGTCGGGCTGATGCCGTATTCTACGAGCATCCGTTTGCCGTCGCCCTCGACGGTCATGGCCATACGGCCGACTATGTCGGCACCTCCCAAGAAATTGAATTTCATTTTCATTGATGACGTCTCCTGTTATTCGCATATGCGGGCCTCGTGCGAGGCTCTTCGCGTGGGAACGCCCTGCGGCTTCATCACGCGGAATCAGGGCAGCCGTTTCGAGGCGTGCCCCGTGACGGCCTTCGTTATCCTGTACCTCTATATTAAGGCGTGCGATGGACCAATACCTCTCATGATGACCCAGCCCGCAACCCCCTGCATGGGCTGTGTTCCGGGGCCCTCGGAGTGTTTTATAATGTATATATGTGTGCATTATTAATGTGCCACATCGAGAACACAAGCGAAGCTAATATATCTATTGAGCGTTTCTAATGCTCATGAATGGATGGGGTAAAGTACTCGGAGCCGTCGGCATCGCCGGCGCCGTCATTCTGATAGTTAGCATGTTCGTATCGGGCGATCTCTCCTTCGGGGACGACACTCTGCGGAGTTATCTGGACGAGAAAACGTTCCAGTACGCCGGCGCCGTCTTCGGCGTCCTCGTTCTCGCCATGGGCATAGGCATCGCCGTTCTCGGCGCAAAATCGAGGGCGTACGTCGACGTCGTTCTCGGAGCCGTCGCCGCGGTCGCCGGCCTTATCGCCGTCATCATCCTCGGCGATGGTTTCCTCGACCTCGGGATTATCGACAAATACGACGACAAGAAGATCATATTCGGCGCGACATTTTTCGCGCTGGCTCTCTCATCCGTGCTCGCCGGATACTTCAAGGCCAGATGGGCCTGCGTGTTCGGTCTCATCGGGATCGCGGTCACGCTCTTGCCATTGCTGGAGGGCAACATCCTCGAGGGTATGATGTACCCCCTCGCCGCCGCCCTAGCCGCCGCCCTAGCCGCCGCCCTCTTATTCCTTCCCGGCAAGCCCGCGGAAGAGAAGGAGAAGGCGGTCAAGGGCAGGAAAGGTAAGAAGAGAAAGGAGCAGGCGGACGAGCCCAGGAAGGCAGCCGTCCCCGTAAGGAAGTCCTCCAAGGGTGCCACCACCGACGCCGTCAGGAAGCAGCAGAACGTCAAGCAGGAGAAGCTCGAGATGAGGAAGGAGGAGGCTAAGCCTAAGCCAGCTCCTGAGAACAAAGGGGCCTCCGCGGTCCCCGCTCTGCCCAAGATGATGAGCTCCCGCGACGCCAACAGGGCCGCCGCCGAGGCCAAGGAGGCCCCCAAGCCGGAGCCGGTCATCGAACCCATGCCCGAGCCGGTCGCGGAGCCTGCGTTCGCTACCACCGACGACGTCCCCTCTCCCGTCGAGGCCCCCAAGCCGGAGCCGGTCATCGAACCCATGCCCGAGCCCGTGTTCGCCCCCGAGGTCCCAGCCCAGGAGAGGGAGGGTTACGAGTCGGAGGCCGTGCTTACCCTCGAAGAGCTGGGCATAGAGCCCGACACCCCTGAGACCATCGTCAGGAGGGCCTGCTGGAACCGCGGCCTCCGCTGCAGGAGGGACTACGGCGACGACCACATCCCCTTCGCCTTCGTGAAGGGCCAGGTGGCGGTCTTCGTGGACGCTTCCGAGCCCGACATCTCGATTGACGCCAAGCTCGAGTCGGAGGGGTGGGTGGTCTTCCACTTCAGGGAGTCCGACATCGACGACGGCGAATCCCAGGCCGACATTGTCGAGGCCGCCGTGAAGGAAAATCTTAAGGCGCATAAGTCCGCCAAAAAGAAGGGCAAGAAGCGCTGAAAACGGCCCCGGGGGATCCGGGGCCATCACCTCCAAACGGATTCTTGAGGTGCCCGGATGCCTTCTGACGACGACAGGGAAGACGGGACGGTAACCACCGACACGGTCACCGAGGGCGGAGCTCGGGCGAAGGCGAAGAAGAGCCCCTTCGACTCCCTTATCGACAAGGTCCGCCGCGACATCGAGTCTACGCGACGGTCGACCCGTTCCTTCAGCATTCTCTAAAAACCCTTTAATAGACCCATGGGATGCACGCATCAGTAACAAGAGGCTGATGAGTTTGTTCTGCCCCCAATGCGGTTCGATGATGTTCCCGAAGGGAGGGAAATACGTCTGCATGAGCGCCGAATGCGGGTTCTCCCAGTCCCAGGACGGCAAAGCGCAGGTCTTCACTACCGACTCCATGGAGAAGGAGACTTCCGTCGTCTCCGAGGACGATGCCACCCTGCCGAAGACCCGCATCCTGTGCCCAAAGTGCGGGCACACCGAGGCGTATTTCGTCATCAGGCAGACCCGCTCCGCGGATGAGCCCGAGACGAGGTTCTACCGCTGTTGCAAATGTAGCCACACCTGGCGCGAATACCGAACAGCCTCCCGTGGTGATTCCTATGTTCAAGGCAGAGATAAAATCGGATGTTCTGAAGGGCATCGTCTACATCGTTTCTACGCTAGTGGACGAGGTCAAGTTCTCGATTCGCCCCGACTCCGTCGGCCTCAAGGCGATCGACCCCGCCCATGTGGCAATGATCGAGGTCAACGTTTCCTCTAAGGCGTTCGTCTCCTACTCCGCCGACGAGTCCGAGATCGGCCTCGACCTAGATAAGGTGAAGTCCGTCCTCAAGCTCGCCGGTCCGAGCGACAACATCATCATGGAGCACGACCCGGACCAGGGCAGGCTGACCTTCAGGATTGGCAACATCACCCGCAGCATGAGCCTCGTGGACACCGGCAGCATGAGCGACCCCAAGGTCCCCGCCATCGATCTCTCCGCCGAGGTGCAGGTGGGCATCGACCAGCTGCAGAGGGGGATCCGCGCCGCCGAGTCCATCTCCGATCACATCTCGCTCGCGGCCGACCCCGAGGGGTTCGAGCTCTCCTGCAAGGGCGACACCGATTCCGCCACTCTGAGAATCCCCGCCTCCGATTTGATGGGACTGAAGTCCGAGGGCAGGGCGTTCTCGCTGTACCCTCTGGATTACTTTTCCAACATCGTAAAGGTGATTCCCGCCGGGACGGCAATCGCGATACAGCTCGACAACGATTACCCCGTGAAGCTCCTGTTCAACCTCGCCGAGGGCGAGGCCAGTTTCGTCTACTTCCTCGCGCCGAGGATTGAAAGCGACTGAGGTGCCGGGATGACACTCGGCGCCGAGGAGCTTCAGGAGGTCGCCAGACGGATTAGGATCGACATCATAGACATGACGACCGCCGCCGGCTCGGGGCACCCTGGGGGCTCGCTGTCCTCCGCGGACCTGCTGGCGGCGCTGTACTTCCGTGTCATGAACGTGTTCCCCGATGATCCGTACAACGACGCCCGCGACCGGTTCGTCCTGTCCAAGGGGCATGCCGCCCCCGTCCTCTATGCCGCCCTCGCCGAGAGGGGGTTCTTCCCCGTAAGGGAACTGCTCACGCTCAGGAAGATCGGCTCCCGCCTCCAGGGGCACCCCGCCTACCGCGAACCGCCCGGAGTGGAGGTCACCACCGGCTCGCTCGGGCAGGGCCTGAGCATGGCCTGCGGCATCGCCTTAGCTGCCAGGATGGACGGCAAGCCGTACCGCACATATTGCCTGCTCGGCGACGGGGAGCTGCAGGAGGGGCAGAACTGGGAGGCGGCAATGTTCGCCCGCAAGTACGGCCTCAGCAACCTCACCGCCTTCGTGGACCGGAACAGGTTGCAGATTACCGGGGGAACCGAGGAGGCCATGCCCCTCGAGCCGCTGCCTGAGAAGTTCCGCGCCTTCGGATGGAACGTTATAATCATCGATGGACACAACATGCGGCAGATAATAGAGGCCTGCGGAAAGGCCTCCCGCGCCGAGAAGAACCCGACGGTCATCATCATGAACACCGTCAAGGGCAAGGGCGTATCGTTCATGGAAAACCAGGCCGAATGGCATGGTAAGGCGTGCAGCCAGGAGGAACACGACAAGGCCGTCGCGGAACTTAGGGGGGAGGCGCAGTGACCGAGAGGCTTGCGCAGCGCGACTACTTCGGCAAGGCGCTCGTGAGGCTCGGGGAGACCAATCCTGACGTCGTAGTCCTCGACGCAGACCTAGCCGGATCCACCAAGACCGGCGACTTCCAGAAGGCGTTCCCGGAGCGTTTCGTGGAGGCGGGCATCGCCGAGGCCGACATGGTCGGCGTGGCCGCCGGACTCGCCGCTTCCGGGAAGATATCATTCCTCTCGTCGTTCGGGGTGTTCGCCAGCGGCAGATGCTGGGAGCAGATCAGGACGGCCGTGGCCTACCCCTCCCTGAATGTCAGGATTGTCGCCACCCACTGCGGGCTGTCGGTGGGTCCGGACGGCGCCACCCACCAGGCCCTGGAGGACATCGCCGTCATGCGTGTCCTCCCGAACATGACCGTGCTCGTCCCCGCCGACGCTCATGAGACGTACGCGGCGACACTCGCCCTCGCCGAGCGCGAGGGGCCGGCGTACATGAGAATGGGGCGCTCGAAGTTCCCCGTCATAATGCCGGAGGACGCGGATTTCAGGATCGGGGAGGCGTCCGTGCTCCGCGACGGCACAGACGTCTCCATCATGGCGTGTGGGCAGATGGTGCAGACCTCCCTTGAGGCCGCCGACCTGCTTGCTGCAGAAGGCATATCCGCCGAGGTGATCAGCATGTCCACCGTCAAGCCGATAGACGCAGACGCCATCGTCGCTACCGCGAGGAAGACCGGTGCCGTCGTCACCGCCGAGGAGCACAGCATCATCGGCGGGCTCGGGGCCGCGGTGGCGGAGGTGCTCTGCACCAGCTACCCGGTGCCCATCAAAAGGGTCGGCACCATGGACACCTTCGGCGAGTCCGGGGAGGCGGACGAGCTCCTTGTCAAGTACGGACTCGATGCCGCCACCATCGTCGCCAGGGCGAAGCAGTCGATGTACCAAAGGGACGTGATCAGAGAATGAAGATCTTCATAGACACCGCGAATCTGGACATGATCAGGGAAATCAACAGCTGGGGGATCCTCGACGGAGTCACCACCAACCCAAGCCTCGTGGCGAAGGAGGGCGCCGACACACCCACCCGCGTGAAAGAAATCGCGCGGATTCTCGACGACAGGCCGGTCTCTGCGGAATGCATGTCCATCGAGGCGGAGGGAATGATTGAGGAGGGCAGGAGGCTCCATGGCATAGCCGACAACGTCAACATCAAGCTGCCGATGTGCGTCGAGTCCCTCAAGGCCACCAAGGTGCTCTCCTCCGAGGGCATCGACGTGAACATGACCCTCATCTTCTCTCCGCTGCAGGCCCTCATGGCCGCTAAAGCGGGCGCGAGATACGTGTCCCCATTCATCGGCAGGCTCGACGACATCGGAACCTACGGCACCAGCATGCTCAACGAGACCGTGGACATCATCCACGGCTACGGCTTCCGCACCGAAGTCATCGCCGCCAGCATCAGGCATCCTACCCACGTGCTTGAGTCCGCGGAGATGGGTTGCGACATCGCGACCATCCCCTACAGCGTCCTCAAGATGATGGTTTCTCATCCGAAGACGGAAGAGGGCATCGCCAAGTTCAAGGCCGACTACGAGAAGGTCAACGGGCCACAGCGAGGCATCCGATGGCCGAGGTAGCGGTGGTGGGCGCGGGGCCTGCGGGGTCGCTGTCCGCCCGCCTGCTCGCCGCTTCCGGCCGCGAGGTCGTGGTGCTCGAGGAGCACCGCGCGGCGGGGGCCCCCGTGCACTGCGCGGGCATCGTTACCGACGATGTCATCGAGATGACGGGCGTGAGGCCCGACATCCTCTCCACCGTCTGCGGGGCGGACGTGGTCTTCCCGGATGGGAGGACACTATCGATTGACAGGCAGTCGCCCATCGCCTACGCCATAGACAGGAAGGTCCTCGACGAGAGGATGGCCGACGCCGCCGCGCAGTACGGCGCGGTCATCAGATGGGGCGACCACTGCACCTCGTACTCCGTGGACGCACAGGGCGTGACCCTCAACACCAACTCCGGCCAGATAAGGTCGGAGATGATGGTGGGAGCCGACGGGCAGGGCTCCCTCATCGCCGTCAGCCTCGGCGATAACGCCCCGCGCGAGGTGCTGAGGGGCGCTCAGGCAGACGTCCGGCGCCGTTCCGAGCATCCGGACCGCATGGTGCTGAGGATGGGCAGCGCCACCTCCCCCGGATTCTTCTCGTGGGAGGTGCCCATGGGCGATCACACCCGTATCGGTGTGTGCGTCGGCTCGCAATACGACATGCCCGCGGCCTATCTCAAGAAGGTCATGGACGTCGCCGGCTACGCCGACGCCGAGGTCATGGAGAGGTACGGTGGGAAGATACCCATCGGCGGGAGGAGGACGACGTTCTCGGACAGGCTACTGCTCATCGGTGACGCCGCCGGACAGGTCAAGGCCGTGTCCGGCGGGGGGCTGTACCCAATATGCAAGGCTGCACCCATCCTCCGCGACGTCGTGAACGAAGCCTTCGAGAAGAAGATGTTCTCATCGGCGCAGTTCGCGCTGTACGAGCGCGGATGGAAGAGGGAGCTGGACGGCTGTATCCGTGGCGGCATAAGGTTGAGGAAGATGTACACCAGACTCTCAGATGACGGGGTGAACGCCATGGGCGCTGCCCTCGACTCGCCGGAGGCGAAGGCGATCCTGTCCGCCATAGACCTCGACGATCCTACGAACGTCGTCGGCCCGCTGCTCGGACTAAGGGGCGTCAAGTCCACCGTAGTGAAGGTCCTCCTGAAGGCCATAATATGAGGACCGTCCGTGAGGCGGTGGTTCCCGCGGGGCGCTCCGCCGAGCTGATACCTCTCCTTTTCTCCGAATGCATCGCCGACCCGTCCGCGCGCATCACCGGGGACGACGGTTGCCGCCTTGTTCCGATAATGGAGGGTGCGGAGGGCGCAGTGCGGGCGATGGGGCTGGAGATTGTCGAGGGGCCGGCGCATTCCGAGGGTTCGCGCCCGCCGATGGAGAGGATAAGGGACGCCCTCGCGGGACTCCCCCCCGATGCGCTTCGGAAGCTCCCGGAGAAGTGGGAGACCGCCGGCAGCACTGTCTCCGTGAAGATGGACCCATCGCTCGAGGAATACTCGGAGGAGATCGGCCGCGCCTTCGCATCCGCATTGGGGAAGGGTACCGTCCTCGCCGACGTATCCGGCGTGTCTGGCGAACTCCGCCGCCCGGGCATGAGGGTGCTCTACGGCTCGCCCGGGGAATCCGTGAAACTGGAGAACGGCATACGCTACTGTTTCGACGCCACGAAGGTGATGTTCGCCTCGGGCAATCTCGACGAGAGGCGGAGGATGGGGCAGCTAGACTGCCGGGGGGAGACCGTCGTCGACATGTTCGCGGGGATAGGCTACTTCGCTCTGCCACTCGCCAGGTTCACCTATCCTCGCCGGCTGTTCGCCTGCGAGAAGAACCCAGACTCCTACGAATTCCTCGTGAAGAACGTCGTGCTGAACGGTGTGGGGGACAGGGTGATTCCGATTCTCACAGACAACCGCTCTCTGCCCGGGAGGGCGTTTGCCGACAGGATCCTCATGGGCTACGTGCAGGCCACATCGGAGTTCATACCGAAGGCGTTGGAGCTGGCGAAACCGGGGTGCATCATCCACTACCATGACACCTTCCCCGAGGGGAAGCAGGAAGAGTCCGTGGATGCCGCCTTCTCAAGATACTGCGGAAGCTACAAGGTAATCGCCATCCGCGAGGTGAAGTCCTTCGCGCCCGGGGTCTCACACTACGTCGCGGATGTCCGGGTTTAAACTGACTCGCCGCAGCTCAGCGCCATTAGGTAGGTGTTCATCTCCGCGCGGTAGGTCTCGCCGTCCGCGCCGACGAGCTTCTTCGCGAAGGGCGTGAGGAACTGGGCGAAGTCCCTGTCGCCTGCCGAGAGCTTGATTCCCGGATCGGCGCTTGCCTCGGTGGCGTATACGAACGATGCTGCGAGCGCGCGTGAACTCGCGTCGGAAAGCCTAGCCTTGGAGATTTCGTCCATGAGGCGCGGGAGCCCGCCGACCTTCACGGCTTTGGCGAACATATCGGCGAGGACGGTCTTCGGCCCCGGCCGGGTGAACGTCGGGAGGGAGTTCACGACGTCTGCGGAGATGTACTGCCGGTACGCGTCCTCCAGGACAATCTGGAACGCTGAGCGTGGCCTCTCCCTGTACCGGCCGGCGAACTCCGGTGAGGTGAAGGCGGCAATGATTCCCGACCAGGCGTCGTCCCATAGTGCGCCGATGACCTCGCTCATCTTACCGGATCTCACGACCACGGCTTTGGGCGAGGCTTCGAGGAAGGCGGTCATCGCCGCCTTCTCCCTCTCCGTTCCGTCGACGTCTGCCATGAACGCCTTCAGGTCGGAGCCGTAGTTCCTCTCGCCGATGATGAGGGTGAGCGTCTCGCTCTTTGCGAGCATGCCGAGCCTCTCTCTCTTCGTCTTCTCAATCAGGAGACGGTCGGTGATTCTCCCGAGCATGTACTCTCTGAGGTCCTTATCCCCCACCCTCACCGAGCCCGACTCCTCCGCGGAGTGGTAGCTGTGCTCCACCATGACCTCGAAATCGTCGAGCGGGTCGGCGGCGGAGAGCCTGGAAACGAGGAACATCAGGGTGGAGGCGTCCTTCGCGCAGTCTTCGCAGATGTGAATAGTCTCGCCGAGGGACCCGATGCGGATGTTGAGGGAAACAGAGCCCTCGTGCCCGCAGTAGAGCCCGTCGTCTGGGAATTTGTAGGGCGTCTCCCACCACGTGTCGTAAAGGTAGTCCTCCGGCATTCCTGGGTCATCCGAGCAGACGATGCTCTCGCCGAAGGAGTAGAGGTGGAGCCTGTGCTTCTTGATGAGGTGATTGTAATATAGCAGCCTAAGCTTGGGGTCGTCGTAGTGCTGGCAGCCGATAAGCTTGTCGGCGTTGACGGCGCCCCTCACGGCGTAGGGGACCCTCTCGCCGGCTATGACGGTGGTGGCGAGGAGGGGCACCTTCCCGGCCGCGGCGAGGGAGATCGTGCCAGCGTACGCCCGGGCCATGTCGTCGAAGCCCTTCGAGGCGAGTTTGAGGAGATCGGCCTCGGAGTCTCTGCTCCTAGCAACCTTGTCGATGTCCTTGAAAACCTTGTCGAAGACGCATCTCCTGCAGTTCCCGGCACACATCGGACGGAGGATTCCAGGGTCGTCGGCGATGTCCTGCGAGCGCCCTAGGATGTCGTCCTCGAGCCTTTTCGACGCCTGCTTCACCCCGCGCATCCTGAGGCGCTTCTTGCCCTCTGCCATGGGACTCACATATCTTCGCGCTCATTTATGCCTTGGCGTCGTGCATGCCGCAAGGGCCGGGACCCCAGCTCAATCTCCCCTCAGGACGCCGCCCCGACGTGCAGAGCGGCGACGAAAGAGTTCACTACGGAGACCGGGACCTGCCCGACCCGCCAACCGTCGGCGGTGGTCTCGCAGTAGTAGTAGCTTATCCCGCCGGTCTTCCATCCGACGGTGTTACGGCTCACGCTGCTTGAGGTGCTTTTCTCCTTGGTAAAGCTGTCGAGCGCCACCCCGGCCGCCATGTGTCCGTTGAATAGGAAGAGGGACGTATCGTACCCCATCTCGCGCATGATCGCGCAGAAGAGGAACGAGGAGTCCTCGCAGTCGCCGTCCTGGTCGAACAGGGTCTCCAACGGGTACTTGAAGTACTCCTCGTATCCGGTCGAGTCTAGGTCGTACCTGTACTTGATGCATTGCGCGAACGCCAGGGTCATGTTCGCCGTCTCCTGCTGCGACCACCCCTTGGTTTCGGACTCAATGTAGGTGGCGATCTCCGCGAGGTAACGGTCGTCGCGATCGGACTCGGTGATCGCGAAGCGCAGATCGCCGGATGGATTCCTGGTGCCGTTGTACGTGTCCACCCTGTCCTCGGGGGAGGTGAGGTCCACGAAATGCCGGTAGTCGTCGTAGCGGATTTCTAGAGAGAGGGTGTACGATTCGCCGCCGTATTCCCACACGTATTTCCTCGTCACCGTCCCGTCGATGAGAACGTCGGCACAGACCATCACCGCGGAGCCGTCGGACGCGGTACCGTCGAACACGGCGTAGTACTCGCCAGCGTCGGCGAAGGCGTACTCCGCGGCGGAGCCGGAGACGGTTGCGACGACATTCATCGAGCGGTCGTAGACCGTCCATGTCCCAGAGGTCGCGCCGGTCGCGGTGAGCCCTACCGGCGAGTTGGCGTCGCCCGCGACGTCTACCGTGGTGTTCAGCGCGTAGACGGAGACGTCGGTCCTGCTGACCTGGAAGCTGTACTTCTCGTCGGAGGACAGCATCCTCCCGTCGTATCTGTCGTACCATCCCTTGAATTCGTATCCGTCGGACGCCGTCGCGGAGAGGGTCACCGTGCTCCCTGCGGTGTAGCTCCCTGTGCCGGAAACAGCTATCCCGTCCTCGGTGTACGCGGAGACCTTCACATCGGCGTCGATTTTGGCGTCGTATCCGTAGTCTGTCAGGGTGTACGTGTACGCGGTCGTGCTCCCGTTCCAGTATCTGCTTTTTTTCGTCATGACGATCTCATAAGTCACCCAGTCGTCGCCGGTGCCTATGCACCTCTTCTCGTAGACGCGGTAGCCGTTCGAATCCGTGTACGCGGTCTTCCACACCTCGCATTCGACGGACTTCCCGTCGTACCGCACGGCCACGGTCTCTCCTGTGTCCGTCCACTTGTGGGATTCGGTCTCGTCCGTCCAGTAGGAGTCGGTGTTGGCGTATTCTTCGGACACGGTACGGCTGAAGATGCCGGACCCGTAGGTCGTGGTGCGGGTGTACGATATGCGGCTCTCCATGAAGAACGCGTCACGGTCCTCGTTGTACGCAAGGTACGTGTACGTGGCCGTCCCCTCGATTTCAAAAGAGTCCATAATCCCCGACTTACCGCCTGAGAGTTCGAACGTCATGTAACGTCCCGCCATGGCGCTCTTCTCCTCTGTGCTCGCCGAGGGGCCCTCGCCGTCATCGTCGCCGTCGATGAGGGCGAAGTATGCGGCGCATCCGCAGACGCAGATTGCCGCCAACAGAGCGAGCGCAGCATTCATCCCTGCCATTGCCTTCCCTTCTTTCCTATGCCTTTCTAAGGTATCCCCTTACCCATCGATAGAGTTTGCTACCGGGCTCGTGTCCGCGCACAGGGGAACTGTATTTAACGCCGCGGGGGATACGTCGGGCGTGAAAGACGTTATCGCCGACACGGCATCAGACATACGGACGATGAAGGTCCGCGGCGCGGGCAGGATCGCCCGTGCCGGGGCCCAGGCTCTGGCCGACTATGCCGATTCCTATGGAGGGACGACGCTGGAAGGATTCCGTACGGATATCGCCAAGGCCTCCGACGCCCTGCTGTCCTCGCGCCCTACCGCCGTCTCCCTCTGGAACGGTGTGCATGCGACCGTGAAGGATGTCGACCACGGCCCCGACCTCGAGAGCGCAAGACTCTCCGTAGTGGACAACGGCAGGGCGTTCGTCGCCTCCTCCGAGAAGGCCGTAGCGGCCATTGCCCGCATCGGCGCGAAGCGCGTCAAAGACGGCGATGTCATAATGACGCACTGCAACAGCTCCGCCGCAATCGGCGCGATAACCGAGGCCGCGATGCAGGGGAAGGAAGTACGCGTGTACGCCACCGAATCCCGTCCTTGGAGGCAGGGCCTCCTCACCGCCCGCGACCTGGCGCAGGCCGGTGTGGACACCACGCTGATCGTCGACAGCGCTGTCCGTGCGGTGATGCCGAAGGTCGACCGCGTGTTCGTAGGCGCCGACACCATCACCTCGGCGGGGAATCTCATAAACAAGGTGGGGACCTCGCAGGTCGCCCACGCCGCTGCCGAGGCGCGGAAGGAGTTCAACGTCTGCAGCGAGACGTACAAGTTCTCGCCGATCACGCTCCTCGGCGACATGGTCACCATCGAGGAGAGGGATGTCGGCGAGGTGGTGAGGGCGGGGGAGCTCCCGGAGGGTGTTGGGGTGTACAATCCCGTCTTTGACGCCACCCCTGCGAAGTACATCGACAACATAATCACGGAGCTCGGGATCATGGGTCCCGGCGCCGTCTACGGCGTCATGGTCAGGCAGCTGGGCGACCGTGTTTTCAGGATGGAGTGACAAAATGAAGGACTACTCTTACCTCGCCCTGGGCGAGGAGCTGGACAGGGACGGCTACGTATTCTGCGACTACCGCGTGAAGACCGATGTACCGATGGAGAAGGCCGCGGAGGCCATCGCCGCCGAGCAGTCCACGGGTACATGGACGGGGATCTCCACACTAGGCGACGACGTGTTCTCGAAATACGCCGGGAAGGTCACGCGCATCGACGGCGACATGGTCACGATCGCCTTTCCCGCCGAGGACTTCTCGGGGAGGTACGGCGGAGTACCGCAGATCCTCTCCGTCATCGCCGGGAACCTGTTCGGACTTGGCGCGCTACAGGGGGCGAGGCTCGAAGACGTCGCATTCCCGGCGCCCATGCTCAGGAGGTACAGGGGCCCGAAGTTCGGTGAGGAGGGCCTGAGGAAGCTCCTCGGCCGCCCGGTGAAACCCCTCGTCGGCACCATCGTCAAGCCGAAGATCGGCCTCAGCCCTAAGGACACCGCGAAGTACATCTACGAGGCGGGCGCCGGCGGGTTGACCAACGGCAAGGACGACGAGACCCTAGTCGACCAGGATTTCTGCCCCATCGAGGAAAGGACCAAGGCCGTCGCCGAGGCTCTCGACAGGGTGGAAGAGGAGGGCGGGCGCATGATGCACGCCATAAACATCACATGCAACGCCGACCAGATCGTCGGGCTCGCCGAGGACGTGCAGTCCTGGGGCGCGAGGGAGATCATGATTGACGTCTTCACCGCCGGCTTCGGCGCGGTGCAGGCCGTCGCCGAGGACCCGAAGATCAAGGTTCCGCTGCACATACACCGCACCATGCACTCGGCGATCACCAAGGACCCGCACAACGGGGTGGCGATGGTTGCCTTCGCGAAGCTCGTGAGGATGATCGGCGGGGACGCCCTGCACATCGGCACCCTCGGCGTGGGAAAGATGGAGGGCAACGCCTCCGAGGGCATGAAGTCCTACCGCGCCTGCCGCGGTCCCGACTTGCCATACAGGACTGTCATGCCGGTATGCTCCGGGGGGATGTATCCCGGCATCGTGCCGGGCGTGATGGCGATCACCGGCGACAACGTGCAGATCCAGGCAGGGGGCGGCGTGGCCGGGCACCCGGGAGGCGTCCGCGCCGGGGCCGCCGCCATGTGCCAGGCGGTAGACGCCACCTCCGAGGGCACATCCCTCAAGGAGTACGCGAAGACCCACAGGGAGCTTCGCGAGGCGCTCGACAGGTGGGGATCTAGATGAGGCTCAGGGCGAAGGCGGTAGACGCCCTCACTCCGGTCGCCGCGGCCACCATGGATCCGGAGGACTGCGCGGAGATAGGCGTCAAGGAGAACGATAGAGTCCACCTCTCCGGGCCGAGGGGCGACCTCACCGTCATGCTCACCATCTTCGACGACCTTGTGGACTCCGGGACGATTCTGCTGCCGTTCAGCGTCATGAAGAGGCTGGGCGCGAAGGACGGCGACGTTGTAGACGTCACCTACTCCCCCAGCCCCGAGAGCGTGCGCTCCATTCGCCGGAAGATGGACGGGCAGAAGCTGGATCCGGAGGAGATCGAAGCCGTCGTGAAGGACATCTACGGCGGTAGCCTCTCAAACATAGAGGTCTCCGCCTGGCTCACCGCGCTGTACATCAACGGCATGGACATCCCGGAGATCGCCGCCTTCGCCAGGGCGATGGTGGACACCGGCGACAGGATACAGTTCGACCGCTCGCCGGTCTTCGACTTCCACTCCGTGGGCGGGGTCCCCGGCAACAAGATTACGCCCATCGTGGTATCCATCGTCGCCGCGGCCGGCCTGATGCTGCCGAAGACCTCTTCGAGGGCGATTTCCTCCGCCTGTGGGACATCCGACTTCGTGGAGACGTTCTGCGAGATTGAGGTGGACGCTGAGAGGCTCAAAGATATCGGTGAGACCGTCGGCGGGGCCTTCGTATGGGGCGGAGCGATGAACATCGCGCCGGTTGACGACATGGTCATAAAAATCGAGCACCCTCTCGGCATTAATCCACGGGCGCAGATGCTAGCCTCGATCATGAGCAAGAAGTTAGCCATAGGCGCGCAGTACCTTCTCGTGGACATCCCCACTGGGGAGGGTACTAAGGTGTCCACCGTCGAGGAGGCCAGAAGGTATGCCCGCGACTTCATGGACCTGGGCGAGCAGCTTGGCATCCACGTCGAGTGCGCCATCACCTACGCCGACCAGCCGGTCGGCAGCGCCGTCGGGCCGATCCTCGAGGCAAGGGAGTGCATCCGCGTCCTGGAGGGCAACGAGCATCCGGCAAGCGTGGTGGAGAAGGCCTGCGAATGTGCAGGCATAATCCTCGAAATGGGCGGGTTCAGTGGCGGTTTCGAGAAGGCCGAGGAGTTGCTGAAGTCCGGTGCCGCTTACAGGAAGTTCCTGGAAATCGTGGCCGCCCAGGGGGGGAGCAGGGACCTGAAATCCTCCGACCTCGTCCCCGGGAAGTACAAGGCCGAGGTCAGGTCGCCCAAGTGCGGATACATCCATGCCGTGCGCAACAAGGAGGTGGTGGCCATTGTGAAGGCCTGCGGCGCGCCCTCTGACAAAGGCGCCGGCATGCTCCTGCTGAAGAAGAAGGGGCAGAGGGTCGAGAAGGGTGACGTACTTTTCGAGCTCTACGCCGACAACGAGGCGAAGCTGGATCGCGCCGCGTCCATGGCGGAGAAGCGTTCGCCGATAGACATCGAGGGCATGCTCATGAAGCATGTCCAGGAACCTAAGGCGAGGCGAGGGCGACGCCCCGCTTCTGCTTCACGGTCGACCTCGACCGCGACGCGAACGTCGAGATCCCGGGGCAGGTCGCCGCCGGGTCCCTCGACCGCGGGTCGGGGACGGAGCCCCGCTTCTCCTCTTCTGAGGAGGGCCTATCGATTCTGGCCGACATGCTCGACGGATTGGGCATGCCCGCCACCTTTTTCTGCGAGGGGAGGACCATCGAAGCCGTCAGGGACTCCGCCGGCTGCCTCTCCGGCTTCGAGGTCGGTGCCCACGGCTACGACCACGAACCGCTCAGCAGTATGCCCAGGGCGGACGCCATAGACGCGGTGATGAGGGGGTGCCAGGCGGTGGAGGGTGTGCTCGGCTGCCCGCCCGTGTGCTTCCGCGCCCCGTATATGAGGCAGCCAAGGGACATCGGCGACTTCCTCAGGGGGACCGGCATAAGGGCGGACTCCTCACTCTACGCCAGCCTGGGGGGCTGCCGGGAGACCGTGCAACCGGGCGGGGTCGCCGAGGTCCCCGTCACCGAGGGGCGCGACGCCGAGGGGAGGAGGATTTCCGCCTACCTCTGGCCGATGCATGAGGGCACCAGGCCTCCCCAGGATTACGTCGACCTCGGGGCGAGTGTCCCAGAGGATGGCATTTACGTCCTCGCAGACCACGCCTGGCACATCGTCGAATCCAGGAGGGGCGGCGTACTCTCCGGCGCCAAGCTGGAGGGGAACGTAGCAAACGTCCGCCGGGTGCTTGAGGGGATCCTCGACGCCGGCTACCGCCCTCTTACCGTGTCGCAGGCCGCGGCCCTTGCGCGCTGACGCGCGCGGGTTTTATATGAGGGAGCCATAGGCCGTCCCGATCAGAATGGCAGCCAAGCTGATTCTCGGGAAGGAGATTTCCGACAGCATCTACGCCGAGCTGAGGGGACGCATCGCGGCCCTCAAAGCCAGGGGCATAACGCCCGGCCTCGCCGTCGTGCTCGTGGGGGAGGACCCCGCGTCGCAGACGTACGTGAGGATGAAGGGGAAGAAGTGCGAGGAGCTGGGCATGCGCTCCGTGCAGGTCCTGCTCCCCGAGGGCACGACCCAGGCGGAACTCCTCGCCAGGGTGGCGGAGCTCAACTCCGACCCGTCAATCCACGGGTTCCTCGTGCAGCTCCCCCTGCCGGAGCACATCGACGAGAAGGCGGTCATCAACGCCATAGACCCCTCCAAGGACGTGGACTGCTTCCATCCATACAACGTCGGCAGGATGCTCATCGGCGAGCCCGACTTCCTTCCGGCCACCCCTGCGGGCGTGCAGCAGATGATCATCCGTTCCGGAATCGAGACCAGAGGCAAGCGCGTCGTGGTCGTCGGCCGCAGCAACATCGTCGGCAAACCCATGGCCGCCATGATGGTGCAGAAGGGTGCCGGCGCCGATGCCACCGTCTCCGTGGTCCACTCCCGCTCGGAGGGCCTCGCGGAGATCTCCCGTTCGGCGGACATCCTCATAGTCGCCGTCGGGAAGCCACGGTTCGTCACCGCCGACATGGTGAAGGAGGGGGCCGTCGTCATCGACGTCGGCACCAACAGGGTGGACGATTCCTCCGTCAAGGACGGCTCCCGCCTGGTCGGAGACGTCGACTTTGACGCCGTTTCCCGCAAGGCGTCGTACATAACCCCGGTCCCAAAGGGAGTCGGGCCGATGACCATATGCATGCTTATGGCCAACACGGTACGGGCCGCCGAGAGGAGGGCGGGAGAATGATACGCGAGTGCGAGGAGCACGGCTACTTTCGCGACGGCTGTTGCCCGGTGTGCGGTTACGAGGGCAGGTTCGTGATGAAGGACGCCGAGGTCGAGAAGGTGGGCAGGACGCTCGCCGCCGTCCTCCGCCACGGGAAGTTCGGCCTAGACATGGATGAGCACGGCTACGTGGACATCAAGGAGGTCTGTGACGCCATCCGGGTGAGCAACAAGAACTTCAGCCGCTGGCTCCGCCCGTGGCAGCTCGAGGCTCTCGTGCTCACGGATCCGAAGGGGAGGTACTCCATCCTCGGCAACAAGGTGCGCGCCAATTACGGGCACACCATAGAGGTGGACCTGCAGCTCCCCACGGATAGCGTGCCGGACCTACTCTACTTCCCGGTGGACCCTGAGAATCTGGACTCGGTGCTGGGGGATGGAATATCCCCCGGCGACAGGGCGATGGTGCACCTCTCGAAGACGTACGCCGACGCCGTCCGCGCCGGGGCCGCCCGCTGCGACGACCCGGCAATCCTCGAGGTGGACGTGGCCGTCTGCAGCGAGACGGGGCACCCCGTGGGGAAGGCCGCGCGGACCGTTTACCTCTGCGATTCCGTGCCTCCAGAGGCCATCCGCGAGGCGGAGCGTCCGGACGGCGGGGAAGGGGACGGGGAGCGATGCCCTACTCCATGACTCCGGACGAGGTCCGGGCGAAATACGGCCGCCTCTCCGATAGGCGCTTCTTTACGATGGTCGACGAGAAGGCCGGCCGGGCGATGGTCCTGGAGGATTGCTGCGCCCGCGGCCCCGCCGAGTGGGACCTCATGAACATCAAGAGGGCGGGCGGCGTCGTCGAGGATGTCAAGCTCAGGGGCACCACCCTCTTCATGGACGCCGTCCTCGGCGAGAGGGACATCAACTTCGGCCCCGTTTCCGCCGATATCGGCGGCAAGGGGATAAAGGCCATCCGCATCGAAGGCGACACCGTCCGCACCACATGGTACGGGATCGCCGGCGCGTCCGTAGGCATCGGCGCGGTGCTCCCGCAGAGCCCGGACGTCATCCGCACGGAGTATCCCGACGGGTTCGAGATGGGCGGAGGGCACAGGGCCCACGTCGACATCATCACGCCCAAGCTCGTGAGGGTGGTGGTCGGCGTCGACGATACCGATACCAAGGAGGAGGGTGCCACCTGGGCGACCGTACTCCGGATGGGGGAGAACGCCCCCGTGGGACACCTTCTCGACCACAGGATCGTGCAGCTCAATCCCAAATCGCCCAACAAGACCACCAACTGCTGTGCCTCGGCGGCGTCCTTCGCGGTGCGCGAGGAGGACGTACCGGAACTCATCGAGTACTGCTACGATTTCGTGAAGGGCGAATCGTACTCCGAGGACGCGGTCATGGCCGTGTTCCAGGGGCTGAAAATCCCGGACGAGCTGAGGAGATTCGGCTGCAACGCGAAGACTGTCCTCCTGAAGCTGGACGACGCGCGTGGGGTGGCCACCGATAACGGTGTGCAGATAATCAGCGTCACGGGCGAGGGCGGCACCATCGGCGCCGTCGCCGCCATCGGATGCTTCGACCTCGGACCGGAGGCCGCCGGGGTGCCAGAGGACTACAGGTGAGCGGATGTCCGACCAATCCTTCGTCGAGAAGATCGCGTACTCGAGATACGAGAAGGACCTCGAGAAGGAAATCGAGGGAGGTCCGATACCGTAGCACATCGCCGTCATCATGGACGGCAACCGGCGGTATGCCAAGGAGTACCTCGACGACGACATCGACGCCGGCCACAAACTGGGCGAGAAGAAGATCGAGGAGCTCATGGACTGGTGTCTGGATCTGAGGATAAAGTACGTCACGGTCTATGCCTTTTCTAGCGAGAACTTCAACCGCGGCGACGATGAGGTCAACTTCCTGATGGACCTCTCCGAGAACTCGTTCTACAACATAGCGGACAATCCGCGCATTCACGAGAACAGGGTGCACATCCGCGCCCTCGGGGACGTGCAGGCCCTGCCGGAGAACGTACGCAAAGCCATCGAGTACGCTGCGGAGAGGACGAAGGAGTACCGCGATTTCACGATCAGCGTGTGCATAGCCTACGGCGGGAGGCAGGAGATCGTCGCCGCCGTGAAGGAGATCGCCCGCAAGGTGAGGGACGGCGAGATGGCCGTAGACGACATCTCCGAGGATACCCTCTCCACGCACATGTACACCTCCGACATACCCGACCCGGACCTCATACTGAGGACGTCCGGCGAGGTGAGGGTGTCGAATTTCCTGCTCTGGCAGCTCGCCTACTCCGAGCTCTACTTCACGGACATATACTGGCCGGGATTCAGGCGCATCGATCTGCTGAGAGCGATACGCACCTACCAGCAACGCGTGAGGCGCTACGGGAAGTGAGCGATGCCGCGCTACGACGCAGTGTTCCTGCACGCCCCGAGCGTGTACGACTTCCGTAAGAAGCCGATATTCTATGGCCCGGTGTCAGACGTCATCCCGTCCTCGCCGGTCTTCGAAATGTACCCCATCGGTTTCATGACCATCTCCACCCACCTGCAGAGGGCGGGCTACAGGACGAGAATCGCCAACATCGCCGGCGAGATGCTCGCCGATGCGAAGTTCGATGCCGAGAGGAAGGTAGCGAAACTCGACGCCGACGTTTACTTCATCGACCTGCACTGGCTGCCCCACGCCCATGGAGCCATCGAGATCGCGAAGCTCGTCAAGAAGCATCACCCCGACGCGAAGACGGAATTCGGCGGCTTCTCCTCGTCCTACTTCTACGACGAGCTGATCCGCCGGCCGGAGGTGGACCTCGTCATGCGCGGGGACACCACCGAGCTGGCCACGGTGAGGATGATGGACGCCCTCTCAAAGGGGGAGGACCTCTCCTCCGTCCCCAATCTCGTGTGGAAGGATGCCGACGGCAGGGTCCATGAGAACCCCATGTCCGCCGTCGCGGACACGCTCGACGATATCGTGTTCGACTACGGCACGATGATCAGGGGAGTGATGAGGACGCTCGACGTCAGGGGGTCCGTCCCGTGGTACGGGTGGGAAAAGGTCCCGCTCGCCTCGGTGTTCACGGTGAGGGGCTGTTCGGCGAACTGCGCCGAGTGCGGCGGCTCGCATTCCGCGAACAGGCGCGTCGCATGCAGGAATCATCCCGCCTTCCGCTCTCCGGAGAAGCTCGCCGAGGACGTTGAGGGCATATCGATGTATCTCAAGGCCCCGGTGTTCGTGGTCGGCGATCTCAGGCAGAAGGGGATGGGCTACGCCGAGACCTTCCTCCGCGAGATGAGGGGGAGGGGGATCGACAACCATGTCGTGGTGGAGTTGTTCAACGGCGCCAATGGCGAGTACTTCTCCCTGTTGGACAGGTCGCTGGAGGGAGGGTACACCGTTCAGTTCTCCCCGGACTCCTACGACGAGGGGGTGAGGTTCGCCCTCGGCAAGAACTACACGAACGAGAACATCGACCGTACTGCGCAGGCGGCGTTCGCCAACGGCTGCCGGAGGATGGACATGTTCTTCATGACCGGGCTCCCGCAGCAGACCGTGGAATCCGCATTGGCCTCCGCGCGGGATGCGGAGCACCTGTGGTCGCTCGTCGGCAAGGACGCGGGGCTGTTCATCTACGACTCTCCGTTCGCGCCCTTCGTCGACCCTGGGAGCCGGGCGTTCGAGGAGCCGGAGAAGTGGGGCTACAGGCTCCGCGCCAGGACCCTCGAGGACCACCGTAGGCTGCTTGACAGCCCGTCGTGGAAGCAGGTCCTCTCCTACGAGACGGCGTGGATGGACCGGGACGCGATCGCCGAGACGTCTTACGATGCCGCGGTTCTGCTCACAGAGGCGGAGGTGAGCGCGGGCAGGCTATCAGAGGAGGACGCCCGCGCCCGCAACGAGAGGACCGAGACCGCGCGGAAGCTGATGCACGAGGTAGATTCGATCCTGGGGATCGGGGATCCGGAGGAGAGGGAGTCCCGCCTGTGGGAAGTCAAGAACGAGGGCGTGAGGCTGATGGACTCCACCATCGCCGACAAGAACGACCTCGAGTGGTCTACGGGGTCGGTATGGAGCAACGTGCCGAGAATCGCTCTCGGCATCCTCAGGAGTGCGGCGCGGCGCGGCTTCCGACTCCATGCCGCGACTTATTTCCATCGAGCGGGCGATGGACGCCTCTACGGCGTCGGACACGGCCTCCCCGAATTTCCTGTTCATGAGGACTTTCACGCCCTCTACGGTGGTTCCGCCCGGGGAGCAGACCCCGTCGATGAGAGGCCCGGTGCCCATGCCGGATTCCAGAACCATCCTCCCCGCTCCGACCATGGATTGGGCGGCGAGCCTCGTCGCCTGCCCCTCGGTGAGGCCGTGGGCGATCCCCGCCTTTATGATGCCCTCGCAGGCCATGTACAGGAAGGCGGGCGAGCTGCCGCTCACGCCGGTCACCGCGTCGAGCTCCCCCTCGGCGGTTTCGACGGCAAGGCCGACCGCGGAAAGCATCCTCCCGACGACCTCCCTGTCGCCGTCTCTGCAGCCGGGTCCCATGGCGAACCCCGAGGCCCCCTCGAGGACCATGCAGCAGTGGTTGGGCATCACCCTCACGATCCTTGCGTCTGGTACATACGATCTGAGGGCGGAGAACGTGAGTCCTGCGACGACGCTCACCAGGAGGTGCCTGTCCGAAAGCACCAGTTTCTCCTCCTCGAACAGGGCGGGGACGCTCCCCGGCTTCACCGCGAGGACCAACACGTCGCACAGCGGGGCGATCTCGGTCGCCGAGCGGTACATCGCGATCCCGTGCTTCCGGACCATCATCTCCCTGGTCTCCCGGCCGGGGGCGCAGGCGACGATCTCCCCCGGAGAGCACACTCCTCTCGATATCAGGCCTCCGATCATCGCGCCGGCCATCCTGCCGGCGCCGATGAAACCAATCTTGAACGCCATGTCTCCCCCCACGCCTGCGAGCAATTAGGATTTTGCCCATGCACATCAGAATATTCAACCGTTCCTTAATTCTCAACAGGAAAACGCTATTTAAAAGAAGAATTAGTTACCGTGAAACCCCATTATATAGGGAGGAAACCTCGGACCGGCGATGTCACTTATCGCGACCTACTTGCCGTTTTTATTCGTAGGGATAATCTCGATGGGGTTTGCGCCGGCGGCATGGTTAATGTCCAGGCTCCTGAGGCCTTCACAATCGACCGCATGGACTGAGGAGACCTACGAATGCGGTTCGGTCCCGATCGGAAACGCCAGGGTCCAGTTCAGGATGCAGTATTACGCCTTCGCGCTGATATTCGTCGTCTTCGACCTGGTCGTGACGTTCCTCATCATCTGGGCCGTAGCGTTCGATGGGCTTTCGCACGCCGCCACCATATGGATGCTGCTCTTCCTGGGCATACTGCTTTTGGGCGTGGTTTACTCCCTGAAGAAGGAGGACTCCATATGGATATGAGCCTCTACCCGCATGCGGTTGCCATGAGCGCCGACGAGTTCATGACATGGTCCACGGCCATGATCAATGACCTGCTCAGCTCCGGCACGAGAAGGACCATCGACAAACTCACCGGGCCCGTCTGGTCCTGGGCCATGAAGAACTCGATGCACCCCCTGCACTGGGGCCTCGCCTGCTGCGCCCTCGAGATGGCTCAGGCCTCCGCCCCGCGTTTCGACGCGGAGAGGTACGGGATGATATACAGGTCTTCCCCGAGGCAGACCGACATCCTCCTGGTCAACGGCTGGATCTCCAAGAAGGTCCGCAACGACATCAGGAGGCTGTGGGAGGAGATACCCGCCCCCAAATGGGCGGTCGCCATGGGGGAGTGCGCCATCTCCGGCGGCCCCTGGTACGACTCCTACAACACCGTGCAGGGCCTCGATCAGATCGTGCCCGTGGACCTCTACATCCCGGGCTGTCCGGCCAGGCCTGACGCGATGATCGACGGTTTCATGCTGCTCCAGAAGAAGATCGACGACTACTTCAGAAGAGGCGTGATTCTCAAGGACTGAGGGGTTTCGGACATGGGAATGGAAATACGCGAATATTCGGACTCCTGGGAGCGGGAGGTCTCGGACGCGCTGTCCGGAAGGTTCGGCGCCGCCGTCGAGATTGCCGGCTCCGAGGTCCGCAGGCTCTTCACAAAGGCTTCCAGGGATAACATACACGACGTCTGCAGGTTCCTCCACGACGAGCTCAACTTCGAGCACTGCGCCATCGTCATGGGCGTCGACATGGTGGACTACATGCAGGTGGTCTACGTCATCGAGAACTACACCAACTTCCGCGGGCTGCTCGTGGAGATCACCGTAGACATCCAGAACGACGACCTCCACATCCCCACCGTCTCCGACATCTGGGGAGGTGCCAACTGGCATGAGAGGGAGACCTGGGAGCTCTTCGGCATAGTCTTCGACGGGCACACCAACCTCAAGAGGCTGCTCACACCCGACACCTATGAGTTCTTCCCGTTCAGGAAGTCGTACAAGCTTAGGGGGCAGGAATGATGGCCGACGGCAGCGGCAAGGAGGGTGCCGGCGCGGAACCCACTAGGGCCCAGGTCGACGCCGAGCAGGAGTTCGACAGAGCCATCGTCGAGGGCAAGTTCGACTCCGTTGACATGAGGAAGGTCCTCGACGCCGAGGGCGGCGTCATGGACATGGACAAGATGTGGATCACCATGGGCCCGCAGCACCCGTTCTCGCACGGCCTCTGGACCCTCATCATCCAGGCCGACGGGGAGATCGTCACTGACGCCATCCCGATCGTCGGATACCTGCACAGGGGCTGGGAGAAGGAGACCGAGAACAGGACCTACCCGAAAATCATCCCGATGGCGGACCGCCTCTGCTACGCCGCCTCGATGACCTACACCCATCTCTACTGCATGACGGTGGAGAAGGCGCTGGACCTGGAGATACCCGAGAAGGCGAAGTACATCAGGATCGTGGCCGACGAGATCAACAGGCTGCAGTCGCACCTCATGTGGCTGGCCGCGGTCGGCACGGACATGGGCAACTTCACCATCTTCCTCTGGGCGTCCAGGGAGAGGGAGTTCTGGATGGACATGAACATCAGGCTCTGCGGGGCCCGTATGACCACCAACTACCCCCGCATCGGCGGCGTCAGGAACGACACCCCCGACATCTTCGACAGGGACATCATCAGGTGCACGGAGCACTTCGAGAAGATGATCTGGGAGATCATCGGCCTCATCGACAACTCCTCCATCTACCAGTCGAGGATGGTCGGCACAGGCATCATCACCCGCGAACAGTGTGCCAACCTGGGCATCACCGGGCCCGCGGCCCGCGGCACTGGCGTGGACTTCGACGCCCGCCGCGACGACCCCTACGACAACTACGACAAGGTGGGCTTCGAGGTCCCCGTCCTCACCGCCGGGGATTCGTATGCCAGGTACGTCGTAAGGATGGAGGAGATGCTGCAGTCCTGCATCATCATAAAGGACGCTATGCAGAAAATCCAGGCCCTCGGCAAGAACTCCCCCTACAGGCTCAAGGCGCCTAGCAGGGTGCCCGCGGGCAGGCATTTCGGCAGGATCGAGGACTGCCGCGGCGAGGCCATGATGTACCTCGTCTCGGACGGCACCGATAAGCCTTACAGGCTCAAGGTCCGCAGCCCGATTTTCATCAACGTGTCCGCCTCCAAGCCTCTCGTGCAGGGCTGCAGGATAGCGGACATCCCGGTAATCATGGCCATGATAGACATGTGCCTCGGGGAGACGGACAGGTGATTCGCTAATGGGGTACTACACATCTATCCAGGACTGGATCGCCTTCCCCGATCCCCTCGCCAACCCGTACTACCCGTTCGGGGACGCTTACAACCTTCCCTACGACATCTCGCTGAAACTCTGGAACATCGTCGGCGGAGCCATCGCCTGGCTCATCGACCTGCTGTTCCCCGGCAACGCCGTGTCGGAGTGGCTCGTCTGCGACATGACGGCCAACTTCTTCGCGCTGGTCATCTTCATGCTCATCGTCTTCATGGTCGTCTTCATCGCCGTTCTGGTGGTCCTGTGGGAGGAGCGCAAGGTCCTCGGGAGGGCCATGGACAGGCGCGGGACCATGGTCGGCATGATGGGTTTCCTGCAGTGCGTTGCCGACGGTTTCAAGACCTTCATGAAGGACAACATCTACTCTAAGAGGGTAGACGGCATGACCTACTGGTGGACCCTCTCCCTCATAATCGGGACCTCGGTCCTCATCGCCTGCATGGTCCCGCTGTCCGACAGATGGTTCGTCGTCGACTACGAATGCGGTCTGCTCATCGTGATGGGCTTGTTCGCCCTGGCACCCTTCTTCATCCTGGTGTCCGGGTGGTCGCAGAACAACAAGTACTCCCTCATCGGCGGCTTGCGTGCCGCCGAGATGATGATCTCGTACGAGATCCCGATGCTCATCATCATCGCCACCGTGGCGCTGCAGGCCGGGACCCTCAACATCAACGGGATAGTCGAGGCGCAGTACGGCACGCTGCCCTACTTCATCCCGCAGGCGGTCGGCTTCGTCACCTTTTTCATATGCGCCATTGCCGAGTCGGAGCGCGCCCCATTCGACCTCGCCGAGGCCGAGTCGGAGCTCGTCGAGGGCTGGCAGACGGAGTACGCTGGGATGAAGTGGGGGCTCATCATGCTCGCCGACTACCTCAGAGGGTTCTGCGCATGCGGCATGATCGTCATACTCTTCCTCGGAGGATGGAACCTCCCCGGCGTGCACCTCACCGAGTGGGAGAGCTGGTTGCCCGTGCCGGAGTTGACCTTCCTCCTGAAGGGCTTCCTGGTCTTCTTCATCATGGTAATCATCAGGTGCGCCACCCCCAGGGTCAGGACCGACACCATCCTGAACCTCGGATGGAAGGTGTTCCTTCCGCTGGCCATCCTGAATCTCGTCATTGTCGTCACGTACAAGGCAGGGGGAATCTTCTGATGGCTAGGAAGTCGAAGGAGTCCAAGGGCCAGCCCGCCGAGCGGGGCCTCTGGTCTCCGTACTGGAGGGAGTTCGGCAAGCTGGACCACAAGTGCTGGAAGGACCTCTGGATCATGAAACCCATATGGGTGACCCTCAAGGTCCTCTGGAGGACCACCGCGCACAGGCCGGTCACCGTCCTGTACCCGTACGAGGCCCTCTGGGAGCCCGACAACTACCGCGGCCGCCCGGGGCTGGACTTCAACAAGTGCCTCGGGTGCGGCATGTGCGTCAACATGTGCCCGTGCCAGGCCATCGTCCTGGTCGATTGCCCCGATGACGGGGGCAACACCGTCAGGAGGCCTCAGATCAACATCGGCAGATGCTCCTTCTGCGCGTACTGCGCGGAGTACTGTCCCGTCGACGCGATGACCGTGACCCCCGACGTGGAGCTTGCGGAGTACACCCGCTCGGACCTCATCTGGGGCCCGCGCAGGCTCGCGTACGACAAGACCACCGAGGGAATGAAGGTCAAGCTCGAGACCACGCTGATCTCCGACTTCAAGAACGGGAACGGGGAGAGGCGCGTCGAGCCCTGCAGGGTCGACCACCCCAAGCTCGAGGGGAAGAAGTGCATCAGCTGCAGGAAGTGCAGCAAGGTGTGCCCCGTCGCGGCCATAGACATGGTCGAGCACGGGACCAACGCGAAGGGCAGGCCCATACTGTGGCCGGAGGTCGACGACGACACCTGCGTCGGCTGCGCCCAGTGCGTCGAGGCGTGCCCCAAGGACGCGCTCCACATCGAGGAGGTGCTGTGATGGGATTGTTATCTGACATTTGGAACGGATTCTTGGACTTCCTGGTCTACATATGGGAGAACGGGGACCTGTTGGCCTTCGTAATCCTGGCGGCCATAGGGGTCGCCGCCGCAGTCTGGGTGGTCACCGACAAGCAGCCTGTTCACAACGCGTTCTACCTGGCGCTGGTGTTCGTCACCGTCGCCGTGACCTACTTCTTCCTGGAGGCGGAGTTCATAGGCGTCATACAGCTGCTCGTTTACGTCGGTGCGATCACCATCCTGTTCGCGTTCAGCATCATGCTGACCCGCAGGTACATACTGGAGGAGGGCGAGGGCGATGAATAAGCGCACTCTCGCGGCCGCCGGTGCGGCCGCCATACTGCTGATCGTCCTGGTGGGGGCGCTATATGCCTCGGGCCTGAGCGACGACGACAGATTCGCAGACTCGCCCCAGCCCGGGATCGGCCTCGAACAGGGCGCCGGCAATTCGAAGGAGCTTAGTCACGACTCCCTCAACTACAAGATCTTCGAGGAGTACGGGCCCGTCCTGCTCGTGCTCGCGGTCCTGATGTTCGGCGCCATGATCGGGGGCATCTGCATCGCGAGGGAGGAGATTGAGAGGAGAGAAGAAGAGGGGGAGACGAAGGAGGAAGGCCAATGATTCCGATAGAGTACTTCATCACGTTCGGGATCATACTGTTCTGCATAGGCGCCTACGGCGTCATGTCCAAGAGCAGCACGATCGTCGTCCTGATGTGCATCGAGCTCATGCTCAACGCGGCCAATATCAACTTCGTCGCGTTCTCGGCGTTCACCGGGGACGTCATGGGGCAGGTGATGGTGATCATGACGATCTCCGTCGCCGCCGCCGAAGTCGCGGTCGGCATCGCCATAGTCCTCAACGCGTACAAGGTGAGGAAGACGGTCAGCACCGAAGGCCTGGCCTCCATGAGGTGGTAAGCATGTTCGTAGAGTATACCTGGCTCGTGCCGCTCATCCCCGCGCTCTGCTTTGCCATCGTCGGGTTCTTCGGCAGGAGGACCCCCGCCTGCGGCGGATACATCGCCATCGTCGGGGCGGCGGCGTCCTTTGTCATCGCCTGCCTCGTGTCTTACGACTTCTGGACGTCCGACGCGTATGCGGGCCCCGGCTACGTCGAGGAACACATAAAGTGGTTCAGCCTCGGCGGCCACGACGTCAACATCGGGTACTACGTGGACTCCCTGTCCTGTCTGATGATGCTCTTCGCGTCGTTCATCTCGACGCTGATCTTCATCTACTCGCTCGGCTACATGGGCGACCAGGGCGACAAGAGGAGGAGGTATTTCGCGGAAGTCGCCCTCTTCCTGACCGGCATGCTCGGCCTCGCGGCCTCGAGCAACATGGTCGAGATGTTCATCTTCTGGGAGATCATGGGCCTCTGCTCCTACCTGCTCATCGGGTTCTGGGGCTTCGACCACCCGGGGGGCGAAGACATGGCGGACAACGCCGCCTCCGCCGCCAAGAAGGCCTTCCTCGTCACCAGAGCGGGGGATGTGTGCCTCATGGGCGGCATGTTCATCCTCTATCAGGCGATGGGCAGCCTCGACTACTCCGTCATCTTCAACCAGGCGAACCTCAGCGCGGTCGACGGCGATACGCTCGCCCTCGCCTCGCTGCTCATCTTCGGAGGGGCCATCGGCAAGTCCGCCCAGTTCCCGCTGATGGACTGGCTGCCAGACGCGATGGCCGGCCCGACCACCGTCTCCGCGCTAATCCACGCCGCGACCATGGTCAAGGCGGGCGTGTACCTAGTTGCCAGGTGCCTGCCCCTGTTCTGCCAGAACGAGGAGGTCCTCCTATTCGTGGCGGTCATCGGCGGCTTCACCGCATTCTTCGCCGCCACCATGGCGATGAACAACATGAACATCAAGAAGGTCCTGGCCTACTCGACCCTGTCGCAGCTCGGGTACATGTTCCTCTCCCTCGGAGCCGGCGGATACCTGATCTGTCTCGGCATCAAGGACGGCAACGCGGAACTCGTCGCCGCGGGGGCCGTCGGATACATCGCCGGCTGCCTGCACATGGCGAACCACGCCTTCTTCAAGGCCCTGCTGTTCCTGTGCTCGGGGAGCGTCATCCACTCCTGCGGCACCGAGGACATGCGCCTCATGGGGGGTCTGGGCAAGAAGATGCCCATCACCTCCATCACCATGCTGATAGGTTGCCTGTCGATCGCTGGCTTCCCGTTCTTCTCGGGATTCTGGTCGAAGGACCTCGTCATCGAAACCGTCTTCGAGGCCGGGGAGACCGACCCGCTCGGATGGGTCTTCATGATCGTCTGGTTCCTCGCCATCGTCACCGCGTTCATGACCGCTTTCTATATGTTCAGGCTCTGGTTCATGACCTTCAGGGGAGAGGCGGGACCCAACGCGGAGCATGCCCACGGAGAGTCGCCCAAGAGCATGACCATGCCTCTCATGATTCTCTCCGTTTTCGCGTTCGGCTTCGGTTTCGTGCTGCTGACCGGTTTCGACGGATTGCTGGAGCTGGTCCCCAGCGCCACCGGCCTCTGGACCGTCGGCAACGGGGCCGCAGAGGGGGTAGGCCACTACATGGGCGAGCTGTTCACGAACCCGTACACCTACCTCACCATTGCACTGGTGCTCCTGGCCATCGGCCTGGCATACCTGATGTACTGCAAGAGGAGCGTCAGCCCGGGCATCGTCAGCAAGGACGGCAAGTCCTGGCTGTACCGCGCCGTTGCCAACAGGTGGTACATGCCCGAGATCTACGACCAGGTCTCCTGGAAGCTAGGGTACGGCGTGGCCAGGGGAGTCGACTTCTTCGACAGGGACATAATCGACGGCACCGTCAACGGGCTGTCGAACGCCGTCGTCGGAGGAGGTGAGTCCGTCAGCAAGATGCAGGACGGGAACGTCCATACCTACTCGACGGTCGTCGTCGCAGGAATCATCCTGCTCTTCGCGGCTTCGTTGGTCCTATTTTTCGTGTTCGGGGGGATCTGATATGGAAGGCCCTCTGATGCTCCCCATGCTCGTCCTCGTCCCGCTGATTGGAGCCGCAGTCACGCTCTTCCTCGGGGGGGAGAGGTCCAAGTACGCCCGCATCGCGGCCTTCGCGTTCGGCATCGTGCCGCTCGCGATGTGCGTGCCGATCCTCATGTCTGGGGACATGAGCGAGTACGACTTCTCCGCCGAATGGATCAGCGCCGCCAACCTGCGGATGGGCATAGACCTGACCGTCGACGGGCTAAGCGTGCTCATGGTCCTGCTCACGGCGTTCCTGGTCCCGGTGGTCATCGCGTTCTCCTACAAGGAATCCGACCGCCCGAACTACTTCTACACCCTGCTGCTGGCCATCGAGGTCGGCCTGATGGGCGTGTACCTGTCCGCGGACTATTTCCTCTTCTACGTCATGTGGGAGGTGTCCCTGATCCCGATGTACTTCCTCATCTCCTGGTACGGAGGCCCGCGGAGGCATTACTCGGCGATCAAGTTCTTCATTTACACGCACGTCGCATCACTCGTGATGCTGATCGGCATCTTCGCGCTGGCCTTCGAGGCGGCGTCGATCCGCGGCACCGGGGTCGTCGACTTCGGCTTCGCCGCCGTCAACGCCGCCGCGCCCGCCTTCGGCACGTTGTTCTCGACCTTGGTGTTCGGGCTGCTATTCTTCGGCTTTGCCGTCAAGATGCCCGCCGTCCCGTTCCACACCTGGCTGCCGGACGCGCACACCGAGGCGCCCACCGCGGGGTCCGTCCTGCTGGCCGGCGTCATGCTGAAGATGGGCTCCTACGGCATCATCCGCGTGTGCATGGAGAACTTCGGCACCAACCCTGACGTCGTCGACGTCTGGCAGCCCATCATGCTCTTCATGGGCCTCCTCGCCATGGTGTACGGCGCCTACGCCTGCATCGCGCAGAGGGACCTCAAGAAGATGGTAGCCTACTCCTCGATTTCCCACATGGGGCTGGTAATGGTGGCCATGGGCTGCTTCTCCGAGACCGGGACGGAGTTCGCGGTGTTCCAGATGTTCGCGCACGGCCTTATCTCCGCCATGCTCTTCATGGTGTGCGGCGCGGCCGGGCACAACTTCGGCACCCGGGAGATCCCCCTACTCGGCGGGATGGCCAGCAGGGTCCCCAAGTACGCCGCGTTCACGATGTTCGCGTTCATGGCCTCCCTCGGCCTCCCCGGCCTCATCGGCTTCTGGGGCGAGTTCGGCATTGTGTACGCGTTCACCGACTGGGCCGTCGAGAGCGATGCTGTCTACCTGATAGTGTTCTGCCTGCTCACCCTCCTGCTCACCGCGGGATACTACATCTGGGCAATGCAGAGGGCGCTCTTCGGCAGGCTGACCGACAGGCTCGATTTCGCCCACGTGCACGACCTCGACCTCGTCGAGTGCGTCTCGCTCGGCGCGGTCGCCCTGCTCGTGGTCATCTTCGGCTTCTGGCCGGACCTGGCTCTGCACTACATAGGCCTCTACCCCTTTCTGGGGGTGATCTGAGATGGATGCCAGCATGATTTCGGACTTGTTCGGAGAAGTCACTCCGATCATCCCGGCGGTCATCATGATTGTCGGGGCTCTGCTCACGCCCGCGCTCTACTACGGGCTGAAGAGGAGGGACGTCGTCACCGCCGCCGCGATGGTCGTGATAATCGCCTCCATGGTAGTCAACGCCATCCTCCTCTCCGACGACTACGCCGGGACGTATTCCGGGATTTTCGAGTACAACGCGTTCTCGGGCCTGATGATGCTGCTGTTCCAGATAGTGGCGTCCCTCACCCTGTTCGTGTCCGTCTCGAGTACCGAGACCACAATCCTCCACTACGGGGCGTTCAACTCCTTGATGATCATCTCCGCCGTGGGCATGATGTTCGTCGCCATGTCCACCGACTTGGTCGGGATCTTCGTCGGCGTCGAGGCCGTGAGCATCTCGTCCTACGCGCTCGTGACGATGAAGAGGGCGGACCCGCGCGCGGCCGAGGCGGGCGTGAAGTACGTCATCATCGGTGGCATGAGCACCGCGCTCACCATCTACGGCATCTCCATGATTTATGGTGCGCTCGGCACGTTGGAGATCTCGGAACTCGCAGCCCGGCTGGGCAGCGAGGGCTACACCTGGACCTTCGTGATCGGCCTGATCACCATGGTCGCCGGTTACGGGTTCAAGATCGCCGCCGTGCCGTTCCACATGTGGGCGCCTGACGTGTACGAGGGGGCCTCCACCCCCGTCTCAATCCTGCTCGCCGCGGGCTCGAAGAAGATGGGGCTGGTCGTGTTCTTCAAGGTCTTCATGGTGATGTTCGTCGGTGCGAAGGTCGTTTCCGGGCTCGACATCGAGGCGGTACAGTACATATTCGCCATCCTTGCCGCATTCTCGATGACCGTCGGCAACATCGTCGCCATCGCGCAGAGCAACATCAAGAGGATGCTCGCCTACTCATCCATAGCGCAGGCCGGATACATCCTCATCGCCATGGCGGTCATGACCGACTACGCCCTCACCGGAGCGATGTTCCACATGTTCACCCACGTGTTCATGAAGGGCGGAGCGTTCCTGATCGTCGGCGCGCTGGTTTGCGTCGGCATCGGCGAGAAGATCACAGACTACAACGGCCTCGCAAAGAGGGCGCCGTTCCTCGCGTTCGCGATGCTCGTGTTCCTCTTCTCGCTCGCCGGAATCCCGCCGCTCGCCGGCTTCACTTCGAAGTTCGTGCTCTTCTCGGGAGCCATCTTCGACGAGGGCCCCGGCGGCGTGATGACGCAGTGGATCTGGCTGGCGTTCATAGCCATCCTGAACTCCGCGATTTCCCTGTACTACTATGTCAGGGTCGTCAAGGCGATGTTCATAGAGAAGCCCGTGAAGGGCGCTCCCGCCGGCAGCATCAGGATACCGAGGACCTTCATGGCCGCCATCGTGGTCTGTCTGGTAATGGTCGTCGTGCTCGGCATCTACCCGGACCTCATCCTCGGTCCGTGCAAGGATGCCGCGGACGCCCTGCTTGGCGCCTATCTCTGAGGGTGTTGGCGGAAACCACTTACCCGGCCCCCCGGGCCGGGACGCATCCCCTCCTGTCGTTGCTCCGATCCCGGTTTATATGCCGTGCCGCCATCTGGCTCTCATGGCGATAAAGGATGACGCCCTCAAGGCTATGATGGAGCGGACAAACCTCTCAGCGCCGGCGAGGTCGCGAAGGCCGTCCACAACTTCTCCAAAACCGCCGACGCTCCCGAAATCATCGGGAGACCCCCCAATGCGTTTGCGCGGCGATTTGCACACATCCTAACAATGTCCTTGGGGGCATAGGCATGAGCAGAACCGAGTACGCATACGGATGATACGGCGGATGGGGACTAAACCCCGTCCGGCCTTGTCGCCGCCGCGCTGGTTATGAGCCATCCCTGAGGCGGGGTTTCCGCCATCCCGCAATTGCTGGCACTATCCAAAGGCATCACGCGTAAGTTTCACATCAGCCTCGGCTGGCGCTCCCCCCCCCCCCAACGTCGTCGCTCTGTTCTTTGCGATGTCCGAGGGATCGATCCCGCCGCTGGGGCACTGATATGCAACGGTGACTCGATAGCCGTCACGGCTCTCCTCCTGCCATGGAGGGGCAGGCATTCCGGAGTTTGTGCCAGACCCGTGTCCCCTGAGGATGTGCCAGCGTGACCATAGCCAATCTTTAAGTAGGGACTATCCAATCGACCAGGGATGACAGGGGGCTGGCATTCCTGCATATCTTCCGAGCTCGGCCGCGTCGAAGCCGTCCTGCATGACATCGTGCGGTCGGACAACGACCAGCTCACGGAGATGTGCCATTACGTCCTCGGCAACCATGGGAAGAGGATCCGTCCGGCGCTCGCCATCCTCTCCTTCTACGCGTGCGGCGGGGGGGAGCCGTCGCGGGCGATCGACATCGGCACGGCGTTGGAGCTCGTCCATAATGCCACCCTTATCCATGACGACATCAACGACCGTGGCGAGATGCGTCGCGGTGCGAAGGCCCTGTACCGGCAGTACTCCATCGGGAAGTCCATCGTCGCCGGCGACTACCTCTTCGCGCTGGGGTTCCAGCTTCTGGGTGCCACCTCGAAGGAGATCGTCGGCTACGTCATCGACGCCGCTACGGCGATGGGCGCCGGCGAGTTCGCTCAGAAGAAGTACGAGCGCAACGTCGCCGTGGACGAGGACCAGTATATGAGGATCATCCAGGGAAAAACCGCCCACCTCATGGAATGTGCCGCCAAATGCGGGGCCTTCGTCGCCGACCCCGACGACCTTCTGAAGGTGGAGTCCGTCGGCCGGTTCGCGTACGAGGTCGGGCAGGCGTTCCAGATCGTAGACGACATCCTGGACATGACCGGCGACGGTGCGGCTACCGGCAAGAAGCCGGGCAACGACCTCGTCGAGGGGAAGCCCACCCTGCCTACGATCTACGCCATGCAGGACCCGAAGTACGGGCCCAGGGTGAGGGAGATATTCACCGACCCGGGCACGGGTTACGACGAGGCCGCCGAGGCGATAGAGCTCATAAGGAGGACCGGCTCCATCGAGAGGTGCCTTGCGAAGGCCTCCGCGATGGTGGATGGCGCATTGGGGCAGATCGAGTTCGCGCAGGGTTCCGGATACAGGGACGCGCTCGAAGACATGGCACGCTACGTCGTGTCCCGCGACCGGTGATCGCGTGATTGAGACCGACCTCCTGGTCGTAGGGGCCGGCCCGGCCGGGAGCAGTGCCGCGAAGGCAGCCGCGGAGAGGGGGCTCGACGTCCTCGTCCTCGAGGCCCGTCCGCAGATCGGCGTACCCGTGAGGTGCGGCGAGCTCGTCCCTTCCCTGCAGGAGATCCTAGACATGTTCCCCCGCCTCCGCGGCGCGGAGGAGCTGTTCGGTGACGCGGGAGGCCTGGTCCGGAGGGAGGTTGACAGCATCAGGCTGGTCGACCCCAAAGGCAAGGAGTACAGATTCCCGTTCACCGGCTACACCACCGACCGCGACAGGTTCGACCAGCACTGGGCGGCCCTGGCGGAGGAAGCCGGGGCGGGAATCTTGAAGGGATGCAGGTTCCTCGGCTTGAGGGACGGCATCGCGGAGACATCCGGGGAGGAGGTGACCTTCAAGGCGATCGTCGGAGCCGACGGTCCGAAGTCCCGCACGGCGCGCGCGCTCGGCCTGCCTGCCAACGAGAACTGCTACCCCGCCGTTTCCGCGCAGGCGGAGGGGGACTTCGGCTCCGCAATACAGATGTTCTTCGGTAGCATCGCCCCCGGCGCCTACGGGTGGATCATTCCCAAGGACGGGACGGCGAACGTCGGGGTGGGGCTCTCGCCGAAGTTCTCCGAAGGCTCGCTCCCAGAGCAATTCTGGAAATTCGCCGCCGACCACGGCCTGAAGGTCGTCTCCCCGATGAAGGGGAAGTACGTGCCCAGCGAGGGGCCAGTGGCAAGGACGGTCGCGGGGAACGGCATGCTCGCCGGCGACGCCGCAGGCGTCGTCATGCCCGTGAACGGCGGCGGGATCCCCCAGGCGCTGATCACCGGCAGGATGGCCGGCGACGCGGCTTACGAGTTCGTCAGGAACGGGCGCTCGCTGGGCAATTACGAGAAGGGGTGGAGAGAGGCCTTGTACAAGCCCTTGAAGACCGCCGCCGGCAACAAGAGGCTCGCCGACGCGTTCGCCTTCCGCAGCGACTGGAGCACCTCGGCCTGCATGGCGATACTCGGCACGCGCAGGATGGGGAAGCTAATTCGTTGCAAGCGGATACTCCCCCGAGCCACTCAGACTCGTCGCACGCCGGTCCGCGATCGTCTGTTCCGTTTGCTCGGACGTCCGCTTCGTCGTTGCGCGTTCCGCACGGCGCGCGGCGATCCCCGACGGGGCATCCCCAACGTTCTGCCGTATTGCCATTTGATTTTTCCGTGTAACCCGTTAGTCGCCTGTCCTCGGGACCTCTGCAGATCAATCTGAGGACAGGCGTGATGGCTGCATCCGAGACCGCCGGGCTCGTCTTTTGCGGTGTGCCCTCATTGACGATCCGCATATCGGGCACTCGTCCCGCCTCTCCTTGAACCACTTGCCGCACCCGGTGCACCGGTAGTTCCACCTCTCCACGCGCCTGATCCCCTCCTGCCCCACGGCGCGGTAGGGCACGCCTAGGACGCGGGCGGCGTTCTGGATGGAGTAGTCGTCGGTGAGCACGGTGCCGCCGATGTCGAGCGCGAGCGCGAGCACGGTGACGTCGACGGGGGAAAGCCTGCCGATGTCGCCGCTCCTTCCCGCGGCCTCCTCCACCCTCTTAACGGAGGCGGCGGTGCAGTCGGACACTCTGAGAAGGTCGCCCCAAAGGCTGAGCCGCGGGTCCTTGTATCTCCTGAGCTCGTCCACCACCCCCGGGGGACAGACGGACTCCCCCTCGGGGAGCTGGTCCATGGAGAACAGCGCGGAGCTGTCCAAGACGAGCACGGCCATGGTCCTGTAATGGCCGGCCGATATAAAAGGAAGGGTTTTTCTGCCCGATTTTAGCCGGGCGCCAAGCCCATCCCGCGCCAGGGTCACAGCCGAGGGGCATTCCAATCCGGAACGGCGGAGGGGCCGTTAGCGCGTACGGGACGGGATAATCAAAAACTTAGCTCCTCACCCGCGCCTTAGTGGCGCTATATGTCCTTTCCGTTGCATATAATCTCTGCGCAGTCTGCGCAGGTGAAAGGAATGACCGCAGTGAAATCATACTCGAAGTGACTATGAAGATCAGCCAGAAGAACCGCCCCGCCGCGGCGAAGGTCTATCACGAATACAGGCGCCCCTTCCTCGACGAGATCCCCGGCGCGCTGACCAGGAGCTCCTTGTACGCGAGGAGGATGTGCAGGTGATTCACGGGTTCGACAGCGTCGAACATGCCCAGGCCTACCTGACCAGCGACCTTTTCGTGCAGAAGGTTGCCCCCGGCCTAAAGCCGATTTGGGATGACGACCCCGACGTGAGGATTTACTCTCTGTGAGTCCCAGGGGCCCCCGCTCCCTCCGAAACCCTTCAGATTTTTATGTAGTACGCGGCGTCGGCACTGGACGAGTATGCGGTTCTCGTCGACGATCTGCGTCTGCTTCGACCACCGGCAGACCATCTGCAGAATGGGCATGACGGTGGCTCCCTTCTCCGTCAGGGAGTACTCCACCCTGACGGGGACCCCCCCCGTACTGGGTCCTACCGACGATGCCGCCGACCTCCAACTCCCTGAGTGCGGAGGAAAGGACGGTATCGGAGACGTTGACCGGCTCCCTCTTCAGATTGCTGTAGCGCAGTGCTCCCTTCACGTTGAGGACGTAGACAATCCCGGGCTTCCATTTCCCACCGAACGCTTTCATACCGTATTCCAGGGGGCAGCGGACCTCCCTCTCCCTTCTCGATGCGTAAGCCATCCCGTTTCCGCATGCGCCTGCCGGCAAAAAAGGTACCTTTAACTTTATAGACGTGCCGCGCATCCATATGCCAATGGACGCCTTCGACGTCATCTCGTACACGCTGAACGGCCTCTGGCTGTTCCTCCCGGCGATGCTGCCCAACTCCGCTGCCGTCGTCTTCGGGGGCGGGACGAAGATGGACTTCGGAAGGTCCTGGCGCGGGAGGAGGATATTCGGCGACGGGAAGTCCTGGAGGGGCTTCTTCGGGGGGGCCCTCTCCGGCATGACGCTGGGCCTGATCCTCGTTGGGATATCGGCGCTGTTCGGCAGCGAGGATTGCTGGGGCTACAGCGGCTGGCCGCGCTGCCTCGGAATCCTGGCGGCCCTGTCCTTCGGTGCGGTGCTCGGCGACCTCTGCGGCGCCTTCGTCAAGCGGAGGCTGGGCCTGGAGAGGGGGGCGAAGGCGCCAGTGCTCGACCAGTACGATTTCGTAATCGGCGCGCTGTGCGCCACTGCGCTGTTTTTCCCGGACTGGGTCTACGGCACGTATATGGAGGGGTGGCACATCGTCGCGCTAATATCCCTGCTCGCGGCGGTGTTCGCGATCCACCGCGGGGTGAACGTAATCGGCTACAGGATCGGCCTGAAGAAGGAGCCTTGGTGAAATGGACGGCATCAGGAAAGCTTTGGAGGACTGCGGCGCCCTGCAGTTCGGGGAGTTCACCCTCGCCTCGGGCGCCAAGAGCGACTACTACATAGACATCAAGAAGGCCAGTACCAGGCCGGTCACCCTGAGGCTCATCGCCGAATACATGGCGGTGCGGATGGAGGAACTGGGCCTGCGCCCCGACCGCATAGCGGGCGTGGTGCTCGGGTCCATCCCCCTCGCCACCGCCCTGTCCCTGTAGACCGGCATACCTCTGCTGATGGTGCGCAAGGAGCGCAAGGACCACGGCACGGGGAGGCTCGTCGAGGGCGAGATGGGCGAGGGGGACGACGTCCTCGTCGTGGAGGACGTCATCACCACCGCCGGCTCCTCGATGAAGGCGATAGCCGAGCTGAGGGGCGAGGGCGCCAGAGTGGGGAGGGTCCTTGCCGTCATCGACCGCGAGGGAGGCGGCAGGGAGAACCTCGCCGGCATCGGCGTGGAGCTGATCCCCCTCATCAAGGGCTCGGAGCTCCTCAGGGGCGGGAGGGGGAGATGATCTCCCCCGAAAGGGACTGCGCGCTCTGCGACCTCCACAGGTGGCGCACCAACCTCGTGCTGCCCAAAGGGGATTACGGCTCGCCCGTGGTATTCGTAGGTGAGGCGCCCGGCGAGAACGAGGACCTCCAGGGGAAACCGTTCGTCGGCCGCGCGGGGGCGATCCTCGACGGCATCATGGACGAGGTGGGGCTGGACAGGAACGCGGTGATGATTACCAACACCGTGAAGTGCCGCCCGCCGCGGAACCGCGAGCCGCAGCCCGAGGAGATGGCCGCCTGCCGGCGGTTCCTGGACAGCGAGCTGAAGGGCAGGAAGGCCGTGGTCGGCCTGGGGAAATCTTCGATAAAGGATTTGCTGGGATACGAGGGCCCGATGGCCCCCATCGTCAACACCAGACAGGCGATAGACGTCGACGGGGAGAAGGTCGTTTTCATCCCCACCTACCATCCGATGGCATGCATCTACCAGAAAGACGCCAGGGAGCACCTGAAGCTCACCATCGCGATGGTCAAGGAGGAGTTCTTTTCTTGATCGGATTCGCCATCGACATGGACGGCACGGTTTACAGGGGCGAGAGGCCGATCCCGGGGGCGGCGGGGTTCGTCGACGGGCTGAGGGAGAGGGGGATACCGTTCCGGTTCCTCACCAACAACTCCGCCCACACGCGGAGATTCTATTCGGACAGGCTGCGCCGCATCGGGATCGATGCCACGGAAGACGACGTGCTGACCTCTACCCTCGCGACCGTGCGCTTCATAGAGGGAGAGAGGCCCGGCAGGAGCGTCTACATCATCGCCACCCCGGAGGTGGCGGAGGAGGTCCGCGCCGCGGGGGTCCCGTCCGCGGGAGAGGGGAGGCCGGACATCGTGCTGCTCACCTTCGACACCACGATAGACTACGGGAAGATCAACAGGGGATACCACTACCTTCTGGCCGGCGCGGAGCTCATCGCCACCCACCCCGACGATGTCTGCCCCACCGAGGACTCCTACGACGTGGACATCGGCCCGTTCATCAGGATGTACGAGTCGCTGACCAAGAAGGAGGCGACGGTGATAGGCAAGCCGAACAGGAGGATGCTCGAGATGGCCAGCTCGGAGATGGGCTTGCCCGTGAAGGAAGTCGTGATGGTCGGTGACCGGCTGTCTACCGACATGAGGATGGCCGCCGATGCTGGTGCGAGGTCGGTACTCGTGTTGTCCGGGGAAACGGACATGGAACTGCTGCGGAGGTCGGGGATGAGGCCGACGTTCGTGGCCAGGTCGGTGGGGGATATTATACCGGAGCTCATCGATACGCGCTTGATCTCCTGATTCCTCGAAGCCTTCGGACATCTTGTCTCAGTACACGAGACGGGGTTCCGATGATGAATGCCTCTGTACATGGACAGCAATGGCGCAGGAAATTTCCCCCAGCAAAAATGACCAGTGGAAAAACAAGCGCATTCCTCTGGCATCGCAATTCAAAGACGAGACCCTCCCCCGCGCCGTCATCTGGGCCCTGGCCCGAACGGGGCCGTTTGCGCGGACGGGTACGAGGGGGAGCCAGCATCGGGTCGGCTTTGCCGCCGGAGGGACCAGGCAGGCGAGGAGAGCCTCCAGCTGTATCCTCTTGCGGTGCTCCGGGACCGCCATGGCCGTAGACACCATCCCGCCAGGCAGCCCCCGCCATCAACATTCAAATCGGCCTGTACGAGCATAACCGGAGCATTGGTTCCAAAAGAATCGAAGGCCTCCTGGCATCCTCTTCTCAGCATCGGTTCCGAAAAGATCGGCGATCAATCCTGAACGAGGGTTTCCTCAAAGCCGGGTTCGACGTCATTTTAAATAGCATCAAGCACTGCTCGTAATATCGCGTGCGACGCGGGAACGGGATGCAAGGCGGACTCGGTCCGGCACCGCGGCCCCATGGGTGTCCGGGATGTATCTAAAGCAGGTTGAGCTGGAGAACTTCAAATCCTTCGGCGGGAAGATGACCGTCCCCCTCATGGAGGGGTACATGGCTGTCACCGGCCCGAACGGGTCAGGCAAATCGAACATAGCGGACGCCATCATGTTCGTCCTCGGGCCCAAGAGCTCCAAGGCGGTCAGGGCGGGCAGGATCACCGACCTCCTCTTCGACGGCGGCGCCGCGAAGAACAAGGCGAAGTCGATGACCATCTCTCTGGTCTTCGACAACAGCGATCGCCTCATGCCGTGGGACTGCGATACCGTCCGCCTCACCAGGTTCGTGAAGCTAGCCAGCAACGGCACCGACTACAGCTCGTATTTTTTTATCAACGATCAGAAGTCCTCCCTCTCCGAGTTCGACGTCCTCCTCAACAAGGCGCGTATCAGCGCTGACGGGTACAATCTCGTGCAGCAGGGCGACGTCACGCACATCGTGCAGATGGGCAACATCGAGAGGAGGCGCATCCTCGACGGCATCTCCGGCATCGCCAGCTTCGATGCCGATATCCAGAAGGCGCAGGGCGAGCGGGCGGAGGCCAACGAGAGCCTCGGCCGCATCGGCATCATCAGGAACGAGAAGGAGAAGCAACTCAAAGCCCTGGAGAAGGACAAGGAGCAGGCCCGCATCTACCTGGGGGCGAAGGCCGAGCTCGACACCGCGAACGCTCAGCTCGCCGTGAGGCTGAGGGACAACGAGAGGGCGAGGCTCGACAGCATCGAGTCCACCGCCGCCGAGACCGCCGAGAAGCTCGACGCGCTCAGGGGGGCGAAGGCCGCCGCCGAGGCCAAACGCGGGGAGAACGAGAAAGCCATCGTCGCCAAGGAGGCGGAGATCGAGGCCCGCGCCGGCCCCGAGTACAGGAAAATCAAAGGCGAGGTCGAGGATGCGAAGATCAGGGTCGCCACCGAGAACGACCGTGCCGAGACGGCTCTCCGCGACAGAGGGGAGCAGCTCGAGTTCAGAAAGAGGTTCGAGGAGTCCGCGGAGGAGAACCGCCGGCAGCGCACCGAGGCCTCGGCATCCCTCGACGAGCTGACGATGAGGTTCGAGGCGGCCGAGCGCGATAGGAGAGCAGCCCTCGAGGAGGAGAAGAGGATATCCGAGGAGACCGCCAAGCACGGCGGCGAGCTCACCGAGCTCCAGAAGAAGCTGGAGGGCCTGGAGAGGGGGATCGACGCCGCCGGGGCCAAGGACCAGGGCGTCAGGGCCGAGGCCGCCGCGAAGAAGGCGGTCCTGGACGGGGCCGATAGGGCCAGGGCCGAGGCCGAAGAGGCTCTGGAATCCGCCAAGTTCGAGGTCAAGGATGCCGAGTGGAACCTCGCCGAGGTGAAGAGGGCCGCCGGTCCGCAGGCCGACGTCTCGGACTACAGCAGGAGGGTCCTCGAACTCAAGAAGAAGGAGTCTGGCCTCGAGAGGCAGGAGGAGGAGCTCCGGAAGGTCGCCGAAGCGCGCGGCGAGGAGTTCAACAGGCTCAGCGCCGAGAAGAGGGTCTCCGAGTCCTACGACTCCCGCAACGAGGCCGTTTCGCGCATACTCGCGCTCAAGCAGTCCGGGGAGGTCCCCGGCATACACGGCACCATCGCGCAGCTCGCCAAGGTCGACAGCGGATGGGAGACCGCCCTCTCCGTGGCCGCCGGCGGGAAAATGAACGCGGTCATCGTCGACGACGACGGCACCGCCGCCAAGTGCATAGACTACCTCAAGGGCAACAGGCTCGGCAGGGTGACGTTCCTCCCCCTCACCAAGATGATGCCCGGGAAGCCCCGTGCTAAGGCGATAATGACGGTCAAGCGCACGCAGGGGTACGCAACCGACCTGATCGACTTCGACCCCCGCTACACCAACGCGTTCTGGTATGTCTTCCAGGACACCATGGTTGTCAACTCCATGGACCAGGCCCGCGAGCTCATGGGCGGCATCCGCCTGGTCACCAAGCAGGGCGAACTCATCGAGGCCTCCGGCGCCATGGTCGGCGGGACCATAAATCCCCGCGCCGTGCCGAGGTTCGGTGCGTCTTCGCAGTCCGCCCTCGAGAAGGCTGGGGCCGCCCTGAGGGAGGTCAACGACGCTCTCGAAGGGGTCCGCGCCGACCTGCGGGCGGTGCGCAACGAGATCCGCGCCGCCGACGACGCCATGCGCGATGCCAGCGCTTCCGGTGTCGACGTCCGCGGGAAGATCGCCGAGGCGCAGGCCGCGGCGGGCGCGGCGAAGAAAGCCCTTGAGGCGGCGCAGAAGGCGGCGAAGGACAGGGCTGACGCCTACGACGCCGCCAAGGAGGAGTCCGCCAGGGCGGACGCGGCCGCGGCGGCGTCCGCGCAGGACCTCGGCGCGCTGAGGGACGAGAGGGCCGCGGTCCGCGACCGCATGGGGGTGATCGCCCCGGCCGGGCTCCAGGAGCGGATCCAGAGGGCCAGGGACGACGTCTACCGCTCCACGCAGGCGGTCAGCGCACTGTCTGCGGAGATGGGCACCGTGAGGGCGGAGATCGCCGGTCTGGATTCGCAGAGGAGGGCCCTCGACGAACAGATTGCCGAGGTGGATCGCAGGGCCGCCGCCGACGAGCAGGAGGCGGAGGCGCACTCCGCGAAGGCCGCCGAGCTGAGGAAAGACCTGGACGCCCTCAAGAAGATCGAGGCGGAGATGGAGGCCGGCATCGAGGACCTCCGCGCGCAGAAGGACGCCCTCCTCGAGAGGAAGTACGGCCTCGACGCGGACATCGACAAGAAGGCGAACGAGATAGAGGTCAAGGGAGGCATTCTCAAGGGCTACCAGGCGCAGATCATGGCGTGCAGGGACGCCATCTCCCGCTACGAGGAGGACGTCGCCCGCGTGCAGGTGGAGATACCGCAACCCGTCCCCTCCGAGGAGGCCCTTCGCAGGACGATCAAGGGTTGCGAGGCGCGTATGGCGTCCGTCGGTGCGGTGAACCTCCGCGCCCTCGAGGATTACGACGAACGTCGGGCCGAGCTCGACTCCCTACTGGAACAGGTGGCGAGGCTCGAGAAGCAGATCAAGGACCTGGATGCCCTCGCCGGCGATCTGACGTCCAAGAAGAAGGGGCTGTTCATGGAGGCCTACGATGCCGTGGACGCCAACTTCAGGCAGATATACGCGCAGCTGTCCGGCGGCGGGGAGGGCTTCATGGCCCTCGACAATCCGGACGACCCGTTCTCCGGCGGCCTGCAGATCAACGCCAAGCCGCGCAACGGGAAAATGCTGAGGCTGGAGGCCCTGTCGGGAGGGGAGAAGTCCCTCACCGCCCTGTCCTTCATCTTCGCCATCCAGGAGTACCAGCCGTCGCCGTTCTACGTTCTCGACGAGGTGGACATGTTCCTCGACGCCGTGAACGCGGAGATGGTAGCGAAGAGGGTTAAGGAAAGCTCCGCCAAGGCGCAGTTCATACAGGTCTCGCTTAGGAAGGTGACCCTCACCCTGGCGGACCACCTCATAGGGGTCACGAGGCCGCCGAGCGGCATCAGCCGGGTGATCATGCAGCCCGACCTCGCCGAGGTTTCCAAGTACGAGGAGGAGGCGCTGCGGCTCCAGAAGGAGGGCGGGAGCGCCGACGTTTAAACCAAAGGAAGGGATGGAAGATGGAAACGGATGGAATGATGCGGATGGAGAGCATGGAGCAGCACCTGCTGTTCCACAAGGCCCTCGTCGAGGACGAGGAACATCTCAGCAGGATCAACGGATACCTGGAGATCCTGAAGGAGTCGGAATCCGGCGAGAGGCTGAACGATCCGGTCGACGAATCGATAAGGGCGGTATTCAGCCTCGTGCTGGAGAGGGGGCTCGACCCCTGGGCCATCGACCTCGAGGAGTTCGCCAGGATGTACTCCGAGAAGGTTTCGGAGGACAGGTTCGACATGATCGTAGCGGGCAGGCTCCTGCTCATGGCGTGGAGGATCCTCAACCTGCAGGCGGAGGCCGCCAGGCAGAGCGCCGACCCCGTCGTGGAGCCCGAGGTGTTCGACGAGGACTTCGCTTTCGACGACGAGGACCCGATGGTCGTCCCCGAGGTATCGTTCTCCAAGGCGTACGCCAGGGAGGACTTCCGCCCGGTTACGATGATGGACCTGCTCGACGCGTTCGAGGAGGCCCGCCGCGAGGCGGAGATCGCCAAGGACAGGGAAAATGCCCGCCGCAGGCTGGCGGAGAAGGAGCCGAGGAGGTTCGATAACAAGGCCCACCGGGAGGACGACGAACAGACCGTGGAGGGAGTCTACCGGAGCATCTACGCCATGGGCATGGACCCCATGCCGATCACCGAGTTCTACACCGGCTCCAAGGAGGAGAACATCACCGTCTTCGTATCGGTGCTCCACCTGGTAAGGAACGGCAGACTCGAGGTCAGCCAGGCCGAACTTCCCTACGGCGAAATCATGATCCAGATAAAGCTGCCGGAGGCGGCCGTCCCCTCGGAGGCCCCGGCGGCGGTGAACCGATGGAGGACAAGACCGCGGTAGAGGCCGCTCTGTTCGCCGCTACGGGGCCCGTCACGGTGGAGGACGTAGTCGCCGCCACCGGTCTCCCCACGGCCTCAGTGCAGTTCGCCCTCCGCGATCTGAAGAGGGAGTATGAGGAGCGCGGGTCGGCCATCGTCATCTCGAAGATCGGGAAGGAGTACCGCATGGTGCTCCGCGCCGACTGCGCCAGATTCACCGACGCCATCGCCGAGCCGGAGATGTCCGGCGGGACTATGCGCACCCTCTCCACCATTGCCTACAACCAGCCCGTGCTGCAGTCACGGCTGGTCAGCACACGCGGCCCACGCGCCTATGAGGACGTGCAGCAGCTTGTGGCCCTAGGGTACGTATCGGCGGTCCCGAAGGGGCAGACCTTCGAACTCGCCACCACTAAGAAGTTCGCCGATCACTTCGGTATCGGGTCCACGAAGAAGGCCGACATAAAGCGGTGGATCGAGAGCATGGCGAAGGAAGGCCGGGAGCGAGGTACCAATCTATATATTTCTATATACGGTACCGATAAAATCTTTTAAAATACGGTTCCCATGGTACGGCTCGTACTGATAGCCATGACGACGCCCGGGCACGCTCTGGACAAACGCGCCCCCTGCGCAGATGCGGGGTACCGAGCTGATACGATGGGCATCGTCGACGGAATCAACGGAGTCTCGGACAACAGCGATGTCCGCCGGGCCTGGTTCGTCCTCGCTCTTACCGTGTTCGTCTGCATCATCGTCGTCCCCTCGATCTTCGTCGTCACGAAGCTTTTCACCGATTGGGGGCTAATCAGGGGCATCTTCGACGATGGCATCGTCATGTCCGAGATCCGCGGCGCGGTCGCCAACTCTTTCTCTATAGCGTTCATCGTGACAGCGATCGATGTCGCTGCCGGCCTGCCCATCGCATGGGTCATGGTGAGGAAGGAGTTCAGGGGGAAGAAGGCCCTCGATACCCTCCTCGACATGCCGTTGGCCTTCCCGACCGCCGTCCTCGGTTTGTCAGTGATCATGTTCTGGTGCGCGCCCGAGGGCATAGACGTCGCCTCCCTCGGCCTGAACATATCCCCCTACGTCCTCGTGCTTCTCCTGCACATCATCTTCACCTACCCGTACATGGTCCGCTCCCTATCGGGGATCCTGGAGCAGATCGACCCGAACTACGAGACGGCGGCGATGACCCTGGGCGCTTCCCGCTTCACGGCGGCGAAGACCATCACCCTCCCGCTGTTCAAGGCCGGCCTCGTCACCGGCTTCATCCTCTGCTTCGCGAGGTCCCTCTCGGAGACCGGGGGCACATACATCGCGCTGGAGCTGATGGGGGTCAAGGATGCGTTCTTCACGGGGCCGACGTTCCTGTCGTTCATGAGGAGCGATGTCCGCCCGCATCCCGAAGAATATCCGGATTACGCCAGCGTCGACCCCACCGGCGCGATGATCGTGATCAGCATCATCATGATCGTCCTCGCCCTCGCCATGCTGTTCGCGGCGGGGCGGATCATCAGCAAGTTCCAAATGGGCGGGAGCCGCATATGGCCGGAGTTCGAGCGGAAGATAAGCCGTGGTGCGGCGCCGAAGGCGAAGGACGCGGCCGCCGTCGCCTTCATGGCCCTCATGGTCCTGCTCCCTTCGTTCTACATCTTCATGTACCTGGCCGAGCCCGCGTCCGTGGACCTCGGCGAGCTGGCGGGGTCGATGGGGACCTCCTTTCTGGTCGCCGCCGTCGCTGTGGCCTTCGACGTGGTGTTCGGGATACCGGTGGCGATACACATCGCAAGGCACCGCGGGAGGAGGTCTGCCGACGCCATCGACGCATTGGTCAACGTGCCGTTGATCATCCCCACAACCGCCCTCGGGTTCTCCCTCGCCCTATTCTGGGGCGGGGGGGAGACCGAGGGGGCCGCCGCCGTGATCCTCGTCATTCTCGGGCACATATCTTTCACGTATCCGCTGGTGGTGAGGAACATCGCCGGCGCGGTGGAGGAGGTGGACCCATCGTTCGAAGAGACCGCCATGACGCTTGGCGCCAAACCGCTCCAGGCGTTCTACAGGGTCCTACTGCCGATCATCAAATCGTCCGTCATCGCGGGTTGCATCCTCGCATTCACGAGGAGCCTCGGCGAGACGGGCGCGACCATCGCAATAAGCACGGACATGAACACCGTTCCGTGCTACATCGTCGACCTCGTAAAAGACAAGGCATATCCGGAGGCCGCGATGTCTTCCATCATCCTCATCGCCGTCTGCTTCGTGCTGATGTTCGCCGTGAGGACGCTCACGCGCGGGAGGGGTGAGCGCCACGACCGAGATCAGGATGAGGGGGCTGGTCAAGGAGTACCCCGGGGGCGTCAGGGCCCTCGACGGTCTCGACCTCACCGTCAGGGACGGCGAATACCTCTGCCTCCTCGGCCCCACCGGGGCCGGCAAGACCACCGTACTACGCGCCCTCTGCGGGCTTGTCGAGCCCGACGGGGGGACGGTGGAGTTCGACGGGAAGGATGTAACGGAGGTCCCGATCAGCATGAGGAAGGCGACCATGCTTTCGCAGAGGTACGCTCTGTTCCCGAACATGGATGTCTACGACAACGTGATGTTCGCGCCCCACCTCCTTAAATGGGGCGCCGAGGACGTTAAGCGCCTCGCCACCTCCCTCATCGACCTAGTGCACATGTCGAAGAAGGTCGACAGCATGCCTTGCGAGCTCTCCGGCGGGCAGCAGCAGCGCACCGCCCTGGCGAGGGCGATGGCCTCCGATTCCGACATCCTCCTCCTCGACGAGCCCCTCCGCGCGCTCGACGCCCGCCTGAGGATTGAGCTCAGGAAGGAGCTCAAGTCGATGGTCAAGGATATGGGGCTGACCTCCATCCATGTCACCCACGACCAGGACGAGGCGATGGAGGTCGCCGACAGAATCGCCATCATCCGCGGCGGGAAGGTCATACAGGTGGGCACGCCCAAGGACGTGTTCCAGAACCCGGCGACGCCGTTCGTGGCGAACTTCCTCGGAAGATCCAACACCTTCGAGGGCACGTTCGTGGAGGGCGGGGAGGGCCACTCCGTCGTCGAGCTGGAGAGCGGATACCGCGTCCGCGCCAGGCCGGCGGACCTGGATCCCGGCGACCCTGCCGTGGTGGCCGTGAAGATCGGGGCCACCGTGCCGACGAGGATCTCAGGCAAGGAGGACGTGCAGGACAGGAAGATGCCCCCCGGCGAGATGCCGGAGGGGTATTTCCGCGGGCAGGTGCAGAGGACGCTGTTCGAGGGCTCGACGATCACCATCGAGGTGTATGTCGGCGGACTCGGCACGGTCTCCGCGAGGCGCTCTTCACGCAGGTACGAGGATTACTCCCCGGGCACGGAAGTGGCGGTCACATGGCAGCCCCGTCAGGCATCGGTGTTCCCGATGCCGGAGGGCGGTCTGGAGGAGGAGCTGAGACTGGAATGACGCCCAAGATATCCCTGCGCGGCGTAGGAATGAGGTTCGGCGGCGTCTACGCCGTGCGCGGCATCGACCTCGACGTGGAGGAGGGCGAGTACGTCACCGTCCTCGGCCCGTCCGGCTGCGGTAAGACCACCCTCATCAAAGTCATCTCCGGCATATGGGCGCCTACGGAGGGGAGGGTCATGATCGGCGGCGAGGACGTCACCGACGTACCCCTCGAGGACCGCGACGTCGGCTACGTGTTCCAGAATATAGCCCTCTTCCCCAACATGGACAATCTCCGCAACGCGGGGTACGGGCCACGTGTGAGAGGCGTCGCGCCCGAGGACGGCGAGGCCACCGCCAGGAGCTACCTCGAGCTGGTGAAGATGCTCGACCGCGCCCGGATGCTCCCCTCGGAGCTCTCAGGAGGGGAGCAGCAGAAGGTCGCCATCGCTCGTGCCCTCTCGTCGGGGTCGAAGATCCTCATGCTCGACGAGCCCCTCTCCGCCCTTGACGCAAGGGTGAGGATGGAGCTCAGGTACGAGATTAGGAGGATAGTCAAGGATCTCGGCATCACCGTGCTCCATGTCACCCACGACCAGGAGGAGGCCATGTCGGTCTCCGACCGCATCGTGCTCATGAGGGCGGGTGCCGTGCACGACACGGGCTCGCCCATCGAGCTCTACCGCTCGCCGTCCAGCATCTTCGCGGCGTACTTCATCGGGGAGACCAACCTCCTCGAGGGATACGTCTCGGGGTTCACCAAGAGCGGCAGGACGAAGGTCCGCCTGAGGGGCGGGCGCACCGTGAGAGCGGAGAAGTCCAACTTCGCCGTCGGAGACGCGGTGGTGATATCGGTCAGGCCTGAGAACGTCTACACGGCGGACGGCGGCCTGTCCGCTAAAGTGATAAGCTCAGTCTTCATGGGCACCTATTGGAGGGTGCGCACGAAGGCGGGGACCGGCGACTATGTCGAGTACAACGTCTCGGACACGCAGACGCCGCCGGCAGACGGGGCGGAGGTCCTCCTCGTGTTCAACAAGAGGATGACCAAGGTCTTCGGGAGGCCGAAAGAAGGATTGGCGGAGGCGATCAGCCTTGAATGATAAGGGAATTCTGAATTGGTTCGGTAGGAGGAAGGGGAGCAGTGTCAACGACGGCAGCCGCAGCCATGCGATGGCCGTCCTCGACACCGTCACGGAGCTGAGGAGGGCGCTTGACGCCATGGCGAAGGGCGACCGCGACGGGGCCGTAAAGTGCACCGACAGGTTATTTCTGAGCGAGGAGGAGGCCGACAGAATAGAGGACCGCCTCGCGGTGGAGATCAGCCGCGGCGAGATGAGCGTGCAGGAGAGGGAGGACCTCGTAACTTTCGTGCGCAAGACGGATAAGATCGCGAACTGGGCGAAGGAAGGGGCGATACACCTCCAGCTCATCATCGAGACCCGCGCCGACGTACCGAAGGAGATATGGGAGGAGCTGGAGCGCATGGTCGGGGAGCTCATGGAGGAAATCAGGTTCCTCGTGGCGGCCATCGAGTCCATGCAGCGTGACGCCAACGGGGCCCTGCGCAACATCGACGCCCTCAACGATCAGGAGAGGATCATCGACTCGCTGTACTTCGCGGGCGTGAAGCACTCCCATCTGTCCGTGATGGACCCGAAGACGGTACTCCTGGTGGATAACCTCTTCAATGCCGTGGAGATGGCGGCCGACAACGGCAAGAGCTGTGGCGACACCATCAATATACTCATCGTCTCGCGGGGCGTGGAGGGGTCGCGATGGCGAGGATGTTCGGCACGAACGGGGTGCGCGGGGTTGTAAACAAGGACATGACCGTGCAGCTCGCCATGCAGATGGGCAAGGCCGTCGGCACAGTGTTCCCCGGCACCGCCGCCGTGGCGATGGACACCCGCACATCTGGCACGATGCTCAAGAACGCGCTGTGCGCCGGGCTGATGTCGGTGGGCAGTAGCGTGTCTTTCCTCGGGGTGGTCCCCACCCCCGCCCTGCAGCACTATGTCAAGAGCCACGGATGGGTTTCCTGTGGCGTAATGATCACCGCCTCCCACAACCCGCCGGAGTTCAACGGCATCAAGTTGGTGGCGCCGGACGGCACCGAGGCGAGCCGCGCGCAGGAGGAGCTCATAGAGGCGAAGTACGCCGAGAGAATCCCCGCCGTCGACGGCGCATCGGTCGGGTGGTACTCCGAATCCCCCGGCGCCGACCAGGCCTACGTGGACGCCATCGTCTCCAAAGTGGATGCCGAGGCGATCAGGAAGGCCGGGCTCACCGTAGTGCTGGACTGCTCCAACGGGGCGTCCTTCCGCACCTCTCCCACGCTGCTCAGCAGGCTGGGCGTGAGGGCGATAACCCTGAACGGCAACCCGCAGGGCGAGTTCCCCGGCCACTACAGCGAGCCTACTGCGGAGAACCTCCGCGACCTCGCGAGTCTGGTGAGGGAGACCGGTGCAGACCTCGGCATCGCCCACGACGGGGATGCCGACCGCTGCGTCTTCGTGGACGGCCGCGGGGGGTACGTCGAGGGCGACCTCAGCCTCGCCGTGCTCGCGAAGTGGGTAGTCGCCGCCCGCGGGGGTGGGGAGGTCGTCACCCCGGTGGCGACGTCCTCCGTCGTCCAGGCGGCGGTGGAGAAGGCCGGGGGGACGGTAGTCTACACGGCGGTCGGGTCGCCGACGGTCGCCCGCAGGATGATGGCGGGCGGCGCCGTGTTCGGCGGAGAGGGAAACGGGGGGCTGATCTTTCCGGATTTCCAGTACTGCCGCGATGGGGCGATGTCCGCTGCCATGATGCTCGAGTGCGTCGCGAAGGCGGGCCCGCTCGCGGACCAGATTCGCTCCCTCCCAGTCTACTTCACGGAGAAGAGGAAGGTCGCATGCCCCGACGCCGTCAAGGAGGGTGTCATCCGTTTCGTTGACACCAGCACCGAGGGCGCGGTCAAGGACAGGACCGACGGGCTGAAGATCACCTCGGCGATGGGCTGGGTGCTGCTCAGGCCGTCCGGCACAGAGCCGATATTCAGGATCATCGCCGAGTCCCGTGACGAGGAAGACGCCAAGGAGCTGGCCGACAAGTACCAGACCATGGTCGAGGGCTTCATCGCCTCGCTCGCCATCGGTTCCTGAGGTTCCTACCGAGTATGGCGAGGGCCTCGTTGATGAGTCTCGCGCCGAGGACGGAGGTTATCCCTGAGGGGTCCGCCGGCGGGCAGATCTCCATGACGTCGAACCCGGCGAGGCGGTCCCCTATCATGCCGATGATCTTCTTCACGTCGTAGGGCGCGAGGCCGAAGGGCTCGGGCGTGCCCGTACCGGGGGCGTAGGCGGGGTCGATGCCGTCGACGTCCACCGAGAGGTAGATTCTCTCGTTCCTCAGGCCGTCGAGGGCCTTCCCTACGCTCTCCTCCAGCCCGTTCTCGAGGATCTCGAAGGCGGTGACGTGCGGGACGACGTCGTCCCTCTCCAGCTCCTCCCTGCCGACGGCGCGGACGCCCACGGCGCAGACGCTGTCCAGACCGATATGGTCCGCCGCCCGGCGGGTGACGCAGGCGTGGCTGTTCGGCGTGCCCTCGTACTCGTCGCGCGAGTCGAGGTGGGCGTCTATGGTCACTAGGGACACGTCCCTGGATCCGAACGACTGGATTATCGGTATGGTCCCGGAATGCTCGCCGCCGATGGCGATGGGGAACTTCCCCGCCTTTATCGCCGGGCCGACGGCGAACTTGACCTCTTCGATCATGTCCTCCGGCAGTACGAACTCGTCGCAGTTGCCGTAATCGCTCACGAGGGGACGGTTCTGGTCGAGGCCGTGTTCGAAATGGAGCTCCTCGAAGTTATAGGAGGCGCGGCGCACCGTCCAGGGGGCCTCGCGCGCGCCGGCCTTGAACGATGCGGTATGGTCGTACGGGATTCCGAAGATAACCGCGTCGGCCTCTTCGAAACTGGCCTCCGCATCGGCGTAGTTGAGCCCGTACGACATCCGCACCGCCGTCTCACATGAGTTTCATGCGGTCCATAGCCACAAGGTATAGAATCTCCGCCCCGTCCGTGAGGACGCTCTCGTGGTCCTCGTTGATGGGCATCGTGAAGGTCTCGAACGTCTCGAGGTCCATGATCTGGATTTCGTTGTTGGCCTCGTCGATGGAGATGACCTGCCCCTTCCTCTTGTCGATGATGGGGACCTGGACCTTCGCGCTGACGGGCGCGTTGAGGGACTTCTTGGCACCGGTGAATATGTCCGTCGCCTCGATCGAGGCTTTCGCGGACCCGTGCTTGCCGGGCTTGGATGTCGTGATCGAAATGATCTTGCAAGGGGAATCGTCGATGTTGACATACCTCCCGATCTTGAGCTCCCTGAGCTCCTTCATCTCCCACTCTGCCATGGTTCTCGCCTTTTCATTGTAAAACACACTGCGCGCTCGCTGTATCCGCCTGTCAGCCCACTTGGGGGGCCCTCATCGAACGTATCGGCGCGCATTGTAGTCGCACCCACTATCCAGCGCACGCATATATAGGTTGGCGACAGCATTTCGAAACGCAGGGGTCCAGATCATGCCTGGATAGGTCTGCTGAAATGAAACGTTTGGCAGATACGCTCGGACTGTAAGACCATCGGTGCGCCCAGGCCCGCGTCCACGGTCAAGGGGGAAGACCCATATTCTCTCGCCTGGGTCTGTGTCCGGGTCTCTTTCCGCGGCCGGGGAAACGGTCGCGGTGGTTCCTCGCCTGCTTCGGCTTGGCCGGCTTCTTGGGCGGGGAGGGGTACCTCTTCCTGATGTCGGCGATCCTGGCTTTCAGCTCGGCGTCGAGCCTGCTGCCGCAGAACTCCCCCCGGTAGGCGTCGACCTTCGCGGCGATGAGCACCTTCCCGGCCAGCGCCCTCGCGATGTTCCCCCTCTGCCAGTACGGGGCCTTCCTCAGTTCGGGGTACTGGTAGATCACGCCGTGCTTCGGCGGGGCCTTGCCCGAGCGGAGGTGGCGGAACATCGCCTTCTCCGCGCCCAGGAGCTGCACCGTCGATGACGGCAGCGAGGCGAGCCTCTCCAGCCCGCCGGCGAGGGATATCAGCCTGGCCGTCAACGGGCCGCCGAGCACCGCGCACATGTTGGGACATATCGCTGACACGAGGGATGTGATGTACTCCTCGAGGACCTTCCGGTCGCCGTATATCCTCACGAGGGAGTCGGCGAGGTTCTGCACCGCGCGCACGTCCTCGGGGTCGAAATCGGCACCCATCGACTCGAGGTCGATCCCCAGTTCCTCGACGATCCCGGTGCGGTCGCCGTGCCTTGCGATTAGCAGGGCGTAGCGGTCGTCTTTGGCGTAGTCGGCGAGCTCCGGGAAGTGCATCCCGTACCACTCGTGCAGCCTCTCGCTCATGAGGTTAGAGACCTCGATGAGGTCGTCAAGGTCGCGGATCGCCTGCACCAGGTTCCTGTCGCGCGGGAGGGGCTCGGATGTCCTCATCCTGCCGAGGCGGAGCATCGCCTCGTGCATGAAGGCGTCGTCGAAGCCGTAGTCGGCCGCCTTGATGAACGACGAGTCGTACATCTCCGGCCTGCCGAGCTCGGACTGTCTGCGCTCGCCGACGGAGAGTCTCTCCCTGCCGGCGGCGAGCTCCCTCTCCTCGGGGAGGAGCTCCCCCCGTTGCACCTGCGCGAGCTTCCGCGCGCAGGCCTCCGGGTCGGAGGGCATGAGGCGCTTATCCGTCACGCGGCCGGACCTCTCGTCGACGATGAAGACGCCGAACCATTTGGTGACCAGTATCGACATCGCCTCATCTCCTTGAGCCTGTCTATCTCGTTGGCGGGGAGGTCCTCGGCGTCCGGTGCGAGCAGCTGCAGGCGAGCCTGGAACTCCAGCTCCTCCATCCTGTTGAACGCCTCCTCGAGCGTTCTCCCCTGCGTAATCGCCCCGTGCCTGTCCATGAGCATGGCGGGCGAGTCGGCGTACTCCATCACGGCGTCGACGAGCGCCTGTGAGCCCGGCGTCTCGTACCTCGCGGTGGGGACGCGGTCGAGCAGCAGCGCCCCCTCGGGCGTGATGCAGCTCCTGATCCCTTCGTTCTTCAGGGTCGCCGCGATGCAGTGCAGCGGGTGGCAGTGGATTATCGCGTTGGTGCCGGGGTTTTCGCGGTATATGCCGAGGTGGAAGCGATGCTCGATGGACGGCTTGCCGCCGGAGACCACCTCTCCCCCCATCGTCATCTTCACGAGGTCGTCCTCCCCCAGCAGGCCTTTGTTCGCGCCGCTCGGCGTGATGAGGATGGCTTCTCCGTCCAGGCGGACACTCACGTTCCCGCCGGCGGAGAAGGTGAGTCCCCTCTCGTAGAGGAGATGGCAGCACTCGACGAGCCTCCGGCGGGCGGATCCCTCGTTCATTCCCTCATCCTCCCGATCTCGGAGGGCCCGAAGATGCCCTTTTCAGTGATGAAGCCCGCGACCATCTCCGCGGGGGTCACATCGAAGGCGGGGTTGAGCGCCCTGGAACCGGCCGGGGCGATCCTGACCCCCCCGATCTCGGTGACCTCCTTCTCCGCGCGCTGCTCGATGACGATGCCCTCCCCCGTCCCGGTGCCGAAGTCGAAGGTGGAAGCGGGGGCGGCGACGTACAGCGGGATGCCGAAGTGCTTGGCGGCGACGGCCTTGTCGAACGTCCCGATCTTGTTCGCGAAGTCGCCGTTGGCGGCGATGCGGTCGGCGCCGACTATGACCATGTCCACGCCCTGAGACATGTAGTATGCGGAGGCGCCGTCGGGTATGATGGCGTGGTCTATCCCTTCCTGTCCGAGTTCCCAGGCCGTGAGCTGCATGCCCTGCAGCCTCGGGCGGGTCTCGGAGACGTAGACGAAAACTCTCTTCCCCGCGTCGTGGGCGTACCGCACGGGGGCGAGGGCGGTGCCTACGTCGACGGTTGCGAGGGCGCCGGCGTTGCAGTGCGTCATCAGCCTCATGCCGTCCTTCACGAGGGTCTCGCCATGGCGGCCGATCGCTTTGCACTTCTCGACGGTGGCGTCGGCATAGGCATCCGCGGATTCCACCGGGTCCTCTCCCGCCTTCAGCCTTTCCAGCATCCAGTCGGTGGCGTAGAACAGATCGTAGGCGGTGGGCCTCGCCGCCCTGACGTCCCTCGCGGCCTCGTCGAGGTCCTCCCCCTGCAGGGCGGCGAGGCCCATGGCGTACGCCGCACCCGCGCCGATGCAGGGCGCCCCGCGGATGGCCATGTCTTTTATCGCTCCGACTACGGCGCGGTAGTCCGTGAAATCCGCGATTACCAGCTTCAGGGGTAGTTCCCTCTGGTCAATCATGCGGACCCTCCCGTCCTCAAGCCATACCGCTCTGATGTCGCCGGAGCTGCCGTCGTCCATTCTTACCTTCATGATACCGCCCCGCCCGGAACCCGGACGCTACTGCGGCGCCATCCCGTTAGCCGTATTTTAGGAGTGCGTGCACGGGCTCGCTCGTACGAGGGCGAGAACGTGAGCAGGACGCCGTCCCCGAGGACCTCCGTGGAATCCAGGTGGAGCTTTATCCTCATCTCCGCGGTCCAGCCGTCGCCGCCGACCGGCGTCGGCGCCCCCCTCCCGCCGATGATGAGCCCCCCGACAAACACGGAATACCTGTCGACGAGCCTCTCGCGGAAGAACGAGGCGATGACCTCCCCGCCCCCCTCGACGACAAGGCTCTCTATTCCGCACTCGCGGGCGAGCAGATGCAAAGCCGCCGGCAGGTCGATGCTCCCCTTCCCGCACCTCACGACGGTGACGTCCGGGCCCCACGTCCTCGTGCACTCCTCGCAGGTGACGACGACGGTCGGCGCGAGGCCATCGAGGACGCGCGCGCCGCCGGGCGTGCGGCCGTCGGTATCCAATACGATGCGGATGGGGTTGGAATCCCCGTCCGCTCCCTTCGCCGTAAGATGGGGGTCGTCAGCGAGCACGGTGCCCACGCCGACGAGTATGGCGTCGTACCTCCGGCGGAGCCTCCTGACGCGCGCTATGTCTTCCTCGGAGGATATGCGCACCTGCCTCCTCTCGGCCCCGGCGATCTTGCCGTCGGCGGACATGGCGCAGTTCACGAGGACGAACGGCTTCATCGTGCCGACCCCTTCTCCCCCGGCGTGACGGTGAAGTGGTACCCGTCGTCCTTTCTCTCCACGCCGAAGCGCACGTCGAGGAAGGATTCGAGGGTATCCATCTGCGATAGCAGGTGTTTGCTGATCCGTGAGACTGTGAAACAGCTCTTCCCCTCGGCCATCGCCATGTACGGGAGGAGCTGGTCCGCGGTATGGACGTCCACGGTGGACCCGGTCGACATCTCCTGCATCAGGTCGCTCGCCGCGTCCAGGCCGGACTGCTGCGCGCTGTGGCCCTTGCTGGAGAGGACGTTGCTGGACAGGAGGCCGTTCTCGTACTCTGCGACGAGGACCATCCCCGCGCCGCGGGAGGTGCCCTCACACCTTTGGAACTCTATGTCCGCCTCGAACTTCGGTGACAGGACCGTTTTCGCGGCCCCAATCATGTCCTCCCCGATGCGGTCGGAGAGGTGCTGAACGTAGCACAGGCCGCGGATGCCCTCCAGTTTTCCGAGGTCGTCGAGGACCAGGGGCCTTATCGTCCCGATGGGGCTCATGGTGGCGACGACGTTCCCGCCGCCGATGGGATAGAACCCCCTGTCGACTATCTCGAGATCGATCTCTATGCCCATCCGCCTCATCATGGGGAAGAGCACCAGGGAGTAGGAGTCGATGGGCGGCGCCCACATGACGTTGGTCCCCCCCTTCAGCTTGATGGTGAACGGCACCTCGTAGTTCCTCGCCGCGAGGAGCGCGGCCTGCAGGACGAGACTGATGCTCCCGGCGGAGCCGATGTCCACGGAGACGTTGCCGAGCTGCCTGTTGCCCGGCTCGATGAACAGCTCGGACGAACCTATGTAGTTGCCTGTAATCTTGGAGCCGGTCATCGTCGCCACCGCCCGGACGGCGGTGGTGTGCTGTCTGGACAGACCGTTGGTGGGGCGGTTCTCGCGAATCCTCGTGAGGCGCGCGGTCGTACCGGTAAGCGCGGCCAACGCGACGGAGGTGCGGACCATCTGCCCGCCCCCCTCGCCTCTCGAGCTGTCTATCTCCAGCACCATAGCGTTCAGGCTATGTGTCCCCACGATAAAATCCTTGTTAGGCCAGGGCCGACGCACGAAAAGCGTCGGGTCGGAGCATGGTGCGGCTGCCGGGATTCGAACCCGGGTCAGAGGCTTGGGAAGCCACTGTCGTGACCCCTGGACTACAGCCGCGTTGGGTGGTGCTGATTCGTTCAAAGTATTAAATGGGATTGCACGTCCGTGTTGGAAACTGTTATTATGCCCCCTCCCGTTGGGGAGCGTACGGACCCGTGGTCTAGTGGTCATGACGTCGCCCTTACAAGGCGGAGGTCGCCGGTTCAAATCCGGCTGGGTCCACCACTCTGCCATCTGGCCGGGAGACGGCAATCCCTGCCCGTGCCGTTAGTTCTCTCGCGGTCCCCTGCGGCCCGTTCACTCGTTCACTTTCGCCATGTCGCCGAGAGAACGGATAATGGCGAAGAACCGCGAAACAGCCGCCCCTCCCTCGGGCAGAACCCCGATCTGACCCGCAGGGAACCGCCGAACGCGGTGGCGACGGCCGTAAAATGATAAATACGGCCTGCCTCATATTGGAATATACATCCAATATCCTTTGACGTGGTCAGATGTTCAAGTGTTCCCGCTGCGGCTACGAATGGACTTCCCGCTCCGAAGCCCCGACCCGGTGCCCCAAATGCCTTACTACGAAATGGAGCGACAAGAAGATAATCGGCGTATGCCAGAGATGCGGAAGGGTGTGGGTCCGGAGGTCCGAAGCGCGCCCGAAGTACTGCCCGGGGTGCCACTCTCCCGCCTGGGACCGGAAGAGGGTGCTCTACGCCTGTCCGAAATGCGGGGTTACCCACGAGGTGAAGTCGAAGGCGCGCTCCAGCCTCTGCCCGGCCTGCGATCGCTACGAGACGAGGAAGAAGCCCCCCATGAGGAGATACGACTCCCGCCCACCGAGCGGCATCGGCGACGTCATGAAGATATGGTCGGACGGCAACGGATTGACCCTCTCCATGGTGGAGGGCGGAAAGCTTACGCTCAGCGTCGGCGGGCGTCCGGCGGCGACGGAGGACCTGGCCCATTGGTGCGTGGAGAACGGCGTGACCGTGCCCGTCGCCTCGGGCGGGGCTCACGACGATGCCATGGACGGAATGCTCCGTAACCTGGCTATGTCGATGTACGCCCGTCGCGGCGACTACGAGGGCCGGGCGCGGGAACTGGTCGAGACCTGCAAGATGACCTACGGCGAGGCGGCCTGCATCGCGCTCCACGACGAAGGGCTCACACCGCTTCAGATCTCGATGAGGCTGGATCTCCCCTTCTCGGAGGTCATGCTCGTTCTGTAGGGAGCATCCGCCGAGGGGTCGGCGCGAATGGTGGACCCAGCCGGATTTGAACCGGCGACCTCCGCCGTGTGAAGGCGACGTCATAACCCCTAGACCATGGGTCCGTGTCCCCGCCGATGATACTAAGGCTATTTAACAGTAAGTGGGGCCTATGCGCGGGGTTTATCATCACCGCGAAGGATTACGGGGCGACATGACTGGAGCGTCTTTCGACAGCGACATGTTCGAGCGCGCGATGCTCAGCATCCTCGATTCCCCCAAACACGACTATCCCGCGTACATCGACGGCCTCGCCGTCGCCTCGGGCACTGACGACCCCCTGGTCAGCCCCGTCGACGACACCATCATCTTCGGCAGGCTGCAGGACCCCGAGCCCGGCACGGCTGCCAAGGCCGCCGAGAGGGCCAAGGGGAAGATGCCCCTGTGGTCCTCGATGGCGGGGGCGGAAAGGGCCGCCGTCCTGAGGAAGGTGGCGGATTCCGTCGAGAGGAGGCGCTACTTCCTCGCCGCGGAGGTGGTGTTCAGCACCGGGATGTGCAGGGAGGAGGCCCTCGCCGAGGTCGACAGGCTGGCGGAGGTCGTGAGGAAGGCCGCGGAAGACGCCAAGGGGATTCGGGGGAAGCCGAGGGGCGTCATCGCCGTCGTCGGGCTGACCTCCTCGCCGCTCGCGTCACCGATGGGGTACGCCGCCGCGGCCCTCGCCGCCGGCAACGCCGTCGTCGTGATGCCCAGCGGCCGCTGTCCCCGCCCGGTGTACACCGTGTACTCCATGTTCGATGCCGCTGGTTTGCCGAGGGGCGTGCTCAACCTAGTCGCCGACCGCCTCGACCGCCGGGTGCAGGAGCTCATCGGCTCCCCGGACGTCGCCGGCATCGTCGCCTCCGGCTGCGGGCGGCCGATGGAGGACATAATGTTCACATTCGTCGACGAGGGCGTCTACTTCCTCAACGAGATCAAGGGCATGAACCCCATCATCGTGTATCGCCCCGGTGACATGGAGAAGGCCGCCGCGGACGTGCTCTCGTCGGCTTTCTCGTATGCGGGGCAGCATCTGTACTCCTGCTCCAAGGTCATAGTCACCGCGGACGAGGAGAACGACTTCGTGAGGATGCTGGCGGGAAAGGCGAAGGACTTCAGGGTCGACGAGCCTGGGAACCCGGGCGCGGCCATGGGCCCGCTGATGAGCGACGAGGCCGCGGAAAGGCTATCGGCCTTCCTCGAGAAGTATTCCGGCCGCGTCGTGTTCGGCGGGGGGAGGATCAGGACGGAGTCCACATCGCGCGGCAGGTACTACTCCCCCGTCATCGTCTCCGGCCTCGACCAGGAGGACGACGCGCAATACATCGACCCTAACCTGCCGGTGCTGATCGTCAGGGCGGTCGGCTCCGTCGACGACATCCCGGCGGAGATCGGGGAGACAGAATGCGGCCTGGCGGTGGGGGTGATGTCCGCCGAGCAGGCGCTGATTTCCGCGGTGAAGGGGGCCGCGGGTGGCGCGCAGCTGTTCGTGAACAGGAGCTCTCTCACCCTTAAGCCCGCCGAGAGGGCGGTGGCCGGGAACTTCCTGGCCCGATCGGAAGCCCTCGAGGGTCACCCTCTTCGTGTACCTCTTTGCGGACGCGGAGAGGGCGGCGGCCTCGCCCTTGGAATACGGGCGCAGCCCGGCGTACGCCGGATCGGTGCAGGCGTCAGGGCGGAACTGGCGTATCTCGAGCGTCCCGCATCCCCCGGTGGCTTTGGAGATGGCGGCGATCTCGGCCCCGTCTATCGCGCCGGGGACGGCGACGGTGGAGAATACGATCTCACAGTCCAGTCCCTTCATCACCTCGATGCTGCGCATGAGCAGGGCCGGGTCGAGGTTCTCCGCCTTCCGGATCTTCTCGGGATCAATCGCCGGGACGAACAGCACGACGCGGTCGGCCATCATCGCCCCGGCGATGTCGTCGATCTCGTCGGGGCAGGCGCCGTACGTCATCAGGCAGATCCTCCGCTTGGTCTTCCTGAGCTCCTTGAGGAACGGGTAGAGGCCGGCATCGCAGAACGGCTCCCCGCCGCCGATGACGACCCCGTCCAGGGTATCCCTCCTGCTGCGGATGTAATCGAGGATCTCCCGCTGGTCGATCTCCCGCCCCTCCCCCGAGGCCAGCGAAGGGTCGCCGTAGTACGGGCACGAGATGCCGCCCCCGCGGACCCCGATGAAGCAGCAGTCCCTCCCCTTCCAGGCGGAGAGGGTGGTTTTGACGAAAGTTCCGATCCTCATATCAAAGCCGAGTAACGTCCTTGAGCTCGAACACGCCGTTCTGCTTCGCGAGGTGTGCGGACACCAGTTCCTTGACCCCGTCCACGGAGAGGCCGGAGTTCTTCAGGTCGGCGACGGCCTCGATGTCCATCGTCTGGTAGGCGATGATGACCTTCGTGAACACGGAGATCAGGTTTACGCCGGCATCGGCGAGGACGGACAGGGCGGAATCCACCGACCCGAAGCAGTCGGGGACGTCCATCTCGATTCTCACGAGGTCGGTGTCCCTCTCGAAGAAGACGACGGAGACCAGCCACGAGCCCGGATCCAGGGTTATCATGACCTCCGAGCCCTCCACGTCGTCGAGTATGTCCCCGTACTCCTTGCTGATGTCGAAAGACTCCCCGGTCATGGTGACGGGGGCACCGTGCCGGAGCTCGGTCTTCAGGCTCCCTTCGTCGTTCTTCGCGCGGAAGATCCTGCCGATGTTGGCCGGCTTGACGGACACGTACTGTATCTTGTCGACGGAGGGGTCCCCGGCGGCTTTGAGCGCTTGCAGTCTCTCCTTTACGAGGTCGCCCTCGCCGGCGAAGTTCAGGTCGGCGAGGATGGTCCAGATTATCGTGGTGTCGGAGATTCCGGTGAGGGACACGGAGTTAAGTATGCGGATTTTCCGGTCGGCGAGGAAGCGCGCCGCCTGCACGGTGGAACCGGGCACGTCGTCCGCGAATACGGTCACGTGCGCGAGGGTGCGGAAGTTCTCCTGCGGGTACATTGAGAGGATCAGCTCGTACCTCTTCGGCCCCTGCTCGGGGTATTTGAACAGGGTGCTGTAGACGTAGCCGCCGTCCACGAGACCCATGGAATCGGCGAGCCAGCCGTCTATGCGGATTTTTCCGCCTTCGACCCTGGTGAACTCCCAGCTTTTCATGATGCACCACTTGCTCTGACCGCGATTGCCGTGGTGCTCTTATACATTTTCGCCCGGAGCAGGGATCAGACGGGCCTGTCAGGGTACTTCGGCGTGGACGCCGGCTTGACCCAAAGCGGGTCCTCGCGTCCGATGTCCTTCACGTCGGCTATGAGGTTCGGTATGCTCCCAGCGGGGTATTTGGACGACACGATCTCGTCGATCCTCGACTGTGCGAATCCCCCCCTTTCGGGGAAATCGGTGCCCTCCAATGCCTCCCCTATGAGGCGGGACGCCTCCCTGAGCCTCGCCGCGGCCAGCCTTAGCTTCCTGATCCTCAGCTCTTCCTCCGGTACCTCCATCGCCGGTGCGCGGACGAAAACGTACTTCCCGGGGACGGGGACCTTCTGCCCCTGCGTGGCGTACGGGCAGACGGTGCACCTCCTTTTGAACTCGGTCGCGTCGCCGTCGAGGGTGGTGTTCATCACCGGGGCCATGGGGTTGCCGCAAACCGGGCAGACATAGGGGAGGCCCTTGGAATCCGCCGTGCGGTAGTCGATCTCGATACGCGCGGCCCCGATGGAGAGGGCGATCCTCCGCAGCCTCCCGGACCCCAGCCTGGCGGAGGGGTCCTCGCCGCGGAGCTCGGCGAGGACGAGCCTGAGCAGCTCCCGCTGCGTCTCCACGCGCGGAGTGACTGAAAGCACCCTGCGCACGGCGCCCGCCACCGCGGCCTCGTCCGGCACCCTCATGGCGTGCGTATCCGCGACGTGCCGTATAACGGTTCTCAGGGGCATGTTTATCTATACCGTACCTCGTCGCAGAGGCGCTCGCGAGGGTAGCCGAGTTGGCCAAAGACGCGGGACTTAAGATCCCGTCCCTAGCGGTTCGGGGGTTCGAATCCCTCCCCTCGCACCATCACCGATCGGCGTCCCCGCGCCTGCGGAGGAACCTCCCGAAGTTGTGGTTCGCGTAATACAGGAGCTCCATCCCGCGGAGGCTGATGCTCGACGGCCCGGAGCGGACGTAGAACGTCTTCTCCTTCCCTTCGACTAGGAAGGCCGGCACCTCGCTGCGGCGGCATACAACCCTCATCACGGATCTGTCGCCGAAGTCGACGAGGCCGTAAGAGATGTACGGGAGGAACTCGCTCCCGATCTGGCTGGTGAGGAGGTTGTTCATGTGCAGGTTCAGCTTGTCCCTGCTCTCGAACGATTGCAGGTCTATGCCGGTGATCGCCCCGTCGTCGGCGACGCCGATGAGGAGCGTCCCGCCTTTGCTGTTCAGGAAGGCCACCACCGTCTTCAGCACCGCCTTCTCCATGCGGGGGTCCCTCTCCCCGGTCTGCAGGTTCGTGCGCAGGGTGGACTTGAACTCCATCCTCGAGGACTCCCCTCCCCTGATTTCCTCGCGCACGGTTTCCCTCTCCCTCTCGGAGATGCCGAGGCGGTCGGCGTTCTGCTTGAGGAACTTGTCAACGGTGTGGGCGAACAGTCCGTTGTGGCGGTTGAGGTAGAACAGCAGCGAGACCAGCGTCGAGCCGACCGCTACAGCGGCCAGGTCGGCGGAGAAGCCGATGACCTCCCCCTCGGGCGCGCCGTCCACGACGTGGTCCACCGCCCGGTCGATCGACATGATGGCGGTGGACATCGTGAAGGCGATACATGCCGCGCAGAACGCCACGAAGAACGGCCGGTCGGAGTCGAAGCCCGGCGAGGACTTGAGCATGCTGTAGACCATGAGTAAGCCGACGAGGTCGAAGAACGCGCCCATGACGACGTTCGCGGCGGTGTCGATTACGAACCCCTCCCTCTCGCCGTACTTGGCGATTTGCAGGAGGAGCATCATCGCCGACATGAGGATGACGAGCAGCGGCGGGAGGTACATCCCGCCCCGGTAGATCAGCGCGGCGGCGAGGACAATCGCCGTCGGAAGGGCGATGAGGAAGCTCTCGCACTCCTCGGTGCAGAGGGAGACCACAGCGAATGCCGCGGCTATCACGAGCAGGATGTAGTAAGCTACGCGGTCGCGGCGGATGAGCCCGTCTGCCTCCATCATGCCCGCAGGAATGCTCCGGGCCGGTTAAGAACCTATTCGGGGTCGCGGAGAAACCCGCGAGGATTTCGCAGCGGTCCCGACGAACGGCGGGTTTTTGGCGAATCAATTTATATCAAGGTAATAAATCCGCACAGCTGGAGAATTTAATTTGGAAGAGTCCAAACCCAATACGCGCAAACCTTCCGCGGGATTCACCGATCGCAAACCCGCAGCGAGGAAGGACGGTGCGCAGAGCGCCGGAGCAAGCGATCGTCCGCGCCCCGGTACACGTTCGACCCAGACGGGGGGGCAGAGACCGTACCCCCACAGAGAGGACGACCGTCCGCAGGGCAGGACCCGTGCCGGTGCTCCGCACCAGCGGGGCGACGGGCCCCACGGGGGCCGGCCGCAGTCCGCGTCCCGGGCCGCTCCGCAGGAAGGCGCGCGTCCGCGTCCCGGGAAGCCGGAGGGTTCCGGATCCGAATCGGACGGTGGGGCCCCGCCGTCTGGAATCCAGCTTAAAAAGGTCGACATGGGGGCCTACGGCAAGGGGTACAGGGGCTCGTCCTCGCGGGCGGCGGGGAGTAACCGCGGCAACTCGCCCAACCGTCAGAGCCGGAAGCCGGTGACCAAGGCCGCCACCCACCGGCAGCCCATGCTCAACACACACAGGATAGCCCCGTTCAAGTACGACATGAACGAGATACTTTCCTCTTCTTCCATGGACCCGTCCATGGCGGCTTCGTTCCTCGCCACCGTGATCGCCAAGGCCTCGCGCATCTCGTCGAAGGAAGCGAAGGACTGTGCCAAGGCATTCCTGGACGAGGGGAACCTCACCAAGGACGAGTACGACAGGATCTCGAGACTTCTGGACCGCTACAGCAAGTACAGGTGAACCGCGTGCAGTCGTGCGAGATGGAGGCTGGCAGGACGTTCGTCCTCAGCATAGAAGCCGGGGAGCGTCTGAAGCAGTCCATAGAGGAGTTCTGCGTACAGAACCACATCCTCTACGGGACGATCGCCATGGTAGGCACGGTCGACAAAGGCACGCGCATAGTAACCGCCCTCAGGGAGAGGCCGGACCGCCACATGGATCCCCTGCACTACGAGATGATAACGCCGGCCGAGGCCGTCGGCAACGGCACCATCTTCCCGGAGGGGGAGCTCGGCCTGCCGGCCGTCCACATCCACGGGTCGGTTGGGGTCAACGGCACCGGCGTCACAGGCTGTTTCCGCGAAGACGTCGTCGTATGGTTGTCGATGGAGGTCGTGATCCACGAACTCGTCGGCAGAGGCCCCGTCAGGGCGATAAACGCCGACACCGGCATCCGTACGCTCGCGATCGAGAAATGATCGGCGCCGGTTGTAGGTGTCGGCCCAGCGGTTGAACACCTCGTCGGTGTAGTCGTTCATTATCTTCCGGTCGACGCGGTTGTCCTGTCCAGGGACAACGAATCCGCTGAGGGGGAACTCCTTGTCGCAGTGCGGGCACCTAACGTAAGGGCAGCTCTCGCTGGCCTGCGGGCAGAACTTGCAGGCGACCGCCCTGGACTGGAACAGGCTGAACTCCCTTCCGCAGTTGGGGCAGAGGAACCTCCTCGCCGCCACCTTGAGGCGGGGATTGATCCCGGCGGCCCTCTCCTCGGGGGTGAGGTACATCGGCGCCCGCGGCGAGATTGGCTGCCTGTACTCCTCGCCCATATCGGATCCCCTTGGCGGCGCTGACCACCGCCCTAAGGACGGCCTCGTCCGACTCCTTCTCCACGAACGTCCCCGTGACGATCACGTCCGCGCCCGCCTTCCGCGCGGCCTCGGCCGCCTCGGGGGTGCGGATACCGCCTCCGACGATGAGGGGGATGTCGATGGCCTTCTTCACGGCGGCGATCATCTCGGGTTTGACCGGATGGTCGGCGCCGCTGCCCGCCTCGAGGTAGACTAGCCGGTGGCCGAGGTACTGCGCTGCGAGTGCGAAGCCCACGGCGGCGCCGATGTCGTCGCGGCCGACCAGCCTCGCCTTGGTGACGCGGCCGACGGTCATACCAGGCTCGACGATGATGTATGCCATGGGAATGGTCTCGACGCCCATCCTCTTCACGTAAGGGGCGACGAGGGCGTGCCCGTGGCTGATGAAGAGGGGGTCCGTGCTGTTGAGGATGCTCATGAAGAACATGCCGTCCACTTTGTTCGTGATCGCCTCCGGGTTTGAAGGGAAGTAGATGGTGGGGAGTCCGGTAGCCTCTCTGACGGCCACGGCGGTGGCGCCAAGGTTCTCGCTGGTCACTCCGGTGGAGCCGCCGATCATGAACGCATCAGTGCCGGCCTCCTTTAGCTTGGCAGTGAGCTCCCTGGTACTGGCGTCGTCGAGCTTGTCGGGATCCAGTAGCGTGAGGTGGACGGTCCCTTCCTTCATTCTTTCCTGCAGATAGTCGTAGAGTCCGGTCATATCGGATTACACCTGTATTGCGCCTAGTACGAAGGACAGCAGGGCGGCGAACATCGCTACTTTCGCGAACTTCTCCGCCCGGCGCGGGTCTACAAAGACAGTCCCCGCGCAGTAAATAAAGATTGCATCGGCTGCCAGGACGGTGGCGTAGAGGATGCTGAAGGTTTCGTCAACCAAGGGGATGAAGCTCAGCAACGGGCCGGCAACGAAAAAAGCGGCGGCGGCGCCGGCAGCGGCGCGGTCGCCGATCACCATCGGCAGCGTCCTCCGGCTCCCGCGGTCGGACTCCTCGTCCTCGATGTCCTTGGCGATCTCCCTTCCAATGGAGACCAGGGAGGCGAGTACGGCTAGTGCCCACACCGTCGAGAAGTCTCCGACGAGCGCGCCGCCGAAGACGAAGACGAGGCCGGTCAGCAAGGCGATGCAGAGGTTGCCGACGAAGCCCCTCTGCTTGAGTATGCTCTCGTAGGCCGCCATGAGCGTCACGGCGAGGACCGCAATGGCAACGGCCCAGGCGCTGCCGTCGGCGAGGAAGGTCAAGGCCGAGAGCAAGATCGTTGCCGCGAATCCTCCGTACCCGCAAGCGCGGGCCGCCTTGGGTCCAATCTCGCCGGAAGGCACCGGCCTCCCGGGGTGCGCGGTTTTGTCGACCTCCCTGTCTACGTAGTCGTTGAGGGCGTTGCCCCCTGCTACAGCGCAGGCGACCGCGGCGCATCCCAGTGCTACGTTGGCGGCATGACCTCCGACATCGTAGCCGGCGGCGATGAAACACGCCACCAGCACGCCTATGGCGGCGATGATCGCGTTGTTGAGCCTGAATAGGCGGAGGTACTTGTTCACGGCCGGGCCATGCGCCTCTCCCTATTAGAATCAGCGCGCGTAAACGTGGTAGAAACGGGAGAGGGAACCGTGCACGCGCTGCTCGTAGAGCGCCCCGAGCCTCATGGGGCCCGGGTCGTATATGTGCGGCATGACCACGCCCGCTCTGCATCCCGGCGCCAGCGTCCTGGTGAAAGCGTCGATCGCCCTCTCGTAGATGCTGTCGACCGGCTCCCCGCCCGTCTTGGTGGACCTGCCGTAAGGGAGGTCGCAGGCGATGGCTTTCACCCCGGGGAAGCGCTCGGGCACGTAACCGACGTCAACGGTGTCGTATTCCTCGAGTTCCAGGCCGTAGAACGCCATATTCTCGCGGGTGCCGGCCACCATCTCCGGGTCGAAGTCCGATGCTATGGCCTTCATGCCCATGTCCGCGGCTTCTATGACGATACCCCCGGTCCCGCAGAACGGGTCCAGGACGGTGTCTCCGCGCTTCACGCCGGTGAGGTTCACCAGAGCCCTGGCATATCTGGGGTGGAGGGAAATCGGGGAGAAGAACGGGCGTTCGCTGGCCTTCCTCTTCTGCAGCGGGTCGGCCTCGAACCGATAGTCCTCGAGGTACAGGTGCACGCGATCGGAGATCAGCATGCGGACCGTGGTGTCTGGGTGCTTCAGATCGACCCGGTTGTTGGCGGACAGCGCGGCCCCCGCCCTCCGTACGAGGTCCTGGCTGTCCGCTTCCGGCATCATCCCCCGGAAGCGCCTGTAGCGTACGGCGAAGGTCCCCTCGGGCAGCGCGGCCCCGGAGGCGCGGGCGAGATCCCCCGGGTCGAAGGAGCCCAGGTAGCGCCCGGCGTAATGGGAAAGTGCCAGGCGTTCGGATATAGTCCTCATCGCGGAGTCCGGTACGTCGAACACGACGTACCCCGGGCCGGCGGAGACGAAATGGTAGTCCCCGCCGCACTCGGCCATCGCGACCGCCGCGGCCTCGTCCCGGGGCATGTCCCCGAGCTCGCCGGACAGCTCGAAGAGGCACTCCGCCATCGGAACCCTCAGTCGGTGATGCCGTTCTCGGATACCATGAACACCGCCTCGCCCTCTGGCATGTTGGGCGAATCGATGAGCCTGGCTATTCTCTTTCCGGCCTTCCCTTTCCTCAGGTATATCCTGAAGGTTGATGTGTGGCCGACGATGGAGCCCCCGATCGGCCTCATCGGGTCTCCGAAGAACGCGTCCGGCTTCGCCGCGACCTGGTTGGTCACGGCTATGGCCGCATTGTTCAGGGTGGCGAAGTTCAGCAGGTCGTGCATGTGCCTGTTCAGGATCTGCTGCCTCTCCGCCAGCGCGCCCCTGCCTAAGTACTCGGCGCGGAAGTGGGAGGTGAGGGAGTCGACTATCAGAAGCCTGACCTTGAGGTCCTTGGCCAGCTCCATCGCCTTGTCCACCAGGAGGACCTGGTGCTGGGAGTTGAACGCGCGGGCGACGTGAATCCTCTTGAGGGGCTCGTCGGGGTTCACCTCGAGGTAGTTGGCCATCTGGATGATCCTCTCGGGCCTGAAAGTGTTCTCGGAGTCGATGATGATGACGTCGGAGTCCAGACCGCCCCTATCCTCGGGAAGGGTGGCGTTGATCGCGAGCTGGAAGCAGACCTGGGTCTTACAGCTTCCGAACTCCCCGAAGAATTCCGTGATGGCCTGGCTCTCGATTCCGCCCCCGAGGAGTTCATCGAAGGCCTTAGATCCGGTGGTCAGTTTCACAATGGAGGCGCGCCTCTGCAGGATGGCATCGCCGGTCTCGAAGCCGCCGATGTCCGCGCACAGTTTCGCACCCTCGATTATGTCCAGGGCCTTTTTCTCGCCGATCTCGCAGGTCTCCGCCAGCGTGGCGGGGGCGGCGACCGCGATGGACATGAGGTCTCCGTAGCCGGCGTCACGGAGCTTCTCTGCAATCGCCGGGCCGACGCCGGGGATGTCTTCAAGGGTCTTCTCGGGCATGATTTCTCACTCCGATCATCACAATTCCGCCGGAGTATATAAGATTCCACGGGAGGGGTGGCCGAATTTACCGAAAGTGACCGAAAGTGAGATGCCGGGTGCGAAAACATCGCAAAAAGCATCTGCGCCCGCCCCCAATCTTAATAAACAACATACCGAATCGGGAAGCGCAATGGCCAAGAAGAGGCGCCTGATAGACGAGAAGAAGGAAGAGGAATACGAGTTCGCCCCCTCCAATTTCGACGAGAAGGAGTTCATCCTCAAAGAGAGGTACTCTGCCAAGGTCTTCCTGTTCGTCATCATGTTCTCGCTGATGATCGGGCTCGTCAACTCGTTCATCTGGGATGTCCTCGACGACAAAACCATCATCACCCTCGTGGACACGCTCATAGTCTTCGGCTTCATGTTCGCCATGAAGCCGTTGCTTGTCTCGTTCGGCATCAGGGCCGACCTGCTCGAGACCAAGACCCTGCTCGGACACTACTTCTTCTACCTGACGATGGCCCTCGGGTTCTGCGTCCTCTGCATCAACACGCTGTGGTGAACGGCCTCGGCCGCCCGCAAGCGGGCGCCCGATCCCCGTAATGGATTCTAGACCGAAGCCCCCTCCGTCGCACAAGCTGGGCGACGGTGCCGGACGCGTATTTCTCCGAAGTCGAACGCTGTACGCTTCGTCCAAGCGGTACGGCGGAAGGTCGTCGGGCCGTTCAAAAGAGCCGCCGGTACGCACTCCGCCCACTCTTCGACGGGTTCGAGGCCATCGGCATTAGGGGGCCGTGGATGGCCGCGACGACATCGGCGCCGTCGTGTAACCTCCGGCGCAGCCGGTGGAATCCGCCACCGGCTGAAGAACGGCCCCTCATGCGTTCCGGCAGGTGTAAGCAAAGAACGAGCCGATCCGGATGGCCGATCGCGAGGGCTTCTGAAGGGGCAGGTCCCCGGGAGGGCGCGCCCGAGGATTCGGGGAGGGGAATCGGCACCCGTTCCGAAGTCGCTCGACCTTCCAGCTCAGGACCGGGTCCATGAGCTCGGTCAGGAGCAGCCGGTCCGACTCCGCTACGGAGCGCTCGTGACCGCGGACCTCCATCGAGTCGGGATCGATTTCCCTGCCGATGCCGGCGATGGCCGCCTCGTCCTCGATCATCTCCTGGGCGGTGAAGTACATCCTTTCGTTGATGACGTTCCACGAGCCGTTCTCCACGAACGGCTCGCCGAACTCCCCGCCCCTCCACTTCTGCAGGAAGTTGTCGGCGGCCCTCACCCAAACCGGGGGTCCGACGTGGCGCGCGGTCTTCGACAGAACGTCCCTCTCCAGCTCGAAGGCTATGGCGAGGCGGTCGCCGTCCATGGAGTGGACGGCGCGCAGGACGTTGAAGTCGAAGTCGTTGAGCTTCTCGATGAGGGCGTACTGCGTCTTCCACAGCTGGGAGTACAGGTTGTCCTCGGTGGAGTCGGGGCGTTTGAACTCCACGGTGAGGATCCTCGACCCGTGCCGCGACGCCCTCTCCTCGATCTCCTCCTCGGTGAAGGGCCTCCTCCGCCTGGGGAAGAAGAAGCTCTCGGAGGGCTTCGCGAGGTAGTCCTTCGCGGCGACGATGAACAGCGCGAGGGTGTCGAGGTGGACGGCGGAGGCGACGTTCCTCCTCTTGTCCACGGGGTCGTACACCACGAGGGGGCCGATCATCGGCGGGCCGCGCTCGCGGATGACGATGTTGGTGCCCTCCCTCCACTCGCCGGCGGCGGCTTCGAGTACGCCGTCGAAGCTCCCGTACTTCATGACGAGGATCTCGCAGAGGTATCCGGAGAAGCCGCGGGTGTCGGGCTCGGCGCCGTAGGCGCCGATGCCCTTCATGAACCTCTTGAGCAGGCGGGCCTGGTCCCTCTGCTCGGGGGCCATGTTGGCGAGGACGTAGTCGGTGTGGAACGGCGTCCGGTCCACGGCACTCTGTAGCCTGCTCGTGTCGTCGATGTGGTAGCTCGGGACGAGGTCCACGTCGACGCCCTCGTACCTCCCGCGGGTGTAGGGGTGTTCGGAGAACATCCTCGTGCCGTGGAGGATGTCGTCGCCCATCTTCAGCCCGATGCGCTCGAGCTCGCGGCGGGGGACCGTCGGCGGGAAGAGGATGAACAGGTCAAGGTCCGGGTCAGAGAGGTAGGTGTCCTTGGAGAAGGATCCGACGAAGCGGATCTCCGCCTCGATGCCCTCGTTCTCGATGTACTTCCGCACCGCGCGCCGGAGTTTCTCGGCGGCCTCGCGAATCGCCGCACGCTCCTCCTCGGAGGGCCTTATCTTTTCGAGGACATCGGACTCGACGCTCATCGGCCCGCGATTATAATCGTGGGTAATAAAACTGACCTCTCACGGCGACCAAGCGGGGTACCACTCGCTCCCGTAGGTCTCCGCCCTCCCGAACACGATGTCCTCGGCGAGGTCCAGGACCATCAGGTCCTCGCCGGCGACCGTCCTCACGCCCGACCTTTCCTCACAGATCCCCGCCTCTTTCGCGGGTCCGCGGCGGATCATCACGATGCCGAGGTGCACGAACACGCACAGCTCCGGCCTCGCAATCCTGCAGATCTCCGCCGCCGTGTCGGTGCAGAGGTGGTAGTCTATCCTGTTACCGGAGGGGGTGGTGACGTTCTGCACGAGGACCCTGCAGCCCCTGTACTGCTGGGCGATCCCCTCGGTGAACTCGGTGTCGCAGGTGTACCCGATGATGCCGTCGCCCGTATGGAACTTGAACCCAACCGTGGTGGGGTCGCTGTGCCTCGCCTCCGTCACCTCGGCCGTCATCCCGTCGATGTCCACCACGTCCCCCCCGCGCACCGTCCGGTGCCCGGCGACGAGTCCCAGGTGGTATTTAGAGATGCACGGGCCCAGGCCCCCCTCCCCCTCCATGACCGTTGCCGACCCGTAGAGGTGTCCGCGCCTCTCCCATCCGCCGTGGGTCATGCCCTCGATCACCGAGGGCGCGTCCGAGCAGTGGTCGGGGTGGCAGTGGGATACGATGACGGACTCTGTGCGGCCCAGGTCGTAGCGGATTCTGTTCATCTGGACGAGCGCCCCCGGTCCCGGGTCGATGTGCAGCACGTGCCCCCCGTGCTCGAGGAGCATGCCCCCCGTGCAGCGCGTCTGGTACATCGTGGTGTGCCTTCCGCCGCCGGTGCCGAGGAAAGTCAGGCGCGTCGTCATGTCGCCCTTCCAATCCCGTCAAGGTATATCGTACTTGCCGAGCGCATCGGGCAAGCGTTATTACCCAAGATACGTTCTCATGCCTATGATCACCGTCTTCCGCGACGCATGGATCGTCACGCAGAACGACAGGAGGGAGATCCTCCGGGGGGACCTGGCCATCGACGGGGAGCGCATCCTATCGGTGGGCGGGAGGTACGGGGATGCCGCCGACGAGGAGATCGACTGCTCCGGGGACATCCTCATCCCCGGGCTGATAAACACCCACACCCACGTAGCCATGAGCGTCATGAAGGGCGTGGTGGACGACCTGGAGTTCCCGGACTTCCTGGACAAGGTCTTCAGGATCGACGCCGACAGGACGGACGCCGACCTGGCCCTGGGTACGAAGATCGGCTGCATGGAGATGATGAGGTCCGCCACCACCACTTTCGTGGACCTCTACTACTCCGAGGACGTCATCGCCAGGGCCGCGCAGGAGGCGGGGCTGAGGGGGATCTGCTGCTGGTGCTGCCTCGACGAGGACAAGACGACCCAGAAGGGAAACCCCGTGCGGAACTGCAAGGAATTCCACCGCAGGTTCAAGGGCGAGAGGAAGGTCGTTCCCGGGGTGGGGCTGCAGGGGGTGTACGTCTGCAACGAGGAGACCTGCGTCCAGGCCAAGGAGTTCTCCGACGAGGCGGGCGCCCCCCTGACCTTCCACCTCTCCGAGACCGTCGGCGAGGTCAACGCCCACAAGAAGCGGTACGGTCTGCGTCCCGCCGAGTGGCTATCGCACATCGGCGTTCTGGGCCCGAGGGACATCGCCGCCCATTCCTCCTGGGTCACCATGAACGAGGTCCGCCTGATGGCCGAGGCTGGCATGTCCGTGTCCTCCTGCCCGGTGTCCAACATGAAGCTCGCCACGGGAGGGGTCTGCCCCGTCCCGGAGTACGAGAAGGCGGGAGTGAACGTCTCCCTCGGGACGGACGGGAACACCACGAACAACACCCTCGACATGATCGCCGAGATGAAGGTGCTAGGCCTACTGCAGAAGCACTCCCGCTGGGATCCCACCGTGGCCCTCGCGCAGGACCTCCTCGACATCGTCACGAGGAACGGCGCGAAGGCGGTAGGGATGGAGGGCCTCCTCGGCTCCCTCGAGCCCGGGAAGTACGCCGACGTCGTCGTGATCGACGGCGGGATGCCGAACGTCCGCCCCCTCGTCAGGGAGAACATCGTCGCCAACCTCGCCTACTCCCTAAGCCAGGCCGATGTGAAGACCGTTATGTGCCAGGGCGACGTGGTCCTCAGGGACAGGGAGCACACCACCCTCGACCCCGAGGAGATCCTCCCGCAGGCCGAGGACGCCTGGAGGAGCCTCTGCCTGAGATGACCGAAGGCAACGGCCTCGTGATGTTCGCCGAACCCGACTACGCCGAGCTCGGCGAGATGGGGTACATGTTCGCGGACATGCACTTCCACACGAACGTATCCGATTCCTTCACCGTACCGGAGGCGGCGGTGGCCCTCGCCCGCGAGCGCGGGACGGGCCTCGCCATCACCGACCACAACCTCATAGCCAGCATACCCAAGGCGATGAGGGCCGCCGGGGGAGTCACCGTAATCCCGGGGATGGAGGTCAGCACCACCGACGGCCCGCACATCCTCGTCTGGTTCTACGAGTACAGGGACCTGCAGAGGTTCTGGTTCGGCTTCATCCGCCCGCGGCTACTGAGCTGTCCGTGGCTGGCCCTCGAAGACTGCCCGACGGAGAAGCTCCTGGGGGCTCTCGAGGGCGAGCCGTGCGTGGTGTCCGCCGCCCATCCGATGGGGTACTTCGGCACCAACAAGGGGATGGAGGCCTGCATCAGGAAGGGGTACCTGGACAGCCGCCTCACCCGCATGCTCGACGCCTACGAGGTCATATGCGGCGGCATGACCCGTGCCGGCAACCTCAACGCCCTCGCGGCCGCCGAGAGCTACGGCCTCAGCTACACCGGGGGCACCGACGGGCACTTCCTCGCCGACCTGGGCAGCGTCGTCACCGCCGTGAAGGCGCACGACGTCGACGGCTTCCTCTCCGGCATCGCCGCCGGGAGGAGCGTAGTCGTCGGCACCGAGAAGACCGCAGCGGAGAAGATACGCACCGGTTCGGAGTCCTTCGCGAAGTTCCTCGAGCACGCCCCCTCGGCGATGCGCGTGCAGAGCGTCTCCGCCGGCCGCTCGATCCGCCGCGGGGCGAAGCGCGCCGCCGACGAGATCAGAAGCCTAGATCCTCGCCTACGAGGATGACCTTGATCCTCCCCTCGGGCTTGCAGTAGGCGATCTCGGCTATCACGTTGCATATCGACCCCTCGGCCTGGCAGTCGGCGGTGATGTCGTCCCCGGTGAACAGGGTGCCCTCCTTCCCGAAGCGCGCGGCGTTTAGCTGGGCCGCCATCCCGAGGGAGCGGCCGAGAGCTCCGGAGCCGTCCATGCAGACCTTGTTCATCCCGACGACCGCTATCACGTTCCTGGGCCCGTATATGGTGGCGGCCACCCTGTTCCCGGTGCCGTCCACGTTGACGAGCCTCCCGTCCATGCTGACGCCGTTGAAGCTGGTGAGGAAGAAGTCCACCGACATGGCGCGGCGCATCAGGTCCTCGCGCTCCTCGGGGGTGCCGGCGTCGGCGCGGTCGAGAACCTTGTAAGGCCCTCCCCTGACCCTCTCGATCAGGCCGCACTGCTCGAGGGTCACCGACCCTCCCCACGACACTGAGGACTTCGGGGGCATGAGGGAGAGAGCCTTGTCCGCCGCCTCCCCCCTCGTGCCGCAGTAATACGCCTCGAACCTCCTCCTCTCGAGGTTCTTAACGAGGACGGGGGCCATAGCCCCGTACCTTCTCGCCTTGATCGCACCGATGTCGGTCGCCATGCGCCCGTAATCGCCTCCTGCACTGATAAAGCAAGCGGCGCGGTCGTAGCTGCGTGGAGTAGAGCATGGAGACGAACGTCTTGAACCTCTCCCAGAGCGTCCTCTCCGAGTACACCCTCGTGTCGAAGGGCGTGGAGTTCCCCTGGTCCGTCTCGAACTCCTCGGCGAGTCTGGCGCACATCTCCTCGGAGTACATCATGACGTTGCACTCCCAGTTGAGGCGGGTGCTGCGCTCGTCGTAGTTGGCGGACCCCAGCGAACAGCACTTGTCGTCGGCGATGATCATCTTCGTGTGTATGAACCCGCCGCGGTACTCGTAGATCTTAGCGCCGACGGCCGCCAGCTTGTAGGCGTACCGCCTGTTGGCCCAGTACACGCAGGGGTGGTCGCTCCTGTCGGGCATGATTACCCTGACGTCGACGCCCTGGGCGGCCTTCATGCGCAGGTCGTCGAAGACCTCGCGGACGGGCACGAAATACGGGGTCTCGATCCATATCCTCTCCCTCGCCGAGTCGTTGAGGATGAGGAACTGCGCGAGTATGGGGTTCCTCTCGTACTCTATGGGGTTGCCGGGGACGATCTGCATGGGCACGGGTCTCTCCTGCGGGGCGGACTCCGGGAAGAGCGCCGGGTCCCTCGAGATGTCCTCGCCGGTGACGTAATGCCAATCCTCGGCGAACATCCTCTGCATCTCCCGGGCCTGGTTGCCGACGATGCGTACGGCGCCGTCCCTCCACGTCCCGAGGGGGCCGGGAACCCGGTACTCGTTGCCTATGTTGTACCCGCCCTGGTAGGCGATCCTGCCGTCGATGACCACGGTCTTGCGGTGGTTGCGATAGTTCTTCTTGGGGTTGAAGAGGCACTTGGTCATGTTGTGGAAGATCGCCACCTCGCAGCCCGCCCTCCGCATCCTCCTCACCGGCCGCAGGTTCTTCGCGTCGTAGCCGTAGTCGTCGAAAATCAGGCGGACCCTCACGCCCGCCCCTGCCATGGCGCACACCGCCTCCTCGAACCTCCTCGAGGTGTCGTCGTTGCGTATGAGGTAGCATTCCATGGAGAACGACTCCCTCGCGTTCCCCATGTCCTCGAAGAGCCTGCGGAAGTACTCCTCCCCGCTGCCGATGTACTCAGCCGTGCTGTCGCTGGTGTATCTCATCGCCCCGGCGGTGGAGAGGGCGCGCGCGAAGGGCGCTACGAGCTTCAGCTCGGGGCGCACGGAGTCCTTCTGAATCTCCTCCATGCCCTCACCGCGGTGGTAGGGCGTCCTCCTGCCGAGGAAGAGCGGCTTGCCGACCATGATGTATGCGGCGAGGCCGATAAGCGGCACGAACATGAAGGTGGCCAGCCAGACGTAGAGCTTGCGGAAGGGGGTGGTCCTGCGGAGGGCGACCAGCGCCGCCATCAGGCACAGGTCGATTGCCAGGAACGTAAGCTCCAGCGCGCCCCAGTCGCGGCCGAGCAGCGTCGTGCCGGCGAAGTTGTACATCGGCAGTGCAACGTCAGGTTGCTATATATTTTTCCGTGGGGGCCAGTGGCCCGGCGGGTTCGTTACGCCGACGTTCCCGGCCGGCCGAAGGCCGTCAGGGCGCGGTCGAACCCGGCGTCCACCAGGGTGCCGATGCGCCTGCAGAGGACCAGCGGGTCCTCCCTCATGCCGTCCCCGATCCACCGCATCATGGTGCCGGCGAACGCGTAGGAGTACGCGCGGACGAGGAACTCCCTGTCGCCCCCCTCGATGGTCCCGGCCGACCTATCGGAGACCACCCGATCGACGAAGCGCATGCTCTCTTCCAGGTAGTACTCGTTGAGCCGTTGCCTGTACCTGGAGTCGTACGCGCCGCGGACGATGGCCTTCTCGAGAACGGTGCAGCTGAGGACGGCCAGGGCCCCCTCTTCCAGCGTCCCGGGGCGCGGAGGGTCCCGCACGTCGGCGGCGTGGCTGAGGTACGCCCACCTCACCACGTCGAACACGTCGTCGAAGTGGTAGTAGAATGCCTGCCTGGATAGCCCGCAGTCACTGGTTACGTCCGAAACCTTGATCTTATCGAAGGGCCGGGTGAGGAGCAATCTCCTGAACGAGTTCACAAGAGCCGTTTTCGTCTCTTCAGGCATAGCCCATCCATCGGAGCGTATGCCTATTACGTTTACGCCAGGCACAACGCGTCCGAACGGCGCCCCCGCGGAATCGGGGAGGGCCCGGCCGCGTCCCGATCGCACCGCGAAAGCCGTTCTCCGCTAAGGTACGCGGAACCCCGTCGCGCGCCGAACGAGGACGGCCCCCCGGAGGCCCGCGCATGCGTATGCGGAACGACCCAATCTTATGTTCACTTGTGGGCATCTAAGTACTAATAAGCCCAATTCAATCTCGTTTCCATGGATAGGGTGCATCGTCACTTCTCGCGCTTCCCCTCGCAGGAAGCCGTCGCCACGCTGATGCTGCGCAGGGGATTCCGCGTGTCGAGCGGGAACGCTTACTCGGGCGACGTCAAGGTCGCGGACACCGCCATCGCGAAGGCCACAGGCGTGGACCGCAGGGTGGTGCGTTCGGCCATCGAGAGGATATCCGAGACCCCGGAGCTGCTCTCGCTCTATTCGAAGCTGGATTCCATGCTGCTCCTCTCGGAAGCATCCAAGGAGATCGGCTGTTCGGTGATTGAGATCGTTCCCACGGACGCGACGGTCCCCGGCATCATGGCCGGCATCATGGACGTCCTCTACCGTGCCGGCATAAACGTGCGCCAGGCCGTGGTCAGCGACCCCCTCAACGCTCGCGACTCACACCTCATAATCGTAGCCGACGGGGAGATACAGGGGCCCGTGACGTCCGCCGTCCGCAACAGTCGCGGCGTGGCTAGCGTCATAATCCGCCGATCGCCTCCCCCCGTCCCCGTCGCGTTTTACCTCATGCGGGCCTCTCCGGGCCGCGGAGGGCGGCGGCGGATCCCTCTGCCTTCGAGGGAACCCCCGCCCGCCGGCTATCCGCTGCGCATCGTCTCGGAGATGCCTGCCATCAGAGGCATCCTCCGTCGGCGCGGATGGTGGACACGAACACGGGGACGTCCTTCCCACTCTTCCGCACCGCCTCCTTAACGCGCATGGCGATGGCGTTGCAGCAGGGGACCTCCATCCTCGCCACCGTGACGCTCCTCACGTCGTGGGAGGAGAGGACGTCCTCGAGCTTCGCCCAGCCCTCGGCCGGGTCGAGCTTCGGGCAGCCGATGACGGCGATGCGCCCCTTGATGAATCTCTCGTGGAACGAGCCGCAGGCGTACGCCGCGCAGTCCGCCGCCACGAGCAGGTCGCAACCGTCGAAGTATGGCGCGTTGGCAGGGACCAGCCTGAGCTGGACCGGCCACTGAGAGAGCCTCGAGGGGGCCTCGGCGGCGGGCTTCGCCTCATCGCCGCGGACGATCCTCCTCGGCCCGCCCGGGCCGGGGCCCGCCGCCATGGGCACATCCCCGGGGCGGACGAACGCCGCCGCCTCGCGGGACTCCACGGAAATCGCCCCCACGGGGCATTCGGGCAGGCATTTGCCGAGTCCGTCGCAGAAGTCTTCGCGGACGAGGACGGCCTTCCCGTTCAGCATCCGTATGGCGCCCTCCTCGCAGGCCTCGACGCACAGCCCGCAGCCGGTGCACCTTTCGGAATCTATCTTCACGATGTCCCGCTTCATGCCCACCGCATCGGCGAACGCGGATAAATCCACCGCCCGCAGGCTCGTTATGGCGGGGAGCCGTCGGAGCCCCCGCCCGGGGAGCGAGGGTAGAAAACGGTCCCGACCCGTCCGCAGCCTCCCGCGGACGGGCGGAGGCGGCCTCGGCGAGGCGCCGGTCTGAAAAAACATTATATCGGTTATAGCAATCCGTATCAGCATGGCCGCCAGGAAGACGGTGATGATGGCCTGCGTCTCCTTCGAGACGGTGATGGTCGTCGAGCCGGCAGTGACGTACAACGTCGACGAGATTCACCTGTTCCATTACGTCCGCGGCGGGGAGGCGGCGGAGATATACGGGAAGTTCTACGGCGAGGTCGCCAGGCGCCTCGCCTCCGAGCTCCCCCGCGCGGCCGTCGTCGAGCACTCCGCCTACCCGGTGTACAAGTTCCAACCGATGCTCAGGGAGATGCTCTCCGCCGTCGAGTCCGTCCGCGCCGAGTCCGAGGACTCGGAGATACTGATCAACGTCTCCTCCGGTACCGCTGAGTTCTCCGCCGCCGCGGTGGTGGTCTCCATGATGTGCAGGGGGGTCACCGCCTTCACCGTCGGGACCCGGGAGTACACCGTGCGGCCCTCCGACCTGGAGGCGCTGTACTTCCGCGACGGCAGGCCGGTCGGCCTGACCGCCGAGATCTACGACCCGCGCCCGATCCCGTCCTTCGTGCTGGATATGCCCGACGAGAACCTCGTCCGCAGCCTCCGCATCTACAGCGGGCGGAGGGAGGCGAAGCAGCAGGTGACCGCCGTCGCCATGATCGCCGCTCTCAAGGAGGCGGGCCTGTGGGACTACGTCCCCGACCCCAAGTGCAGGAAGACCGATTCCAGGCAGAAGGAGGTCATGTACTACCAGCGCAACTACATCGAGCCGTGGCACGACAACGGGTGGACGGCGAAGGTCGGCAGCCGCTCGAAGTACGACCTCACCGAAAAGGGCAGGAACGTCATCGACACCTTCCACGTCGGTCCCCGCGTCGGACCCTCATGACGTCTCCTAGATGCCTTGCAACGCCCCCGAACCCCTCCACGTAAATCTCAGCGGCAGTCCCCGGTTCTTTCGCGGGAAGCGCCGACGCCCCCGCCGACGGGACGGAGGGCACGATGAAGAGCCTCTTCGAGGAACGCTTCGGCAAGCCCGCCATCATCACCGGCAGCGACCCGAGGTGCCCCGTGCGGCGGCCACCCTCACATGTATCCGAGGTGCTCGGCGAGAACCTCGATCCCTATGACGATGAGGATGACCCCCCCGGCGAGCTCCGCCTTGCTCCCGTACCTGTTGCCGAACTCCGCGCCCACCCTCACGCCGGCGGCGGAGATGAAGAACGTCACGATGCCGATCACGGCCGCGGGTGCGAACACCCCCCCGCCGCCCATGGCCATGGAGATGCCGACGGCGAGGGCGTCGACGCTCGTGGCTATCGCGAGCACGAGCATCTCGCCGAGGCCGATGCCGGCATCCATCTCCTCGTCCTCCCCTAACGACCCGCGGATCATGTTCAGACCGATGACGGACAGCAGCGCGACGGCGACCCAGTGGTCGTAGTCGGATATGACGTCGTAGAAGGAACGCCCGAGGTAGAAGCCGGTCATCGGCATCAGCGCCTGGAAGACGCCGAACCACAGGCCGACGGCGACCGCCGGGCCCCACCCCGTCCGACCCATGGCCAGGCCCTTGCACATGGACACTGCGAGGGCGTCCATCGCCAAGCCTACCGCCAGGAGGAGGATGGTGAGGGGCTCCATGCCCACGCCAGCATCGCGCCGTATATGAAGATTCGCGGCGACAATTCATACGTCGGCTTCGGCGGGTGGTTTAAATGGGGCGTTCGGATACGGGACCTGCATGTTCATCTCATACTACCGCTCCCCGGTAGGGGAGATCACGCTGGCCGCCGAGGGAGACGCCCTCGTCGGGGCGTGGATCGAGGGCCAGAGGTACTTCGTGCACAACACCGGGCAGGATCGCGCCCTGGACCGGGAGGCGGGGACACTGGCGCGGTCGTCGGAGTGGCTGGACCGCTACTTCGCCGGGGAGGCGCCTTCGCCGGCGGAGCTGAAGCTGGCCCCGAAGGGGAGCGATTTCGCCCGGGGCGTGTGGAGGCGCCTGTGCGGGATTCCGTACGGGGAGACGGTGACATACGGGGCCCTGGCCAAGTAGGTCGCGGAGGAGCGCGGGGCGGCGCGCGTCTCGGCCCAGGCGATCGGCGGCGCGGTAGGGCGCAATCCCATATCGATAATCATCCCGTGCCACCGCGTGATGGGGGCCGACGGGAGCCTGACCGGCTACGCCGGCGGCACGAAGAAGAAGCTCTGGCTATTGGAACATGAAGGCGTGGACGTGAGCGGTTTGGCAGTGCCCGCGGAGGGCACCGCGCACCGAGCGCTGGGAGCCATTGCAGACAGAGTCCGGGCGAAGATGCGAACCTCCGACGGAGGCGGAATCGACCGAAACGGGGTAACCGGAAAGGACCGCAGAATCCTGTACGGAGCCAGGCGGGCCCGTACCGAATTCTGGTAACCGATGACAGGAAATCCAGAAACGGAGGGAATGGCTGCAAAGGCATCACCGGAACATCCGCGCCCCCGCCCGCAGGGACACCAGCAGCGGCCCGACGAGGGCTCCAAGGCGTTTCCGCAGACCGCTCATGGGGCCGCGCCACAATGTGCGTCCGGTGCTTACCGATCGGGAGGTGACCCCGTTAAATACGGGCACATTCTCTCTCACCCATGGATGAACGCTACCGGATCAAGGAAAAGTTTGACGAGATGGTGGACAGCATGTGCGGGTTCACCCCCGATACTCTGGCGGCCATCAACTCCCAGGCGCCGGATTTCATCGAAACGATACACTCCCTGGATAGGGTGGCCAACGTAGACGGGGCCATAGACAGGAAGCACAAGCGTCTGATGGCCCTTTCGTGCGTGTGCGTCCGCATGTGCGAGGATTGCATCTATTCGCAGGCGAAGGTCTGCAAGAACTTCGGCGCAAGCAGGGCGGAGATACTCGAGGCCCTCAAGGTCGCCGTAATGACCGGAGGCGTGCCATGCTGGTCCATAGCCAAGGAACCCATAGCGAAGCTGTTCGCAGAGTGGGACGAGGAGGAGAGACCGCGGCGATCGCAAACGCACCGGCGTCAATAAACGAGAGGGCGGGGGAAGCAATCGATATCGCCGGGAGCGACACTTACGTTCCTGGATGCGCGGTGTCGCACCCCGTCATCGACATCGGCGCGCTGCCGATGTCCCCTCACCCCTTGGCCGCCGGTACCGACATAAGTGCGGAATCTTACGCATACCCCGGGCTGTTCATCGTAGGGGATGGGGACGCGGAGTTCTTCCATCAGTGCGGAAACGAGATTCTCAGTCGGGGGAACGGGCGGGCAGTTTGTTTCCATAGGGGCTCGCCCATGGGCGTGAGGACGGGAACAGGCCACACGTACACCGAAACAGATTTTCCGGGTGTTGAGATGAATGGGGCAATCGAGGGACTGCATTCGAACTCGGTTCCCCGGTGCCTTACCGGGAGGGAAGGATAGTGAACATGGACATCGCTAACGGGAACGGCGGGTTCGTCCTGATGGCGTTCGATGAAGGGAAGATTCAAGACGGCCCTGGTGCTCCTTCTGGGTTGATACCATGAGAAAGCACGTGAAGGGCAACGTAAGCTGGGTAGGCTACATGGACTGGGAGTTGGAGAGCTTCCACGGGGACGAGTATTCCATAGACAACGGTTCTTCCCAGAACGCATATCTGATCGAGGAGGAGAAGGTCGTGCTCATGGACACCGTCTGGACCCCTCACAGGTTCGACTTCGTGGAGAACCTGAGGAAGGAGATCGATCTGAAGAAGATCGACATCATAGTGGTCAACCACGGCGAATGCGATCACTCCGGTTCGTTGACCGCCATAATGGACGAGGTCCCCGGCACGCCGATATACTGCACCGCGAGCGCCGTCAAGAGCATAGAGGGGCAGTTCGGAAAAAGGGGATGGGATTTCCACGTGGTGAAGACCGGGGACTCCCTCGACATAGGCAACGGCAAGAGGTTGATATTCGTCGAGATGAAGATGCTCCACTGGCCGGATTCCATGGCCACTTTCCTGACGGGGGACAACGTACTGTTCTCCATGGACGCCTTCGGGCAGCATTACTCGGTCGAGGAACTCTACGCCGATCTGGCGGACCAAGGGGTGCTGTGGAGAGAGGCGATGAAGTACTACGCCAACATCCTCAATCCGTTCTCCCCCGTGCTTCTGAAGAAGCTCAAGGAGATGGAGGGGTTCAACCTGGATATTGAAATGGTCGCTCCCGCCCACGGCGCCATCTGGCGCAAGGACCCGACGCAGATAATCAGGAAGTACGCGGAGTGGGCCGACGCCTATCAGGAGGACCAGGTTACCGTAGCGTACGACACCATGTGGGAGGGCACCGCGAAGATCGCGCACGCGATATCCGAAGAGGTCCACAGGCAGAGCCCCAACACGGTCGTGAAGGTGTTCAACATCGCGAAGGCGGATAAGAACGACATAATGACCGAGGTGTTCAAATCCAAGGCGATATGTGTGGGTTCCCCGACCGTGGTCGGAAGGATCCTGTCAAGCGTGGCCGGGTGGATGGAGATGCTGGGGCAGTTGAGGTTCAGGAACAAGAGGGCCGCCGCCTTCGGATGCTACGGGTGGAGCGGGGAATCCGTCCGGATCCTGCAGGAGAAGCTGAGGGAGGCAGGTTTCGACGTCATCGACGAGAACGTCCGTTCCAATTGGAATCCCGAGGAGGGGGATCTGGCGCAGGTTCCGGCTTTGGTAAGGGCACTGCTACCGGAACAGGAGGTCGAGCAGCCATCCGCCGTTGCCGATGAGAAACCCTCCCGATACGCGTGTACCGTTTGCGGTCACGTCTACGATCCAGAGGAGGGGGACCCTGATTCGGGAATCCCCCCGGGGACGCCGTTCGAGTCCCTCCCGGACGACTGGTCGTGCCCGGTCTGCGGCGTAAACAAGAGCATGTTCAAAAAGATGGACCACTAAACCGGACACACGCATGAGTGACGGCATTGGGCACGGATCAGGCACCGACACCGGTGCAGCCCTCTCGAAGGTCTGGAGGCGTGGCCCACCACCCTCTTATGCTTCACTTTACTCTTCTGAAAGACCACCACGTCGGCGGATCTTCCTCCGAAATGAAGGCGGCATACGACTCGGGTTTTATGAAGGAACGCGGCGGCCGTCGGGAATCAGACGGGCACTATCACGGGCCTCCCGTTGACTTCCGCCACCGTGACGTCCACCGAATAAACCGATTTGATGTTTTCCGCGGTTATGATCTCCCTGCCGCCCATGTCCCAGATCGTGCCGCCCCGCATGAGGATGAACTTGTCGGCGAAACGCAGGGCGAGATTCAGGTCGTGCATCGTGACGATGGCGGCCACCCCCCGGTCCGCCGCCATCTCCCTTATTATGTCGAGGACCTCCAGCTGGTTCCTGAGGTCCAGGTTGCTGGTGGGTTCGTCCAGAAGGAGCACGGAGGTTTCCTGCGCCATGGCCCTGCCGATCGCGACCTTCTGCGCTTCTCCCCCCCCCCCGCTGAGTCTGTTGATAGCTGAAGGCGGCGGCCACGGGCTTGTCTGGGTCGCGGCACCGTGTGAGGACGTTTCCCGGGGACCTACCATTCGGGGCGGTAGGCGCGGATGCGGGCAACCAACCGTCCTATCCTCCAGCCGCCTCCTGAACATTCGTTCATAGACGAAAACAAATTTACATTAATGGAAATTGTTTTTATCAATGAAAACTATTTTAACCGCCATCGCGTCCTCATTCCATATGCGGAAGGAGGTGATCAGAGAGGGGTACCTGGACAAGCTCAGGTCCGGAAAGGACCTGACCGACGTCGTCAAGGTCGTCACGGGCATGAGGCGCGTGGGCAAGTCCACGCTGCTGGACCAGTATATCGCCTCTCTGATCTCCGGCGGCGTCGATCCGAAGGACATCGTCAAGATGAACCTCGAGACGTTCGAATTCGGGGACATCGATACCTCGGACAAGCTGGACCGCACGCTCCTGGAAAGGATCGGGGAAGGAGGCAGGAAGTACGTATTCCTCGACGAGATCCAGAACGTCGGGGGGTGGGAGAGATCGGTATCCCGCCTAATCAACACCGGCCGCTGCGACGTGTACGTCACCGGCTCCAACTCGAAACTGCTGTCGTCGGAGCTCGCCACCCACATCGCCGGCAGATTCGTGGAGATTGCCGTCCTCCCACTCTCGTTCCCGGAATACCTGGAGCTGCACCCGGGGGACGCTGAGCGCAGGTTCTCCGAATACCTGCGCTTCGGCGCGCTGCCCGAGGTCGATCCGTCCCGCGGCGAGGAATTCTGCCGCGCGCAGCTCACCGGGATATTCAACACCGTGCTCGTGGACGACGTCCTCGCGCGCCTGGGCACCGGAGATGCCAACACCCTCCGCTCCGTAGCGAGGTTCCTGTACGGCAACATCGGCAACATCACGAACACGGACATGGTCGCCAAGGCCCTCCGCATCGGCCCAGTCACGGTAAACCGCTATGTCGGAAAGCTCGAGGAGGCGTTCCTCATCCATCGCGCCGAGCGCTACGACATCATCGGGAAGAGGATATTGAAGACGAACGCGAAGATCTACGCCTCCGACCTCGGCCTGCGCAACACCGTCCTCGTAGGGGCCGAAGGCACCGACATCAGCCGCCCGCTGGAGAACGTTGTGTACCTGGAGCTGCTGAGGAGGGGATACGCCGTGCGCATCGGGAGCTACCGCGACAGGGAGATCGATTTCACAGCCGTGAGGAACGGGAGGGTGGAATACTATCAGGTGTGCCTGTCGATGATGTCGCCGGAGACCCGCGAAAGGGAGCTGAGACCCCTGTCGTCCGTCGGCGACAACTTCCCGAAGACCATCCTGACCGCGGATCGTCTGGGGCTTGGGACGGAGAGCGGGATAGAGGTCGTCAATGTGATGGATTGGCTCGCCGGCGTGGAATGAGCCAAAAATCCTCCGATAGCATCACTCAGGCCAGCCGTTGCAAATGTTCATCACATACCGTGTCCACATCCACTTACGGAGCGCGGCGAGAGAAAAATCATTTATAGTATATTACCTAACTGTTTTAAGCAACTGTGTTCGGTAATTCACTATGACCTTTGACACCTCATGCGTATCTGCTTGTATTCATTGAGGAGGTTCACCTTGGCCACAGTCTCCTCCACGTCCGATTCCCGTTTTCTGGAACGTAGCGTGTCCCCGAAGAGACGTTTGGCGTCCGAGAAGGTACATTCTACCTTCCAGCGCCTACCGTATCCCTTCTCCTTTTTCCATTCGTCCCTCCCGATCTGAAGGATACGGACCATCTCCTTGCCTCTCGGCACGGAGCCGTGCGGCCTTATCCGTCCGGGACAGTCTGGAACATTCTTGTTCAGTTGAGAGCTCCTTATGTTTATGGCGACGTCTATGCCTCTCGCCGCGTACCCGTTCCATATGGCCTTGCTGTCGTATGCGGCATCCGCCAGTACCTTGCCGACCTTGTGGCCTGCCGAGAACACATCCCCCATCAGGCCGTCGAAGCAGGCAATGTCGCCGCATCTCTCGTCGGTTACCGCATATGCCAGTATGCGGTTGGTGTCCGGATCCGCAGCGGCATGGAGCTTTATCCAGCCGGTCACGGACTTAAGGTTCCAATGACACGTCCTCCATCCGCCGTACTCGTTCAGCGACATCCCCGCGGAATCCGCCGCCACGGATATCGGCGCCTCCGATACCTCGACATCGCAGGGCCCGGAGGCTAGGACCCTGTCGTCGGCTCCGCCGACGGCCGATACCTCCCTGCATCTGTCGTAGAACTGGGTCAGGCTGATGCCCTTCAGCCCCTTCTCCTCCGGGAAATGATTGAGGAATCCTCTGGTCAGGCGGCAGCTTATCCCAAGGGCGTGCCTGAGCCTGTTGGCCCATACTATCATCTTCCGGGTGAATACGAACGGCCGTCCCCTCTTCCCGCCGTTCATCTCTTCCGGATCTTCGTTCACAGTCTCGGACCACCCCCGTTCCAGCAGGGAACGGGCGGATTCCTCCATCGATCTGGTATCCAGACCGCAATCTCTTTTTGTGACTGACGCATCCCTGGTCAGGTCGGCCACCTCCATTGGCCGGCCGTCCCCGCTCTGCGGGGACGTCATCTCCGGATCGGGAACGACACATCCTGATATTCTTTCGGAAAAGATAATCCTACTGGAGCCTACCTCAGCGAATTACCGAACACAGTTGTTTTAAGCAATTGATGCCACATACATTTATGGCCAGGCCCGAGAGGTACCAGATAGTCAAACCGTAACGGCCTTGGATTCCACCGGCATGTCGGAATCCAACGCCTCGAGGCATTTCGTGAAACGCTTGAGACAGCTGGGAGTGGAGGTCATGTCCGTAAGAGACCTCGCCAAGGTCACGCTGGCGACGGATACGAGGTCACTGGCCATACTGGCCTGTGATGTCGCAGGGTCCCGTGTGGCCGATGTGAAAAGGTTCGCACCGACACTGGAGCTGGTGAACGATGCGGGCATCGTACCGTCGGCCATCCTGGCCGACAGAGGGTACGATGCAGAACCCTCCCATGCCGATGCCGGAAGGATACTGGGTGATGATGTGGTCACCATGATTCCTGTCAGAGCGACAAGGCATCCCGAATCCGCCCGATCCGGCGGCAGGACCAATCCCGGGGGGCAATACCGCCGCCGGGTGTATCGCGGTTTTGACGAGGACCTGTATTCATACAGGTCCCTGGTCGAAACCGTGAGCTCCATGATCAAAAGGAAGATGGGTGATACCGTTTTCGGCAAAACGGAATCCAGTATAGCCAGGGAGATGAAGTTCGCTTGTATCGCACACAACGTCAGACTTCTGATCGATTCAGGATCGGTGAGAATATGAGGGTTTCCTCAAAGCCGTTAGCTTGAGATAGTAACCCAAACCTTCGGATTTTCTAGGATACGTTCATGAACTCGTCTTCGGCAGCTTGCAGACATAGTCCCTGCGCTCCATGACCCTGCCTGTCGAGATATCGGCTATGCCGAACGCCGAGAAGATCTGAC
>JAQQTI010000004.1 GCA_028561875.1 Methanomassiliicoccaceae archaeon COG_1
TTGTTGGGGGGCCCGCGGCCCGCCCCTCCCCCCCGCCCGGGCCCCCCCGGGGGCGCCCCCCCCGCCGATCCCCCGAGGAACCCCGTGGCGGGCGGGCGCAGGCCCGCCGGTCCGCAAGAGAATCGAGGAATTGGGTTCGGAAGCACACCCTGCCCCGATGCATTTCGTGAGATGCAGGTCTGCAACCGTGACAGGACGGACTGTTGGTGGAACAGTGATACTCTCGGATTTGATTTCCGGCGGTTACGATGACGAGCTGAGGGTATAATGATGATGGCGATTCTCAACGGGCATTATGCCTTATGGATGATGGAAAAGTGGGCTCAGACGAAGATTCCCCTTCCCTCCTCGATGCCCCTGCCATTTTGGCAGATATAAATACGAACGTCGGGATATCCATATATTGAACCAAGCCGACCGCAAAACCATGGGAGATTGCCAAAATTCGAAAGCAACAGAGAGCGAATCGGTGAGGGGATCTGAAGAAGGAAACGGCCAAATGGCAACCATGCGGGACGGAGATGAAACTGGAAGGGGTTCGGAAGCGAAACAGTCAGATGGCCCCGAGCCAGTTTACGAAACGCCGAAAAGAACAGGCGATGCCGAAGACGGTCAGGACGAAGGACCGTCGTCCGACACACCAGAATTCAAATCGCACGATGAACGTATTGAATACGATATATTTGGACTGGCTAACTTAGAAAACGGTGATGCGGTCTCCGGCTTTCTCACGGACCGCGCCGTTGATGATGCGAGGGGGGAATTCGTTTGCTCAGAGGCCTCTTCCTGTGGCTCCGAACCGGACGATGATCTCCCCGAAACCGAAACGCCGTCCGGCCCTTACGCGCCCATAATAATCAGAAACCCAACCGAGATCTCGAGAGAAGCAAAGCTGGATGGCCCTCTCCTAGTTAGCGGGGAGCTCGAGACAAGGACCGACACGCCGCTCTCGGAAAGACGTACCGCCGGGGAACCGTTCGCGCCGCTGATCCTCGATAACACGGACGATCTGCCCGAGGAGCTTGAGGTTGACCCCTCCGCCTATGCGGACAGGTTCAGAGCAGATGAGCCTGGTCCGCCCATAGAACCGGAAACCGTCCAAGCCGAAACGGACACCCCCTCGCCCGAAGCAATGAAGCCTGATATGCCGATCCAGGCCGCAGACGGCGGTACAGGATATGCCCCGGTGGACAGCGGGATGCCGCAACCGACTACGGGAGGGCGGCCGATAGCGGACCTGGACCCGGGCGAGATACTCGCCGTTATGCTGGATGTCAACCGCGGATATTCGTCGTCTTCACGGCAGCAGTCCGCCGCGTCGCCCGGGTCAGACCTGGACCCGGGCGAGATCCTCTCCCTGATGATCGATATCCGCCGCATGAGGAACGGGCAGTCCTGCACTGGTTCTCGGAGCGGAACATGGCAAAGGGGTGATCGCGAGCGTGATACCCGCGATGCCGACCCCTCCCCGGCCGTGTTCATCGGCCTATGCATCGCCTCCCTGTTCTTCGGGACGTTCTCGTTCAAGGGAATCGTGGGTCTCGACCCCATAGTCCTGGGGATGGTCATCGGCGGAGGGGCCCTCATGCTCGTCGGCGGAGGGCGGGCGAACCGGATCGGCAGGACCCCTCTGGCCGCGACCGGCACGATACTGGGGACTTTCTGGCTGATGATGGGCCTGATATGCGGCGCGGACTATTTCGACATAACCGTCGGAGACATGTCGTTCTGCCTCTTCCTGTGCGTATGGGGTGCGATGGCGCTGTTGCTCTCAATATCCATACCGAACGTGAACCTCGTGTCGCAGCTCGCCCTGATGTTCACCGCGGCCGGGGCACTGCTGATGTCGGTATCTTACTACGACTACTCCTTCTACGGAGAGGATTTCATCAAGGCATCCTCGGTGACGTTCGTCATCGCAGGACTGGTCGGAGCGTACGCCGGCATAGCGGGCGTCGCCAACGCCGACGCCGGCGCCCACGTGCTGCCGCTGCTCGGGATCAAGAGGGTGCCCGTCCTGGTTGCGAAGAACGACAGAGGAGAGGACATCTACATCGGACCAGATGGTAAGATGGTAAGCCCGGGGAGAGTAATGGGCAAGCATGCGGGACGCGGGAGCCGCGGACCCGCCCGGAAAGAAGGTGCCCCGATCAGGCCGAGGAAAGTAGTGAAGGTAAAGGTAGACGCCGCCGGAAACTACACTTACATGGATGCCGACGGGAACCCGATGGACCCTCCGAGAGGTGCTCCTAAACGGGCGAGATCGAGCAGGCGCGGGGCGCGGAAGCGCAAACCGGGAAGCTCTCCGTGATATGCGCCAGAAGCGAGAAGATCGGTCTGGGAAGATGGACAGGCAATGCCCCAGGGTACGTGCGGAACCGCCATATGCCCAGCCTCTAAAGGACAGGTCCACGATACTCGCCTGTGCATCATACGACCCTGGAAATCAAGAATACCGAACCGATGCTGGTTATCGCGAAAATCACCACCATCATAGTCGCGATCGGCGTGGAATAGTCCGGGCCTGCAACGGTGGCTTTCGGCATGGGTGCGGGATCGGGGACCGTGACGGTCCTCTCGTAGCCGCAGGTGTCGCAGATGGTATCGGAGTCGTCGGAGAAGACGTGTGTCCCGTAGTCCCGGATTTCGTGACATTCGGCACACTCGTGCCAATGGCCGATCTCGTTCTTCTTCCATTCCTCGGACCATACGTGTTCGTGTGCGGAGCCCGAGGGGGCAAACGTCGCTTTGATCTCCACGTCCGCGTTGGGCATGACGAACGTGTTCCCGGTTATCTCCAATCCGTCCGGCGCGACCACGGTCCATTTCTTCAGAGCATAGCCGCTCTCCGGCTCCGCAACCAGTCTGACCACCGTATCTTTGAGCGCGGACGCCGCATCGGCGGACGCCCTGCCGTGGCCCCCGTCGACGACGACCGTTATGCTGTGCTCCTTCGGCCCTTCCGAAGGGTCGAAGACATGGTATGCTGTCTGGGCCTTGATGTCCCCTTCGCCGAGGGTCGCCCTCTTGCCGTTCACGGTCACAGCCAGAGGCTGCGTGAACCTGTATCCGGGCCTCGCTTCGATGCCGACCTCGATCTTGTACACTTTCCCCTCTTCGAAGACCTGTGCGAAGGGGGTGTCCGAGCCTTGCAGATACCACACTGTTTTTACGTTCACGCCCTTGCCATCCGGCTCGGCATTCTGCGGAGTGTTCCCGGCTACGGGCTCGGGGACCGTGACGGCCACGGATCCAATCGACGTCTTAGTCATAGCAAAATGCGCCACCAGCTTCACATCTTCGGATGGCATGGTGAAAGAGATTGCTCCTTCCCCGGAGTGATTCGCTCCGAGGGACGGCGTTACCTCCCAGTAATCTAAACACATTCCCTTCCGTGGCACGGCGACGGCTTCGATTGTTCCGCCCTCCACCCCCCTGGCGGGTACATCGACGTATCCTCCTGCCGAACTGTCTGTAGCAACAGATCTGGCAAGAATCCGGTGTTCGTTCTCCACGGAGATTACATGAAACACGGGCGATACGAAAGATGCCACGTAACTTTTAATCGTACCATCATCTTTAAGTTGTTTAGAGACGTGTTTGCCCCCCGGCTGGTCGGGATACGGACTCCATTCCATCCACTCTTCGACACCGCCGTATTCTTTGGTATAAAGGGCGAGATCGTCTTCGATTACGACATTCAACGGAACATCGGAGAAGAAACTTTCCCACTTGAGACGTATGACCGCCTGATAATAGCCCGTTTCGAACTTTCCCGAAGCCCGATCGCCCGGATTCCCCCCGTCGGAATGGTGCCATGCCAGGCTTGATCCTGCCAGCCCTGGGGGACGCTTTTCTTCGAATCTGATTCTTAGAAAATCATTATACAATAGCTTGGACATCTCCGACACGGATTCGCCTGCGCGGGGCTCGACGAAACCGTACATATGCAGTTCGTCCACACTCACCGGGCCATCAGCCGAAACGGGGTCCTGATGCTGAAGGACCGCGGCCGAAACCGCCGACAGGGAGCATACTGCCAACACCATATACAGGGCCCGTTCGTTCATAGCGTCATCCCGCATGAAGCTTGGAAAGCTTGCGGACCGGCGGGCTGGCGCCCGCCGGCAAGGGGTTTCACGGGGTGATCGGCGGGGGGTTCGCCCCGGGGATCGCCGGGCAGGTGGGCAGGACCGGCCTGAGGCCCGCCAAGTACTCCGCGACCCTCGTGCCGTCCTGGTAGTCGAAGGTTCCGTCGCCGTTGACATCGCCGTACCTGTCCAGGCCGGGGACCGTCGACGGGTCGCGGAGGCCCCCTAAGATCTCCCCCATCCAGGTCGCGTCATAATAATCGACGACGCCGTCGGGCGCCCCGGCGGGCCCGGTTATGTCGCCGAGCACCCTGCCGTCGTAGGTCCCCAGGGCGTGGTTGCCGAACACGGAGTGCTCGGGGCTGCTGGCTGCCGGGAGGTCGAAGCCCTTCTGCAGGTAGCCCCACTGGGCGTTCTCCTCGGTGTACCCGGAGTGCTCGGGCAGGGTGTAGGTGGCGGCGGCGCCCCCGCCCACCCATGCCAGCATGGCCTCCTCGACCGTGGCGTACGGCGAGCCGGCCGCGAGGCTCAGGCCGAAGTACGCGGGGTTGACCTCCCCGTTGACGATGACCCCGGGCGGGTAGTCGAAGTGGTACTCCGGGGGCAGGTTGTAGTTGTCCCAGTACGTCTCGTACACCAGCGTGGCGTAGTCCACGTCCCTGAAGTCGGGGTACGGCGGGTTCCGGGCGTACTGCAGGCCGTAGGTCGCGGCCCCCGGGCGGTCGGAGGCGTACCCTATGTCGTTGGCGGTGAAGCCGCTCGTGTCCCAGAAGTACTCGTAGGATATCAGGTACGTGGTGACCTCCGCATCCCTGCCGAAGGTGTTGCCCAGGTACCAGCCGTTCGTCGGGGTCCAGTCCCATATGCCGAAGTTGGCGCCGAAGGTGTTGCCGTTGCTCTGCCACCCCGCGCACGGGACCCAGTCGCTGAAGTACGCCGCGGGCGTGAAGTAGACCTCGGGCGTGTAGTGGCCGAACCCGGTGTACGTCACGCCCGCGCCGTCCAGGACGGTGCAGAACGCGTCTATGACGGACGTGCCGTCCGCCTCGTGCCAGCCGTTGAGGGCGGTGGACGTCCCCGTCCCGTAGTTCCCGCCGACGTCGGCGGTCTCGCCGGAGGCGGAGTTGTACAGGTAGAAGCGGTACGTGCTGACGGTGGCGCTCACGGTCACGTCGCAGTGGGCGGTGAATCCGCCGTCCTCCGTGGTGACGGTTATCCTCGCGGACCCTTCCGCCACGCCGGTGACCCGTCCGTCGGCCACCGTGGCCACGCCCGTATCGTCGGACGACCACGCGACGTTCTTGTTCGTCGCATCCGCCGGGGACACCGTGGCGACGAGCGTCGCGGACGCCCCGACCCCCAGAGACAGCGTGTCGCTGTCCAGCGAGACGCCGCTCACGGCGACGGGCGCCGAGACGGGCGCCACGCACAGGAGCTTCCCGTCGAGCTTGACGAGGAGCTCCCCGCCGGCGGCGACCGACACCGCCTGGTAGGAGTAGTACGTTGAGGACGCGAGCGGGTAGTGGTACACCTCCGGTGCGGTCTGCCCCGCCCGGTCCACGGCGACCACCAGCCCCTCCGAGGCGGTCACCTCGTAGGGCGTGAAGTACAGGTACCGCGTCCCGTCCGCGCAGGCGCGGACGACCGTCGGCGACTTGGTCTTCTCGTCGATGTAGTACGCCGTGGTCATCGTGCCGTCCGCGGCGATGTCCACGACGCTGACCTTGGTGTTGGTGCCCATCGTCGCCCCGCCGCCTCCGAGGTAGAGGCGGCCGTCCACGACGACCGCGGCGGACTGCGTCCCGATCGGGCTGTCCCCTCCGCCCGCGTAGCCCCACACCTTCCCGTCGCTGAACGTCGCCGAGTCGCCGGAGACCGCCACCGCGTAGGAGAAGACCTTCACCGCCTGCGGCGTGTAGGTGCTGTTCTGCAGAGAGCACGGCACGTACAGCCTCCCGTCGTAGAGCGCCATGGCGGACATGCAGCGGCAGTCGTCGTCGACCGTCACCGAGCCCAGCAGGGCGCCGGTGGCGAGGCGCACGGCGCGGACGGTCGACCCCTGCCCGGAGCCGGTCTCGGGGTTGACGCTCGTCCCCGTGTCGGCGAACAGGCACACGTCCCCGACGATCACGGGTACCTGGTTGTAGAACCTCGCGCTCTGGACCTGCCAGAGCCTCGTGCCGTCCGTGGCGTTCAGGCACCCGTAGCGTCCGTTGTACGTCCCGGTCAGGAGGTACTTCCCGCCCCCGCTCTCGACGTAGGTGAGGTGCGTCGTGCTCGGGTCGGCTCCGCCTATGCTGTTCGCGGCCGTCGATTTGTACGCCAGGGAAAGGTCGCTGGCGCTGTACGCGGCCACCATCTGCAGGACGCCCGTGCGGAACGGCACGAAGACCTTGCCGTCCCCGTAGGCGACGGGGACGTTGTAGAACCCGCCCGAGGCGAGCTCCGGTACGGGCGTGCGCGCATTGACGGCGCCGGTGGGGATGTTTCTTTTTACAAGCTCGAAATGGTTGGCGGTCTCCGACCATCTCACGTAGTAGGCGTAGTCGCCCACGCAGACCGCCGTGCTCGGCGTGTGGTTCACCGTGTCCGAGGTGTCCGACCACAGCGTCGTCGCCTGTACGGCTCCGCCGGAGACCGTGGGCGTCGGGGATTCGGTCACGTAGGGATGGCTGTTGTCGCCGCTTATGTTGGGCCAGTCGCCGCCGTCCGAGGGTTCTGATGCCACGGCGCAAGCGGCGACCGACATCAGGGTCACGGCGATGACCGCGAACAATAATGTCGTTCTCATGTCGCACTCTCCTCCCCCCTTCCATCTCTGGAATGGTGGATGTATGTTCCAATATCCTTGTGGATATTAAATACGAGGCTGTACCCTCGCAGACATCCGGGAGGACAGGCAGCCCGCGCCCGTATTTCAGGCGTTGGATACCTTGTCCATGAGGCCCTGGGCCGCGCCGATCTCCGAGGCGGACATGAGGATCTTGTTCTGGAGCCGGTAGTCGGTATGCACCTCCATGCAATCCACCGAGGCGGTGAGTATGCCCTCGTTGGACGCCACGAACGTGACGGTCACAGGGGTGTCCTTGGTAACGTTGCCCGGGAGGTCCATCTCGAACTCCCCCACGGGGGTGCCGTCGACGACGTCGACGTTCTTGCTGCCGCCGTTCTTCTCCGCGGACGACTCGTATATCTCAACTTTGATCGAGACCTGCCCATCCTCCATCGGGTAGTAGGTCTTGACCTCGGAGATCGGCAGCACCTCGTTCCTGAAGATGATGTTCGAGATGTGCTCGTTACCGCGTTCGTCGGACGCCTTGATGCCGAACGACTTCGAAAGCACGTTGCGGACGTTCAGCGCCTCGCGTAGGCCCAGCTCCCCCGCGGCCGCTGCCGCCTCGGACATGGGGACGCTCTCCCCGCCGGCGGCCACCACGGCCTCCTGCGCGTCCGCGTTGGACTTGCAGTATATGGCCGCGCCCTTCGCCACCGACTGGTCGGGGTCGAATATCTCGATGTTCACGCCGGGGAACCTCTCCTCTATGCCCTGTCTCACCTGGGGCATCCTCGAGGACCCTCCGACCAGGAGGACGGCGTCCAGGTCGGCGGTCCCGAGGCCCTTGGACTGGAGCACCCTGTCGACGATCCCGAAGGTGGTCTCCAGCAGGGACCTCGTGGCGGTGTCGAACTCCGTACGGGTAACCGTGTAGATCACCTTCTGTCCGGAGACCGTTATTGTGCCCTTGGTGGACTCCGCGGTGGACAGCCTCTTCTTCAGTATTTCCGAATCGACGATCAGGCTCTGCCTGACGTCCTCGTCGGCCTCGATCTCCTCCTCGTCCAGGCCGCTCTGCTCGGCGATCTTGGAGACGATGACCCTGGTCAGCGCCTCGTCCCAGTCCTTGCCCCCGAGGAGCCTCTCGCCGTCGGTGGCGACCGCCGTGAACGACCGCCCGTCGATCTCGAGGACGGTGACGTCGAACGTCCCCCCTCCGAGGTCGTAGACGAGTATCCTCCTGCTCCCCCCGCCCGGGCTGCCGAAGCCGAAGGAGATGGCGGCGGCGGTGGGCTCGTTGATTATGGTCACGTCCTCCAGCCCGGCGACGGTGCCGGCGAGCTTGGTGGCGTCCCTCTCCTCCTGCCCGAAGTAGGCCGGGCAGGTGATGACCGCCTTCCGGAGGTCGCACCCGTGGTTGTCGTTGAAGTCGTTGATCATCTTCCTGAGGATGGTCGCCGACAGGGTGACGGGGGTGTACTTCTGGCCGTCGATGTCCACGGAGTAGTCCGTGCCCATCCTCCTCTTGATGGAGGTGACGATCCTGTCGGGGGGGTACATCAGGGCCATGTCCTTGGCCGGCGAGCCGACGATGATCTCCCCGTTCTCGTTGAACAGGATCACGGACGGGGTGGTCTCCTCCTGCTCGAAGTTCTTGTCCACGGCCGGGCTCCCGTCGTCGTCCATGTACGCGATGCAGGAGTACGTCGTTCCCAGGTCTATCCCTACGCTGTATTCGTTGCTCATCTCAATCACTCCACTGTATTTCCGCTGCCGTCGGTCTGCGCGGGGGCCTCCTGCTCGACGGCCTTGAAGACGTTTACCCTTTCCTTGAGGAGTGCCCGTCCGCCGTATTCGTACCCGTCGGCGAGTCTCTCCGATATCGTCATGTTCTTGGACGGGTCGTCCGTGGGGACCACCTCCACAATCCGCTGGTGTTTCGTGTCCAGCCTGTCACTCCCGTACGGCCCTATGAAAACCCCGGCGTCGAGCAGGATGTTCTCCATGTCGACCTCGTACGCCCTGAACGATTCGAGGACGTCCCTGGAGGAGAAACTGTCTATCTTCCCCTCCATACCGTTGCACAGCCTGAAGAAGTCCTCGCGCATGGCGCACAGCTGCTCCATCATGCGCATGAACTTCCCCTCGGCGAGCTCCCCGTTGCGGCGCTCTATGATCTTGCAGTACGCGTTCAGCTGCTCGCGCGACGTGACGTACTGCTCGCAGTCCCGGGGGACCCCCCTTCTCTGCAGCGCGGCGGCGATCTCCGACAGCTCGGCGGACAGGGCGTCCATCCTCTTCGTCAGCCCCGCGTTGGGGTTCCCGCTCCGTTTCTTCGGCGCCGCCTTCTTCCTCGTCTTTTCGAGAGTTCCCGTAGGCTGCCCGGCGGCCGGCATACCGGCCGGATGCTGGTCGCTCATTCCGACTCCTCCCCCCCGCCGCAGGTGTTCAGAAGCCAGATGAGGGGGTCCTCCACCCTGAACGGGGCGATCCCGCGGGGTATGGCCTCCCCCGATGGGCTGCTCCCGAGCGCCGACACGGCGAAATATTCGTGCTTACTGAACCGGTCCACCGCCTGGATGAAGCCCTCGGACACCGTCCGGCGGAGGTACTCCTCCACCTCGGCGCCGACCTCGTCGAAGTTTCTCTCGTCGTAGGTCCCCCGCCGCCTCATCACGCGCACCGACGATTCCGGGCCGAGAAGCACCTCTTCCTCCTCGTCGCCCTCCGGGTCCCTCATCAGGACGTCGGCCTTGGTGAGGACGACGGCCAGAGGCACGTCTATGCGGTCGCCGGGCCTCAGGCCCTTCCTGCTGCGCAGGATGTCGGCGATGTATCCGAGGCGGTCCCCGACGTCGGGGGACGCGTCGGGCTTGTCCTCGACGTTGATCCTCGCGTTCACGTAGGGGATCTGCAGGGGGTCGACCAGGTATATGATGCCGGAAGCCGCCGCGACGAACGAGCCGATGTTCAGGGCGTCCACCCTCTCGACGGAATCGAGGTCCTCGCCAGCGGTGTCGAAGAACGCCAGGGTGCAGGAGCGCGGGGGTTTGCCCTTGTCTAGCCTGAGGTAGTATATCAGGGGGTCGCGCGCGGCCCGCTCGTCGTCGTACGGCGTCGCCGAGGGCAGCGTCCTCCCCTCCTCGAACAGCCTCTTGTAGTACTCGTTGCGGTACTTGACCGTCGTGCGGTCGGAGGCCGGCGTGAGGGTAGAGCCGAACTCCGCGGAGAACGGGTTTCTCAGCTGGTCGATTAGGACGGCGACGTAGTGGCTCTTCCCCGCCCCTCTGGGGCCCAGCACCGTGAAGATGGTGTCGCTCCCCTCCTCGGCGCTGTGCGGTATCGGGTTGTGGCATACCGGGCATAGGCGTATGAAGGCCGCGCGACGACACACGTCGCACAGGCCGTCCTCCGAACGCCTTATGATGTGGCTTTTCGTGGTGACGGCATCCCTGCCGGCGGGGTCCCTGCCGAGGAATACGGAGTTCTCCACATCTATCTCCTCCCCCTCGTGGTATAAGGAGCGGTACCTCTTCGCCTTTTCCTTCCCGCAGTGCTCCAGGAACCTCTTGGCGCACAGCGGGTTGCCGCAGGCGTAATGGGCGTCGACGAGGTCGATTCTGCTGAAACAGAACGGGCACAGGTATTCCGCGCCCGGCCGCCTCCCTCCTCCCGATCACCCGCCCTCCCTCCGTACAGGGTGCACCAGGCTGTAGAGTTGTATTCCTCCTGTCGGGGAAGAACAGCCTCAGGTTTGGGAGCTTCATGCCGGCCATGGCGGCGTCGAAGGAGACGGCCGCCCTCCCGTCGGAAAGCTGAATGGGGCCGTCGGAATCCCAGAGGACCTCGCCATCGCGCATCCTGAGGGGCACCCCTCCGGCCATGCCTACGAGCACGCATCTCGGGACGGAGGACGCCCCCCGGCATTCCAAGGATATCGACACGTGCGCTTCTCCGGTCTGTGCGTCCGACTCTTCGGCATCCACGGTGTACGATACGTTGTCCGTCCGTCCCGAGTAGATGTCCAGGGTCCTGCCGGCCGATTTGAGCTTCCTGCCCTCCACGTCGTACACGGCGCACACGGTGACCCTTTTCCTCCTCTCCCTCCCCAGAGGCACCCGTATCCTGCTGTTCGCGCGGTAGCCCTCGCGGCTCACCGCGATCCTTTCCGTCCCGGCCCCGTCGGCTTCCGCGGACGTCGTCGTGGCGGTGACCAACGCATACTCGGCGTCCTCCGGCCAGGTCATGGTTATGTCGCAGGCGTCCCCGGCGGGCCTCTTCTCCAGGTCGCTGAACGGGTGCAGGTTCACGATCATGACGTCCTTGCCCTTCACGGCGACCGGTCCGACGGGGATCATCGGGTACACGTACTCCACGACGCCCCCGGGCAGTTCGAAGCGGCAGCCATTCTCGTAGCTGTCCAGGGGCTCTATCCTGGTCATCATCCTCTCCAACTCCTCGACTGGCACGGTGGGGCCCGGCATCTTGGCCCTGACGGGGGAGCGGTAGAGGACTACGCCCTCCCTCGTCCCCCACCTGGCGGTGTACGTCCCGTCCGCCCTGTTCCACCCTATCTCGATATCGTCCACCGGGTCCGGGCGCCGGACGGTCCTTCCGGCGAACACGTTCCCGAGCGACCTCTCCGTCCTGCCTTCGACGTCGTATTCCGCGACGAACAGGTAGCGGAACGTCACGCCGCCCTCGAGGCCGCGGTCGACCGCGGTCCCGCTGCCGTCGTGTATGACCTCTATGTTGTCCGCCTCCCCCTCGGCTCCCCTCCACCCTCCATATGCGGACGCGGCTGCACCCGGGGAGGCGAAGGTCAGCCTGAGCCCGTCCTCGACGGGCTCGATGCGGACGTCGGAAACCTCGCGCAGGACCATCACCGGGCCGCACCGCGCGCTCTCGCGCGAAAGGGCGCCCCAGCGCCTGGAGTGCACGCTGTAGTAGTAGTCCGCGCCGGGGTCCAGCGCGCGGTCCACGTACACGCCGCCCGGCACCTCAGCGATGGGTTCCGATCTCTCTATGTCGGGCAGGCCCCCCCTCCCGCGGTAAACGCAGAAGGTCGTGCCGCGCCTGTCCTCCGGCGTCGCGAACCTCAGGGTGACCGCACCGTCGTGCACCTGTACCGTAGCGTCCGAGGGCCCGTCGGGGGGGTAATCCCTCAGCCCGGACACGACGTCCGGATGGTCCGGGCACAGCTCGGCGGCCCGCAGGTAGGCCTGCAGAGCCCCCTCGCCGCCGAGGGAGGCCGCCGTCTCGGCGAGCTTCCCCGCTTCTTCGCATTTGCCGCGCGCCTCGGCGTACATCAGCGACATCTGTTCGTCGCCGAGCAGGTTCGGCACGGTCTTGCTCCCCTCTTCCAGGAAGGCCTTGAGGGCGTAGAGGCGGTTCGCCTTGTACTTCTCCGAGGCCCTTCCGCGTATGCTCTCGACGTCCTCGGCGAGTCCGTCGACCGCCTGCCTGATCCCCGGGAGGTCTTGGTAGGACGGGTACCTGCGGACGAGCTCCGAGAGCCCCTCCGAGGCCTGTTTCAGGTCGCCCTCGGCGACCGCTGCCCGGATCCCCTCGTCCAGCGATTTGGCGTCCCTGAGCCCGTCGGAGAGGCCGAAACCGCATCCGACGCAGGTCCGGCCGACCACGCTCTGGAAGGTGCCGCACTGCGGGCATCTGACGGTTATTTCGCCGCCGCACACCGGGCAGAACCTGCCCGATTTGTACGCCATTCCGCCGCACGATGGGCAGAGGGCCAGGCCGCTGTCCTTCTCCGAGAAGTTCGCGACGTACTTCTTCCGGCAGCAGTGGGCCTCGAGTATGGTCAGGCACATGCCGCCGTCGACGCGGTTCTTGTTGACGCAGTCGGCGAGGAGGCCGTCGAGGTACTCGCGCGTGAGGGGAAGGCTGTAGTCGCCGTCGACCGTGTCGAGGGCCGGACCCATGGCATCCATGCATTCGCCGTACGCCGTGAGCAGGCCCAGCCGGTCATCGGGGGTGAGCACGAGCTTAAGGCTCCTGACGGCCTGTATGTACGCGTCCTGGTTGGGGATCTTCCCCGCTTTGACGGAATTCAGCCTGGTTTCCACGGCATCGAAGGCGATGCGGATCCGGTCGGGGTCGAACGGCCCGTCGAGGCGGTCTATGGATATCCTCAGCTCGGGCATCTGCGCGAGGGTGCTGAGGAGCTCGGCGGGCGTGCTCAGCCCGACGTCCGAGATCCTCTGATACGCCATGTCCACCTCGGGGGGCACGGGCTCGGGGATGTCCGCCGGCGCGATCCCGGAGGCCCTCAGGAGGTCGGCGCCGGTCACGTCCCCCCACTTCATCCTCTTCGCGATCGTGTCCTCCTCGCCCGGGAAGAGGTAGATCCCCCCGTCGTGGAGGGTGACCGCGTTCTTCCTCAGCTTGGACGCCCTCGCCTTGAGGAGCTTGCGGCCCTCCTCGAATTCGTTGGCGCGCAGGACGGGGCTTTCCATGGTCGTGCGCATGTCCTGCACCATGTCCCCGTACGCGGAGAACTGGAATCTCCTCTTGAGGGCCTCCTGCGGGTCCTGCGCGCCCTTCTTCCACGCTTCCTCCTTCTTCTTTATCTTGGCCGCGATGTCCGCGGGCTTGTACCCGTCCTCGCTGAACGGGTTGAGGCCGATCAGGAAGCAATAGTTCTCTCTGCCCTGTGTCATGCTCAGCGCTCCAAAATTCCTCTGTTCCCGTGTTCGACCAGCCCGGCGGCCCCGCGCTCCCGGAGGCCGCTGCTCCGGCAGATCGTGCTCGCGATGGTGCTGAACGCCGCACCCAGGTTGTTCAGGGTGGTGAACAGGGCACCCTCTTCGACGGTGGCGATCTGCTTGAGGAAGGAGCGGTCCGCCCAGGAGAAGCCCACGGCTGCGATGTAGATCCTCTCGCTGCGGCATTCCATCGCTTCCTCGACCGCCTGGTCCCTGTTGCCCCATATCCCGTCCGTGAGGACCACTATCACCTTGGCGCCCCTCGCACCGCTGAGGAGCGAGCGGGCGGCATCGAGGGGGCTCGCATCCGTACCTCTGCCAGCGTCCTTGACCCGGAGGTCGCCGATGGCGTCCCTGACCCTGTCCCAATCCCCGGTAAGGTTCTGATAGACCTTCACCCTGTCCCCGAAGCCGATCAGCGCCATCCGGGTGGACCCGTCGGCGAGCCTGGTGGCGAAGTCCGTCAGGGCGTCCCTGACCTCGTCCATGGATTCGCTCATCGACCGGGAGAGGTCGACGCACATCACGATGCTCTTCGAGACCGGCGCATGGAGGGCGTGCTCGGCGGGCGTCCCGTCCATCCACGACACGTCGCCGGGGGCGTCCTGGTGTTGGACGTCGAGCGGACTGCCGTTCTGGGCGGCCGTGACGTGCACCACCCCGCTATCGTCGTAGCTGTACCCGATGTCCACGATCAGCCCCGCTCCCCCGTTCTGGAATCCCGTGATCACGTCCTTCCCGAGGACCACGCAATCGAGGGGGACGGGGCTCTCGCCCTGCAGGGTGTACACCTCGACCCTGTCCGTGATGTTCCCCTCTTTGATGGCGAAGGGCTTCGTCACGGTGGCCGGCACCTTGGAATTCTTCTCGATCATTATCTCGTTGACGAACCTCGTCCCGTCGGGGCTGACCGATAGAGCACCCAGGCTGTGGGCGGTGACGTCGGAGATGACGACGTCTCTGACGCGGGTGTCGCTCCCGCAGTAGAGCTCGGCGGCGATGGCGGCGCCCCTCGCCACGGCGAGGTCGGTGTCCGTGTGCGCGATGACCTCCCTGTTGAGCAGTTTCCCGAGGAATTCCGGGACCTGGGGCATTCTGGTGGAACCGCCGCAGAGCAGGACCTCCGAGATCTCTTCCGGGCGGATGTCGAGCTCGTCCAGAAGTTTTGCGATCACGTCCTTGGTGGCGCTGAGGAGGTGTTCCGTCCTCATCTCGAACTCCTTGCGGGTGATCGTGTAACGGCCGGTGTTGCCGTTGAGTCTGATGCTGACCGCGGCCTCGTCCGACTTGGTCAGGACTTTCTTGTACTCCTCGCACGACACGATGAGCTCGCTCGTAGCGGTCGGATCGTCCCTCGGGTCCTCGCCGAACTCATCGGAGAACCTGCCGCACGCGCAGTCCATGAGGACCGCGTCCCAGTCCTTCCCTCCCAGTACGTGGTTCCCCGCCGTCCCCAGGACGTCAATGAGCCCTTCGCTCACCCTCACCACGGTGACGTCGAACGTCCCCCCGCCGAGGTCGTAGACGAGGATAGTCTTGTCGGCGGAGTGCCTGTAACCGTAGGCGATGGCGGCGGCGGTCGGCTCGTTGACGATCTTGGGCACCCTGATGCCGCATGCCTCCCCCGCGCGTATCGTCGATTTCCTCTGAAGGTCGTTGAAATAGGCCGGCACGGCGATCACCGCCTCATCTATCTTCTCCTTCGACGACTCTTCGGCCTCCTTTATGAGTTCCCTGAGTAGCAGCGTCGAGAGGTCTTCCGCGGAGTACGCGCGCCCGTACGCTTCGACACTGAACCCGGGGTCGCCCATGCCGCGTTTGAAAGAAGCGGCGTTCACGCCCGCCCCTCCCGCCTGCATGTCCTTCGCGTCTTCGCCGATGAGTGTCTCGTTTTCGAGGAAGCATATGACCGATGGCGTGAGCTCTTTGCCGAACCTGTTCGGTATGATTACGGCTTTGGACGATTTCCTGTCGTATTTTGCTATAGCGGAATACGTCGTTCCGAGATCTATTCCAACCCTCATTCGGTATCCAATATTGAATCGTGCGCACCAATATTAAATATGTCGGGACTCGGAAGCGGACCTCGCGACGGCCCTGTCGCGTTAATGGATGGTACATCCCCTCTTGCGCACCGAACCGATAGCCGTGCCCCGCCGCATGCTGACGTCCAGCGCCCTGAAAGCCCCATCGGGTCCCGGCGACGCCGTCCGGCCCATTTCCCGCCGGTGAATGGGCCCCCGCCCCTTCAGGGCGTCGTCGCACCTGGCACGCCCCCCCCGCCGGACCCCCTCTTTCGGACGCTTCGCGAGCGTCGGACGGCCCGCCGCGCCTCCGTACACCTCCAAGGAATTGCCGCGCAGTCAGGGGGATTCTGTTCCCAGGAGCACCGTCGAGAAGGCGAGCACGATTCGCGGCACAGTAGCCTCAGAGCGGAGGGCCCCCCGTGATTCGATTTCTGCGAAGCCCTCGCACGCCCCTGTGCCGGCCTCTCGACGATGCGCGTCTTGCCGGCACGCCAGCGAAGGCGGGACGATCGGCGATCATGCTTCGGTCTTCCACCCGGAGGGCTCGGGATGGGGCACACGCGATGCCCCCCGCATCCCCGGGCGCCTGCCTTCGCTACGTGCCGGTCCCGGAACGTACGCAGGGTTCTCTTTCGGTACCCCTAAATGTAAGTGTTCCAATGCTGGCACAGTATTTATAGCAGTATTGGAATAGAACTCCAATGCATCCAATTCTCGCAACGTTTTATTGTCGTACCGGATAGTACCCCTAGACAAATCACGCCCTCTGGAGGGTCTTTCTATGAAGTGGGGATACTTTGCGATTCTGGCAGTCGCGGCCGTGGTCGCATCGGCGGCCGTGGTCGCCGTCTCCGACTGTTCGGATGCCGCGGACGACAGGGGCGTCTACGTGTACGTCGATGGGTCGCCGGTCGAGATCCGGGGGAGTGCCAGCCTCAAGGACGCGGTGCAGAGGGCCTTCGACCAGAAGGGGATCGGCGTGATACTGAGCGGGACGGGCGTCGCGGCCGTGGACGGCCAGGCCGCCCCGTCCGGCAAATCATGGACGATACAGCAGTGGTTGCCGCCTCGGGGCTGGAAGGTCGTCAACTTCATCAACGCCCCCGGCAACTTCGTGAAGGGGACGTCGTACGCGGTGCACCTCGCCGACCAGATCCCCGACGGGGGCTCCGTCACGTACAGCGCGCCCTCCTTCGAGCCGCGGGGCACGGCCTGGTTCTACATAAAGTTCCTCGAGGACATAGACGCCAACCCCCACGTCCGGAGGATCCCCACCGAGGACCAGAGGAGCGGGTTCTGGGTCAAGGGGGACGGCTCGATGGCCGCCTGGGCGTTCAAGGACGCCTGCGCCACCAACGGCTTCGAGCTCAACATGAGCGACGGCGTGAAGGGGGACATAGTCGACCCGGACTACATCGGGTGGCTGTTCTCGTTTCTCGGCCTCGGGGACGTGAACGTCGGGAAGGATGCGTGGAAGTACTGGTCCCAGTTCTACTGGGACGGCTCCAAGTGGATCTACGGGGAGACCCTCGGGCACTACGACCCCAACGTGACGGGGTACTTCGCCCTGTTAAGGCAGATAACCCTGGGAAGCGGGGAGGAACCCGAGCCCACGAAGTACACCCGCCCTGACGTGACGCCCGCCGACGCGACCTCACGCCCTCGAGGTACGTCGTGACGTTCGTCGACGGGGACGGCAGGACGATCAAATCCGAGACGGTGAGGTCGGGGCATCGGCCACCCGCCGGAGACCGCCGCCAAATCTCCGGAGAACGGGGTGACGTTCACCTTCAAGGGCTGGGAGGGCGGGTACACCAACGTCCGTTCCGACGTCACCATACGCCCCATCTTCAAGGCCTCGGCGGGGATGAAGCCCACGGGCGTGAAGATCGTCAGTTCGGCGACCAAGATGAGCGTCGGCGACTCACATCTTCCTCGCCGAAACGTTGCCGATGGAGATCGAGGATTCCAAGTTCGAATGGTCTTCGGACGATCCCAGCGTCCTTTACTTCAAGGGGGGCGGCGTCGCCGTCGCCAAGGGGGAGGGCAACGCGAACGTCACGGTGTCGGCGGGCGGGTACGCCGCATCGGTCGCGGTCTCCGTCGAACTGACCAACGAGGCCAAGGCGTCGAACGCTTACACCAGCGCGGAGGAGATCAAGGGGCTGATCGACAACGGGTTCATCGACAGCACGGGGACGCTGGGGATCACCGTACCGTCATCGGCGCTCATCATCGCCAACACGGTCAACATCGAGATGAAGCGGCTCTCGGTTATCAGGGACCTTAACGACGCGGAAAGGGTCGTGGCGGGCTCGAACAAGGTCTACAGCATAGAGGTCAAGGTCAACAACGTCCTGTTCGACCAATGGTCCAGCAGGCCCTTCAAGATCACCCTGCCTTACGACGGCGAATTCGGCTCCGACGTGGCGGTGTTCTATCTCGACCAGTCGAAGGTCGAGAGGTTCCCGTGCACCTGGGACCGCGAGGGGGGGAAAGTGACGTTCGAGACGCACCACCTGTCGAAGTACTTCATCGGCGAATCGGCCGACGGCGGCGGGGAGGGGGGAGGCGGCTCCGGCAACGGCACCGCGGTCTACATCGCCGTCGCCGTAATGGCCGTCGCCGCGGTTGCGATCGGCCTCATGCTCGTCCGCAGGGCCCATTCGGAAGACGAGAGATTAGATGGAAGCGATAAGGATTAAACTGCTAGCATCCGCCGCGATCATCCTGGTCGTGGCGGCCTCCCTCCCCTTCGTCGGGCTGACCGAGTCGTCGGCCGATGACCGGGAGGGCCTGGTCCTGGACTTCGGGTACTGGGAGGCCGAATGGATAGAGATGCCCCTGGCCCCTGGCGACACGGGTGACGGCGTGATCGACCGCGCCTGTGCCATGAAGGGCTACCAGCTCGTCCGCCTTGACGACGGCTCGGTCTACTCCGTCGACAAGAAGGAGAACCTCATCGGCGTCAAGTGGGGGTTCTACGTCCTCGAGGGCGGGAAGTGGAAGGACGCCGACCCCGCCTCCGACATCGGCGGGTACCGCCTGGTGTCGTGGGCGCGGGCCTCCGGCGCGGAAGCACTCATCCCCGGCGCCGACTACGACGGCTTCGGCTACTACAGCTACGCCGAGGGCGGGAGGTCCCTCAGGACCGGCGAGAGCCTGCGCGTCGTCACCCTCGCCCCCTCGATCACCGAGAGCGTCGTCGCCGTCGGGGGGCTGAAGCACATAGTGGGCACCGACCTCTACAGCGACTACCCCGCGGCGATCAGGGAGAGGAAGGCCTCTGGCGAGATAAAGAAGGTCGGCGGGTACATCGATCCGAATTACGAGAGCATCATCGACGTCGAGCCCGACCTCGTGTTCTGCGACGGCGGCGTCGGGCAACACGTCATCATGGCCGACAAGCTGCGCAAGGCCGGGGTGAACTGCGTCGTCCTGTACGACGCGGTGGGCATCGGTGCCATGTACGACAATCTCTGGATAATCGCCAGCGCGCTCGGGATGTCCGACAGCGCCCGCGACCTCGTCGTCAAGCTCCGCGGGTCGATAGACATCGTCTCCGGCATCGCCGGCGAGACCAACAAGCGCGTGTTCGCGGCGCTGTCCGCCGACCCCTCGCCCTGGACCGCGGGCTCCGACACGTTCATGTCAGACATCATTGCGAACGCCGGCGGGAGGAACGTCTTCGAGTCGCAGTCCTCGTCGTGGTTCATGGTGGGGAAGGAGCAGATATACATCAAGCAGCCACAGGTCATCATCGTCCTCTCCGCCTCGAACGTCGACGGCGACTCCGGGTACGACAAGTTACTCGACAGGCTCGACCCGATGTGGAAGAGCACTCCCGCCTACGAGAACGGCGAGGTGTACGTTCTGTACGGCGAGGCCGCCGACGTCATGCAGAGGCCGGGGCCGAGGCTCGCCGAGGCGACGGAGCTGGTGGCGAAGATACTAAACCAGGAAGCGTTCATCGACCTGGACCCTCTGGACGCCATACCGAAGTACATCGGCGACGAGTATCACTATTACATACAGTACACGGAGGACGTGTTCGCATGAGGGCCCGCATCGCCGCGGCCGTTCTTCTCGCCGTGCTCTGCATCCCCGCCTACGTGCCGTCGGCGGACGCCGACGGGGGGGCGGACACCGTGCTCATCGACATGGGGAACGGCATCACTTACTGGTCCGACGCGCAGGCCGGCGGGACGTGCGCCGACGCCGCGCGCGCCGCCGCGAAGGCGGCCGGCCTGGGGTTCGACGCCCCCGGCGGGACCGTAACATCCATCGGGAACATGTCCAATCACGGCGTCGGCCCGCAGCAGTGCTCGTGGAGGCTCTACCGGTGGGAGGGCGACGCATGGAGGGAGTCGTCCGACGGCGCCTATTCCGGCGGCGCCATAGCCTACGGTTTCTACCCCGACGGGTCGATAGCGCCCGCCGAGACCCCCCCCTCCCGCGAGGCGTGGACGATGCACCGCGGAGACTCCGCGTCGTCCGGCATATCCGGGTCCCGCGGGACCATGGACCCGAAGTCGCCGATGGAATGGTACCGCACGTACACGACGGGGTACGTCGACTCGTCCCTCATCGTCGCCGGAGACTACCTGTTCCACACCACGGGCGGGAGGTACGGGGCCGGCGGCACCGATAAGAACCCGTGGGTCTACTGCCTCGACCGTTCCACCGGCGACATCGTGTGGTCGTTCATGATGGCCTACGGGCAGGGGTACGAGGTGACCTCCCCGGTGGTGGTCGGCGACATGCTGGTCGTCACCGCCACGAACTGGAACGTATACTGCTTCGACATCCCGGCGAGCGCCGCCGCCGGGGAGGGCGTGCTCATCGACACCCTCGCCCTCCCCAAGGACGGGTTCCCGTACACCGCGGACGGCGACGTGGCCTGGAGGGGGAGGACCTTCTACACCGGTGCCACCACGCCGGTGTACGACTCCGGGGCCCTGTACTTCGGCACCGCCGACGGGCACATCTCCGCCTACACCGTCACTCGCGGGAGGGGCTTCGAGCTCCTGTGGGACTACCTCCCCCCCGCCTCCGGCGAGAAGGAGGGCTACACCGGGGAGAGGGGGTGCTTCTACTTCCACGCCCCGCTGGTCACCGACGCCGGCGGGAGGAGGATGGTGTTCATGGGTAGCTACGAGGGCTATCTCTACGCCCTCGACGCCGCCACCGGGGGGGAGGTCTACACCGAGAGGCTGATTGACCTCGACGGCGCCAACAAGCCCCACCCCGGCACGCCCGGCTCCGTCGCCGGCATCACCGACATGGGGGACGGCAGGCTGCTCGTGTCCTGCACGGACGGGGGGCTGTCGCCGCAGACCGGCTACACGGTGTGCATCGACGCCGCCACCGGGAGGGGCCCGGGCGGCTCCGACCGCTACTGGACGATCGACGCCATGGTGGGCGGGGGGGTGGTCGCCGGCGGGAGGTTTTACTCCTACGTGCAGCCGTCCGCCAACGGGGCCAAGGAGCTCGGGTTCGCCGACGGGAGCAGCCAGGCGGTGCGCATGGCGGTGTACGCCTTCGACGGCGACGGGAAGGTCGTCTGGGTCTCCAAAGACTATGCGTGGATAAAGGCGGCGCTCACCCTCGCCGACGGCGTGCTCTACGGCAACGACTACTCCGCGGGGATTTACTACCCGTCGGGCGGGGGGGTGACCGCCCTCGCCGCCGAGAGCGGATCGGAGCTGTGGAGGATAAAGCTCTCGCCCTACTCCAGGGACTCCTACTCGATGGTGTCGGCCACCGTGCTCGGCGGGAAGGTCTACGTCGGCAATGACTACGGCGCGGTGTACTGCATCTCGGACGTGGCTGGCCCGCAGATCGGGGACAGCGGCGAGATACAGGTGGAGGCCGGACTCAGGCACTGGTCCTGGGCGGCCCTGGCGGCCGCCGCGGTCGTGTGCCTGGCGTTCCTGAAGCGGTTCTACTGATTTCGAAGAGTGTTTTCATATGGGAGACGGAAATAAGAGGAGGTGGCTGAGGGCCGCGTTCAACGGCCTGGCAGAAGGCATGGCCCCCGCGGACGGCGAGGAGAGCGAGGTCGCGCGCAAGAAGAGGCGGTTCGCCGTCATAGTGGTGTTCGGCATCGCCATGTCCTTGATCGCCTTCCTGATCTCCATATCGGTATCGTCGGGGGGGATCATCCCGGTAAGCGACGCCCTGGCGGCGCTGTTCTCATCCATCGGCAAGGAAGTCGCCGACATGGATTCCACGGAGAAGTTCATCTACGCGTCGAGGCTGCCGCGCACCATCGCCGCCATCGCCGTGGGCGCCGGGCTGTCCATCGCCGGCTGCATGTACCAGGCTCTGATACGCAACCCCCTGGTCGACCCGTACATCACCGGCGTGTCCTCCGGCGCTGGCTGTCTCGCCATCGCCGTGGTCGCCCTCGGCGCGTCGCTCCCGTTCATGGACACGGGCTCGATCTACATCATCCCCGTCGCCGCCATCCTCGGCGGCCTCGTCGCCTTCGCCTTGACGATGGCGGTGGCGGAGGGCTCCGGCGGGTCGGCGACGAACTACATCCTTGCGGGCGTCATCGTCGGGTTCGCGTTCTCGTCCTTCCAGACCATCTTCCTCTCCATGGGGAAGGACAACATCGTGAACGCCATGTGGTGGATGTTCGGGTCCTTCGCGCAGGTATCGTGGGAGAACGCGTGGATGGTCTTCATCCCGGTAATGGGGGTGTCCCTCCTCTCCATGGTGTGGGCGAGGGAGTTCAACCTGTTCATGATGGGCGAGGACCAGGCGAAGCAGCTCGGCCTCAACGTCAGGAGGTTCAAGCGGGCGATGATGGTCATCGCCTCGGTGCTCACCGCCCTGTGCGTGGCGTTCTGCGGCATCATCGGTTTCGTCGGCCTGGTCATCCCCCACGCCTGCAGAATGGCGCTGGGCAGCGACCACAGGCTGGTGATGCCCGCGTCAATCATCCTCGGCGCCATGCTAATGCTCTTCGCCGATCTGCTAGCGAGGATCCTGATATCTCCCGCGGAGCTCCCGGTGGGGGCGATCACCGCAATCATCGGGACCCCCGTGTTCGCCTACATGTTGTTGAAGAAGGGGCGTGCGTACAACGGATGACCTGCTGCGCGTGGAGGGCCTCTGCAAGGACTTCGGCGACTTCCATGCACTGAAGGACATCAGCTTCTCCATGGGGAGGGGGAAGATGGTCGGGCTGATCGGCCCCAACGGGTGCGGGAAGTCCACCATGATGAAGTGCATCTGCCGCATCCACGACCTCACCGCCGGGAGGGTGTCCATCGACGGCGAGGACGTATCCGGCATGCGCCTCGCCGACGTGGCGAAGGTGGTGGCGACCGTCCCCGCCGAGCCGGGGGACACCTTCGGAATGTCCGTCATGGACATGGTCATGCTCGGCAGGTACCCCTTCGTCGACAGGATATGGTGGGAGACGCCCGAGGACGAGGAGAAGGTCCGCGAGGCCCTCCGCACGTTCGGCCTCGACGGCCTAAGGAGGAAGCAGGTGTCGATGTGCTCCTCGGGGGAGAGGCAGAGGGCGCTGATCGCCAAGGCCTACGTGCAGGAGCCGAAGCTCATGCTGGTGGACGAGCCCACCTCGCACCTCGACATGAAGTACAAGCTCGACGTCATGGAGTACCTGCAGGGCATGTCGCGGACGGACATGACGGTCATGGTCGCCGAGCACGACATCTCCCTCATGGCGCGGTACTGCGACGTCTGCATCATCATGAAGAGGGGGGAGATAGTCACGATCGGCGACCCGAAGGAGGTCATCACCGAGGGCCTCATCCGCGACGTCTACGAGGTGGACGCCCGCGTCGGCCTCGACGAGGACGGGGAGATCTACGTCCTGCCGAAGAGGTTCGCCGGGCACCGGGACCGACCCCGGCGAAGGAACCTTTTTGTGCGCGATACCCATCTTGGAACATATGGCCAACTACCTTGGGGAATCGCGGGGGGTGCGTCCGGGACGCCGACCGTTCGCTACGACAGGATCGCGGTGTGCAGATGCTGCGGCCGCGAATGGCAGAAGAGGGGGGACGCCGACCCCGCGCGCTGTCCCTCCTGCGGCAGCCGCAACTGGAAGGACGGCTGCCGCGAGTCGCTGTGCCGGCGCTGCGGGTACCGGTGGGTTCCGAACCGCGGGAACCCGCAGGGCCCGGCCAAGTGCCCGAAGTGCAGGTCATCACGCTGGAGGGACGATGCGACGGGCTGCATGTGCCGGATTTGCGGTTACGCCTGGATCTCCCGCTCCAGTACCAGGCTACCCTACCGCTGCCCGAAGTGCAGGTCGGCGAGATGGTCGCGCGCATGTGAGCACGAGAGGGAGGACGCCCTCGCCAGGCGCGCCGCGCGCCGCGCCGGCGATAAGGAGATGTCCACCGTGATCAAGAGAGTCGGCACGGGCGAGAGGCTCATGGCCATCGCCGTCGACACCGGCCTGCCGCTGTCCGCCCTGATGGACGAGCTGAACAGGCAGGACATCTACTACGTGCTGTGATAGACATGCGCTCCGCATACCTGATCGCCATCCTCGCCGCCGTCCTGGTCGCCGCGGCGGCCACCTATGCCGCGTTCGGGGCGGACGACGACAAGGGAAACCCCCGCGCTTCGGAGTACCGCTCGCCCGACGGCACGTACGGGTACACTACGGCCGGCGCCGAGAAGGACGACTACAGGAGCACCGTACGCTACTTCGATACCGGGGATGCAGACGTCGTGTTCGTGCAGTCGTCGCTGGAGGGGTACACCCTCCGCGCCATCGAGTCTCTAAGCGGCTGCCGCGCCGGGACCGTGGTCGTGCCACAGACGGTGACGTCGGTCGCCGAGGGGGCCCTCAAGGGGTGCGCCGCGTCCGAGGTGCTGTTCCTCGGGGACTACAGCGAGGGCATAGCGGTCCCGGGCGGGGTCTCCGTCTCCGTCCTCGCCACGTCCAAGGGGTGGCCGGAGGCGCACGCGCGCGTCCCCGTGTCCGAGGTCCTCTCGGGGGACGGCGTCCTCGAGTGCTTCTCCCTGCACGGCAAGGCGTACGTGCTGTCCGGCAGGGAGGGGAAATCGTACGTCGTCCCGGACGAGGTCGGCGGCGAGCCGGTGGCGAGGATCTGTGACGAGTGCTTCCGCGACGACACCGGCATCCTGGCTATCGATCTCGGCAACGTCCCGGAGATAGGCGTGCGCGCCTTCTACGGGTGCACCCACCTGGAGAGGGCCTCCGGCTCCGGCGCGGCGGATTACCGCGACGAGTGCTTCCGCGAGTGCTACCGCCTGGGCTCCCTCGACCTGGCCGGGGCGCGGACGATAGGCTTCGAATCGTTCAGGGACTGCAAGGCGGTAAGGTCCGTCGCCGTGCCGGAGTCGGTGGAGTCCATCGGCGGCGGCGCGTTCTACTGCTGCAGCGGCCTGAGGAGCGTCGACTACCGCACGCCGTGCGGGGAGATCCCGGAGAGGACGTTCGGGTACTGCGACATCAGGGTCGCGGAGTTCGGGGGCATCTCGAAGGTCGGCAGGTGGGCGTTCAACAACTGCGTGAACCTCGAGAGCATGACCTTCTCAGGCGGCCTCGCCGTCCTCGGCGACGGCGCCTTCGAGGGTTGCAGGTTCCTCTTCTCGGTCAACCTCGGGGAATCGCTGGAATCCATAGGGGCCAGGGCCTTCTCCGATTGCGTCTCCCTCTCCTCGGTCGACCTCCCCGGCACCCTCAGGAGCATCGGCGCCGATGCGTTCCTCCACTGCCGCACCCTCGCCGACGCCCGCTTCCACGGCGAGATGCCAGAGATGCCGGACGGCGTCTTCGAGGGCCTCCCCACGACGGTCCATGTGCCAGACCGGTTCCGCTCTTCGTGGTCCGGCTACCGCGGCGCCATCGACTTCACGCGAGCCCCCGCCCCCCTCCCAGCGCCGACGCCCTTATATACCGCGTGACGATGGGAGAGGCAGAACGCGCCCTACCCAACGGTTATATAGCGAACCGGGATTGGGCGTTCCGATCAGCAGCGACAGGTGGCAATCATGGTAAGAAAGCCGGCATCAATGTACAGGGAGATCAAGGGGCAGGCCTACACTCGCCGCGAGTATATGGGCGGCGTCCCCGCGGTCCGCATCAGCCAGTTCGACATGGGCAACCTCCAGAGGGACACCGACTTCCCGGTCGTCCTCACCCTCAGGGTGAAGAACAGGGTGCAGGTCAGGCACACCGCCATCGAGGCCGGCCGTATCGCCGCGAACCGGGTCCTCAGCCCCCTCGGCGAGGCCTACCATTTCAAGGTGAGGGCGTACCCCCACGTCGTCCTCAGGGAGAACAAGCTCGCCACCGGCGCCGGCGCGGACCGTGTGTCGAGCGGCATGCGCCGCGCCTTCGGCAAGACCGTCGGCACCGCAGCCAGGCTCGAGTGCAACCAGGCCATCTACACCGTCTACGTCACCTCCGAGAAGGCCGTCCAGGCCAAGGACGCCCTCTGGAGGGCGTCCATGAAGCTCCCGTCCCCCTGCTACATCGACGTGGAGAGGGGACTGGAACTCATCCACTGATGCGGTTCGACCTGCAGATGGACAGGGTCGAGGACTGGATCCGCGACAGGGGGATCTCCTCCGTGGCGCTCCAGTTCCCCGAGGGCCTGAAGGCCCGCGCCACCGAGGTCTCCGGCCGCATCTGGTCGGACCTCGGCGTGCGGGCCGTAATACTCGGCTGCCCGTGCTACGGCGCGTGCGACCTCTTCACGGACTACAGGAAGTACGCCGAGGGGCTGGTCCATTTCGGCCATTCCCCCATACCCGGCCTCGCGGACGACGACGGCGTGCTGTTCGTGGAGGCGAGGGCGGAGGTCGCCATCGAGGGGCCGCTCAGGGCCGTGCTCGGCTCCCTGCCGGACAGGGTGGGGCTGCTCGCCTCCGTGCAGTACGTCGGCCTCCTGGAGGATGCGAAGCGGATCATCGAGGGGTCCGGGCGCACGGCCGCCATCGGGAAGGGGGACGGGAGGATATTCTACCCGGGGCAGGTGCTCGGCTGCAACTGCTCCGCGGCGCTGTCCGTCTCCGGCGAGGTCGATTGCTTCCTGTTCATCGGCGAGGGGGACTTCCACCCGCTAGCCGCCGCCTTCGGCGTGGATAGGAGGCTGATCGTGCTCGACCCGATGACCGGGGAAGCGCGCAGCGTCGACGACCTCCGCGACCGCATACTGAGGAAGAGGTTCGCGCAGATGGAGGCCGCCCGCGGCGCGAGGTCGTTCCTCGTCGTGCTCTGTGGGAAGGTCGGGCAGTATCGTCCCCGCGAAGCGGACCGCGCCGAGGCGATGCTGCGTGAGGCGGGCAGGGAGGCCCACCGCATGGTGGCCGACGAGGTCTCCCCGCAGGCGCTCCTGCCGTACAGGGTCGACGCGTTCGTCAGCACCGCCTGCCCCCGCGTGGCGATGGACGACCAGGCGAGGTACCCTCGCCCGATGCTCACCGTCCCCGAGCTGGAGATCGTCCTGGGGAGGAGGGCGTGGGAGGATTACGCGTTCGACTCCATCCGAGGGCGGCCGGCCTCTCCCGCCCGGCCATCATAGCGGTTAAATACGCACGCACGATGGCATCCGCCATATGCTCACATCTGAACTGCTATCGGGGGCGTACGCCGGGGATGTGAAGGTCGGCATCGGCTGCTGCCCGCAATCGAAGCACGTCGAGGCCAGCGTCCGTGCGATGGATAACCCCAACATAATCACGTACGGATCGTCCGAGGCGCTCGCGAGGGACCTCGCCTCCGGGGGGATAGACGCCGCCGTCCGCGGCGACCTCCCCTCGTCGCACCTCCTCCCCCTGATCAGGGAGGCCTTCGGCCTGAAGGTGCTCGAGAGGGTGGTCCTCATAGACGTCGGGGGCAGGGTGGTGTTCATGGCCCCCGTCGGCATCGACGAGGGCTATGCCGTCAAGGACAAGGTCGACATGGCGGAGAGGATCGTGAGGCTCGCCGACGGCCTCGGTATGGAGGAGCGGCGCATCGCCGTCATGTCCGGCGGGCGCTGCGAGGACCGGGGCCGTTGCCCCGCCGTAGACCGGAGCATCGACAGCGCCCTCGACGTCGTCTCCCGCCTCAAGGAAAAGGGGTACGACGCGTACCACGCGCAGATCCTCATCGAGAGGGCCATCGACGAGGCGGACATCATCCTCGCCCCCGAGGGCATCGCGGGCAACCTGATATTCCGGGTGCTGCATTTCATCGGCGGGTACGCCACCCTCGGCGCGCCCGTCATAAACTCGGACCGGGTGTTCGTGGACACCTCCCGCGAGAAGACCGACTACACCGACGCGCTGGCGCTGGCGCTGAAGCTCGCGGGGATGAGGAAATGAGCACGCTGGAGATTGACGGCGGATATTCGGGCATAAGGTTCTCCGCCAGCCATTTCATCCCGAGGCACGAGAAGTGCTCGCGCCTGCACGGGCACAGCTACATCGTGCACCTGAGGCTGGAGGGCGACATCGGCGAGCAGGGGATGATAATGGACTTCGTGGTCCTGAAGAGGAAGCTGCGCGAGATGGTCGATGAGATGGACCACGCGGTGCTCCTACCGGCGCGGTCGGAGGTCGTCAGGATCGACGTCGACGGCGAGGGCGTCCACGTGGAATCCCTCGGAAAGAGGTACACGTTCCCTAAGACGGACGTGCGCCTGCTCCCGGTCCCCACCACCACCGCCGAGGAGATGGCGAAGTACATGGCGGAGAGGATGGCCGCCGAGGCGGAGGTCCCGGCGAACGTCCGCTCGCTCTCCATCGGCCTCGACGAGGAGAGGGGGCAGACCGCATGGCACACGGTGGTCCTGTGAAGCGCTGCGTGGTGCTCCTATCAGGCGGACTGGACTCCACGACGGCCCTCGCCCAGGCCATCGCCGACGGCTACGCTCCGACGGCGTTGAGCTTCCGCTACGGGCAGAGGCACGCCAGGGAGCTCGAGTCGGCGGGGAGGGTGTGCGAGCACTACGGCGTGGCGCACGCCGTCGTCGACCTGGACCTGTCTTCTTTCCGCTCCGCGCTCACCCGCAGGGAGATCGACGTGCCGATGGACCGCGAGGGGGGGCCTGACGAGGGGATCCCCGTCACCTACGTCCCGGCGAGGAACATAGTGTTCCTGAGCATCGCCGCCGGCTTGGCGGAATCGATAGGCGCCGACCGCGTCTACATAGGCGCGAACGCGGTGGACTACTCGGGCTACCCGGACGACCGTCCCGACTTCCTCGAGGCGTACGAGAGGATGCTGGAGAAGGGCACGAAGGCCGGCGTGGAGGGGCACCCGGTAAGGATCGCAGCGCCGCTGCTGGACCTGTCCAAGGCGGACATCGTCCGCCTCGGCATGAAGCTGAGGGCCCCGCTGGAGCTGACCTGGTCGTGCTACAACGGCGGGGACAGGGCGTGCGGCCGCTGCGACTCCTGCCGCATCAGGCTGCGGGGGTTCCGCGAGGCCGGCTTCGAGGACCCCGCCCGGTATGAGGAAGGCGTCAGATGAGGGTCGTCGAGCACTTCTACTCGCTGCAGGGCGAGGGGACGAGGATCGGCGTCCCCACCTATTTCATCCGGGTCGCCGGCTGCTCCCTCAGGTGCGCATGGTGCGATACGAAGTTCTCCCTCGACCCGGGGGGCGGGGAGGAGATGTCGCTCGACCGCATCATGCGGCTCATCGGCGGTTGCGGGGACGTGTGCCTCACGGGGGGCGAGCCCCTCGAGCAGGCGGACTCGATCGACCTCCTCCGGATGCTCGCCGAGGCGGGGAAGACCGTGGTCCTCGAGACGAACGGGGCGGCGGACGTCTCCGCCGTCCCGGACGATCCGCACATCATAATCAGCATGGACATCAAGTGCCCCTCGTCGGGGATGCAGGACCGCATGCTGCTCTCCAACCTGGACCGCCTAGGGGGGAAGGACCAGCTGAAGTTCGTCATCGCCGACAGGAGGGACCTCGATTACGCCGAGGCCTTCCTCGCCGAGCATGCGGTCGGGGCGAATGCGATATTCAGCCCGGTGGGCGGGACCGGCCTGCGGGAGATCGCCGACGAGGTCGTCGCGAGGAGGCTCGGCGTCAGGGTGCTCCCGCAACTCCACAAACTCATCTGGGGAGACAGGAAGGGGGTCCGACCAGGCGGCCCACCGCCGGACGATGGGGAGGCGAGACGTTCGCCGCGGCGAGCCCCTCGACCGCCCGGAAGGCGGAGCTCCCGGCGAGGGGTACGGTAGCAAGGGCCCGCGGGAGCTCAGGAGAACCTCTTCTCGAGCTCAAGCCTTCTCTTGAAGTCGTCGAGGCACTCCTGCACGGTGCCGTCGTTGTCGTACGAGACCCTGATCCCGGCGTCCTGAAGGATCTTAAGGCCGTGCGTGCCGATGCCCCCGACGATGCAGGCATCGACCTTGAGGGACACGATCGCCTCGGCGACCTTGTAGCCGGCGCCCTGCCCCTCCGCGAACTCGTTCTCCACGACCTCGTAGTCGTAGGTGTCGCGGTCGACGATCAGGAGATACGGCGAGTGGCCGAAGTCCTCCCCGACCAGGGAATCGAGGGTGTCCCCCTCGGCAACCACCCCTATCCTCATCAGCCCTTCTCCTGCTGAGCCATCCTCCGCGCGTCCTCCTCCTTGAACCTGGCGCGCTGTCCGGCGAGGACCTCGGTGTCGCGTTCGACGATGTCGACCACCTTCTGCACGAAAGCCTTGAAGGCCTTCGCGGCGGCGCTGTCAGGGTCTCTCACGACGATGGGCAGGCCCGAGTCGCCGGACTCGACCACGCCGGGCTCGAGGGGGATCCTCCCGAGGAACGGCACGCCCATGTCCTTGGCGGCGGCCTCTCCGCCGCCGCTCTTGAAGATGTCGACGGCCCTGCCGCAGTGGGGGCAGACGAACCCGCTCATGTTCTCCACGATGCCGATGACGGGGATGTGGCTCTGCGCCGCGAAGGTGACGGATTTGCGGGAGTCGAGGAGAGCCACCTCCTGCGGGGTGGTGACGATGACCGCCCCGTCCGCCTTCGGGATGAGCTGCGCGATCGAGAGGGCCTCGTCGCCGCTCCCCGGCGGCATGTCGATGACGAGGTAATCGAGAGGGCCCCACTGCACGTCCTCGACGAACTGCTTCACAGCACCCATCTTGACCGGGCCCCTCCACATCAGGGCGGAGTCCTTGTCCGGCAGGAGGAACGCCATGGACATGACCCTCAGGGACGGGGGGACGTCGACGGGGACCAGCTTCTCGCCCTCCACGGTGAGGCGCTCGTCCTCGATGTGGAACATCTTGGGGATGTTGGGCCCGGTGATGTCCAGGTCCATGATGCCGGTCATCAATCCCATCATGGAGAGCGACTGCGCCAGGTTGGAGCTTACGGTGCTTTTCCCGACACCGCCCTTCCCGCTCAGCACTATGATGACGTGCTTGATCCGTGAGAGGGTCTCCATGAGTTTGGTGTCGTCTTCGATCTGTTCTGCGCTTAGCATCGGCCCTGCCATGATCAGTACTTCCGCCCTCGGAATCGCGACGTCACGTTAAATGTTGTTGTCCGGGCCCCGGCGACGCCCGACCTTCAGATCGATAGTCGGGCCGACTGCCGGCGGTACCGTACTCGCGGCCGGAGGGCGTGGAGCGCATAGGGGCGACGCCTAGATATCCACGTCCGCGCATGACCTTCCCATGCCCATAGGCGACCCGCACGGCGGGAATTTTCGGTACACGACGGAGGGCCTCCCCGAATCGGTATTCATGGCGAGCGTGCCCTCCCGCGAGCCACGCTCCCTGATGCACTTCTACCGCGACGTCCTTATGATGGACGTCGTCCTCGAATCGGAGGACGAGGTGTTCATGCGTCGCGGGTCGGCGCGGCTGCGCATCTACCGCTCCGGCTCCCCGGGGATCGACACGGGGATATTCATCGGCGTGGAGGATCCCTACGACTTCCACCGCCGGATGATCGACGAGGGGGTCCGCTTCGCGCTGGACCCAAAGCGTCTCCCCCTGGGCGTGGCCACCTCGTTCCTGGACCCGGAGGGGAACACCCTCTACGCGATCGAGACGGGGGCGGAGCCGAAAGACCTTAACGATGCGCAGGGATGCGGCAGGCGATGAGAGTAATCGCGCTCAACGGCAGCCCCCGCGTCGTCGGCAACACCAGCAACATCGTCATGGAGTTCCTGGACCTCCTCAACCGGGACGGCATCGAGACGGAGCAGGTGCAACTCTACGGGTACGATCTCACCCCCTGCAACGACTGCCGCACCTGCGAGATGCGCGGCGACGGGCGTTGCAACGACGAGTACGACGGTTTCAACGACCTGCTCGCCCGGCTCCGCGCCGCCGACGGGGTCCTCCTCGCCTCGCCCGGTTACGCCGGGGCGGCGACCGGGGTGATGAGGCTGTTCCTCGAGAGGGCGCAACTCACCCTCGCCATGGGCGACAATGCCCTGCGCGGGAAGGTCGGCGCCGCGATCTCTGTGTCCGCCCACGACGGGGCCGAGAGCGCCTACGGCGAGCTGTGCAGGTGGATGCTCATGAACGAGATGCTCGTCGTCGGGTCGCACCCCCTGCCGGTGTTCAGGGCACTGAACTCCCCCCAGTACGGGGAGGATAAGGGGGCCATGAAGGGCCTGGAATGTCTGGCCCAGAACATGTCCTGGGCCCTGAGGGGCTTGGCCGGGGAACGGGAACGGTAACTGCCAGGGCCCCATGCCGGCCCGTCTCGGGGACGTCCGCGGCTTCCGACCCGGTTCCGGCCCTTCAGAAGAAGTAGAACCCGCACTCGCCGTCGGCGCAGGCCCTGGCCATGGCCTCCATCCTGTCGAGCGGGCCGGAGTAGCGCCTGACCGCCATCTTGCCATCCTCGGCCAGGGCCGGCCTGAGCTTCTCGATCTCCCCGAGGAGGGCGGGCGCGTCGGATGCGGCGTACCTCCTTCCGGACCTCACGCACTCGGGGACGGAGGCCACGATGGGGCATCCCGCCTTCTGCGCTATCTCCGGGAGCCTGCTGTCGTCGGGGCCGAAGGCCCCGATGCAGCCGCGGCCCTTGTCCCAGGACAGGGGGCACTCGGAGCATATGGCGCCCATCTCGGAGAACTCGACGAGCGTCCACGCGGTGACCGCGTCGCCCTTGATCGAGTCCTCGTAGACCTTCTTCGCGGTCGCGTCGTCCAGCTTGGTCAGGTCGACCCACCCGGTGGGGGCGCCCCTCACATAGGGCCTGAGCCTCTCGGCGTCATCGGCCTTCTTGACCTTCTCCATGTACACGGCGTCGGACTCGGGGTTGATCCTGTTCCTGGCGAAGAACGCCTCCAGGTCGCCGACCGCCTTCCTCGCGTCGTCGAGGGTGACGACGTCGTCGGAACCCTGGTATTCTACGAAGTCTCCGGCTTTCACGTGGGCTTTCACGAACTTGAGCTTGAGGTCTCTGCAAGGCGCCTTAGGCGATTCGGTCTCGCAGATCGCGATATTGATCCCCATGCGGAGCCCATCGGGGCCGCTGTTTATTATGTTAGCGGGAGGGCGCGCCGCCGACCCGGTTATGTATGTCGTATGCCTTGCGTGGTCCGATGGCAGACATCAGGATTCGCAAGAGGAAGAGGCTCAGGGAAAAGGAGGCGAAAGCGCTCGCCGGCGAGCTCGAGGCGTTGCTCGGGGCGAAGGTCTTCGACGAATCCCTCCCCGTCGACAGGGCGGAGAGCACGGACTTCGACCTCATCTTCGTGGGCAACGACATCCTCGGCCTGATAAAAGACGGCAAGCCCTTCCTCACCGTGAGGGGGGTGCTGAGGTACCGCCCGGAGAGGAGGTTCGTGACGGTGGACATGGGCGCCGTGCCGTTCATCACCAACGGCGCCGACTGCATGGGCCCCGGCATAGTGGAGGCGGACGACGGGATCTCCGCGGGCGACCTGGTGTGGATCCGTGACGTGAAGAACATGGCCTGTCTCGCCGTGGGGACCTCCCTCCGCGACTCCGCGGGGCTGCGCAGCAAGCGGCCGGGCAAGGCGATAATCTCGCTGAACAACGTCGGGGACAAGCTGTGGAAGGCGGGCGTGTGAGCGTCAAGACGGTGCACGACCCGGTCCACGGGAGCATCAGGGTGGACGGGCCATTCCTGGGGATCCTCGACCGGCACGAGATGCAGAGGCTGCGTGGCACGCGGCAGCTCGGGGCGGGGTACTTCGTCTTCCCCGGCGCGAACCACACGAGGTTCGAGCACTGCCTCGGCACATACCGTCTGGCGGGCAGAATGGCGGAGGCCATCGGGCTCTCCAAGGAGGACTCCGACGCGGTGAGGGCGGCCGCCCTCATGCACGACATCTGCCACGCGCCGTACTCTCATACCCTGGAGGCGGTCATGGAGGACCGCACGGGCTGCGGCCACATGGAGCTTGCCCGCGACCTGATCATGGGGAGGGTCCCCTCGCACCGTCCCGAAGACGATGACCTCTTCGGGGGCGAGGAGCCGATATCCTCCCTGCTTGAGGGTGCGGGCATCGACCCCGTCGCGGTCTGCGAGCTGATCTCCTCCCCGGGCACCACCGAGAGGGAGGAGGCCCTCGACGCCTTCGTCGGCGCGCCGGCGGACCACTTCCCCTCGAAAGACTACATCCATCAGATCATACACGGCCCGGTGGACGCCGACCAGATGGACTACCTCGTTCGCGACGCTCACTACACCGGGGTGGCCATGGGCAACATCGATATCGATAGGCTGGTTTCCACCATGGAGGTCTACAACGACCGCATCTGCATACGCCGGGGCGGGGCGCCCGCCGCCGAGGGGCTGATGGTCTCCCGTTCGCTGATGTACACCTCGGTCTACTTCCACCAGACCGTGAGGGTCCTGGGCAGGATGATCGTCAAGGCCGCCGACGAGTCGGGGCTGGACCTCTCGGACGTCTACCTCTGGGACGATGCCGACCTGGAGAAGGCGATCATCGCCCGCGGCGGGAGGCCGTCGGAACTCATCCGTCGGGTGCGCGGCCGGAGGTTCTACCGCCGCGCGGTGTCGGTGACCTCCGGCGACACCGACGAGGACCTCGCGAGGATGCTCTCGCATTACTCCCCCTACAATCGGAGGACCGAGCTCGAGGCGGCCGTCGCTGACAAGGCCGGGCTGGAGGCCTGGCAGGTCGCCATCGATATGCCGGCGCCGTCCACGCTGCTCTCCAAGGTGCAGATCGGGAAGACCGACGTGTCGATCCTGGACGGGGACGGCAGGGTGAGACCGCTGACCCGGTCCTCGCCCCTCGCCAAGGCGCTGCAGTCCCGCGACGCCTTCGGATGGTCCGTCGTCGTCGCCTGCCCGGAGGGCGCGGAGGGCGCCGTCCGCAAGGCGGCCTCGAAGGTCCTCGGCATCGGCCTTTGACTACCCCGACCGGCTTGAGCCTCGCCACCTTCGCCGAGAGCCCCGCGTTGCAGACGACCTCGATGACCTCGCTCACGTCCTTGTAGGCCTGCGGGGCCTCCTCGAGGAGTCCCCTGGTGGAGCCGCTGCGCAGGCTGATCCCGCGTCCGGCAAGGTCCCTCCTGAGCTCCGCCGCGTCGACCGACTCCACCGCGGCCTTGCGGGACATCCGCCTGCCCGCGCCGTGGCAGGTGGAGCCGAACGTCTGCTCCATACTGCCCTTCCTTCCCGCGAGGACGTACGTGCCCGTTGCCATGTCGCCGGGGATGAGGACGGGCTGCCCGTGGTCGCGGTACCTCATGGTGACCTCGCTCCGGCCCGGGGCGAAGGCGCGGGTGGCGCCCTTCCTGTGCACAAGGACGTCGCGGCCGTGGCCGTCCACGTCGTGCCTCTCCATCTTCGCGATGTTGTGCGCCACGTCGTAGACGACGTCCATGCCCATGTCCTCGGCGGACCCGCCGAGCACCTCCTCGAAGGACCTCCTCGCCCAGTAGGTGATCATCTGCCGGTTGGCCCAGGCGTAGTTGGCCCCGCAGCACATGGCGCGGTAGTAGCCCTCGCCGAGCCTCGACGTGAGCGGCGCGCAGGCGAGCTGCCGGTCCGGCAGGTCGACGGGGTTCGTCCTGAGGAAGACCTCCATCTCCCGCAGGTATTCGGTGGCGATCTGATGCCCGCAGCCGCGGGAGCCGCAGTGTACGGTGATGGTGACCGCGCCCGGCTCCAGGCCGTAGGCTTTGGCGGTGCGCTCGTCGAACATTTCGTCAACCACGTCGAGCTCCAGGAAGTGGTTTCCGGAGCCGAGGGACCCCAGCTCCCCTCTGCTGCGCTTGCGCGGCCTCTCCCCCACCCCCTCCTGGTCGGCGTCGGCCATGCGGCCGCCCTCCTCGGTGACCTCGAGGTCGCGCTCCCAGCCGTAGCCGTTCTCGATGCACCACTCGGAACCGAGTTCCAGCACGTCCGAGAGCTGTCTGTCGTCGAGCCTGACGAGCCCCTTGGACCCGAGACCCGAGGGGACGTTCCTGCAGAGGCTGTCCATGAGCGCCCCCATCCTATCCCCGATATCGCCGAGGGTGAGGTCGGTCCTGATTAGGCGGACGCCGCAGTTGATGTCGAAGCCTATCCCGCCGGGCGAGATCGAGCCCTCGTAGGCGTCGACGGCGGCCACGCCGCCGATGGGGAAGCCGTATCCCCAATGTATGTCTGGCATCGCCATGGAGTTGCCGACGATCCCCGGCAGGGAGGCGACGTTCGCCGCCTGCTGCGGGGAGTTGTCGCCGAGGACGGTCCCGATAAGCGCATCGCTGGAGTAGATGACGGCGTCGGTCCTCATCCACGGAAACTCGTCCCGCGGGATCATCCACCGGTTGCCGTCTATCTTCTCGAGCCTGCCGTTCCACGCCATCGTATGCCACCTCGCGGGCGGCGTTATCCCGAAGGGGGCGTGTGGGACGCGTCGCCAATACAAAGGGAGGGGCCGAGGCCGAGATTCGAACCCGAGTCAAGGGATCCACAGTCCCCTAGGATAACCAAGCTACCCCACCTCAGCCACTTTGTGGACGAGCCATCCGCTCGTCGTAGATAAAAGTTTGGTGAAAACCAGAGGGGCGGGGAGGCCCGCGGCCGGGGCCGCGGTAAAGCGTTTGCCGAATGCTCTCTCGGACGGTTTACCTGGAGAAGGATTTGACGGTCGCGACCATCATCTTCATGTTCTCGTCCGGGGTCTGGGTGGCGATGCCGCACCCCGAGGAGACCACGCTGAAGCCGGCCTTGCAGGAGTCGAGGGTGGCCTCCTTGACCTCCTCGGGGGTGCCCTGGAAGAGGGGCTTGACGGACCCGACGTTGCCGATGAGGGCGGTCTTGCCGCCGATCTTCTCGCAGGCCTTGAAGGGGTCGACCTTCTCCTCGATGGAGATGCCCTCAACGCCGGCTCCGGCCATCTGGTCGAGGATCGGATAGGCGTCGCCGCAGATGTGCAGGGCGTTGCCCATCTTCTTCTTCACGGCGCCGAGGCTCTCCCTGACCGCCTTTCCGGCGGCCTCCTCGAACATATCGGGGGCGAGCATGTCGGTGGAAGCGGAGGGCTCGGACATCTGGATGATGTCGGCCCCGGCGTCGAGCAGCGCCTGCGCGTACCCCTTGCAGATGGGTCCGGAGGCGGCGACCCACTTGTCAACCTCCTCGGGGGCCATCATCATGCCGAAGATGAGGTTCTCGGTGCTGACCATGTGGCCGGCGAGGGTGAAGGGCCCGGTGGTTCCGGCGACGATCGCGTAGTTGGCGCCGTGGGACTTCTGGAGGAACTCGCAGGATTTGATGACCTCGGCGACCCGGCCCCCCTTGAGGAACTCGTCCACGGGCATCATGGAGGAGGGGTCATCGTAGACTCCCTCCATGCAGTCGAACTTGAACGGATGGTTCTTGATCATCGGGGCGGCGTCCTTCTTGTCGACGGCCACCGTGCATCCGAGTCTCTCGGCTTCGGCGGTGAGGCAGAAGGAGGTCCTGCAGCACTCGAAGCCGAAAATATCGGCCTGGGCGGCCGCCAGTTTGGCCATAAGCTCTGCGTTCTTGTGGGCCTCGGGCCATGCGGCGCCGGAGATGTCCATCTGTCCCACGGTCGCGGACTGGGTGAAAATCGCGACGGGGGGCCTGTCGAGGTCCTCGAGTTTCATCGCGGACTCTACTCTTTGCCTGGGAGTCATATCTGCCATGATTGTTTTCTCCTTGGCGCGGGAGATGCAATCTTCCTATAAAACCGATGGGGACAATTCACGACCGGGCCCCGCTCCCCTTCCTGTCTCCCCGAATCGGAACGTGCAGATGCTGGCACTTACAGAGACAGGTCGTCGAGGTTCGAAAGCCCGCCGATGTGCATCAGCCCCATCTCGGACACCCCCCAGATGTCGGCGCGTCCCAGGTCGCACCCCTTCAGGGCGGGGGCCATGGCGGAACCCTCCCCGCCGTTGAGGTCGTTCCCGGAGGCGAACGGGCTGAAGGGCGGGATGACCACCACCCCCTCCCTCTCGGCTATGACGTAGCATTGCATCTTCACGCTCCCGCTCATCCCGCCCGGAATCCTCAACGAGGGGTGCTCGTGGCCGATGATCACCGGCCGGGCGCCGGAGTCGACGTGGCCATGCTCCAGCCTGTAGCCCATTATGTCCACGCTGTCGAGGGCGGTGAGCCCGAGGTCGGCGAGGATGTTCTGAAGGAAGTTGTCGTGGTTGCCTCTGACGACTACGGTCTCGGCGGCGTCCGAGACTAACCTGACTATGGCGCGCACCTCTTCCCGGGCCTGGTAGCTCGAGCGGCGGAAGTCGTGTTTCACGTCGCCGAGGAGGACCACCCTCGCCGGCTCGTAGTCATCGAGGATGACGTTGAGGGCGTCGCGGACCGACCCGGTGTTGATCCGGGGTATGAACATCCCGTCCGCCTCGAGGGCGGACTCGTAGCCCAGGTGCAGGTCCCCTATGACCGCCGTCGGCCCATCCCTGAGCAGGAGGCAGCGCTCGTTGGTGACGGTCACCCCCGGCAGGACCTCCGCGTTCTTCAGTCCCATGTCGCCTGCCGCATGCGCCCCCGCCCGAAAAAGGTTATTGGAGCGCAGCGCATGGGCGGGCATCATGAGCGACGACGGAGCCGAGGAGATGAGCCCCGCCCTCCTCCGCGAGGCGAGGAGGGCCGCCGCCGCCCTGAGGGGGGCGGAGTCCGTCCTCGTCGTCACGCACATCGACGCCGACGGGATCACCTCCGGCGCCATCGCTGCCGCCGCCTGCCGCCGCCTCGGCAAGAGGTGCGAGGTCGACTTCGAAAAGAAGATCACCGAGGAGACGGTGGCGATGATCAACGCCTCGGAGGCGGACGTCGTATGGGTGTGCGACCTCGGCTCGGCGTACATGTCAATGTTCACCCGCGAGGGGATCATCGTCACCGACCACCACGTCCCCGACCCCGCGTGGCGTTCCGGGCAGACCTTCCTCGACGGGTACGACTCCTCTTACCAGATGAACCCTCACCTTTTCGGCGTGTCGGGCGCGTACGAGGTGTGTGGGGCGGGGATGACCTACATCCTCGCGAAGGCGATCGACCCCGCGAACGTGGACCTCGCGTACCTCGCGGTGGTGGGCGCCGTCGGCGACTTCCAGGACGCCCGCGAGTCCAGGCTCGTCTCGTGGAACCGCATCATACTGCGGGACGCGGTGGGCAACGGCGACGTGGCCGTCTCCCGCGGCGTGAGGTGGTACGGCCGCGAGTCCCGGCCCCTGCTGCAGTTCCTGCAGTACGGCGACGAGCCGAAGGTGCCGGGGATCACCGACGACCGCGAGGGGTGCGCCGAGCTGCTATACTCCTACGGCGTGGAGCAGAGGGGGCCGGACGGGGGTTGGAGGACGTGGTCCGACCTGCCCGAGGGCGACCGCGTCGCGCTGGCCGGTGCCCTCGCGTCGCGCCTAGGGGACCCGGCGGACATCGGGAGGCTCATCGGCGAGGTCTACTCGATCGAGCGCTACGAGCCCGGTTCGGGCCTGCACGATTCAAAGGAGTTCGCCACCACCCTCAACTCCTGCGGGAGGTACGACGACGCGGCCACCGGGCTGAAGATCTGCGAGGGCGACCTCTCCGCCCTCGCCGCCGCCGAGCGCAACCGCACCGAGCACCGGAGGAGCATATCCGCCGCGCTGGCCCACGTGAGGTCCAACCACCTCCTCCGCAAGAGGAGGTACGTGCAGTACTTCGACGCCGGCTCCGAGGTGCGCGAGACCGTCGTGGGAATCGTCGCGGGCATGGTCCTGAACTCGGAGGACGCCGACCCGGGGATGCCCGTGATAGCGTTCGCCGACGCCGAAGACGGGGTGAAGGTCTCCGTCCGCGCGCCGAAGGCGCTCGTGGACAGGGGGCTGGACCTCTCCGACGTCATGAAGGAGGCGTCGAAGAGGGTCGGAGGCCTGGGCGGAGGCCACAGCGTGGCCGCCGGCGCCACCATCCCGCCGGACAGGAAGGGGGTCTTCCTGGACGAGGTCGAGGACCTCGTCCGCACCGCGCTCAATCCTTGAGCAGGGTGTACAGCACGGCCTTCTGCGCGTGCAGCCTGTTCTCGGCCTGGTCGAATACCATGCTGTGCTTGCCCTCGATCACCTCGTCGGTGATCTCCTGCCCGCGGTGGGCGGGGAGGCAGTGCATGACGATGCAGTCGGGGTTCGCCATCGAGAGGAGCGCGTCGTTGATCTGATACATCTGGAAAAGCTTGACCGCCTTATCCGCCGGCGTCTCGTCCCCCATGGAGACCCACGTGTCGGTGTAGAGGACGTCGGCATCCTTGCAGGCCTCCTGGGGGTCGTGCGAGGCGATGATCTTGCTCCCGTTCTTCTCGGCGATCTGCGCCGCCTTGAGCATGATCTCGGCGTTGGGCATCCTCGTCGCGGGGCAGCAGGCGACCATGTCGAGGCCGGCGATGGCGCTCGCGTAGAGCAGCGAGTTGCAGACGTTGTTCCCGTCGCCGAGGAAGACGAGCTTCCTGCCGCGGAAGCCGCCGAACTTCTCCTTGACGGTCACCATGTCGGCCAGGGCCTGGCAGGGGTGCTCGAGGTCGTCGAGGCCGCTGATCACGGGAACGCTGGCCCACTCCCCCAGCTTGTCCATCATCTTGTAGTCGAAGGCGCGGTACATTATGCCGTGCACGAAGCGGCTGAGGACGCGGGCGGTGTCCTCCACCGTCTCGCCGTGCCCCATCTGCATTCTGGTGACGTCGAGGTAGAGGGCGTGCCCCCCGAGCTCGGTGATGGCGACGTCGAAGGACGTGCGCGTCCTGGTGCTGGGCTTCTCGAACATCATGGCGAGGGTCTTTCCCGCGAGGGGGTCGCCGTGGCGTCCGCGCTCGGCCTTGAGCTTGATGGCCAGGTCCACGAGCCCGGGCCATTCCTCCTGCATGTCCAGGACGGAGATCAGGTTTCTTTTTCCCATGGGCACCGGATAGCCAAGACCGGATAATAACATGACGGGTCGGGAACCGTTCCCGCCATGCGCGGGGCGCGCAGCGGAGGCGGATACCCCACGGATCGGAAGGAACGGCCGTCGCACGTGCGCCGGCATCAATCCGGCAATACGAACGGGTCGCAGCCGGCGTGCGTCCCGATGCGCACGGTGCGGGCGGCGGGCGACATCCTTTAACGGTCATCTCCTGATACGCGTACCATGTCTACTGCACTGGAATCGAACGCGGACTACGCCGAGAAGATGAAGCGCATCATGCGCCTCAGGTACGAGCCCGTTGCCGTGAAGCTCGTCCGCGAGGGCGAGAGTTTCCCGCCCGGGCTCTCCCGCCCGGAGAAGCAGATGAGCCACTGCCAGGCAGTGTTCGCGGCGAAGAACGGCAGCTGCCTGGAGATGCATGCCGAGGACGAGCAGTGCCATGTCGGCGCCTCCTGCCTCGGCATGATGCCCGCCCCCGGGAAGGTCGTCAACGGCGAGTTCCACGCGAGCATCGGCATGCACGATTCCCCCGCCGCCGCGGCGGCGATGATCGCCGCCCGCATGACCGTCCCCGGGAGGGTCGTCGGCGAGGCGGTCTGCCCCCTCGCGAAGGCGGATTTCGTCCCCGACGTCGTCGACTTCGTCGACATCCCCGAGAGGATATACTGGTTGGTCCCGCTAAGCACCGCCGCGGCGGGCGGTCGCGCCTCGTTCTCCACCGCGCCGTTCCAATGCGCCTGCGAGGACACCGTCGCCCTGCCGATCATCACCGGGGAGGTCAACATATCCCTCGGCTGCTTCGGCTGCCGCAGGAAGACCGACATGAAGGCGGACGAGATGGCCGCGGGGGTGCCGTACGCCAAGATCCCGGGCTTCGTCAAGCGCCTCGAGAGGTACGAGGGTGGCGTCATGGCGAAGGCCAAGCGCGACCGACGCGGCGCCTTAACGGACCTTTTCTTGCCCCCTTCTTATGCGCGTCCCAGCAATCCGGTGTTATCGGCAAGAATCATTAAATAAAACGTGCGGACCCGGAACCGGATTCCCGGGAAACGGCCGGCCTCCGAAACATGCGGATTTTCGCGGCCTCAAGCGTTTTCCGCTGGTTTTCGGTAGTCTTTATATGGCATCCCGATATTCCCAAAAATCGCAAGGGGAACCGCGTTGGGAGCTTCTTCCAATGCGGAAGCAAAAGGAGGTATGTAATGCCAAAATACAAGGACGTAATAGACCTGTATGATGACTACGGCAAACGCATCGCGAAAGATGTGCCGCTGGAAGCCATCAGTCCGTTGCGCAACAAGGCGATTCAGAGGATCGCCTCCCTTACCAAGAGGACTGTTGCCGTCAACCTCGCCGGTATCGAGAAGGGTCTCAAGACCGGCGTCGTCGGCGGAAGCATGATCGCCGGTAAGGAGATCGACGTACCGCTCGTCAAGGACGCCAAGAAGATCGCCGCGGACATCAAGAAGATGGTCCAGGTGGTGGAGGGCGACGACACGACCGTCGAGGTGAAGAATGACGGCAAGAGCCTTGTCGTCGTCGTCCCCTCCGACAGGACGGATGCGGGCGTCGAGTACACCACCGGTTTCACCACCGTCGCCGCCGCAGTCACCGAGGCAATCATAAACAGGTACGAGGTGCCGATGTACAAGGCCAACATGGTGAAGGCCGCGGTCTGGGGCAAATACCCGCAGACCATCGACTTCGAGGGGTCCAACATCAAATCGATCCTCGAAGTCCCCCAGAAGAACGAGGGCGCCGGCTACGCTCTCAGGAACATCATGTCGAACCACGTCGTCGCCCTCGTCAAGAAGAACGCGATGCAGGGCACGGCGCTCTCCTCCATCTTCGAGACCTGCGCCGCCTTCGAGATGGGCGACGCGATCGGCCCCTTCGAAAGGGGTCACCTCCTGACCCTGGCCTACCAGGGCCTCAACGCCGACAACCTCGTGTACTCCCTCGTCAAGAAGAACGGCAAGACCGGGACCGTCGGCACCGTGGTCGCCTCCCTCATGGAGCGCGCCACCGACGACGGCGTGATATCCGTCAAGAAGACCCTCCCCAGCGGGTACAAGGTATACACCACCAAGGACCTTCCCCTCTGGAACGCCTACGCCGCCGCCGGCATGGTCGCGGCCGTCATGGTCAACGTCGGTGCCGCCAGGGCCGCCCAGGGCGTCCCCTCGACCGTCCTTTACTACAACGACCTCCTCGAGCACGAGTCCGGCCTTCCGGGCGTCGACTACGGGCGCGCGGAGGGTGTCGGGGTCGGCATGTCCTTCTTCTCCCACTCCATCTACGGGGGCGGAGGGCCCGGGCTGTTCCACGGCAACCACGTCGTCACCAAGCACGCGAAGGGCACCCTCATCCCTGCCGTTACCGCCGGTAACTGCCTCGACGGGGGAACGCAGACCTTCTCCGCGGAGGCCACCTCCGGGCTGTTCCTGACCGTTTTCGGGAACATGCCCGAGTTCAACACCCCGATGCAGTTCGTCGGGGCCGAGGCGAAGAAGATCAAGAGGAAGGTCTGAGGGAGCAGAGGTCTGTAGATGCCCAAGCCAACGGTCGAGTATGCGAGCGTCCCCCTGCCCGAGGTCCGCATCATGACCAACCGCCTTCTCAGCGCCGAGAGCACCGAGAGGATCCTCAACGCGATCGACGGCATCGAGAACATCAGGCAGGTCAACATGTCCGGCGAGAGCATCCCGGCCACCGTGGGCAGCGGCCCGGGCAAGGGGCTGCCGGTCAACCACACGGAGCGCCGGACGATCAACGTCGGCGGCCGCGAGGTCGAGCTGCGCTGCATGGTCGGAGCGTTCTACATAGAGCTGCTCGTCGACGACGCCGACCAGCTGGAGGCGACAGTGGCTGAGATAAGGAAGGCCTGCGACAGGACGATCGCCGACGGGTACACCGTCGAGGTCGGCAGGTACTCGAAATACAGACCCACCCTAAATGATTACAGGAGTGCGTAAAATGGCTAAATACAAGAGACAGTTCTACCCGGGAACCACCTCGCCCGCCAAAAACAGGCGCCGCCTGATGGATCCCAAAGTGAGGCTGAAGAAGCTGCGCGACGTCCCCATGGACGACGTAGTCAAGCTCATGGGGCACAGGAACCCCGGAGAGGCGTACAAGAGCATCCACCCCCCGATTGCGGAGGGCAAGGAGCCCAAGTGCCCGATCAGGGAGCTCGTGGAGCCCATCGAGGGCGCCAAGCACGGGGACCGCGTCAGGTATATCCAGTTCACCGACTCGGTCTACTTCGCCCCCGTATCCCCCTACCAGAGGGCGTGGATGTACATGTCCAGGTACAGGGGGATCGACACCGGTACCCTTTCCGGGAGGCAGATCATCGAGGTCCGCGAGAGGAACCTCGAGCAGATCGCGAAAGAGCTCATCGACAACGAGACCTTCGACCCCGCCCTCACCGGCATCAGGGGCGCGACCGTCCACGGGCACGCCTGCCGTCTCGACGAGCACGGCCTGATGTTCGATGCCTGGCAGAGGTACCTCTGGGACGACAAGAAGAAGGAGGCCGTCTACGTGAAGGACCAGGTCGCCATCCCCCTCGACAAGAAGGTCTACGTCGGCAAGCCCGCCAGCATGTCGGACCTCAAGAAGAGGACGACCATCTTCAGGGCTGACGGCGTCGACATGAGGGACGACAAAGAGGTCACGGACTTCTATATCAGGATCCACAAGCTCAGGACCCTCGGGGGGTACAGGCCGTTCGACGTCAAGGGTGAGTGATTAACATGGCTACCAAATCCAAGAAAGGCAACGACAAACTCTTCATGGAGGCCGTGAAGAAGAAGTTCACCGAGGACCCGACCTCGATGGAGACCAAGTACTACTGCTACGGCGGTTGGAAACAGTCCAAGTCCAAGGTCGAGTTCCAGAAGGAGGCCAAGGAGATCTCCAAGAAGCGCGGTTTCCCCATGATGAACGAGGACATCGGCGTTCCGCTCGGCCAGAGGTCCTGGATGCCCTACCAGCTGTCCCACACGGACATCTTCGTAGAGCCCGACGACCTGCACTGCATCAACAACCCCGCCATCCAGCAGGCGTGGGACGACATCCGGAGGACCGTCCTCGTCGGGCTCGACTCCCCCCACCAGACCATCGAGAAGAGGCTTGGCAAGGAGGTCACCCCCGAGACCATCAACGCGTACCTCGAGGTCGTCAACCACACCATGCCCGGGGGCGCCGTCGTCCAGGAGCACATGGCCGAGTGCAACCCCGCACTCGTCTACGACTCCTACGTGAAGGTCTTCACCGGAGATGACGAGCTCGCGGACGAGATCGACCCCAGGTTCCTCATCAACATCAACAAGAACTTCCCCACGGAGCAGGCCGCCAAGCTGAAGAAGGCCATCGGCAAGACCCTCATGCAGGCCGTCCGCGTCCCGACCATGGTCGGCCGCGTGATGGACGGTGCCACCACCTCCAGGCACGCCGCGATGCAGATCTCGATGGCCTTCATCTCCTCCTACAAGCTCGCCGCCGGGGAGGCCGCCATCGCCGACTTCGCGTACTCCGCGAAGCACCTCTCCATCAACATGGGGAGCATGATGCCTGCCCGCCGCGCCCGCGGGCCCAACGAGCCCGGGGGAATCAACTTCGGGGCCCTGGACGACATGGTGCAGTCCGACCGCGCCTACCCCGACGACCCCGCCAGGGCCGTCCTCGAGACCGTCGCCCTCGGCGCCATCATCTACGACCAGATCTACCTCGGCGGCTACATGTCCGGCGGCGTCGGGTTCACCCAGTACGCCACCGCGGCCTACACCGACAACATCCTCGAGGACTACGTCTACCACGCCGTGGACGTCATCAAGGACAAGTACGGCGGATTCTGCAAGATGAAGGCCGACGACTACGACAAGCAGCTCGCCCTCGGAGACGAGATCTCCTCGTACGCCCTCGAGATGTACGAGAGGTACCCCTCCGTCATGGAGACCCACTTCGGCGGGTCCCAGAGGGCCACCGTCACCGCCGCCGCCACCGGCATCGCCGGCGCCTTCGCGACCGGCGTCGCCGACTGCGGCCTGAACCTCTGGTACCAGTCCATGCTCCAGCACAAGGAGAGGACCGGCAGGCTCGGGTTCTACGGGTTCGACCTGCAGGACCAGTGCGGTTCCGCGAACTCCTATGCCTACAGGTCCGACGAGGGCCTGCCCATGGAGCTCCGCGGCCCGAACTACCCGAACTACGCGATGAACGTCGGGCACCTGTCCGGCTACGCGGGAATCCCGCAGGCCGCCCACGTCGCCCGCAAGGACGGATTCGTCTCCAACCCGTTCATCAAGGTCGCCTTCTCCGACAAGTCGCTCGTCTTCGATTTCGCGAACATCACGAAGGAGATCGGGCGCGGCGGGCTCAGGGAGTTCCAGCCGGCCGGGGAGAGGTCCGCGGTCATCAAGGGCTGAAAGCGATGGAAAAAGGGGACGTGGCCAAGTACCTCCCGACGTCGACGGTCGGAAGGGTCGAGGACGTGATGGAACGGGACGGCAGGGTCTGGGTCAAACTGGACCGCACCGGCCTGTACTACGCGGCCGAGACGCTGACCCCCGCCGACCCGAAGGAGTACAGGGCCACGTCCTTCAAGGAGCGCTCCGCCAAGAAGAAGGACTACAGGTCGGGGGAGACGGTCGAGGACCTCAACGAGATGGAGAGGAACGTCGACATCGACGACCTGATGCCCAGCGGAGGAGGGCGAGCGCTCCCCGCCACCGAGGACCGCGGGGCGCCCCCCTCGAAAGAGCGGGGGGCGCCCCCGATCCAGAAACGCCTTGCCCGCTTTCAGGAGCGGGATTTTTTCCTTCCATCCGGCCTTCGCGGGCCGGCCGTGCGTCACATCGTCGGTTCCCACGGCCCGAACCCCGCCTGCCGATGCTCGCCGGCGCCTCCCCTCGGACGTCGGATGCCGAACATGGCGAGGTCGGAAACGGCCCCCGAGAGCGGGGGCAGGTCGTTCTAGGGTCTGGCCTCAGGAAAGCCGTTGTGTCCGCATACATACCTGGATCAAGATACCGTAGGTATGGCACACTATCAGGAGTCGAGCCCAGCATATTGCAAGAACTGCGGCCATAGGCTGGGGACGGAATCGAACTTTTGCAGCTCTTGTGGTTGTTCCTTGAGGGAGGAGGGGGCGGGGGAAGAGTACGGCCGCTCCCCGTACGTGTTGACGGATAAGAACGTGGGCATAGCGGTTCTTCTGTCCCTTTTGCTCGTCGGGGCGGGTCACATGTACGTCGAAAAGGTAGCCATAGGGGTTATCTGGCTCATAGGCACCTCACTCATCGCTCTGGTTTCCTTTGCCGTGGCTGCAATGTATTTCACTCCTATCTTGCTCCTCCCCCTGTTCATGTACGTTTGCGCAGCCTATGACGCTTACAAGCTGGCTAAAAGGTACAACGAATCCATCCGCATAAAGGGCAGGAGGCCCTGGTGACCGGGGCCCGCGCGGTCGGAAGCGCCCGGAGGCGGGCCTGGAACATCCGGCCCCCCGCTCGGACTTATGTTTCGAGACCCTCGGCCGGAGGCCTCGAACCCCCCTCAGCCTCCCTCCCCTTCTCGCGGGGTCCATCGCTGAGACCTCCAGGCCGGGGACGGTCATGCGCACTACGGGGACGCCCGTCTCGGGGCGGGTGATGTCGCTGCATATCACCATGTCGAAGCCCGCGTCCATGAGGTGTCTCAGAACGACCTCGATGTCGTCTAGGACGTAGTCCGTGGCCTCGTCCCCCATGCTCTCCAGGGACCTCGAGGAGCGGGAGCCCCTGAACCACAGCGGGTTGGCCCTCTTCACGCCCTCGTAGCCCATGCCGCGGGCGGCCCTCTGCAGCTGTGCGTTGATCTTCGCGCCGTCCTTATGGGTCGCCCTGCTCTGGGCGACCTCGGTGAGCGCGCGCACCGCGGCGATCTCCGGGTCGAGGTGGGTGCCCACGCCGATGGTGAGCATCTCGGGGTCCTTCGTCCGCACGTCGTCGGCGGCGGCCCCGATGGTGGTGATGCCGACGTCCGAAGTGATGTCCTTGAGGTGCACTTCGATGCCGGCGTCCTCGAACTTCCGGAGCAGCCTCCCGGGCGCCGAACTCCCGTCCTCTATGACGATGTCCGAGTTGGCGCGTTCGTTGTGCTCCGCGATCGACCAGGCATCCCTCTCGACGTCCTCGAAGAGGGCGTGGAGGATGGCCTCCTCGACGGTGTTGCCGGCGGCGATGCCGTTGGTGTGCGAACGGAAGAGCGGCATGTCCGTGGTGCTCTGGTAGGGGTGGTACACGCAGGCCGCCGGCAGGAACACCGGGCATCCGCGGAACATCTCGTACCCCACCGTCCACGCGATCCGCTGCCCCGCCCATGCGCCCGACGTGTCCGGCGGGAGGATGAGGTCCTCGGGGCGGACGGCGAGGCCCGCCGAGCGCGCGTCCTCGTACGTCCCGTAGACGAGCTCGTCCCCCTCCCGCGGCTCGGCCGCGAAGCGCTCCATCGCCTCCATTATTCCCGATGCCTCGGCCTGCTCGGGGGTGGCGCCCTTGCCGTTGTAGAAATGCCCCCTCTCACCCGGGTAGCGGCCGTCGGCCGGGCGGTCCACGGAGAACACGGGTATCCCGACGCGGTCGAGCCCGGTGATGTCCCTCGGCGGCCGCATGCCCGCCGCGGGCATGAGGGGGCGGACGCGTTCGAGGGTCTCGGAGGGGAGCACGGTGCGGATGCCCGCCTCCCTCCGGCGTTTCGGACAGCGTTGGAGCTGCAGCATGGCCGGTCAACGTTGATCATGCGATTTAACGGTTTGATCCCCCCTCGAAGCCCTCTCGGCGCCGGCAGGGGGCCCCGCCGCGGGGCCTCGGGCCGTCCTCCCGGAATCGTTGAAGGCGATGAGGACGGACGCTAGCTTGGGGTCGTCCTGCAGGCCGCGGCGCTTCCTCATGAGGAGGTCGCAGGTGGGCGCGGGCGAGCACGAGATGACGTCGTAGCACCCGTTGCCCGGGTTGAGCTCGGGGAAGCTCACCGGGGGCATGACGAACTGCTCCCCGCCGTTCCCCTTCACCGACGGGAACATCACGAAAGCGTCCGACAGCCACACCACGTCGTCCCTGTTGAGGTACTCCTGGGCGGTGAACGGGAACACCTCCAGGCCGAGTACCTTGCCGTCCTTGGAGAGGAGCTCCACGGTGGGCTCGGGCGGGGGCCTGAAGCGGGGGTCCTTGATGATGGCTATCACGTGGTCGCGCTCCAGGGCCTGGTTGAACCCCCGGTTGTCCACGGTTATGGTCGCGCCGGCGGCGCGGACCTTCGCCTCCTCCTCGCGCATTATCTGGAGGGTCTCGTCGTCGAGGTAGAACGCGTCCACCACCCCCCTGAGGCCGCGGACGGTCTTCAATGGCAGCTCGGGGCCGTTTTCTGTCATGCGATTATCTACACTCCCATTCGTACATTAAACTTTCAGAGGTCGTCGTCCCCGTGTAGCCTTATGGGGTTGTCGATCCCAGCCATGGTTCTCACGTCGACGACGCCGATGGCGGCGACGACGGCGTTGTTGACCTCAAGGGGGGTGACGATCACCCTGATCCCCTTGTAAGGCCCGGACTTGGCGATACGCCTGATGGTGGTGCCGACGCTGAGGACCTCCTCGAGCACCGCCCCGGTGTAGGCGTTGTCGATGACCTTCCCGCCCTCGATCCTGATGCCGAGGTCGTCGCGGCTTTTCGCGCAGACCGGGAGCCCGCCCACCAGGTCGTGGACCATGAAGGACAGGGCGATGAGCTCGTTGGTCGTGCTCATGGGGGAGAAGGTCTCCTCGGCGCCGCGCTTGATGTGGAGCCCGCCGATGAGCTCCAGGCCGGCCGTGACCGCGCCCTCCTCCGCCATGCCCGGGTCGTCGGCGGTGCCGATTATGATCGCGTCCTCCTCGGCGAGGTCGAACGCCCCGCGGAGCTCCCGGTCGGACTTGGTGTCGAGGGGGTAGTCGTTCCCGGGAAACATGATGGCCCCCCGGGAGTAGATCAGCGTGGTCGCGCCGGTAGCGCCGGATTTGATGGCGCTGTCCCTCTCCTCGCACCCGTATCTCACCTTGGGGGCCCCGTGGGGGACCTGGACGGCGCAGTTGTAGCGGCCGATGGTGAGCGAGTTGGAGCCGATGTAGGCGGTGTTCATGGCCACGGCGTTCCAGGCGCTTCTGCCCTCGGGGGTCAGGCTGACGCCGTTCTTCTTGATGGATATCAGCCTGCAGTCCTGCAGTATGGCGAGGATCGTCCTGGTGCTGCCCTCGCCCACGCCGATCATCTGCGCGAGGTTCTTGCGCCCGATGGGACCCCCCTCGGAAAGGCAGGACAGGGTCTTCCATATGTGGTAATCCTTGAACTTCGGGATGGGTCCACCCATGTGCGTCCTGGCTTCGGATGTGGCCATGCCGATGGATAAATAGTTCATCCATAAAAACCTCTTCCATTGCCGGGCTCCACCGGAGATTTAGCCTAGCCGAACACTGGCACAACGGCCTCCGCGGGAGGCGGCGGGCGTTGGATAAGCTATAAAACGTAGGGCGTGGTTGGTCGTGGCATCATGTCCAAGTCGGTCGAGCTCATCAATATCGAACACGTCACGAAGAAGTTCGACGGCCGCGAGGTCCTCAGGGACTTCAGCGCCACCGTCGCCTCCGGCGAGATTGTGGGCCTGATAGGCAAAAGTGGCGCCGGCAAGAGCGTCCTCCTGCACATGCTCAGGGGGAGCGCGGAGTACAAGCCGGATTCCGGCCGCGTGCTGTACCACTTCAACCGCTGCGAGTCCTGCGGCGACGTCTCCCTGCCATTCGAGGGCACCGCCTGTCCCAAGTGCGGAGGGGACACCGAGACCGAGACGGTGGATTTCTGGTCCCTGAAGGAGCACGACCCGCTCCGCGAGCAGGCGAAGGACAGCATAGCCATCATGCTGCAGAGGACGTTCGCCCTCTTCGGCGACAAGACCGTCATCGAGAACATCATGGAGGCCATCCCCGACGGCGTCCAGAACAAGGTGCAGAAGGCCATCGAGCTCCTCGAGTTCGTCAACATGTCCCACCGCACCATGCACATAGCCAGGGACCTGTCCGGGGGGGAGAAGCAGAGGATCGTCATGGCCCGGCAGCTCGCCAAGGAGCCCATATTCTTCCTCGCCGACGAGCCCACCGGGACTCTCGACCCGTACACCGCCGAAATCGTCCACAACAAACTCGTCCAGTACGTGAAGGAGAACGACATATGCATGATCTTCGCCTCCCACTGGCCGGAGGCCATCGACAGGATGGCCGACCGCGCCTTCTGGCTCGATGCCGGGGCGGTCGTCATGGAGGGCAAGCCGAGCGAGGTCACCTCCAAGTTCATGGAGGGCTACCACTTCGAGAAGAAGGAGGTCGCCACCATCGGCGGGCCGATCATCAGGCTCACCGCCGCCGAGAAGCACTACTTCTCCGTGGTCAGGGGGGTCGTGAAAGCCGTCGACGGAGTCACGTTCGACGTAGGCGAGAGGGAGGTCTTCGGCATCATCGGCGTATCCGGCGCCGGCAAGACCACCACCTCGCGCATGATCGCCGGCCAGACCCCCGCCACCGGCGGGACGGTCGAGGTGCGCATCGGGGACGAGTGGGTCGACATGTCGAAGGAGGGCGTCGCCGGCAAGGGCCGCGCCACCCCGTACATCGGCATACTGCACCAGGAGTACACCCTGTACCCCTTCGACACGGTCCTGCAGAACCTCAGCACCTGCATCGGCATCGATATGCCAGCGGAGCTGGCCAGGATGAAGGCCATCCAGGTCCTAATCAGCGTCGGGTTCGAGAAGAAGGACGTCTCGAGGGTCCTCGATTCCTACCCCGACACCCTCTCCGTGGGGGAGTGCCAGAGGATCGCCTTCGCGCAGGTGCTCATCAAGGAGCCGAGGATCATCATCCTCGACGAGCCCACCGGCACCATGGACCCCATCACCAAGGCAATCATAGCCAAGTCCGTCCTGCGCGCCAGGGAGACCCTCGGCGAGACGTTCGTCGTCGTGTCCCACGACATGGACTTCGTGCAGAACTGCTGCGACCGCGCCGTGTTCATGAAGGGGGGGAAGGTCGTCACCGTCGGGAAGCCCGACGACATCGTCAGGAGGTTCGACGTCGACGAGGAGGCGGACGGCGATAGGCCGCCCGAGGGGCCCGGGCACGACGAGATGTCCCACATGAGCCTGCGAGGCGGTCGCGTTGAAGAAGCAGATAGGGAGGCACCTGAGCTTCGTGGAGTGCCGCGAGTCGCAGGGCATGGGCGTAGGCGGCGGCCTCGCCCACAGGGGGTCCATCTCGGAGAGCGGGAGGGACGTCGTGGTCCTCGCCATGGGCCCCGGCAAGAGGCACATCACGAAGCCGGTCTGCGAGATCACCTACGAGCTCCGCGAGGCGGGCATCGACACCTCCGTCCTCGTGGTGAACGCGGGAAACGGCGTTCCCACCGACGCCCCCGACATGACCACCGGCTCGCGGTTCGGCCTCGACCCCATCGAGGCGGACAGGATAAGGCAGTACAGGGTGGCCCTCATCCACCTCGGGAACGTCAGGAACCATATAATCTACAAGGCGAGGCTGATCCTCAGGAACGTGGACCTCCCTTCCATAGTCGTCTGCCAGTGCCCGGTGGACTTCGAGGACTTCGCCGCCATCGGGGTGAAGACCCGCGACGTCATGCCGCCGGAGGACCAGATCGCCACTAAGGGGGAGATCAAGGAGATAGTGACCGGCGTGGTGAGGATGGTCACCACCCCGCAGGAGAAGCTCGACGAGATCGTCTCCAAGGTGCAGAGGGTCCTGCCCAGGGGGGGCGGGGAATGAAGGTGACGGTCAACGGGGCGGAGAGGTCCCTCAAGCCCGGCGCCACCGTGAAGGACGCCCTCGCCGGCGAGCGGCACGCCAAGGACGTCTGCGTCGCCGTGCACCTCTCCACCGAGAAGGTCGAGGAGACCACGAACGACTTCGAGCTGTTCACGCCGAAGGGTTCCATGGTCGTGCGCCTCTACGACACCCGGGACGCCGGGCTCTTCCGCAAGATGGCCAAGGACATAAAGGGCGTGAGCACCCGGTGGGTGACGAGGGACGTCGTCGCCATGGGGTCGTTCAGCTCGGGCATCGAGCCGGACCCGGCCGAGGGCGACTACCGCCGCTACGAGATGTTCTTCGCGCTGGGCGGGAACGACAGCCACACCACCTACGTCATAATCGCGAGGAACCCGCAGAGGCGGTCGTTCGGCACCGGCGGCGTGAAGATCGGGAGGGTCACGGTGGGCAAGCACCTGCTGGACTCCATCGAGGAGGGCGAGCCAATAGTGGACATACGCCCCGTGGTCTCGGAGACGAGCAGGGAGAACATCATCATCACCCGGGACCCCGCATGCAAGCTCTCCGAGGGCTGCGCCGTCGACTCGCGCGTACTGATCAGGCTGGACCCCGCGTCCCCGGAGTCCGCCGAGCAGGTGCTCATCGTCTCCGCGAAGGGGTACATGGACGTCTCCGAGGGGAGCGGTACCTTCATGGGGTGCCGGGACGACATGGACGTGAAGATCCCCGTCGAGAGGATCGCCGCCAGGGAGGCGGGCTCCGTCGCCGTCAGGAACGAGGGCGTCGGTACCGGGCACATAATGGTATATAGGGAGAGGAGGCCGCTCAGCCCCTCGCTCAACATCGCGGGGACGGTCGTCGGCGGCATGTGCCTCGCCGCCCGCGCCGGGGCCGGCGACAGGGTCGCCGTCGCCACCGAGCCGGAGAGGTTGCTCTCGGTCGGTATGACGCAGAGGGAGGCGGGGGAGTTCCTCGCCGCCCACGGCATCAGGCAGAGGCGCACCGGGGACGCGGCCGACGGCGCCGTCGTCGTCGACCAGAGCCCGGAGCAGACGATGCTCGCGTTCTCCGCGGGGGAGGTCGAGACCTTCGGCGCCCCCAGGGGGGATGTCCACAGAATCAGAATCACGGCGGAGGACGAGGCCACCGTGCACTACTTCAAGAAGGTGACCGGCCTCAGCCACAAGCCGATCGGGACGCTCAGGACGCAGTTCTCGTTCCCCGGCTCGCCGATGGCGACGTTCTACGGCGACGAGGGGAGGGGGCAGGACCTCTATCCCCAGGACCCCTTCCGGAGATGCAGGAGGGGGGACATAGGGGTAACCAACCAGTCGAGGCCTCACCACGGCCTGATCGGGGTGAGGCTGCAGGACAGCAAGCAGTACGGGCCCACCGGCGAGGAGGGCTACGGCACGAACATCCTCGGCCGCTTCGAGGGGGACCTGTCGCGCCTCGAAGAGCTCGGGGACGACCAGACGGTATACGTCACGGAGAGGGACCTATGAGCGAGGAGAGGGAGACCCGGCTTCTCATGATTTCGCCGGATTCGAAGCTCACGCCGGACCAGCTAGTCCGCGGCGTGAACACCATGGCCGAGGCGCTGAACGTCAAGGAGACCTGCTACGGGTGCCTCATCGAGGCGGACCGGGCGACGATGGCCTCGGTCATGGCGAAGGTGCGCGCGGAGTACCGCAACGAGGTGTTCTCCAAGCTCAGGGGGTTCCCCCTCGGGGACCCGCTCCGCTGCCGCGCGCAGTACGGCACCCGCCCCGGTTTCTCGCAGCTTGAGGCGGAGTGGGAGGCCCTCCCCCTCATACAGGCGGCGCTCGACGCCATCGACGCGGGCGACCCGGGCTACGAAGAACCGGCCGCCCGGGAGCCGATCCCGGCGTCGGAGATGAAGAAGATCGCAGAGGAGTACAGATGAAGGTTTTCATAGACCCGCCGAACAGCATGATCCTTTTCGACCTGGTGGAGAGGTTCGGCCACGAGCCCCTGAGCACCATGGCCGCCCTGCAGGAGAAGATAGACAACATCGAGGTCGACATGCCGCCCATGAACTTGCAGCTCGAAGACGTCGTCAAGGGGCTTAAGTACGCCGGCGTCGAGGTCCCCTCGGGGATCCGCGGCAGGCTCGCCGTGTGGGGCCCGATGATCGAGGAGGCCGACGCGGCGATCATCATAGACGACCCGCCGTTCTCCTTCGGGTGCGTCGGGTGCGACCGCTCGAACGAGATGGCGAAGTACCTCCTCCGGAGGAGGGGGATACCCGCGCTCGTCGTGCGCTACCCGGCGGACGAGGCGGAGGCGAGGACCATGGTGGGGCAGATAAAGGGATTCCTGGAGGGACTGAAGTGACGATCAGGATCGCGCAGCTCTCGTGCGGCACGGAGTACAGCGGCGTGCAGTACGAGATCGAGAACGCCGCCCGCTCGGTGGGCGCCAAGATCGTGTACCCCGACGTGTCCTATGCCGACGTGAAGGCGGCGCTCGACCGCTTCGGAATGAAACCCCGCTCCTCGCAGCTGCAGCTGATGATCGCCCGTGCCGCGTCGCTCGCCGACAGGAAGTACGATGCGGACGCGGTGTTCGTCACCACCTGCTTCCGCTGCGCCGAGGCCGCCCTCGTGAGGAACGAGCTCAGGCGCTTCATACAGGACAACACGAGGCTCCCGGTGGTTACCTACTCCTTCACCGAGAGGCTGAAGGCGTCGCAGCTGCTCACCAGGATGGAGGCCCTCGTCACCATCGTGACCCGGAAGGAACTGCTCGCCAGGGAGAGGCAGACCGGCCTCACCGCCGGCATCGACTCCGGGTCCTCGACCACGAAGGCGGTCATCATGCGGGACAACGAGATCATCGGCAAGGAGTGGACAGGCTCCGGCGACGTCATACAGTCGGCGACGCAGGTCCTCGAGGCCGCCATGAAGCAGGCCGGCGTGGAGCTCAAGGACATCGAGGCCATCGGCACCACCGGCTACGGGAGGTTCACCCTCGGCAAGCACTTCAACGCCAAACTCGTGCAGGAGGAGCTCACCGTCAACTCGAAGGGCGCGGTCTGGCTCGCCGACCGGCAGAGGGGCGAGGCGACCATCCTCGACATCGGCGGGATGGACAACAAGGCCATCACCGTCAGGGACGGCGTACCCGACAACTTCACCATGGGCGGCATCTGCGCCGGCGCCTCCGGGCGCTTCCTCGAGAACACCGCGAGGAGGATGAAGATAGACATCGCCGACCTCGGCAGGTACGCGGTCAAGGGCGACTGGCGCAACGCCAAGATGAACTCCTACTGCACCGTCTTCGGAATCCAGGACCTCGTGACCCAGCTCGGCGACGGGAAGTCCTTCGAGGACGTGGCCGCCGCCGCCTGCCACTCCGTCGCGGAGCAGGTCTACGAGCAGCAGCTGCAGGAGATCGACGTCCGCCACCCCATCATCGAGGTCGGCGGCACCTCCCTCAACGCCGGCCTCGTGAAGGCCGTCGGCGAGGTGCTCGGGGAGCCGCCGATCGTGCCGAAGGATTCGCAGTACATCGGCGCCGTCGGCGGGGCGCTGCTCAGCTCCGGGTTCCTGTGAGGCGTTCCCATGGCGGAGACGGTAGTGCAGGGCACCGAAGAGAGCGGCAACGGGCTATATGCCGCGCTGTACGAGGAGATAATGTCCGACGTCGGCAAGATGGCCGCCGTCGAGCGCTCCTACCTCAGGCTCAAGCCAGAGGTCCCGCTTTTCATCATGTCGGTGAGGATGAGGGCGAAGCCGGCGGCGAAGACCATCGGCGCGGTCGCCTCCACCCGCGCGGAGAGGGGGAGCGTGTACGTGAGCATCTCCGACGAGCTCTACGCCCCCGGCGTACTCAGGGCGCTGTGGGCGAGATACGGCAGGGACGACGTGGTGCAGACCGACCGGTCCGACATCACCGTCCGCGGCGCGGACGCCTCCGAGGAGGTGGACGGCCTGCCGGTGGAGTCGCAGGAACAGCCGGTGCAGGAGATCATCGGCGCCCTGTGGAGGGTGATGCCCGAGGGCATACGCAACCGCAGGGTGATCTCCGGCGGCGGCGTGATAACCGCGGTCGCCACCGAGGAGGTCACGAAGCCGGAGTACATCGAAGAGGCGATGGAGGTGCACGGGAAGATGGTCAGGGGGGAGCTCCGACGTTCCAGGTGCTGATGTACGACGGGGGGGTGTACCGCTCCCAGGAGCTCTACGAGCTCGTCGAGGACGTCGGCGGCGTCGTGCTCCTGAAGAGCCAGAGCTCCCAGCTGCTCACCGTCACCATGTCTATTCCGGAGGAGGACCGCGGGCTGGTGGAGGCGCTCTGCAAGGACATGGGCGGCGAGGTCAAGGAGGTGCCCCTCGCGGGCACGGAGATCGCCGTCGTCGGCCCGTCCCTCGGCAGGCACCACATGCCCCACCCGATCTGCGACATCGCCGAGTACCTGAGGAGGAGCGGCGCGTTCACCGTGGTCATGGGCCTCGCCCGCGGCCGCGGCAAGAACACCTCGCAGATCAACCTGATGGAGAGCACGATCATCGACGAGTACGACGCCTGCGTGTTCATGATGGGCAACTTCAAGCACTGCGTCGAGGCCAAGGCCGGCATGATACTCTCGCACATCAACGCACCGACCGTCCTCGTCTGCGGCCCCGAGCCGGAGGGCGTGCAGGGCACCTGCGACGCCGTAGTCTCCGGCGTGGGGAGGAAGGCGTCGAGGATGAGGGAGACCTCCGAGAGGGACAAGCTCGACGAGATAACCGGCCGCGTCATCGAGGTGCTCGGGGAGAAGAGGAGGGCCATCGAGGAGGACCCGCCGTACGTCCTCCCCTCGGAGGTGAAGGCGCTCCTCGAGAACTACGGTCCGATCGACATGTGCCTCCGCCCCGCCCCCCTGGTCATGCACCTCGACGGACTGCGCGCGAAGATCCCCTACGACGAGAACCACGAGGCCGTCGAGAGCATGGAGGTCTACGGGCGCCCCCTCGGGGAGGTGTGCGTCATAACCCCCTCGAAGATTGACGACAGCAGCATTCTGATCAGGATCAAGTCGAGGTCCCAGGTGGAGTACGAGGACTCCCTCCGGGCGGAGAGGGCATGAATGTCAGGAGGGGGACGTACGTCCTCGCCCTGACGTTCTGCTCCCCCGCCGACGCGGAGGCGGGGGCCCTCGGCCCCGTGCACCTTGAACCGGGGACGTACTGCTACGTGGGCAGCGCCATGGGCGGCCTCGACCAGCGCCTGTCGCGGCATCTGTCGCGCACAAAAACGCTGCACTGGCATATAGATCATCTGACCGTCATATGCGATCGCGCCGAGGCGTGGGAGTCCTACCCGCGTTTCCTTCCGGAGTGCGAGCTGGCACGTCTGGCGGAGGAGTGCGGGATGGCCCCTGCCGCGGAGGGCTTCGGATGCTCGGACTGTCGCTGTCGCACCCATCTCTTCAGGGCGGGCGAGGATTCCGTCCAATCGCTGGTGTCCAGAGCCGGCCTCAGCCCCTATCCCGGACGACAACTGTTATTTAATAAAAGAGGCTACCCACGGGCATAAACCCGAGCTGCCCCTCTGCAGCAGGACGATTAACATGGATTCGGACAAACTATCCCGCGAGGTAACCCCCGAGATTATCAAAGAGCTCGAAGATGCGATTGGCAAAGACAACGTCAACACCAACGGCGAAGAGCTGCTCCTCTACACGCACGACCTCGCGCCCCTGCCTAAGATGGCGGGCCTGGCCTTCGACTGCGTCCCCGATGCCGTGGTGAGGCCCTCGAAGGTCGAGGACGTCGCCGCGGTCATGAAAATCGCCTACAGGCACGGGATCGCCGTCGTCCCCCGCGGGGCCTCCACCTGGGGGATGGGGGGATGCATGCCCGTCGCGGGCGGCATCGTCCTTGACATGTCATCGAAGATGAACAAGGTCATTGAGATAAACACCGAAGACATGTACGTCAAGGTCCAGGCCGGCATCACCTGGAAAGAGGTCCTCGACGCCGTCATGGAGAAGGGCTTCATCATCGGGTCCTACCCCTCCTCATTCCCCGCGGCCACCGTCGGCGCGTGGATGAACACCAACGGCATGGGCGTCGGCTCCTACAAGTACGGCTCCGCAAAGGACAACGTCAGGAACCTCCAGGTCGTCCTCCCGGACGGCACCGTCATCGAGACCGGCTACGACCAGATGAACTCCAACATGACAGGCTACAACCTGAACCAGTTCTTCGCCGGCTCGGAGGGCACGCTCGGCGTTATCGCCACCGCCACCATGACGATCTACCCGATGGGGATCGTGAGGCCCATCGCCTACGAGTTCGAGACCATGCAGGCCATGCATCCCGCCATCCAGGCGCTGGTCAGGCACCCCAGCATAATCCCCTACCACATCTCCTGGGCGGACTCCAGCCACTTCGCCCACCAGTTCCAGGCCGGGGAGCACATCCCCGAGGGCATGAAGAACATCCTGCTCGTCACCCTCCAGGGCGCCCAGAAGAACGTGGAGTTCGAGGAAGCCGAGCTCGACGAGATCATGGCCTCCTTCAACGGCGTGAAGAAGGACGACTCCGTCGGCGAGCACGAGTGGGAGGAGAGATGCTACGAGTTCAGGGCCAGGCGCGTCGGCGTCGGTGAAATCCCCGCGGAGGTCCTCATCCCCGTCAAGCACTGGGGGGAGTTCGTCGAGGAGTGCGTCCGGGGCTTCGACGTCATGAAGATGGAGATGGGCGGGCAGGTCGGCAACATCGTCGACCGCAGCACCGCGCTGTTCATGCCCTACTACTTCAAGGACGACGAGAGCATGCTCGGCATGACCGCCTTCGCCTACAACTTCTACATGGGCGACAGGGCCGCCGCCTACGGCGGCAGGAACACCGGCCTCGGCGTGTTCTTCGCATGGAATCTCGACATCTACCACGACGCCGACACCGTCGAGTTCATGAGGGAGCTCAAGACCTTCGTCGACCCCCACGACGTCATGAACCCCGGCCACGTGGTATGCGGGCAGACCAGGTTCGGGGTGAACCTCAGCCACGGGCTGATGTCCTTCGCCTCCGAGCTCATGCAGACCGTGAAGAGGCTCCTGCCGGAGAACACCACCTTCCAGGACAACATCGAGAGGTTCAGGTACAACCAGCTCGAGGAGGAGAAGGCCGCCGACAGGAAGCACGTCCTCGGGCGCGGGTACGACTGAACGGGCCCATCGGCGCCGTCCCTTCTCAACAGGGAGGAGGGGTGCTGACGATCCCCGTCGGATCATCGGGATGAGGTCGGCCACGCTGCGGACGGTCTCCACGCCCTCCCCCACCATGCCGACCCAGTCGGAGCGGGTGTTCCGGCCGGTCTCCACGCCGATGAACCTCGCACCGGAGTTGGCGCAGGTGAGGTAGTCCACCAGGCCGTCTCCCAGGTAGAGGATTTCAGAGCACTCGACGCCGAGCCTCTCCGCGAGGTGCTCCATGGCGACGGCGGACGGCTTCGCCTGTTCCTCGGGGTAGTCGTCCCTCGCGACGACGGCGTCGAACTCGTCGTACACCCCGGCGGACCCGAGGACGGTCCTCGCGTAGTCGCGCCCGCCGCGGGTGAGGATGCCGACCTTGTAGCCCCGCGACTTCAGGAGGCCGAGCGCCTCGACGGCTCCCGGGAACGGTTCGGCAAGGGCGGCGTTCTCCATTTCGATCTCCGTCGCCCTCGCGCCGATCCTCTCGTTGAGGCCGGGTATCCTGTCGCCCATGCAATGCTCGGCGAGCCACCTCCTGCCGTCGTCGAGGGTGAACTTGTACCCTCCCTGGGGCAGGTCGCGTACCGGTACGCCGAGGCTCTCGAACTCGTCGAGGACGACCCGCTCGAGCTTGGGATAGTCCACGAGGGTGTGCATGAATGTGCCGTCCATGTCGAAGCCGACGGCCCTTATGCCGTTTCCGAGAGCCATGATACAGGGATGTGGTCCCCGTTCATAAACCGAACGGGGACGGGCGTCGATTGGGAGTAGTAGCCCCCCTTCTGTTTCAGACGGCATTCAACTACGCGTTCTACCCGCCGGTCGCAGGCATCTCATCCCGGCTGTGCGAACTTGCTCCGATGAGGAGTCGCCGTTTCATCAGGTCTCCGGGAACGTCGCCGCCTGGCGGGTCATGCTTCTTACCGGAGCTGTGTCGTTTCTGGGCCCTTGCCGCGGATCTCTCCGCGCCGGATTTCCCGGCTCATCACTGCCCGTGGAGGAGGGAACTTCCTCAGCCGCGCCGAAGCGCTACCGCCGGCCGTCCTCTCCCTATCGACGGGGGATGATTGGCGGTGCTGGGCTAAATACAATCCCAACAAGGTTTATTAAGCAAATGATTATGGGGTTGGGTGCTGCAAGGGTAGTCAAGCATGGCCAACGACGCTAGCTTGAGGGGCTAGTCCATAGCGGTCCGCGAGTTCAAATCTCGTCCCTTGCACCACCCCCCTCATCGAAACCGGGTGCGGGCCCGCACCCTGCCCGCCCGCCGCCGGACGGCACCCCTTCATGGAAGACTCTGCCTGGCACTTCGGGAATCCGGGAGCGGACCACCGTTTCCGGGTTTTTTCTGCAACCGACACAAAAAGGATTCCGGGCAAGGGGCATGATTCAAATACGCCGTACCGCGTCCAGCCGCTAGCATGATGCCGAGGAAGAAGCTTGAGTACTATGCGAAGAAGCACGGTCTCGAACACACAGCGAGCGTGAGGCTGACGGATGAAGAATGCGAACGCATCTGCAAGGCGGTCGGCACTTCGAAGGTCTACGGCGTATCCGACACCGGCGGTAGGCTCTGGACGCTGATAGACTGCGTCATGGACGATGAGGCCTTCCGCGGGAGTCACGGCAGCTCCGGGGCGCACCCCGACTTCCTCCTCTCGAGGTACCCGGACTACGCCGCGGACGAGGTCATGGAAGAGTATTCCAGGATCAAATCCGCGGACCGAAGCCAGCTCTGAAAGCCGCCGCGGCCCCCCACTTTCCGCGCCATCGTTTAGTATGATGATGCGCATTCGTCCGGCATGAACGCTTAGACGGGGGCCGTTCGGCCGAGCGGCCCCGTCCGCACCCCCCCAAGGGTCCCAGGGCCGTCCGGCGGCTGGCCGGATAAGCAATCGCAGGTGGACCAATGGGGATCGGGGACATCATCGACCAAGTGCGCAGCGGCGCCGAGGCGTCCCGGGAGGACGTCATCGCCATGCTCTCCGCGGAGGGCAGGGACAGGGAGCTACTTTTCGAGAACGCAAGGGACGTCAGGGACGGGAAGTTCGGCGACAAGGTGTTCGCCTACGGCTTCGTCTACTTCTCAACGTACTGCCACAACAACTGCACGTTCTGCTACTTCCGCAGGACGAACGGCATCGACCGCTACCGGAAGACGCCGGAGGAGATCGTCGACCTCGCCCTCGACCTGAAGGAGGAGGGCATCGACCTCGTCGACCTGACCATGGGGGAGGACGATCGGATGTACGGTGACGGCTTCTCCGGGCTCGTCGATATCGTCTCCCGCGTCCACGGCCTGGGGGTCTCCGTGATGGTGTCGCCGGGGGCGGTGGGCGAGGAGGCCATGCCGCGCCTGAAGGAGGCCGGCGCGGACTTCTTCGCCGTCTACCAGGAGACTTACAACAGGGAGCTGTACTCCCGTCTCCGCCCGGAGCAGGACTTCGACTTCCGGTGCAACCAGAGGGCGTGGGCGAGGGCGGCCGGCATGCTCACCGAGGACGGCATGATGGTCGGGCTCGGCGAGACCGTGGCCGACCGCGCCGACGCCATCCTCGCGATGTGCGCCGGGCCCTGCGAGCAGATCCGCTGCATGACGTTCGTCCCGCAGACGGGGACGCCGCTGCAGAACCTCGAGCCGACGGGCTCCGGCATGGAGCTGAAGGCGATCGCCGCCATGAGGCTCCTCCGCCCGGACAGGTTCATCCCCGCGACCCTCGACGTCGAGGGCGTCGGGGGCATGAAGGCCCGCCTCGACGCGGGCGCGAGCACCATAACCTCGATCGTCGTGCCGAGGAGGCACCTCGCCGGCGTGGCGCAGCCCGAGAAGGACATCGAGAGCGGTGCAAGGGGGGTCGACCACGTGTTCGAGCTGGTCGACGGGATGGGCAAGAAGGTCGCCTCGCAGAGGGACTTCTCCGCCATGCTCCGCCGGATGAAGGATGCCCTTCCGCGTCGACGATTAAATACCCGCTCCCCCCATCCCCGATGCGGTGTGCCGGCGGGTCCGTATCCGGCGGAGCGGGGCCGCCCGGCCCTCCTCCCCCGCAGGAGTCGGACCGCGGGTTGAATAAGCATGGACGGATTGATCTACGTCGTAGCAGGCGGGCTAGTCGAGCCCGTATGGGTGTGCGCGCTCGAAAGGTTCGGCGCTGCCGGGAGGCCCGCGAGCAGGGCGGCGTGGGCCGCGCTCGCGGCCGTGGGGATGTTCGGCAGCCTGATGCTCCTCTCCTTCGGGATGAACGAGGGCGTGGCCATCGGCGTGGGGTACGCCATATGGACCGCCGTCGGCTCGGTGTTCACGATAGCGCTCGGCAGGATGCTCTTCGCCGAGCGCCTGCATCGGAAGAAGGTGCTCGCGGTCACGATGATAATCGCCGGCATCGCCGGCCTGCACCTCGCAGGGGGGATCGGATGAGGGCCAACCCCTGGCTGCTCATCGCGGTGGGCGGTCTCTTCGAGGCCGTTTGGGCCACCACGATGAACGAGTCCGCCGGCTTCACCGATCCGTTCTGGACGGCCGTGACCTACTCCATCAACCTGCTCAGCGTCTGGTTCCTCTACCGGGGGCTGAAGACGGGCATGCCGATGGGCGGGGCCTACGCCGTGTGGGCGGGGTGCGGGACGGTGGTCTCGACGGCGTTCGGGTACCTCTTCTACGGCCAGGCGCTGGCGCCGCTGGAGTTCCTATTCCTGGCGGTGCTCGTCGCCGGCATACTGCTGCTGCAGTACGCCGAGGGCCCGGACGGCAGGGGCAATCGGCACCGATCCTCCCAGAAGCTCCTGCCCGCCCTCCCGAGGGCGGCCACGTTCGCGTCCGGGGAAGAGATGGGGGTCTCGCACCCCGGCGCGAGTATGTACCCCCCGTCCGTCCCGGCGGCGGCGATGAGGCGGTACGCCTCGCGGGTGATCCCCTCGGGCGTGCCCATCATGATGTGCTTCACGGGGTCGATGTTCCCCATGATCGCGAGGTCCCTCCCCGCGGCCTCTCTCGCGTCGCCGATGTCGACGGCGTGGTCGAAGCTGAAGCAGTCGGCGCCGGTCGCCTTGATCTCGGGGAAAATCCCCGTGGTGTTGCCGCAGATGTGCAGGAACGCGGGGACGCCGCACTCGCCCTTCACCCTGGAGATCGAGTCCTCGATGGCGAAGGCGGAGTACTCCCCGAACATGTCGGGGGCGATGAGGTCGGTGGACGAGGTGGGGTCGGCCACCCACATGAGGGTGGCCCCCGACCTCACCATCTGCACCTGCTGATCGGCGACGAAGCCGGCGCATTTGGAGACCAGCCCCTTCACGTCCTCCCCCTGCCCCATCATGATCGCCATGAGCATGTCCTCGACGCCCATGAGGTACCCGGCGGTGGTGATCGGGCCCCAGGAAAGCCCGCAGACGTGCAGGTCCTCCGGCAGGTACTCGGCGGTCTTCCGGAGAGCCTCCGTGAAGCACCTGGTGAAGAGGGGGCACTCCTCCGCGGCGGACGGGTCGAAGAACGCGAGCTCAGACACATCCTCCGGCCCCCTCACGAGCCTCGACTTCACGCGCCCGTAGTCGTCGTCGGGGAAGCTCACGTCCATCCCCATGTCGGCGAACGGGACCTGCGAGTCGAGGACCGGCTTCACGAAGTCGCTCCCGGTCTTCAGGGCGTAGTCGACGGCCAGCCTCGCGGACGCCCCGGGGCTGTAGCGCGCGTCCTTGACGAGGACGCCCGCGCTCCTCGCGGCGGTCACCAGTGCGAAGTTGTTGACCGGCGTCCTGCCGCCCCCCTCGAATGCCAACGCCGCCTCGACGGCGGCGCGGTGCCCCGCGTCTTCCATGCCCGGGGGTAGGGCGGGCGCTTAATTAACGGTTGGCGCGGACGAGCTCGGCGACCCCCTCGGCGAACTCCCCCGGGGGCGTGTTCCCGCCGATGTCGGGGGTGGTGCGGCCGAGGCGGTACATCTCGCGCACCGCCCTCTTGATCGAGGAGTAGGCGTCCGCCATGCCGAGGTGCAGCAGCATCATGGCGGCGGAGAGGATCGCGGAGGTGGGGTTCCCCTCCCTCCCCTCGGGGCCGAAGGAAGGCTCGGGCAGGAAGAGGCCGGGGCCGTTGCCGACGTAGCCGTTCGGCATCAGCCCGCACCCGCCGACCATCCCCGCGGCCTGTCCGCGGACGAAGGGGGACTCGACGGGCCCGGCGACGACGACGTCGAGCGACGACGGGTCCACGGCGAGGCGGCTGGAGAACTCGGCCGCTTCGAGGACATCGGCCTCGAACTCCGAGGCGGCGAAGTGGCGGCGGAAGCTGTCCCCGATCATCCTCCTGGCGCCGGGGGCCGTCTCGCCCTCGAGGACCATGGCGACCCCCCTCCTGCGCTTGGCCTCGGCGATGGCGATCGCCCTCGCGAAGGTCTGCGCGGTGGCGGCCTCGCTGATGAAGACCTCCGAGGAGACGCCGTCGAGGCTGTCGATCTCCGTGACGCTGGTGGCGACGACGGGGGTCATCGACACCACGACGAGGTCGGTGCTCTTGCTGCCGATGTAGCTGCAGAGGGGCCAGTACTCGCCGACGTGGGCGTAGAGGCGCAGGTGCCGACAGAGGCTGGCGGCCGCCCCCCGCCCGCCCGGGGCGTCGCGGACGGGCCCGCACAGGACCGCATCCGAAGCGAGGATGAGGTTGGCCGTTTCCGGGGTGACGGCCCGCCCGCCGCCCCCGTCCATGTCGCCCCATATGATGTCGACGCCGGGCGCGGCCGCCTCGACCGCGAGCGCCGCGGCCTCCGCCGTCTCCCGGCGGTCGCCGGGGAGGGCAAGGACCCTCTTGGCACTCATGCGCGGCTCACAGGATCCTGTCGGCCAGGCCGGCGTAGATGAGCGGGAGGGTGATGGTGGCGTCGCCCTCGACGGTCATCTTCTTGGCGTCGGACTTCACCTTCCCCCAGGACACGGCCTCCCTTATCCTGGCGCCGGAAAGGGAGCCGTCGTACTCCTCGGCGGTGGTCAGGTAGATGCAGTAGTCGAGGCCGCCGCGGAACTGGTTCCACCAGATGACGTGGTGTTTGGAGATGCCGCCGCCGACGATGATGGCGCCGGCGTACCTCGCCCCGTTCGTCATCTCGGAGAGCATCTGCTCGTCGGCGAAGAGGTCTATCCTCAGCTTCCTGTGGGTCTGGTAGTACATCCACAGCTGGCACCCGAAGGAGCCGTCGGTGATCCCGGGCACGACGATGGGCACGTGGTTGGCGTGGGCGTTCCAGAGGAGGCTGCCCTCGTGCCCCCTGACCCTGCCGAGCCTCTCGCCGACCCTGTCGATGATCTCGTGGGTGGCCATGGACTGGGTCTCGGCGAAGATCTCGTCGAACATGGGGAGGAGCTCGTCCTCGAGGACCGCCCCGTAGCACGCGTCCGGGACGAGGACGTTCCCGAGCCTGCTGACCTCGTTCTCCCTGAGGAAGGCATCGTCCATCATGAAGTCCCCCTTGTAGTAGTCGGCGTACAGGCGGGACAGGTCGTGGTCGAGGCAGCCGCAGGTGGTGATGATGAGGTCGACCATGCGGTTCCGGACCATGTCGACGATGACGCCGCGGGTGCCGGTGGCCATGATGCAGGCGGGGAAGGAGAGGATCCTCAGGCAGCCCTTCCTGGTGATCATCCTCTCGGCGATGTCGGTGGCGTCGGCCAGCTTCTGGGCGGTGAAGCCGCCGGCCCTGCCCATGGCGCGGAGCATCCCGTCGACGGTCATGCCCCTGGTGATCCTGATGTCCCTGACGGGGACCTTCTCGAGCCTCCTCTGGGTCTCTGTTAGTTCGGATTCTTTCCTGGAATGCATTGGCATCAGCGGGCCCCGCCAGTCCCTTCTTTGTTAAATAACTTGCCGAGCCCGCGCATCGCGGGGGATGTGCCAGATTGCGCGCCACGCCCCGCATCGCCCTCCCGACCCAGCCCCCTCGCCTCTGCTCAACCTTTTAATATAAGAGGGGATTACTGCGCCTTACCCTAGAGGATTGCCATGTACATGATTACCGAGGCCCAGAGGATCGTGCGCATCCCTCCGTCGAAGCTCGGCTCGGACATCGCCGAAGTCATCGGCGGCATATCGTCCGAGACCTTCGAGGGCATGCTGCAGGACGACAAGTCCGTGTCGGTCCTCGTCAGCGATGTGGTGCCCGTCGGCAGCGGACGCATAGTCCACGGCGACGGGGCGGTCTACCAGACGGTCAAGTTCAGGCAGCTGGTGTTCGTCCCGAAGGACAACGAGGTCGTCGAGGGCGTGGTCGTGGAGATTCGCAACTTCGGAGCCTTCGTCCGCTTCGGCCCCCTGGACGGCCTCATACACGTGAGCCAGGTCATGGACGACCACGTCGACATCGACGAGGTCAATCAGAGGCTGATTGGGAAGGAGACCGGCAGGTTCCTGGCCATCGGCGACCACGTCCGCGCGAGGGTCGTCAGCCTCGACCTGAACGAGAAGTCCCCCCAGGACAGCAAGATCGGCCTCACCATGCGCCAGACCGGGCTCGGGAAGCTCGAGTGGCTCGACGAGGAGGAGAGGAAGCGCTCGGAGAAGGCCTCCAAGAAAGGGGGCGAGGAGCGATGGCGGGCGCCAGGATCGTGCTGAGGGCGTGCACCAACTGCCACCTCATCACCGAGGACGACGCCTGCCCCCGCTGCGCCAGCGCCACCAGCAAGGACTGGGTCGGCATGGTGTGCGTGGCGGACCACGAGAAGTCGGAGATCGCCAGGAAGATGGGGATCACCGCGAACGGCAACTACGCGCTCAAGGTGCGCAGCTGAGGCGGAGGATGCGCGCTGGCAGAGTCCTCCCCCCCGGAGCGAGGGGGAGGTTCAAGGAGCCGGTCGGGCGCGACATAGCCGCCGGGGAGCTGCCCGGGCTGAGCTCGAAGCATACCATAATAACCGTCGGCGACGTGGTCTCGCTGACGGCGAGGGAGAACGGCGTCACGCCGCTCCTGTCCGTCTACGACGGGCGGACGGAGAGGCGCGGGGACCCCCGGTTCGCCCGCCTCGTCGAGGGCGGGGGGGAGGAGCCGGTGCCCGTCGCGAACCCCGCGGGGACGATCTCCGCGGAGCTCGAGGACGCCGTGAGAAACGCTTTGGCCGGAAAGGCCCCGACGGTGATACGCGTCGACGGGGAGGAGGACCTGGCGCTGCTGCCGTGTGTCCTGTACGCCCCGGAGGGCGCGGTGGTCGTCTACGGCTGGCCCGGGAGAGGGATGAAGGCCGTCGACACGGACGGCCCCGCCAGACGCCATGTCGAAGAGCTCATGGGCATGATGGAGGAGCAGAAATGAAGATGGAGATCGTTGAGAAGAAAACCAACCCCCTGCAGTGCAGGACGGAGGTCCGCTTCGTCGTGGACCACGCGAAGGAGCCCACCCCCGGCAGGAACGCCGTGGCGGAGGAGATCGCGAAGCAGCTGAACACCCGGAGGGACTGCGTGGTCGTCGACGGGATGGCCGGCAAATACGGGATCGGCAGGACCGCCGGCTACGCCAAGGTCTACGACAGCAAGAAGGCCGCCCTCGATTACGAGAACGACCACCTCCTCAAGAGGAACGGGATCGCCGCCGAGGCCCCCAAGGGTGAAGAGGGCGGGGCGCCCGCCGCGGAGTGACCGACATGGCCAAAGCAGCAGCCGCGCCCAAAAAGGCGATTCAGAAGAGGGACGCCTACAAGGCCGAGGGCGACAGGCTCACCAGGACCAAGCCGGTCTGCCCCAAGTGCGGGCCGGGCGTCTTCATGGCGGTCCACAAGGACCGCGTCTCGTGCGGACGGTGCGGCCACACCGAGTACGACGACGAGAAGAAGGGGTGAGGGACCCCCGGCGGGCTCCGCCGGGGCCGCCCTCCGGCGCCTCCGCGGATTTCGCAATCAGTCTTAACGCAACACCATGGACCCGTAGTATAGCTTGGATAGCACGGAGGCCTCCGGAGCCCCAGACTCGGGTTCGAATCCGACGGGTCCGCCAATCACATTGGCCAGCATTGGATTTTTCGAAATCAATAACTTTTTGAGTTGACCTACAATTTATTTTGTAGTTATTAATGAATCATAATATTATTAATAAAATTATTATAGTTCGAGTTTACGGAAAATCTCTATTGACGACTTCTGGGTCGGGTCCAGAACGCTGAAAAGAATGTTGTTCTCTTGTTTTATCATCTACCAATAATATTGTAATATTCAAATTATATTCAAATCGTGCAATTTTTATTGATTTTTCAATAAGAAATATTCAGATATGACTATTTTGACAGTGGGAGTTATGATAGTTTTTTCTTAGGTAGTTAGGGTGTTAGTTTCTCAAGATCACTTTCCAAAGGCATCTTGAAAACTGCACGGATCCCCGAAAGTGGCATCTCACAGGATGAGAGTATACGGGTTTTCTTGCACACGCCTGATACATTATTCGTCCGTGATGTTCTTGTTTTGTATACTTGTCCGCAACACTCTAGGATTTGAAGTATGGTTTTACAGTTAGTTCAGACAGACAAGGCTCTGTTTTTTGACGTGTCAATAATCATTATTAGAGCGAAGGGGAATTACTTTCTGTCATGAGGGAAGATCTCCACACCGAATTGAAACGCGAATGGAAGGACGAGTACCTTCGTAACGTTGCAGCTTTGGCAAACACCGAAGGCGGGACAGTCTATGTCGGGATCGATGACCGCGGTGACATCTACGGGGTGGATAGGGTCGATTATCTTCTCAAAGCTCTGCCAGATAAGATTCAGAATATCCTGGGAATTGTCGCCGTTGTCGATAATCATGTCAAAGACGGTAAAGATTATCTGACAATCAACGTCAGCCCAAGTCCTGATACGGTTCTCTTGGATGGGAGGTTGTACGTAAAATCCGGGAGTACGGCCCGTGAGCTTCGCGGTGCGGAGATGAGGAATTTCCTCACCACGCGTGGGGATCTCGCTTGGGCAGATGAATCTGTGGATGTGGAACCTGAACAGCTGGACACCTATGCGTTCAGAGCATTCAAGAAGGCCGCTGTTTCAATGCGTAGGCTGACACAGGAGGAATCGGAACTTCCTATGGCGGATCTTCTGGGTAAATTGAATCTCATCAGGAACGGCAAGCCTACCCGTGCAGCGATGATACTGTTCTCTCCCGATGCGGAGACCGTATCAGGTGCCGCAGGCATCAGGATATGCAAAGAAATCAATGGAGATATAGAGTTCTTCGATGAAATCTATGGTCCGATGTTCCTCTCCGTCGATCGTGCTCTGGATCTCATTATGACCAAGTACACTGTAACCCCGATCACATACGAGGGTATCATCAGGGTCGAGAATTATCCTTACCCAAAGGATGCGATCCGTGAGGCGTTAATCAACGCAATCTCCAATGCGGATTACGGATGTACGTATCCGATTAAGATCTCTGTACTTCCCGACAGGCTGATCATCCAGAATCCCGGAAGCCTTCCTTATGGTTATACGGTAGAGCAGATAATCAAGGGTCGCGTTTCAAAGCCCCGCAACCGCGGTATTGCGATGGTGTTCCGTACTGCAGGCATGTCCGAGGCCTTCGGACGCGGATTCGAGAAGATGAGTCTTCCTTACAGGGAACAGGGTGTTACCCTCCCAGAATACGAAGCTCTGCCACAGGACTTTCTGGCGATCTTCACCAATATAGTAGTGGCGAAAGGCATCGTGTCCAGGGACATGAATGGGAAAGAGGTCACATCCAGCAGTAACATCGACATCACAGGAGAACTGACGGGGATAGAGCGTACTATTTTCGAACTGATTAGCAAAGGTGAATTCAGCAACATCCGTGATGTTTCGACCAACCTTGGCACAACTCGGGCAGCAGTCGAAAAGGCATTGAAGACATTGACCTCAAAGCAACTGATCAAAAGAGAGGGCTCAACCAGATTCGGTTCATGGATTGTTGTATGATGCAACATCCATTGTCTGTCTCTGTCTGTCTCTGTCTGTCTCTGTCTGTCTCTGTCTGCATCAATGCACAATAGGTCATAGACTGTTTCTTTTAGACATCTTCCAAACCCAATTGACAATATTCTGTTTTCCAAATCGAACGCATTATATGTGAGAATGCGGGAGCGTAAGATATATGAAGACACGCGTTGGGAGGTGAATGGGCGGATGGCTTTTTCATTCCGCCGTATTATTGATGCATCTACTTCCTACCCTACTTCCTACCTGTAGCAGAACTTTCCCAGCTGACGACATTCAGTCTATCATCGTTGCGTGATGGCAGTAGCCTCGGATGGGCTGTTCGACCTCTTTTTCCGCGGCTTCTTGTCCTTGCTTCCCTTGGGGCGTCCCGCCTTCTTCTTCGGTTCAAGCACCACTATAGGTCTATCTATCAATCCGAGTCTCGCCAGAAGATCCGAATCCTTCTCGGTGTACCTCTCGTTCTCCCATTCATCCCCATCCACCCTGGATTTCCTCTTGCATCTGAGCATATCCATGGTGTATCCGAACGGGACGGTCTCGAGTTCCTTCACCGCGCCGAAGGCGCGGAGAAGTCTCGACGTTAGTAGTGCCGATAGGAAGTTGACGAAATTGGTCGCAACCACGGAATAATCGGAATGCACACGGGTGTCGTCCAGGTCGAAATCGACCTTGTATGTGCGGAACATCAGTTCGATCAGCCATCTGTCGTCGTACATGGAGTACACCTTGGCGCAGTCCATGTCCCGATCGGACTGGAAGACAACCGTGCCGAACTCCCTCTTCCGCAGTGCGAACTCTTCCGGAACGTAGCCTTCCTCGTGATGTTCGAGGTACAACCTCTCCTCATCGGCCGCGATCTCGGGGTCCCTGAACGAATACAACCAGCGTCCAGTCCCCGGTATCTCGGCCTTCTTGCACGAGACGGATGTGCCCTTCAGATGCGAATCGAAATCGTACATGCCGTATTCGGTTATGACGAGCTCATCCCTGTGCAGCGGGAGTATGTAATGCACGCCGTCCAGATCCTTCAACGCGGCTTCGATCGTACCTATCCTGAATCCTTTGTCCGCTACGATCGTTCCGTGCTCTATCCCGAACGATCTGATGAAATCGGCGACGGCTCTGCCGTCGGTCATGTTGCCCGCATACACCTTGGAGCATATGGGCTCATGCCTCTCGGAGCCATAGGCGTACATCATCAGATACTGCCTGGTCCCAGTCTTATACGTCTTCCTGGAAACCTGCGAGAGCGTGTTCACATCGCTCTCGCATTGCTGGAGCGACCCGTCGATGACCACTTCCTCGTCAATCGCTATGGTACCGACACGGGAACGCATGAAATCCCTGATCCTGTTGCTTTCCCGCCCCACATCCTGCAGCTTCAGGCAGATGCTGTTCCTGCTCATCGGGACATCGGCATACATCTCCGACAAGAACGATTCCCGGTACCTCCGTTGAATCTGGTAGTCCTTGACGTCAGGATAGCATGTGCGTATCACGCACATGCAGTACAGCCAGACGGCATCGTTGATCGAATAGAATGCGGTCAAATCCGACAGGACGTCCCTGAACACCATGTCGCACATGGCGACGTTTCCCCATTCCTTCGAATCTATCCGTCCCGGCGCTCCGACCGGCAGGGCGCCGTTCGAAGGGACGAACCCGCCGTTCACAAAATACCCCACGATGTCCCCGTCGACCACATGACGCTTCCCCTCATCGTCATACGTGTATCCACGCTTTTTCACGGGATACATACCGTTCTTCCGGTAGACTACGACCGTGCCCGGAGGTCTCTCCATGTCGAGGATTTCGCGAGGTACTTTCATGCTATAAAATGAATGTCGTTTATATTATTTAATAACATTCATTTTAAAAATGAATGGCGCCAAAAAGACTGCGAATAATCGATTAGACGAGCGAGAAACCGCAGAAAACCGTCGGAAAATCAGGATTCCGATCCTGATTGCTTGAGAATCATTACGATATATCTCGGGAATCACACGGAATCTTGGAATACTGCCTGCAAACCGCGTCTATGATTCCAATATTGAATGTCGTCTATTGGGAAATCAGTGATGAAACGTGCACGTCTATAGATTCAATATGGAAAAACGAAGTGAAGACGGATTGGGATCAGTGGTCCTCTTTCTCCAGAAATTCTCTGAGAGAGCAACATATTATCCCGGTTTCGGTGACACCGCGGTAAACGCCTGGTTCCATCATGACCACGTATTTCGGGAAACTGTCTGAGATCTTGGCAAGATTCCCGAATTCCCTGTCGAAGGTATCCTTGCTGTCTATCAGTGAACACGCCTGGATGTATAGCCTTGATCCGTCCTTGATGGCCACGATGTCTATCTCCTTACCTTTATAGTCGCCGACGTAGACCTCGTATCCCCTGTACACGAGTTCGGTGAAGAGGATGTTCTCCATGTGTCCGGAGATGTCCTCTGGCCTGTATCCCAGCAGAGAATGTTTCAATCCCAGGTCCGTGACGTAATACTTGTGTTTGTTCTCGAGGATCCTACGGCCTTTGAGGTCGAATACGTTGGCACGTATGATGAGGTTCGCAGCTTCGAGATATCCAATATATTCGTTCACCGTATCCACGGTGGTCTTCGAGCCCGTCGATTTGATAGTGGCATGTATCTTGTTGGAAGATACGTAGTCACCAATCGTGGACAGTATGGTACGGTAGATGTCCCTCAGGAGCGCGTGATTGCGTATCTTGAACCTCTGTTCTATGTCCTTCGAAAGGATCACTTCCGTGATATCCCTCACGGTCTGCATGCAGGATCTCTCAGGCATATCCGAGATCCACAGGATGGGGAATCCGCCGATGCGCATGTATCTGTCCAGTACGTCCTTCTCCGGCAGGAAGCGTTCCGCAAAGACCCTGCATTCCTCATACGATAAGGGGAGCATGCGTATGCGGTTGTATCTGCCTCCGAGATGGGTTGAGTACTCGGACGAGAGCAGATTGGCGTTCGATCCCGTAAGATAGATGTCGAACGTCTTCCTGGCGATGAGGTCGCGTATCGCCAGTTCCCATTTCTCTATGTTCTGGATCTCATCCGCGATCAGAACATTGTCCGTTCCCTCACGGTATTTTGATTCGATGTAAGAGATGAGCTTCTTCCAATCGTTCAGACCGGAGAATTCATGGAGCTCCGTGTTTATGTATACGACGTTAGCATCGGTCAGGTGTTCACGGTATATCTCCAGCAGTGTCGATTTTCCGCAGCGACGTATGCCGGTTATCACTTTGGCATTACCGTTACCGACGAACGGTTCGATTTCAGTGAGATACCTGTCACGTGATACCAACGGGTCGTTCATAGGATTTCATATCTTGCCAGATATTAAATCATTGCTATTTTATCATTTTATACAATGATATTTATTATGGTACATTTTATTTTATCATTTTATAACACTATAAAATCATTGAATAAGACTGTCTATGGTGGTAAGGGGCGCGGCAAATGGCCTGTCAAATGATTTGTCTTGATCCAAAGGATGAGTCAAAATCGGAACTAAGCCGTTATATGAAATCGGAGTATCTGACAGAACTATCTCCTGTCACATCTCATCTCTGTTGAAAAACGGATACATTACCCATGAGGGGGGTGATAAGACGGACTCCGGGATAGTTCTTTCAAATTGATTTCATATCTTTACTGTGTCATTTACGTCCCCATTTACATCCTCGTTTACATCCCCGATTCTCCCTCATTCACTCCCTCATACATTGTTGACCAGGGCTTATAGAAAAACAACGTCCGTTCTGCAGTTTATCTTATGAACAACGGCTTTGATTGCATCGTTTATCCACGAAAAGCTCGAATACCCCTAGAAATCGGGGGATGCAAGATATATATAGACACGCACGGGAGGTGTTTTGGCGGTGGAATTTTTCATTCCACCGCATTCTTAATGCGTTTGTAACGGTCGATGTTGGTCTCCGACTTGTCGATGGCCCAGGACAGTCCGTACTCCTCCGCTCTCCTTCTGAGGGTGGTGACGGGGATGCCGAATGCTCTTGAGATGGATTCGCCTGTCAGTCCCAACCGGGGAACATATCATCCAGGGAAATCAGTTCCAGATCATTTCTGGATTCTGCGATCTCAATCAATTCCTCGGTGAAACCGCTTCCTGAGAACAGCTTGAATCTGACATTGTTGTATCCCTTCACGTATCTGGAGCGTTCCTCCAGTTCTTTCAGCGCAGAAATACCCGTCTTGCGGTTTCTGAACTTGCATTCGGCCAGTACGGCATATTTCTCCTTACCGTCGACCACTTCCGCTACGATGTCTATGTCTGACGTTTCTTCGCCTGTCCATCCCCACCATTTGCCAATCTTCATACAGAGGTATCTTCTCTTCATGTAATCCGTGCAAACGTCTTCGAATCTGTGTCCGAGGTACGTGGATATTTCCTCGTTCATCGCTTTGTATGCGGCCTCTCTGTTAGGTGAGGATGCGATATCCAGATTGCGGTAAAGTATCATGTGCCAGAATCCTACCAATGGATCCTTTATCCTATACACCTTGGTCTTTTTGTCCGAGTTCGCCATGGGGGTGAGATGGCCTATTATCTCGAGGTTCTCCATCGCTCTCAGATATTTTCCGCAGATGGTCTTGGACAGTCCTTCCTTGTCCGCAATCCTTTTGGCATCCGTGGTCCCCTGGGATATGTCCAGCAGAATGGCTTCGATAGTGGGCAGAGGACTCAGTTCGAGGGAAATCATGTTCTGTGCTTCTTCGGCAAGCGGAGCGTTGGGGCCGAGAAAATGTCTGATGACCATATCCTCGAACGAACTGCCCTGTATGATCTCATGATATGCCGGGTATCCCCCGATAGTCATATACGTCCGCAGCGCATCGTAGCGGGTCATCTCAGGATGCATCTTCTCGCACTGCCAATAGTGCAGCTGTCTTACATGGACACGGTTAATGAATCTCCCGTAGAGCGGGCGATCCATGCGTTCCAGCTCTTTCTTGATGATGGAAACGGCAGAACTGCAGATGATGAGCATCGAGTTGCTGTTCTTCAGAGGATGATCGATGAAATGCTGGAGGACCGAGGGCGTGTGGGGTACTTGTTCGAATAGGTACGCCAATTCATCCATGAACAGAACGATGTCCTCCTTGACGATGATATCGGACAGGACATCAAGGGCCTGTTGGAATGTAGCAAGGCCGGCAGGTGCCGTTCCTCTGTAGCGGGAGATGGCGGAATCCATCAATGCGGCATTCTTCTCTTCGGTGCTGTTGATGAAGGAGAAACGGATGTATCTCTTGTCCTGACAGAACCGATCCACCAGAGTGGTCTTCCCTACCCTTCTTCTTCCGTACACGGCGCAGGTCTTCGTGGATCTGCCGGACCATATGCTTTCGAGTACCTCCAGTTCTTCAGCCCTTCCTACGAACATGATTGTCGATGGACTTCGGTGTATTTGAACGTTCCGATATAATAAACATTTTTATTTATTATTTTTTTTAGTAAACATTTTTGTTTATTGTATAGGTATAATTCCGCTCCGTTCATTCAGCAGGAGACAGGCTGTAAAATCCTAGTGATAAACGGCCCCTGATCAATGCACGTGCATTAATCTTAGCGGAAGGTCTAATGCATCGTCTTTTTCATTCGCTGGCTACGGTTAAAAGAACAATTCAATCACTCAAATCTAAGGACCTGTTAGTTCGTGTTGGTGGCAAGAGATATGGTGGCTGGATTGTCAAATGATTTGTCTTGATCCAAAGGATGAGCCAAAATCGGAACCAGGCCGTCATATGAGCTCGGAGTATCTGACAGGACTATCTTCCGTCACATCTCTTCTCTGTTGAAAAACGGATACACTACCCGTAAAGGGGTGATAAGACAGGCTCCTGGACAGTTCTTTCAAATTGATTTCATATCTTTACTGTGTCATTTACATCCCCGATTACTCCCCATTTACTCCCCATTTACTCCCCATTTACTCCCCATTTACTCCCCATTTACTCCCTCATACATTGTTGACCAGGGCTTATAGAAAAATAACCGTTCCGGGACGTTCGTGATGCTCACGGATGCCGGCACAACGTTCGAAGAGATGACGACATCATACGATGTAAGGGGCTGGGTGGAGAAGGCCTTCGACGTGTACAAGAACGATCCGGACGGGGGACGTTCCCGTGCCGGGAATGTCGAGCGGGCGAGGGGAAGGCCGTTCCTGAAGTTCATAGCCCTGATGCTGAGGATCCGCATACAGAACCTCCTCAGGGATCATGACGCGGACGCAAGGAAGGGCATGGTGAAGAAGGATGCCGTCTGTGGCATGACTGTCAATGAGGTCCTCCTCTCGCTCAACACCGTGTTCGCCGTAGGCAACACGGGCGATTGGAGACTCACGGCGGTGTCGAAGAACGTGAGGGACATCTTCAGGCTCTTCGGGCTCGAAGAGCCCAAGAGCGGCAGGGTCGCGCTGATCTGATGTAACCTATGCAATCCGCAGATTCAGGTCCCGAAGGAGCCTCGCAACACGCCGATCTCCGCACTCAGTGCGGATGAGCTTCAGTTGATATTGGATACGACGTACAATCTCCGCGGTTGGTCAGGACAGGCCTTCCGCGGAGCGTTGACTCCTGCCTTTGCCACTGCAGCTCGTCCGAAGGAGGTACTGGGGGCATTGGTGGATGACATTGACCTCAACAAGATGTCCTTCTACATCCGCCACCCCAAGGGTGAGGGAAATTGGGGAGAGCCCCAATGGGTCCCGGTCCTCCGTCTGGACATGGTGCACTATATCGAGGAGTTCCTTGAGGATAGGAAGGGGATGCTCATCGAACACGGAGTTCAAAGCGATTATCTCTTTGTCAACCCCGGAACGGGTCTCCCGTTCACGGAGAAGTCGATGAGGGGATTGAAGAAGAAGGTCGAGGACATGTGCGGCATTGGGTTCACGGTCAAGGGGATGAGACCGACATTCGCATCACTCACCGTCAACAATTGTCCCGAGAGACTCAATGCGGTTTCCGAACAGTTGAGACACGCCTCTCCCGAGACGACAAGGAGGTATTACGCGAGGATTGATCGTCAGAAGGCGATCAAAAAGAGCCTTGGAGACATCTGGAAAGAGACCAAGATCGACTGAAACCACTTCCCAGATTTTCTGGGTTTTTCTTTTCTTTATCGTTCGATTCTGATGATTGTCATCGATTTAGATATGGTATCAATAGTACGTACGGTATGATATGTTGATAGGCAACCGTACCTTGATTTTCATTGTCGGGGTAATGCTTTGTATTATGGTGTGTCCCGATTAAATTTTTATATAATGTAACACATATGTGTTACTGATAATATGGCATTTTGTTCTATACGCATGTCAGACGAGGAGAAATTCATATTGGAGCAATATGCTGTGGCAGTTAACAAGACCATTAGTGAAGTGCTTCGGGAGTCGTTTTTCGATAGATTGGAGGAGGAATACGACATCAAATCCGCTGATGAAGCATACGCTTTGTTTCTCAAAAACCCTGAAACAAAATCCCTGGACGATGTGATGAGGGACTATGGCCTATGAAGTCGGATTGAGCAAAAATGCCGAAAAACAGTTGCATAAGCTCGATGAGCCCATTGCCAAGATGATACTAAAATGGCTCAAGAAGAACGTGGATGGATCGGACGATCCACGTTCCCATGGGAAGGCTCTTCAGGGTACGCTTTCTGAATATTGGCGTTATAGGGTAGCGGATTATCGCATATTATGCGTCATCGATGATGATAGGCTAATAGTGCAGGCAATCGCAATAGACAATCGTAGGAATGCATACGAACGTAACCGCTGATTGATGCCTACAACGATCTGCATATGGATTCAGGGTCAAACTTTAGTAGTATGCAGACCTGACGAGTTTGATGGGCCACTTACATAATACTGTATGGCGGTTTGCGATAATCTCGGAGATGTTCGCTTTCACTTATTGATTTTTCAATAGAGCCATTAAACCCGTTATTGAAATCAAAATTCGATTGCTGGCTATTCTATCCTGACCTCGCCACTTTGCGATATCCCCGCCTATGCGGGGACCACAAAGAAATCGCGTGTCTATTACACTGTAGATTAGGATCATCCCCGCCTATGCGGGGACCACTCTACACCATTCCAAACGATTGCATACCAGTTGGGATCATCCCCGCCTATGCGGGGACCACTTTGCCGATTTTGCGACAACGAAAAGAGGTGAAGGATCATCCCCGCCTATGCGGGGACCACGATGCAGTCCTCGTCCAAGGTCAGGAAGTTGGAGGATCATCCCCGCCTATGCGGGGACCACATACGCGCATTGCGGACCACATATACTGATGTGGGATCATCCCCGCCTATGCGGGGACCACCGCCATAACCATTATCGGCAATCTTGTAGTGTAGGATCATCCCCGCCTATGCGGGGACCACTTGTCAATCTCATACATGAGATTGAGAATGAGAGGATCATCCCCGCCTATGCGGGGACCACTTATCGGTGTTGTCAACGAGGGCGGAGGGAACGGGATCATCCCCGCCTATGCGGGGACCACGGCGTCATCATCGGCGGCAACCACGTGCTGTCCGGATCATCCCCGCCTATGCGGGGACCACTCTATCCATTGACACGGAGAGGCTGTCGGCAGAGGATCATCCCCGCCTATGCGGGGACCACAGCTCGGGAGGCCTGCTCGCGTTGGTCTGCGTGGGATCATCCCCGCCTATGCGGGGACCACCATCGCGGGCGGACCGTGGGGGGCGCTTGCGGGGGATCATCCCCGCCTATGCGGGGACCACTGTGAGTTGGGTTACTCATACGTACCATATCAGGGATCATCCCCGCCTATGCGGGGACCACATTAAAACAAGTCCGAAAAGCAGCAGGAGACAGGGATCATCCCCGCCTATGCGGGGACCACTTCAATACTTGCTGTCGGAAGCTCGCCGCGGGAGGATCATCCCCGCCTATGCGGGGACCACGAGGCCCACCGGGTGGTGGAGGGGGACCTCTGGGGATCATCCCCGCCTATGCGGGGACCACGACTCGGCGTGCTCCCCCCACCTGACCGAGATGGGATCATCCCCGCCTATGCGGGGACCACCCTGCTACGGTTACATTCTCGTTTTCTATTTCGGGATCATCCCCGCCTATGCGGGGACCACATCGGCAACTCGACGGGCGGGTTCTTCTCGTCAGGATCATCCCCGCCTATGCGGGGACCACGCAATCGGAGGGCGCGAAAATTGCCAATATATAGGATCATCCCCGCCTATGCGGGGACCACAAAATCGGTCCGCACAAGGAAGAGATCTTCTTGGGATCATCCCCGCCTATGCGGGGACCACCCTGGCTGGTCATCGAAGACGAACTTGGCGAAAGGATCATCCCCGCCTATGCGGGGACCACATATTGTGCGTCAAAAAGTAATAGACAAGAAAAGGATCATCCCCGCCTATGCGGGGACCACGTTAGTGTTGAGAGTGATGTTGCATGATAGGTGGGATCATCCCCGCCTATGCGGGGACCACCCCACTATGCCGTTGCCGCACCATGTCAGGTAGGGATCATCCCCGCCTATGCGGGGACCACATTAGAACTCGTCACCGAAATTCTGGTAATATAGGATCATCCCCGCCTATGCGGGGACCACCCAAACTTTTGGTTTTTTCAAAATCGGATTTAAGGATCATCCCCGCCTATGCGGGGACCACTGTCATAGAAACGGCGTAAAGCGCGAAAATAGAGGATCATCCCCGCCTATGCGGGGACCACTCTACTTTACACACCGAATTAAAGTCAGTCAGAGGATCATCCCCGCCTATGCGGGGACCACAAATTGTAGTGCAAGCGGAAATCAACGCGATCGGGATCATCCCCGCCTATGCGGGGACCACCGAGATATGGACACACGCTGTTCAGGCGGCCTAGGATCATCCCCGCCTATGCGGGGACCACAAAGAACTTCGGGATATATCGGACCTAAGCAACGGATCATCCCCGCCTATGCGGGGACCACAAGTCTGGGAGGGTTCCACGGACCACCATGAAAGGATCATCCCCGCCTATGCGGGGACCACCTCTTCTTTTGGGGAACCAGGTGCTAAAAGAACGGATCATCCCCGCCTATGCGGGGACCACTTGAGTCCAACTCGAATCTATGTTGGACGGGTAGGATCATCCCCGCCTATGCGGGGACCACAGACTACAGGGAAGCCCAGATTACGCAGATTAAGGATCATCCCCGCCTATGCGGGGACCACTCGTATATACGAGCGTGGTATGTGGCTTGACCGGGATCATCCCCGCCTATGCGGGGACCACTGTACCTTATGAGCGTAATATACCGCACTCTAAGGATCATCCCCGCCTATGCGGGGACCACGAGTAGAGTTGACTGGCATATGACCGCCGAGGAGGATCATCCCCGCCTATGCGGGGACCACCCCTTCTTCTGCTTCTCGACACTGCAAGTCGGGGGATCATCCCCGCCTATGCGGGGACCACGCCTCTCTGTAGATTTCAACCAAGGTCTAGACAGGATCATCCCCGCCTATGCGGGGACCACTCGTAAAGTATGTCGTCGGGGACGTATCTTATGGGATCATCCCCGCCTATGCGGGGACCACTGCCTATGCCCCTCCATCCGACGTCCCCTTCTTGGATCATCCCCGCCTATGCGGGGACCACCATCGCAGGGGACAGGGGGGTCGAGCTGATGAACGGATCATCCCCGCCTATGCGGGGACCACTCGTTCAAGTGCCTCATGAAGGTCTGCACGAAGGGATCATCCCCGCCTATGCGGGGACCACTGCGTCATCATCCGGCGGCCCCATTTCGAGATAGGATCATCCCCGCCTATGCGGGGACCACCAAAGAATGCTCTACATAGTAATCGGGATCGTAGGATCATCCCCGCCTATGCGGGGACCACGCACTTGTAGAGGAATCACCATCGTTCGTTGTAGGATCATCCCCGCCTATGCGGGGACCACTTAATTAATGGACTCGATGAGATTAAGGGTATGGGATCATCCCCGCCTATGCGGGGACCACAATCTTCATCGTTCGAGCAAGCTTTAGGGAGAAGGATCATCCCCGCCTATGCGGGGACCACTTTGCCTCTACAATCCAGCCGTTGGATAATTGAGGATCATCCCCGCCTATGCGGGGACCACATCCATTTTAATTTCCCCCCATCTCTTTTAGAGGGATCATCCCCGCCTATGCGGGGACCACGTGAAGATTTAAAAAGTTATACGGGGAATGATAGGATCATCCCCGCCTATGCGGGGACCACGAGTAGAGTTGACTGGTATATGACCTCCGAGGAGGATCATCCCCGCCTATGCGGGGACCACTTCACGTGTCGCTACCTCGAGAATTTTATGGGAGGATCATCCCCGCCTATGCGGGGACCACTTGTAGCCGCTTCCTCCGACGTCGATTCTTGCAGGATCATCCCCGCCTATGCGGGGACCACTTGGATGTTCTTCTCGGAGTTTTTTTGAGAGAAGGATCATCCCCGCCTATGCGGGGACCACAGGTCCAAAAGAGCTTGCGATTGCGGAAGGGTGGGATCATCCCCGCCTATGCGGGGACCACGGAGGCGCAGATGAGCACGCACAAGGACGAGGGGGATCATCCCCGCCTATGCGGGGACCACGTCATTTCTGTGTTGTACCTCGGAAAGAGGGAAGGATCATCCCCGCCTATGCGGGGACCACGCTGATGGTTTTCCTTCGCCTCGAGGGCGGGCGGGATCATCCCCGCCTATGCGGGGACCACCCCAACGCCAGCAGGAAAATCGCGGCCTTCCGGGGATCATCCCCGCCTATGCGGGGACCACCTCTTTTACATCCGATTGATATTGCATATAGAAGGATCATCCCCGCCTATGCGGGGACCACAAGCCCCTGGCCGACCTGATGCGGCAGAGCACGGGATCATCCCCGCCTATGCGGGGACCACACTAAATATCCAAAAGGTGCCATCATAACGAAACTAAATAAATTTTATGTTAATGAACGTCTAGAAAATTTATTTTAAACCTATGCTTTGAATGATAATGTAATACATTTAATTGATATTTACTTATAAATAAAAGACATTACTTCACCCATATCCTAAACGTGATTTGCGAGCCCCATTTTCATCGCTGGCGTAGCATCAACAAGTCTGTCTCCATTGTCTTTTTTGTCAATGGCAAGGGTTGAACGGGAATTGTACGAGCCGTACACGCTCTTATACAGGTCTAATTATGTTTGAACGGTCCATGTGGATCTTTTAAGGCACGATTCTGTGTCCGTTTTGTAATCGAACAGTCCAATCGTTGAATTGTGCCTTTTGATGGAATAGTATCGAGAAGGTTTTCCGGCATGTTGCTGTAGACGAGATATCTCATCGCCTTTTCGAGTTTCTTCTTCTCCTTTCCATGCGTGTCTTCTCAGCGACGCTGTAGTCGAGCTCGGGAAGCGGCCCAGAATCATGGGTACAACTTCTTAGACTGAATACAACTTATAGAATATATAGAACATGCCGGGCATGAGCTCTGTCATGCCGAATCATGGCGACAGAAGGCCGTTGTCGTTGATCGTAGATGAGACGGAACTATTGAAGAATGCGGTGCCAGAAATCGGATAACGTTTATCGAGGCTGAAGCGCATATGAGTTTATACATTCTAAAACAATTCCGTGGTTATGTATGTGTGGGGCCTAAGCTCTTCATATTTGAATTTGATCAAACTATGGATTGGATATAGATCTCACTAACGATTATTTGTTATAGTCGACAGCAATAAATCCTTCGATCATTATCTTATACGCCGATATCATGAAAGGACAGGTAAGGCCGTTAGCTTATTCCGAACTGTCCGTGTCCACTCTTTCATTGTGGGCCAAGGTATCGAACACTGAGAGCTCGGCGGATTGGCTTCCCCTGATTATCCATCATTCGGACACTTCGCTCATCATAGAGCACCTTTGGAACACGTGGCTGTCCCCCAGTGACATATCTGTCATATAGAAGGGGATAAGATCCAAATGTTCGGGCAAGGTCGGAGAGGCGCGGAAATTGGCAATATTCCTAGCCGCCGTGCATGACGTCGGAAAGGCGTCTCCGGTATTCCAATACGGGGAGATATTCCAGAACAAGTCGATAGAGAATTAGATAGAGGATAGGCTAGCTTCATGCGGGTTTCCGAGGCACATCACTGAGGGTAGCATCCATCACTCGCTCGTTTCGGGAGCGGTCCTCGAAAAATATGGAATCGATAGGACCATATCTGTAATCGTAGGGGGCCATCACGGCAAACCTCCGGAGAATCGGCATTCCACGTTGGACAGATGCAAGTTCGATAAGAACAAGACCGGGTGGGGGGATTCGGAGTGGATTTCGGCGAGGGCGGAGATTTTGGGATTCGCTCTGCATTTATCCGGTTTATCTTTAGACGAGCTTCGCGATATAACGCTTAGTGTCCCGGCGCAGGTGCTACTCACAGGCCTGCTGATTATGGCGGACTGGATTGCAAGCAATGAATCATATTTCCCTTATAAAGAGGAATTCATTGATTATGGGAACAAGCTCAGGAATAGAGTGGACGGCGCTTGGGAGTTGCTCGGAAGCCTGTCTAAATGGGAGCCAGACATTGGCTCTTCCGAATTAGTAATTAACAGGTTCAAGCTAGCACCGAGACCCTTCCAAAAGGACGTCGAGTCGATAGCTAGGGCTCATCACCCTGAACTCATGATAATTGAGGCTCCTATGGGCGAGGGAAAGACAGAGGCGGCTCTGGTGGCAGCGGAGGTTTTAGCATCGGAACACGGAAAGACTGGGTTAATGTTCGCTCTCCCGACCCAGGCCACGTCGGATGGAATGTTTCCTCGCATACGCGAGTGGGTGAAGAAGGCGGTGCACCCGGAAGAAGGGGAGGAATACTCTATATTGCTCGCGCATGGAAAATCCAGATTCAACAGAGAATACAAATCTATAAGAAGGGGGAATTGGAACGTCAATTCAGAGGATACTGTGATCATAAAGGAATGGTTTACCGGCCGGAAAAAGGGCCTCCTTTCCGATTTCGTCATAGGGACGGTGGACCAGGTGCTTATGGTTGGATTGAAGCAGAAGCATTTGGCGATGCGCCATCTGGGCCTTTCTAACAAGATTGTCGTCATAGACGAATGCCATGCGTATGATGTGTACATGGGCAGCTACCTGGAGACCGCACTTTCATGGCTAGGAGCTTACGAGGTTCCCGTGATTCTTCTCTCGGCCACTTTGCCACCTCGGAGGAAATTGGAGCTGGTCGAGGCATATCGCGGGACGAACCGCGTAAGCTATCGTGATGTTTTGCTTCCGGAATGGGCGGAGGATATCCGCTATCCGCTCATAACATATCTCGAAGAGGATACTATCCGTAATTCTGCGCCTAAGGCATCAGGAAGATCGATGGATGTCAAAATATCAGCAATCACTGATGGAAAGATCGTAGAGGTTGCTGAAGACGCGGCCGCCGATGGAGGATTCATAGCTATTATCGTGAACACGGTGAAAAGGGCCCAGCATATCGCATCTCTGTTAGCCGAACGTAGCGGATGGGGATGCGTTTGGCTCCTTCATTCGAGGCTTATAGCACTCGACAGAGTCGAACGTGAATCGGATGTTATGAATATGTTGAACACTGGGAGCAGGACGGAGTTCGCTAATAGGTTATTCGTCGTCGGGACTCAGGTCATGGAGCAATCTCTTGACCTAGATTTCGATGCGATGATTACAGATTTGTGTCCCGTTGATCTTCTGTTGCAGCGCATGGGCCGTCTTCATAGGCACTCTGAACGTCGGCGCTCGAAAGCCAATGAAAATCCCAAGTGTTTTGTTGTGGACGGCCCGGAGAAAGAGTTTCCGGAGGGATCCAAGGAAGTCTACGGAGAACTTCAGTTATTAAACACTAGGATGCTTCTGCGTGGAAGGAGTACCATCAGAATTCCGGGAGACATTCCTTGCATGGTTCATGAGGCATACGGTGGACACATCAAAGTTCCCAAGGATATTGAAAACGAATATCGGAAGGCAGAGAAGGAGGCTGAAGTTGTGAGGAGCAGAAAGGAGATGAAAGCCGAAGCCTTTCAAATAAGGACTCCGAAGAATGTGAGCGGACATTGTCTTACAGGTTGGTTAAATACAGATGTAGCTGACAACGAAATAAAAGCCGAGGCTTCAGTGCGTGATGCCAATGGGGCACTTGATGTGATTGTTATCAGAAGACTGAGGGATGGCTCGCTGCATATGCTTCCGTGGATTATGGGAGGGAGAGAAATCCCTCAGGATAAGATACCTTCTGACATAGCTTTTGTCATATCTGAATGCAAGGTGTCTCTGCCTGGAACTTTCGTCAATCCGGGTAGCATCGATGACTCAATTGGCCGTCTGGAGAAGTCGAATACTCAGATGCTGAATATAAGGAGGTGGTACGAGTCGGAATGGCTCAATGGGGAGCTTTTCCTAATTCTGGACGAGAACATGGAAAGCAGGCAACTCTCGAAAACGGTGAGATACGACCGCAATTTGGGACTGCAGGTGGTAAATTGAAGGATAAAGAATTCAATCTTCTGGATGAGCCGTGGATAGTCGTCTTGAGCAGAAACGGAACGATTGAAACAATTGGGTTAAAGGAAGTTTTTCAGCGGGCAGACGAGTTCGAAGGACTCGCAGGAGATTCTCAATGCCAAGACATAGCAGTGATGCGTTTCCTATTGGCTATTTTATATGCAACACATTTACGCGCTCCCTCATCTGTTTCGAAGACTTGCTCGGAAGAAGCGACCATAGATAGATGGAAATCTATCTGGGAGAAGGGGAATTTCAAGGACGGCACGATATCTGACTATCTTGAAGGGCAGAGGGATCGCTTTTGGCTTTTTCATCCAGATTTTCCGTTCTTCCAATCGATTGTCGATAAAGGTACCAAGTACGATGCGAACAAACTGATTGGAGATCTTTCGGAAAGTTCAAACAAGCCCCGTCTGTTCTCCAATTACGGGGGAGTATCGAAGAGAGTCATATCATATGGAGACGCAGCACGCTGGCTTCTGTATATCAATGGATTTGATGATACATCGGTAAAACCCAGTGTGAGGAAGGCGGGCCTTTCATCTACCGGGGTTGGATGGCTAGGTAAGTTGGGCCTCGTATACATCAAAGGAAGGAATCTGTTTGAAACCCTCACGTTGAACTTTGTTCTTACCGACCACAAGGGAGAGCCGTTTCCAGATGGAAAAGCTATATGGGAGAGGTCTCCGACATCGGAAGAGAGAGTGGAAATCGCACTTCCAAGAAGTCCCATTGAGCTTTTGACTATGCAATCTCGCCGGATTCTTTTGAACAGAAATGACGGTGGAGTAACTGGCTTCCTTTCATTGGGAGGGGATATCGTACGGAAGGAGAACGCATTCACCGAACAGATGACCCTTTGGGAAAGGACCGATGATGGTAGTTTTGTACCAAAAAGACATGATCCATCAAAGTCTGCATGGCGTGATTTCTCTGCGATAATTGCGGGAAGCGAGGAAAACAGACTTCCTGGCACCATATGTTGGTCCAAAACCCTTGAGAATGAGGGAATATTCCCATACGATGTGGCCAATTTTTGCATCGTAGGCGTTAAGTACGCCGAAAAAGGTTCCTGTGCCGAAGATACGATTTCGGATAGCATATCTCTGAACTCCAAGCTATTGTCTGAGCTAGGGAATGGATGGAACGCGAGAATTTCCGAGCTGTTGACTTTGACAGAGAAAAGTGTTAGGGCCCTGGCCTCTTTCGCCAAGGACCTTTGCGAACTGAACGGTTATAATCGCAATAAAGACAAAAAAATTATGGACGAGGTCGAATCAAAGGTGTCGTTGCAGGCGTTTTTTAATCTTGACGACCCGTTCCGCCACTGGCTTTCATCCATAGATCCAGAGGGCTCTGATTCTGATAGCAAAAGCGCCGACTGGAAGAACACGGTTTATTTCGCGGTAGTCGAAAACCTGGGGCATGAAATGTTAGAAGACGCCGGAATCAAGGCATTCGTGGGCAGGGCCGATTCTAAAGTGGCTATGAAAAACAATGTGTTCTCCAAGTTCTCCAAGTTCCGTAACACCGTGATAAAGATATTGAAAGAAGGCAAGTCATGATCAAAAAAACAGAAATCTGCAATTTTGTGGGTCTGAAGATTCACGAACTTCAGAGCAGGTCGCCATGGTCGGTGGCCGCACTGGCAAGGCTTCGTAGAGGCGTCGGGAAGAACATCGAAGACGTGCCTGATTCGTGGGAGATCGTCCTCGGGAACATTCCTGATAATCTTCTACCCAGAGGGTCTGATCCAGGAAGGGAACTCAAAGCAACCTACGTCGCATTGTGCCTGTTTGCCATGCATCAGCAGGGCGAGGAAAAATCAGTCCATGATTCGGGCAAGTCCTTTGCTATGGCAGCTCGTGCGATTATCGATTCGAATAACGAGAATGCTGTCAAGAGGCGTTTCGACTCCGTGATTACATCTGAAGACCTGTCGGAGTTGAGTAATCATGCGCGGGGCCTGATTCAAATAATGAAGGCTAGTGGCAGGTTTATCTCATTTGATTATATGCGGTTCGCAGCCGATTTATATGACTATCAGTTCGACTCAGGAAAGAGCCGCGTCCGTATTAGGTGGGGGATGGACTTCTACAAGGCCACAGAGAAAAACAATTTGAGAAGCGAAGAAGAGAAATACGACTGAGAATGGAGAAATTGGTATGGAAGACAGAATGTTTATTGATGTACACGTGATACAAGCGGTTCCCCCGAGTTGTATAAATAGAGACGATACTGGCACTCCTAAGACCTGCCAGTACGGAGGGGTCAGGCGTGCACGTGTCTCTTCCCAGAGCTGGAAGAGGGCAGTCAGAACAGAGTTCGGCAAGAGATTCGATGAGTCTCAGCTCAGTGTCCGCACGAAACATATCGTCGAGCTGGTGGCCGAACGTATCCGCAAAAAGAATGCTTCGGTATCAGAAGAGGATGCGATGGGTAGAGCCGTAGCCGTCCTGGAAAAAGCAGGTGTCAAACTTAAGAAGAACAAGGAGGGAGTGCAAAAGACCGAGGCACTATTCTTTCTCAGTTCGAAGCAGGCGGACAACCTTGCCTCTCTTGCCATCGAAAATTGCGAAGATAAGAAGACGATTAAAGCCGCACTGAAGAAAGAAAGCGGCGTGGACATTGCTCTCTTCGGGCGCATGGTTGCAGATGATCCAACGTTGAACGAGGATGCTTCGGTGCAAGTCGCACATGCGATTTCCACTCACAAAGTGAATCCGGAATATGACTACTACACTGCTATAGATGAGAGGAGCCCAAAGAACAATGTGGGAGCCGCAATGATTGGCACCACCGAATTCGATTCGGCAACGTTTTACAGGTATGCCACCGTCTCCGTTCACGATCTTATCAAAGAATTGGAAGATGATGCCACCGTCACCGCCAGGGCCGTCGGGGAGTTCATTCGCGCATTCGTCATGTCAATGCCGACTGGAAAGATGAACGCCTTTGCCAACAGGACGGTCCCGTACGTTGTACTCGTTGCAGTTCGCAGCGATCAGCCGGTAAATCTAGTATCCGCTTTCGAGTCCCCGGTTGCTCCTGGCTCGGAAGGAGGATATACAGCAGATTCGGTCAAGCGTCTTGTCAGGGAGTTTGAAGAATCTTGTTCGTCGTTCGTGGATAAACCCGTAAGAACATGGCAGATAGGGCGCGGTCTAGACAATATCGGAACCGCCCAAGGTCTGAATGATGCGATTTCGGAGATTGAGGACTTCGTACGCGGAGAACATTGAAATGCCTACCCTTCTGTTAAGGTTGGCCGGTCCGTTGCAGGCATGGGGGGTAAGTTCCAAGTTCGATATTCGCTCAACCGGAAGAGAGCCATCGAAGAGTGGGGTCATTGGCATGGTAGCTGCGGCAATGGGCAGGTCTAGGGAAGAATCCATCGAGGATCTCTCTGCGCTAGGTTTTGGCGTCAGGATAGACCAGGCTGGAAGCTTACTGAGGGACTTCCACACAGTACACGATCCCAAAAATATAAGAAAGACCGCATATACTACGGTCCGGTACTATCTCCAGGACGCCTGCTTTCTGGTTGGTCTGGAAGGCGAGCGTGCAATTCTCTCTGAGACATAGCATGCTTTGGAGAATCCATACTATCCGCTCTTCCTGGGCCGCAGATCCTGTCCTCCCACAGGAAAGATGGTACTCGGGATGAGAGAAGAGCCTTTAATTGAGGCCCTTGCCAGCGAAAGTTGGCAGGCGTCAGAATGGTATCGCAGATCCATGCCGAAGAAGGTGGATTTGGAGATTGTATGCGATTCCGATCCTGAAAAGGCATCTGTCATAGTAAATGATGTTCCCGTGTCCTTTAATCAGAGACACAGGCGTTTTGCCCCCCGCCATGTCCTGCACGATACATCAGGAAAGTCAGTAGATAATACAGATTCCAGGGTCAGGGAAACATTTGGCTTCGACTGGTTCTCGGCTGTTTCCAGAGAGGATCCGCAATGATACATCTTTCACGCGTGGAGATTAATCTGCGGCGTTTTGAGACCATGAAGGCCCTGTCCTCGCCTGAGATAATGCACGCAGCTGTCATGTCCTCTTTCCCCGCAATGTCGGAGGACAATCGTCCGCTGTGGAGAATCGATGGGGTCGGTGAATGCGTATACATTATTGTGCAGAGTCGGACGAAACCAGATTTCACACATATTGTAGAGCAGTTCGGCTGGCCTGCATCCAATCAGAAGTGGGACAGTTTGGATTATGGGCCATTTCTCTCGAGAATCGAAGAGGGGAAGGTATATAGGTTCCGTCTGAGGGCAAACCCGACCAAATCGGTTTGGAATGGCGTCAAGGGATCGAGGGGGAAGGTCTGCGATCATATCACGGCCGAGCAGCAGTTGCAATGGCTGAGGACCAAAGCCGGACGCTGCGGGTTCTCGATATCGGAAAGGGACACTACAGGTGCCAGTATAGTCAAGAGAGAGGTTCTCAGGTTTAAGAGCAAGGGAAACAGTGTTACGATATCCGTTGTAACCTTCGAAGGCTTTTTGAAGGTAACCGATAGAGAGGCATTTCTAAAGAGTATAGAATGCGGGATTGGCCGTGCGAAGGCATACGGTTGCGGTATGCTGTCAGTATCTAAGTTGTGATACGATGAACGGTGCGGGGAAATCATCACTCCAAGAGCTTCCTAGAATCAGAGATAGACTTTCCTTTCTTTATGTGGAGCACTGTGTAATAAACCGCAGTGACAGTGCAATCTCGGTCACGGATGTGAAAGGGGTTACAAACATTCCTGTGGCAATAATTGGCGTTCTACTAATCGGGCCCGGTTCGAATGTGACGCATAGGGCGATGGAGCTCCTCGGGGATTCTGGGGCATGCGTCATGTGGGTTGGAGAGAAGGGGATCCGCTGCTATTCATGTGGAAGACCCCTCACCCATTCCTCTCGTCTTCTGGAGATACAGGCACGTAAAGTCTCCAACATCCATTCTCGCCTGGCTGTCGCCAGGAGGATGTATGAGATGAGGTTCCCCGGGGAGGATTTCTCCAGAATGACTATGCAGCAGCTCCGTGGGCGTGAAGGGTCCCGTGTGCGTTCCGCTTATAAGAAAGCCTCAAAGGAGACAGGCATATGGTGGAGCGGAAGGAATTACGATCCAAACGATTTTGATTCCGGTGATGTGGTGAATCAGGCGCTTTCGGCAGCGAACGTTTGTCTATATGGTATTGCTCACTCAGTCATCGTGGCCCTGGGTTGTTCTCCTGGTCTGGGTTTCATTCACACGGGACACGACAGATCGTTCGTTTACGATTTGGCGGACATCTACAAGGCAGACCTATCAATCCCTCTGGCTTTCAGGATTGCTAAGGAAGGTCACGAGAGTATCGGATCGGCGGTCCGCCGTGCGTTCCGCGATGAGGTCGCAAATAGTAGTCTTATGGTGAAGATGGCCCATGACATTATAGAGTTACTAACCGAGGGAAAGTATGATGAGGCGGACCCTGCTTCTAACGACATCTTCTTATGGGACAACAAAGAGGGAAATGTTTCTGCGGGGGTGTCATATCGCGAAGGTGAGACTTTTTGATAGTGGTGTCACTTTCATCCATTCCTTCGTCTCTGAGGGGGAGTCTGACAAGATGGCTCTTCGAGATAGATACAGGAGTCTTTGTAGGGCGCATCTCTGCTCGTGTACGCGATGAGTTATGGAATCGCATAGAACGCGAGTGCGGAGACGGACAGGCGATAATGGTGTTCGGAGTTGATTCCGAACAAAGGTTCGATTTTCGTACTCACAACTGTAGTTGGGAATCCGTCGATTTGGATGGCATCAAAATAATGAGACGTCCTTTTCCAAATAATACGGTGTTTTCGGAATCCAAAACAGGATTCAGTAAGGCTAGCAATTATCGGAAGGCCAGACAGTTCATCGGTGCGAAAACAAAAGACAGTGCCACATTTGCATTTGCGTCTGTGCTAGGGAATGAAAACAGTACCATAATAGTGAGCTATGAGATATACAACAATGAGGGTCTCGTGGTAACAGGTTTCGACAGTAGTCAATGCATAACGTTCACCGATAAAAAGGAATTTTTGATAAAAATGGTTACAAGGATTGAAGGACAGCGCGTTATCATGGAGAACTCGGATGCAATTAAGAGACTATTTTCGGAACTCGCGTCTAAAGGAGTTGACATGTCCAAATTGAGTCTTTCAAGCCTCAAATCCATGGCAAAGATGAAACTGCCTGAATTAAGAAAGCATGATGTCCACTCGCTCTGTGATTATTTCGGTATTGTTAATCAACACTCAAAATCCCTCTGTGAGATTATGTCGGAAGTTTATTTCAAGATGATAAAAATCGAAAAAAGATTTTGACTCCAACTCAATATTTTCGAGCATACGAATCCTAATGCGGAACTACGAGGTGAATGTCTATAATTACCCGCAGGTTTGCGTACCGGAGCAAAGCCTGCAATCTGGCACTTGCGCCGCATATGCGAAATCGCTATAACGACGGGAGTCTATCGCCACCGTACATGTATCTATCTCGCGAAGAGCAGGCCATCCTCGACGGGGAGATGGGCGCCGGCGCGCAGAAAGCGATGGAGCTGGTCACCGCGCTCGGCAAGGTCTACGGGGCCGACGGCCTCGTGGACATCACCTCCGCGCACCTCTCGGGCGCGTCCTACAAGACCATCGGGGAGGGCGGCCTCAGGTACCTCTCCGACATGGCGGAGGGGGGCGCGAAGGTCGCTGTCAGGGCCACCCTCAACCCCGTCGGCATGGACCGCGAACGGTGGAGGGAGATGCACATCCCCGAATCCTTCGCGGCGAAGCAGAACGAGATCGTCCGCCTCTACGGCAGGATGGGCGTCGATACCGCCTGCACGTGCACGCCGTACCTCGGCGCCAACGTCCCCGCCCTCGGCGACCACGTCGCGTGGGCGGAGTCTTCCGCGCTGTCCTTCGTGAACTCGTACATCGGGGCGCGCACCAACCGCGAGGGCGGGCCGGGCGCGCTCGCCGCCGCGATCCTGGGGAAGACAGCCAACTACGGGCTGCACCTGGACGGGAACAGGCGGCCCACCTTCATCGTGGATGTCGAGGCGTCCGTGGAATCGGTGTTCGACCACTCCGTCCTCGGCGAGGCCGTGGGCATGGCGATGGGCGGCGGCGTGCCGTACTTCCGCGGGATATCCCCGGCGGTGGATGATGCCAAGGCCCTCGGCGCGGCGATGGCCGCGGCCGGCGCTGTCGCCCTCTGGCACGCGGAGGGGTGCACCCCCGAGGCGGGGAGCGCCGACGTCTCCGGCCTCGAGAGGATCGGCATCGGCAGGGAGGAGATGAGGGCGGCTTACGAGAGGCTCAATACCGCCGACGACGTGCAGCTCATCGCCCTCGGCTGCCCGCACCTGTCCCCGAAGGAGATACACGACATCGCCATGCTTCTAAAGGGCAAGGAGAGGAGGAACAGGGACGTGGAGATATGGTTCTGCACCTCGGCGAAGGCCCGCGCGGAGTGCGCCGACGACGTGAAGGTCCTGGAGAGGTTCGGCCCGGTGCTGGCCGACACCTGCATGGTGGTCGCGCCCATCGAGGGGGCGTTCCAGCGCACGGCCACGAACTCCGCGAAGGCGGGGAACTACCTGCCCACGCTGTGCTCCCAGAGGGTCATGTTCGACGACGTCTCCGCGCTCCTGAGGGTGATAGAGTGATGATGAAGGGGCGCGCCATATCCGGCGGGAGGGCCGAGGGGGTCGCGATAACCTATCCCGAGGCGTTCAGCTTCCTCGGGGGCGTCGACGGCAGGACCGGGGAGCTCATATCCAGGGACGGGAACATCGGCGGCAGGGTCTTCCTCTTCCCGAAGGGGAAGGGCTCGACCGTCGGGTCGTACGTGGTGTACGACCTCAGGGTGAGCGGGCACGCGCCCGCCGCCATCGTAAACCGGACGGCGGAGACCATCGTCACCACCGGCGCGGTGATCTCCTCGGTGCCGATGGTCGACGGTATCGACGTATCGATCGTCAGGGACGGCGACGTCCTCGCCGTGGACGGCGACGCCGGCACGGTGGAGATCAAAGGCGTCGAGGAGCGCCACGTCGCGACGGCGATGGTCGCCGTCGACGGGAAGGTGCTCCTACTCCGCAGGCCGGAAGGCGCCCGCTCGTTCCCGGGCGGATGGTCCCTCGTGTCGGGGGGCGTCGAGGGGGACGAGACCCCCCTGGAGGCCGCCCGCCGCGAGGTGAGGGAGGAGACCGGCATAGCGGTCGGCATGCCCGACGGCAGCCTGCCGGAGTTCCGCATCCGCGAGGGGGGGACGGTGTGGGTAGTGCACCCGGTGCTGTTCCGCCTCGAGGAGGCAGAGGTCGCGCTCAACGGCGAGAACGCCGCCTACGAGTGGCTGCCCGCCGCCGAGGCCGCGGCCCGCGAGGGGCTGGTCGACGGCGTCGGTGACGTGATAGAGGGGTTCGCGAAGCTCCTGCGAGGCCCCCGGTAGCGCCATCCTACCCGTGGATTCGAACGGTGAGCGCGGTCTCCCGCCCGGTTCCGCATTCAGATCCTCGCCGACGTGACACCGATGGTGACGCTCCTGCCGGTGACGTCCCACTCCCTGACCTCGTCGCCGGCGGGGTTGTCGGAGGAGTAGCTGATCTGCCTCGCGCGCACCTCGGCGCGGATGTGCCCCTCCCACGTCCTGAAGAGCTCTACGAGGCGGTCCTCGGCCATGACGTCGACGTTGATGTAGTCCTCGACGTCCAGTTTCATGTCCTTCCTCATCTGCTGTATCCTGCGGATGAGCTCCCTCGCGTAGCCCTCGGCCTCGATCTCCGGCGTGATCTCGAAGTCGATGAAGAGGTCTCCCTCGGCGAACGGCACGGGGTCGATGCCCTCCCCGCCGAGGTCGGCGTGGGCCGGGAGGTAGGACACGGCCTTGATGTTCCCCTGCTGCGCGAGGATGCCCTCGAACGCCCTGACGGCGTCGTTGGCGGCATCGCTCCTGCCGCGGACGTGGACCGCCTTGAGCGGCCACCTGAGCTTGCTCTTCATCCTCGCCCTCTCGGCGGCGACGACCTCGATGATGTTCTGGACGAGCGCCATGCTGTGCTCGGCGCCCTCGTCGGCGAGTGACATGTCCGGCGCCGGCCAGTCCTCCATGTGGACGGAGGGCTCGGCGCCCCCCATCGCCCTGTAGACCTCCTCGGCGATGTGCGGGCAGATCGGGGCGAGGCAGAGCGCCGCCCCGGTTATCGAGCGGTGCAGCATGAAGTAGGATGCCGTCTTGTCGGCGGACGCCCCCTCGTCCCAGCTCCGGTCCCTCACGAGGTGCAGGTACCACCGGGAGAGGTCCTCCACGATGTACTCGGCGAGCGCCCTCGCGGCCCTGTGCAGCTCGCGGGACTCCATGGATTCCGTGACGGCCCTCTTCATCCTCTCGGTGCGGGAGAGCATCCAGAGGTCCTCCCCGCGCAGGTGCGGGCGCACCTCCGCGAGGGTGTGCTCCCGCGGCTCGTATCCGTCCATGGACATGTACATCGCGGCGAAGTTGACCACGTTCCAGAAGGTGTTGAGCATCTTCCACGCGTCCTTCGGCCCGGAGGCCTGGTAGGCGGTGTCGTCCCAGGGGGCGTTGGCGGACACCATGTAGTAACGCAGGGCGTCGGCCCCGTACTGGGATATGACCTCGAGCGGTTCCACGACGTTGCCGAGGGACTTGCTCATCTTCCTCCCCTTGGAGTCGAGCATCCACCCGTGCATCATGACCTCGTCGTAGGGGGCGCGCCCGAAGGACACGACGCCCGCGGCGAGCTGCGTGTAGAACCATCCGCGGGTCTGGTCGTGGGCCTCGACGATGAACCTCCCTGGCCACCACCTCTCGAACTCCTCCTTCCGGCGGGGGTAGTTGAACGAGGCCCAGGCGGCGACGCCGGAGTCGAACCAGACGTCCATGACGTCGGGGACCCTGCGCATCGCCCCGCCGCACCTGGGGCACCTGAACGTGACCTCGTCGATCCACGGGCGGTGGGTGTCCATGCCCTCGGTGTAGCCCTCGCCCTCCCTCAGCTCGGCGTACTGTCCGACGACCCTCCTCTCGCCGCACCCGCACTCCCAGATCGGGAGGGGGATGCCCCAGTACCTCTGCCTGGAGATGCACCAGTCACGGGCGTTGTCGACCCAGTTCTTCTCCCTGGACTCGCCCGCCCAGTCCGGCACCCACTTGGCGCGGTCGACCTCGGCGGTCATCGCCTCCTTGACCCTGGGGACGTCGATGAACCACTGCCTCGTGTTGCGGTAGATGATGGGGTTCTTGCACCTCCAGCAGTGGCCGTAGCGGTGCTTGGTCCTCGACGCGGCGTAGAGGAGCCCCCCCTCCCTCAGGTGGGCGATGATGTCCTCGTTGCACGTGCGCACCTTCTTCCCGGCCATCATCGGGAAGTCCTGCGTGAACCTGCCCGCCTCGTCGACGGGGCAGAACGGGACGAGGCCGCACCTCTTCCCGGTCTCGAAGTCGTCGGGGCCGAAGCCGGGAGCGGTATGGACCAGCCCGGTGTTGTCCCTCTCGACGTAGGCGGCGCCGACGACGGTGAACGTGCTCCCGGTCCTCCGCAGCCCGCTCCCTATCTCGAACGGGGGCCTGTACCTCAGGCCGACGAGCTCCCTCCCCCTCATCTCCTCGAGGATCTCGAATTCCGAGTAGCCTCCCTCCCGCATCACGTGCTCGGCCTGCGACCTCATGACGACGACGGTCTCGGAGCCGGCGTCCCCGGACATCCTCGCCTTGACGTACGCCTCGTCGGGGTGCACGGCGACCGCCATGTTCGACGGGAGGGTCCACGGGGTCGTGGTCCATATGAGCAGCGAGACGGACGGGTCGTCTGCCAGGGGGAACCTGACCATGACGGACGGGTCGGTCTCGTCGGAGTAGTCGATCTCCGCCTCGGCGAGGGCGGTCTCGCAGCGGGGGCACCACGTGACGACCCTGCTCGAGTCCTTGAGCAGCCCCCCCTCGTACGCCCGCCTCGCCGTCCACCAGGCCGACTCCATGTAGTCCGGGTCGAGCGTCTGGTAGGGGTGGTCCCAGTCCATCCACACGCCGAGCTGCTTGAACTGCTCGGTCATGCTGGCGTGGAGGCCGTAGGCGAACTCCTGGCAGGCCCTCACGAAAGTGTCGATGCCTATCTCTTCCTCGATCTGCTTCTTCGAGTGCACGCCGATCTTCTTCTCGACCTTGACCTCGATGGGGAGCCCGTGCATGTCGAATCCGGGCTGGTCGCGGACGTTGTACCCCCTCATCCTCCAGTAGCGGATGAGGATGTCCTTCACCGTCTTGTTCATCGCCGTGCCGAGGTGGATCGACCCGGTGGTGTACGGCGGCCCGTCCAGGAAGTAGAACCTCTCGCCCGCGGAGCGGCGCTCCTTGGCCTTCTCGTACGCGTGCTCCTCGGCCCATCTCCTCTGGACCTCCGCCTCCAGTTCCGCGGGGGCGTACCTCTGGGGGATCTGCTTTATCATCGCTCGTCCTTCTGGGCGGGTGTCATCTTGCCCTCCCTCGGCCGGAGGATTCCCTCCTCCCCTATATAGTTAGCCAGAGTCTGGGTCCGCATGGCGTCTAACCCTTGCGGGAGGGCGGCGCGCCGTTTCGCGACCCCCCGCACATCGAAAACGGGCGGCCCCTGTATGCAAAATCCCCCCATCGGCCGGGACACCGTTCGAACAGGGCCCCCCGAAGGGCATGGGAAGGTCACGTCTGGCACAGCATAATTCAGAACCATGAATCCAGCGACTTCTGCCGCCTCCTCGTCTCCTGCTCCATCCTGGCCTTCTCGATCCTGTCTAGCGCCCCGGACACCCTCTCAGGGTTGAAGTCGTACGATGCGAGCATCTCCACCGCCCTGTCCTTCTCCACCGGCCTGTAGTCCGTGGAGTAGGAGTCGTTGCCTTCGTAACGCAGGAATATGTCCCTGATCTCGGGGTACTCGGGGATCTCCTGCCCGATCCTCGGCAGTATCCTCTCGAGGGAGCCGCCGTCCCTGACGAGCTTGAGGGCCTTCTTCGGCCCGATGCCCTTGATCCCGGGGTTGAAGTCGGTGCCCATGAGTATGCACATGTCGACGAGCTGCTCCCGCGTGATGCCGAGGCCGGCGAGGAACGCCCCGGAGTCGATCACCTCGGTCCTGATCTCGCGGTAGACCTCCTTGCCCGGCATCTTCCTCCTCCCCGTTAGGGCGAGGTTGCGGAGCAGGACCGGCGTCCCGAAGAGGAGCGAGTCGAAGTCCTGCGAGGCCGCCGCGTACACCGCTCCCTCCCGGCACATGTACGCCGCCTCCTGCTCGCCGTCGGAGGGGGCCTCGACGACGGGGAAACCCATGTATCCGATGAGCTCCTTGGCGGAGCTCTTCACCTCCTTGGTCATGCGCGAGGTCTGCTGCGCCTTGCGGCGGGCGGTCTCCATGTCGCCCTCGGCAATGGCCTCCCTCCACTCCTCGGTCGCCCTGTCCCTCCGCTCGGAGCGCTCCTTGAGCGTGGCGGCCTTGAGGGGGTGGGGCCTGCCGTCGAAGACGAAGACCGGCTCGATGCCCGCCTCGACGAGGTTCGCGGTGCGGTAGAGCAGGCCGGAGAGGTGAGAGGTCGTCCGGCCCTTGGAGTCGCACAGGGGATGCCCGTCGGGCTGCCGGATGGCCGACATGAACTGGTAGGCGATGTTGTAGGTGTCTATGGCGACCTTCTTCCCGCGGAGGTCCTCGAGCTCGACGCTGCGGGGCTCGGCGAGGCCGGAGAGGTTCACCCCCATCGGTCGCACTTCCCGATCGCGTGCCACTCCCCAATCTCGGCGGCCATGTCGGCGCTTCCGAAGAGGGAGCTGCCGGCGACGAGCACGTCCGCCCCCGCGCCTACGCAGTCCGCCGCGCGGGCGCGGTCGATGCCGCCGTCGACGGAGACCTCGTACCCCGCGCCGCGCCCGCGGCGGCCGGCGGCGGACTCTATCTTGGGAAGGGTGCCGGGGATGAACTTCTGCCCGCCGAAGCCCGCCTTGACGGACATTACGAGGACGAGGTCCGCCCTGTCGAGGTACGGCTCTATCTCGGCCATCGGGGTCGCCGGGTCGAGGGCGATCCCCGCCCTCACCCCGCGCTCCCTGATCCTCTCCATCGCGGCGGGGATGTCCCCCCCCGCCTCCGCATGCACGGTCAGCAGGTCCGCCCCCGCGTCCGCGAAGTCGTCGATGTAGCGCACCGGGTCGGTGATCATGAGGTGCACGTCGAACGGGAGGTCCGAGAGCTTCCTCACCGATTTCACGATGGGTGCCCCGAAGGTGAGGTTGGGGACGAAGACCCCGTCCATCACGTCGAAGTGGATCCAATCCGCCCCGCAGGCGTCCACCCTGCGGACCTCCTCGCCGAGGCGGGAGAAGTCGCAGGAGAGCATCGAAGGCGCTACTTTTACCACGGCCGCCGATGGGCATTTCTGTAGATATAATTTGACAAGTTCCCGGGATCGCGGCGGACCGGACCGTGGCCGATCCGTTTTCCTGGTTCAGCGGGACCCAGTAGGAGGGAAAACCCTGATACGGGCGCCCGGAGCCTTCGACGGCAAAGGTAGTTATCGTATGAGGCGTTGGAAGTAACATGTCGTCTACGGCGGGCCACGGGTCCAAAGCGGAAACCTGCGACGTCGACGGGTGCTCGAACGAGTCCGTCAGGTCGCTCAGCAAGAAGCAGGTCGCCAAGTCCGAGCTGAAGCTCAAGGCGGGGGAGCACCGCAGCGTGCACCTCTGCAAGGAGCATTACAAGGATTACAAGAAGCAGACCAAGGACTCCAGGGAGATCGAGCAGATCTACCGAGGCAGATGCTCGACGTTCTCTTCCTCGGGACCGGGGCGAGCCTCCCTTCCCGGGACAGGGCGCTCCCCGGCGTGGCGGTGCGCAACGGCCCCGACATCGTCCTCTTCGACTGCGGGGAGGGCACGCAGAGGCAGATCATGGTCTCGCCGTTCTCCTTCATGAAGCTGAGGGCGGTATTCGTCACGCACATGCACGGGGACCACTTCTACGGCCTCCCCGGGCTGCTCCAGACCATGGGGATGATGAACCGGAGGGAACCGCTCACGGTATGCGGGCCGGAGGGCTTCTCCGCGGCGCTCGGAACGGCGCTGGGGCTGTGCGAGGGGGAGATCCCCTACGAGCTGGACGTGCGCGACGTATCCCCGGGGGACGTCGTGCGCGCCGGGCGGATGGGGGTGTCGGTGTTCGCTACCGACCACGGCATCAGATCCCAGGGGTACGTCCTCCGCGAGCCGGACTCCACGGGCCGCGTGGATCCGAATAAGGCGAGGGCGCTGGGCCTCCCGAGCGAAGACGTCCGGAGGGTCGTCGGCGGGGAGGCCGTCGGCGGCGTCTCCTACGCGGACATCGCCGCCCCCGACCGGAGGGGAGCGTCCCTCGCGTACACCGGGGACACGCGGCCCTGCGTCACCCTGGACGAGGCGGTCGCCGGGGCGGACGCGATCGTGCACGAGTCCACCTACTCGGCCGACGACGCGGACCTCGCCGGGAGGTACCTGCACAGCACCTGCGCCGACGCGGCCGCCGCTGCCGCGAGGGCGGGCGCGAAGGCGCTGTTCCTCGTGCACGTGAGCAACCGCTACAAGGATCGGAGGAGGCTGCTCGAGCAGGCGCGCGCGGTGTTCCCGGAGACGTATGTGCCGGAAGACCTGGCACTGTACCATGTGACGCGGAATGGGGTCAGATGAGCTTGAGGATGTCGGCCTTCGTGATCATGCCGACCAGCTTGCCCTTCCTCGCCACGAGGACGGCGGGGCTGTCGCTCATTATCGCCGTCACCGACGACATCGGCGTGTTCTCCGCCACGAGGGGGAAGGACTCGTCCATTATGCACGAGACGGAAGCGTCCTTGAGGTCGTCCATGGTCTTACCGCCGCGGATCATGTCGAATATCCCCCTCTCGGAGATGCTCCCCACCGGCGTGTCCCCCGTCAGGACCGGCAGCTGAGAATAGCCAGCGGTCCTCATCAGCTCCGAGGCCACCCTCACCTTGTCCGTGCTCTGGACGGTGACGATGTCCTTGGAGGCGACGTCGGCGGCGGTGACGTCCCTCCTCCCGCCCTTGGCCATGTCGTCGAGGGTCTCAAACAGTTTCACGACGGTGTCGTAACTCGCCGATATGCGCCCCCTCTCGATTTTCGCGATCGTGCTCTGGCTGATGCCGGATTTCCTGGAAAGCTCGGTCTGGGTGACGTCCATGGCCTTGCGCATCCTGCGTATGTCCGAAGCGGGCGGGAATTTCATGCCAGCAACCATGGGTATATTCTTATTAGAATATTTCCGTCAGAGCCATTTATTAACCCCTATAGACTGACGCACCCCAGGAGCCCTGAACGGGCGTACGGAGTGTTATTCCATGGCTTCGAAGAAGAAGAACATCTACGTCAACGGGATCGACCAGGTCCCCGTGCCGATGAGGCAGATCGAGATCGTCGAGAGGAAGGGGGTCGGCCACCCCGACTCCGTGGCCGACAACATCGCCGAGACCGTCTCCCAGGCCCTCTGCAGGATGTACAAGGGCGAGGTCGGCCACGTCCTCCACCACAACACCGACCAGACCGAGGTCGTCGCCGGCCGCGCCCGCTCGCAGTTCGGCGGCGGCTGCATCATCAAGCCGGTCTACGTCCTCATGGACGGCCGCGCCACCACCGTCATCGACAAGAAGGGCCGGGAGACACTCCTCCCGGTCGAGTCCACCGCCCTCAGGGGCGTCAGGGAAATGCTGAGGAGGGAGTACCCGCTCCTCGACCTGGATTCCGACATCATCCTCGACACCAAGCTCGGCATGGGGTCCGACGACCTCACCGGCGTCTACAAGGCGTCGAACTACCTGTCCAACGACACCTCCTTCGGCGTCGGGTACGCCCCGTTCTCCATCACCGACTCCCTCACCTACGAGACCGAGAGGTTCATCAACGGGAGGGCCTACAAGAAGAGGCTCCCCGAGGCCGGCCAGGATGTCAAGGTCATGTGCTCCCGCGTGGGCGACAGGATAACCATGACCATCGCCTGCGCCATGGTCGACAGGTTCATCGACGACCGGGACCACTACCGGTCCGCCGTGGACCAGCTCGCCGCCGACGTCAACGAGAACGCCCTCGACGTGATAAGCAGGGCGGGCTCCGGCGTCAGCCTCAAGGTCGAGGTCAACACCGGCGACGACTACAAAAGGGGCGTCCTCTACGCGACCGTCACCGGCCTCTCGCAGGAGAACGGCGACGACGGGTCCGTCGGCCGCGGCAACCGTTGCAACGGCCTGATCACCCCGTACCGTCCCATGTCCATGGAGGCCACCTCGGGCAAGAACCCCATCACCCACGTCGGGAAGATATACAACGTGCTCTCCTCGATCATCGCGAAGGACGTGGCCAGGAAGGTGAAGGCCGAGGCGGAGATCCACGTCAGGCTCCTCTCGCAGATAGGGCACACCATCTCCGACCCCCTAAACGCCGCCATCGACATAATCGCGCCGGGGGCCGACGAGAACCCCAAGCTCCCCAAATGGCGGCAGGAGGCCTATTCCGTCGCCGCGGACTGGCTTGACAACATTGATAAAGTCTCCGAGGATATCATCAATGGCAAGATAAGGACGTTCCGAGGGCGCCCGCGCGGGCGCCCGAGGGGGCCCGCGCCATCCCTGGGTGGACGAAATGAAGATCATGGATATTCCCGCGTTCGGGCCGATGTTCCGGTTCACGGACGCCAACGTGTACTACTCCCTCTACCTGCTGTCCGACGGCAGGCGCATGGGGAGGAAGAGGCTCGCCGAGCTATCCGGCGTGGGGGAGGGGAGCATGAGGCGCATCCTCGAGAAGTTCCGCGAATGGGATTTCGTGACCATCAGGCAGACCGGCATAACCATCACCAAGGCCGGCCTGAACTTCCTCGACCAGGTGCCGCTGAGGCTCGTCAACGTCGACCTGAGCAGCTCGGGATCCGTCGTCGGCGAGTACGCCCAGGGGATCATCGTCTACGGGGTCTCCAGCAAGATCGGCAACGGCATGGAGCAGCGCGACGCCGGCATCAAGGCCGGGGCGGACGGCGCCACCACCATCGTGATCCGCGGCGGCAAGCTCATGATCCCGCCGGACTGGGACATGGACGAGCGCACCCCGGAGCTCGCCTTCACCATCCGCAAGCAGACCGGCATCACCGAGGACGACGTCATCATCGTCGGCGGTGGCAGGGACAAGATAACCGCCGTCGAGGCCGCCCTCAACGCCGCCTTCGAACTCATATGAGATGAAGCACCAGCTCAGCTGGTCCGTCTTCGAGGGGTTCGACGAGATCCCCGGCCGCGGCTCCCTCGGGAGGAGGCTGGGCGCCCTCGGCGTCGACGGCCTGGAGCTTTTCACCCTCTTCCAGCCCGTGGAGGGCCGTTACAGGGTCCCGCAGGTGACGTCCGTCCATCTGCCATACGCCGTCGACTGGGTCTCTGCGTGGGAGGGCAGGAGCTACGAGGGCGAGCCCGACGACGTGCGCTACTTCTCGTTCGGGCGCGACCGGGAGGAGATGGTCTCGAACCTCTGCTCGGCGATCCGCCACGCCGCCGACGTCTCCCCCGCCTACGGCGTGCTCCACGCGGGCAACGCCGATATGCGCCGGGTAATGGAGCGCGTGCACGAGGGGAACGACGCCAGGGTGCTCGGGTACTTCGCGGAGATGATGAACCGCGTGGCGTCCGAGCTCGGGGGCGAGCCCCCGTTCAGGATAGCGTTCGAGAACCTCTGGTGGGACGGCCTGAAGCTGAGGGAGCCCTCCGAGTGGAGGCTACTCGAGGGGAAGCTGGAGTTCGGCAACTGGGGTTTCGCCCTCGACACCGGGCACCTGATGAACACGTGCGACCGCGCCGTCGACGAGGAGTCCGCGATCGACGGGGTGCTCCGCATCGTCGACCGCTATCCGCAGGACATGAAGGACAGGATCGGCACGGTGCACCTCGTGCTCAGCACAACGGCGGAGGCGAGACGTTCGTTCGACTGCGTCCCCCGCGGGGAGGGGGAGCCGTTCTCGGATTTCCTGAGGAGGGTCGGCGAACGCGCCGCGAGCATAGACCAGCACCGCCCGTTCTCCAGCCCGAAGGCGGCGGAGATCGTCGACGCCGTGCGCCCGGACTTCGTGACGCACGAGCTCTACGGGCGTCTTTCAGGGGATCGCTTCGGCGACCTGCGGCAGCAGCGCGCCCTCTTCCCGCGAAGCCGCTTCCCGGGCTCCCGGCCGCATCGCGGCGAGGGAGTCGGCGGCGGGGGGATATTATATCCCGTGGCGATTCCGGACCGTGATTGGTTTGCGGGGAGGAAGGAGGCTGCGCCCGCCCGACATCCCGGGGATGAGCGAGCGCGGGCGCGACTACGTCCTGTGCGTCGGCATGTTTGCCGCGGCGCTAGCCGTGATGTACGCGGTGGTACGCGTAGCCGGCATACCTTCGAGCGTGTACGAGGGGTACTTCCCGTACGCCGACGCGATGATGCACCACGTCGTCCCCTACACCGAGGACGTGCACGTCTACGGCGGCATGCACGAATGGGAGTATCCCCCGCTAGCCTACCCGTTCCTCCTGGTCCCGCGGCTCTTCGCGGCCACCGCCGGCGGGTACGAGGCCGCGTTCATGGTCATGGTCGGTGCGTTCTTCGCCGCCGGGCTGTGGTGCATGGAGATCTTCGCCGGTGCCATGGGGAGGGGCAGGCTCAGGTGGATGCTCGTCTACACCGCGCTCATGCTCCTCATGGTGGAGTTCGTCGGTGACAGGTATGACATCATCCCCGTGGTCCTGACGATGCTCTCCGCCGCGCTCCTGGTGCGCGGGAGGACGGGAATGGCCTTCGCGGCGCTCGCGGCCGCGGCGCTCACGAAGCTTTACCCCGCGGTGCTGCTCCCTATCCTTCTGATATGGCTGCTGTCGAAGGGCGAGAGGGGGCGGGCGCTGACGGGGGCGGCCGTTTTCGTCGCAGCGACCCTCGCCATGCTCGCCCCGTTTTACGCCCTCGGCGCCGACCCGCTCGAGTTCCTCAGCTACCACACCGACCGCCCGCTCGAGGTCGAGTCTCTCGCGTCGTCCGTCATCGCCGCGCTCTCGTTGCTCGGGCTGACCGAGATCGACGTGGAGTTCTCGTACGGGTCGGACAACCTGGTGGGCCCCCTGCCCGACGCGGTCGGGCCCTTCGTCCTTCCGACCATGGTCGCTCTTACGGCGTTCTCGTACGTGGTGTTCGCGCACGTGCTCTGCCGCAGGAGGCCGGAGGGGTTCGACCACGCCGACCTCGCTTCCGGGTGCCTGCTCGCGGTCCTCATCTTCGTGGCGTTCGGGACGGTGTTCTCCGGCCAGTACATGATGTGGCCGGTGCCGTTCCTGCTGCTGTTCCTCATGGCGAACGAGGGGACGGAGGCGGGGGGCCGTATGCAGTGGCTCTTCCTCGCCGCGGTCATCCTCACCGACGTGTGTTTCGGCGTGAACTTCGGCATGAGGGGCGAGGGCGAGGACCTGTCGGCGGCGGGGATACTCGTGATACTCGCCCGCAACGTCCTGATGTTGGCCATGGCTTGGCTCGCCCTCGGGCGCATACGGAGGGGGGCGCCCGGCGTCGGGCCCGAAGAGCCAGCCGAAGAACCAAACGCTTAAAACAGAGCATAGGATGAGCCCGCTATGGACAAGAGGCTCTGGTACGTTCCCGCCCTCGCCGTGGATGCGGCGATGCTCCTGCTGGGCCTCTACGAGGACGACACCGTCGTGCAGACTTACTCAGCGATCGCCCTGGTGCTGACGGCGCTCCTCCTCCACTCGTGCAGGGAGGGGGTCATAGACCCGAGGGTCCCGCTCTTCGCGGCGTTCATGCTCGCCGCGACCTCGTTCGCGCTGCTGTACGCCCTCAACTTCGATGGGGCGATCTACGACACGGCTACGTACGACCCCGTCACGCAGGAGGGGGAGTTCAGCACCGGCAAGAAGGTCTACGCGCACGTCGAGGGCATCGTAATCTGGCTCATATCCTATCCGCTCGCCTACCTCGCCACCGTTTGCATCGCGGTGCTGTTCGGTTCCAGGCTCAACGGGTACCTCGCGGGCGGGTTCCTCGTGTTCAACAGCGAGGCGTTCACCTCCCTGATGCTCATCGCCCTATCGGTAACTAACAAGGACCAGCTCGGGGAGACGTTCTTCTTCGTGGACGAGCTCGCCTACATGTTCACCGGGCTGGTGCTCTCGTTGATCGCCGGGGTGGCCATCGTCCGCTCCTTCAGGGGACGGGGCTTCATGGTATCGCGGGAGCATCTGGAGGTGGGCGATTGAAATTCGGGGACGAGGGAGACCGCAAGGCCGCCGTCGCCTTCTGGGCCGTCGAGGTTGCGATTTTCGCGGCCATGTTCGCCGCCGTCGCCGGGGGCGTCGCACCCGGTTTGGAGTGGCACCCCGCCTGGTACCTCGAGGCCACCTGCGTGATGTGCGCCCTGCTGCTCAGCGTCATCCCGGCCCTGAGGCTGGCGGGGGCGGTGAAGATGCCGTGGTGGCTCAACATCCTCCTCGCGGCCGACGTTTACGTCTACTCCGTATCCCTGCTGCTCGGTTACTACATGAACCCCGACACCATGGGCTGGTGGGGCTTCTTCGGGCATGTGCTGTCATCGATGAGCGTGGGCGCCGTGGTGTTCCTGGCCCTGTGCCTGATCGAGAAGCACTCCCCGCCCCATGTCACCTTAGGCAGCAACGCGGCGATCCACTGCTACACCCTCATGATCTCCCTCGCCTTCGGCGGGGTATGGGAGGTCATGGAGGGGTACGTGGACGTCATCGCCGGGGACAGCATCATGGTCTACGGGAACTTCGACACCCTCGACGACCTGAGGGCGGACCTGCTAGGCAGCGCCATCATGGTGTTCATAGCCGGCCTGATGATGAGGGGGAGGACGGCCGCCGACATCGCCGGTACGACCTACATGCGCAATCCCCTGAAGGGGCGCGGGGAGCAACGAGGCTCTGGCCAACCCTTTTATATCCCCTGCATATTGGCACTTCAGAGGAACCAAAGATGGCACGTTTCAAAGAGGCCGAGCACAGGCTCCTGGACAAGTCCGTCTGCATGAACTGCTATGCGACGAACCCTCCGAAGGCCACCAAGTGCCGCAAGTGCGGCTACAACAACCTCAGGCCCAAGGCTAAAGAGAGCAGGAAGCAGTAATCCGACCTTCCGGCCGCTCATGCCACGGCCTGCCCGCCCCTCCGGGCGGGCCTTCCCCCCGATCGTCGGTCGCCACGTCCGCCGAAGCCGGGGCGGGCAGCGCCGGAACCCGTTGACGGCACGGATTCCAGTCCGCCGTCCCACGCGGAATCGGACACGCTGGCACTCGTCGTTCTTTCTGCGAGCGTCGCCCCCGGTGTCCCGACCGGCGGCAGGTCCGCACCAGGGGGCCGGCCCCCGCCCGCCCAATTATATACTCGCGCTCGATTGCGAGTGGCATACCGGGTGAACCACTTGAAAGCGCTGATCATCGAGGACAGGGAGGCCATGCGCTCCATGTTCTGCGAGATCCTCGAGAAGAGGAAAGTCGAGTACACGGTGGAGGCGACCGTAGACGACGGGCTCAGGCACGTCCGCGATCCGTCCTACAAGATCGCCATCGTCGACTCCGCCGCCGACGGCGGCGACGGGATGAGGTTCGTGAGCGAGGTCGTGCGCCTCGCTAGGCAGGACGAGTCCCGCTCCGGCCGGCGCTACAGGGTCGAGGAGGGCCCGGGCATAATCTTCGTGCACAGCATGTTCGAGAAGGCGCCCGAGGACTGCGTTTCCGTGAGGGCGGACCTGGTCATGCCCTTCGACGAGGCGCAGCTCGTGGCCGCCCTCGAGAAGGCGATGCCCAAGGGCGAGAGGCTCCCCGACCCTGCGATGGAGTGGAACCACTCCGTATCCGATCCGGAGTCCGACCTCAACAACCGGGACATCGTCTTCGGCGAGTCCTACGTGTTCTTCCAGCAGGGCCCGAACACCATCCGGCAGGTGATGGGGTCCTTCGCGCGCGCCGGGTACCCCATGCTGCTGATCACGGCGGGGAGGGCCAAGGTGGCGAGGGAGAGGTTCGGCCTCGACCGCGGTGCGGAGGTGTTCACCCTCTCGGGGAACAGCTACCCGCTCGGTACGATGGTCGACCGCGTGCGCGCGTTCGTCGAAGGGCACGAGCAACCGGTGATCGCGATAGACGACCTAGACAACGTCATCGAGCACAACGGCACCGAGCGCGCCCTGCGCGCGGTGCAGGAGGTGCTCTCGATGAAGAGGGTGGCGAGGCTAACGCTGCTGGTCTCGGTGGACGGCGACCTCCTCCCGGAGAACGTGAGGGGTCTGCTCTCGAGCATGATGGTCCGGTACAGCAAGGAGGATTGATTCATTGGCGAAGATCGAGAAGGTATGGGCGAGGGAGGTCCTCGATTCCAGAGGCAACCCCACCGTGGAGGCCGTGGTCACCGTAAACGGGCACGACGTCTCCGCAATCGCGCCGTCCGGCGCGTCGACCGGCATGTGGGAGGCGAACGAGCTCCGCGACGGCGGCCCCCGCTACGATGGGAGGGGAGTCGAGAAGGCGGTGCGGAACGTCCGCACTTCGATCGCGAAGGCGATAACCGGCATGGACCCCACGGACCAGAGGGGCGTGGACGAGGCCATGATGAGGGCGGACGGCACCGAGAACAAGAGCGTCCTCGGCGGCAACGCCACCACGGCGGTCTCCTTCGCCGTGGCCAAGGCCGGGGCGTACGTTCAGGGCAAGGAGCTCTACCAGTACATCGGCGGCGACCATATGACCCTCCCGGTGCCGATGTTCAACATCATCAACGGCGGCAAGCACGCCGGGGGCAACCTGGAGATACAGGAGTGCATGATCATACCCGCCGGCGCGGAGTCCTTCTCCGAGTGCCTGAGGATGGCGGCCGAGACCTACATGTCCCTCAAGGCGATCCTGAAGAGCAAGTACGGCGTGGGCGCGATCAACGTCGGCGACGAGGGCGGGTTCGCCCCGCCGGTAAACACCGTCTCCGAGGCCCTTTCGACGATCGTCTCCTCCATCACCGACGCGGGCTACGTGCCCGGAGAGGACGTCTACCTCGGCATCGACTGCGCGTCGTCCGAGTTCTACGACGGGAAGACGGGGAAGTACCGCGTCGACGGCATGAAGCTCGACGCCGGCGAACTCGTCGACCACTACAAGGACATCATCGGCCAGTTCCCCCTCGTGAGCATCGAGGACCCCTTCGAGGAGAACGACTTCGCGACCACCGCGGATCTAACGAGGCAGGTCGGGAGGGAGGTGCAGATAGTCGGCGACGACCTGTTCGTCACCAACCCCAAGAGGCTGAGGGCGGGCATCGAGGCCGAGGCCGCCAACGCCCTCCTCCTCAAGGTCAACCAGGTCGGCACGGTCACTGAGGCGCAGGACGCCCGCGACCTGTGCGCGGAGAACGGCTACAGCGTCGTCGTCTCCCACCGCTCCGGGGAGTCCGAGGACACCACGATCGCCGACCTCTCCGTCGGGTGGGGCACCGGTCAGATAAAGACCGGGGCGCCCTGCCGGGGCGAGAGGACCGCGAAGTACAACCGCCTGCTGAGGATCGAGGATCGCCTCGGCCCGGACGCGGTCTTCTACGGGAGGAAGGCTCTGAAAGCTCCTTCGGCGCCCCGATCGTGAACGCGCCGCGGCCTCCCGCTGGTCATATTTAAAAGTTTTCATCAATCCGAGTGCATCGGAGGGCCGCTCCCCCCCTCAGCCGCCGTATAGCGTCCGGATGGTTACAGAACCCTTATATTTCATAGACCGGATAGGCGGGCACTCTGCGGGAGCATCACGGATGGGACCTTGGGATACTCGCGCCTGATTCGAACAGCAAAGGTGCAACGCCTCTTGACAGAAATCCCCCCTCCCGATCCGTACACTCCGCTCGACGCCGTTTTTAACACACGCTTCACCCAACCTGGCCCGGACGCATTCAAGAAGATCTACTGCGATTGCGGGAGGATCGTCGACGTCGATCTCGGGGGGTACCTCGTGAAGGCAAGCCTGCACAAGAGGATTGAATGCGCCCACTGCCGGAATGTCCGCATAGCCGCCGAGATCGACTCCCTCGACGAGAACCACGGGCCCGCCGACGAGTGGTCCGCCCTCGACGATTCATTTCCCGGGGCGGCATGCCGGGGCGGCCCCGGCCCCTTCCGAGAATTGGACGGTTTGCTACTTAATCTAGAATCCGTAATACTAAGACGATTCCTTTATAACCTGTTCCGATTCCGACTTATACCCGGTCGCGGGGGAGCCCCCTCGGGTGGAGCAGTGCGATAGCGAGAGCGCGGGGATCGGAGGGCTCGGTCCCACCCCATTACGCCCCGGTAGAGCCTGTGCACCTCGTCGAGGATTTCGCCGCACCCGAGTCTCCCGGCGCTCGCGGCGACCGCCGCGACGGACGCCCCCCCGCAGCCCACGCCCTCCTTGATGTAGCCCCACTCGTAGGCCTGCAGGCCCTCGTACGGGCTCAAGGAGTAGTCCATGTTTATGTAGACGATGGGGATCCTGTCGGAGATGTGCTCCATGAGCCTCTCCATGGAGGAGTTCGGGTCGGAGATCAGCCACCGGGTGGTGCCCTGCACGATGTTCCCCTGGATGGAGGGGTCGAGCTTCACCGCCGCGGCCATGACGGCCGCCATCTGCGTTCCCCCCCCGACGATGACCGGCACCCGTTTCGCGGCGCCGATGATCATGCCCACGTCCACGGGCATCATCGGGTCGCCGACGATCTCGATCGCCTTGAGCGGGTCGTCCGCGAGGCCGCCGATGTCGTAGCCCGCCCTGCCGATGCCCTCGACGGCGGTGTCGTACTTGAGCTGCTTCGGGTTCTTCGGCGAGGACGAGCTCACGAGGTTCTCCCTCACCGTGCCCATCGCGAGGAGCACCGCCAGCGCGGTCGTGGTTCCGCCGGCGCAGGACTCGGAGACGACGATGTAGTCGTGCGTCCTCGCGAGCTGCTCGCCGAGTATCCTCCCGTATTCGAAGCTCCGCCCGACGTTGCTAACCGATCTCCCGCTGGTGATCTTCTCGCCGTACGTCCCGCCGACCTCGATGCAGGGGATGTTCGGGACGACCTTGCACCCGCCGTTGACTATGAGCATCGGCATGCCGGAGAGCTCGAGGGAGGCCTTTGTCAGCGTCGCGGGGGTGGGGATCCCCCCGGGGTTGATGGGCAGCCCCCTCATGCACACCACCTTGCCGAGGACGAGGAACTCCGCGTCGGCGGCGGGGGTGAATAGGGTGAGCTCGGGCGTATCGCCCGCCTCGGATATCCCGGGTATGGTCGACGTCAGGGTGTTGGCGACGGTGCAGGTGAACACGCCCCTCCTCCCCCAGATGCGGGAGAGGACGTCCTCCGCAATCCCGCGGTCTCCGCGCACGCCCAGGGAGGGAGGGAGTTCGAACGTCATCTCCCGGCCCCCAATACCTTGGGCACCACCTCGGGCAGTGCGAAGTGCTTCCCGTCGCCTATCGGGACGTTGGTCCGGAAGGGTACGGTGGTCAGGATGTGCTCCCCGGTCACGCACGAGGTGCCGTGGTCGGCGAAGAACACCATCCGGGGGTTGTCGTCGAAGTACTCCCTCATGAGGGCGTCGGTCTCCTCGAGGACGGCGATCTTCCTTCTGCAGTCCTTCTGGTGGCTGTACTCATCCACCTCGTCGATGTGCAGGAAGACGTTGCCCTCCCTCAGAGCGCGCCTCGCGACGGGGAACCTGTCGGAAATCTCGGGGACGTTGTAGACCCTATGACCCAGCGTGGCGGCGACGCCCAGGGCGGTGGGGCTGTCGGATACGGCCGTCATCCTCCCGATCCCCGGGAACGGCGGGTCGACCTCCGCCTTGAAGCCGCAGGCCCACGGGTACAGCGTCAGGCCGTCCATCTCTTCGGCCACCCGCGCGACGAGCTGCCCGAGCTCCCCCTCGATGGGGACGTACGCCCCGTCGGCGGGAGGCGACGGGGTGTCCGGGATGCCGCAGTCCCAGTACATCGTTATGACCGCCCTCCCGTGGACGAAGAACTCGATCTGCGGGGAGCGGCCGTCGAGGAGGTGCATGTTGCCCCTCACGGCGGCGGCGAGGTCGTCGGCGAGGTCGTCGACGCCGTACGCCCAGTGGACGGTCCCTCCCCGTATGTACGCCGGGCTCATGCGGAAGGCCATGCGCCCGGGGCGCATGTCCATTCCCAGCCCCTGCGCCTCCAATGCGGCGCGGGGGGTGCGGGGGGGATGCCCGGTCCAGAACTCGTTGAGGAACAGCTGGGTGTACCCCCTGCCGTCGGTGGTGTTCAGATGGGGGGCCCTGCCGCGGATGAACGGCATATCCGCCACTTCGTAGGGTTTCCTGCCCCCCAGGGCGGGGTTCGGGTCGTCCTCGAGCCCGTCGAGCAGCACGAACAGGGTGTTGGCCATGGGATCGCTTCGCGTACGGCGGCCCGGGGTATGCCCGTCGCCTATGGATGGATGTATCGTACGCCGAATAGATAAACCGTGCAGGCAGTGGAGGCATGCTCCAACGCCAGGGGCTCGCAGGCGGCGGAGGGCGATCGCCGCCTGGCCGGTGGAGATGCCGCCGTCGCCGTTCGGGACGCGGCCGTGCACGACGAGCTCCATGCCCCTCTCCTCGGCGAGCTCCTTCGCCATCCTGGCTATGGGAACGTCGTAGGAGACCCCGCCGGTGATGCCGATGCGCCCCTCCCCCTCCGCCTCGGCCGCCTCCGCCGCGGCCGAGACCATCTCGGAGAGGATGCCGCGCACTGCGGAGTACGCGGCGTCCGCCTTGTTCTCCTCGGCGTCGATGAGCGGGAAGAGGCGCGCCGTCTCGATGACGCCGTTCGACGTCCCTGTCCCGAACCCGTCGATCAGCCGCCCCCTTGCGAGCAGGGGCTCGAGCTTCATCGCGGGCTCGCCGTCGTACGTCCTCCTTTCGCAGACTCCGGCGGAGTACGCTATGGCGTCGAGCACCCTCCCGAAGGACGACGCCCCCACGCTCTTCGGCATGAGCCTGCGGAGGACCTCCGCCTCGCCCTCCCCGAACGAGGAGTTCTCCTCCCCGTTCATCTCGTCGATGGCGAAGCGCAGGCGGCGCAGGTCGTGGAGCGCCCGCTCCGAGCCGAGCAGCGGGATGTACTGGAGGTGCGCGCATCTCCTATACGAGTCGAACCCGCAGGAGAGGACCTCCCCGCCCCATGCCATGCCGTCGTCGCCGTGCCCGGTGCCGTCCACCGCGATCGCGGCGATGTGCTCCACGTCCCCGCGGTCCACCATGAGCGAGGCGGCGTGCGCCCAATGGTGCTGCACGTCGATCAGCTCCGCGCCGCACTCCTCGGCGAGGCGCCTCGCGAATCTCCTGTTGGCGTAACCGGGGTGCAGGTCCTCGGCGACGATCTGCGGGGCGCATCCCGTCAGCTCCATCTGCAGCCTCACCGCCTCCTCGAGGTACTCGGGGACGCCTAGGCCCCCGCCGTCGCCGATGTGTTGCGTCGGGCAGATCCTCCCGCCGGCGGCGACCGCCCCGGCGAGGCTCTCCTGCGCGCCGACGGCGGCCGCGGAACCCTTCCACGGGACATCGTAGAAAGAGGGGACGCTCCCCCTCGACTTGCGTATGTAGAATGTGTCGGCGCCGAACATCCGGAGGACGCTGTCGTCGGCGCGGTTGACGATCTCCTGGTCGTGCAGGAGGTACATGTCGGCGCCGAGCCCCATTACGTCCCCGTCACCGATGATCATCGGCTCGCCGGGGGCGTTCGCCGAGGTCATGACGAGGGCGTCCTCCTTGAGGGCGTCGAAGAGCAGGTGCTGCACCCCGGCGTACGGGAGGAAGACCCCTATGTTGCCGAGGCCGGGGGAGACGAGCTCCGTGACGCCGCCCCTTCTCTTCTCGGCGAGGACTATCGGGCGGTGCGGCGACTGGAGCACCTCGACCTCCTCGTCCGTCGGCCTGCAGTACCGCCTCGCGGCTTCGACATCCCTCGCCATGATCGCGAAGGGCTTCTGCTCGCGGCGGTACCACTTGCGCATGCGCGCGGTCTCGGAGAGGATGCAGCATATGTGCATGCCGCCCCAGCTCTTGGCGACGCCTATCCCCCCCTCCCCCAGCATCTCCGCGAACCTCCTGACGGGCTCGCCGGGAACCTCGCCCCCGGAGCGGTCCAGCAGGCGATAGCGCGGCCCGCATTCCGGACAGCAAACGGTCTGGTGGTGGAACCTCCTGTCGCCCGGATCGGCGTACTCCCTGCCGCATGCGGGGCACATCGGGAAAGCGTCCATCGCCGTCCTCCGCCTGTCGTACGGGAGGGAGCGCAGGAGGGTGAACCGCGGCCCGCAGCCCGTGCAGGTGGTGAACGGGTACCCCATCCTCCTGCCGGAGCGCATGTCCGCAAGGCACTCCGGGCAGACCGCGGTGTCCGCGGGGATGGGCGCGCCGAGGCTCGCATCGTCCTTGGATTCGGTTATGGAGAAGCCCTCGGCCGAGGGGTCGAGATCGCGCTCCCTCCTCTCTATGCTCTCGATCCTCGCGAGCGGCGGGAGGTTGCGGAGCAGCTCGGCGAGGAGCTCCTCCCCCCTGTCCGCGTCGATCGTCACGCAAGAGCCGTCGTTGCGGACGGTGCCGCGGGCGCCGACGGCCTCCGCGGCGCGGTAGACGGCGGGACGGAAGCCCACCCCCTGCACCGTGCCCCTGATGATGAATCTCATGTCTTCCCTCCGCCGACGCGATGGCCCCCATCCCCTCCGGCGCCGCCGAGCGGGATGCCGGGCCCGCACTCCCCGCGCACGTAGCCGTCGAAAGCGGCGCGAGCCCCCGCGTCAGACATCTCCCGCCGCCGTCGCGCCGCAGCCCTCCGCGGACTCGGCGCACCGGCAGTCCTTCGCGCCTATCGCCGGCAGTCCCGCCTCGAGGAGCCGGAGGACCCTGTCGAGGCATTCCGCCATGGTTCTCATGACCGCTTCTATGGTTACGTCCTCGCCCTTCCAGCAGTCGTAGTCGGTGACGGTGGCGAGGGAGCAGTAGCACATGCCGAGCTCTCTGGCGAGCTGGCACTCGGGGACCATGGTCATGCCCACGATGTCCCCGAACCGACGGAACATGGCGCTCTCCGCGCGGGTGGAGAAGCGGGGGCCCTCGATGCAGACGTACGTCCCGCCCAGGTGGTACGGCATCCCGAGGCCCTCCGCGGTCTCCGCGAAGACCCTGCTGAGGTAGGGGCAGCAGGGGTCGGGCATGGATATGTGCACCGTCCTGTCCGTGAAGTAGGTGTACTCCCTGCACTTGGTGAAGTCGATGAACTGGTCGGCGATCACGAGGTCCCCCGGCCTGAACCCCTCCTGCAGCGAGCCGACCGCGCAGGCGGATATCACGCACTCGCAGCCCAGCTTCCTCAGCGCGTACATGTTGGCCCTGTACGGCACGGATGAGGGCGGGTGCTGGTGGGATTTCCCGTGCCGGAAGAGGAAGGCGACCTCGACGCCACTGATCCTCCCGACCGTAATCGGGTCGGACGGCTTCCCGTAAGGGGTGTCCGGGAACTCCTCGCTGATGAGCTCGAAGCCTTCCGGGTTGTAGATCCCGGAGCCACCCACTATCGCTATCTTGGGCATGCAGCGCGCATCTGCGAACGCCGTAATTATTGTTGCTCCCCGCCCTTCCTGACGGGTCGGCGTTCGCTCAGCCGGAGGCGGCCCTGCGATTGCCGATCCTCCGACCCCAGCCGTTTTACCGGCGGGGACGTTTCCGGATGTGTCGCACTCGCCGGGGTTTACGCGAGGGTCCTGATCGCCGGTAGATGTGCCAGGCATCCGAGGTATGCGCATGCCCCCCGTGCCGCGGTCCCGCGCGCCATTCGGCAGGTTTATTACGGGCATCGCAGTAGGAGCGGCATGGCCGAGCCTGCGAGGAAGGGGCAGATGTCCCAGGAGGAGCTCATGGAGATGCTGCTCCGCGACTACGAGGAGTACCCGGACGACGAAGGGAGGGAGCTCTACATGGATGCCCTCCTCGCCGAGGTGCGCAGGCAGATGGAGGGGACGGGGAAGGAGCGCCGATCCGGCAGATTCCCCAAGCGTGAAGGCCTCCCGCCCGCGCCTCAGAGCCCTGCGGTGTACTTGTACGGATTCACGCGGAGCGCGGCCTCCGCCTCGAGCTCGGTGAGCCCCGCTCCCCGCGCCACCAGCCTGGCCCGCGCCTCGCTCATGAGGTCCTCCGGCGCGTGCGCGTCGGAATCGACCACCATGTCCGCTTTGGCCTCGCGGGCCACGGAGCACACGTGCCCGTTGGCTATGTTGTGGCCCATCCTGCCGGAGATCTCGATAAGGACCCCGTTCTCCTTGGCGGCCTCCGCCTCGCTCACCGAGAGCATCCCGGGATGGGCGAGGACGTCGATGTCCGGGTTCTCAACGCTCGCGCGGTTCGTACCCGCCTCCACCGGTTCGACGGGCGTCTCGCCATGGACCACGATCCATGCCGCACCGCATCTCCTGGCGGTCTTGGCCACCTCGGCGATCCTCGCCGGGCGCACGTGCGTTATCTCTACGCCCGGCAGCACTCTTATCTCATCATCGCCCAAACCCGCGGCCCTCACCAGGTGCTCCGCCACCCACTCTACGTTCGTGGCGTCGACGTGGTCGGTGATGGCGATGAGGTCGTGGCCGAGGACCTTCGCCCTCCTGATGAGCTCGGCGGGGACGAGCTCCCCGTCGCTGTATACCGTATGCATGTGCAGGTCGGCCCTCACTGTCTCCTCTCCGAAAGAACCTCGTACATCCTGTCGAGCGGTATGCCCTCCTTCACCACGGCGACGAGGGCGTGATAAACGAGGTCCGCCAGTTCCGAGGCCTCCCCGTCCTTGTCGTGGTCCTTGACCGCGAGGGCGAACTCGGCCGCCTCCTCGACAATCTTCTTGCACATCTTCGTCTCGTCGGCGAAGAGCTTACAGGTGTAGCTCCCCCCCTCGGGGTCGGCCCTCCGCTCCTCGATCACCCTGAGCAGGTCGGGAATGACCTGCGCCGTGCCCTCGGCGCTCCCCCAGACCTGCTTGAAGAAGCAGGAGGGCGCGCCGGTGTGGCAGGCCGCGCCGGTCTGCTCCACCTTCACGAGCAGGGCATCGGAGTCGCAGTCCGCCTGCATGGACTTGATCTTCTGCACGTGGCCGGACTCCTCCCCCTTCCTCCACAGCCTCTGCCGGCTGCGGGACCAGAAGCAGGTGCGCCCCGTGCGGAGCATCTCCTCCACCGCCTCCTCGTTGGAGTAGGCGAGCATGAGCACCTCGTTGGTGCGGAAGTCCTGCACTACGACGGGCAGGAGGCCCTCGGCGTCGAATTTCAGATCCAATCGCCTCACCTCGATGCCCCTCTCCCGCAGGTACTCGTGCACCTGCGCCGGGGTGCACTGCCCGTAGTGGAAGATGCTCGCCGCGAGGGCCGCGGCGCAGTCGGTCCGCTCGAACACCTCGTAGATGTGCTCCATGCTCCCGCACCCGCCGGAGGCGATGACGGGGACGCTCACCTCGTCGACCACGGCTTTGGTGAGCTCTATGTCGTACCCGTCCGCGGTACCGTCGGCGCCGATGCTGGTGAGGAGGATCTCCCCGGCGCCCATGTCCTCGGCCTCGGCGGCCCATTCGAGGGCGTCGAGGCCGGCCGGCCTCGTCCCGCCGGCGACGAACACCTCGTACCTGCCCCCGACCTTCTTCGCGTCGATGGCGACGACCACGCACTGCCTGCCGAAGCGCTCCGCGCTCTCGGAGATGATGTCCGGGTCGGCGACGGCGGCGGAGTTGATGGAGACCTTGTCGGCGCCGGCGAGGAGGGCGGAGTGCACGTCCTCGGCGGAGCGGACGCCGCCCCCCACGGTTAGGGGGACGAACACCCTCTCCGCGGTCTCCCTCACAAGGCCGAGGGTCGTCCCCCTCGATTCCTGCGTGGCGGCAATGTCGAGGAAGGCGATCTCGTCCGCGCCCTCCCTGGAATACCTCTCGGCCAGGTCGGGAGGGTGGCCGACGTCCTTCAGGTCAGCGAACCCCGTTCCCTTGACGACTTTGCCGTCCTTGACGTCCAGGCAGGGTATGACCCTTTTCGCGAGCATCACCTCAGCCCTCCCTCACGGCGCCCTTTGTGCTCAGGACGCCGTCGGCCGGCCGGGTGGCCTGGCCGAGGCACCTGCCGAGGGCCTTGAAGGTGGACTCGATGATGTGGTGCTCGTCGAACCCCCTCATCACGACGGCGTGCAGGTTCATCCCGGCGGACATGGCGAAGCTGCGAAGGAAGTGCCCGTAGAGCGGGTCGGGGCAGTCGGCGTCGCAGTAGGGGCGGCCGACCAGGTCCACCGACACCAGTACTAGCGCGTCGTCCATGGGGATTACGCAGGAGGAGGCCCTACGGACCGCGGGATTCTCGCCGAGGGCCTTCCTCAGGGTCTCGCCGAGGGCTATGGCCACGTCCTCCACCACGTGGTGTTCGTCGTCCCCCTCGAACTTCAACGCGAGATCGAAGCCGGAGTACCTGGCCAGGGTCTCGCACATGTGCCGCAGGAACCGGTCCGGGCCGTCGGTTTCGAACCCCCCGGAGCCATCGATGTTCAGACAGACGGATATACGGGTCTCGCGCGTCTCGCGCTCGAGCTTGGCTTTCCTCGCAGTCATGGTATGACCGCACGTATGCCGGGGCGATATTTTAACAAGCGGACAGAACCGCACCCGCCGCCGACGTGCGCCGCGGGCGCGCTAGGGGCTTCCGACCCCTCTCGGGGAGGGCTCGCCGCGGGCTTTCCGGAGACCGGATTTTTATTCGTCGATTGACGTATATAATGCCCGACGATTCGCACTACCGTCCTAATCCTACACTGCCTTCTTTCCTTTATACATATCTATCACTATACTAGTCTTGGGACGCACGAGGCGGGGCCCGTCGTGCCCGATCCCGGGGCCTTCCCGGGCAGTCCGTGAATCGTCGAATAACCCAGAATCCGATGCAAATTCCGCGTTTTCCGGCCTTTTCCTGTATTACGCGCGGTATATCGAGCGGACGAATGCATTATATACTTCTTAGGAAGTACGAGAGTCCGTGCATTAGGCCGCTCGCAGCGGCAAGTGTGCAATGGCAGGGACGAGAGGACCGCGGACGGATGGGACCGGAGAGGGGCCGGCAACGGCTTCGCACACGCTCCGACGACCGCGGGAAGGTCCTCCCGTCCGCGGGAGGACCGCTCCTGCCTGAAAAACAAACGTTCCGAAAGGAACGGGAGTTGGTTCCAAGATGGAAATAACGAACAAATGCAACAGGACGTCGCTTTTCGCGGCCGCCGTGGTTGCCGTCCTCGCCCTCGCGGCGTTCACCGGGGTCGTAATGTACTCCGACAACGCCCAGGCCGCCGACGGAGAAATAACCTACGCCGCCCACCTGAAAGGCGACATCACAATCGGTGCGCAGTATGCCGACGCCAACATATTCATGTATGTGGACGGCGGCACCACCAGCGTCACCGTCCCGGCCGGCCTCCAATATTCTGGAACGCTCAGCTTCGGGTACTACGACGAACTCACTGGAATCGGGCTCGCGTTCGGTTCCGTCACCCTCGACAAGGTCACCGAGGCCACCGTCAAATACGACGGCACCTCCATGTCCATTGTCGACAACTCCGTCACGGGAAACAAGATCACCGCCACCCTGCTCAAGGGCAAGATCACCATGACGGACAGCACCGCCACCTACAAGGCCGGCGATGCCACCATCGAGGCCGCCGGCGTCTCCGGGATGACGGTCGGCATAGAGGGCGGCAAGGCCTACGTAGCAGGCGCCCCCGTCACCGGCAGCGTGAAGATCGCCGCCGGCACCGTAAAGGCTTACGACGGGTTCAGATTCAACGGCGAAAACTTCTCCGTCGCCAACGGGGCGACGCTGAGGGTCGGCGCGACCCCTTCGCCCTCTGACTACACGCCCGTGATCTCGTACAGCAACGCTTCCACGGTCACGGCGACCATCGACGGCGCGGCGGCGACCATCGACGCCGCGAAGAAGACCATCACCCCCTCTGCGGCGCTCGCGCCCAAGCTCGAGGGGTACGATGTAGAAATCACCGCGGACGTCAACACCGTCGTGAAGGGAAAACTCGTCATAAACTACGACGGCGAGATGATCCTCGACATCGCGAACCCCATGCTCACCCTCAACGCGAGCGGCACCGCGGTCAGGACCGCGGCGACGGCCGGAGTCGCGGTCCACTACGCAGCGGACCTCGGCACCGCAATGTCCAAGAACACCACAGTAACTCCCGCATACATTGAGGGGGACCCCGGAACGAGCGGTGCCGTCATCAGCGACGGCAAGGTCACGTTCAACGTCTACGAGCCCCTTGGGATACCCGCGACCCCCACGGTGTTCACCGTGTTCGCGGGTGAGGTCGTCGAAGGGAAATACGCCACCAGCGTCACCGTGACCCCCGCGGCCGGAGACACCACTCTCTCCAAGGACGGGAAGTTCACCACCACCGCGATTCCGACCTTCACCCTCCAGCCCAACCCGAAGGTGACTCCCGGGACGCCCGTAGCGTCCTCCATCGACTTCTCCGCGGGGACGATAAGCGTGGAGGGGACGATCGACGCCACCCGCGACTCGTACATGGACGCCTCCAACACCGAGAGGTTCCTGTACAACACCGTAACCAACACGGGCGGAGTGATAACCGTGGACGGGAAGGGGACCGCCGACGGCAAGGTGATCATCGATCAGATTGCCGGTGTGCCCGATCCGATCATCGAGCGCATCAACGGGACCCTGTACTCCAAGCCCAACAAGACCCCGGCCGACTACTACACCTTCACCTACACCATCTTTGCCGACGCCCTCGCCAACGCGAAGGAGGTCACCGTCTACGGGAAGAACACCGTCGAGGCCGACCTCACCGTCGAGGGGAAGGGAGCAACCGACAGCGACCCCACAAAGGTGACGTTCATCAACGGCTCCAAGCTCAACATCGGCTCCGAGGACGGATCGGCAATCGTGTCCGTCCCCGACGCCACCGACATATCCACGCTGAGAACCTCCTCGGCCGTGGTAGAGGTCGTCAACGGCAAGTTCATCCTCAACGGAAACGACGCCGCTCCCGTGGACCCCTACGCCGCCGACAAGGTCATCGCCGCCGTGTACGTCTACGACAGCAAGGGCACCGGCGACTCCAAAGACGATACCGGGACCTACACCGACCTGGCTACGGCCCTCAACGAGGCCAAATCCCCCGATGTGATCCAGCTCAGGACCGGATGCATGCTCGCCAAAGACGCGGAAATCAAGGAGGGTGTGACCCTCGACACCACCGCCGGCAACTTCCCCGTCGTAGTCGGTGTCACCACCGGCGACCCGGGGAACCCCTACTCGGACGTCAAGCTGACGGTCAGCGGCAAGGTCGAGGGCGGCGGCATCATCGCCGTCCCCGAAGGGTCCACCGTCGTCCTCAACTCCGACGTCGGGACCGTCACCAACACCTATGCGGCCGTAGGCGGAACAATCCAGGTCGCCGAGGGCAAGAACGTAAACGCCGGGGCGCTCACCATGATCTGGGGCACCTTCGACGTGGACGGGACCGTGACATACAAGGTCGCCCCGGGAGCGTACTCGAACAGCATCACCGTTCCGATGGCGGCTCCGATAACCTTCACGGCCCCCGCCAAGGCTAAGATAGTCGTCGACGTGGCCGGGGCCATCGACACGACCGTCGCCTCCACTATGGACTACGACAACGTCGAGCTCACCGTATCCGGGGAGATAGACAGCGCGGACGATACCGGTCTCCTGACCGTTGACGACGCCAATGCGGTCGTCACCGTCACCGGCAAGGCGCACTTCGCCGCGCTCACCGCCAAGACCCTTGAGGTCGTCTCCAAGGCTCCCGCGGGGACCGCCGCAGCGATCACCGCGGACGCCCCCGCGGTCGAAATCGACGGCGCCCTCACGGTCGACAAAGCCACCGTCTCGGGGACGCTGAACGCAGGCTCGGCCGCCATCAGAACCCTCACACTCACGGGAGGAACGTTCAAGGTCGGCGACGACAGCGCCGTGGATTCCGCGTACGTCACCGGCGCCGCGACCGTCGCCGCCGCAGATGGCAAGAAGATCACCGTCTCGAACGAGATGATCGTCGGCCAGCCCGCCAAGATCGAGATGAAGGAGGTCACCAACGACGCAAAGGTCAGCGGTGTCGAGCTCGGCGTCAACGCCATTGCCAACGTGTACGGGAACGCCGCCGGCGTGACCATAGGTCCTGCCGGAGTCAAGGCCACCCAGATCTACATGGTGGACATGGCGGACAACAGCACTACCTACGCCTACGTGAAGGAGTTTGTGAACGGGGTGAAGGACTCCCCGACGCTGGCCACCGCGCCCGTCGTCGAAGGATACACCTTCTTCGGATGGTTCACCGCCGCCTCCCAGTTCTCGGGCCAGCCCGCGACGAAGGGGATCGGAGACTACCCGCAGCTCTTCGGCCTCTTCCAGGTCAAGACGTTCAAGGTCACGTTCGAGATCAATGATGCGAACGGCAACCATCTCAAGAACGCGTTCTTCTCCGTCAACGGCGGGAAGATCAACTCCGGCGACGTCGTCACCTACAAGTACGGGGAGGTCCTCAAGACCATAATCCTCGTTTCCAACACCGGTTTCGACCTCAAGGGGGCCCCCTCCATCTCCATAATCACGGCGAGTGGAAGCTCGGGCATACCCTCCGGCGGGTTCGTCGTCAAATCCGATGCCACCGTGAAGGCCACCTTCAGCGAGGGCAGCGGCGTCGTCGAGAGCAAGGATGACGACAACGGTCTGACCCTGACCGAAATCCTCCTGATCGTCCTGATCATCATCGCCGCAATCGTCATGATTGCCGTGGTGTCCAGGCTCGCCAGGAGCTGAGGCAGAGGCAACTGAAACATCCTACCAAACCCCTTACCGCGGGGGCCGAAGCCCCCGCGGGCCCCCTTCTACCATTCACCGCTTCCCTGTCGCATCGCGGACGGGTGATTCCTGGGATAACCGTACCGTATTTTCGCCGGGTACTGATGACACCTCCGTATGCTCCGCGGCCCTCGTATCGCGGCATTGTTCCAGCGGGCGGCCCGTCTGCTATCGCGCACGGCGAGAACACCACCCATGGATGACCGAGCTATGCGCCCTCGTCCGTGATCATCGCCGGCGAATGTACCGTCGCAACGGGCCGTAATAATTCGTTCGCCCGGAGTCGGCCCGCCTCCACCGCCGCCTTCACGCCCTCGGCCAGCCGGTCCGCGTCCAGGTCCTCCAGACGGAAGTACCTAGCGCCCAGATTCTCCGCCAGCCTCTCGGCGTTGTCGAAGTGCGGGAATCCCGAGGAGGCGTCCACGACAATCCACCTCACGCACGGGATCTTCAGGCCCTCGGACATCCTCTGCGCCTCCTCGTTGGCGTCCGCCCCCTGGCGCAGGGGCACGTTGGCGCGCCCGTCCGTGACCAGGACTACGAAGCACCTCTCACCGACGTGGCACCGTACGTACGCGGTCATGTACTCCTGCACCCTCGACAGGGCCTCCCCGAGCGGGGTCCTTCCCCCCGTGGGCAGCTCCTCGAGCATCCGGTAGCTGTACTCCACGGACCTCGTCGGCGGGAGGATCATGTCCGCCGAGTCCCGGCGGAAGGCCATCAGGCCGATGCGGTCCCTCTTGACGTAGCTGTCGCGGAGCATGGAGAGGATTGCGCCCTTGACGGTCGCCATCCTTCTCCTCACGCCAAGGGAGCCCGAGGCGTCGACGAGGAACAGCAGCGTGATGCCGCTCCTCCTCTCGCGCACCTTCTCCCTGATGTCACCATCCTCGATGACGACGGCGACGCCCTCCCTCGACCTCTCCGGCTGATGGGGTGCGGCGGCGCGGATGGTGGCGTCGAAGGCTACGTCCGCCGCCTTACCTCCGGGGATCCTCGCCCGGGCGTACCTGCCGGTGCCGTCGGCGCTCTGCGCCAAGGTGCGGCGACCCTTGCGGGACTTGGTGATGACGGGGACCCTCCCGTCCCCGCCCAGGTAGTCTATGACGGGGAACTGCCTCCCGATCTCGAACATCATCTCCTCGAGGTCCCGAACCTCGGGGGACTGCGTAAGGGGCTCCTGCCCCCCGCTACGGTCTTCGGGCCGTTCGGGGGGCTCCCGCCCATCGCTCCCTCCGGGCGGATTCCGGCCCCCGTCACCCCGCTCCTCGTGAGGCTCCGGAGGTGGGGCCTGGTCGTAGCTCCTCCGGTGCGGGAGACAGAGCACCGCCGCCTCCTCGACGTCCTTCTTCGTCACCTCATCCCTGCCGTTCAGCGCCGCCAGCGCCGATGCGCAGTTGACCATGGCTATGTCCCCGCGGAGGCCGTCAGTCCCGAGCCTGACGCACAGCTCCGAGACCACGTCGACGAGTTCGTCGGAGATCGTGACGAGGGGGAGGACCTTCACCGCCCTCTCGATTCTGGACCCCTCCGCCTCCTCCTCGTCCGCGAACATCCGGCGGAACCCGTCCGGATCCTCCGCGAAATCCGTGTTCCGCCGGAGGACCTCCCTCCGGTCGGCATCCGCGGAAGGGTAGGCGCAGAGGTCGAAGCGGTCGAGGATGTGGGGGGAGAGGTCGTCCTCCTCGGGGTTCATTGTGGCTACGAGCGTAACGTCGAGGTCGTACCGCGCGGACACCGCCCCCCTCTCCACCCGCACCGAGCCGGTTAGGACGGCGTCGAGCACGCCGGCTAGCACGGCCCGGTCCATGAGGTTCGCGTCGTCGATGTAGAGGATGCCCCCGTCCGCCCGGGCGAGGAGCCCGGGGGCGAACACGGGCCTCCCGGACCTCATCGTCGCCTCAACGTCCATGCCGCCGAAGATCTGCTCCTCGGAGGCGTTCAGCGGGCAGTTGACCATCCTCCTGCCGGACATGCCCGCGGCTGCGCGGGCCAGCGTCGACTTCGCCGAACCCTTGCCGCCCCGGATCATCACCGTCTTTAACCTCGGGGAGACCAGCGCGCACTCCAGCGCGCGCTTGGCATCCTCCATGCCGACTACGGCGGTGAACGGGAGCGACGTCGGAGGTTCCCCAGGCATGCTTCGAGCTCCTCCCTGTCGAGGGCCCTCTCCTCGAAGGGCCTCCTCTTCAGCCGATGGGATAGCACGAGCTCCGCCGTCCGGCGGATGTCGCCCTTATCGACCTTCGAGCGCCCCTCGAGGGCGGCGTTCGCCTTGGCGGCCTTGAGCAGCGTTATGTCCGCCCTGTGCCCGTCCACGCCGAAATGCGCCATCACCGAGACCACCATGTCGACGGCGTCGTCGCCGGCCTCCACCGAGGGGTGCAGGGCGATTGCGCCCTCCAGCCTCTCTGCCAAGGCGTCCAGCTCCTTCTGGCACTTCGCGGCGTAGGCCTCTGGGTCGGAGTCGAAGGCGACCCTCCTCCGCACCACCTCGGCGCGGAGCTTCGGGTCGCGCTCCCCCCGCACATCGACCGAGAGCCCGAACCTGTCGAGCAGCTGCGGGCGGAGGTCGCCCTCCTCGGGGTTCATCGTCCCGACGAGGACGAACCGCGCCGGGTGGGTGAAGGAGACCCCCTCCCTCTCCACGTAGTTCACGCCCATGGCGGCGGAGTCGAGTATCAGATCGACTAGGTGGTCGTCGAGGAGGTTCACCTCGTCGATGTAGAGGATGTTCCCGTTGGCGGCGGCGAGCACGCCGGGCTCGAACCTCTTCTCTCCGGCCTTCAGGACGCGCTCGATGTCGAGGGTGCCTGAGACCCGGTCCTCGGTGGCGCTCAGCGGGAGGTCGACCACCTTCATGCGCACCATCTCCGGCTCCAGGGCCTCCCCCCTCTCCATCCTTTCGCGGCAGTAGGGGCAGTACCTCTCCGGCCGGCCGTGCTGGCACCGGAAGGGGCAGCCCTTAACCGCCTCGTGCATCGGGAGCACCCTGTCGAGGGAGCGGACGGCGGTGGATTTCGCCGTCCCCTTCTCCCCCTTGATCAGGACCCCGCCGATCCCTGGGTCTATCACGTTCAGAAGCAGACCCCTCTTCATGTCGTCCTGCCCGACGATGCTCGTGAAAGGGAATACCACCGGTTCCGCCATTGCGCTCAACCCATATCGACTGGATTAACCATCCCATCTAGATATTATTTGCCGCGTCCAGCGCCTGCAGGTATAAATCGCAGCGGCACCTTCCTTCCCGCGATGAAGACAAAGACGCTCCTAGTCCTCGCCGCCGCGGCGTACGCCGCCTTCGTGGCCGCCTTCGTGGCGATTTACCTCACCGCCGACTCCGACGCCCTGGCCATCGAACTGTCAGTGCTCGCTTCGGCGCTCACCACGGTGACCCTCGTGCTGGGCGTCCTGATATGGAGGGGGAGCCCCTCGGAGGAGTACGAGAGGTACATGCAGGAGAGGGAAGAGGAGGAAGGCAGGTGGCGAGCCGCCGGCGTCCCCTCCTCGGGTTCCCCGCGATTCTCCATACGCTCCTCGCCTGTCGGTGACCTCCTCGATCCTCCCCTCGGTCTCGAGGTATAGCTCCCTGAGCCTCTCCCTGTACTCGTCCGTGGCGTTCCACAGCCCCCTCTCGATGGCCTCCTGCAGCCTGTTGAGTATGTTCATCGCCGCGTAGGGGTTCACGTCATCCATCCAATCGCGGACCCTCCCGTCCAAGAGGAACTTGTCGGCGAGGCCCTCGTACATCCAATCCTCGGCGACGTCCGACGTCGCACCCCAGGCCATGGTGTACTCGGTGAGGTTCGCCATCTCGGCAGCCCCGCGGTAGCCGTGCTCCATCAGCCCCCCGATGAACTTCGGGTTGAGAACCTTCGACCTGAAAACGAACTGAAGCTCCGCCCTGGTGTCGCGGACCCTCGCCTTCTTGGGGTCGGAACCGTCGCCCATCATCGTCACCGCATCCTTGCGCCCGTAGGCGCGGACGAAGGCGTTCATCCCCCCGAGGTACTCGTAGACGTCGTCGCAGTCGAGGAGGTCGATCTCCCTGTCGGGCATGTTCTTCACGGTCGCCGCGACCTTCGAGAACCTCCTCACGAACTCGTCCCTCATCTTCTGCCCGTACTCCCCCTTGGCGTACCCGTTGGAGCACCAGTCGACGTACATGTCGGCGATGTCCTCGACGGTCTTCCACGACGAGGCCTCGATCATCTTGTTCACCCCGGTGCCGTACGCCCCCGGGGGCGCGCCGAAGACCCTCACGGAGTTCCTCCTCCGCGCCTCGTCCGGCGTCAGGCCGGCGGCGATCCCGTCGACGATGTCCCTCCGCAGGTTGGCGGCGAGGGCGTTGTCCTCGTCCGCCTCGTCCAGTCCGGCGACGAGCTTCACCGCGTCGTCGATCATGTCGATGAGGTTCGGGAAGGTATCGCGGAACAGCCCCGTGATGTTCACGGTGACGTCGATCCTCGGCCTCCCCAGCTCTTCGAGGGGAACGGCCTCGAGGCCGACGACCTGCCCGCCGGTCTTGGACCAGACGGGCCTGACGCCCATAATCCAGAGGATGTACGCCATGTCGTCGCCCCCGGTCTTCATGGTATCGGTGGCCCATATGATGAAGCCGATCTCGCGGGGGTAGGCGCCCTTCTCGGCCGCGTACTTCTCTACCATCGCGTCAGCCATCCTCTTCCCCATCTCCCATGCCGAGCGGTTCGGCACGGTGCTCGGGTCCAGGGAGTAGTAGTTCCTCCCCATCGGCAGGATGTCGGCGTTGCCGCGGGTCGGCGCCCCCGACGGGCCGGGGAGGACGTACCTCCCGTTCAGGCCGGCGACCATGTTCTCCATCTCGTCCGCCGTCCTCGCGATGTTCGGCGCGAGCTTCCCGCAGACGTAGCGGACGCCCTCGGCGAGGTCGTCCCTGACGCCCCCGTACCTCTCCCTCAGCTGTGCCAGCGACCGCTCCGCATCGAAGCCGTCCTCCCTCATCCACGTTATGAAACCTCTCAGCTCCGAGTCCGCCCTCTCGGCGGCGGCGCCGAGCACCTCGCCGGAGGCGGAGCACTCCGCGGGATGGTCCAGGGCGTACCGTATGTCTATGCCCATGTTGTCCGCGAAGGAGTCGCGCAGGGACCTGACGCCGCCGTTGTCCAGTCTCATGAGGGAGTAGACCGTCTCGTCGAGGTGCGTCCCCTCCGGCGCCCTTCCGAGCACGTGGAGGTCCGCCCGCACGAGCGCGTCCCTCACCTCCGTGAGGTACTCGTGCAAAGGGATGATGTAATCCGCGAACCCCCGCGCCCCCGGGTCTCCGGTTATGCCGAGGTCGTTGAACAGGCCGTTCTCCTTCGCCGCGTCGTAGATCTGCGAGACGAGGACGTCGAGCCTGTCGGGTGATGCCGTCGCCCTCAGCCTGAGGTAGTCCTGCAGGGGCACGTCTACCCGGTCGAGCTCCTCGTAGGAGTCGGCCCTCGCCATGGACGGCGGCATGTGCCCGACGAGGACGGAGCTGGACCTCCTCTTCGCCTGTATCCCCTCTCCGGGGTCGTCGACTATGTACGGGTAGATGTTGATGAGGCCGTCCAGGACGAGGTCCGGCTCGCACTTCGCGGACAGGCCGACGTTCTTGCCGGGCAGCCACTCGAGGGTGCCGTGGGTGCCCATATGGAAGACCATGTCAGCCTTGAAAGTTTCCTTCAGCCAGCGGTAGAACGCGAGGTACTGGTGCTGTGCGAAGAGCTCGGGATCGTGGACGTTCTGCTCCATCTTCTCCGCCCAGCCGCGCAGCGGCTGGTAGCCGACGAAGACGTTGCCCTTCACGATGCCGGGGATGACGATGTCTTCCCCGTCGACGCAGACGGTCCCAGGGGGTTCGCCCCAGTCCTTCTCCGTCATCTCGCGGTCCCATTCGGGGATTCCGGAGTACTGCCTCGCGTAGGCCCCCTTGGGGACCAGGTCCGCGGCCCTCTCCCGGAGGTAGGACGGGGAGACGTTGTCGAGGTCGTTGGTGACGTTATCGAGTATCTCTTGGACCAGCTCCCTCCCGTCCTCCGGGACGCCCTCCACCTGGTAGCCCTCCTCGGAGAGCCTGCGTAGCATGGCGGCCACGCTCTCCGGGGTGTCCAGTCCGGCGGCGTTCCCGATGACGCCGGAGCTGGGGCGGGACTGCCACATGAGGATCGCTACCCTCCTCTCCGCTGTGGGTCTGCGCCGCAGCGACGCCCATCTCATCGCGTAGTCGCACATCCTCTCTATCCTCTCCGGGATGGGCACCGCCCTCTTCATCCCGGTCTTCTTGGGGGTGTAGGATATCGGCACGCAGTCGATGTCCCCGTCCAGCTCGGGGAAGGCGGCGTTCTGCTGCACCCCGCGCTTGTCCATGCCGACCTTGTCGTCCTCGAAGTCGCGGTATTCGCCGGTCACGCTCATGGCGAACAGCACGGGTACGTCCAGGAGGCTCTTGAAGAAGTTCTCCTCGTCCCTCACGCCGACGCCGCCGCCCGTCTTGGAGCTGTTTAGAACGGAGAACCCGTTGGTGACGATCAGGGCGTCCACGAGGGGGCGCCCGTCCTTCGTGAAATACCTCCTGACCGCCGCGGCGGACCCCGCCTGCCCGTCGACATTGTACGACACCCCAGAGTAGAATATCGGGATGGTGTTGGCGCCGCGCCTCTCGAGTTCCTCGGTCAGCGCGTCGATGTGCGCGAGGTTGTCGTAGATCCAGAGCGCGGACGGAAACATGATTCCGACGGTGACCTTCCCGGGGTCGAGGGAGGCCACGTACTCCTCCGCCCCGATGTCGCGCGGGAACCCCCTGTGATACACGCCGTCCTCCCTCTGCTCCGCCGGCGCGGGGGGCTCCGCGTCCGTCTTGCCGAGCAGGCGCGCGGCGTACATGAGCAGGCCGAGGTCGTTCTCCGGCCCCCTCGCCGCGGCGTACCTCCTGAGCTGCATGAAGTCGCCGTCCGACCCGCGAAAGAGTTCCCGGCGGAGCATAGTGACGTCAAGGCTTCCGGAGCTGACGAACACGTACCCCCGGCATCCGCGGAGGGCCCCCTCGTACCTGTCGAAGCGGTGGAAGCGGGAGGTGTCGGCCATGCACCTGACGAAGACGAAGTCGGCCGCCTCCGTGCGGCGGGCGAGCTCCTGGTAGACGAGGACGTCGTCATCAGCGTCGTCGCTGTTGATGCCGTAGAATTCGGTCTCGATGCCAGCCGCGCGCAGCCTCTCCAGGGGCTCCGCCATCGTGGAGGGGTCGGCGCTCTGTATAGCGACGTAGACTATTCTCATGGGCATGACCGGAGGATTATTCCAATAATATATGAACCATCCACGGGATTAACCCGCCGCCATGGTGAGGATCACCAGCATAGGTATCGGAAGCCACGAGGGCTACCTCATGGAGCCCTTCGCCGCGGAGTTCCGCGGGGAGGGGTACGACGTGCAGCTGCGCTGCGCGGACGCCGCCGCCCTAGACGAAGATCTCACGCTCCTCGCGGACTTCGTCGCCGAAGTCCGCCGCAGCGACTTCCTGATCGTGCACGTGCACGGCGACGTCTCCTACTTCCGTCATTGGGAGAGCGTGCGCGCGGCCGCCACGGAGTACCGCGTATCCACGTTCATGACGGGGTGCGAGGAGGACCTCCTCGCGAGGTACCGCCCGATGTTCCTGCAGTCCGACGAGGACTTCCGCACGCTCCGTCGCCTGCAGGCGATAGGCGGCGACGACAATCAGCGCTCGACGCTTATTTGGTGCCTCGACGCCTTCGACGGCGCGGGGCTTGAGGTACCGGAGCCGGTGGTGCCCCCCGCGCAGGGAGTGTACGCCCCCGGGCGCGGGGCGCGCCCTCTGGAGGAGGGCCTCCGGGACGTGGGCGGGACCGGGAGGCCGGTGGTCGGGATATTCTTCGCCAGCGGGTTCTACATCAAGCACAACACCGCCGCGGTCGACGTCCTGTGGGGGGAGATAGAGAGGGCGGGCGGCGAGCCCGTCGCGGTATTCTTCAGCACCTACGCGGACGACTCGGTCGGCTCCATAGGCCTGCGCCGCATCGTCGATGAGCACCTCGTCAGGGGTGGGAGGCCCGTATTGGACTGTGTCGTCAATACCGTGGGATTTTCCCTTACCGTCCTCGCCGACCCGGGGAGCGGGGAGCAGAAGGCGAAGGACGCCTTCCTCGAGAGGCTCGGCGTGCCCGTCCTGCAGGCCATAAGCCTGTACGGCCCGGCCGGGAAGTGGAGGGAGAGTCCGTTCGGCCTCTCCCCTACAGACATCGCAATGAGCGTCGTCGGCCCGGAGTACGACGGGCAGATCGACACCGTTCCCTACTGCGGGACGGAGATGCAGGCGGACGGCGACTTCAGACAGGCCGCCCTCGGCGAGAGGTGCTCGGCGATCGCCGAGATGGCCGTGAGGTGGGCCATGCTCCGTCGCACCGCCCCTGCCCGGAAGAAGGTTGCCGTCATCGTCTACATGTACCCGCCGAGGCAGGATCTGGCCGGCGGGGGGTACGGCCTCGACACACACGAGAGCGTCGCCCGCCTCCTCCGCGCCATGGCGGGCGCCGGCTACTCCCTCGACTGGATCCCGGAGGACGGGAGGGAGGTGGCCAACCGCCTGCTGCAGGGGGTCACCAACGACGACTCGTGGATGTCCGAGGCGCAGGTCCACGCGGCCGCCGCGGGCACCGTGCCGCCTGGGCTCTACGGAGAGTGGTTCTCCCGGATACCGGAATCCGCCCAGAAGCGTTTCGTCGGGGGATGGGGCGAGCCACCCGGGGACAGGCACGTCGTGGACGGGGAGCAGCTGCTCCCGGGCATCATCAACGGCAACGTCTTCATCGGCTTCCAGCCCGACCGTGGGAGGTGCACCGCCGGGGCCTACCACGACCCCTGGGCCGCCCCTCCGCACCAGTATCTGGGGTTCTACCGCTGGCTGAAGGAGGTGTGGGGGGCGGACGCCGTGGTGCACATCGGCACCCACGGTACCCTCGAATGGCTGCCTGGGAAGAGCGCCGGGCTGTCGGGCGAGTGCGACCCGGACATCGTTCTCGGCAGGCTCCCCAACGTGAACCCCTACATAATCGACAACCCGGGCGAGGGGATGCAGTCCAAGAGGAGGCAGTACGCCGTGACCACCGCCTACCTCCACCCCGCCATGGCGCGGTCCGGTGGATACGAGGAGATCGACGAGCTGGAGAGCGCAGTGCAGGCCTTCATCAAGGCGAGGGCGCAGGGGCAGGGGGAGAAGCTGCGGTCGATTCTGGGGAAGATCGCGGAGATCTCGCAGAAGCTTAACATGGGCGCCGACCTCGGCCTGGAGGGCGGATGCACGGCGAAGGACCTGGAACCAAAGGTCGATGCCCTCTACGACTACGTCCTCGAGGTCAAGGACGCGATGATCAAGGACGGACTGCACGTCCTAGGGGAGGTCCCTGAGGGGCAGCGCCTCGCGGAGACGGTTTACATGCTTGTGCGTTACCGCAACGGAGAGGTGCCCTCGCTGAGGGAATCGGTCGCGGCGGCGCGCGGGCTCGACATGGGGGACCTGCTCGGCGACCCATCGGGGGCCCTGCCCGACGGGAGGCTCAAGGGAGAGGCTTCCGATTCCATCGACGGGGACACCTTCGGACTCATACTGGGATGCCAGAGGGAGGGGTATGAAAACGAGAGGTGCCAGGCCATCGTCCGCGAGATGTTCCCGGATGCGGGAGGGGACCTCTGCGCCGCGGTCTCCTTCGTGTGCAGCGAGCTCGTCCCCTCGATAAGGAGGATGGGCGACGAGGTCGGCAACGTCCTCCTCGCCCTCTCCGGCGGGTACGTCCCGCCGGGGCCATCGGGGTGCCCCGGCAGGGGCCGGGCGCAGATACTGCCGACCGGGAGGAACATCTACTCCATCGATCCCGACGGCGTGCCGTGGCACAGCAGCTGGGAGGTGGGTTCAGCCATGGCCGAGCAGATGGTATCAAGGTATCTGGAGGACAACGGCGCCTACCCCAGGTCGGTCGGCGTCGTCCTGTGGGCCACCGACACCATGAAGACGGGGGGCGACGACGTCGCCTACATCCTGAAGCTGATGGGCCTCCGCCCGGTGTGGGCTGGCTACGGCGGCAGGGTGAAGGGGCTGGAGGTCATACCCCTGGAGGAGCTCGGGCGCCCGAGGGTGGACGTCTCCATCCGCATCAGCGGCCTGTTCCGCGACACCTTCCCCAATCTTTCCAGCCTGATCGACGACGGCGTCCGCATGGTCGCCGCGCTCGACGAGGATGACGCGCGGAATTTCCTCGCGGCGAACGTCCGCCGGGACACCGTCGCGGCCATCGCCTCCGGCGTCCCCGTCGACGAGGCCCGCCGCGCCGCGTCGGCGAGGATCTTCGGCGACGCTCCCGGGACGTACGGCTGCGGCATCAGCGACATGGTGGGGCGCGGGGACTGGTCCTCCGTCGGCGACCTGGCCGCGGAGTACGTCAAGAGGGGGAGCTCGATCTACGGCCGCGGGCTCGCGGGAGAGTCCCGCCCCGACCTCTTCCGCCGCCGGCTGGGCGGGATCGACGCCGTGGTGAAGAACCACAACACGAGGGCGGTGGACATGCTCGACATGGACGACGACATCGACTGCCTCGGCGGATTCTCCGCCGCCGTGGAGTCGGAGCGCGGGGAGAAGCCCGCCTCCTACATGGGGGACTCCTCGGACATGCGGAACCCCAGGTTGCGCACGACCGCCGAGGAGGCGCGGTTCATCTGGCGCAGCAAGGTCGACAATCCGAAGTGGCTCGAGGGCCTGAGGAGGCACGGCTTCGCTGGCGCCAAGGAGCTGTCGAAGCTGTTCGACTACACGAACGGGTGGTCGGCCACCGAACGCATCATTGAGGGGTGGCAGTACGACGACCTGGCGGAGCGCTTCGTGCTCGACGGGGAGACGCGGGAGTGGATAAAGGACGAGAACCCCTATGCGATGATCGCGATGCTCCGCGACCTGGAGGAGGCGAGGAGGCGCGGCTATTGGGACCCCGCGGACGAGACGGTCGAGAGGCTGAAGTCGGTGTACCTCGAGTTCGAAGAGAGAATAGAGGAGATTACCGACCGTCGATGAGGGCCGCACCGACCAAGGGCCCGGCGAGGCCCTGCACTCCAGATACGGGAATCGCGAGTACGGACAGGATTTTCCAGAGCTCCTGCTGGATCATGAGCGGTGAGGCCTCCATCCCTCAGACCTTCCGGTTCCTCACGAGGTACATGTCGATCGCGAAGAACGTTATGCCGAATCCGATCAGCACGAGTAGAGCCCACCACGGGAAGGCGTATACATCAAGCGTCGCGGATCTGATGCACAGGCTCGCCTCGGTCAGGGGCAGGGCGTAGAGCAGGCCTTGGGCGATGCCTGGCAGCGCCGCTACCGAGAAGAAAGTGCCGCAGAGGAAAGTCATCGGGGTGATGACCAGGCTGCCGAACGTCGCCATGGACTGGTGCGACTTCGCCAGCAGCGCCGCCGTCTCCCCCAGCAGGGAGAACGTGAAGCACGATACCAGCACCGAGACGATCAGCATCGGCGTGAGGTTCATGTGCGAGGGCTCCAGGCAGTAGCCGATGGCGAACATCAGCGATGCGCCGACGATCCCTCTTATCATGCCGAGCATGGTCTTTCCCACGACAATCGCGGAGTCGCGCAACGGGCACATCATCATCTCGTCGAAGCTGCGGTAGTACAGCCTCTGCACGTTCATCCTCGTCGACGTCGACGAGAATGACGACGAGAGGCAGGTCAGCGCGATGATCCCGGGGATGACGAAGTCGATGTACGGGATGAGCTCCCCCTCGACTTCCACGTCCCCCGCCCTCAGGCCGTAGCCGAAGGCCAGCAGATACAGCACTGGGAGCATCAGGCTCGAGATGACGATGTTCTTGGCGTTATGGCGCATGAAGCGCATGTCGGGCCATGCGACCGCCCACACCTCCCGCAGGAGCCCGCTCACGTTCCCGCCTCCCCCTCTGGCCCGGATCTCCTCGTGCCGCCGCCGGCGGAGCCGCTGTCTCCCATGTTGCTGCCCGTCATCTCCACGAAGGCGTCCTCGAGGTTGGTCCTCCTCACGGTGACGGAGTAGGTGTCGTCGAACCCCTTGGCGAACCCGTCGGCCTCCTCCCTGGACCGGAAGTAGCGGTATTCCGTCCTGCGGTCGGGGCCGAAGTACTCCACGGTCGACACCCCAATCCCGCCGGCGAGCTCCCCGGGGGTACCCTCGGCGATGACCCTCCCGCCGTCGATGAATCCCACCCGGTGGCATAGGGACTCCGCCTCCTCTATGTAGTGGGTGGTGAGAAAGATCGTCATGCCGTCGTCGTTGAGCCTGCGGAGCAGGTCCCACAGGCCCCTCCGCGCCTGTATGTCCAGGCCCACCGTCGGCTCGTCCAAGAAGAGGAGTTTCGGGCGGTGGACCAGGGCGCAGACGACGCTCACCCTCTTCTTCCAACCGCCGGAGAGGTCGTCGACCCTGTAGTCGAAGTACTCCCCGAGGCCGATGTACTCGGAGAGCTCGTCGATCCTGGCCTGCCTCTCCTCCCTCGGCATCATGTGGTACCGGGCATGGGACATCATGTTCTCCCACACCGTCAGGTCCTTGTCGAGGCTGATGTGCTGCTGTATCACGCCGATGGAGGCCTTGGCCTCCCTCGGCTCCCTAAGGATGTCGTGGCCGTCTATCACGATCCTGCCGGAGTCGAATCCGGACAGGGTGCTGAGCACCCTCACCGTGGTCGTCTTCCCCGCCCCGTTAGGGCCGAGGAACGCGTACATCTCGCCGCGGCGGATGTGCAGGTCCACCCCGGCGATTGCAGTCTTCCTGCCGTACGTCTTGACGAGGCCGTCTACCGCGATTATGTAGTCGTCCGCCAAATTCCCAACACCTATATCTATCGGACGCATAATCCAAACATCATAAAAGGAATTCGCCCGGGAACAGGGCGGAACGGGGATGAAACCGGTGGAGATCAGGGTCGACGGGCTATCTTTCAGCTATTCCAGCACCCCAGTGCTGAACGGCGTGACCATGGACATCGCGGGGCCGAGGTTCGTATCGATACTCGGGCCGAACGGCGTGGGGAAGTCCACGCTCATACACTGCATCAACAAGATCCTCGCCCCGCAGGAGGGCACGGTCTGCATAGACGGGAAGGACGTGGGGGGAATCACCATCAAGGAGATGGCGAAGATCGTCGGGTACGTACCGTACTCGGCGAACGACGCCTTCCCGCTCACCGTCGTCGACACCGTCCTGATGGGGAGGCACCCCCACTCCAGGTGGGGCACGCTCGACAGGGACCTGGACGTGGTGTACGACACGCTGAAGCTACTCGGCATCTCCCACCTTGCCATGCGCCCGTTCAACGAGCTCTCCGCCGGGCAGCATCAGAAGGTGATGCTCGCCCGGGGCCTGGTGCAGGAGCCGAGGGCACTCCTCCTCGACGAGCCTACCTCCAACCTCGACGTGAGGCACCAGCTCGACGTGGCCAAGATGCTCCGCCGCCTCGCTTACGGGAAGGGGATACTCGTGGTCATGATCAGCCACGACATCAACATCGCCGCGAAGTATGCCGACGAAGTAATCCTCATGCACGACGGCAGCGTCTTCGCCGCCGGCACGCCCGCGGAGGTCATAACCGAGGAGAACCTGCGCGAGGTGTACGGGGTCGCATCCAAGGTCATCGAGGACGAGGGCTCCCCGCACGTCATCCTGCGGGACGCCGTACCCATGGACGAGGAGAAGCCCGGGGCCCAGGCGGAGCACCGGGGCGCCAGGCTGCGCGAGGGCACCGAGGCCCGAGCCCGCCCGGCGGGCCGTACCTAGGTTAATAACGGATGTCATCATACTGGAGCCGTAAGGCTGGTTATCCAACCATGGGGGCTCCCCGGCAGGAGGTGCGGTGATGAAAGGAAAGCTCTACGGCGTAAGCGTCGGTCCCGGCGACCCGACCCTCCTCACCGTCCGCTCGAGGGAGATCCTCGAGAGGGCGGAGGTCATAGCCTATCCCGTCAGGGACCCGACCGACGAGGGGACCGCCGCCGGCATCGCGGCGGAATGCGTCGACGTCTCGGGGAAGGAGGTCGTCCCCCTGTTGTTCAGGATGGATCCCGATGACGGGGTCCGCGAGCAGTGCAGGAGGGAGGCCGTCGAGAGTATGTGCTCGATGCTCGACAAGGGCAGGGACGTGGCCATGGTGGTCCTCGGCGACGCCGCGGTGTACAGCACGTACATGTACCTCGACCGCGAGATCAGGGGCAGGGGGTACGAGACAGAGATCGTCCCCGGCGTGCCCTCGTTCTGCCACGGTGCCGCGAAGGCCCGCATCCCTCTGATGATCGGCGAGGAGAGCCTCGCCGTAGTGTCAATGGCGAAGCACAACCTGTCGGGGGCGGAGAGGGCCCTCGACGCCTCAGACAACGTCGTGTTGATGAAGGCGTTTCTCGCCATACCAGAAATCATCAAGATGCTGGAGGGGAGGGGCATCCCCCTCGCCAACGCCACGGTCATGAGCAACGTCGGGATGGAGGACGAGTACATCGGGCCGCTCGACCCTGACAGGAAGTACGGTTACTTCACCACAGTCCTCGTGAAGAAGGGCGAACGATATGGAGGCTGTTCATTTCATAGGTGCGGGCCCGGGCGACCCCGAGCTCATCACGATAAAAGGGAAGAGGCTGATAGACGAGGCCGACGTCATCGTGTTCGCCGGCTCCCTCGTGAACCCCGCGGTACTCGCCGGCAGGAAGGAGGGCGCCGAGGTCTACGACAGCGCCTACATGGACCTGGACCAGGTAATGGACGTCGTCATCCCCGCCGCCAAGGCGGGGAGGAAAGTGGTGCGCGTGCACACCGGCGACCCGTCGATATACGGCGCCATAAGGGAGCAGATGAGCAGGCTCGATGCGGAAGGGATACCGTACGACGTGGTCCCCGGGGTCTCCTCGTTCTGCGCCTCCGCGGCCGCCGTGAAGAAGGAATTCACCCTCCCGGACGTGTCGCAGACCGTCATCATCACCAGGATGGAGGGCAGGACGCCCGTCCCGCCCAAGGAGAGGCTGGTGGACCTCGCGCGGCATCACGCCTCGATGTGCATCTTCCTCTCCGTGGGCTTCATGGACGAGCTCACCAAGGCCCTCCGGGAGGCGGGCTACGAGCCCGACACCCCCATGGCCGTCGTCTACAAGGCCTCCTGGCCGGAGCAGAGGATCCTCTACGGCACCGTGGCGGACATGGCGCAGAAGGTCAGGGACAGCAGGATAGAGAGGACCGCCATGACCATGGTCGGGGGCTTCCTCGGCGACGAGTTCGAGCTCTCAAAGCTCTACGACCCGCGTTTCACCACCGGCTACCGCAAGGGGACGGACCGACATGGGAAAGCTCACCATCGTCGGGTTCGGCCCGGGGGGCAGGGCGGACATGACAGTCCGCGCGGTGGAAGCGATCGAGAGCGCCGACATAGTCACCGGGTACACCACGTACGTCGACCTCCTCAGGGAGGCCTTCCCCGACAAAACTTACAAGGCGACCGGCATGATGAAGGAGATCGACCGCTGCCGCATGGCAATCGAGGACGCGGAGAAGGGGAGAAGCGTAGCCATGGTCTCCTCCGGGGACTCCGGCATATACGGCATGACCGGCCTCATCTACGAGCTCCTCGACGAGATGGGCGCCGACATAGAGGTGGAGGCGGTCCCCGGCGTGACCGCCGCCTCGTCCAGCGCCGCCATCCTCGGCGCCCCCCTCATGCACGATACCGCCCTCATAAGCCTCTCAGACCTCATGACCCCCATCGAGAAGATCATGAGGAGGGTGGACTGCGCCGGGCAGGCGGACTTCGTCATCGCCCTCTACAACCCCAAGTCCAAGCACCGTACAGAGTACCTCGGCCAGGCCGCGGACATCCTCATGAGGCACCGCCTCCCGGAGACCCCGGTCGGAGTGGTCAGGAACGCGGGGAGGAGGGGCGAGTCGCACTACATCACGACCCTCGGGGAGCTCAAGGGCGCCGACGTGGACATGTTCTGCACCGTCATCATAGGCAACTCGCAGACTTACGCGAAGGGCGGCCGCATGATCACCCCCCGCGGGTACGCCGAGAAGTACGGAACCGATTGAGGACAATCAAAGGATACAGGATGTGAGAAAACGGCTTTCGAGATCATGACGCCCCGCGAGATCGAGGCGAAGAGCATGGAGACAATCGAGAGGGAGCTCAACGGCCGCACCTGGCCGGAGCCCGAGTTCTCCATAGTGAAGAGATGCATACACACGTCGGCGGACTTCGACTACGCCGACAACCTGGTGTTCTCCGAGAACGCCGCGAGCATCGGGGTCGAGGCCCTGCGCAACGGCGTCGACGTAGTCACCGACACCAAGATGGCGATGGCCGGCATAAACAGGAACCGCCTTGCCTCGCACGGCGGCGACGTGCACTGCTACATCAGCGACGCCGACGTCATCGAGGAGGCGAAGGCCCGCGGGTGCACACGCTCCACCGTGTCGATGGAGAGGGGCGCCGGGCTCGGCAAGCCGGCGATCTTCGTCGTCGGCAACGCCCCTACCGCATTGGTCGCGATACACGACCTTATCCAGGAGGGCAGGCTCAGGCCAACACTGGTGGTCGGCGTCCCTGTCGGCTTCGTCAACGTCGTCGAGTCCAAGGAGCTCATCATGGCCGACGACGTACCGTACATCGTGGCTCGCGGCCGCAAGGGCGGCAGCAACATCGGCGCCGCCATCATCAACGCCATGCTGTACTCCATGGGAAGGTACGCCGACCGATGCCCGACTACGTGATCGAGGGCGAGGGCATCACCGTCCGCTACGGCGACTTCACCGCCGTGGATCGTATCGACATCGCCGTCGAGCGGGGTGAAATATACGGCTTCCTCGGCCCCAACGGGGCGGGGAAGACCACCACCGTCAGGGCCCTCACCACCATGTCGAGGCCCACCGAGGGCGTCATCAGGATAGGAGGCCGCGCCATCTCGGAGGAGCCGGAGCGTGCCCGCTCGATGATCGGCGTGGTGCAGCAGCACATCGCCCTCGATAAGGACATCTCCGTGCGGGAGAACATCATCTGCAGGGCGCTGCTGCACAAGATCCCCAAGAGGGACATCGGGCCCCGCATGGAGGAGCTGTGCGGGGCGATCGGCCTCGTCCCCTACATGGAAAAGACGGTGAGCGAGCTGTCCGGCGGGTGGAAGAGGAAGGCCGCCATCGTCTGCGCCCTCATGCACATGCCTGAGATACTGTTCCTCGACGAGCCCACCGCCGGACTGGACACCCAGTCCAGGCACATGCTGTGGGACATGATCCGCATCATGAACAGGAGGGGGACGACGGTGTTCATCACCACCCATTACATGGACGAGGCGGAGGCCCTCTGTGACCGCGTGAGCATCATCGGCTCCGGTAGGATAATGGACACCGGCACGCCGAGGGAGCTCTGCGCCCGTCTCGGCAAGTACGCTGTGGAGTACGACGGGGGAGGGGGGATCAGGGAGTACCGCTTCTTCGACTCCCGCGAGGAAGCGAGGGCGTTCTACGACTCCGTCGAAGGCATGAACGCGACCATCCGCGGTACGCACCTCGAGGACGTCTTCCTCGAGGAGACCGGGCGCACGAACATGCGCGTGTGCGAGGAGGCGTTGAGGTTGCGATGTCCCTTCTCGATGACACCATGAGGGTGGCGATGTCCGACCTCTACTACATGAGGAGGAACGCATGGGTGCTCATCGCCACCTCGCTCGTCACCCCTCTCCTATACTTCGTGGCCTTCGGCCTCGGACTGGGGGGCGCGGGGGTGGAGATGGAGGGATACGGCTACGTCGCCTTCATGATCCCCGGCGTGGTGGCACTCACCACGCTCACGTCGTCGTTCACGACGATAGCGAACAAGCTGATGATCCAGAAGAGGTTCTACGAGAGCTTCGACGAGCTGATGCTCTGCCCCATCTCGAAGTCCTCGATCATACTCGGTAAAGCGGTGCTCGGGGTGGTGAAGGGGAGCCTCTGCGGGCTATTGCTGACGGTTCTCGGCCACTTCCTGAGCGGCGACATGCAGATCTCCGTATGGCTGATCCTGATGGTGATATTCTCGACCTTCGTCTTCTCGATGCTCGGCGTGGCCGCTGGGATGATCGTCAAGGACCTGCCGAGGATGAACGCGTTCAACAGCTTCGTCATCCTCCCGATGACGTTCCTGTGCGGCACGATGTTTTCGCTCAGAGCCATGCCCGATGCCGTCCGCTACGTGATCGAAGCCCTTCCGCTGACGCACGCGACGGAATGCATAAGGGCGCTCGCCCTCGGGACGGAGTTCCCGTGGCCGTCGCTCCTGGCGATGGTGCTGTTCGGGGTCGCGTTCTACCTTATCGCGCAGTACGCCCTGAGGCGCTCGAATTGATCGCCGCTTCTTCGCCTTACGGCGCTTCTCCATCGCGGATTCAGGGGGCTCGACCCCCATCTTAACGAGGCGGTCCCGGGCCTCCTTGCTGCCTTTGGCTGCCGCTTCCGCGTACATCTGCTTGGCGGTTTCTAGGAAGTCGGGCTCCAGCTGCATCCCGCGACGGTACAGTGCCTGGGGATACTTCGCCTCCGCCGACCTCTCTAGATACTTCTGCCCCTTGGCCGCGTCCCTCTTCTCGGGATAGTCAAGGCAGAGCTCGGCAAGGCGGTACATCGCCCGCGGGCTCCCGGACTTCAGGAGCCAGTATTCGGCGGCGTCAAGGTCTCTGGACTCCAGGCCCTCGCCCGTCATGCAGTGCTCCCCGAGGTTGGTCATCGACCTCCTGTTGCCTCCTTCGGCCCCCCTCTGAAACCATGCCACGGCGAGCGTCGGGCTCTTCTCCACCCCGTTCCCGTAGTCGTACATGACCCCGATGTTGCAGCAGGCGGCGGCGTTGCCAGCCTCCGCAGCGCGGGTGTACCACATCGCGCCGATCATTTTGTCCCGCTCGCACCCCTTCCCTACGGCGTAGCAGTAGCCGGCGTTCCTCATCCCGGAGGAGTCGCCCATGTCGGCGGCCTTCAGGAAGAGGTCCAGGGCGCGGGCGGGATCGTCCCCGTCCGCGAGGACGTAGCCGAGCAGGACCATCGACGCGGCGTCCCCCTTCACGACGTTCTCCTCGAGGAGCTCGCGGGCGCGCCCGCTCCCCGTGTCCGAGCGGATGAGCGAGGAGGCCTCGTCGAAGCGCCTGGCTATATCCGGGTCTTTAGAAGATGAACTGGAGGGGAAATCCAACACGCGTCCCGCATCGGCGCAGGGGCGATATATAGCAATCGTTCACGCGTGCCTGTCCATCTCGGCGTTGAGCAGGGCGTCGGCCCGGGGGACGAACTCCTCCGAGCGGCGGACGTTGCGGAAGGACGCATGGGGGACCTGGGAGCAGAGCGCGACGGCGTCGTCGTGCAGGGGTTTCATATCCTGGCTCTTCACTCTGTACTGCCCGGTCATCTGCCTGACGACTAGCTGGGAGTCCATGACGAACTCCACCTCCTCCGCCCCGATCTCGATGGCGTACGAGATGTTGGCTATGAGGCCGCGGTACTCGGCATAGTTGTTTGTATGGATTCCCAGGAACTCGGAGCGCTCGTGCACGACCTTCCCGTCTTTCGTGCAGACGATGGCGAACGCGGACGGGCCGGGGTTGCCCCGGGACCCCCCGTCGGAGTAGAAGACGTACCTGGTCATCGGTAGGTGAGCACCTTGACGACCTCGTTGTCCTTGTCTACCAGTAGCACCTTGGCCTTGACCGGCTCGTCGGTCAGCTCGTACCCCATGATGATGACGGTGTCACCGGGGGCGGCGAGCCTGGCGGCCGCCCCGTTCAGGGCGATCGTCCCGGAGCCGCGCTCCCCGGGCACGACGTACGTCTCGAACCTGGCCCCGTTCTCGATGACGGCAACCGTGACCCTCTCGCCGGGGAGCATGCCGCAGCCGTCTACGAGGTCCATGTCTACGGTGATGCTTCCCTCGTAGTCGAGCCTGGCCTCCGTGACCGTGGCCCTGTGGATCTTGCTCCTGAGCATCCAGCGCATGGTGCTTCATCATACCGTCCGACTTAAATCTTTGCGAAAGCCGTGATACGCGAGGGAACAACACTAAATCATGGGTCAATGCATAACCGCCCAGAACTGCATTCCCCGCCGATTATAAGTCGGTAGTCGGGCAGGTCGATCCAATGGACACAATATCGGCGGACGAATTGACCAAGGAATACGGCGAGAACCTGGCGGTGAACCGTCTGTCCCTTTCCGTCGGATCCGAGATATACGGACTGCTGGGGCCGAACGGCTCGGGGAAGACTGTTGTGGTCGTGGCCCCCATGGTCCTGATATGCACAGCATCGATGATGGAGAAGTCACAGGCGTTCAACGCGATGTCGTCGGGAGACGATGTCGCGAGGACGCTGGGAGTGGACGTCGATCGCTTTCGGAGGCGCTCGCTGATCACCGTCTCGTTTTCAGCATCGGCATGCATAGCCTTCACGGGAATCATCGGATTCATAGGCCTGATGTCCCCGCACATATGCCGCATGATTATGGGCAACGATCAGAGATTTCTGATTCCCGCCTCCGCATTGATGGGGGCGCTCATCCTTCTGATCTCTGATACGGCGGCTCGCACCGTGCTGTCTCCCGTGGAGATACCGGTCGGGGTCATAATGTACGTTCTGGGGGGGATTTTCTTCGTCTACCTCATAACACGCGGCCAAGGGAGGGGCATGGAATGAGGGTATCGTTGGACGGGGTCAGGGTCGGATATGGCTCGAAAGAGGTCGTCCACGGATTCACGGGCTGTTTTGAAACAGGCGACGTCGTATCGATACTCGGTCCGAACGGGTCCGGGAAGTCCACGCTGATCCGTGCAATAGCGGGACTGTCACAGGTTATGGAGGGGACGGTGTCGATAGATGATACGAACATACAGGACTACAGCCTGGACGAGCGCGCGAAAATCATCGCCTACATACCACAGAGCCATTCGTATATGCCGTACACGACGGTCATGGATACGGTGTTGACGGGCAGATGCCCGTACATAGGGCGGGATCCCAGCGAAGAGGATCTGGGCATCGTCCAGGAATCGTTGGATATAATGGACGTTGGAGCCATAGCCGATCGCTACATAAACGAGCTATCGGGCGGGCAGAGGCAGAGGGTGTTCATTGCCAGGGCCTTGGCGCAGACGCCCAGGTTCTTCATATTCGACGAGCCCACCAGTTCGCTGGATCTGAAATACCAGATGGAGACGATGATGATCATGAGGGACGTTGTGCATGAAAGCGATGCCGGGGCGATAATCGCCATGCATGACCTCAATCTCGCTCTTCATCACTCGGATGGCATCTATGTTCTTAGAGAGGGCGATATGAGGTACTCCGGCGGTCCCGAAGAGGTTCTAACTCCGGACAACATCCGCGACGTGTACGGCGTTCATGTAGCACTGGCAGATACTGAATACGGGAGGTTCATCCTACCGTATGGGGCCGTCCGAAGGGTTCCCAATTTCATCGACAGCCGGCATCCGATCCAATCCCGCTTACGAGTCGCCCAGGTAATCCAAACAATCGGTGCATCCCTTCGCCGATCGACATTGCCGCACGAATCATGGAGCAATACGGTGTTTCTTCCAATTTTCCCGTCGTAAATGAGCTCCGCATCCACGTTGAACACCGCCCTCATATTCTCAGGCGTCAGGACGTCCTGCGGGGTCCCCTCGCAGAGCACCCTGCGGTCATGCATCATCACGATGCGGTCGCAGTATCTGGCCGCCATGCCGAGGTCGTGGGATACGATAACCACGGTGAGCCTCTGCTCACGCGACAGCTTCTGCACCAGATTCAGAACGTCGAATTGCATGCAGACGTCCAGGTGCAGGGTCGGCTCGTCCATGAGGATCATCTCGGGCGATTGCGCCAAGGCCCTGGCGATTATCACCCTCTGGCGCTCGCCGCCGCTCAGCTCGTTGATGTAGCGGCCCTTATAGTCGGTCAGGTTCGTCATCTCTATCGCGTTCTCGATGATGTCGCGGTCCTCGCGCGATTCGGGCGAGAACCGGTCCTGGAATGGCATCCGACCCATAGCCACGATCTCCCTGACGGTGAATGTGAACCTTATCTCGTTCCCTTGGGGGACAGAGGATACTGTCCTCGCAATGTCTTTCTTGGACATTTCCGACAGATCGGAATCCAGTAGGACGACGCGTCCAGAATCGGGGACCAGATTCTTGTTGAGGTGCTTTATGAAGGTCGTCTTGCCGCACCCGTTGGGTCCGAGGACGCCGAGGATTTCGCCTTTGCGGATGTCCATGCTGATCCCGTCGAGTATCTTTCTGTCGCGATAGCTGAACACGATCTGCTCGGACTTCTCCAGGACGTTCACCAGCCGACCTCCCTTTTGCGCCTGCGTATGAGGTATATGAAGTACGGCGCGCCAATCAGGGAGGTGATGATGCCTATGGGGAGGACGCCGTATACGTACACCAACGCGTGGGAGGTGTAATCGCACAGCAGCATGAACGCGGCCCCGCCTATGGCGCTGAACGGTACGAGCAGCCTGTTGTCCGGCCCCAGCAGGATGCGGAAGACATGCGGGACGACCAGTCCCACGAACCCTATGGAACCCACGAACGCGACGGATGTGGCGACCATCACCGTGGTTACGAGGACGACCCTGATGCGTACCGCCCTCACATCCACGCCCAGGTCCATGGCGTGGGCGTCTCCAAGCATCATCGCATTGAGGTCCCGGGAGTAGGTCGCCAGGGCGCATACGCACAGGGACACTATCGGGATCAGGACGTACACCTGGCCGGACTCCCACGTTATGCTGCCGAGGCTCCCCATCGTCCAGAACACGATGCCCTCTATCCTGTCGCCCGAGTAGAACGTTAGGAACGAGACGAGCGCCGAGAACATAGCGCCAACGGCGATCCCCGCCAGGAGGAGGGTCTCCACCCTGACGCCGCTTCCCGTGTGCGCTAGGGAGTAGACGATCGTCATCGTCGTCAGGCAGGACATGAATGCCAGAGCCGGCACGCAGATGTTGGGCGGGATGAAGGGTATGCTGAACAGCATCCCCACGGCGGCGCCGAAGCATGCCCCGGACGATAGGCCGAGCGTGTAGGGGGAGGCCATCGGATTGCGGAACACGGCTTGCATAACGGCACCGCCGACGGACAGGCCCGCACCGATGAACATCGCCGCAACGATGCGAGCGGAATTGCGCCCGACGATGATGTTGTTTCCCCAGGTCCCGCTCCCTAAGAGAACGTCGAGCACTTCGGAGAAGGAGAGCGGACGTGGGGCCCACGACAGATCCAGTATCGCCGACAGGGTCAGGATGAGCAGTAGAATGACGAGGGCCCACGTGGCTCTTGTTTTCATCAGTCGTTCTTTCTCTCCCCGTGGTTCCTCTTGGACAGGAGGGACGCGGCGACCGCGATCGTCGCGAGGACGATGATCGTGACGACGACGTAGGGCGCTACGCTGTCGGAATCAGATCCGTCGTCCTCTTTGGGGCTCAGCGATTTCATGTAATCGCTAATCGTAGTCAGGCCCAGGACCGAGTCGAGGCAGTAGTTGTTCCAGTTCTTCTCCATGATATAGACGGGATAACCGGTATTGCCATTTAGCTCGTTGGCTATGAACCTCTTTTTGGCCTGTTCCGCCGTCTCTCCGTCCTTGGTGTTGACGTAGTTGTCGGCGACGAATACCACGGCGCCCGGGTTCGACTCGAGATATTGCACAACCTGGTTGATGCCATTGTATGCGAAATGCCCGGACGTCGGAACCACATCCGACGCGATGTTCCTGCCGCCCGCGGCGATAACCATGGACGATCCCAGCGCGTGATCGTCGCCTATCCCGAGCCCTTTGCTAGAGCTGTTCCACAGGTAGATGAAGCCTGTGCGCTCTGACGGAACGTTGGAGAGGGCGCCGGCATATACCTCCTCCGCCTTCTTCGATACGTAGTTGTCGACGCCGCCGGCAACCTTCGCTATGGAGCTGACGCAGTCGACGAGTCCGGAATAGTCGTCGAACGTTCCCCAGAAGAGCAGGTTCTTGAAGCCGTCCTTCTCCAGGAGAGGATACAGGTAGTTCTTTATCGAGGTGGAATTGGTTGCGAGTATCGCGTCCTCCTCCTTGTCGAACTTCCCGTCCGAGACGAGTTGGACAATCATCGCCTCCATCGCCGTGCCCTCTTTGATGAACGGGCTGCCCAGATCATCTGCCCTCAGATCCCTGAGGCGATCGTCCTTGTAGTAGTCGTACTGCGAATATTTGTCGCATGCCACGACCTTTTCGGGACCGCTCGCCTGCACCACGGTCAGCGTCGTCGCGAAGCCGAATGTGATGACGCGCTTGACCGGCCCATTGAAATCGAAGCTCTTGCCTTCGCCGTCCTTTATCGAGAAGCTTGCCCCGTCCGCCGAGGAGTCCTCTGCACCGATGACGGGCACCAGGCCGGTAATGAACAAAGCCAGAACCAGTACGGCAAGTACCGTCGTCCTTGTGTCTATTTCCATCATTAATGCCTCATGTATCCAATTGTGTAATACATTATATAAATTGTGTATGCGCTTTTTGTTACTTAATAATATAATAATATTATCTACACGTGAAGGATTCCAAAAAATCTTCGAGGGCATGGGAGGGGGCAATTGTCAGGCCCTAGCGATTCCGATGGCTGCCCGGCCCCTCAAACGGGCGCAGGTCTCCCGACCGTGTCAAGCGAGGCCGCAACGATCAGGAGGGGATCGCCGTAGTCCCGCAGGGGAACGAGAGCCGCACATGGTCCGCCTTGCGCGACTCGCATCCGCCGGGGCCGTTGACCAGTCAAACCCGCCGAACCCCTCAGCGGCGAGGACCGCCCCCAGGGATCCGTCCGATTCCGTGTTCGTGCCCTCCCTTCCACGGCCGGTGGGGTGGCAGGTGCAGCGGTTGGCCGCCCTCCTCGCCCGTTCGACGCAGCAGACCCATCCCCGATCGATTCCCCGCCCCTTCCGTAGACGGCCATCCTGTACATGCGCGGCCGTACGCGCGGGCGAGATAAGCCATGATGTTGGGTTGTATGGCTGTGTGAAAAAAAGGGGATTGGCGTCCCGGACGGAATTCGAATCCGTGTCGGGGCCTCGACAGGGCCCCATGATAGGCCGCTACACTACCGGGACGACCAGAGTGTCGTATCGATATTCACTATTTAACGATATTGCAGTAGACCCAGATTTCGAATTTTGGAATACGGCATCTGGCCATCGCCCGGCTCACCAGGCGGATCTCTGCTGCTTCATCAACAGTAGGATGAACAGGGGTCCGCCGATGACCGCGGTTATTGCACCAACGGGCAGACCGGTTCCGATGTTCTTCGCGACGACGTCCGACACAAGCATCAGGACCGCGCCGAAGGCAGCGGACGCGGGAACGAGGTATCTGTTGTCCGATCCGAGGAACATCCTCGCTACGTGTGGTGCGACGAGGCCCACGAAGCCGATCGTCCCCGTGAACGAGACTATGACCGCCGTGACGAACGATACGATGACGAGTCCGGCGAGGCGCACCCTTTTCGGGTCCATCCCCAATGATACGGCGCACGGGTCGCTCATCGCGAGGAGGTTTAACTTCCTCGACATGCATTGGATGCTGACGAGCCCGATCGCGGCAGCAAGGCACATAAGCCCCACATTTCCCCAGGAGGCGCTTCCGATCGAACCCACATTCCACATGTAGATCCTGGCGAGCTCCTCTTCGCTGGCGGTCAGCTTCAGGAACGTGGTCACGGCGGTGAAAAGATACATCACGGCGATTCCGATGAGAATCATCGTCGTCGGCGAAACGTTCCTCTTGAACATCGATATGACTATGATGATCGTGGCAGGTATCAGCGAGAATACGAATGCGTTGATGACTAGGGCGCTGTTTCCGAACAGCCCGGGGAGCACCGACCATCCGAGGATGATGCTTACGGTGGCGCCGAGGGACGCGCCGGAGGAGATGCCCGTCGTGTACGGGTCCGCGAGGGGGTTCCTCATCGAACTCTGCATCGCCGCGCCGCAAACGCCGAGCGTTATGCCTACGGCGAATGCCGCGATGGTCCGGGGGAGGCGGTCTTCCCACACGATGTTATGCTTGACGAGTTCCCAAGTGTCCGTGGGCAAGTTTCCCGATAGGTGGTCGGAGATGATCGAGAGGGCTTCTTTGAATCCTATCCCGTACGAGCCGGCAGCAAGTTCGAAACCCGCGCAGGCCACGGATGCGGCAACGTACACGACCACGAACGCGATTTTCTTCAGGATGTACCGGCGGTACATCTCCTTGAACGAGGCATTGTCGTCTGCCGGGGGCCGGCGGGTCACCAGATCTCCCTCCTGTTGCGTATTATGAGGAATAGGAATATCGGGGCACCGATGAAGGCCATGACCACACCGACCGCAAGCTCACCCGGGTAGATGATCAGCCTTGCGAGGAGGTCGGCGAACAGGAGGAACGCGGCGCCGAACAACGCTGATGCCGGGATGGCGTATCTGTTGTCCGAACCGAGAATCAGCCTTACGATGTGAGGTGATACCAACCCGACGAAACCGATTATCCCGATGTACCCCACGATGGACGCGGTCATCACCGAGAGGATGACCAGTATGATTATGCGGAACGTGTTTGCATCGAGTCCCAAGCTCCTGGAGCTGGAATCGCCGAGCGTCATTATGTTGATCTTCGGCGACAGGGCGAGAAGGGCCCCCGCGCCTATAAGCGTCACCGTCAGCATCACGGGTATCACGTCCCAGCTGACGTTCTCTAGGGTGCCGATCTGCCAGAGGTAAGCAGCCTGGATCTTCTCTGCATCCGACCCGACAAGTATGATGACGCTGAGGGCGTTGAACAGGAAGGACAGGGCGACGCCTGTGAGGATGATGGTCGCAGGCGATGTGTTTCTGAAGCGTGACATCACGATGACGAGTGCCGCGGGCACAAGGCCGAAGACGAACGCGTTGATTACGAGTCCGAGGTTGTTGTGCGAGTGTACGCTGAAGCCCAGGGCTATCGCCAATGCGACGCCGAAGCACGCGCCGGAGGAGATGCCCGTCGTGTACGGGTCCGCGAGGGGGTTCCTGACGGTCGGCTGCATCGCGCCGCCGCCGATCGCGAGCCCCGCCCCCGCGATGATGCCGACGAGTATGCGGGGCAGGCGGACGTTGTATACGGCGTAATCGTCGTACCATTCTTCGGAATGGTATTCCGGAACGTATCCCGTGATGTGGTGCCATAGTATCCGGAACACCTCCGTCACGCTTATGTCGCGGCCGCCGAGGGACAGGGCTACACCGCTGATCAGCAGTATCGATGCCAGGAGTCCGACGATGAACAGGACCTTGAGCACTATGTATCTGTGGTAGTCCCGTTTGAATTCGGACCCGCTGGCATCCCTCATTTCACTTCAAACTTCCGTTTGTGATGACGAATTGACTGCTCACGACCTTGTAGCCGATTTCCGAGAGGTTGTCAACGAACTTGTCGATGTACTCCTGGTGCAAGCCGTCCGCCCACCCCTTCCCGTAGAGATCGGGATACATGAGCTCGGCCATGTATGCCATCCTGAGCACTGCGGGCATGTATCCGTTCATGATGACGTAGCGGCCATCCTTGAAGGTCTGGATGTCGTCATAGTACTTTGAGTATTCCAGGTAAATCTTGTACAGTTCGGTGGAGGGTTCATACGAGTAGTTACCCAAACCTTCGGATTTTCTAGGATACGTTCATGAACTCGTCTTCGGCAGCTTGCAGACATAGTCCCTGCGCTCCATGACCCTGCCTGTCGAGATATCGGCTATGCCGAACGCCGAGAAGATCTGA
>JAQQTI010000005.1 GCA_028561875.1 Methanomassiliicoccaceae archaeon COG_1
CATCCCGGATCGCGTCGGCGATGAGGTGCGCGACGGAGATGTGGGACACGGCGTTGGTCAGGGTGTTGCAGCAGAGGAGGGAGTCCAGGGTGCTGCCCGCGAACCTCTCCAGGGCGTTGCTCGCGAATACGCCGTGGGTGCATGCGACGGACACGCCCGCGGCGCCAGCCTCCTTCAGCGCCTGGGAGGCGGCGATTATGGTGCCCCCGGTGGAGATCATGTCGTCCACGAAATCGTTGCCACCGTCGTCATCACCGAGCACGAGGTACGCGGCACCCGCGACAGAGGCGATCACTACGATTCCCACGATGGCGTATGGGGCTCTGCTGTCCATCATCTTATGTCGGACCATACATCCAATCGAGTGAACTTAAATCTTACGCACATATCCAGTATGAGGCCCGATAATGAGAATCGACACGGCGACTCGCAGATGGTGGGGGCCGTCGCGTATGGTCGTTCACACCGTTCGACCCCTGGTGATGGCAATGGGTCGAAAGAAGGCAATATTGCGATGCGATGTACGGTTGCATTCCCGCGGACCGGCTTCGGGAAGAAAACGTTCGGTTGTTCTGCGAATGTAATAAATACGGACCCCGACTTCACTTTTGGATGTCTAATCCAAGTGATAGCCTATGGAGAAAAAGATATTGATTGCGGCGGTTGCGGTCGCCGCGGCAGTGACGGTTGCGGTCGCCGCGTTCGTGCTGATGGATGGCGATGACGACAAGGGTCGCTCGAAAATCAGCATCGGGGAGATCGGGACGTTCGTCCCGATATACGGCAACGCCACGGGCGACCTTTACATCGACGATGACGACACGAACGCCCTCCAATCCATCATCGAGGGCAGGACGGCATGGGACAGGGAGAGGGCGCCGTACGCCGACGCCAACGTCGACGGCGTCATAGACTCCCGGGACATCGACATCGTGAAGAACATCATCGCCAAGAACCCCTGCACCGTCTACTACGAGGACTACTACGGGGACACCACGGCGGTAAATTTCCCGCTGACGAACAGGAACATCGCGGTCACGTACTACCAACAGGCCGAGGCCTGCGCAATACTGGGCGTCCTCGGCGACGTCAAGGTCGCATCCCGTGCGGCGACGGCGTATTCGACCATGTGGCCCAGCCTCAAGGAAGCCGTCCCCTGGGGCACCACGGGGAGCAGCGCGATCACGGACGATGCCGTCGAGAAGTTCATCGACAACGGCGTCACCCTCGTCGTCTGCACGCCCAGGACAGAGAACCGGGAGCTAGCACAGCGCCTCCACGACGAGCGCGGGATAGACTTCATCCAGCTCTGGTACAACGGGGAGTACTGCATCTCCACGATCCAGACTATGGCCATCCTCATGGACCGCCAGGACGAGTCCAAGCGGTACGCGGACTACTGCAACGGGGTGATCGACGACCTGGCGTCGAAGATCAAGGACAAATCGGCGAAGAGGCTCCTCGTGATAAGCGGATACAACTCCGACAACGACCAGCTCTCCATACTTGGCAACGGCAGACACGGGAGCTACGTCCTCGTCAACAAGTATCTCGGTGATGCGTACACCGAGGACGGCACCAACCAGTTCGGCTTCGTATACCACAACGTCGAGTGGCTTGTCCAGAACGGGCAGAGATTCGATGCCATCGTATACTGCATGTCCGGGTCCTCGGGATTCTCCACCGACGAGAAGACCGGCACGTACGTCTCGCAGGACGCCTACAACAGGAAGTTCGAGGAGACGGTCCGGTACTTCGGCAAGGTGGGAGCGTACGAGAGCGGGAACGTCGTCGGCAGCGAGTATCCGAACACCTTCGGATTCTCGGCTTACGCCCTCCTTGAGATCATCGCCGCCCAGCTATACCCCGGCCTCTTCTCCCTCGACGACGGCGTCGCGAAGCTGCAGGAGTGGTTCGACAGGATAAACGTCGTCGACATCGACGTCAGGACGCAGGGTGCGTACAGCTACACCGGCGACGACTACCGGGCGGGCTATCCCCAGCTGTGAGGCCCGGCCCCGCGGCCCATGCGGGCCGCGCATACCGGGATGCGTGAATGAGCAGATCATCGGATGCCATTATCGAAAGAGCGGTCGAGGCGTGGGTCGCAGATGGCATCGAATGCGGGGCCGAGGTGGCGAACTACCGCAGAAACACCTCGAAGCGGCTCGCATTCATCCTCCTGTGCCTCGTCTTCGCAATAGCCGCCGCGGGTTGCGCTATGACCGTCGGCGACTACCACGTCGGGTTCTGGGACACTTACAAGGTAGTCTTCGACCACCTCCTCGGCAAGGTCGCCGAGGAATACGAAACGGCGGACTACCTAATCTGGGGTTGGAGGCTGCCCCGCATATGCACGGGGCTCCTCGCGGGGGCCGGGCTCGGGGCCGCCGGTGCGGTGATGCAGAGCATCCTCCGCAACCCATTGGCCGACCCGTACACCACGGGCATATCGTCGGGAGCCGGCTTCGGCGCCACGCTGGTGATCGGGCTCGGGGTCTCGGTCGTGAGCGGGGCGTACTCGATCGTCGTCGGGGCGTTCCTCTTCTCCCTCATACCGATGGGCGTCATCCTGCTCGTTTCGAAGATGAAGGGGGCATCGCCGACGACGATGATAATGGCCGGCATCGCCGTCATGTACATTTTCAACGCGATGACGACGATGATCAAGCTCTGGGTGGATCCGGAGAAACTGTCCGCCATCTTCGCCTGGTCCGTCGGCTCCATCGACGGGGCCACGTGGGCCCAGGTCTACACCATGACGTTCATAGTGCTCGCCGGGTTCGCCGTACTCCAGCTCCTCTCCCGCCGGCTCAACGTCCTCTCGACCGGCGACGAGAGCTCCCGCTCGATGGGGGTCGACGCGGGCCAGCTTAGGCTCCTCTGTCTCCTCGTCGTCTCGTTCCTCGCCGCGGGCGTAGTGAGCTTCACCGGCCTCATCGGGTTCGTCGGCCTCGTGGGCCCGCACGTCTCCCGCCTCGTCATCGGCTCCGACAGCAGGTTCCTTATACCGGCTTCAGCGGCTTTCGGGGCGGCGCTCCTCACGATCGCCGACGTCGTCGGAAGGGTCCTCATCGAGAACGCTGTCATACAGGTAGGCGTGATCACGGCGTTCATCGGCGGACCGCTGTTCCTATGGCTCATCATCAGGCAGAAGAAGGTGCGATGCATGCCGATAATCTCCGTGAACGACGTCCGCTGCGGATACGGCGAGGGGAGGGAGGTCCTCGGCGGCGTGTCCTTCCGCATAGACGAGCCCGAGTACGTCTGCATCATCGGCCCGAACGGGGTCGGGAAGTCGACCCTGATCAAGGTGGTGGACGGCATAATCAAGCCGAGCTCCGGGAACGTGGAGGTCTACGGGAAGGACGTCTCGGAGTACGGCCTCAGGGACCTGTCGAAGATCATAGGGTACGTGCCCGTCACCTCATCGGATTTCAACGTCCTCTCCGTACTCGATACGGTCCTCATAGGGAGATACTCGCGCCAGAGATGGCGCACCACCAGGGAGGACATCGCCATCGCCTACAAGTCCCTGAAGGCGATGGAGATCGAGGGCCTGGCCGAACGCAACTTCAACGAGATCTCCGCCGGGCAGCGTCAGAAGGCGTCCATATCGAGGGGGTTAGTCCAGGAGCCCGACATACTCATGCTCGACGAGCCCACCGCGAACCTCGACGTGAGGCACCAGATATACGTCTCCGCGTTCCTGAGGAAGCTTTCCGACAGGACTGGGATGACCTGCTTCACCGTCAGCCACGATCTCAACCTGGCGGCCAAGTACGCCACGAAGGTGATCGTCCTCCAGAAACCGGGGGTGGTATATGCGATAGGCGATCCTAAGAGCGTCATCACGGAGCGGATGGTGAGGGACGTCTATGAAGTGGAGTGCGACGTCATAGACGACCGCGGCACGCCGCACGTGATGCTGCAGGGCGTGATGGAGGAGGGACGCCGCGGGCATTGCGATCGGCCCGGTGTGCGATCGCGTCCAAATCGGCCCCTAGCCAATCGGACTGGATTCATTTTCTCTGCGTATTCAATATATATCTGACATGACTGGTCCCGGCTGGATTGATATTCCAAGTGATGCCATGAAAATGAAGACCATACTCATGACGGTCGCCATAGCGGCGATCGCCGTCATCGTCGCAGCAGCCGCGTTCGTGGCGCTGGGCGGCGATGACGATGACGACGGGAAGAAGGTCGCCACGGGGTACACCCGCATGTGGATCGTCGGCAACGCCAGCATGGACGACAGAGTCGACGGCGACGATGTCCAGTACGTCCAGGACGTCATCGACGGGAAGAGGGAGCCCGTGTACTTCAACCCCAATACCTCGAGCCACTCCGTTCTTACCAACATGTCGGACGTGAACCAGGATGGCGCCGTCGACCAGAAGGACGTCGACATGCTGAGGAGGATGATCTCGCAGACCGCCGATTCCGAGAAGATGCTCATCTACTACGTCGACGTGGACGGCGCGCTGAATTCGATGCATTTCCCCGCGAAGACGCTCATCTCGACCTACGAGCAGAACAGCAAGCAGCTCCAGACCATCCACGCCATGGACCAGGTAATCGCCTGGGACAACCAGTCGGCGGCGCACATCTACGCCTCCGCCTACTCCTCCATACCGGTGATCTTCAAGAACTACGACGAACGCAAGGATCCCAGCGCCGAGCTCATGATCAGGTACCAGCCCGACGCCATCCTCACCGGGTCGCAGGACATATACTGCCAGACGCTCCAGACCGCGCTCCCCAAGGACCGCCCCAACATGGACATCGTGAGGATCTCCAGCTGGGAGGACGACAAGGTCATCGAGGGGACCCTCACCCTCGGCTTCATGCTGAACAAGAACGCCGAGGCGCAGGCGTACGCCGAATGGGCGGACAAATGGCTGAACCTCATCTCCGAGAAGGTCTCCAAACTCTCCTCCGACAAGATTGTCAACGTCCTCTGCCCGAGGGGCTCGTACAACGATTGGAACGTCACCTTCAACGGGCCCCGCTCCGGAAAGTTCGAGACGTCCGAGCTCGCCGGCGCGAAAAACATCATCACCCGCAACCTGACATCCAGCAGCACGAACGTGGTCGTCACCGACGAGTGGGTCAAGGCGCAGAAGGACCTCGACTACATCGTCGCCATCGTCTACGGCGACCTCGACAACAAGACCAGGCACGTGACCAAGGACCCGGTGTATCCCGGCGGCCACGACTACGACAACAAGGAGTTCTACGAGACCGCTAAGAAGTACTGGGACGTCATGACGAAGGCCTACGGCACGAAGGTGCACGTCCTAGACAACCTCGTCGGGCAGGGGACCACCTACGTCATCGGCATCGTGTACATGGCCAAGTGGTTCTACCCGGAGCTCTTCGGGGACATGGACCCCGACGGGATCTTCCAGGAGTTCATGGACAAGTTCTTCCGGTACGACTTCGACGTGGCCTCGTTCCAGGCCGGAGGCGGGATTGCGATCTGAGAACCGCGTTAGGGGGCCCGGGCTCCCGGGCCCCCGAGAAACGGGAGGGGTGGCATGCCGGGTCTGAAGGAATGGCTCGACAGCGACGTCGGTGTGAGGAGGGGGTCAAGGCCCGCCCTCGGCAGCATAGCTCAGGATGATGGGCTTTACGGGGAGTGGGACGACGAGTCCGAGGAGGATCTGGCCATCGATGCCGGATGCAGGAAATCGGCATCGCGCAAGCTGCTGTTCATATCCGGCTGCACCGCCGCGGTGTTCGTCGCCCTCGGCCTCATAATCACCTACGGCGAGTACGAACTCGGATTCGCGGAGGTGTACTCGATAATCTGGAAGCACATCCTCCACGGCAGGCCCGAGGAGCCGGTGGAGTACATGAAGGACCACGTGGTGTGCTATCTGCGCCTGCCAAGGGTGGTCGTGGCGATCATCGCCGGCTTCGGCCTGGCGATAGCCGGCACGGTCATGCAGAGCACGCTGAAGAACCCCATGGCCGACTCCTACACCACCGGCGTTTCGTCGGGTGCGGCCTTCGGCGCCACGCTCAGCATGGTGGCGGGGGTCTCGCTCTTCTCGTCGCAGTCCGGCATGCTCGCCAACGCGTTCGTCTTCTCCCTCGCGCCGACCGCGATGATCATACTGGTCACGAAATTCCGGAGGGTATCCGCGACCAGCATGATCCTCGCCGGGCTCGCCGTGATGTACATCTTCAGCGCCTGCACCACGACGCTGAAGCTTTGGGCGGAACCCGAGGCCCTCGCCTCCCTGTACCGCTGGCAGGTCGGCACGCTCAACAACATGCTCTGGGACAACGTGCCGGCGATGCTCGTCATCACCGCCGCGGGCGGCATCGCCCTGATGGTGCTGTCCAACAAGATAAACATACTGTCGTCCGGCGACGAGAACGCCGAGTCGCTCGGCATCAACGCCCAGAACCTCAGGGTGGTCTGCCTCGTCATCGTCTCCCTGATCACCGCATCCATCGTCTGCTTCACGGGGACGATAGGGTTCATCGGCCTCGTATCCCCGCACATCGTGAGGATATTCATCGGGGCGGACAACAGGTACCTCATCCCCGCATCGGGCATCTTCGGCGCGCTGCTCCTGATGGTCTCCGATATCATCGGGCGCACGATCATCGCGCCGTCCGTTCTCGAGGTCGGGGTGGTCACGGCGTTCATCGGCGGGCCGATTTTCCTCTACCTCATCGTCAGACAGAAGAAGGAGGCCTGGTGATGGAGGTCCGCATCGAGGACATGAGCTTCGGCTACGGCGACATGAGGGTCCTGCACCACATCGACCTCGTCATCGGCAGACCCGGGCTCGTGTGCATAGTGGGGCCGAACGGCGTGGGGAAGTCGACGCTGGTCCGCTGCATCAACAAACTCGAGACCCCCGACTCCGGGAGGATAACCGTCGACGGCATCGACCTCCGCGAGATCCCGTCGAAGGAGCTCGCCAAGGTCATGGGGTACGTCCCCGTCGCCTCGAGCGACATCTTCTCCATGACCGTCTTCGACACCGTGCTGATGGGGAGGCACCCGTTCCAGAGCTTCGGGAGGACGACCGACCTCGACAGGAAGATCGCCAAGCGCTCGATGAAGATGATGGGCGTCAAGCACCTGGCGCTCCGCGGCTTCGACGAGCTCTCCGCCGGGCAGCACCAGAAGGTGGCGATCGCCAGGGGGCTGGCGCAGACCCCGAGGATGCTTATCCTCGACGAGCCGACCTCGAACCTCGACGTGAGGCACCAGATGCAGGTCACGGAGAGGCTGAGGGACCTCGCGGTATCGACCGGCATGACCGTGCTGATGATCAGCCACGACCTCAACACCTCGGCGAAGTACGCCGATGAGATGATCGTGATGGCTCTGCCCGGGGTCATATACAGCGTCGGCACGCCGCGGGAGGTGCTGACCGAGGCGACCATCCGCTACGTCTACGGCGTGGACTGCGAGGTGGTCGACGACGATGGCCGCCCCCATGTGGTTCTGAAGAGGGCCCTCCCGGACGAGGCCATCCGGGACATGCACAGGGACCTCGATGCTGAGCTCCTGGAATGATGGCCCGGCCTTGGGCGATTTCCCCTGGTCCCGCCCCGGCGCCCGCAGGACGGCGGGCGCATCGCCTGCTTTCGGGACCGCCGTCCGCATCGTCCCGGCATCGGACCGGGACGGCCGCGTACTCCGACTCCTTCGCCCTCACCGACCTCTGCGCGAAGTACGCCATCATCGCGGCGCCGACGATCTCGGCCAGCAGCAGGGACCAGTAGACGGCGTCCATCGAGATGAACGTCGATACGTAGTAGAACGCGAGGAAGAGGCATTCGCGGACGAAAATCGTCAGTGTCGCGAGCTGCGCCAAGCGAAGCGTCTGCAGCACCCCCGAGCAGATGCCGACCACGGCCACCGATACCGTCACGAAGGCGTAGATCATCGTCACCTTCGTGAACTCGTCGTGGAACCTCGACATGTCCTCCGAGTAGGAGAACGCATAAGACAGGGGGCTAGCGAGGAACAGGATGACGAACGACAGGACGGTTGAAATAACCACGCCGGTTCTGAGTGTGTAGCCGAACGCCGCCATCGCCTTCCCGTAGTCCTTCTGCCCGAGCGCCGCCGACGCGACGGGGATCATGGACGCGGACAGCGCCCGTGCCGGCACGACGGCCAACGAGACGAATCTGAACGGGAGGCTGTAGGTGATGATCCCGTCCGGCCCCCCTATCTTCGTGACCAGGGCGTTCTGCGGCATCATCATCAGGGGTATGATGACCAGTTCGAGCGTGTGCGGTATGCCGACTGCGAAGATGTCCCACAGCTGGTCCCTGATGAAGCGGAACCCCTTGAACGAGGGCCTGACATACATCCTCCCGGCGAGATACCACCATATCCCGACCGAGGCGGTGGCTGCGAACGATGCGCAGGTGGCGATCGAGGCCCCTAGCACCCCGAGGCCGAGGCCGTAGATCAGCACCGGATCGAGGACGAGGTTGATGAGCGACGCGGCGACCGAGAGCGCCATCGATTTCCTCGCCGCGCCCTCGGCCCTGAGCATCCCGGCGATGACGCCGCTCATCACCAGAGCGTAGCAGCAGAAGATGTAGGGCACGACGTACTCCATGCATAGGCCGACGTTCTCCCCGCCGCTCATGAACGCCAGGATCGGACGGGCGGAGAGGGCCATCGCACCCATCATCGCGAACGTCAGCAGGACTGTGAACGCCAGCATCTGCGAGGCTAGGCTGTCGGCCCTCGCCTTGTCCTTCGCGCCGAGCGCGCGGGCTATTGCCGTGGAGGCGCCGACGCCCAGGCCGGCGCCGACATCCATTATCACCCAATAGACCGGACCGGACACGGATATCGCCGACGATGCCTCGGGTCCGAGGCCGGAACACCAGACCGAATCGACGAAGAGCTGTACCGTGGATATGAGGAACGCTACGAAGAGTGGCAGCGACATCGAGAGGATTGCTGACTTCGGCTCGTCGAGCATCTTCCTCAGGTCTGCTGTCTCCCCCTCCACGCGATTGCCCCCGGCAGAGCGCCTGTGATCGGTCCCAGTCTCGCTTCCTTGCTACGAGGATGAAACCCGGCCGGAGGGCGGGCCTTAGGTCCTCCGTGATCATCGGATCGTCGTATACCTCGCAATATTCCACCGCCAGCGATGCCTTGGCAACGGCCTCCCTGTCCCAAGAGGGCCTCTCGACCCCGTCGAGCGGCAGCTTCGCATAGTATTCGTCTATGACCTCGAACGCTCCGAGGCCGGCATCGCGCTTCCTGTAGTTGGGGAACGCCGACCTGTCCTCGTGCGAGGACTCCCATTCCGCGATGTCCGACCACCAGTTCCCGTCGGCTATGATCAGGGCTCCGCCCTTTTTCAGGACGCGGGCGGCCTCGCATATCATCCTCTGCGGGTGGTAAGAGTTCCAGACCACGTTGCGCAGGAGGACCGCGTCGTACGACTCGCCGTCGCAGGGCAGATGCTCGCCGTCCGCGACTGCCAGGTCGAGCGGGGCGCCGTTCTCCTCGGCGGTGAGCCTCGCCATTTCGATCATGGCGGATGCCCTGTCGACGCCGGAGACGTCGTACCCGAGCTTGGCGAGGGGTATTGCGATGGCCCCGGACCCGACGCCGACGTCGAGCACCCTCGATCCCTTGGGGATGTGCTCCGATATCGCCTTCGCCGTTGCCTCGGCGCTGCCGTCGGCGATCCTCTTCGCCGCCCTCGCGCTTACGCATCCGGCGATGGCGTTCCAGTACTCGTTGACGATGAAATTGCCCTCCTCGTCCTCGCTCGGTTTCTCCGCCCTGACCATGAACGTCGGGGTGGACGTTCCCGTCTCCCTGTACTTGCCGGGGAAAACGTTCTCGACGGCGACGATGTCCACGAACCTGAGCTTTAGCAGGAGGCTCCTGTCGTACCGGGGGCGGTCGATGCCGATGTTGGGAACGTCCTCCTCCCAGTACTTCCATCTGACGTGGAAATCGAAGTGGTCGGTGGGTTCGGTGCCCTCGAGCATCATCCTCCGCATGTTGAGGCGCATGATGCGCGCCTTCTCCTCGTCGAGGTGGTTGATGTAATGGTTCGCGTCGAATACGATCAGCCTGCCGTGCGGGGCGAGCACGCGCCTCCACTCCTTGTAACAGTCGTAGAGGTCGGGGAGCGTCCACGTGACCACCCTGCTGATGACGAGGTCGAACGTGTCGTCTGGGAAATCGAGCGTGTTCGCGTTCATCACGCGGAAGTCGCAACTCATGCCCTGCTCGGCCGCGTTCTCCTTCGCGACCCTGACCATCTCCGGGCTGATGTCGATGCCGGTGACGTCATGCCCGAGCTTGGCGAAGCTTATCGTGAAGAAACCGGGCCCCGTCCCGACGTCCAGTATCCTCAGCCTGGCCTTATCGGGTGCGTTCTCCATGGACTTCCGCACCCAGGCGTCGCTGGCCTCCCGGTCATCCAGCTCCCTCTTCACGCCTTCACTGTAGCCCTCGGCCGATTCGTTCCAGAACCTGAGCGTCGCCTTCGTCGTTTCCTTAGCCACTGTCTGCCCCCATTTGTGATACGATTCCCCCGGTTCAATCGAACCTCCCCTGCTCGTTGAGGACCGTCTGCCCGAGCACCACTATCGGGGAGTCGGATTGCTCGTCGGGAATTATCCTGCAGCGGACCCCGTACACCCTTTCGATGTTCTCGGCGGTGATGACCTCGGCGGAGGAGCCGACCTTGTAGATGACCCCGGGGGATGCCATCATTATGACCCTGTGGGCGTACTTCGCCGAGATGTTCAGGTCGTGGCTGATCATCAGCACGATGATGCGCTCGTGCTCGGCCAGCGCGCGCAGCAGCTCCGTCACGTAGACCTGGTATTTCACGTCCAGATTCGCCGTGGGCTCGTCGAGGATGAGGACCTTCGGCCTCTGCACGATGCCCCTCGCGATGGCGACCTTCTGATGCTGCCCGGCGGAGAGCTCATTGAAGAGCCTGGAGCTGAGATCCTCTATCTGCATCAGGACCATCGCCTTGTACACCGCCTTCATCTTAGATTCGTCGGTGTCCAGGCAGCGGCGGTTGTGGCATCCGACGAGGATGGTCTCGAGGACGGACATGGAGAACACGTCCTGGGAGATCACGGGCACGTAGCCGATGACCTGTGACACTTCCCTGTGGGAAAGCCCGCTTATGCCACGCCCGTTGATGTAGACTTCCCCCGACGTCGCGGGATGTATCTTGCTGATGCATTTCACGAGCGTGGACTTCCCCACCCCGTTCGGGCCGATGATGCAGTACAGCCCCGGTTCGTCTATGGTTAGCGTTATCCCGTCGAGCACGCTCGTCCCGTCAGGGTACGCGAACGACACGTCCTCCAAGCGGATTTCCGTCGGAGAGTTCAAAAACTCCTCGAGCTCCGCATCGTCCATCCGGCCGAATGCTGCCTTCAGATTCCGCATCATGCGTGCGTCCATCGGTATCACCAGGCTTTGCTGCCCCTCCTCATGAGCAGCCATATGAACGTCGGGCCGCCGATGAACGCCATGACCACTCCCGCGGGGATCGTCGAACCGACTATCGCCGCCCTCCCGATCAGATCGGCGACGATCATCAGCATGGCGCCGAAGAGCATCGATGCGGGGAGCAGGTACCGGTTGTCCGCCCCGATGAATATCCTGGCGATGTGCGGGGTCACCAGCCCGACGAAGCCCAGCACGCCGGTGAAGGAAACGATCGCGGCGCTTATCAGCCCCGCGAGCGCGAGAAGCGCCACCCTCGTGCGGGCCGCGTTCACCCCCAATGCCTTCGCGCTCTCGTCGCCCGTCGCCATCACGTTGAGCCCGGTTGCCGTCGCCTGCAAGGCGATTACGCCGGGGATGACCGCTCCGGCCATGTAGGGGAGGTCCTCCCATTTCACCTTGGCCAGGCTCCCGACCTGCCACTGGTATATCTCGGCCAGCCCCTCGTTGCTCGCCCAGAGCATGAGCACCGTCGTGCAGGCGCCGAAGATGTACATCAGCCCGATGCCGAACATGATCGTGGTCGTAGGCGCGTTCGACGACTTGCTCTTGGAGAGGGCGACGATTGCCAGTGTGGGCACGAGCGAGAACAGGAACGCGAGTATGACCGTGGGGGCCTTCGTCGCCGCGGACAGGCCTGTGTATATGGCGATGGTCGCTCCCAGCGATGCGCCGGACGAGACCCCGGTGGTGTACGGGTCTGCGAGCGGATTCCTGAGGACGCACTGCATCACCACCCCGCATGCGGCGAGGCCGGCACCCGCGATGAGGCCGGCGACGATCCTCGGCGCGCGGACCTCGATGACGATGTAGTCCATCCCCTTATCCTCGATGCGGGAGGTGAGATGGTTCCATATCGTCCTGTACGTGTCCGCGAACGATATGTCCAGTGCGCCGTAGGAGATCGCCACTCCGACCGTAGCGATGATCACGGCGACGCAGAAGGCGAGGAAGAGCATGCGCCTCCTCAGCGTGCGGTGGTAGTCGGCGAGATGCCGCCGGTATCCTTCTCCGTCGTCCGCGTCCCTCTCGGACCAGCCCTTGACCAGCCTCGCGAGGTGCGGCGATATTAACGGGTCGCTTTCGACATCCTCGGTGAACCTCATGGTATCGGGTATGCGGGAGGGGCCCCCGCAGCGGGGGCCGCTGTTTCTTCGGCTTCACTGCACCACGTACGGTCCGTAGGTGCTTTTCTTGATCGACTCCACGGTGTAATTCCCGTTCAGGAACGTGTTGTAGTAGGTCACCAGGTCGTTCCACGCATCGGATTCGGAGTACACCTTGTTGCCGTATATGTAGGATGCTAGCAGAGGCAGCGCAGAGGTGCTGGCCGCGTTGCCCATTACCGTGTATGTGATGCCGATGATCCTGCCCTTGTATCCGGCCTTGATGAAGTACTCGCTGATCTGCGAGACCTTGGCGGTGTAATTGGTGTACGAGTCGTCGACGCCCGACTCGACGAAAATCACGTCCGGTTTGCTCTTCAGGATGTCCTCCACGGTCGTACCGCCACTCTTGTAGCCGTTGGGGATGGGCTTCATGGCGGGAACCATCCCGAGGTTCGTGACCGTCGCGACGTCGCCGTAGTTCTCCACGTCGGTGGAGACGTTGTCGATGCTGAGGTTGGCGGCGGAATCGTTGGAGGACTGCGCGATGATGAGGACGTAGGACGGCCTATCGCCCTCGGAGATGTTCTTCGTAGCCTTCTCGACGATTTCCTCGACGTTCTGCGCGTACTTGAGGAACTCGTTGTAGGTCCCCTGCCCGTAGGCGTTCATCAGCGCGCCGAGGGTGACGGTGCAGGCGACGGCCTCTATGCCGTTCATCAGCCTCGCCTCATGGAGCTTGACCATGTCTATGGGGAAGGAGCCGTATCCTTTCCTGACCGAACCCTCGAAAGTACTGTCGTACATGTACGGCTGACCGAGGGTTATGGTGGCGCCGGAGCTGACGACGATCTCGTAGTCGTAGGGGTAGTTGAATCCGGTCTTCCACGAGCTTGAGCCCTTGACGTCCTTGCACTTGTCGGGGACGTCGGCGGAGCTACATACTATGCGATCCGTCATACCGAAGATCCTGAGCATGTCGACATCGTTGGAGCCGCCTACGGCGATTTTGCCGGTCATGGGGAATTTGATCTTCTGGGTGTCGAGATAGGAGTCGAGGTAGAACATCGACGCGTTCTTCCCGCCGAGGAAGAGCTTGAGCAGGGAGACGTCGTCCTGGGTGATTGCGCCGTCGGCGTTGGTGTCGGCGAGCGGATTGGCATCCCTGTCCCATCCAGATTTCCCGTCGACGATTTTCTGGATAAAGTCGACGTCTTCCGAATCGAGGTACACGTCGTTGTTCGCATTTCCGAAAACCACGAGCTTGGTGCCGACGGATTTTACGGTCGCGCTTCCAGAGTTCTCCGTGAGGTACCTCGTGTACGTGCTGTCGGTGCTCCCCCCGCCGTTGTCGTCGTCATCGTCGCTGGATGTCGCGACGTATGCCGCCGCGACGAGGACGATTACGGCGACTGCCGCGATGGTGGCAAGCGCCATTTTGTTCTGCAACAGAGACAATGCATTCACCTATGATTCCTTGTGTCTCGGAGGATACTGCCCCGATTATATAACGATTTGGACATATAATCCAATACTAAACATTCGTGACCGGCCCAATCAGGCTATGAGAAGGGAGATGGAGAGCGGGATTGAAAGAATATCGAGTACTGGAACGTACGAGGTTCCTCAGGAATATAAACGACCCGACAAATGCCAATCGGGCCCCCGGACTCCGCAGGCATCCCGGACGGCGTGGGGTGCAGGGGGAGGCGGGGGGGTTGACGAAGCCCCCGAATTCTCAACCGACTCTCTGCCGGCGGCAGCGTCGAACGAGTCGTCCATTCCGCATCGGATTTCGCGGCTAGCGTACTTTCGTTCTTCGCCAGAGAACGCAAGACCCTCAGTGAATCACCAACATCCCTATTCACGCCGTCCACCTCTGCGCGTCCGCTTCGCACGCGTTCAGAACATACTTGCCGAATTTCGGCGGAGGCGGAATCCGGGTCGACGCTCAGCATTCCGGGCCACCCTCAGCGCACCGCCATCCATGCCAGGTCTTCCAGGGACCCACCCCTTACCCTCTGTACATCCAAGCCTTTTTCGAACAGACCGGCCAGGGAAACTTTTCCGCTGGATTCGCCTGACTCGAACATCGACATGTTTTGGAGGAGTGTATTATACTCTTTCTTGTAAGTAGAAACACTAAAGGTGGCAATTCCCGTCCTCGTTGATAGGTGAGGTGGTATAACGTCCCATGGAATCATGGATAAACCGGCCGCACTACGCACCGAGAACACACGTACTCGTATCCAACAGAAACAAACGTGAAATAGGAATGGCAAATCCTATATTTGGATTACTAATCCAAGTGAGAACATGGACACGAAATTGGTCGCAATGGGTGCAATCGTCGCCCTCGTCGTCGCGGGCATCGGGACTTATCTCGTCGTCGATCATGATGCTGAAGATTCCCCCGACGGTGGGGATTTTAAACTCGGAAACCTCACCGTTCTCGGGAACGCCGACAACGATGACGACCTCGATAATGACGATGTCTCCACGATCGAGAGGGTTATCGACTCGGGATCGTGGGACAAATCCAAGAATCCTCTCGCCGACGCCAACAACGACGGCAGAGTCGACGCCGACGACGTTTCCTACCTCAGGAACCTCATGAAGAGGTCCGAAGCTGACCCCACTGTGATGTATTACTACAACTCGTGGAATGAGATAGGGTCGCTCCGCTTCCCCGTTACAGGGAACATCGGCGCCATGTACTGGGAGCAGGTCGACCTTTCCATCCTCCTCGGCCTTTGGGACAGGGTGAAGGCGGTCGGATACGGGTCCCTCGATGAGATCAAGAATCCGGGCTGGGAATCCCTCTACTCCTACGGCAAGGGTTACAACGCAGAGCCAGAGGTGGTCGCCAAGTCCAACAGGGAGGCGGGGGTGACCGCCGTCATCGCATACATCCAGAGCGACGGCTCGGCGAAGGAGATTGACAAGTATCTCAAGGGTACGCAGTCTCCGATAGACCTCGTCTGCCTCCCGCTGAGCATGAACGCTAGGGTAGTCACCGGCGGAGTCCTGTTCTGCGCCGAGGAGAGGTCCGAGAAGTACATGTCCTATCAGAACCAGGTTATGGGCTACATGAGTGAGAAGCTGTCCAAGGTTAAGGACGCACCCACCTGCGTCACCATCATGATGAAGGCGGACACCTCGACTTCGAACATCAGGTTCCTCAACATGTCGGTCAACGGCGAGTCGAACGGCCTGTACACCTACATGAGGGACTCGCCATCCAAGGTGTACGTCGTAGAGCCGACATCCAGCTATGCCACGCATACTGACATCGAATGGCTCAATTCGAAGAATCCGGACTGGATCCTATGCTGCTCTTCCGGAGCCTGGAAGTCGGGGAACACCAAGGAACAGAACCAGGTCCAGTTCGACCAGGAATGCAAGGACTGGTTCTCTAGCACCACCGCCTATTCTAAAAGGCAGATCATCGGAACCGCCAACGGGACCATGAACTCCTTCTTCGGATGCTTCGCCTACTTGAAGCTCCTGTCCTTCATGTACGACGAAATCGACGTCGCGTACGCGAACGAGGTCATGCAAAAGTTCTTCGACGAGGGGTTCGCCTACTTCAATCTCGAGAACATGCCGAACTACCAGTTCTATCGGGTGTCGTGAGACGTTCCGAAACCGCTTGGCAAGCGACTTCGCTCGGAGGGTGTGCGGGTTGAACGGCGATGCGGCTAATCAGGGTTCGCGTTCGAGCCCCCTCACGGCAAACGCCGTGAGGGAGTGGAGGGACAAGTCCGGGGGAAGAGAGAAATCGCAAGCGGCGGAGAACTACTCGCGCTATATAAGTAGGAAGTGGGCCTTCATCTCGATATGTGCGACCCTCACCGTCCTCGCCGTCGGCTGGGGGATGTGCGTGGGGGTGACGGACATCACCATCGTGGATGCGTACGCCACCCTTTGGAACCACATCACCGGGCACATCGAGAACGTCAGCTGGGATTACACCATCATCGAGTACAGGCTGCCCCGTGTCTGCGCCGGGCTGATCACCGGTGCCGGGCTAGCCGTCGCTGGCGTCGTGATGCAGAGCGTCCTCAAGAACCCGCTCGCCGACCCGTACACCACCGGGGTCTCGTCCGGCGCCGGGTTCGGAGCGACGCTGGCGATAACGCTCGGGGTGAGCGTTGGCGCCGGTTCCCTCACCATAGTCGCCAACGCCTTCGTGTTCTCGCTCATACCGACCTTCATCATCATCGCCGTGGCGAGGTTCAAGAATTCGTCCCCGACGGTCATGATCATGGCCGGCATCGCGGTGATGTACGTCTTCAATGCCATGTCCACGCTGCTGAAGCTCTGGTCCGAGCCGGAAGCGCTGGCCGCCCTCTACAGATGGCAGGTTGGAACGCTCGGGGGCATAGATTGGGACAGCGCGGAGATAATGTTCGCGGTCACCCTCGTCGGCTGCATATTTTCGGTATTCCTTTCCCGCGAACTGAACCTCCTCTCGACCGGTGACGAGAACGCGAGGGCACTCGGCATCGACGCGGGGAAGGTCAGGGTGCTGTGCTTCGTCGTCGTTGCGATGATGAGCGCCGCCATCGTCAGCTTCACGGGCCTTATCGGCTTCGTGGGGCTGGTCGCCCCGCACATCGTCAGGCTCTTCATCGGCGCGGACAACAAGTACCTTATCCCTGCTTCGGCCTTCTTCGGTGCTGCGCTCCTGATAACCTCCGACATCATCGGCAGGACGGTCATGATGCCCGCGGTGATACAGGTCGGCGTGATAACCGCATTCCTCGGCGGGCCCATGTTCCTGTGGCTTATCCTCAGGAAGGACACCGAGGTGTGGGGGCGAGGCCGTGGAGATAACTTTCGATAACGTGTACTGCGGTTACAAGGCCGGAGCGGCCGTGCTCCGCGGCGTCAGCCTGCATCTCAGCGGCCCCGGCCTCGTTTGCATCATAGGCCCGAACGGCGTGGGGAAATCTACGCTGATAAGGTGCATGAACGGGCTGCTCAAACCGTCGTCGGGGTCCGTCGCCGTCAACGGGAAGGACATCGGCGAATACTCCGCCAACGACCTCTCGGAATTCATCGGATACGTCCCCGTGACCTCCCAGGACTGCTTCTCCATGCCGGTTTTCGATACCGTGCTGATGGGGAGATACAGGAGGAACAAATGGAGAACGGGGCCCGAGGACATCGACGCGACCGAACGTACGCTGAAGCTGCTCGGCCTTTCGGACCTGGCGATGCACGGGTTCAACGAGCTCTCCGCGGGACAGCATCAGAAGGTGGCGCTCGCTAGGGGGCTCGTGAGGGAGCCGGAGATGCTCATACTAGACGAGCCTACCTCGAACCTCGACGTCAGGCATCAGGTGTACGTCACCGAGCTACTGCACGAGATCGCGGTCCAATGCGGTATGATGGTGGTCATGATCTCCCACGACCTGAACATCTCCGCGAGGTATGCCGATAAGGTCATAGTCATGGACAGGCCCGGGACCATCAAGGCTATCGGCGATGCGAACGATGTCATCACGGAGGAGATGATCGCAGAGGTCTACGGCGTCGATTGCGAGATAATACAGAGAAAGGGAAGGCCCCACGTCATCCTCGGCGGCGCCATCGGAGGTTGCGCCAATCCCCGATCGGTACGGCCTCGTTATCCGAGGAGGCGCATTTTCCTCGTGCCCGGGAGATGTTCGCGAACCGCGTTTTTAGAACGTTTCATTGTCCCAGGATTTTCATGAAGGCCTACAAAACGAGGGTTCCGATGTGGAGCCTGTCTGAATCCCGATTTCTGTATATTCTAGGATCTTCTTCAGACATGCGAATGAAGTCTTCCATCTCTTCGCTGGACATGCACGACCTCACCAGTCTTGACAATTTCGTACGTGAATGAGGATTTGTTCTGTGCGTAGCAATCGAATTTTCTTCAGTCATCGATACGGTGTCGGATGCCGAACGGAAGCCGATGAATTGACGTTTAATCTCGCTGTACGTCGCGTCCTTCTCCTCCAGCTTGTCGAGAATTGTCAAAACTACTTCCGCTCTCTCCTGATTTGTTCCGGTTAGGCGATGGGATGTTCCATCTTCGAGGCACGGTTATGTGGTGTCTGTCGAAACGCGTCATGCCTATTCAGCACCCATGCCGTACACCCTTCCGATGTTTTCCGAGGTCGATTGGAAGTGATTCGCCGCGCAAACCGGACCGCTTTTCCCCCGAACAGGTGCCGTATGCGACTGCGACAGCGAATCCTTCGGTAATCCGGGTAATCCCCTCCTCTGGCCCCGAGGGCCTCTTCCGGCATCTCGTCGAGCAGGATGACGTGAGGCCTGCCGTTGACCTCGGTCATGCGACAGTCCATGCCGTAGGCGTAACGGATGTTTTCCACGGTGATGACCTCCTCAGGCGGCCCGGTCCTGTAGATGATTCCCGGATACGTCATGAGCATCACCTCGTCCGCGAACCTCGACGCTATGTTCAGGTCGTGGCTGATCATGAGGACGGTTATCCCTTTCTCGTGAGACATTTCTAGGAGCATGCGCGTGACCATGATCTGGTACCGCGCATCGAGGTTTGCCGTGGGCTCGTCAAGGATGAGGAGCCTCGGCTCCTGGGCGAGCCCTCTGGCGATGGCGACCCTCTGGTGCTGCCCCGCCGAGAGGTCACCGAAATTGCGCATGGCAAGGTGCTCTATGCGCATCGACTTGAGTATGTCGTACACGACATCGAAATCATCGTCGGCGCGCGACATCAGCCTGTGCGAGGGGTGGCGCCCCATCATCACCGTTTCGAGCACGGTCATGGGGAAGTAGTCGCCCGAGGATACGGGAACGTACCCGACGATCTTCGAAAGTTCCTTGAAGCTCATCCCCCTCAGGTCCCTCTGGTCCATCAGAATCTCGCCGCTTGTCGGTTCGAGGATTTTGTCTATGCACTTCACGAGGGTGGATTTGCCGACGCCGTTGGGGCCTATTATGCACACCAGTCCCGGCTCCTCCAGAGTGAGGTTGATGCCGCGAAGTATGTCCTTCCCCTTCTCGTAGGAGAAGCCGACGTCCCTGATTTCCAGCTTCATCGCCACGCCTCCCTCCTCTGCCTGACCAGGATGTACAGGAACATCGGGCCGCCGACGAAGGACAGGACGACCCCGACCTCCAGCGAATCTGGCACGAGGCCGATGGCGATGATGTCGGCGACGATCACGAATAGCGTTCCGAACGCGGCCGATGCGGGGAGGAGGAAGCGGTTGTCGGAGCCGATGAACATCCTCGCGATGTGGGGGCATACGAGGCCGACGAAGCCTATCGTTCCCGTGAAGCAGACGATGGAGGCCGTGACCAGTGATGCGATGAGGAGCGAGACCGTCCTCATCCTGTCGGCGTCTATCCCCAGGGATTTCGCGTTGTCGTCCCCGGCTGCGAGGATGTTCAACGTCCGGGACAGCAGCTGCATGGCGGTCGCGCCGACGAGAACGACGGCGAAAACGATGGGCAGATTGTCCCAGGAGGCGTAGCCGAGGCTTCCGACCCCCCATGCGTACACCTCCTTCAGCGCATCGGGGTCCGCCCTGAGGCGGATGACGGTCGTCAGTGCACTGAACGTATACATCACCGCTATCCCAGCCAGGATCATCGTCGTCGGCGACGTGTGCCTGATGGTGGAGATGAGCACTATCACGCCCATGGGGATGAGCGAGAAAACGAACGCGTTGGCGACAAGCCCCCATTCCCCCGTCGCAACCGTTATGCCGGACACGATGGCGAGGGTCGCCCCGAAAGCGGCCCCCGACGATATCCCCGTCGTATACGGGTCCGCGAGAGGGTTCTTGAGGACGCTCTGCATGGTAGCCCCCGCCAAAGAGAGCCCGACCCCGACGAGGACCGCCATGAGGATCATCGGCAGTCTGCGATCCCATACAATGAAGTCCTTCGTTTTGTCTCCTATATCCCCGACGATGTGGTCGATTACGATCTCGAAGCTCTCCCAGAAGCCGATGGGGTAGTCGCCGATCGTGAGCAGGTATAGCCCTGCTAGAAACGATCCCAGGACACACAGGGCGATGAACACCCATTTCTTCCAGATGTATCTCCCGAACGACTCGCGCACCGCCTCGCGCGAGAAGCCATCCACTACAGCGGCATCCTCTGCTTTCATCGTAACCCCTGGCAGGGGGAAGATGTTTCACGGTTTCTTTTCAGACGTTAGTCGCCTTTGAGAAGTACTTCCCCTTGGCGGTCACGTCGAGATAGCCGTCGCTGCCGGGGTCGAGCCCGAGATTTGTGGATGTGAAGTTGTCGACATAGTACTGCAGCTCCCTCATCGCATTGGTGCCGTCGAACAGCTCGGGACCGTATATCTCGGATGCCATCATTATGGCCCCGACGGGCTGGAACACCCCCTGCGTGAACCTCCAGCTCGTGAACCAGACGTTACCGTTCTTCACCGCGTCCATGGTGCTGAGGTATTTGCCGACGTAATCCGCATACGCGGCGTCAACGCTCTCCTGGGTGGCGGTCCAGCTGCATCCCTTGAGTATCATTATAGCGTCCGGGTTGTACGTAAGCGTCTTCTCGAGTGACAGGACGTGGAATCCCCCGTCATTGTCCTTTTTGGGATCGCATACGCCGGATGCGATGTTGTCGAGGCCGGCTGCCAGAGACGCCTCGTAGCATCCCGTTCCCGGCCCCTGGAACTCCATATTTCCGTCTTTGTACGGATATATTATAACCGCGCTCTTCTTGGAACCGAGGGACGACACGGCCTTGGCGACCTTTTCGTTGATGCCGGATGCGTACTCCGCGTATTCGATGGCCTTGTCGACGTAGGCTTTGTTCTCAAGGAGGTTGGCGACCGTGACGACGGCGGCTATCGGATCGGTTTTCCAGCACGCGAGCCTTATGAACGCGATGTAGGTGTCGTCGTCCCAGTACTTCTCCTCCCAATTCTTGAAATAGGACGTCCCGCAGAGGATCGCCTGGCATTTCATCGAGAGGAGGGTCTCGGGCTCGTATTTTCCCGTATACCCGTATTTCTTCAGACCCTGGGACTTTACCTTCTCCCCGAACTCCCCCTTGTTAGCCAGTCCGGCAGTCTCGTCATCGCCACAGGTCACTATGTCGGTGGCTCCCATAGCGGCGAGGGCGTACATGTTGCAATAGTACTGCGCACCGATACTGGTTATCTTCCCTCTGATCCAGCCTGGCTCGCCGTTGTCCATGGTGTAGTGCCTGACCCCGCCGGTCCCATCTATGATGCCCTGGACGACTTCGATGTCCTCCTGGTTGATCACCCCATCCCGGTTCGCGTCGGCGTAAGCGGTCCTCTCCTTGTCGCCGCTGATGATCAGCTTGAGATATTCGATATCATCCCGGTCCACGCGATTGTCCATGTTTGCGTTTCCATAGACCCAGCAGTTGGTCTCGGCCGATGCCGTTCTGACGTTGCCATCGTCATCGCCGTCACCGAGCGCCACGAATGCCGCGGCGATGATGAGGGCGACTGCCACGGGCAGACATACAATCAGCAATCTGTTGTCCATCGAATCACTTGGATTATGTATCCATACGATGTAAAACCCAACTCTATATAATGACTGTTCTGGTTGGATTCGTCTCAAGATGGCGAACGCCAGGTCGTACACGGGAACGGTCTTCGCGAGACCGAGGGCCTGTATCGCCCGCTCCCTGCTTTCCCACCATACTCCCCATCATCTCGACGGACGGCGGGTACCCGGCCTGCGCCGCGAGGGCCAGCCACTTCCTCGCCTCGCCCTCGTCCCTCTCCGTCCCGTAACCGTCCAGGTAGGACAGCCCGACCATGTGCATCGCCGATTCCACACCCCGGTTGGCGGCCTTGACGAACCACTCGAACGATTCCTCTGGATCCTCCTCGAGCGCCCCCTCCCCTCCCCGGTGGAGGAGCCCGAGCCTTTCCATCGCTAGGGGGTCCCCGGCCTCGGCCGCCTTCCCGTACCACGCCGCGGCTTCGCGCGGATCGCGATCGCATCCCTCCCCGAACTCGTAGCACGCCCCCAGCTGGTATGCCGCGTTCAGGTTCCCGGCCTCGGCCGCCTCCCTGAAAAGCGAGAACGCCCTCGCGGGGTCCCTCGCCACGCCCAGCCCCTCCATGTGCATGTAAGCCAGGGAGTTGACCGCCTCGGGACATCCCTGGGCCGCCGCGGCCTCGAACATCTCCCTCGCCTTGGCGTAGTCCCTCGCGACCTGGCCTCCGTCGAGCAGGGCTATGCCGTAGTACAGCTGCCCCGCGGCGATCCCCGCGGCGGCGGCGTCCCGGGCGTACAGCACCGCCCTGTCCATCGTCAGCCCGGCGTACATGTCCTCCATGTACAGCCTCAGCAGCAGCGCCTTGGCGTCGGGGTTGCCCACCCCCGCCGCCCTTTCGAGCAGCGAGAACCCGCGCTCCACGTCCTGCTTCCTCTCCCGCCCGTACAGGTAGGCCATCCCGAGGGCGTAGTGCCCCACCGGATCGCCCTGCGCCGAGAGCCTCTCGACCTCCTCGATCCCGACCTCGCGCCTCCTCCCCCTGTCATCCTCGATCACGAACGCCTTTCCGCTCACCGCAGCGCCTCCGCGGCGTCCCGCCGCCTCATGCCCGGTATCCGCGCCAGATCCCCCTCCGCCTCCCTCCACCCCGGGAACAGCCGCAGCCCGGCGCGGAACTCCGCGTCGTGGGGGCGGCTGTCGAACGGGCGGTAGCCCTGCCGCAGGTGGAGGCACTCGTGGTACACCACGTAGTCGAACGCCCTCTCCGGGACCCTCCCGGAGTCCATCACCCGCGATATGGCCACCAGCCGCATCACCTGGGAGCAGTACCCCAGACGGGTGTAGTTCGGTTTCGCCGTCCAGGAGAAGAAGGTGTTGTCGATGTCGCTGTCGTGCAGGAGGCCGTGGTCCAACAGCCTCTGCACGGCGTCGCAGATGTCCCTCTCCGCCCCGGCGGTGTTGTACGTGATGTTCCGGCTGCGGTTGATGTACAGCGGGCGTTTCTTCAGGACGAACTCGTCGGAGCGGATGTAATTGACGTACGCCTCGCCGAACCTCCCCCTCCGGCCGTACATGTAGCCCCACGCCCCCTGCACGAACTGCCGGAGAGGCTCGTCGGGGGCGTCCGCCATGTAATCGCTGGCGTAGAACGAGACTGAGTTGAGGGGGGCCTTCCAGCGGAAGGAGAGCTCCTTGAACGGGGAGAAGCGGGCGCCGGCGACGGAAATGCCCCGGGGCTCGGCGTGCACAGATACGTAGTCCATCAGCCTCTGGTCGTCCTTGGGCGCGGTCCCACCTCTTCCCATGAGGATTCGATGGGGGTTTATGTATCTTGGGCTCGGCCCCTCAGTGTCATGGGAGGTACCGACGATAATCGATTGTTTCGGTGCTTGAATGGGCATACGGCCGTAAGGGCCTCGTATGAGCTTCGACACAAACTTCCGCCGGAACCGCCCCCGTTGATTGTGTTCTTGTTTCTAGAAGGGGCAACATGCTTACAAATTTTGATTGCAAAAATTACACTCTGACTCCGCAACTGTCCGAGAATAGTCGACCATTGCACAGGGTTAGGGTGTTGAAGACCCTCCTGACGATGAACGGGTCCGGCCTGGGGAACGAGGAGGGGATAAAAATCGCCAATGTGATGGACTGGCTTCTGAAACAGGAAGAGCGCCGGTGACCCGGCTTCGAAGCCTCGTGCTTTTTCATCTCCGCCCTTCGGCTATCTCGGAGCGCGCCATCGGGCTTTCCGTCTGTCGCCGTATGGGCTACGCGTATGCGGTCCTTCGCCCCTCGGGCTCGGATTTCGGGGAAGGGGCGGGTTCGAAAAGTTTTCTCCGAGAACGCTTCTGAAGCGAAGACAGACAATCTGAGAGACGGCTTCGAAGCCGGTTGCAGGGTTCCAATGACCGTTGCGCGGGTCTCCGTTCTCGGCGCTTCCCGCGCCGCCCGCTCGGCGGCAGCATGACCTCCTTCTGCCTCCGCTTCATCCCCGGGTCGTGCTCCGACCAGACCCCTCTCTCATCCTGGAGGTCCCGCCCGGTGCGGTACATCAGCGTCGACACCGTCGATGGCGTCGGTGTGAACACCTGCACCTGCTCCGGCCTCGCATGCAGCTCCTCGCGGCAGAACCGTGCCGCCTCCTCCATCTCGCGGTTCCCGCAGCCCGGATGGGCGGCGATGAAGTAGTAAGTCAGGAACTGGTTCCTGCCACACCGCTCGTTGGCGGCGTCGAACATGTCCTTGAAGTCCAGCAGCACGTTCGGCCCCGGCTTGCCCATTAGGTACAGCACGTCCTTCGAGACATGCTCGGGGGCGATCTTCAGCTGCCCCGAGGTATGCTCCGCCGCGATGCGGTCGATGTACTCCTGCCCGTGCGCCCGGTCGGAGACTACCATGTCGTAGCGGATGCCGGAGGCGACGAACACCCTCCTCACCCCGGGGACATCGGTCAGCCTCTCCAGCAGGCGGATCTGCCGGGAGTGGTCCACCCCCAGCGAGGGGCAGGGGCGGGGGTGGAGGCACCTCCGGTCCGGGCACGCGCCCTTCTCGGCCTTGCGGGGGCACTCTATACCGTACATGTTCGCGGTGGGCCCGCCCACGTCGTAGATTATGCCGTTGAACCCCGGGCGGGAGGCCATCCTCTCGACCTCCGACACCAGGGAATCTTCGGAGCGGGAGACCACCGTCCTGCCCTGATGGACGGCGATGGCGCAGAAGGAGCACTCGCCGTAGCAGCCGCGGTGCGACGTTATGGAGTTCCTGATGGTGTCCATGGCGGGGACCTTGCCGTCCTTCGCGTAGTAGGGGTGCACGGCGTACTCGTAGTCGGACATGTGGGCGGAGTCGAGCTCCTCGGCGGTGAGGGGCCTCTGCGGCGGGTTCTGGATCAGCATCCTCGGGCCGTGGGGCTGCGCGATCCCCCTGGCCGTGATGGGGTCGCAGTTGCGGTAGAACGCGCGGAACGCCTCGGAGAACCTGTGCGGGTCCTCGGCGCACTCCTCGTACGACGGTATCGCGATGTGCCCCTCGGGGATCCCCCTCCCGACGTAGCATATCCCGCGGACGTCCCGCCAATCCTCCCCCTCCCTCATGCGCCGCCCCAACTCGAGGTTCGCCAGCTCCGCCATGCCGTAGGTTACGATGTCCGCCTTGGCGTCGAAGAGGATGCTCCTGCGGATGGAGTCCGTCCACGCGTCGTAGTGGGCGATCCTTCTCAGGCTCGCCTCCACCCCGCCCAGGACTATCGGCCTCCCCTTCGCGTACCTCCTTATCAGATTGGCGTAGGCGATGCACGCCCGGTCCGGCCTCCTCCCCGCCTTCCCCCCGGGCGTGAAATCGTCGTCCTTCCTGCGCCTGCCGGAGGAGGAGTAGTTGGCCACCATGGAGTCCACGCATCCGGCGGATACCGACCAGAAGAGGTTTGGAACGCCCAGTCTGAGTATGTCCTCTCCGGAATCCAGGCCAGGCTGGCAGATCACCCCCACCCGGAATCCGCGGTCGATCAGCCAATGCGCCACGAGCGCGGACCCGTTGTACGGGGAATCGATGTACGTGTCGCCGGAGACGATTATCACGTCGAGGGAGTCCCACCCCCTCCCGCGGACCTCCTCCGGCAGGGTCGGCGCGAACATCGAATCTCTCTCGACATCACGTAGTCGTTGGTGGAGAAGCCCTCCCCGCGGTAAACGATCTGATGCAGCTCGACGGAGAACCCGTTGCGTTCGCACGCCCTGATTGCCGGGGCGTTCCTCACGTTCACGTGCAGATGCGCGCGACGACATCCCGCCTCGCGGCCGCGGGCGAGCATCTCCTGCAGCATGAACGAACACAGCCCCCTCCCCCGGTAGGCCGGGGCGAGGCAGCAATTGCTGATGCGGAGGCCCTCCCCCTCGGCGCGGTAGGCATAGTATCCGGCCAAGGCGCCGCCGTCCACCACGTACCCGTACACGAAACCGCCGGCGATGTCCCTCCTGATCGCGTCGGGGCTCTGCCAGTCGGCGAACATGCGTTCGGCCTCGTCGATACCGCCGGGGAGCATAGGGCCGAACGCCTCCCTCCAGATGGGATGAGCGAAGGCGCTCAGGCCCTCCGCCTCGGACGGGCCGATCGGCCTCATGGACGGCGTTCGTATCACCCTCGACATCCCCACGCCAGCGTGGCTGCGACTGGGCCCGGCACCCCTCCCCTCGCGGGAGACCTCGCGGAAGCCCATCCTCTCGTGGGAATCCACGGCGCGGAGGGGGAGGCGTCCTCCGGCCAGGGGAGCGTCACGGGCATCATTCACCCAGCCCCAGGTCCCCGATGAGCTTCGGTATCCCGTGCTCGAAGTCCACGCCGAACCTCACGTCCGTCCCCGCCTCGTAGGTGCGGGCGATGCTGCGCTGCGTGAAGTCGACGGCAACCTCCGCCGCCCTCGCAAGGGGGAAACCCCTGGTGCGGCAGGCGACGACGACGGATGAGAAGATGTCTCCCGTGCCGTGGTAGTACCCCGGGACGGTCTCCGCGAGGGAGTGCGAGACCTCCCCCGCCGCCGCGTCATAAGTTGCGGCTCCGACCTCCCTGTCATCGAAGTAGACCCCGGTGAGCACGACCTCCCGCGGGCCCAGCGCGGAGAGCCTCTCCAGCAGGCCCCGGATGTACCCCTCGGTGTACGGCCCCTCCCTGTACTCCTCGCCGAGCAAGAGGGTGGCCTCGGTGATGTTGGGGAGTACGACGTCCGCGCGGGAACACAACTTCCTCATGCCCTGCGGGAAGTTCTCCGGGAAGACTTTGTAAAGCTTACCGCCGTCGGCCATGACCGGGTCGACGTAGACCTTCGCGCCCTCCCCGACCATGTCGATGACGCTGTCCATGATGTCAATCTGCTCGAAGGATCCGAGGAACCCGGTATAGATGCCGTCGAACCTCACGCCGAGGGACTTCCAGTGCTTGGCGATTGGCAGGATGTCCTCGGTGAGGTCGCGGTAGGTGTAACCCGTGAACCCGCCGGTGTGGGTGGACAGAACGGCGGTGGGCATGCCACTGCATTCTATACCGGCGGCGGAGATGATCGGCAGTGCGACGGTCAGCGAGCACCTCCCCACGCAAGAGACGTCGTGGATCGCTAGGACGCGTTTCTGTTGCATGCGCGATAATCGCCGGAGTTGTTCAAATACTGTGGGGGTGATTTCGTTGCCGCTGAGCGCGCCGTGATTGACTTTGCCGCGACCTGTGGCATAGCGGAAGCTTTTGTCGGTTTCCCGGGATCGTTCGCGCCCGCTGCCCTCGGACCTCGCCGCCCTCCCGCGGATGCTGAGGACGGCGGTCCGCGCGGCATCGCATGCGCCCCGGGGCCGGCGGAAAACGGTGTTCCCCGTACGCTGCGAACCATGTAACCATCCCAAAGAACCCTAACTTCCGCCCCCAGGGTTTTATCTGAGCAACGACCATAGCCTATCATGACGAGCGCCAAAGAGCACCTCGATGACGTCCTGAAGGAATACAACGACGCAGTGGCCTCCCTCGAGGGGAAGGGGCCCTCCGAAGAGAGGATCGGGGCGTACATCCGCCGCGGACGGGTACTGTCCATGATGGACTCGTTCGTGGCCGCAATCGACGACTTCAACCAGGCGATTGCGATGATAAGGCAGATGGAATCCTCCCTGGGGCGGGAGCTGGACCCCGGGTACTGGGTGATGGCCCACCTCTCCCGCGGCGAACTCGTCGGCACCGCCGGCCCCGCCGAGATGGCCGCCGAGTACAAGGAGGCGGCCTCCCGCCTCCCCCGCCTCTCCGCAGGGTGCAGGTTCTTCGAGGACGACCGGGCGATCGCGGAGATGTGCGTAGACGCCGCCGGCGACCTCCGGGAGGCGGGCTTCCGCGGCGGATGCGCCCCGTTCATCGACAAGGCGATCTCCCTCTCCGCCGATAGCAAGGACCCGGACATGATGAACCTCTGCGTAGGCGCCCTGAACTTCGCCGCGGGGGACGTGGAGGAGGAGGACCCCGCGATGGCCACCGCGCTCTACTCGAAATCGGTCGAGATCGGCGCCCAGCTGAAGGGCTCGGGGCGTCTCAGGGACCGGTCGGAATTCGTCCTCGCCCTCGCCTCCCTCGCCGACCTTGAGGAGGCTGGAGACGAGGACGCGGCGCTCGTGCACCGCGTCACCGCCGTAGACGTGCTGGAGGAGATGTTCGCCGAGGGCTACGAGAGCGGCGTCGAAGCCCTCGCCGAGCTCCACGGCCTGATCGGAAAGTCGCTCATGTCCCGCAACAAGGTGGAGGCGGCCGAGGCGCACCTCATGCGGCAGGCCGAGCTCGCCATCGGGGTCAGCGAGGAGTACCTCGAGGAGAACGGCATAAAGCCCTGGAAGCGCATGGGGGGGAGCGGATGAAACGGGACGTCGACGTGCTCGAGTTCGCTTCGGAGGTGGAGAAGGCCCTCAGGCAGGGGGTGCTCCTCACCACGAAGGCCGGAGGGAGGGTGAACACCATGACCATCGGCTGGGGCTCCCTCGGCGTCATATGGGGGAGGGCAGTGTTCACCGCCTACGTGAGGGAGGGACGGCTCACCAGGGCCCTCCTGGACGAGAACCCGGAGTTCACCGTCAACATCCCCCGCGGGAGGCTCGACAGGGGGATCCTCGGCTTCGCGGGTTCGCGGAGCGGCCGGGACGCCGACAAGATCGCCGAACTCGGCCTGACGCTCGAGGATCCGGTGACCGTCTCGGTGCCGGCGATCGCGGAGCTCCCGCTCACCCTCGAGTGCAAAGTGATCTACAGGCAGCCGCAGGAGCCGATGCTCCTCGACGATAGGTTCCGCAGGGCGTTCTACCCCGAGGGCGTGCCGTCCACCGAATGCGGTGTCAACGAGGACCGGCACATCGCGTACTACGGGGAGATCGTGGCGGCGTACATCATCGGCCGACGGCGAAGACGGCTCCCCTGTACGACCTTACTTATAGCGAACCACTGTAGGGTGCCATATGCGCACCTTCTTCTGCCCCACCTGCGGCAGCGTCATCCTGCCCGGGATGTCCCGCTGCCCTGACTGCGGGATGCCCTTCGACGGCGGCGAGTGGGTGAAGAAGGTGGCGGACGCTCCTTCCCCGAAGCTGGTCGAGCCCGGCGAGGCGAGGGCGCCGTTCCTCCCCTACGAACCGCGGCCGGAGCAGCTGCGGATCATCGCGGACATCCGCGACGCCCTCGACCGGGGGAGGCACATCGTCATCGAGTCCGGCACCGGCACCGGGAAGACGGTCGTCTCACTCGCCGGCGCCCTAGAGCACGCCCGCCCGCTGGGGAAGAAGGTCGTCTACGTCACGAGGACGATCTCCCAGGCGGACCAGGTGATGAGGGAACTCAAAGCGATCAGCACCATAAGGCCGGTGTGCGGAATCACCCTCACCGGCCGCGGCAAGTCCTGCCCGCTACTCGAATCGCGCCCCGATTTTACCACGCTGACCCCGAACGTCCTCTCGACTATGTGCTCCGAGCGCAAGCAGCGCAGCACAAACGGACAGGCGGGTGGATGCCCGTACTTCGAGAGGGTGGAGGGCAAGGCTCCCGCGGTCGGGGCCTACTGCCGTAGGAACTTCCCCCGCTCCGAGGAGCTCGACGCCTACTGCAAGAACATGAACGTCTGCCCGTACGAGGCGAAGAAGCTCCTCCTCAAGGGCTTCGACGTGGTCGTCGCACCTTACATCCACATCATCGATCCAGATATCCGCGACAACTTCCTGCAGAATCTCGGCATCGACGACAACGGCATCACCCTCGTCGTGGACGAGGCGCACAACCTCATGGACGCCGTGCGCGAGCAGGAGAGCTTCTCGATAACGGATAGGCTGGTCGGCTCCGCCCGCGACGAGGCGTCGATTCTGAAAAGGCAGGAGCTGTCCTTCGGCGTCGGCGCGGAGGCGCTCGCCCTATCCGTGAAAGCGGCGCTCCGCGAGCTGTCTGGACGGCACATACCCTTCGGGAAGAGGGAGGCCCTCCTCCCCGACAAGGCGCTGGAGGGGAGCGTCTGCCGTACGTTGAATATCACCGCCGACAAGCTCGGAGCGGTCATCGCCGCCGCCGTCGATCTCGGCCGGAAGCGCGAGCAGGAGATCGCTGACAGCGACGCGCCCTCCTCCCCGTTCCTGGAGCTCGCCGAGCTCCTGGACAGGTGGGTCCGCTCCCCGGCCGAGAGCTACGTGAAGGCCGTCCGTGCCGACGGCGACGGCGCGTTCCTCACCGCCTCATGCATCGACCCGGCCGACATCGTGAGGTTCATGCAAGCGCTGCCGGGCGCGGTGCACATGTCCGGGACGCTGCAACCCCTCGCTCAGTACGCGTCGGTTATGGGACTGCCGAAGAACGCCGTGCCGCGCACCTACCCCTCGCCCTTCCCGAGAGAGAACCGCCTCGTGGTGTACGTGAAAGGGGTGACCACCAACTACGGCGTGCTGAAATCCAACCCGGCGATGATGGCGAAGATCGAGCGCACCACGGCGCAACTCTGCAACGCCGTGGATAAGAACACCATCGTGTTCCTGCCCTCCTACCGCGTGATGAAGGACATCCGCCGCTACATGGAGGAGTCCATCGACAGGCCCCTCTACTGGGAGGAGTCCGGCAGGCAGAGGAGGACCATGTCCGCCCTCGAGAGGTTCCGCGCCGGACGCGACGGCGTCTTCTTCTGCGTGATGGGGGGATCCGTGGCGGAGGGCATGGACTTCCCCGGCGACGAGCTGAGCTTCGCGATCGTCGTCGGCATGCCGTACCCCCCGCCGTCGCTGGAGATGGCGGCGATGAAGAGCCTCTTCGACGCCCGCTACGGGCCGGGGATGGGGTGGAAGTACACCTCCGAGGTCCCCGCCGTGAGGAAGATCAGGCAGGCGGTGGGAAGGCTCATCAGGACGGAGACCGACCGCGGCATGGCGGTCATCCTCGACGAGAGGGCTGCGCGGAACGCCAGGCAGCTGGAGGCCGTCCCTACGGCCGACCCCGTCGGAGACGCCGTGAGGTTCTTCTCGGAAGGACGGAGAAACCGATCCCCCGACATCGCGTGAACCTTCCGGATTACGGACCGGAGCGCTCCCGATGCGAGATGGGCACGTTCCATCTTTTGGGCGATGGCCCGGCTTTCGAAGGGTGCCGGCGATCGAACGCGATTGCGTCGTCCCGCCGGCACGCCCTTCGTCTCCCTCCCGGAGACGGCGACGACCGCGGCTACGAGAGCGAACGCGAGTGAGAGGATCGAGAAGACGTAGAGGAAGCCGTCTTCCTTCCCGAACACCCCGTATAGGGCGGGCACTATGAACGGTGCGACAAGGGCGCCCACCCTCCCGACGGCGGATGCCCATCCCGCGCCCGACCCGCGGATGCGCGTCCTGTATACTTCAGGGGTGTAAGAGTAGACGCAACCCCACGCCCCGAGGGCGAAGAAGTAGAGCAGACAGCCGGTGGCAAGGATCGCCCCCTCTGAGCCGGACATGCCGTAGAGCCAGGCTGCAGCGGCGGTGCCGGAGAAGTACAGTACTAGGCAGGGCTTTCTGCCGATCGCCTCGATGAGGTACGCCGCGCTGAAGTACCCTGGGAGCTGCGCGAGGCACATGATGACGGTGAACTCGAAGCTCTTGACCATGTCGAACCCGCGGTCGGTGAGCAGCGAGGGCGTCCACAGGACGAATCCGTAATATCCGAAGTTAACACCGATCCATATGACCCAGAGCACAGCGGTGGCACGGCGGTTCTCCCTGTTCCAGAGCTCGCCGAGAGAGGCTCTCGCCTTTTCGGCAGGGGCCTCCGCCGGAACGTAATCTGGGGATTCCGCTCCCGCCTCCGCCTCCATCCTCCTGACGATGGCGTCGGCCTCCTCCCCCCTGCCGGCGGATTCTAGGTACCTCGGCGACTCTGGCACCATCCTCCTGAGCACGGCGGCGAACAGCGCCGGCGCCGCGCCGACGAAGAACGCCGCGCGCCACCCCCATGCCGGGATGGCGAGGTAGGCGACGAGTGAGGCGGCGATCCAGCCCCAGGCCCAGAAGCTCTCGAGTATGACGACGTTCCTCCCCCTGGCCCTAAGCGGTGAGAGCTCGCTCACGAGGGCGGAGGCGACCGGTAATTCCCCTCCCAGCCCCAAGCCGGTGACGAACCTGAACACGACGAGCATCGCGAGATTGACCGAGAGCCCGCAGAGCAGGCTCCCGACGCTGTAGACGAGGAGGGTGGCGATGATGACGGTGCGCCGGCCGAAGCGGTCGGCGATGACCCCCGACAGGGCCGCGCCGGCTATCATGCCGAATATCCCCGAGGAGAGGATGGCGCTGCGCTCGAAGTCGCTCAGACTCCAGTCGTTCCTGATATCGGCGATGACGCCGCTGACCATGCCCTGGTCCATGGCGTCGAACAGCCAGCCTATGCCGACGGCGAGTAGGACCACGGCCGCGCTGCGCGTCATCGGCAGCGAATCGATGCGTTCCGAGATCGTCGGCATGGCTTGTCCCGGCAACGGCATGGGGGCATCGCATTAAAGAGGAGCGGTGCGACGGGGAATCGGTAGCGCCGGAGTCGTTCGAAAATCGCTAAATACGATGCCCGGCTAGGCCGGAGGCGATGGCACTCCTCAAAGCCCTCATGGACATCAGGATCTGGGTCGCCGCTTCTATGGCGGTGGCCTTCCTGGTCGGGCCGATAGGCGACATCGCCTCGACCCTGGTCATCGCCGTCCTCATGATGCAGATGGTCGCCGCCATGGAGGGCCTGTCGTTCCACGGGGACGATTTCAGGAGGGATGCCGGGCCCATAATGTACTGCTTCCTCGCCTGCTTCGGAGTGAGCACGGGGGCGACGCTGCTCATGGGCTCCCTGTTCATCGGCGACGAGTCGCTGTGGTACGGGTGGTGCATGCTCGCCTCCGTGCCCACCGGCGTATCGGTCATCGCCCTCACCCTGATGATGCACGGGAACCGCGTGCTGTCCGTGCTGGCACTCACGGTCGTGTACCTCCTCGCGCTGGGGGTCACCCCCCTTCTCACCACCATGCTGATCGGCGATGCCGTCAGCCCCTTCGAGATCCTCATGTACGTCGTGCTGTTCATCGCGGTGCCGATCGCGGCCACCGTCCCTCTGAAGAGATTCAGGATCAACGGCGACTGCAAGGTAATCTTCATCAACGCCATGATGTTCCTGCTGCTAATCTTCGCCGTCGGCAACAACCGCGACTTCATCTTCGAGAACATCTTGATGGTCGCCGCCATAGCCGGCGCCTGCCTCCTGAGGACTTTCGGCGTCAGCATCGCCGTCCTCTACGCGATGAAGCGGATGAGCGGGAACCGCGGAAACGCCGTGGCCTACATGGGCTTCGCAGTGTGGAAGAACTCCGGCCTGGCGACTTCTTTGTGCCTCGCGCTGCTGTCCGCCCAATACCCAGAGGCGGCGTTGCCGTGCGCGGTGTCACTGATGGTGGAGAACGTTTGGTACGCCGCGATGAACAGCTTGATAAAGAAGGTCTGGCCCCCGGGGACCACCATCCAGGAGGAGATCCTCGGCCCTGGCGGAGCGCGGACCTAATCTTTATTAGAGCGCACGGAATAGCCCGACGGAGCGGAAGTGGCTCAGCCTGGACTAAGGCGCCGGTCTTGAAAACCGGTGGTGAACACCTCGGGAGTTCGAATCTCCCCTTCCGCGCCTCAAGGTTGCCACGGGCCGGAGAGAGGACCGAAAGATAATACTGGACATCGAATCTGGGCTACCTGTTTTATATGACCTCCAGCATGTTAGCACGAATTTCTAATTCGTTAATACTGAGGACAAAACAATGAGATCGAAGACGTTCATACTGATTGCGGGCGTGGTTGCCGTACTAATCATCGCGGCCGCCGGCATGGCCATCGTAAACGACAAGGGCGAGAACAGCGACGGGGCGTTCACCGACGCCCGCGGGAGGTCTGTTGACGTCGAGAGCACGGAGCGCATACTCTGCATCGGGGCATGCTCCGCCGAATACGTGAGCTATTTCGATGCCGTCGACAGGATCATCGCTCTCGACGTGCGCGACGGCAACGACGTACAGAAAGGATACTATCAGGCCTTCAAGGACAAGTTCGAGTCCCTCCCCAAGGTGAACAAGAGCGCCTACGAGAGGATCGTCATGCTCGCCCCCACCCTCGTGATCACTTCCGACATCGAGGTCAGCGTCATCAACAGCATGCAGGATGCGATCAGGATTCCCGTCTACGCCGTCAACGCCGACATCGAATTCGCCGAAGACAGGGACGCGTGGTACGACCAGATCGAGGCCCTCGGCAAACTGTTCAACGAGAAGGGCAGGGCGAAGAGGATCGTCGACGGCGTGAAGGGGCTCGTCTCCGACATCGAGAGAGAGAAGGTCAAGGGCGTCTCTGGATATGTCTGCGGCATGAACTTCTACGGGTCAGGTGCCGTGAAGTACCTCAGGACCACCGGCGATTACCTGCCGTTCGAGTACGCCGGCATCGACAACGTCGTGCCTTCGAAGAGCGCCAAGGTTTCGAAGCAACCCTACGACATCAAAGCCGAGGACCTCCAGGCCCTCGATTTCGACTACCTGGTAATAGACGGGTACTACACCAACGACGTGGTCAGGGAGCTTAAAGACAACTACAGCGTAATCCGCGACAAGGCCGCCGTCAGAAACGGCAACGTATACTCCACGATGGCGTACAAGATCTACGGTACGCAGTTCGACGCCACCCTCATAAACTGCTTCTACATCGCCTCCGTCGCCAACGGCGAGGCCTACGGTTGGAGCTTCGAGGAGAAGGCCAACGAGGTGCTCAATCTCTTCTACGGCGGCAAGTACACCTACGGGCAGATGCTCGAGGACCGCTCTGGTAAAGGATGCGCGAAGTTGTCTCTGTAAACCCTCCGACCGATGCCGAGAGCCCATGACTGGAAGAGGATGCGACGATTACCGGATCTACGACGGTGCCGGTGCCGACAGCGAGCCCTCCGAAGGGTTCCACGCCTTTGTCAGGCACAAGAGGCTTCTCCTACTCGCGATGGCTGCGGTATTCGCCGCCATCGCGCTGATCTTCCTCTGCGTAGGCACTAAGCGCATCGCCCTGACCGAGATTCTCGAGATCATCTTCACCTTCGACAACCGTTCGAGCTCCGGTAACATCATATGGAACATGAGGCTGCTAGACCTCGCATCGGCGGTCATCATCGGATGCGGGCTCTCCGTCTGCGGGGTGGTGATGCAGTGCGTCCTGAAGAACCCCCTCGCCTCGCCGTACACGCTGGGGATCTCCAACGCCGCCGCGTTCGGGGCGGCGTTCTCCATCGTCGTCGTGGGAACCGGGTCTATGGCGACGGCCGGCATCTCCATCGACAACCCGTACGCCACGACCGTCTGCGCCTTCGCGTTCAGCATGATCGCCACGGCGGTCATCCTCGTGCTGACGAAGGTAACCCGCGTCTCCGCGGAGACCATGGTCCTCGCGGGCATCGCCATAAGCGCGATCTTCTCCGCGGCCCTGTCGTTCCTGCAGTACGTATCCACCGACACGCAACTCGCGAACATCGTGTCGTGGATGTTCGGCGACCTGCGCAAGGCGTCCTGGGAGCACGACCTCATCATATTCGCCGTCCTGGCCCCCGTGACGATGTACTTCCTGTACAAGAGGTGGGACTACAATGCGATGGACGCCGGGGACGAGACCGCCAAGGGCCTAGGGGTGAACGTCGAGGCCGAACGCCTCGTGGGGCTCGTGCTCACCTCGCTGCTCTGCTCCGTCATCGTCTCATTCTTTGGCGTTATCGCCTTCGTCGGTCTGCTCGGCCCGCACATCGCGAGGATGCTGATCGGCGGGGACCACCGCTACCTTGTACCGGCAGCGATGCTGATCGGCGCCGTCATACTCGCATTGGCGGAGCTTGTCGGCGCCAACATGTTCGTCAGCGAATCGTATACCGGGGCGATCGTCCACCAGGTCATCCCCGTCGGCATCATCACCTCGATGCTCGGCGGCCCGCTGTTCGTCTACCTGCTCGTGAGGAGGTACCGCGCATGAGGCTGACCGTCGGCGGCCTCGCCTTCTCGTACAGCAGCGAACGCGTCCTGGACGACGTCTCGTTCGAGATAAACGCCGGGGACGTCGTCGCCATCCTCGGCCGCAACGGCGCCGGGAAGTCCACCCTCCTCCGCTGCATGAACGGCATCCTCAGGCCCGAGCGCGGGACGGTCGACATAGACGGATCCACCATCGGGGACATGCCCCGGCGCGAGGTCGCGAAGGAGATAGGCTACGTCGCGCAGAGGGGAGAGCCGTCCCGCATCACCGTCTTCGAGAGCGTCCTCCTGGGGCGCAGGCCACATATAGACTTCGACGCGAAGGACTCCGACCTCGCCCTCGCCGGAAGGGTCATCGACCTCGTAGGCCTCTCGCGCCTCTCGGGCAAGTACGTCGACGAGATCAGCGGCGGGGAGTACCAGCTGGTACAGATCGCCCGCGCCCTGGTCCAGCACCCCAAGGTCATACTCTTCGACGAGCCCACGAACAACCTCGACCCGGCGAACCAGCACAGCGCCCTGCACCTGATCGCCAACATCGTAAAGGCCAACGGCATGGCCGCGGTGATGGTCATCCACGACCTGAACCTGGCCATCGGACACGCGGACAAGTTCGTGATGATGAGGGAGGGCAGGATATTCGCCTGCGGGGGGAGGGAGGTCCTGACCCCGGAGACCATCGAGTTCGCCTACGGGCTGGAGTGCTACATCGGCGAGGTGCACGGCATACCCGTCATCGTGCCGAAGGAGGAGCACGTGAAGAGGGGGGTGGAGCCCATGCACCACCGGGCACACGACGCGCAGACCGAGTTCTTCGACAGATACGCCGAGCGGTGGGACGAGGTGAACCATGGTGATCCGGGGAAGATCTCGTACATAGCCGACCTCCTCGCCCTCAAGGGCGGAGAGAGCATCCTAGACGTCGGCACCGGAACCGGCGTGATGGTGCCGTACTACGAAGAGAGGATGGCGGGGGAGGTCACCGCCATAGACCTCTCGCCTAAGATGGTCGAGGTCGCCAGGAGGAAGTTCCCGGAGGCGGACCACCCCCGCGTGAGATTCGAGGTGCACGACATGTACACCTTCAACGAGGGGAGTTACGACCGCGTGGTATGCTACTCCTGCTTCCCGCACTTCCCGGATAAGCAGAGGGCGATAGACCGCCTGGCTTCGCTCCTGAAACCGGACGGCAAGCTGATGGTCGCCCACTCCGACTCCCGCGACGACATCGCCCGCATACACTCCGATGCGGGCGATGCCGTTGGGCACGACGTGCTCCCCTCCGAGGCGGAGATGCGCGAGATGTTCTCCAAGGCGGGGCTCGATGTCTACTTCGCCCGCGATGACGGCGACTACTTCATCGTCGTCGGCGGGAGGTCACTCTGACAGCCTGGCGTTGAGGTCTTCCCAGTCGATCCCGTCGGCTTCGAGGTTGAAGTCGTCGGCGGCGTTAGAGAGGATGTTCAGCCTGTCCTCGTCGATCTCCTGCCCGGCGTCGTCCTTCTCCTCGAGCTCGACCTCCCTGGCGTCGAACCAGCCGAATATGCCATCCAGGTCCTCCGGGCCCAGAGGGGCCTTCAGCCCCAGCGCCGGAAGGCACTCCCTCTTCAGCAGGTCGATGGTGGTCGCCTTGACCCTGTGCTTCCTCGTATCGCTGCCCTCTTTCCTGAAGAGGCCGTTCTTTCCGAACATGGGTGCGTGAATCGCCTCACGCCATTCATATACTCTCCCATTCACGGCCCCCGGCCCGGTGCAGGTTGGGCGTGCTCGGACCGCCCCAGCGACGGGGGCGCCCGCCTTATCCCCGGCGTCGGCCCCCTTCGCCCTATGGACCCAATCGCTGCCCATGTCGAAGGACAGGTCGATGTTCCCCACGGAAACCTCGAAACGCGGCTTCCCGCCGGCGGCGAGGCCGCTGTAGTTCTGCAACGCGACCGCGCTCCCCCTCTCCGCCGCCTTCGTCAGAAGGTCGGCGGCGAGCTGCCTGTCCTTCACAGCGCCGTAACCGGCCATGAGGAGTATGGCCTCGTTGTTGATCGAGGCTATGTCGCCAATCTCCGCCGCGGAGTGGATCAGCTCGAAGGCCTTCCGCGGGTCCCTGTCCACAGAGATTCCAAAGGCGTACATGATGCCGAGGGCGTTGCGGGCGACGGCGCTGTTCATGTTCGCTGCCGAGGATAGGACGCTGAACGCGACCTGCGGCTCGGGGCTCCGGCCGCCCAGCCCGAAGAGGAACATCACGCCCAGGCTGGCCAGCCCGTGGACGCTGCCGGCGAACGCCGCCTGCTCCATGAGTTTCCTCGCCCTGTAGGGATCGGGGTGCACGTACTCCCCGCCGTAGAGCATGATGTGCGCCAACGCGTACAGCGCGTCGGGGTCGCCGTCGGAGGCGGCCTCCTTCAGCCACTTCATGCCCATGTAGGAGTTGGTATCGCTGATGCCGATGCCCTGCGTGTACATCTCGTAGAGCGCCAGACCGGCATGGGCGTACCCCCCGATGCAGGCCCTCTCGAAGGCTTCGTACGCCTTCCCGTACTGGCGGTGGGTGTCGTCGGTGGCGTAGATGCACCCCAGGCAATACGAGGCCTTCAAGGACCCAGCGAGTGAGGCGCGGCTGAACCAGGCGATGGCCTCCTTCATGTTCCGCTGCGTGCCGATTCCGTGCTCGTAGCTGTAAGCGAGTAGGAACTGCGCCTCGGTGTTGCCGCCTTCGGCGGCCGCCCTGTACCAAGAGATCGCCGGGCAGGGGCGGTTGTCTCTGACAGTCCAACTGTCATCGAAGGGATGTGAGAGGTATCCGGCGGAGAACAGGTTGTGCGCCACCTCGTCGCTCTTGAAGCGGCGGGGCCCGTCACGGGAGCCGTAGACGACCCTGTCCGCCTCGGACTCCGGCGTCCCGGCCGCGGCTTCCGCCTCAGCGGGTTGGGATTCCTTCGGTTTGCGCTTGAAAAGCCCCATTCACTCCAGCCTCTTGGCGATGTGTTAATTTGTGCATAGGGATAAACCTTTTGTTCGCTATCGCCTTCTGGCACATCTATTCATATCCACGGGAGGGTTATAGACGGGATTCGTCGACTGGCCGAACCGCTTCATGGCCGTGGTGGAAACCGGAAGCGGGACGGAAACGGTGCAGACGAATGACCGGGGTACGACTGCGGGTACGTGCCCTGCCGCATCGCAGTAAAACTCCCCAACTCCGCGACCACGAGCAGAAGGACGTCGACGGTTCGTACGCCATCTCCCCCGCTGGCGGTATGTGTTCGCAGACCGTTCTCGACGAATCCCGCGAACGGATCGGTGCCCATGGTGCGGTTTCCCGCCTATCGGCGTAGGCGCGACGTAAATCTCTGGGCAGACCTTCGGACATGACGTAGGGCGGATTATGCCATTCATTGCAGGTTATGTTTCAGGACCTGTCGAAAAGAGATCCGGAGGGGCCCCGGGAGTGATGATGTGTCGCCCGACGGGTTGCCCCGCCGGTAAAATTTTGAACTGCATCAAGCGGAAACGACCATGATCAAGTGATTTCGGTTAACGGGCGTAAGGTACGATCGTACCCATGCACCCGGGTTCGGGACCGCCGTCGAGAGCGCCATCGCCACGAACGTGGACGCTGGATGCCCGGGGCCGCGCTATCGCACGGTCGCCGCAGAGCCGGTGGCATCTGTCCCTCCGGGGCGGTCACTCGTAACGGTTGTAAGCATACATCTGCCCTTGGTCCGAGGCGCTGATCTCGGTCACTACGGTGAGGTAATTCTTCAGCGCCGCCTGTTGCTCCTCTATCATCTGCTTCACGATGTAGACGTTCTTGAGCTCGGGCTTCGCGTTCGCGATGTCCCCCCCGTCGGGTTCGGCCTTGATGAGGCGGACCACCGCCATCCTCTTTGCCCTCTCTCCTTCCGAGCCGTAGGATATCACGGACTCCAGGGCGGCCCTCCCGTAGGTGGTGGCGTTGATGAACTTCAGCGCTGCGTCGCAGATTTCCGGGTTGCCGGCGAAATCGATGTCTTCGACCATGTTCATGAGCGCCTTGTTGAGGCCGTTCATGTGCACGGCGAACATCTCGATCTTCATACCGCCCGCGTCGGAGACGTTCTCCGACGGGCCGTACATGTCCTTAAGGTCCCTGACCGAGAGCGGCCTGCCGACCTGGAAGTACCGCACCTCCTCGCCGGGGGCGGTGAGGAGCATGTTCTTCCTCGCGAGGTACATGTCGATGGCTGGCTGGATGATCCTGTTGTGGCGGATGATCGCCCTCACCTCGGCACGGCTCGCCTGCTTGGACTGGTTGAGGTACATCAGGCCGTCCATGGCGGACAGGCCGATTATGAACGCGGCGACGTTGTCCACCATGTTCATCCAATGCGTCTTGCCCTCGCCCGCGTCGTCGAAGAACAGGTAGAGGATGAGCAGGAAGACGAAAACCGCGCCGATGATCAGGCAGGTGGAGACGAGCATCGTCCGCAGCATGTGCTGCAGATCGAACCTTGCCGCGGAGGACTTCTTGTACCTCCTCCGGACCTCCCTCCTCTCCCTGACCCTCTTCCTCTGCTCCTTCCTCTCGGGCGGGGTCCCGAAGATCTTCCCCAGGTCGAGTGAGTTCGCATCGGCCTTCGGCCCCGCCGCTCCGGGTCTGCTCCCGTCGGGCATCGCGTTCCACCCCCACGATCTCTCTGATCCTCGCCTGCGTCTCCTGCGGGGTGCCGGTGGTGTTCACCAGGAACGACCTGCACTCCGAGAACAGCCTCCGGAAGAACTCCGTGCGCAGCATGACGCGGGAGGGGCCTCTCAGGATCTGGTGCGGGTTGCAGAAGTCGTTCCGCCGGAGGTACTCCACCGCGTCGTGCGCGTCTAGCTCGATAACCTTCCTCTCCTCGCCGGGGTCCCTCGTCAGGAGGATGACGGTGCCTAGCATCGTCCCCTCGGCGACGGCGGACTCGCCCCCCACCCACCGTATGTTGGCTATCCCCCTGCCCCTGGCGTCGAACTTCACGTTCTTCACCAGGGGCCTGTATTCCTCCCACACGTCGCCGATGTCGGCGTCTATGTAGCAGTTCTTCTCCGAGCCTATCGCCTCCGGGCGGCCGCCGCCGAAGGATACGAAGAACCAATCATCGGAGACGAGGGCGGAGTTCCTGGCCCTCAGCAGCCCCCAGGACTGCGTCGTCTTGCCGGTCTTTGAGGGGGCGATGATCGTCACCCCGCGGCCGTCGAGGTCGATGGCGGCGCCGTGCACGGAGTATATGCCGTGCACGCCCTCGAGGATGCATCCCGAGATGCCGAGCGCGATGCTCTTGACCCACCCGTAGTAGTCGAAGTTGAACAGGAACCCGGTGGAGGTGCCCGGCTCGAACTCGAGCCTCATGCCCTCGGCGGGTTCGTTCACGCAGTAAAGCCTCGCATGGGAGCGCATGCGGTCGGAGGCCGCGTAGAAGTTGTCACGCCAGGAGTCGATGTGGTCGCGGTCCGAGGTGTAGAGCTGCACGCAGATGCCGTTGATGTCGGCCTTGGCCGTGAAGAGCATCCCCGGCCCGTGCTTGGCCCGGAGTTCGCGGCAGCGGCTCTCGGTGATGACCACCGTCTCGTATGCCATTGCGGGCCTATCGCCTCTTATGTTAACAAACCTTCCGTCCCCGTCCCTACGCCCTGGCCTCTCGGGCGGAGGTGTCCGCGCGAGCCCTGTTCCGCCGCGAGAGCGGCGAGCCTGGACAATCTGGCCCATCCTGGCGGCGGGGATGGTTGGCGCGCCAATCGCTGATGCACCGCCTGCTCGGGGCCGTGGGACGCCCCCTGGCGCACACGAACGGGACCGGCCGCGGCCCGGCGGAAATGTATAATAACGTCGACCCCCAATACCATCCCAAGGCACAGGCCGGATGGGATACATATGACTGACACAGCCATAATCTACGCCTCCTCGGTGGGGAAGCACGTCATGAAAACGGCGAAGTACATCGCCGCAGAGCTAGGCGCGGACACGTTCAACCTCAAGGACCTCATGAGGATCAACATGGACGAGTACAGCCACATCATAATCGGCACCCCGATCAACTTCGGGAAGCCCAGCAAGAAGGTCGTCGACTTCTTGAACGCCAACAGGGAAATCCTCGCGAAGAAGAAGGTCTCCCTTTTCATATGTTGCATGTACTCCGGGGACAAGGGCGCCGCCCAATGCGAGACCGTCTCCAACAGCCTAGGCATCCCCGACGCCGTCTTCTTCCCCGACAAGTCGGAGAAGAACGAGGCGGGCGTCAGCAAGGACGCCGACGCCTTCATTGCCAGAATGAGGGGATGATCGCCGCCCTCGTCCCCGCGATATACCTATTGCTCAACCTGGTAGCCTTCCTGGCATTCGGCTGGGACAAGAGGAAGGCGAAGAGGGGGCAATGGAGGACGCGGGAGACCACCCTCATCGTGCTCGGGTTCCTCGGACCGTGGGGCGCCGCCCTCGGCATGGGCGTCTTCCACCACAAGACCAGGAAGCCGAAGTTCTGGTTGATCTACCTATTCCTCGCCCTCCACCTGGCAGTCGTCGCGCTGATCGCCCTCGGTTTCGTCGGTGCCTCCCCTCTCGGCAGCTGGTGAGTTCCGAGGCGGCGCCCCGCATGAGGGGCTTTTCCGTTCCTGAATCGGTCCCTTTCCGCTCATTCTGTCTTTTTTCAGACGTTTTCCCCGCAGGGCTCATATACTTTCCAAAGGATTGCAGGACGGCGAAACGGCATGACGATGCTCAAGAAGATCACTGTGTACGGGCTTTTCAACGAGAACGACTTCGAGATCCCCCTAAGCGGCGACTGCATCACCTACATCCACTCCCGCAACGGCCTCGGCAAGTCCACCATCATGAAGCTCGTCTACAGCATCCTCGCCGGCGAGCTCGAGGAAGCGAGAACCGTTCCCTTCGAAAGGGTCGACCTCGACTTCGACACCGGCACGAGCATCATCGTCGAGAACCGCAACCAGGAGCTGACGGTGCAGGCATCCAGGAACGGGCTCGAGGAGAACATCTCGATCGAGGACCTCCGCGGCGTCAAGAGGGTGGTGTACATCGGCCCCGACCGCGCCTACGCCCGCGACGCCGACGGGCACCTCGCCATGTCCCTCCCGCTCTACATGATCAGGCTCTCAAAGCGCATACAGGCCGCCATGAGGGACTCGGAGCCGAGGAAGGTCCCCGCCGGCGGGGAGTACCGCACCGATGCCGACATCGACCGCTGGTTCCGGGACCTGGAGGCGAAGGTGGAGTTCATCAAGCAGGCCGGATTCGCGCCGGAGATTCCCTCGGGCTACCGCTTCCCTCCGAGCCGCTACGAGATCGGCGAGTACCGCTCCGACTACCTAGCCCTCGCCGCCTCCCTGCAGGACTACGTCGACCGTTACTACTCCTTCGCGGAGAGCATCGTCGTCTACAAGGACATCATCAACACCATCTACATCGACAAGACCGTTTCGCTCAACGAGGCGGGGTACTTCGAGGCCCGCATGGACAGGAGCGGCACGGTGGTCCCCCTCGACAAGTTCTCCTCGGGGGAGAAACAGATGCTGATAATCTTCTACCTCATCCTGTTCGAGACAGAGCCCGGGTCGCTGGTCATCCTCGACGAACCAGAGGTGTCCCTCCACGTCACTTGGCAACACGAGCTGGGCAGGGTGCTCAGAGACCTATGCAGGCTCAGGAGCCTGCAGGTGCTGATGGCCACCCACGCCCCCTCCGTCATCCACGACGACTGGGACCTGACCACCGAGCTGAAGGCGGATAGGGAATGATGGAGAGCATCACCCACGCGGACCTGGCGAACGAGATCTCCATGACCCGGTCCGCCTTCGGGGGGACCTTCCTGGTGGTGGAAGGCGTCACCGACAGCCGCCTCTACGCCAAGTTCGCCGACCCGGAGAACGTGCGCATCCTGATCGCCCACTCCAAGGACAACGTCCGCCGCTCGGTGGAGGAGTCCTGCGGGAGGAGAGGGGACAGGGCGGTCGTCGGCATCGTGGACAAGGACATGGACGGCCTCATCGGCAAGAGGCGCGACCCCCCGGTGTTCGAGACCGACCTCAACGACATGGAATCCTCCATACTGCGCTCGCCCGCCTTCGGAGACATCCTCGCCGAGTACGGGGACCGGGAGAGGGTGGAGAGGTTCGTCGAGAGGAACGGCGACATCCCGTCCCGTTTGGCCGAGTCCGCCGCGCCCATCGGGTACCTGATGTACCTCTCGTACCGGAAGGGCATGAACCTGAGCTTCAAGGACCTCGACTTCGAAAGGTTCATCGACAGGGACACCCTGGCCAACGACGTGCCGAGGATGGTCTCGGACGTCTACGCGAGATCGATGGGGCAGATGCACCCGAAATCCGCGGTCACCGACCAGGTGCGGTCGATGATGAGGAAGGGAGCGGACCCGTGGGAGGCCGTCCGCGGGCACGACGCGGTGAGAATCCTCGCCATCGGCCTGAGGTACGCCTTCGGGTCCTACAACTCCAGGCGCATGATGGACGGTGAGCTCGGGGGGGCGCTCCGCCTCGCCTACAGCATGGAGTACTTCCGCGCCACGCGGCTGTACGCATCCACCGACGCCTGGTGCAGTGAGAACGGTCTGACCCTCTGGATCAGCCATCGGTCTCCTTGAAATCCTCCTTCTTCGGCCCGGCCGAGGTCTCCATGATCTCCTGCACCTTGCGCTCGCTCTCGTCGAGGATCGTGCGGCAGTGCTCCCGGAGGGCGACGGCCCTCCCGTAGACCTTGAGACTCTCGTCGAGGTCCAACTCCCCGCTCTCCAATTTCTTCACGAGGTCTTCGAGCTCCCTCATGCTCTCCTCGAACGTCATTCCCGAAACATCGGCTTCGTCGCTCATGATGCATTCATCTCCTTCCTCTTGATCTCGGCGTCCGCCGAGCCGTCGCGCATGCGCACGGTGATCAGCGAGCCAACCTCCATGCTCCCCACCGATGTAATCGCCCGCCCGTCCGGGCCGGTGACGTAGCTGTATCCCCTGTCGAGCACCTTGTTCGGGTCCAGCCCGCCGAGCCCGGCGGCGGCCCTTTCGAAGCGCGACCTCGCGGAGGCCCGCAGAACGGACATCGCATGGCCCAGGGCATCGGACAGCGCCCTCGCCTCCGCCCTCCTGTCCTTCACCAGCGAGCGCAGCGCAGGGGCGAGACCCGCCTCCGCCCGCGCGAACCTCCGGTGCATCTCGGACGCCTTCGCGCCGAGAGCGGACGCCGCCCTCCGCGACAGGTCGTCAAGGCGCATCTCCTCGGCGGCGACCGCCTCCTCCGCCTTGCGAGGGGACAGCTTGTAGTCGGCCGCGCCGAACCTCGCGCGCATCCTCTCGACCACGGCGGACAGGGCGCGGTCCAGCCTCACGCCGTAGCCGGCGATCTCTCTGAGGATCTCCCTCCGGTCGCGGAGCGCCATCTCCGCCGCCGCGGTGGGCGTGGCGGCGCGCTTGTCGGCGACGAAGTCGGCGATGGTGAAGTCCGTCTCGTGCCCCACCGAGGATATGACGGGGGCCTTCGAGGCGGCGATGGCCCTCGCCACCGCCTCCTCGTTGAACGCCCAGAGGTCCTCTATAGAGCCCCCGCCGCGGCCGACGATGATGACATCGGCGCCGGCCCTGTTGAGCAACTCGATCCCCGCCGCTATCGACTCCGCCGCCCCCTCGCCCTGGACCTTCGCCGGCGCGAGCAGGATGTCGGCGGGGAACATCCTCCCCGAGGTGGTGACTATGTCGTGGATGACTGCGCCGGCGGGAGACGTCACCACGCCGATGACCTTCGGGTACGCGGGCAGGGGACGCTTCCTCGAATCGTCGAAGAGGCCCTCGGCTTCCAGCTTCTTCTTCAGCGCCTCGTATCTCAGCCAGAGGTCGCCGGTGCCGGAGGCGCGCATGCTCTCGACGACGAACTGGTAGCTCCCCCTCTGTACGTACATGTCCACGCTGCCGTAGGCCTGCACCTTCATGGAGTCCGCGGGTTCGAAGCCGATTCTCGCCCGGGAGTTGCGGAACATCACGGCGCGGACCTCGCTGCCGAGGTCCTTGATCGTGAAGTAATAGTGGCCCGAGGGATAGCGCTTGACGTTGGAAAGCTCGCCCGCGACCCAGAGGTCGCGCACCCCCGGGGCGGCCCCGAAGAGCTCCTTGACGCGGGTGTTGAGCTCCGTCACGGTTATGGTCTCGGACATCGGCCCGCCATGGGCGAGGTCGGATATTAACATGGCCCAGGCCTCTGCGCCCCGCCTCCCACGCGGGAGAGGTCGTATCGCGCCCAGGAGACGCCGCCGATGGCCCCGGCGCCGGAAGGCGGTAGGAACCTCCGGCAAGTGTCGGGCCAGGCTTCCGAGTATAAAAACAAGACGGCCTACATGCCCCCCTGGCGCCCTAAATAGCCACACCCCCTCGTCCCCCCATGGAACGGTCTGCACGGACGACGGGCGGCGCCGGCCTCTCTGTGAGTATAGTGTGCGAGGGCGACGGCGAGCTGTGGGATGCGCTAGAAGAGGCGTTGTCCCGCCGGCACGGCGGAAACCTTAATGAGCGGGCGACCGATGGGGAGAGCACATGGCAAGACGTTGCCCAAGATGCGGATCGGTCGTTCCCGACGGCTCCCTCACCTGCTCCCAATGCTACGCCGAGGTCCCCCGCGGAGAGGAGACGCCCCGGCGCGCCCCGTACAAGACGAGGGAGGAGCACAGGCGGGAGGTGGACGCCCGCAACAAGAGCATGTCCGTCTCCATGGCTCTCGCCATATTCCCGGCGTTCTTCGGCCTGCTCGGCCTGGGCCTCATCTACCAGGACAGGCGCGACGAGCAGGGATGGGTCTTCTTCGGCCTGGGCCTGGTGATCTTCGCGATACTGGTGTTCCTGGTCGAGAACATGGGCGGTAGCCTGCTGAGCTCGATACTCCTGGCAATCTCGATCCTGTTCATCTCGCTGGTGTACATCTCGACCGCCGTATCGGCCGCCGCCTCCACCCTCTTCGGGTCGTTCCGCCTATTCGGGCTGAGGTTCCGATCGGTACTTGCCGCGGGCGCAGAGGCCGATAGCCATCTCCGACGCCATCTTCGCGAGCTCGGCAGCGCCCCTTCTCTTCCCGACCTGCGCCGGGTCGTCGCAGAACGTCCGACGGTAGGCCTTGACGATGATGTCGGGCTCCTGCTCCGGCCGCTTGCACTTGAGGCTCACCGGCTGGTGCGCCATGATCGACGGCAATATGGTGGTGATGAAGTTCACGTCCCACGGCTGGTTCGTCAGGTACTTGGAGAACTCCTGCCTGATGTCGTAGCTGGTGGCCTCGCCGCCCCTGACGAGCTCGCGGAACTCGCGCACGGCGTCCCCGAGGGGGATGCCTCCGTAGAGGAGCGGCGTCTCGAAGCCTTTGGACTCAGCGTAGTCGAGCTTGTCCTTCCCAAGGTGCTTGGGCTCCACCCCGATAACCTTGTCGTAGACGAGGTCGTACTCCCCGCCCTCGAGGTCGACCTCGCAGACGCCCATCGAAAGGATCTCGTCGTAGGGGTAGCCCTCCGCGCCGGACGTGATCGTCTCGACGACGTAGATCTTTTCCGCCATGCCTCTCCAACTCCCTCTTCGTAGAAAAAGACCGCTGGTTTCGGCCCCTGAGACAGCTGGTGAGGAGGGGGCCCCGCCGAAGCTGGTGTGGGCGTAGCCCGTCGGGAAGACGGCAGGGGAGCAGGGCTCGCCCGTTCCGTCTGCATCGACTCTGTCGCGGAACTCGACAAGGTTCTTCGCCGCTGGCCGACCCCCTACCTCGCCGAACCTCGCCCCTTGCCATCCTCGGAATGAGTGGCTGCTTCGACACCGAGGTTCGTATTGCCCCGGCGGTGACGGACGGGTCCGCGCGGACTCTGGGAACGGGCCCTCGGACGCCGATGGCCGAAGATTTGATTTGTCATCGGATCAATTTTGACTTTCCAGCGAGGGGATTATGCCTTCTGGGTAATCTTCAGCGCATGGAACCTCTGCGTCGAATCGTCCCCCGCGGCAAGCGCCACCAGCTCGGCGATGTGCAGCACGGGGATTCCTCCCTCCACGGCATCGTAGAAACGGAAGCAGTTGGGGCAACCGACCACTATCGCGTCCGCCCCGGCGCACTCGACCTGCCTCTCGGCCATCAGCTCCCCGGATATCCGCGGAACGCTCTTCCCGCAGCAGCCCGAGGGGTTGCCAGCCAGTTCCGCACCCGTGGCGCGGACGACCGCCTCGAAGTCCTCCCGGAGCCTTTCCGCCGAGCATCCCGGCTCGAGGGCCACCCCGATATCCAGTCCCGGGAGCCTTTCAATGCCTTCTACGTGCTTAGCCAGCTCCGTGACGATGTGTGGCGCGGCCACCCCCGACCTCTCGAGCTCGTTGGCGCACCCGGCGCACAGCGTAACGATCGGCCTCCCGCCCGCGGAGTCGCGGACCCGGTACTTGTAGGCGTCGCGCTGGCCGTCCGTCATCGAGCGTAGCGCCACGGGATACATGCAGCAGGACCGCCGGGGCAGCTCCGCGGAACCTACGCCCACGGCCTCTAGGGCCTTCCACCCGGCGTACTTCAGATAGGGCGTCCTCGACTCCACGATGCACCCCGGCATGAAGTAGGCGTCCTTACCGGGGAGCATGTCCGGTACTTCCCCTCTCCACTCCTCGCCCGCCGGTTTGGACACCGTCCCGAACTCGGCGAAAGCCGCCGGCACCTGGATGTCCTTGACCTCCTGCTTCCGGTGCAGCATGACCTGCTTCGGGTCGGTGCTAGGGCAGACCTCGGAGCACCTCCCGCAGCCGATGCAGTCCCCGACATTCCCGTCCAGGCCCTGCATCTCGAGATATGGGTCGCAGCCGCCGTGCGCGAATGACGGGCAGACCTTCTCGCACCTCCTGCATCCGATGCACGCGGCCATCAGGTTAGCCAGCTTCGCGATGTTGTCGGCCATGGTGGGGGAGAGTAGGCGCCCTTCGGGTTTATACTGTCGCCCGCGTGCCGGGTGGAAACCGCTATATCTGCCCTAAGCCGTCGCCGTGGGCATGGAAGCGTCCGAGACCCGGGACATCCGCGAGGCGAGGAGATATGTCGAATCGGTACGCGCGAAGATCGCGTCCGCCGAGAAGGTCATCGAGGAGCGCCCTGACTCCAACCAGGCCAGGATGCTGCACGTAACGCTCAGGAACCTCCGCGCCGAACTCCGGGAGGGGGAGGCCGCCCTGACCATCCTGACCAGAAGACGCGAGGCGGCTGCCGCCGAGGCCGACCGGCTGTCCGCGCTGCTGGACGCCCAAGGGGTCCACCTCGCCAAGCTTAGGGAGGCCTACGCGCAGGCGCCGGAGCCCGAGAAGGCGGCGATCGCAGAGGCCATGAAGATCGCCGAATCGGAATACGAGGGGATGGAGAGGAGGTTGCGGGAGACCCGTCCCGGGGATGACGATGGGGGGACGGAGTCCCTCCGTGACGCCCTCGCACTCTCCGACGGGAAGATCGCCGACCTCGAGAGACGCATCGGCGAGCTGGAGTGCGCCCTCGCTCTGGCCGAGGCGGGGGGCGGCGCACACCACACCGACGCCGCCCGCATCCTCGCCGAAGAGAACGTCGCACTCAAGAGACGCATCGGCGAGCTGGAAGAGAGGCTCTCCGTGCTCGCCGAGGCCGACCGCAAGCTGTCCGCCCGCCTCGAGATGGCGGGGGACGAGAACGCCGAGCTCAGGGGCCGGGCCGCCTCCCTGTCCGAGCAGCTGGCCTCATCCAAGAAGGCGACCGCCGACCTCGCCGCTGGCAACGAACGCCTCCGCGCCTACATCGGCAGGTCGTAAACCGCCCTCTGCCCACATCGAGTCCAGCACCAGGCGGCCCTTCCCTGTCACCACGTAACCCGAACGCGGGCCCCGCGGGCGCTCCACCCAGCCGTTCCCAAGCCAGCGGTCGACGTACATCCTCTGGTAGTAGACGGAATCGTTGGACCTCGCCGTCGACCTCCCCCTCCTGCTCCAGCACCCCGCCTCCCTCATCCTCTGCACCATGACGGTGGAGGACGGGGCCCTCCCCTCGGCCTCGTTGATGGAGTTCCAGATGCGCAGGGCGCGTACCAGCTTCTCGTCCGGCATCTCGATGGTGAAGGCCGGCATGCCGACCTGCTCACGCACCGAACGGGTCATGCCCACCGGCAGCCCGTCCTCGTAGAACACCTCGCGGACCTTCTCCCTGGACACGGTGTACTCCTTCGACTTGGAGAAGAAGGGGGTGACCCCGGGGGACATCATCGACGCGGTGGCGGCCGCCACGATGTACTCCGGCGTACCCGCCGAGAGGTTCACGTAAATCTCGGCGCCGCTGGCGCCCTCCTCGCGAATGATGGTCGTCACCACGCGGAGCATCTCCTCGAAATCGCCCACGCTGCGGTCCACGTCGATGATCTCCGTTCCGGGCTCCTCCTCGGAGAGGATGGCGCACACGCGCTCGTAGAACTCCCGGTATACGCTGCTCTCGTTGCGACGGCTGACGTGGTGCAACAGGTACACCCTGTTCGCGCCGTAGTACCTCACGGCGTCGGTGACCCTGACGGTCTCGAAAGTCACACAGGCGATCATAACGCGCAGTTTACGATCCATGCTGGCTTATGGTCGAATACATTTATTACATTTATTACGTAATAAATTTAATACAATTAAATAGACGACGAGACGTCTGGGAATGGTCGGGGGGCGTACCCGCCGGACCGTAACAAACCCTTCACCGAGCGCGTCAGAGACCGCCTTCCAAGTCTGACAAGTCCTTCCCATATCCCACCTGACGATGCGCTTGGAACCCCTTACCCAACGCCTTCCCGCCCATCAGAATCGCATCGGAGAGATTAACATGAAGAGAAAGAAGTTCGAGAAAGGGCTCAAGGACGCGGCCGGAGACAGACTGGAACTCATGGACCTGCTCGACGACGTCCTCGACGACTTCGACGAGGGCCGGAGCGCGGAACAGCTTGACGCGCTCGAGGAAGCGCTCGGCAGGGAGGTCTTCGATCGTTACATGTCCGTGCGCTTCTCGGACAGGGCGAAGGAGGTCGACGAGGCCCGCCACCGCCTCCTCACCGGCCCCGGCCAGTGCAGAGGCCGGCTGATCGCCTACAACGGAGAGATCGCCGTCTGCTGCTGCGGGAAGATGGCGGCTGCGCTGATCGGCTCCCATGCCCAGTACTCGCGTGGGACGATCACCTTCGTCAGCCGGCAGCCGAGGACGTCGGCGGAGCACGAGGGGGCAACCTATTTGGCGGGCCCCGACCTTATGGTCTACCGCGCCAACGCATGCCCGTTCTGTCACGCCAGGGTGGGCGAGATGAAGGTCCCCGACGCGGAGTGATGCAATGAGGAGGGCGAAATCGATTAAGCAGATCTACGACGAGGTCCACGCCGGCGGCTACGATTGCGTCCTGACGACGGACGCGCCGCTCGCGACCGCATTGAACTCTATGGTCGACACCCCCCGCCTCGGAGGCTTTGCCTTCACCCCCCGGCAGATTGCGGGGATAGAGTCCTCTCGCGTGCTGAAGCGCGCCGCCATGAACGACCTGGAGGTCATCGGCGCCATATCCGAGGACACCGGCATCAGCGACCTCCGCTTCATCTACAGCGAGGTCGAGAACATCCGCGAGATCAGGCGGCACACCAAGGAGGTGGAGAAGCACCTCCCGGGGAACCGCGCCCGTGCGGTGTACCGCTCGTACGCGTCCCTCCCCACCCTCGACTCCGTCATGTCGAATTACGAGGGGGGGGATGCGGACGCGTTCTTCATGTCGAAAGAGGGGAAGGTCGCCGTCATCGGCATCGAGCTCTTCGATGACCTCGACAAGCACTTCATCCCCGGGCCCGGCAGGTACGACGAGATAGACCTCTTCGACAGGGGGGAGTACGAGATCCCCAAGGTGTACGCCGTCGGCAACGACCGGCAGATCGCCGACGCCGCCGTCGCCCTCATAACCGAGGAGACCGCCGAGGACTTCGCCATCGTCCTCGACTCTGGAGGCCGCATCGCCGACGCCGTCCGCGCCGCACTCTACCGCAACCACATTCCGTTCAAAAACACGCTGGACGTGCGCGATCTGGCGCAGGTCCGCGACTACATCAACTTCGTCTCCCTCGCCCTCGACTACGACACCCTCCGCGTGAGGGACGTGCGGGAGCTGTTCTCTTCGTACGGGGCGAACTCTACGTCCGGGCTCAGGTCGAGATGGGACGGCTTCCTCCTCAAGAGGATCGCGGAGGAGGAGAGGATCGGGGACGAGACCACGAGGGCCCTTCTGGACGCCATGGCGGGCATCAGGGACCTCACGTTCGGGGAGGTCGCCGAAACCATCATGGTGAGGCGCGGCAGGCAGAGGCCGCAGGTGACGATGCTGCTGGACGACATGAAGGTCATCGGCGACAAGGTCACGCCGAGAAGGCTCGGGTACGTCCGCTACGTCGTCGACAACGTCGAGGACCTCAAGCACAACGAGCAGATCCCCGATGAGGAGAAGAGGGGCGTCCTCCTCGCCGACTGCAGGAACTCCGTCTACATCGACCGCCCCCTCGTCATCTACATCGGCCTCGACTCCTCGTGGGACGCGACATTCCCCGGCAAGGAGTACATAGACATACTGGAGGAGGACGAGCGCAACGCACTCCGCACGAAGATACTCCTGCAGCAGGGCGACCACCGCATATACCTCGTCAGGCCGGCCACCAACGGGAAGGAGACCAGCCCGAGTCAAACGTTCGAATCCATATACGAGGGGGAGGGGCGCCCAAGGAAAATAGAGAGCTTCCGCGACATCTGCCCGGACGTGACCGAGGGCACATGGCAGCCCGAGAGCGGGGAATCCCGGCTCCGGGGGGAATCCAAACCGCTCGGCCCCGACGAGTATGACGAGAGGAACTTCTACAAGACCGACTACAACAACCTCGCCGGCTGCCCGATCGGCTACATCTTCAGCAAACTCGTCGAGAGCGAGGACAACGAGTACACCATATTCGGTAGCCTCCTCCACGACTTCGCCGAGCTTTACCTCTGCTATCCGGATGTCGTCGGGGAGAGGGGAACTGAGCACTACCTAGACATTTTCGGTGCTAAGTACGCCGGGCTGTCACACGAATGCATGGGGGATATCGACCGCAGCAGGTTCGGAATCTACATGCGCAACATAGAGAGGTACATCGACAGAATCCGCCCGGCCGGCGGAATCTCCCTCGACGTGCGCAACGGGGACAAGGAGCATCCCAACGAGCTGATGGAGGCCGAGGGGCTGGAGATGTGCTCCTCCCTCGCGGAGTCGCGCATGGACTACGATGAGGCCCACATGTCGGCCAAGTTCGACTTCGCTTTCGGCGGCAGGGTAGTCGACTACAAGACCGGCAAAGCGAGGTCGCTGCCCGAAATCGTCGACAAGTTCGACCGGGAGTCCGACCAGATCAAGGATTTCCAGGCGATGATTTACCTTGCGGTTATGAACAACGAGACGCACATCCTGCCCTGCGAGTTCGACCTGTTCTTCGCCGGCGACAACGACATGCTGTCGACGGACGAAGGGTTCGACATCATGGAGAACCAGAGGACGATTGTGCTCAGCGACAGGACCCTGCCCGAGCTGCTCGGCGAGATGGACATCGGGGGCAGGCTACCCAAGGGGAAGAATGCTTTCAAGATGAAATCGATGGAGATCATTAGCAGGATAGGTGAGGGCGTGCTCTCTCCGGGATGGGAGGCGGACCCGGCGAACATCAGGGCCGCGATGGAGATCGCCAAGTCCGATTCGTAGGAAGACGCCGCCAAATTCCTCGCGGCGTTCAACAGCCTCATCAAGACCGGAACATTCCATTACGACGGGAAGGTCTACATCCCTTCGGACACCATGGCGAGGTTCGTAGAGGAGCTGAAGGACCGGCACGACCGCGTCGGGGAGGTCACCGACGTACCGATCTACGACAACGAGCCCGGACCTCTCAGATGCGCCCTGTGCAATTTCCGCACCATATGCATCAAAGCCGGGAACGGCGGGGGATTGGAATGAGAGACCTCGACGAATCGCAGCAGGCCATCGCCGACGCCCGCGAGGGGATGATCGTCGTCGATGCCGGGCCCGGTACAGGGAAGACGCGTACCGTCGTCGCCCGCTGCATCAACATCCTGATGAAGGAGGACGTCGGAGCCAACGACGTCGTCATGCTCACCTTCATGAAGAATGCCGCGCAGGAGATGCGGGACCGCATGAACCGCGACCTTTCGGAGATGATGGCAAACGGCAAGATCGACGAGACCCAGTACAGGGAGGTCTCGAAGAAGGCCAAGGGCATGTACATAGGCACGTTTGACGCGTACTGCCTCTCGATCGTCCTGCGCTACCCGGAGAAGCTCAACGAGTACTTCCAATTCGAGGAGACCCTGACGCACAACGCGATGATCGCCGAGAGCGAGACCGAGAACGAGGTGTACTTCGCCCGCTTCCTCGACCGCTTCATGATGGAGCGTGGGGCGGAGTACGGCGACGAAGCGGCCCTCCTCGCCGACGACCCTGCGGGGACCTACGGTATAATCTGCCGTCTCATGTCCCTGTGCATAATCCCGCGCGCCGGGGGAAGATGGTACGGGGAGGGTGAAGACGCCTCCCTGCGCGGGGATGCGGAGAAGCTCGCCAGAGAGCTGCGCGAGAAGTGGAAAAAGAAGTGGAAAGAGATGTCCAATTTCACGGGCCATCCCGAGCAGGCGCTGTTCGTCGTGGATTCACCGTCCCCCGAGGTTATCGATTCGGTCGCCAACGACCCCTCGCGCGAGAGGCTGCTAGCGGCGCTGCACGACGTCTACTGGGAGTTCATCCACCGCTCCATCGTCGACAACCGCCTCACGTTCGGACTGGTCTCCATCTTCGCGTTCATCACCCTGGTGATGGAGGGCAGGGACGCACGCACCAGGAACGGCTGCAGATACCTGATTGTCGACGAGTTCCAGGACACCAACAGCAACCAGCTTATGATCTCCCTGATGATCCTCAAAGAGCCCAATATGTGCGTTGTAGGGGACTGGAAGCAGGGGATCTTCGGTTTCCGCTATGTCTCCGTGGACAACATCACCCGCTTCGAGGAGCGCATCGAGGGCCTCGGCAGGAAATTCAGGGACGTCGAGTTCGGTTGCGATTTCAAGAACGCGGATTACAGGACCCTGCCGCTGAAGAAGAACTACCGCAGCTCGCAGACCATAATCGACGCCGCCTTCAAGGCGCTAGAGGCCTCCGCAGTGAAGGGTGATAAGGTGTCCTCGCCGAACGGCGTAGAGCTCACCTCGGCCCGCGAGGAGATCGGCGGGTTCACGCGTTTCGAGACCGTGAGGTGTGACGGCAGGGACGACGAGGTAGAGGAGGTGCTGCGCACCGCCGCGATGTACGTCGCGGACAAAAGCTGCGAAATATTCGACAGGAACAGCAGGAAATCCCGCCGGGCCAGATACGGGGACATAGCCGTCCTCTGCCGCGGAACCGACATGTGCAGAAGGATCTACCGGGCGGCAGTTAAACACGGCATCCCCGCGTACCTGCAAGGGGACGTCGACATCATGAACACACGCGAAGGCAAGCTCGCCCTCGCATGGCTGAGGTACATCAACAACGACCACGACAAATGGGGATACGTCCCGATACTCGCCGACATGGGATATTCGAAGAAGGAGATCGCCCGCATGTCGCTGACCAAGGGCGCGGAGGAGCACATAGACATGCCCGCCGTCCTCAGGGAGAACAGGGTCATACTGTCCCGCAAAAGAAGGAGGATCATCGACCTGCTCTCTTCGATATTCTCGATATACGGCCTCGACAACGACATCACCCAGACGATCATCACCGAGCTGTCCTCGTCCCATCGCTCGAACCTGATGACGATCTCCGACATCATCAACACCATCGAGACCGACATAAGGAGGAACACGAAGTACAGCATCGACGGCCACCCGGACGCCGACGCCATGACGATACAGACCGTACACAAGTCGAAGGGCCTGGAATACCCGATAGTCATCATCCCTGGCGTGGATTCGCGCATCTTTCCGAGCACCCGCGGGGATTCCGACGCCATAACATTCGACCCCCTGCTCGGCGTCAGGAGCAGGGAAGAGGTCGTGGAGTTCAACGGCTACAAGAAGATCGGCAGGTCATGGCGGACGCAGATCGCTAAGGAATGCATCAAGAAAAACTACGACGAGGAACGGAGGCTGATGTTCGTCGCGATCTCGAGGGCTATGCAGTACGTCACGATGATCGCCGGGAATGACCCCTCCCAATTCTTCAAGCACTTCGAGAAAGAGTTCCCGAGCCGCCTCGCGTCACACGGCCCCATAGAAAGGGCTTCGTCCTCCGACCGCGCCCCTGTCGACCGCCCGGAAATCGGCGGGTACCCCATGCGCCGCAGGAACATCGGCGTCCACGACATCCTGCACTTCGATCCCAAGGGGAGCCACCCAGACGGCCCCGACGAGGTTTCCGGGAGAGGCATGAAGTACGGCACCGAGGTCCACCGCCTGGCACGGCTTATGGTGGACGGCTACGGAATCGACAGAAGGGACGCCGAGCAATATCCGCAGACCGCTCGCGTGATGGAGATCGTGAACGGCCTAAGGGAGGAAGGAGCGATACTCTTCTCGGAGATGGAATGCACCCTGCCGATGGACGGCGAGGACTACCTCATCACGCTCAGGGGCGTCATCGACATGGTGGCCGTGTTCCCGGACAGGGTGGAGGTCCACGACTGGAAGACCGACATCGACACGGAGTACGGGCCGGAGTACAGGATGCAGCTGAGTGTCTACGCCCACGCCGTGATAGGACACCTGGAGGCCCAGAACGCGAAGAGGGGCCCCACGGACCGCGTCGATAAAAAGGTCACCTGCGCCATAGACTGGCTCTCCATCGACAGAGGGACACAGGAGACGTTCGAGCCTGCCTCGATTGAGGAGATTGCCGACAGGGTCGGCGCATATGCTGAACGTTTCAAGCGGGAGCGGCGAGGGGGTTTACCTTATATCAACCGACCCCGTTGACCCCCCATGGAAATCAGCGGGCTGACGTCCCAGGAGGTCTCCGAGAGGAGGGCCGCCGGCCAATCCAATGATTACGAGAACCAGGCTAGCAGGAGTTACCTCGACATCGTGGCGAAGAACCTGCTTACTCCCTTCAACATCGTCCTGTTCATACTCGCCATCGCACTGTACGTCATCAACGACGACCGCACGCAGGGGCTTATCAACGCCTTCTCGGCCTGCGGCGTCATCGTGTTCAACGTACTGATATCAACGGTGCAGGAGATCCGCGCCAAGCGCAGGCTCGACAGGATCGCCCTCCTGATGAGGCCGCACGTCGCCGTCGTCCGTGACGGGGAAGAGAGGGAGGTGGACCGCGCGGAAATCGTCCTGGGGGACGTCGTGCACCTCCGCCCGGGGGACCAGGCGCAGGTCGACGGGACCGTACTCGAGGAGCGCTCCATGGAGATGGATGAGTCCCTCCTCACCGGCGAGTCCAGCACCAGGCGGAAGCGTTACGGCGACGGCGTATATTCCGGGGCGTACTGCGTCGCCGGCGAATGCTGGTTCGAAGTCACCAAGGTAGGGAAGGACACCTTCTCCGCGGAGATGCTCTCTAACGCCCGCACCTTCAGGAAGAAGAAGACCCCTCTGCAGACCGAGACGAACGCGGTGACCACCCTGCTCATGGGGCTAGCGTTCGTGTTCCTCGCGATACTCGTAGTCCGCAACGTCGTCTTCGGGAAGCCCCTCGCAGATACCCTCGAGTCCGCGGTTATCGTCCTCGACATCGTCCCGATCGCCCTGTTCCTGCTCATCACGCTCACCTACATGATCTCCGCCGTGCGGATGGCTGACACCGGCGTCCTCCTGCAGGACTCCAGCTCGGTGGAGTCCATGAGCCATGTGGACACTGTCTGCATGGACAAGACCGGTACGATCACCACGAACAACCTGGTCTTCGACGACATCTACCACTACTCTGACGACCGGGAGCGCACCGAGCGCCTCATCAGGGAGTTCACCGGCACCACCGGCAGCAGGAACCGCACCGTGGAGGCCATCGCGAAGAGGTTCGGCTCGGAGGAATGCTATGCGGTCGACGAGGTGCAGTTCACCTCCGAGCGCAAGTACAGCGCCGTGCGCGTGAGGAGCGGGAGCGGATACGATACCATAGTGATGGGGGCATGGTCCGCCCTGCGCCCGAGGGTGGGGGACCCCCTCGGGGTCGACGACACCCTTCGCCTGTTATCCGAGAGCGGCCGCCGCTCGGTAGTGCTCTGCTCGGGCGGCGACACCCCCCTACATGAGGGAGACGAGCCGACCTTGCCGGAGCTGGAGGTGCTGGCAGTCATCGCCATCACCGACGAGGTCCGTCCGGACTGCCAGGAGATCCTCCAGAGCTTCTCTGACCACGGCATGGACGTGAAGGTCATCTCCGGCGACGACCCCGACGCCGTCGCCTCGCTCTTCCGCCTCGCCGGCATCAGGGGCGATATGAGCACGGTGTCCGGCGACCAGCTCGAGACCCTCGACGAGAGGGAGTATTCCGAGACGGTATGCAAGACGAAGATCTTCGGCCGCATGAAACCGGAGCAGAAGGAGCGCGTCATAGACGCCCTACGCCGTGAGAGGAGGTACGTCGCCTACGTCGGCGACGGCATCAACGACGTGCGCTCGATCAAGAAGGCGAACGTGGGCGTCTCGGTTCAGAGCGGTGCCGGCGCGGCGAGAGGAGTGGCGGACATGGTCCTCATGAACGACGATTTCAAGGCCCTCCCCAAGGCGATCATCGAGGGCAAGAGGACGGTCAGCGGGATGCGTGACATCCTGCGCCTCTACCTTACGAGGAACTTCGTCCTCGCCTTCCTCGTGCTCGTCCTGCTCATCGTGCTGTGGAAGTCCCCTATGATGCCTATTCAGAACACGCTCTACGCTCTGCTCACCGTGTCCATCGCGTCCTTCCTCCTGGCATTGTGGGCGAAGCCGTCGGAGAACAGCGACCTCGTCCTGCCGAATGTCATGAGGTACGTGGTGCCGGCGTCGCTCGCCACAGTCTGCTTCGGTTTCCTCGTCTACGGCGTGGTGTGGGGGATCACCGATATGGGCCTCCTAGACCTGACCGACGTCTACAACGACACCATACGCCCTATGAACGAGATCGGGAGATGGAACGACCATGCCCCCGAGTGGTCCGAGAACAGGTCGTTCCTGGACAACATAGGCGCCGATGCGAACGAGATCAACGCCCGCAACTTCATGCTGCTTTTCCTGATAATGGCCGGCATATCGCAGCTGCTCGTGCTCTTCCCGCCCTCGAAGAATCCGTCTCCGGATGACGGAAGAGGGCGCGACGTAAAGCCGTTCCTCCTCGCGCTGCTCCTGTTCGGCCTCCTCATCGGCCTGTACGCCCTGCCCAAGATATGTGTCGGAATTACCCAATTGATCCCCATCCCGTGGGGATACTGGGCGCCGATGGCACTCCTTGTCGCGGCCTGGATGTGTATCATCCGCTGGCTGATGCGTTGGAGGAGGCTCGACGTAATCTCGGACAGGGTGGAATCGGCGCTGCGGAACCACATGGCGAAAGAGCTCGATAAGGAGTCATGAGCGGTAGGCGGGATGGCGCCTCTTATCCACCCTCATCGGCTCGTATAGCCCGTCACGGTACATCTTCACCATGAGATGGGAGGCGACCCTCGCGTCGGATAGGGCGCGATGGCCCTGCTTTCCCCTGATTCCCGCTGGGTCCTCGTCCTTGAGTATGTGCCGGTAGGCGTAATCCAGCTTGGGATAGCGGAACCCCATGGCACTCTCCACCCGCTCGTCCATCTGATGCAGCCTGCACGCGTCGGCGGCGGCGAACATGATGTCGTCGCATTCGAGGAAGAAGCCGGAAGGTATCCCCCATGGCTCCCGATAGAGGAAGCGGTCGAGGTCGAACTGCATGTTGTACGCGGTGAGGCACTTCCCACGTATGACCCCCATTACTTCGGACTTCACCTCCTGGAACGGCTTCGCTGCGGCCACCGCCTCGACGGTGAGATCGGTGTTCTCGAAGATCCAAGAATGGCACATCTCCTCGCTCCAGCCGGTGATGTCGTAGCCGACTATGCTCGAGTATAAGTCGGCGACCCTGCCGGTGGAGAGCACTACCTCGCAGATCCCTACGTCGACGACGGCGTCCCGCGGGCCGCCCTCTAGGCCGGTGGTCTCGGTGTCCAGCACGAGGATCCTGTCCGGACCATCGTTGGTGAATCCGTCGAGGTTGAAGGTGGTCATTGCCCGCGGCTACCGCGTCATCTGTAATCAATCCTCGCACGAGGGGCGGAGGCGCCGGGATGATCGCAAAGACCGCGCTGCACGGCTTCGTCATCCGCTGCAAAGGCTCCGGCATGTTTAAGGCGGGCTCTGCGCATCAAACCTGTCGCATCTGGTGCCCTCCCTTGAGACCTCTGGACGACGAAGCCCTGGCACTGCGTCCGGGAATCGGCCTGAGGATCGGCCCTGACTCTGGCATTGATGGCCGCCGTTCCGCAACGTGCGAGACCATGTTTATTACCGTCTTCGTCCATGGCGGAGCATGTCACGGGCGAAGCACGCCGACAGGGCCGTACGGGGACACGGAGGATTCGCCGGCGGGAGCTGCGCCACCTCACGCACACTCGGCCGCCACCGGCCGGTTGATGGGACGAATCCCCTCTGGCGGGATGAACCTCCCGGCAGAGGAGGTGCTCGGCGAATGGGCTTCAGGCTCGAATGCGAGGGGAAGGGGTGGGAATCGCCGGCGGGAACCACACCGTCCGAGGCGGCACGCGGCGCGGGTCTCAACCCTGAGGCGTTCGTATTCATAGTGGATGGGATGCCGATCCCTATGGATTCGCCCATCGGCGATGGGGTCGTGGTTAAGGCGATCCGGGTCGCCTCGGGCGGATGAAATTTCATCGAATCTCGAGAAGTCCAGACCAGTCTCCTCTGCCGAGGCGATCAGTTCGTCGAGGTTCCTCACGAACCCCTCTTGGATGCTGCCCGAACCGATCCCCCCGCCCTTCGAAGACAGGCTGTCCTCTTCCGGGAAGCGGAGATGATTGTACGGCACGATTCCCAAGCACTCCATGCCGGTGAGCTCCTCTACCTTCTTTATTCCGCTCCCCAGGATGGAGGCGTCACCGCGGAACCTGTTTATGACGAAACCTCTCATAAGCGGACGCACGTCCTCGGGCATCAGCAGCCATGTGCCGTAAACGGCGGCGAACACGCCGCCCCTCTCGATGTCCCCGATGAGGACGGCCGGCACACCGCGAGCACGCATCAGGCCGATGTTCGCCATATCGGCTTCCATGAGGTTCAGCTCCACCGGGGACCCGGAACCCTCGCACACGACGCGGTCGTAGTCCCTGCAGAGCAGGTCGTACGATTCGCATACCCTGTCCATGACCTCGTCCTTCGGAATCGAGGTGCCAGGGCCGACATGCATGAAGAGCTCGCCGCGGAGCATGACCTGCATCCTGCCGCCTCCCAACGGCTTGACGAGGACGGGGTTCATGTCTGCCGTCGGCTCTATGCCGCAGGCCCAGGCCTGGAAGGCCTGCCCCATGCCAATCTCCCTCCCGTCAGCGGTGACGTACGAGTTCAGGGAGAGGTTGGAGGCCTTGAACGGGACGACCCTCTTACCCCCCTTGGCGAGATACCGGCAGTATGCCGCGTTGAGGGTGGTCTTCCCAGCGCCGGAGGACGTGCCCAGGAACAGCAAGGAACTCGTTCCCCCCACCCCGCTATCCTCGCGAGCGCGCCCATGTCCAGCCCCTTCTCGAAGCCATCTGCCAGGATGTCGAGGTTCCGGTCGACGTGCTCGTCATAGTCCTCTAAGTCTGCGGGCTCGGCCTCCCCGCCGCGGCCCTTCGCCTTCGACATGAAGAGGCGACGGAAGGCTGGCTTGTCGAACACCCCGTGCAGATACGTACCGTAAAGCATCTCGTCCTCGCGAACGGAGCCCTCGAACTCGTCGGCGCAGCCGATGGCGGTGACCTTGAACAGCGGCTTCTCCCTCACTTCAGTGGTCCCCATGTGGATTTCGTAGCCTTCGACGTCACCTCCGCCATCGAGCAGCTCGCAATGGCGGCGGCGCGTGATCTTGGCATACCCCTCCCACGACGATTCGTTGTCGAAGAAGCCGAGCCCTTCGAGGTCGCGGGGCTCGCCACCCTCTATGCCGTTGGGGTCATGGAGGGCCACCCCCATCATCTGGTACCCTCCGCATATGCCTAGGATGGGGACCCTCCCGCGCATCTCCCCCAACACGGATGCGATGCCCGACTCCTTAAGCCACTCGAGGTCGCGGATGGTGTTCTTCGTCCCTGGAATTATTATCGCGTCGGCGGCGAGCACGCCCTCGGGCGTCTCGACGAAGTCGACGGTCGTATCCTGAAGATACAGCGGATCGATGTCGGTGAAATTCGCTATGCGGGGCAGCTTCACCACGGTTATGCGTGTTCCGCCGCTCCCCCGGCTCCCCGCCCTCCGGAACGCCTCGGAGTCCTCCTGCGGGAGGTCCACGTCCAAGTGCGGGATTATCCCGACGACGGGCACACCCGTCAGCCTCTCCAACTCCTCTGCTCCGGGATGAATCCTACTCGGGTCCCCGCGTATGTTGTTTAGTATTATCCCCTTCACCCTCGCCCTGTCCCTGGGAGCCATGAGGGCGAGGGTGCCGACCACGTAAGCGAACGACCCTCCCCACTCCGCGTTGACCGTCAGCAGGACGTCGGCGTCGGCGATCTCCGCGGCCCGCATATTGGCTATGTCCCTGTCGTAGATGTTGATCTCCGCCGGGGACCCCGCGCCCTCCATGATGACGTAGTCGTAACGACCGAGGAGGTGCCCCATGTTCCTCTCTACTATCTCCCGGGCATGCTTCGGCACGAACTCGCCGTAGTAACCCCCGACGTCGTAATCGGCGAACGGCTCTCCCTCGACCACAACCTGGGATACCACGTCCCCCTTCGGTTTGAGGAGGATGGGGTTCATGTGCACGTCGGCGTTGCGGAGGCCGGCAGCCTGCGCCTGGAGGCTCTGCGCCATGGCGATCTCCGCCCCGCGGACGGTGACGCGGGAGTTCAGACTCATGTTCTGGCTCTTGAACGGGGCGACGAGGTACCCACGGCGCATGAAGATGCGGCAGAGGGCTGCCACCGCGAACGACTTCCCGGCATCGGAGGTGGCGCCCACTACCATGAGGGCCCTGCCCCTGTGCCAGAACCTCCTCTTGGCCTCGGGAAACACTTCGGAGAGGAACCTCGGGTCGCCGGCTTCGAGGCCCAGCTCCCTTATCCTCCCGTAAGCGAAGGCGACGACCCCGTCCCGGTGGCAGAACAGGCAGTCGTCGCAAGACCAGATCCGCTCCCCGCGACGCGAGGAAACGAAGTGACCCAGATCCTCGTCCCCGCATGGATAGAACGGGCAGTAGCAGAAGGAGCAATTCTGCCCCCTGAAGTGGCAGGGGTGGTACGGGCATTTCCTGTCGGGCCCGATGTCTCCGGCGGCGATCTCCCTGCTGACCTTCGCCTTGATGCTGTCCATGTTATCGGTCGTACGGACAATCCGGATACTGCTATTAAAATGGCCTGGCCCGGTGAATAACGGAATATTGTTAACTCTCAGAACTTTAATAAGGTTATCAGACATCGACCCAGCATGGGCGCTCAATTCACCTTCGTACACTGCGCGGACCTGCACCTCGGGAGCAACTTCTGGGGCCTGGCTAAGACCGATCCCCGCCTCTCCGAAAGGCTCCGCGAATCGACCTTCCAATCTTTGCGGAAGATCGTGGACGTCGGGATTGAAAGGTCTGATTTCATGGTGATTGCGGGCGACGTTTTCGACGACGGGGCCACCACCCCCCGCACCCGCCTACGTTTCGCAAAGGAGATGGAGAGGTACGGGAAGCCGGTCTTCGTCGTCAGGGGGAACCACGACTTCCGCTCGACCTGGGACGAGAGCATCCCGTTCCCGCCAAACGTCATAGTGATGAGGTCCGAACCCGACCGCCGGCTGTTCGACGTCCACGGGAACAGCATAGAGGTCGTCGGCATGAGCTACCCCTCGCAGCACACCTCGGAGAACATCGCGCTGAAGCTACGGGGGACCCCGGGCGTGTTCACCGTCGGACTCCTGCACTGCTCAGTGACGGATATCGCCGGGAACAAGGAGTACGCTCCATGCGCCGCCTCCGACCTCCTCGGCAGGAACGTCGACTACTGGGCCCTCGGGCACATACACAAGAGGTGCGTGGTCAGGGAGTCGGATCCGGCAATCGTCTACCCGGGGAACCCCCAGGGCAGGAACGCGAGCGAGTCGGGCGAGAAGGGCTGCTACGTCGTGTCCGTAGACGCGGGGAGGCCGAGCCTCGAGTTCGTCCCGACACAGGCGGTCTTATGGGATGCCGTCGAGGCCGACATCACCGGCATGCGGTCGATCGACGAGCTGGTCTCCGACATCAGGAGGAGGTCGGCGCCGGGCTCCATCATCGCGTTGAAAATCAAAGGAAGGGGGTACCTCGACCGCCCGCTGCGCGCGGACCCCGACGGGTTCGCCGACACCCTAGCACAGGAGATAGGGTGCAGCGTCGACATATCGTCGATGACGACGGTGCCGGGCACCGAGAGGGAGAACGGCATAATCACCGGAAGCATCACCGAAGCCGCCGAGAAGTACAGGGCGATGAGCGAGGAGGAGCTGTTGGAACTGCTGTGCACGTCCGGCCCGGCGAAGGAGTTCAGACGGTACCTGGCGCAGTACGCCGAGAACGGAGAGCTGAGGGGGATCGCTGAAGCGGCGGAAGCTTCCGCCATCGGCCGTGTCACGGGGGGATCACGTTGAGGATAGCACGTGTGAGGATCGGCTCCTTCGGAGCGCTGAGGGAACGGGACTACGAACTGGATTCCGACCTCGCCGTGTTCTACGGCCCCAACGAGGCCGGCAAGAGCACGGTGAAATCGTTCATCACCGGCACCGTATTCGACAAGCCCCACGAGAAGAACGCCTACCCCTCGAAGGAGAGCTCCGACTCGGGCACAGTGGACGCCATCATGTCGGACGGGTCGGCACGCACCTTCAAGCGCTCCGGGAAGAGGGGGGAATCGATTGCCGCGGCCGCGGGCATCACCGAGGACGAGTACAGGAAGATCTACTCCCTGGACCCGGAGGACCTCCGCGACACGAAAATCATCGACGAGGGGGACATCCGCAACAGGTTCCTCGTGATACCCGGAGCGAACGATCTGTCGAAGGCGATGGAGGACCTCGACACGGAGCGCACCGCCCTCCTGCCCGATCTGAGGAGGAGCAAGGACTGCCGGCTGTCTTCACTGAGGGCGAGATCGGAAGAACTTCGCGACAGGATCGCCGAGCTGAAGTCCAAGGAGGGAGGGGACGACGCATACAACGTCCTCGTGAAACGGAGATCGGAGCTCGAGACGGCGGAGAGGAAGGCGAGCGCTAAGCTCCCCGCGTTGCAGGAGAAGAGGGACGCGGCGAACATAAACGAGAGACAGAAGGCCACCCGCGAGAAGATCCGGGCGCTGAAGGAGCAGGAATCCGGGCTCGCTTACTCCGAACGCGCCGACGAGACGAGGGCGGCAGAGCGCGACAGGCTCCGCGGAGACCTGACTTCCAAACGCGAGGCCCGGATGGCCGCGGCCAGGTGTCTCGAGGATAGGTCCGAGGAGCTCCGCGGACGCGACCCCGGGAAGATCCTCCGGCACGGCGAAGACATCCGCCGCCTATCCAGAGAGGTCACATTCTACGCGAGGGCGAGACAGAGCGCGATGCCTCCGGCCCTTCCGGCAGAGCCTGTGCCGCAGCCCTCCGAGAAGCCAATGATCCCGATGGCTACCGCCGCCACGTGCATGGTGATCGGCGCGCTCGCATCCGCCGCCGGACAACTCATGATCGGCCTCGCGCTCATAGCCGCCGGATGCATCGCCGGAGCGATCATCCGCCTGCTTGCACCGAAGGCGGCGCCCAGGGCCGCCGCGGTCCGCCCTGAGGCGAAGACGGATGAGGGCGTAGCGAAGCAGATCGCCGAGGACGAAGCGCTTCTGAAAGCTGTTGCGGAGGACATAGGCATCCCCCGGCGCACGTTCGCCGACGACGTCGAGTCGCTCGAATCCCTCCTCACCACCGCGGAGGGATGGAGAGCTGCGAACGCCGGATGTGCCGAGGCGAGGGCGAGAGAGTCCGCGGCCCAGAAGCTGCTCGATGCATTCTATTCGGGATTCGGCGGCGAGGCCGCATTCGACAAGGCCTTAGGGGATCGCAGGGCCCTCCTCGACATCCGCTCGCGGAGAAGGGCGCTCGAGGAATCAGTAAGGGATTCTCCCGAGGCTTCTGTGGACCTCGGTACGGCCTCCGAGGAATACGGGAACGCCCAGAAGGAGAAGGACGGAATCACCTCCGAACTCGCGACCGTCAGAGAGAGGATCGCCGTGATAGAGTCCGACCGCTCGGTCGATGCCGCGGCCGCAGAGGCTTCCGAAGCGGAAAGCGCCGTGTACAGGGCGGTCGGCGACTGGGCCCGCCTCATGCTCGAGACCCTCATCCTCAAGGACGCCGTCGACGCCGCGTACTCCGAGCACGCGCCCGCCGTCATAGACGACGCCGACAGGTTCCTCGCCTCCATGACCGGCGGGAGGTACCGCGTGTGCGCCGGGCCCTGCGACGGCGGCATCCGCGTCATCGATACGAAGACGGGGGAGAAGAAGTACGGGAAGGAGTGGTCAACGGGTCTTGGCGACCAGGTCCGTCTAGCCATGAAAATGGCGATTGCCCTCCTCCTCTCCGCGGAGTACCCCCCGATGATCCTTGACGACGTCCTGCTCACCTCCGATACCGAGCGTAAACGTGGCGGGTGCAGAGCCATCAGGGAGCTCTCGAAGAGCCTTCAGGTCATCTACTTCACCTGCGACCGCGAGACCCGCGACCTCATGGAGGCGGAAGGGGCGAGGATACTGCCAGTCTGACTGGCTATTTTTGGTGGGAACAAACTCTTTATCTACTCTTAATCGATACGGAAGCCCGCCAAGGGAATCGGACTGTTCCCTGTTCACACACATCACTATCACTCGGTGCGGGAAGTATGCCCGCGCCAAACCGCCTGGACTCCCCTGGGGGGTGCCGCGGCTAAGTCAGAAATGACGGGAAATGGAGGCCATCCCCGTTCAGCGGGACGGGGGCAGCAGGGCCGTCGTCGGTCAGCCGACTGAGCAGGGACTAGTTTGACCGCCCTTGCCATACAGGACGGTTCGAAATGAACTACATCGACCCTAACGCAACCAAGTACATGGTGAAGGCGAAGATTAACGCCGACGGCGTCGTGGACAAGCCCGACGTCGTCGGCGCCGTCTTCGGCCAGACCGAGGGGCTCCTGGGCGACGACCTCGACCTCAGAGACCTCCAGAAATCCGGACGCATCGGCAGAATCGAAGTCGACATCGTCTCCAAGGGCGGGAAGTCCGAGGGCATCATCAATGTGTCCTCCAGCCTCGACCAGGTGGAGACCGTCGTCCTCGCCGCCGCCCTCGAGAGCGTCGACCGCGTCGGCCCCTGCAGGGCCGGCATCAAGATCCTCGGCATAGAGGACGTGCGCATATCGAAGAGGGAGAGGATCATGGAGCGCGCCAAGGAGCTCCTCGGGCAACTCGTGGAGCAGTCCAGGGGCACCAGCGCCGACATCACGCAGAACATCCGCTCCAGCGTCCAGGTGGAGGAGATCACCACCTACGGCAAGGAGAGGCTCCCCGCCGGCCCGAACGTGAAGGACTCCGAGGCCATCATCATCGTCGAAGGTAGGTCCGACGTACTAAACCTGCTCAAGGCGGGCATCAAGAACGCCGTAGCCGTAGAGGGCACCAACATCCCGCAGTCCGTGCAGGAGCTCTCCCGCGAGAAGGTTACCACCGCCTTCGTCGACGGTGACAGAGGGGGCGAGCTGATCCTCAGGGAGCTCTTCCAGACCTCTGAAGTCGACTTCGTGGCCCGCGCCCCGCGCGCCCATGAGGTGGAGGAACTCTCCGCCAAGCAGCTCGTGAAGTGCCTGCGCAACAAGGTCCCCGGAGACCAGTACATGGAGATGAACGGCCTCTCCTTCGAGGAGAGGGAGCTCGGCGAAGACCCCGACGACCGCGAAGAGCGCCCCCGCGACAGGAGGCGCCGCGACGAAGAGGACCACGGGCGCGGCCGGAAGCACCAACGCAAGGCGGCCATCGCTCCAGAGGACGAGGAGGAGCGTTACGAGAAGCGCCGCGGGAGGCGGGGCGACGACCGCTTCGATACCGCGGAGAAGTGGAGGAAGAAACGCCGCGAGGAGCCGGAGGACGAGGGAGAGCTAGAGGGCCAGACCGTAGACGTGATCCGCCGCGAGGAGCCGGAGGACGAGGAGAGGCTCGATACGTATGCCGAAATGCTCAGGGCATGCGACCCGGAGGAGGTTTCCGCCGAGGAGGGGATTCTCGAGGAAGTTGCAGAGGAAGTTGCAGAGGAAGTTGCAGAGGAAGTTGCAGAGGAGAAGCCCGAGGAGGGGCCCGAAGACGAGGAGAGGCTCGATACGTATGCCGAAATGCTCAGGGCATACGGCCCGGAGGAGGAGAAGCCCGCTGAGGAGATATCCAAGAAGGAGCAGAAGCCCGCGAAGAAAGCCCGCGCCAAGAAGAGGGACAAGTCCCTCACAGAGGAGCAAGAAACCCTCCGCAACATGCTCCTGGATATCACAAACACACACAACTCCGTCCTCATGGACGAAGCCGGTAGCGAGATCGAGAAGGTCGCCGTCAAAGGCCTCGCCGATTACCTCAAGGAGACCGACAGCGCGGACATCCGCACCATCGTCTTCGACGGAGTCATCTCGCAGAACATGGTGGACATCGCCTCAAGCAAGGGCGTGAGGACCCTCGTCTGCAAGCGCAAGGGGAAGATCACCAAGCTCCCCGCCGAGATCACAATCTGGACCAGAGACGACCTGGAGTGAGGGATATGGCGGAGAAGAGAGCGGTCGAGACATGGGACGACGTCGCGGGGATGGAAAACACCGGCGAGGTACTCATACCCGCCGACCCCCTCGACCGCGTCCTCGGGCAGGAGGAGGCCATCACCCTGGCCAAGATTGCGGCGAGGCAGCGGAGGAACCTGCTGCTGGTCGGTCCCCCGGGCACCGGGAAGTCGATGATCGCCAGGGCACTCTCCCTCAACCTGCCCAAGCCCCGTCAGGAGGTCCGTGTCTCGCAGAACCCCGAGAATCCTGAAAGACCGTTCCTCGAAGTCATCGACGAGAAGCAGGTGAACTCCGAAGCCCGGGCGATGAAGGAGTCCGTGGGGAAGTTGCTGGAGCCCGACCACGCGCCGAAGAACGTCGCGCAGAGGCTGGGATACCTCTGCCCCAACTGCGGGGCGTACTCCTCCCCGGACGAGTTCACCTGCCCGCAGTGCGGCAAAGCCAAGATAGAGCAGAAGACCGGGGGAAGCTCGCCGTTCGGCGACATCTTCGGCATGCTCGAGGCGGCCATGCCCGGCACCATGAACGCCGGGAAGGAGCGGGTGAACACCACCCGCATCAACTCCGACGGGACTGAAGAAACCGTGGTGTTCGAGAGGGCCGGGGACAGCATCCGCATGCTAGATACCAAGGCCCTCGAGAAGAGGAACAAGCTGCAGAGCAAGTCCCTGAGCAAGACGCTCGTCAAGCTCGACAGGGTGCCGTTCGTCATGGCCACGGGGGCCTCGGAGACCGAGCTCCTCGGAGATGTGAGGCACGACCCGTACGGCGGGCATGCGAAAATAGGCGTTCCGGCGTACCAGAGGGTCATCCCCGGCGCGGTGCACGAGGCCCACGAGGGCGTGCTGTTCGTGGACGAGATATCGCACCTCGGCGAGATGCAGAGGTACATCCTCACCGCGATGCAGGACAGGAAGTTCCCCATCACGGGAAGGAACCCGCAGTCGTCGGGGGCGAGCGTCCGCGTGGACGACGTGCCCTGTGACTTCGTTCTGGTGGCGGCGTGCAACATGCAGGACCTGCCCAACATCCTCTCGCCGCTGCGCTCGAGGATCGTCGGCGATGGATACGAGGTGCTCGTAGACGTGGCGATGAAGGACACGTCACACAACAGAGCGAAGTACGCCCAGTTCGTGGCGCAGGAGATCGCGATGGACGGACACATACCCGACGCGACGGTCGCCGCCGTGGAGGAGATCATAAAGGAAGGACGGAGGCGCGCGAAGCTCGACAACCAGTCCGGGTGCCTCACGCTGAGGCTGAGAGAGCTTGGAGGATTGATCAGAGCGGCCGGCGACATCGCCGTCATGGAGGGCGCCGAGCTAATCGACGCCGGCCATGTGATCGGGGCGAAGAAGAGGTCGATGACGGTCGAGGAGCAGATCCGCGAAAGATACGGGTCATTCCAAAAGGGCATGGCGTCGGACGTTTCGAGCTCACAGAAGGAGACGTCGCCCTACTATCTCCAGAATGAGCATATTGACGATCAGATGTTCAATTAAACCGTTTGCTGCGATTCGCCCTGAATCGCAGATCTCTCTTATCTACGCTGGGGGAGGTCAAAGAGGTTTTACGAGCAACATGTGGTGGGGGGCCTCATCGAGAATGGATGATCGACGCTCGCTCCGGCCACCTTGGTCAGTATATCGGTTCGATTGGTGGAGTTCCAGACCGGCGACTTCTTCGAGGAAATACCTGTGCACGGACAGGCCCCTGCACAGCTCCGGGTGGAATGCGGTGACGAGCTGCCTCCCCTGCTTCGCGGCGGCGATCCTCCCACCGACCTCGGCGAGGACCTCGACACCCTCCCCGGTGCTTTCGATGCAGGGTGCGCGGATGAACGTCATGGGTATCCTCCCGAGCCCCTCGAACCAGCCCTCGGTGTGGAAGCTCCCGAGTTGCCTGCCGTACGCGTTGCGGCGGACGGTGACGTCCACCGTGGCCAAGCTGGGTGCCCCGCCGATGACTTTCTTAGACAGGACGATCAGTCCGGCGCAGGTGCCGAACGCCGGGAGGCCGGCGTTTATCATTGACCTGAGCGGCAACAGGAGCCCCAGATCCCCCAGCAGCTTGCCGATGACCGTGCTCTCGCCTCCGGGGATGACCAGCGCATCGAACGGTCTCCGCAGGTCCGCCCTCTGCCTGATCTCGAACGCGTCCGCCCCCAGGCGGCGCAGAGCGCGCTCGTGCTCAGCAAACGCCCCCTGCAGTGCGAGCACCGCGACGGTGACCGTCATTGGCCCCTCTCGGCCATGATGGTCTTGATCTCTTCGGCATTGATTCCGACCATCGCTTGGCCGAGGCCGGTCGAGATCTCCATAAGGAGCTTCGGGTCGTCGTAGTTGGTGACGGCCTGGACGATCGCCTTGGCACGGGCCGCGGGGTCTCCGGACTTGAATATCCCCGATCCCACGAACACCCCCTCGGCGCCGAGCTGCATCATGAGCGCCGCATCCGCCGGGGTGGCGACTCCTCCGGCGGCGAAGTTTACCACCGGTAGCCTGCCCTTCCTGCGCACGAGCTTCAGGAGCTCGACGGGGACCTGCAACAGCTTCGCAGCCTCGCAGAGCTCGTCTGCCCCGAGGTTCCGGACACGCCTGATCTCGGCGCTCATGGACCTCATGTGGTGGACGGCCTGCACGACGTCTCCGGTACCGGGCTCGCCCTTGGTCCTGATCATGGAGGCGCCCTCGGAGACCCTTCTCAGGGCTTCGCCGAGGTCCCTCGCGCCACACACGAACGGCACGTCGAACCGCGTCTTGTCGATATGGTAGACGTCATCGGCGGGGGTGAGCACCTCGCTCTCGTCGATGTAATCGATCTCCAGGGCCTGGAGGATCTGCGCCTCCGCGAAATGCCCTATCCTGCACTTGGCCATGACGGGAATCGAGACGGCATTCTGGATCCCTTTGATCATCCCGGGGTCGGACATCCTCGATACGCCCCCGGCGGCACGGATGTCTGCCGGGATTCTTTCGAGCGCCATGACGGCCGCCGCACCTGCCTTCTCTGCAATCTTCGCCTGTTCGGGGGTGGTGACGTCCATGATTACGCCACCGCACAGCATCCGGGCGAGTTCCTTGTTGAGGTCGTACCTGGACTTAGCCATGCGAACGGCTAGGCCCACCTACTATATGAACTACTAGAGACCGATGGGACGGTCAACCGATCGAGGTGATTATGTTATGACTGCTCAGGATGTGATCCTTCAGCTTCGAGGCCTTCACCAGCCCCTGCTCCTCGGCGAGCCTGCACCATCTCACGGCCTCGCTGTCGTCGACAGGGACGCCCCTGCCGTGATGATAGGCCAGCGCCATTCCGAACTGCGCCTTGGCCGACCCCATCTCCGCCGCTTTCATGAACCATTCTAAGGCCTTCGAATCGTCCTGCGGGACGCCCCTGCCGAAGCGGTGCATGGTGCCGACGTTATACATCGCCTTGGCGTTACCAAGGTCGGCGGCCTAGAGGTAGTTCTTCATCGCCCTCTCAGGGTCCCTTTCGGCACCGAAACCGTTCTCGAACATCACACCGAGGTTGAACATCGCCTTCGCGCATCCTTTCCCCGCGGAGGCCTCGAAAAAGCCGCGGGCTTTCACGTAGTCCCGCGGGACGCCCCTGCCGAGGTAGTAAGCGATGCCGAGACGGAAGGCGCAGCCCATGTCGTCAGGAAACCTGGCGTACATCCGGACCGCGGAGGCAGCGTCCGCCTCGCACCCCTCGCCCTTATCGAGCATCCTCCCTGCGCGGTACGCCGCCGGGGCGTACCCCCTGACGGCCGCGTCCGCGAAGGCGCTCAATGCCTCTGCGACGTTCCCCTTGGAGAGGGCCTCCTCGGCGTCCCTGTACTCGCCCTCAGCGGACTTCATGCCAACCTCTAGAGGTTCAGGATATAAAACTGCGCGGAGAGGTTGAGCCGATCATCCTCACCGCGGTGCCGCCGTCGTTGTAGAACCCCGGCAGGACCTCGGCGACCATGAACCCCCTCCTGCGGTAGAACTCCACGACCCGGGCGTTGTCCTGCCTCACCTCGAGCTGGGCTGCACGAAAGCCGGCTATCCTCGCGGAGGACATGAAGCGGTCGAGCATGGAGGAGCCGACGCCCCTGCCCCGGTGTTCCGGCGAAACGCAGAACAGCGAGATGGAGGCGCGACCGTTCTGCAGCCTCGCCCCTGCGAGGTAGCCTATTATGTTCCCGACGGGCTCGGAGGCAACGATCTGCCCGTCCGGCCACTGCAGTATGAAATAATCGACGACCGAGCGGTCGAAGTACTCGTCGAGTGCCGCGCACATGACGGCGTACGCCCTGTCGGCGTCGCCGCGCCTCATAATCCTCACCTCCGCAGACTTCCTCTCCTGCCGCCTGTTGCGAGCCTCTCTCTGAGAACGGATACGACCGTGCCCAGCGACAGCACGATTGCCACTGCGAGATAAATAAGGAGCGATTCCCCGCCCTCACCCCCTCTGGGCACCTCGTATTGCGTGGAGTCCCTCACATCGGTGCCGGCTAGGCGGACGGTGGCGGTGTACGACCCTGCTCCGGGGGAGTCGAAGACCGCCGTGCCAACGCCTGTCGTGCGGGACGTCCCGTCGCCCAAGGACCATTCGTAGGAGTACCCCGCCGGGCCGTGCGCGGCGAGAATCACCTTGTACCCAGACTCAGATGGCACGACGCGGGACTCCATCCCCAGCCCGTCCCTCCTCACGGTATGGATGTTCACTCCGAAGTCCTCTTCGAAGAGGGAGGCGAAGAAGTCCGAGACCTCCCTGGAATCGATGAACGCGGCGGCCTCCCTGTTGCGTCCGAAAGATGCCTCCGTCCAGTTCACCGACGCTATCCAAACGCCGCCGTCGATGACGACCCCCTTGTTATGAATGAGGGAGTACCCCTCGCCTCCGTTTTTGGTAATCGCCTCTATGCCGGTCGCCATGCAGATGGCCCTCGCCTTCCCGTCCGCGTCGTCGCATGATGCGTCGATAATCAGCTCGGCCGTGGCGCCCCTTTCGGCGGCCTCCGCCATCCAGAAGACGGGGCCGTCGGACCGGGACGACGAGATTGAAGAGCCTATGTCCATGACCTCGGCGTAAATCCTCTCCTCCGCGGAGGACATCAGCGCGCGCAGTGCGACCGCGGAGCAGTCGGGTGAGACTGCTGGCGAAACCGTGCAAGGATGGGACGGATTGCCGCGGTCGGAACGCCTCTCGTAGACCAGGGCGCCGGGGTACGGTTCCAACGATGGGTAAACATCCGACACCTTGGCGACGTCCCCCCACTTCGTATCGAAGTCGTTCTCGAACACCGCATGCATGTACGACGCGTACCCCTCGCTCTCCACCACCGACCCCCATCCTCTGTTGCCCTGGCCGTATCCCATGTTCCCGGGCGTCCAATTCTCAGACGTAATCACCACTGTATCGCCGTCGACGACGGCGTACTTACCATGCGCGTACGCGTACCTCCGATAGTTCGCGCCGGGCGGATTTATGATCCTGGCGTCCCCTCCGGCGTCCTCCACAGCACGCAGCAACTGCATCTCCGCCCCGGTATCCGCTCCGAGCGGCTGCCCTTCGACGAGCACGCGCACCGACACCCCATGCGCGATGCGGTCGAGGAGTAGCGCGTACACGTTCGGACAGGACATGAAGTAAATCGAGATGTCTATGCTCCGTTCCGCGGACTCGAGGGCGCGGTAGACAGGCATGCCGCCGCTCTCCGGGAAGGAGAATGGCTCCACCACCGCGTCGTATCTCACGCTGAACGTCAGCGACGTACGCCCCGGTTTGGTGCTGCTCCAATCGGCGGCGGAGTCAGTATCCTCCAGCGATGTCCTCCTGAGGTACTCCCCAGAACGGATCGGCACGGGTTTGCCATTCCATCCCTCGGCACCCTTCGAGGAGCCGTAGCACACGGCATCTACGACCTTCCCCGCGTAAGCCAGGGAGAGCTCGTCACCGCCGTCGGCGAGGATGAATCTGCCCTTCTTCTCGATGCTCGCGGAATCGAAGTGCAGCGTGCCCACGCGCGAAGAGAACCATCCTGATGCGGCCTTCGCCACCGTGATGGACTCTCCAGCAGCCAGGCTGCCGGATTTGAACGATACCGTCCCCTCCCCGTCGGTAACGGAATGGCCGGCGAGCCCCACCTCCGACCCGCCGAAATTCGTTAGGGTGAACCCCTCCTCCGAGGGGCTCACCTCCGTTATTAGGAGCCCGCCCCCGTCCGCCGACGAGGTGCAAATCGGAACTAGGGCTAACAGAAGCACCCATACGACGGCAGCGGACGCGGGATGCAGTGCGGCGGCAGACTTCCTCACGCCTAATCGATTGCAGGCCAGGCTATAAAGAACGGACCCTACATGCAGGGTCCTGATTTTATCAGCGTCTCCCGCCCTTGCCCCCTTTACTCTTTCCGGAGGAGGGCCCGGAACGCCTCATTTTCCTCTGCGCGGACGCGCCCGCGACTGCGAGCAGGGCCAGCGCCGCGGCGGCGATGGCGATCGGCGCCTTGCTCTCCTCGGATGAGGTCCTGGTATCGTTCTCCCCCGGCTTCGGATCGGGTTCCGGCCCAGCGGGGCCGGTGCCCTGGACGTCTGGGTAGTTACTCCTGGTTGTAATGGGGACTGAAGGGTCCCTGCCCGATCCGGCGGGGGACCCGTTGCCCATCGTGGGAGTCACGTCGCCGAAGTCCTTTAGCAGATAGACCGAATAGAATGCCGCGGCGTCCTTGGATTGGATGTAAACCGCGGTTTCCCTATTGCGATCGAAGGAGTTCATAGTCCAATTCACGGAACCGACCCATGCGCTGCCGTCCGCGATTATGCCTTTGTTGTGCATCGTGGAGAAGCCGTCCACGGATTTCCTCGGGTCGATGAGCTTCGCCTTGACCTTGGTGGAGCCATTCAGGTCGTTTACGATGGCCGCATGCTCCCCTTTGCCGTCCGCCGCGAGTACGAACCTCGAATCTACGCCGCGGTCGGCGGCGTCCCTGAACCAGTACAGGGCGGACGACGGGTCTTCAACGGCGGAGAGGACCGCGTCGATGTCCATCTCCTCGACGTAGAGCGTTCCGGTCGCGGAGTAGAAGACCTGCCTAAGGGTGTTGTAGGAGTTGTCGGGGGAGAGCACCGGCGACACCGTCGCCGTGAAGGTGGCGGTCCCGCCGACATCCTCCGGGCTGCTGTACGTCAGGTCCCCGGAGTACTTGGTCGGACTGTAGTCGCTCTTCGCAGCGTACCTCTCCTCGGCCTCGGCGAGGCTCAGCACGTCCCCGTGCTTCCCGGTGCAGTCGTTCTCGAACACGCGCTGCATGTAACGTGCATAGCCGGGATGCTCGATCACCGCGCCCCATCCGCGGTTCCCCTTGCCGGCGGTGAGGTTCTCCTTCGTCCAGTTCTCGGACGTGATCACCACGGTATCGCCGTCGATGACGGCGTACTTGTTGTGCACGTAGGAGTACCTGCCGGCGTCCGCCCCTGGGTAGTTGATGACGCTGACTTCCGCGCCGGCGTCCCGCAGGCACCGGAGAAGGGAAAGCTCGTTGTTCTCCGACTGCACCTTTATGCCGAGGGGGTTGCCCTCGACCATGACCTTCACGTCGACGCCCTTCTCCGCGAGCCCGATGAGCTCCGCGATCACGTTGGGGCTGCTGATCAGGTATATGGATATGCGGACGGACTCCGTCGCCCCCTCGAGGGCGCGGAAGATCGGGACGCCCCCGCTGTCGGGGAACGCGAACGATGTTACCTCCGCACCCTCGAAAGACATCCCGTAGGAGTACATGCTCCAGCCTTCCTTGTAGAAATTCCAGTCGGAACGGGTGTCGGAGTCCACGGCGCCGATGCGCACGGCGAAATCGCCGTTCTTCACGTAGGCCGGCTGGCCCTTCCATCCTTCGGGGGAGGCCTTGAGGCTGCCGTAGGCGAAGGAGTCTACCGCGTTTCCCGACGGGTCGTGCATGACCACGTAATCGGAGGAGACGGATAGCGAGAAGCCCTTTGCCACCTCGGTGCGGTCCCCGAACGCGTACACTTTCCCGGTCTGGAACGGGTCCCCCTCGACCTTCTCGGAGGCGAAGGTGACCGTATCCGACGGTGCGAGGACGACCGACGACGTGACCGTGACCCGGCCGGATTTGGAGTTGTCCGTGAAATAGTACCCCTTCAGGTCCACCTCCTTGGGGCCGTAGTTGGTGACAGAGAACCCGTATGCCTTCCCCCCGGCGTCCGGCGGGTCGACTTCCGACAACAGAACGTCGGCGCCGTCGGCGTCCGAGCCGTACGACATGAATGCTAAGGGTGCCAGGGCCGCGAGCAGAGCCGCGGCGAGAATTAACTTGAATGTGGCGCGCATCTGATCCCGGGCAGGAATACGCGTTACAAGTTAAAAATCAGAATCCCGAGGCGAGCTCGCGGAGGACGGCCCTCCAATCGGCCGCCTTGACCACCCCGGAGGCGAGGAGGACGCCGTCGGCGCCCAGATCGAGGGCCTTCGACACATCCTTCGAGTTCTTCACGCCCGCGCCGCATAGCACGCCGATGCCTTCGTCGACCGCGCGCACCCTGCGGACGGTTTCGGAGACGGCCTCGGGGCTGGCCGTCGTGACGGAAACATCGCCCCCGATAAGCGCGGGAGGCTCTACGGCGATGAAGTCGGGGCGCATCTCCGCGGCGGCCGCGGCGGTGACCTCGGAATCGGCGCACACGACGGTCGCGAGGCCGCTCCTGCGGCACAGGGCTACCGCGTCGGCTATGGCGTTCATACCCAGCGTGCGCTCGGAATGGTTGAGGAGGGTCCCCGCGCATCCGCACGCCCTGACGGCGGAAGGGGTGACCCACCCCGTGCGGGGGCCGGCGTCGAGGGGATCGACGCCCTGGGACAGCACGGGGATCCTCACCGCGCGGGCGACGGCGGAGAGCTCCACCGTCGGGGGGCACGCGGCGATGCAGACTCCGGTCTCTGCGGACACGTCCTGGCAAGCGATGGCCAGATCCACTGCGCCCGGGCCCTCCACCTGCCCGTAGGCCTTGAAGTTGACCGCCAGGACGGGCCTGCGGATCTCACTCAATGTCCTCGAACCTCTTCTTCAGGTCCGCCAGGACGGCCGGGCGGGAGGTGTACTCCATCTCCTCGGCGCCGAGGATCGAGGGTACGAACGGCCCCTGCCTCCTGATGAGCTGGCACGCCTTGATTGCATCCTGCCTGGCCTTGTCCCAGGTGCTGTTGCCGAATATGTCGACCGGCCTGTGCTCGCCCCCCTTGGCGCCCGCGGGCTCGGTGCCCTGGAGGCGACCGTTGCAGAGCTGGAACCCGAGGCAGACGATACGGGGCGGACCGTCGTAGTAGACGGGGTTGCTGTCTAGTTCGCCGCAGGGGTAGAGCGCCCCGGTGTGGGAGCCCCTCATCCAGCCGGCAACTAGCCAGGGGTTCTGCTGGAACACCTGGGTGTACTCGCCTACGGACGGGAACCCTGACTGAGCCCTGCAGACGCAGACCGGGTCGTCCTTGCCGACGTACTTGCCGGCGGTGAGATTGAGCTTGTCGGTGGAGACCACGCAGGCGGGGCCGAGCCCGGCACGGGAACATATCCTCTTGATTGCGTAGCGGGAGGTGTCTCCGAGGAGCGAGAGGATGCTCAGGGTCTCCTCGGGGGAGCTCATGACTACCTTCTTGTGGTCCATGACGTCCTGGATCTCGACGTCGAAGCCCCTCTTGGCGCGCTCGTCGATGACCAGGCCGGTGGTGGTGAACGGATCCAGGAAGATCCTCGATAGGATGGGGGAGTAGGCCGAGGGTTCGGTCTTGTCCGCCATGAAGAACAGCAGAGGCTCGGAGGGCCTCTCTTCGAACGTCATCTCCGCGGAACCGGGCCCGGCGCCTTTGACATTGCCAGAGAAGGCATCGGTGAGGAGGTCCTGACCCGCGGCGTAGAGGTGCATCTCCTTGGCTAGCTTGGTCGCGGCCTGGAAGCAATCCCACGCGGCCCCGTGGACGTCCCTGCTGTTGTTTCCCTTGTAATGGGTCATGTAAAGGTTTATGTCATCGCCCACGCGGGTGACGTAGAAGTCCTCGATGACGCCCTGCTTCTGCTTGTCGACGAGGATCTCCCTCGCCACGTCCATCATGGACGGGTGGGGGGTCATGTGACCGCAGACCGAACCGACGTCGGCCTTGATGATAGAAACCGTGACCTTCTCTTTAGCCATGTGTTCACCGTGTTAGTGCTCCCGCAATCTCGTCTTTTATTATAACGTTTTTTCGCGCGGGGGCGGGCGCGAAATCAGCGAGCGACGCCAGGAAGCGCCATCCTCCCGCTGAAGGCCACGGCCCTGGCCTCCGGGAACGGCGGGCAGGAGTGAATGTCTAGCCAGTAGCGGACTGCCATCCGCAAGGGGCCGCAGGGACCTCTTCCTCGAAAAGCTGAAGAGGACGGCGGCAGAACGACTGGTCATCGTGGCTGATGAGGGCCTGCCCGTGCTCGGGCCCTGCGATGTTCGACGGGAACCGGCTGCTTGATCGGGAAAATGCGGAGGGACAGCAGGGCCGCGGCGAAGCGGAACGGTGCGGGAACCGCAGGATTCGAGTAGGAACCCACCAGCATTGCCTGTCCTTCCGCTTTGTTCGTGTGAATCCGACACCGTTCGGATATGGCAGGGGTATGCGGACCGGAGAAGAACCAGAACCCGCCCGCGCGACCGGGGCTATGGGCCCGGTAGTCTCCGCCGAAGGGGGAATGGCCCCGGAGTTCCAGCGGCGGGGCCGCTCAGTAACCTCGGAGGGTCCTCGTTCAGCAACCCCTGCGGGGAACGTCGACCGAAGAGCCAGATGCCGCATGCGGGGCCCACGGTCCCCTCCCTCCTCGGCGGTTGTCCCCGCGGGCTCGCCCCGCAGACCGGCTACGCGGGACGCCGCATGCCCTGATCGAACCCACGGAGGTGCCTTCGAAGTGAATTCGTTATATACCGCGCCCGACTAACTCGGGACGTTAGCATGACCGCGGTCAGAAACTCCAGCAACATAGCCGTCTCCGACGGCACCGCCACAGTCAACGGATGGGTGCAGGACACGAGGAACCTCGGAGGGATCTCCTTCGTCACCCTCCGCGACAGATACGGGACGATACAAATCACCCTGCCGAAGAAGAGGATCGAACCGGAGCTCTTCGAGGCGCTCACCAAACTCCCGAGGGAGTCCGTCGTCTCGGTCACCGGCGAGGTGAAGGAGAGCAATCAGACCGCCCTCGGCCTCGAGGTGGTCCCGATCTCCTGCGAAGTGCTCTCCAAATCCGCCGTGCCTCTCCCGCTCGGTGTCGTAGACAAGGTCGACGCGGAGATGGACACCCGCCTCAACAACAGGTTCATGGACCTCCGCAAGCCCGAGGTCCGCGCCGTGTTCGAGCTCCGCTCGATCCTGTACGACTGCATCAGAGAGGCCATGGCGGCGAGGGATTTCCTGTGCGTCACCACCCCGAAGGTCTCCGCCTCCGGCGCCGAAGGGGGCGCCACCCTGTTCAAGGTAGACTACTTCGGAAGGCCGGCCTTCCTAGCCCAGTCCCCGCAACTCTACAAGCAGATGCTGATGGGCACCGGCATGGACCGCATATACGAGATCGGCCCGGCCTTCCGCGCCGAGGAGTCCAACACGACCAGGCACGTCACCGAATTCGCATCCTTCGATGCCGAGCTCTGCTGGATTGCGAACGAGGAGGAAATCATGGGCCTCATCGCCGAGATCATCTCCGAGGTGCTATCCAAGCTGAGGGAGAGGGGCGCAGAGCAGCTCGCCCTTCTCGACAAAGACCTCCGGGTCCCCGCCGCGCCGTACCCCGTCCTCTCCTACACTGAGTGCCTGGGGATGGTGCGGGAGAGAGGGTTGCCGCTCGAGGACGGCGACGACCTCGGCACCGAGGGCGAGAAGCTCGTCGGCGAGATCATGGGGGAAAGGGGCATCGAGCTGTACTTCATCGCCGAGTACCCCGAGGAGGCCAAACCGTTCTACATCATGGAGAAGGGTGGCACTCCGTACTCGTTCTCCTTCGACCTCGACTACAAGGGGCAGGAGATCGCCTCCGGCGGGCAGAGGGAGCACCGTTACGACGCGCTCGTCGCGAGGATGGAGAAGAAGGGGCTGGACCCGGGAGGCTTCGCAGACTATCTCGCCGCGTTCAGATACGGCATGCCGCCCCACGGCGGATGGGGCATGGGCCTCGACAGGCTCCTGGAGAAGATGCTCGACCTCCCGAACGTCAGGGAGGCCATCCTGTTCCCGAGGGACCTGACCAGGCTCACGCCTTGATTCCCAGGGGCATCGCCCCTTTGGCCCGTTTTCTCACTTTCGGTCACTTTCGGCCACCTCTCCCCTCCCTGGTTTTTATACCTCCCCGCACCTAGAGAGTAGAGATGACTGCGCCCGGCGACATCTACGAACGCGAACTGAAGTACCTCCTATCGGGAGACAGGAAGAGCATAGGCAAGATGGTTAAGACCTGCAACCCGACGGAAACCGGCGCCTACAACTCCATGTCGGATTTCCCCTTCCTGGTCATCCGCGCCGCCGGCTCGTTCGGGGTGGACCTCGTCGCCCTCCGGGGGGACTACTCCTTCCCCATCGAGGTGAAGAGCTCCGAGAAGGAAGTGCTCTACATGAGTCGTAGCGAGAAGCTCACCGAGCAGGTGAACCGCATGCTCGAGGAATGCGATCGCTCGCACATCATCGCGGTGTACGCCTACAGGCTTAAGGGCGTGCGCGGCGACCCGTGGAGGATATTCACTGTTCCGTCCGAGGCGGAATTCAAGGGGAAGGCCGCCCTCCTGCGCCGGAGGATCCCCGCCCTCGACGTGAGCAGGAGCGGGAACTTCGTGATGAGGTGGGGGGAGGGCATGAAGCTCTCCGACTTCATCGCCTACATGAACATGGACGTCCCCGGCGTGTGAGGCAGCCGTCGGCACTCATAGGGCTCATCACCAGTCAGCGCGGAGGATCGTCATCCGGCCGCCTCGGCGCGCCATCGGCTCCGCTCCTTATAGGTTTTATAGTGCCGACGGGTTCGGAGGCGCATGGCCGGGAACAGGGAGGACAGGGCGGCGTCGCGCTTCTCCTGCACCGTTGGCGAGCGCGCCGCCTTCGAGGCGGGCATAAAGATGGCGACGGTCTACCACCAGTTCGTCGGCACCCCTTTCTGCAAGGACTCCGTGCACGACCTGGAACGCTCCATCGAAAGCGCGATAGAAACGCAGCCTTACGTCGAATCGGCGAGGATAAGGGTCACCCGCGACGGCGGGGACAAGACTGATCAGTACACCTACTCGAGCCTGGACGGCGATATGATCGACGCCGTCGTCGTCGTAAGGGTCGGCGGGAAGAGGGTGACCGCCGAGATGCGCTACGACCGTGAGCTCAGGTACCCCCTGATGTACATATCGTCCGTCGCAGACGAACGATGTCTTCTGTCTGATGATTTTTTCACTGGCAGAAGAGTCTGAAATCCCTTAAATATTGATTAAGCCATACCACGCCAGGGGTTTTTTGCTTGGTCAACAACATCAAGATAGGTATTACGGGGCTCCCGGGCGCCGGTAAGACCTACACTCTCAAGTACGTTACGCAGATGTTGTCGGACCAGAACGTTACCATCGGCGGCATGATCGACGAGAAAACCAGCGACGGCCGCCACAGCACCGGCATGACGGTGACCAACATCAGGACCGGGGAATCGGCGGTATTCGCCATCCCGGGTTTCGAAAGCAAGGTAACGCTCGGCAACCTGGGCGTGGATCTCTCGCTCTTCGAGTCCGTGGCCATAGAGGCCATCAAGACCGCCTGCGAGGAGTGTGACCTCATAGTGATTGACGAGGTGGGGAGGGTGGAGGTGGAGAGCCGCGCCTTCGTCGACGCAGTCAACGACGCCCTCGACGTGGACAAGCCCATGATCATCACCCTCCACAAGAAGTCCCGGAACCCCCTGTTGCAGGATATCAGGCGCAGGGACGACGTGAGGATCCTCGAGGTCACCCCCACCAACCGGAACCTCCTTCCCCACAAGATCATGGGCCTCATGAACGGTGAAAACGTTTGATGCCCCCGGGCGCGGTCATCACCGAAGGGAGGACACGGATACTCGTCCCGGAGACCCGTTCGCGCGGTGGCCCGGGTAGAATCGAGAGAGGCTCGGTTTTCTTCAACGAGCAGATGGCGTTCAACAGGGACGTGAGCATAATGCTGCTGCGGGCCTTGGGCAGGCCTGACATGACGGTCGCCGACGCCATGACCGCTACCGGCTCGCGGGCGGTACGCATAGCGAACGAGGTGCCAAGCGTCGAGGTCACCGCCAACGACAGGGACCCGGGCGCGGTTCCGTACATCGAGGCTAACATCGAACTCAACGGTTTGGGAAACTGCAGAGCGTCTAACATGGACATGCACTGCCTGTTCTCGGACAGCTCATACGACTACGTGGACCTTGACCCGTTCGGCTCTCCCTCCCTCTTCATCCAGTCCGCCATCCGCGGATGCCGGCACGGCGGGGTGCTGGCCGTCACGGCCACCGACACCGCCCCCCTAGACGGGGCACAGGCGGCTAAATGCCGCCGCCGCTACCAGTGCGAACCGGTGCGCGGCCACATGTGCCACGAAGGCGGGCTGAGGATACTCCTCTGCAACATAGCCAGGGAGATGGGGAAGTTCAACCGGGGCATGCGCCCGATCCTCGCCTTTTACTCGGACCACTACTACCGGGCGTACGTGCGGGTAGAGGAGGGAACGGCGGCCTGCGACCGCATGCTGTCCCGGCTCGGGTACATGAAGTACGACCGGGAGACGCTCGCCCGCGAGACGTCCGAGAGGTACGACGCCGAACACCCTCTCGGCCCGTTCTGGCTCGGCCCGCTGTTCGATAAAGAGCTAATATCCCGCATGTCCCCCGAGGGGATGGCCGAGGAGAAGCGCTGCATCAAGGAGCTGGCACTGTGGAAGGACGAGATCGATTCCGTGCCGTTCCTCTACGACGTGAGCGAGCTTTCACGGCTCACCAAGGTCTCCCCGCCGAATCTCGAGGAGTTCGTGGCGATGCTCAACGAGACGGGGCATGCGTCGAAGACGCACTTCTCCCCGACGTCGTTCGTCACCGACCTGCCACTGAAGGAGATCATCGAGAGGTACGTCGAGGCCGGGCGCAGGTGATGGTGTCCCCGTCCGTTGGATCGGCCGCGACAGGCCACAATTCGATGGGGCGCGCCCGTTCCCCGTGTTCCCCCGCCCCCTCCCGGTGGGCGGGATGGGACGCCGACGTAACCATCAATCAAGCACTAATACCCCCGCGCCATATGCGCCCCCGATAGCAATGCCCAGCCTAGCGGTCATCGGTTCCCAGTGGGGGGACGAAGGAAAAGGCAAAATCATCGACTTCCTCGACGCGGACGCGGACCTCGTCGTGCGTTTCCAGGGAGGAAACAATGCGGGGCACACCATCGTCGTCGGAGACAGGGTGTTCAAGCTCCACGGTCTCCCCTCGGGGGTGGTCAGGCCGGGGAAGCTCGCCGTCATCGGCAACGGCGCCGTCGTGAACGTGGCGGAGCTCCTCGACGAGATAGAACAAACGGAGCGGGCGGGCGGCAGCGTAGACGGGCTGAGGATATCCGACCGTGCGGCGCTCATCATGAACTACCACAAGAAGCTGGACGGCGCCGAGGAGAGATACCGCGGAAGGAAACCCGTCGGCACCACCAAGAAAGGCATCGGGCCCGCCTACCAGGATAAGATTGCGAGGATCGGCTTCCGTGCCGGCGACCTCCTCGAGGAGGACACCCTGAGGGAGAAGATCGCCATGCTCTTGCCGTACAAGAAGGACCTCATGGCGATGTTGGGCGCTGAGGAGTGCTGCTGCACCGCCGAGTCGCTCTTCGAGAAGATGTCGGGGTGGGGCGCGAAGCTCAGGAAGTACATCTGCGACACCTCCGTCCTCGTCAACGAGGCCCTTGACGACGGCAAAAACGTAATGTTCGAGGGCGCCCAGGGCGCCATGCTAGACATCGACCACGGCACCTACCCCTTCGTGACCTCCTCCGCCACCATGGGCGGCGGAGTGTGTACCGGCGCGGGTGTCGCGCCGAACAGACTGGACAGGGTGCTCGGCATCGTGAAGGCTTACACCACCCGCGTGGGCGAGGGGCCGTTCGTCACCGAGCTCTCTGAGGAGGACGAACTCGCCCTGCAGAAGAAGGGCGGCGAGTTCGGCGTCACCACCGGCAGGGGCAGGAGATGCGGATGGCTCGACCTCGTCGTTGTGAACCACGCGAACATGCTCTGCGGGTTCTCCTCGCTGGCGGTCACCAAGATTGACGTGCTGAACGACCTGGAGACCGTCCCCGTGTGCACCGAGTACGAGATCGACGGCGAGAGGACTGGTCGCTTCCCCGCGTCCATCAAGAAGCTCGAGAGAGCGAGGCCGGTGTACACCGAGCTGAAGGGATGGAAAGGATGGGACGACGCCGAGACCGCGGTGAGGGAGGGGTACGACGCCCTCCCGAGGGAGATGAGGGATTACGTAGCCTTCATAGAGGAACGCACAGGCGTACCGGCGGACATAGTCAGCATCGGGCCCGACAGGGACGAGACCTTCGACCGCTCCGGAGAATGGTGGAACCGATCCCCGACCGGCAACGATTAAGCCCCGTGGGAGGATTGCTGGGCAATGAGGATAGCGGTCTCATACGAGGCGGGGAGGGTGCACCACCATTTCGGCAGCTCCCCCGCCTTCAAGTTCTACGAGGTCGAGGGCGGGAGGGTCGTCTCGTCCTCCGTGGAGAAGAACGCCGCGAGGGGACACGACGCGGTGATTGCGTACCTCGAGTCGAAGGGAATCGACGTGCTTATAAGCGAGGAAGTCTGCGAGTGCGGGCGGCAGAGGATGTTCGACCAGGACATCGAAATCTACTCGGGCGTCGATGGCCAGGCCGACGGAAGGGTCACCGACTGCCTCGCCGGGCGGCTGGTCTCCGACCGGCAGCGCCGGGCGCAGAGCGACATCAACATCTGCTTCGGTAGAAGATGAGAGGGCGCAAGACCCCCGCCCGGGTTTCAGTTTCTCCGAGGAACGGTCGCCCTCACGAAGGGCGACCTGTCGGCCCCGAGGGGGAGGGTGGCATCGTAGCCGACCTTCCACGTCGTGCCGCAAGCCGAGGGGTCCAGGGAGGACCCGGCGGCGCAAGGTATCCTGATGATCCTGTCGGCCTGCATCCTCGTGGCCACTGCCCACTCGACCTCGCGGTCGTCGAAGATGTCGATGTCATCGTCCACGACGATGACGTTCTTCATAGAGGTGTGCCCGGTGAACGCCGCCATGACGGCGTTCACGCCGTCGCCCTCCTTGTTCTTGGAAATGGAGACGACGCCGTTCAGCCAGCAGCAGCCGCCCTCCGTGAGGCGGACGTTCCTCACGCGGGGCACGGCCTGCCTCACGGTGCGGTAGATGATCGGTTCGCGGGGCACGCCCATGAGGAGGTAGTGCTCGAACCCTCCCGGCAGCAGGAGCTGGAAGACGGGGTCCTTCTTGGACCATATCCTCTCCACCTTAACCACGGGCTGCTCCCTCACCTCGTCGTACGTGCCCGCGATGTCCACGAACGGGCCCTCGGGCGCGGTCTCGGCGGTAATCCTCCCCTCGATGACGTACTCGCAGTCGGCGGGGACGACGAGCCCGTTCGCGCACTTCGCGACCTTTAGCGGCGAACCGTGCCCCTTCCTGTGCATGGCAGAGGCGACGGTGAGCTCGTCCATGCCGAAGTCGACGGAAAGCGCGGCGGCCACCATGACCTCGGCGGGGGCGCCGATACAGATCGCTATCCTCAGGTCCTCGCCGTCCCTCTTCGCCTCGTTGTAGAGCGTGAAGGTATGGCGGGGGACCAGCCTGATTCCCAGAGAGTCCTTCCCGCGGACGAGCATGCGGTGGTAGGAGGCGTTCCGCTTCCCCCCGTACTCGGAGACGACAACGCCGGCGGAGATGTACCGGCCGGCGTCCTCCGGGAAGTACTTCGCGATGGGGAGCGCGGTGAGGTCGGAGGGAAGCGGAGCCTCCTTGAACGCTGGCTTCTCCACCTCCTCCGTCCCGCAGGGGGATTCTAGCGCGCCGAGTATGTGGGCGACGATGTCCTCCTTCTCTACCCCCATGGCCGCGGCGATCTTCTCGCGGGTGGAGTACACGTTGCCGGCAGCCCTGCCGCCGTTGAGGTCCTCGAAGAGGAACGTCTTCCCCTGATCCGAGAGGAGGTAGCGGGTGGCGTCGTACCCATCGGGGTCGATCCTGTCCCTGACGACCTCCGCCGAGCAGAGCGATTCTCTGTCCAATGCCATGCCCGGCCATGGGCGTAGCGATAATTAATCTTAGTTAGGTGCGACTGCGTCCAAACCGTTCGCAGTCACCGCGTGACCGCAGATGATTACATCCCCGGACTCGAGGATGGCGATCAATCTGTCGACTATGCCCTGGACATCAAGAACGGGGAGCCTGAACACCCCGGCAGAGAGGGAGACGAACCCGGAGAGGGAGTCACGGATAGGCGCGGTGCCGCCGTTGAGGTAGTACCCGGCAATGTTCCCCACGGCACCGACGATGGAGATTATCTTCAGCCTCCCTCCCTCCCCGCTCTGGAAGCCGAAACGCTCAAGGTGGTCGGCTGACCAGCGCCCGTACGCCTCGATGTAGCTCTCCACGGCGGTCCACGAATGGTGGGCCTCGTAGAGTATGTCGGCAAGGCGAAGATCCCGGCTGGAGACGTATATCTCCAGCGCCCCTGGGAGCAGGGCCGCCACGAGGGGGTTGCTCTCCGCCGCGAAAAGCTTTCCCGACTCGCCGAGGGCGTCGCCGAGGGCATCATGGACGATGCTGAGGAGTATGTCCTCCTTGCTCTTGAAGCGGTTGTAGAGGCTCCCGTTGAGGATGCCTGCCCGACAGATGATGTCGCGGGTGGTGGTCTTCTGATAGCCCTTCTCGTAGAACAGATCCATGGCCGCGAACATTATCTGCCGGCGCGAGGATTCGCGTCTCGCTTCGATCCCGTTTTTGACGGCTTCCGCGCCCTGGAACTTCGTTATCTTGACCATGATATCGGCTACGATGACATTGGGGAGGGGGTATAAAGTTTTGACTGTGCTCAAAAGCTCTAGCTGGTACATGTCAGAAAACAATCGGACCGCCCGTCTCCCCTCTCCCGATAGTATGCACGTATCCAGTTTCAGGCCGAAAGGGATTCCCAACCGCCATGCTGCACGGGAAATCCGAGATTGGATTTGAGCATGTTCAAAAATATTATATACTCAACATGGCTAAACCCGGGACAGTGAATTCGCAATGTTTGCAAAAATGGCAGATTTCATAACCAGGCACGCCAAAGCGATGGCCGTGCTCTGGCTGGTTCTACTCGTCTGCTCCCTCCCTTTCGCCATGAAATCCGGCGACGTCCTCGAATACGACATGACTAACATGTCCGGGGCCGAGACCGAATCCAACAACGGACAGGGCATACTGGACGATTACTTCGTCCAGATGAGCATGGACGAGATCCTCGTCGTATCCTACGCGGACGCCGCGGAGAAGGCCGCGATATACAACGGTTCGGACCCCGGCTCGCAATCCACCTTCTTCGGCAAATTCTCCAGGCTCCTGAACGAGGAATTCGGGAGCAAGATCGTCGCCACATACGGCGGCAATTACCAGAAGGCCCCGGGCACCGACAAAGCCGGCGTCGTGCTCGTCGCCCTCTCCGCCGCCGAGGACGGCTACGACATCACCCACAAGACCGGCGACATCAGGCACCTCGTCTCCGACGCCAAGAGAGACCTTGGCATGAGCAACAAGACCTACGTGACCGGCGACGCCGCCATCTCATATGACACCGAGAAGTCCTCCATGGAGGACGTCAGCAAAGTCGATCCGCTCAGCATCGCCCTGATCTTCATCCTCCTGGCGCTGTTCTTCTACGCCATCGTCACGGCGTTTGTGCCCCCGGCGGTCGTGGGGATGGCTTACGGAATCGTGCTAACCCTCATTTGGGCCATCGGGCAGTTCTTGGGCATATACTACATCACGAAGACACTGCTTCTCGTCGTCATGCTCGGCGCGGGCTGCGACTACTCGCTGTTCATACTCACCAGGTACAGGAACGAGCGCAAGCGCGGCAGGGACCACGACGCCGCAATCAGGGAGGCGGTCATGTGGGGCGGGGAGGCGGTCTTCACCTCCGGCGTCTCCGTAATGATCGGGTTCGCCGCCCTCACGCTGTGCTCCTTCTCGCTCGTGCAGACCCTCGGCCTCTGCCTCGCACTCGGCATCCTCGTCGCCCTGCTCGCGGCCCTGACCTTCATACCGTCCCTCATCTACATCGTCGGGGACAGGATCTACTGGCCCAGCAACATAGAGAAGTACAAGAAGGCTGACGCATCCGCCTCCTCCGGCAACCGGAAAGGTGTCCACGCGCATCTCGTGAGCATCGGCAAGAGGTACTTCGGATGGCTCTCCAGGAACACCCACAAGTACGCCAAGCCGCTTGTGGCGCTGTTCGTCGTACTCTGCATCCCGACCACGTACTACTTCGCCACCAGCGAGGACTCCTCCGACACCATCTCCGTCATGCCTGATTCGGAGTCCATCGATGGCCTCAACCTCATCATGACGCAGACTGACGGCGGCACCATCATGCCGACCTACGTCGTCATGGAGATGAGGGAGAGCCTCATCGAGAGGGCGGGCACGTTCGCCCTCGCGGGCGCCGACGTGCCCTATATCAGATACACCGCAGCATCCATAAGCGTCACCGGCAGCGCGCCCTCCGCTCAGATTTCTGGGACGCTGTACGAACTGAGCCACCTCGAACTCGCCGGCGGCAAGGTCACCCAGGCAGGAATGGCTGGCAAGATCGAGGCCTCCCATCCCGAGATCGTCGGCAGCGTCAGCAGCGCCACCTCCTGGCAGCTCGCATACGTGCAGGCCCAGAACGCCGCGTACGCCAAGGTCTACAACACCTACACCTCCCAGGGGGCGACCGACGATGTCGCCAAGGCCGCCGCCGCTGCATTCGTGGCCGATCCGAAGAATGTCAACGAGGCGATCTACAGCAGCCTCCTCGAGCGGAATCCCGTCGGGGCCGAGATCGTGAAGGGCGTCCTTGACAGGGTCGGATGGAACGGAGCCTACGACCAGGTCCTCGGAGTCGACGGCGGCGTACCCGTCACCCTCCAGAACATGATGGACTACCAGCTCAACGTCAGGACCGGCCTCCTCTCGACGAACGGCGCCTACGTATGCATGACGGTCGTCACCACCGAGAAGCCTATGTCCGACAACACGATGGACTTCGTCGCGGACATCAGGGGCGATCTGAAGAACGGCGGGGAGCTCTACGGGACGTTTTTCACGAACGACGTCAAGGAGACCTACGTCTCCGGCACCTCCGCCCAGATGAGCGACATCTCCGGCATCGTAGAGGAGCAGTTCAGCTTCATAAGGCTGGTCGTCATCGTTCTCCTGATCGTGCTGCTCTTCTTCATCCTCGGATGTTACCTCACCCCGATCAGGGCCATCATCACGATTGTGATGTCGGTGATCTGGACCGTCGCCCTCACCCGCCTGGTGTTCGACAGCCTGCTGGGCACGCCGGTTCTGTGGCTGATTCCGATCGTCCTGTTCGTCGTCCTGCTGGGGCTCGGAATGGACTACGAGATCTTCCTCACCACCAAGATCCGCGAGAACAGGATCAAGGGCATGGAAAACGGCACCGCCATCGACGAGGCCGTCAAGCAGGCCGGCGGCGTGATCAGCCTATGCGCCCTCATCATGGGTGGCACGTTCCTCACGCTGCTGCTCGCCGGTTCCTCGATGCTGCAGGAGTTCGGCTTCGCACTCGGCGTGGGCATCCTGATTGACGGCCTGTTCATGGTCGGCTTCGTCAGCCGTCGCTCATGCACCTCATGGGCGAGTGGAGCTGGAAGGGCCCCGGTTCCTCCAGAAGAGGCACGCGGTCCCGAGCGGACCCCGACCCCCGGCCGAGGACTGAATGACGCTCGCAAAACCTCTTACCCCGGGGCGGTCCCTTCCTCCCGTCCGCTCGACTTTCTTATATAGGGGCGGCGGATAGCGACCCACATGTCCGATCCCATCGAGGTCGAGATCGGAAAACGGCGCTGCAGAACGCCGTGTTCTTCAAAGGGAAGGCGAACCCCAAGGCGGTGGCTGGAAGGGTCCTCGGAGCGCATCCCGAACTCCGGTCCGACGTGGGTGGGACCTTCGAGATGATCGAGTCCATCGTCGGGGACGTCAACGCCATGTCTCCCGAAGCACAGAGGAAGGAACTCGGGTCCCTCGACCCGTCGATGCTAAGGAAGGAGAGGAAGGAGAGGACGTACGAGCTCCCCGACCTCGAGAGCCCCGTTCAGGGCGGGACGGTTATGAGAATCGCCCCCGGGCCCTCCGGCCCGCTGCACATCGGGCACACGCGGGCGTCAGTACTCAACGACGAATACACCAAGAGGTACGGCGGAAAACTCGTCCTCAGGTTCGAGGACACCAACCCCGAGAAGATCGCCCCCGAGGCTTACGACATGATCCCCGAGGACCTGGACTGGCTCGGGGTGAAATGCCATGAGACGTACGTCCAGTCGGATAGGTTCCGGCTCTACTACGAGGTCACGAGGGAGCTGCTCGAGCAATGCAACGCTTACGTCTGCACCTGTGATTCCGAGGACTGGAGGCGGAAGAAGGAGGCGATGACCGCCTGCCCCTGCAGGGACCTCCCCCCGAGCGAGCAGCTAGAGAGGTTCGACAGGATGATGGAGGGCGGCTACGGGGCCGGAGAGGCGATAGCCGTCGTGAAGACCGCCATCGACCACCCCAATCCCGCCATAAGAGACTTCGTCGCCCTGAGGATCGTCGATGCCCCCCACCCGCGGACGGGGACGAAGTACCGCGTATATCCGATGATGAACCTCTCCGTGGCGGTGGACGACCACCTCATGGGCATGACGCACGTCATCCGCGGGAAGGACCACCTCAACAACACCGAGAGGCAGAAGTACGTCTTCGGGTACATGGGCTGGGATGCTCCTGCGTACTACCACTACGGGCTGGTCAACATCCCCGACGCCGTGCTGAAGACCTCGCTCATAAGAGAGTCCATCCGCACCGGGGAGTACGCCGGATGGGACGACATCCGCACCGGGACGGTGAGGGCGCTGGAGAGGAGGGGCATACGCCCCGAGGCCATACGCCGCTACTGGATTGAGACCGGCATGAAGAGCGTGGACATCTCGTTCAGCTGGGACAACCTCTACGGCATGAACCGGGACATAATCGACCCGGTATCCCACCGTTACTTCTTCGTGCAGGACCCCGTCCGCTACGACATCGAGGGCGCGGAGGCGATAGAGGGGAGGGCGCCGCTGCTCCCCGGCGACCCGTCGAAGGGCTACCGGGAGTACAGGCTCGAGGGCGCGAAGACCGTGTTCATCTCCGAGAAGGACTCCTCGCAGTTCGCCCGCGACGGGAGGATCAGGCTCAAGGACCTCTGCAACCTGGATTACTCGACCCCGGCCCGGTATGCCGGCGACGACGTCTCACAGCTCCGCGGGGGTGGCATGAGCGCGGTTCAGTGGGTTTCCAGGGATTCCGTGAGGGCGAGTGTCCTTATGCCGGACGGCAAGGTCTCCGAGGGGCTCGTCGAGAGCGCCCTGCTAGGCGAGGAATCGGACACAGTCCAGTTCGAGAGGTTCGGATTCGTCCGCATCGAGAAGAAGGGCGCAGACGGCGTAGCAGCCGTATACACGCACGACTGAACGCGATTTGATCCTACCGACCGCCGCGGGTCCCTTCTTTCCGTCCGCGAGGGTGCATTAACGGCTGCCGGCTGAGGTTCGGAACGCCGAGGCCGATGCCCCGGTACTCCGTTCCACCCGCCTCTTTAATGACTTTCTGGAGATGGCCATCATCGCAACGGCGGCGAGCATTTGCACGAGCACGAACGACCAGTAAATCGCATCCATCGACACCCGGGACGCGAAGTAGAAGAAGACGATGAAGAGGACCTCGCGGGACAGCGTGGTGACCATGGCATATTGCGCGAATTTCAAGGACTGTAGCATGGAAGAACCGAAACACACGCAGGACATCATGGGTATGATCAGGCAGTATATCTTCAGCACATGCGACATCTCTTCGTGAAGGTAGCGCGTTTCCTCGGTATGGGTGAAAACATCTATCAGAAGATCGGCCAGGACGAATATGGTCGCCGCCAGCACCAAGGCGATGCATAGGCACAGCTTCAGCGAGAACCTGTAACCCTCTCTCGCTTTAGATGGGTCGTTCTGACCCCAGGCTGCCGAAGTCACGGATATCATCGCCGCGGTGATGGCGAACGAGGGTATTGCGGCCATCATGACGAACTGGTACGGATAGTTGTATGCGATCATGCCGTTGCTGCCCCCGCAATCGTATATGAACGAATTCTGAGGTATGACCAGGACGGGAATCAGGATCAATTCGAACATGTGGGGGATCCCCACGCTGAATATGTCTGCCAGCTGCTCGCGGTCGAACCTGAGGCGTTTGAAGTCCGGGCGGACGTACATCCGGCCTCCGAGGTACAGATAGAATCCGATGCATGTCGTGGCGGAGAAGGACACGACGGTAGCGAGGGAGGACCCCATCAGCCCGAAATCCAGGACGTAGATGAGCAGAGGGTCCAGAACAATATTTATGCCTGCTGCGGTCGCGGAGAGCATCATCGCTTTCTTGGCGGCGCCCTCGGCCCTCATGAGTCCGGCGAAAATGCCGTGCATGATGAGCGGATAGGAAAACAGAACGAATGGGCGCACGTAATCCAGACGGTACCCTATGTCCGCATCGCCGCCTATGAACCTGAGTATTGGCTCGCAGAGCACGAGCATGATCGCGGAAACGAGCAGCGAAATCAGTAGCATTACAAGAACAGACTGCCTGGCGAGACCGTCTGCGCGATTTTTGTCTTTTGCACCCAGCGCCCGAGAGACGGCGGCGGATACGCCCACTCCGATGCCGTTCCCCACGTACACCACGATCCAGTATATCGGGGTGGAGAGGGATATCGCCGACATGGCCGCTGGCCCGAGCCCGGAGCACCAAAAAGAGTCTATGAACAGCTGCAGATTGGAAACCAGGTATGCTACAATCAGGGGTGCCGACATCTTCACGATTGCCGTCTTCGGATCGCTCAGCATTACATCCAGGTCGTCGGTTTTTTTCTGAATGGCACAACCTCCAGTTCGCATCGGTTCTCCGAACAGCCCGACACCGATGTCCCCAGAATCACATGCGGGGCGCCCCTGTACTCGATCACGTCGCAATCTATGCCGTACAGGAGTTCGATGTTTCCAGGCGTTATCAGATCGGCCGGGGTGCCGATTTCATGGATGACGCCCGGCTTCTTCATCATGATGATCATGTGCGCGAACCGGGCTGCGATGTTCAGGTCGTGGACGATCATGATTACGATCATCTGCCTCTTTTCGGCTATGGCCCTGAGAAGCTGGGCAACGTATACCTGGTACTTCACGTCGAGGTTGGAGGTCGGCTCGTCCAGGACGAGTATCCTCGGCTCCTGTGCCAGGCCGCGGGCGATGGCGACCTTTTGCAACTGGCCTGCAGACAGCTCGTTGGTGTTCTTCATAGCCAGGTTCTCAATGCCCAACAACTTCATGGCGCGGTACGCCGAGCGCAGGTCCTTTTCCGTGCTGCCCCAATGCTGATGACGGAAACGACCGACCATTACGGCGTTCACGACCGGCATCGAGAAGCATTCCTGATAAGTGGCCGGGACGAAACCGACGGTATCAGAGAGCTCCCTGTAGCTCATATCGGCCACGTTGCGCCCGTCTATCGTTATTTTCCCTGATTTCGGCAGAAGAAGTTTGTTGATGCACTTTACCAACGTGGATTTGCCGACCCCGTTGGGGCCGACTATGCAGTACAAACCCGGATCGACCACCCTCAGGTTTACCGAGCTGAGGACGGGGCATTTCTCACTGTACCCGAAATCAAGATCCTTTATGAAAAGCTCGGTCATGGTCATCCCCAGGCCTTTGTGTTTTTGTTCAGTATGAGCCAGATGAACAGGGGCCCACCTATAAAGGCCATGACGACCCCCACCGGCAGCACCGATCCCCCCATGGCGATCCTGCTCAGGAGGTCGGCGAGAAGTAGCAGCATCCCGCCGAAGATCGCGGACGCGGGAGCGAGAAAACGGTTGTCAGCGCCGATGAACATCCTCACGATATGAGGGGTGACGAGGCCGACGAAGCCGATTAGACCGGTGAAGCTGACTATGGCCGCGCTTATGAGCCCCACGAGTACGAGGCAGAGCACCCTCGTGCGGTCCGCATCTACCCCCATGGACTTGGCTGTGTCATCGCCCGTGGCGAGGACGTTCAGCTTGTTGGACAGGATCTGCACCGCCACTACCCCCGGCAGAACCACCGCCGCGATTATTGGCACGGATGGCCAGGTGATGTTGGCCAAGGTGCCGACCTGCCATTGGAATATGCGCGCCAGGTCCTGCGGGTTGGCCCACAGCATCAGAACGGTGGTCAAGGCGTTGAAGATGTACATCACGCCTATTCCGGCCATTATCATGGTGGCAGGGGACGCGTTCTTGAGCTTGGAGACGAGGATTATCACGGCAGTCGGGATCAGGGAGAGGGCGAACGAATAGGATACCACGGCCCACTGCCCGAACAGGAGCACGGCGCCCGACGTCATGGCGAGCGTGGCCCCGAACGAGGCTCCGGAGGAGACTCCGGTGGTGTAGGGGTCGGCCAGAGGGTTCTTCAGTATGCTCTGCATGACGACCCCGCATACCGCGAATCCTGCCCCGGCCAGTATCCCGGCCAGTATCCGGGGCGTCCTTAAATCTACGACAATGTGGTCCCTGGTCGCATCTTGTGGATGCCCCAAGATGTGGTCCAGGATTATCCCGTACGAGTCTAGGAAGCTTATGTCGTAGGCTCCGACCGCCACGGCTACGCCGGCCACGGCAACTATTACCACGGAGCACACGGCGATAAGCAACAGCTTCCTGAACACGGAGTGCCTGTATTCCCTGACCGTGCTTTCGAAGGCGCCGTCGTCCTCCTGGTCCATCCAATCGTCGACTGCGGACAGGACTTGCGGGTCGACCGCCCACCGTGTCCCCTCCCCGCCCGAATCCGCGCCCATCCTCATACGCATCCGTAAATCAGGCCTTAGCAGCGGTCAACGGGAAGAACCCGGCGGCATCCCTGACGTCGCCCTTGAAGAGGGTGAAGCGGTCATAGTAGTCCTGAATCGCCTCCCAGCCCTCGTCGGAACCGACGGAGCCGTCCCAGAGCATGGACATCAGGAGCAGGAGCCCCGATATTCCGTTGACCGCCCCGTACATCTCGTAAGTGACGCCGATCACGCGGCCGTTCTCGTACGCGTCGCACCCCTTGAAGTAAGAACCCATGATGTCTATCGTTCTCTGGTAGTCGGCGACGGTCGTGCCTTCGGGGGTATACCCCCAGGTCGTGATTATCACAACGCTCGGATTGGCCTTCAGTATGGTTTCGATTTCCACGTTGCTGGCCCATCCGCTGTTGCCTTCTACAAGATGCAGCGACCTCATGGGGAGCGTCTGCATGTTGTGCACTATGCCCGACGTGGAAGGCTTACCATTCATCTCCAGATTCACCGCCACCGGGCTTTTCGGGTTGTTGGCAATCACGCAGGAGAGCTTCTCTCCAACGCTTTCGCTGAACCTTTCGATTTTCGCCGAAACGTCCGTCAAATAGTCGAGGTACTTGGAGGTGTTCGATTGCAGCCCCATCATCACGCCGAGTGTGACTATGGTATGGTTCCAGGTTATGCCGCGTATGGATATGTCCTCTGGCAGCAGTATGCAGTCGAAGGCCTCAGTGACTTTCGAGCTGTTTATGAACGACTCGGTGAAGTTTCCCGGATACCCGATGACCGCCTTCACCCCCGATTTGGCGACCACCTCGTAGTCGTAAGTGCTAGACCCTACGCTCTTTATCCTCTCGGCTGCCCCGGGGTAGAGGTCTTTTCTGAGGCCGTCGATGCTCTTCTGCAGCTGCAGCATATGCGTCACCCTGTCGAAGAAACCGACTATGACTCCCATGTCGAGGGTGGGAGGGCCGTAGCAGGCGATGTTGCCCTTCAGCGGGAAATGGACGGAGCTCACGCCCAGGTTCCAATCCCTGTAATACATGATCGCCTCTTCGTTGCCGAGGAACTTCCTGATGAGTTTGACGTCCTCCTGATCCACGTTGCCATCGGTGTTGGCATCGGCCAGGGGATGGTTCACACGATCCCACTGGATGTTGCCGTCCGCTATGTCTTTCACTAAGTCTAAATCGTTCTCGTCGAGATAGTTGTCGTTATTGGCGTTGCCGTACGCGAGGAGCAGCCCTTTCAGCGTAAAATCATCGGATTTCGTATCTTGGTTGCTCGCCACGTACCATACGCCGGCAAACGCGCTTGCCACTATGACTGCCGCTACGATGACCGTGACCGTCTTCCCATTCCTCACCGTATCACACTCTTTTGCTCACTTCCTGCATTCCACCAAAAAGGTACCCGAATAGTAGCCGTACTTCCATGCACGGAGCCCGGAGTAGACCCTCTGATCGATGCCGGTGGAGACCCGTATGTCCTTGAGGTCCAGCCCGTTCAGGATGTTGAGGTCGAAAGCGGGCCTCTCGGCGGAGACGGACCATAGGTCCTTCCCGCACGTAGCCTGTATCCTGCTCACGTGTTCACGTTGGGTCACACGGATGAGGAAGGATGAGATGAGGTGCTTGAAGCGGGTCTTTACAGATTTGTTCAGCTCGTTGCTCCAGTCGCCGTCTATGTAGGTTAGTTTGCCATCGGGGGAGATGACCCTCTTCCATTCGGTGAGGGCTTTGACCGGGTCCGGAAGCGTCCATAGGACGTTACGGCTTATCACCGCGTCGAAGCTGTTGTCGGAGAAGGGGAGGTCGGCCGCGTCCCCCTTTACGAAGGTCACCTCCGCCCCCCGTGCCGATGCGTTTGCCCGGGCATGAGAGAGCATGGAATCCGAAAAGTCCAATGCGGTGACCTCATGACCCATCTCAGACAGGACTATGGCGATTGTTCCCGGTCCGGTCCCTATGTCCAGTATCTTCAGGGGAGAATCCCCGAACACCTCTTTCATAATCGATTTCCAGGCTTCGAGTTCTTTTTTGTCCTCCAGGCCTTCCTTGGAGTATCTGTTGTAGTCGTCAGAATTGGCATTCCAGGTATCTGTTAGATTTTCGTGAGATGTGTTCATGATCTTCAAATCCGATTTTGCTTGATTTTTGTCGTTTCGAAGGATATTTTAACGTTATATATGCTTCATCCAATCCAATTACGTAGAAATCCCGCAACATAGCGTGCACGGGAGGGGTGCAACTGCTATCGGATAGACGGAGGATTAGGCCCGATTGGTCGATTGACGGCTGCGGCTGTCCCGGTGAGCACCCGGACCATCGCACGCACACCGAGCCCGCGGCGTCAGGCGCTGCCGAGGTCGACGTACACCGAGGACGCGAGCATGGGATCGATGACCACCGAACTGTTGCCGAGCGTGACCACGGTGGTCGTCTCCCCGTTGGCGGCCTTGGCGTCGAGCGAGATGCTTTTACCGGGGACGAAACCCATGGAGAGCAGCTTCTTCAGCACGGCGCCGTCGTCGTTCTTCAGGTGCGATATCCTGCCGGCATCGCCCTCGTTCATGTCCGAGAGGAGCATGGTGATGGCGACCCCCGTGCCGGATACCGCCTTGCAGGGGTCCACGCACACCTGGCAGTCACAATCGGGCGGATTACCGAGCATGTTACACATCTTCACGGCCGATTCGTCGGAGATCGAGTGCTCGATCCTGGATGCCTCTTCGTGGGCCTCCTGGTGGTCCATCTCGAGGACGTCGGTGAAGAACCTCTCCACGACGTGATGCCTCTTCCTGGTGAGCCTGGCCTCCGTAAGTCCGGCCCCCGTCAACTTGACGCCGCGGTATTTCGCGTACTCGACGAGACCATCCTTGGCGAGGATTTTGAGCATCTCGCTCACGCTCGCGGGCGATACGCCCATGAACTGGGCTAGCTCGGTCGTCTTGGCCACCCCCCCGCCCTCGGTGAGCCGGAGGATGGCTATGAGGTAGTCCTCACGGTTTCCAGTAGTCATCGCCGTTACGTAACGTGTTCACCCTTTTAAAGATTAGGTCGTCCTAATTGGCCGCTGGTTTCGGTCGGCTGGAAGACCGTAAATAGTCCCAAACCGTTCCGCAGCCCATGGTTTCCGGGGTTCTGGGTATAATAGCCTGCCCGATGCTCGAGGACGAACTGCTTCACAGTCTCCTGTGCGATTCCGAGGAGAAGGAGGTCTGGGTCATCGATGATGAGCACGCCGAGGCCTTCCGGGGGATGGCCGACCGCAGGGGCCTGGTATACGGCCTCGCCACGCACCGGGACTTCTACCGCGACGGGATCCCGTTCGACCGCTCGAAGTTCAACGTGGTCATCCAGTTCAACGACCTGGCCCTGCACAAGGACCCCAAGGAGCTGAGGGAGAAGATCGAGAGGCAGGTGGCGGAGATCCAGCCGCACATAGATGCATTGGGCCTCTACTACGGCATGTGCGGAAACTTCGGCTGGGACGTATCCGAATGGGCGGACAGGCAAGGATTCAAGCCCGTCTGCGTGTTTCGCGACATGAACGGGATGGTCTGCGACGACTGCGTCGGCGTGGCCATCGGCGGCGGGAGAAGATACACCGACCTGACCAAGCGCTACACTGGCATGCTATACCTCACGCCCGCGATAGCCTCCAACTGGGAGGTCTTCACCGGCGCCATGGACGGCATGGGCGACATCGAACAGATGGACCCTTCCGTCAAGGAGTACTTCGGCATAACCGACAGCAAGAGCTACATCCGCTGGATGATGAGCATCGCCGGTTACGAGTACGGCCTGAAGATAGACACCGGCCTGGAGGAGAGCGAGGAGAAGTACGAGGCCGATTGCGCCTCCGCCCTCAAGCAACTGAATCTCAAGCCGCTGGACATAGAGGAGGGCTGGGTCACGCTGCAGCCTGCGGACGACATATACGCCGAGTGTAAGAGGAACCTCGCTGGCAAAGGGCCGATTCCCCCGGCGGACATGGGCGGCCGGCATCGTGCCGGAAGCCGCCAGCGAACATTCTAGAATCCCAGCAGGGCGATGGGGGGCCCTACGGGCCCCGCCGGCGAATCGACCTCCGTATGCGAGGCTTCCTCATCGGGAGACTGCGGGTGCCAGAAGTTTCTGCGAGCCGGGGAGGACTTGCCCCGACCCTTCGAATTTCAAGGCACCAGCTTGCGGTACTTGTAGGCGGGCTCGCCGGCGTTGAAGCAGTACTGCAGGGTGTCGAAGCCCCTCTTCAGCGCCTTGACGTCCTCCTTCACCTTCGCAGGGTCCTCCCCCTTTACGACGACGCGGGCGATCAGGTCCGCGACTTCGTCCATCTCGGACTCCTTCATGCCGAGACGGGTCATCTCCTGGGCCCCCAGTCTCAGCCCGGACGGGTTCACCGAGGAAGTGTCGCTCGGGAGCATGTTCTTGTTGCATATCATGTTGGCGTCCTCAAGGGACTTGGCGCAGGCCCTCCCGCCGCCGAACCTGGTGACGTCCAGGGCGATGGCGTGGGACCTGGTGAAGCCGAGGCTCTCGCAGAGCACGGGCATGCCCCTCTCGTACAGGGACTGCCCGAGGGCCCTGGCGTTGGCGCAGACCTGCCTCGCGTAGTCTCTGCCGTACACGTCCATCTCCGCGAGGGTGACGGCGAGAGCGGCCATGGCGTGCAGGTGGTGGCTGGACGTGACCCCGGGGAAGACCGCATGCTGGATCTTCTTGACCTGCTCGTCGGTGAGGCCGTTCCCGAGGACGATGCCGTGGTTAGGGCCGGGGAACGACTTGTGGGTGGAGGCGGAGACGATGTTCACTCCGTCCTCGAAGGGCTTCTGGAACTGCCCGCCGGCGATGAGGCCGAGGACGTGCGCGCAATCCTCCCACACGAGGCACCCGACCTCGTTGAAGACGTCCTCGAGCTCCCTGATGGGCGGGGGGAAGAGAAAGACGGATAGGCCGAACTGGGCGACCTTCGGCCTCACCTGCCTCAGCAGCTTCGCGGTGCCGTCGATGTCGAGGTTCATGTCGTCGAGCTTCCACGGGTAGTTGACGGACCTGACGCCCCTCTGCCCGAAGGCCCCGAACTCACAGGTGGATATGTGCGCCCCCTGGTCGAGGGCGCAGGTGGTGATGGTGTCACCTGGCTGGGCGTAGGCGAAGAGGACGGCCATGTTGGCGACCGTGCCGGAGATCGGGCGAACGTCGGCCATGTCGCACTCGAAGACCTTCTTGGCGAGCTCTATGGCCCTGATCTCTACCTTGTCGACGTATATGTTGCCCTGGTAGTAGCGCTTCCCGGGGAGGCCCTCGGCGTACCTGTCGGCGAAGTCCGAGATCAACATCTCCCTGGCCAGCGGGCTCATGAGGTTCTCGGAGGCGATCATGGGGATGCATCCCTCGAACCACTCGTTGTGAGCCATCACGTTTTCGCGGATGTATTCGACATCTTCATGAGACATGGGTTTCGGCCTCGTATCGGAGGGGTTGTAGTAATAGTTCTCGTATGGTCCGCCACGCGGCTCCGAGGGTGCGGACCCGAGCGACCGCGTCGGAACCGGCGCTGCCTCTGAACCGGCGTCGCAGGTCCATGGACAGCTGCCGCCCGTACTCCTCGTCCACAGGCTCGTTTGCGTTCCTAAGCTCGGCGGAGTCGAGGCGGGCGGAGACCAGCCCTCCGAGGAGCGCGGCCTTGAGGATCCGCTCGGTGACGTTCGCCCCGGAGAACCTGCAGACGACGGTTCTGACGCCCATCTTGACCAGGTCGTTTACGGACTCGCAGGTCAGCGCGCACACGAGGCCGGAGGCCCCGGCATCGCAAAGGGCGACGTGAACTAGCCTCTTCGCGGCGGCATCCCCGGAGCCCCATCCGGAGATCTCGTTGTGGTTGAACTCGGGGTGGTTTCCGCAAAAGGCCATCGTCCCGGAGATGCCGCTCAGGCACAACGCCCAGTAGTGGCCGGCGGCATCGAGGGGGTCGGCGGAGTAGACGAACGGCACGCAGCCCGCGAGGGCGCGGGCGGCGCGCGGGATAACGTCTCTGCTGTCGCCGAACAGGTTGTCGCGGAAGTAGCGGAGGGGGGTCATGGCGGCGTCGATGACGGCTTCGGAGTCCATGCAACCCGCCCTCCCGAGGACTTTCATGACCGCCCCGAAGACGAATCCGAAGGAAGACCCGGGCACGCCCGCCTCGGGACACGGCATGCGGAAGGGGTCGCGATGCTCCCCCTCGTCCGCGCCTTTCGCTGGGGCGATCACCACCACGGCGCAGCCGGCGGCCTTGGCGGCCCTCGCGGCGGCGCGGACCTGCCGCGACGACCCGTCGAAGTCGACGGCGACGAACAGCGAGCCCTCGTCGATCCAGCCCGGTATCACCGGACCCTCGACGACGGTTGCGAAACACGGCGAGACGGAGTCCATGCAGTTCTTGGCGGCGAGGCAGGCGACCCGCCCCTCCCCGCTGCCGCAGAGGCAGACCTTCCCACGGGGCCCGATGTCCGGGACCGCCGTGGCCATGCCCTCGGCGACCCGCTCCGGCAGGCGGGCCAACGCGGCGTAGGCCTCCGAGATGCCGATGTCCGACACGTCCATGCGTCGGCAACCGCGGGCGCGCATATAACCGTTGGGTAGCGGTACCTACCAAGATATCCGTACATACCCGCGTTTTAAGTCGTTTCTCCGAATCCCGAGGTGGGAGGAAGCGAAATGAGCGTCGAAAAGGCACTCGAAGCGGTCAGGAACGGTCGGATCATACTCATCTACGACTTCGACGACAGGGAGGGGGAGTCGGACATGACCGTCGCCTCGCAGTTCGTGACGCACGAGAAGATAAGGACCATGAGGAAGGATGCCGGCGGCCTGCTGTGCACCATCGCGCCGTACGGGCTCGCCAGAGCCGTGGGCCTCCCCTTCCTCTCCGACGTCTTCTGGAACGCGAGGGGCGCATACCCCGTCCTCGGCCTGATGGCGCCCACCGACATACCGTACGACAACACGAAATCCTCGTTCGGAATCACCATCAACCACCGGGACACCTACACCGGCATCCCCGACTGCGACCGCGCGCTCACCATCACCGAGTTCGACAGGGTCATGTTCCAGGACAAGCCCCCGGATGAGATCGCCGAGGACCTCGGCAGGGAGTTCCGCGCCCCCGGTCACGTCCACCTGCTGAACTCCTCCGAACACATCCTCTCCGACCGCCACGGCCACACCGAGCTCGCCTCGGCCATGATGTACATGGCTGGCGTGCACCCCTCGGCGACCATATGCGAGATGATGGGCGACGACGGACGCTCCGCGGGGAAGAGGGCCTGCATGAAATACGCCGAGGACCGCGACGTCCCGTTCGTCACCGGGAACGAGATCCTCGAGGCATGGGCGGACTTCAAGAGGGAGTGCCCGGAGCTGGATGTCTGAGCATGACCCGCGTGATGGCCTCCGGCGTCTTCGACCTCATCCACCCCGGTCACATCTCGTACCTCAACCAGGCCAGGTCTTACGGCGACGAGCTCGTCGTGGTGGTGGCCTGCGACGACACCGTACGCCGGCACAAGCACGAACCGGTCACGCCCGACTACATGAGGGCGAGGATAGTCGGCTCGCTGAAGCCCGTCGACAGGGCGGTGGTCGGCCACGGGGACGGGCGCATCTTCGACGTCGTCAGGGAGATCTGTCCCGACGTCATCGTCCTGGGCTACGACCAGAGGTTCGACGAGGAGGAGATGAAGAGGCAGCTGGAGGAGAACGGCCTGGGCGGGATCAGGGTCGTGAGGGCGGAGGAGACCGCCGACGACCTAAACGCCACACGGCGCATCATCGCGAGGATCAGGGACATGGGGGGAGCGCCGCGAAGACGATCGGGATAGTGGACACCACCTTCGCCCGCTACGACATGGCGAAGGCGGCGATTGACGAATTGGAACGCACCGGGACAGGGTTCCGCATAATGCGCGTGACCGTGCCCGGCATGAAGGACCTGCCGGTAGCCTGCAAGAAGCTCATCGAGGAGGGGGGATGCGACATCTGCATGGCGCTCGGCATGCCCGGCCCCATGCCCAAGGACAAGATGTGCGCAGACGAGGCCTCCCACGGCCTAATCAGCGCGCAGCTGATGACGAACACGCACATCATCGAGGTCTTTGTCCATGAGGACGAGGCAGGCGACGACGGGGAGCTCGCCGGTCTCGCCGACAGGCGCGCCCGCGAGCACGCTGTCAACGTCTACGACCTCCTCTTCCGCCCAGGGAGGCTCGCCGCCATGGCGGGCACCGGGCAGAGGGAGGGCTTCGCCGACAAGGGTCCCGCATACGAAAAGTGAAACAGGAGATTGAGAAATGAAGACGTACAAGATCGGGATGGTCGTGGCCGAGTTCAACTACGAGGTCACCATGCTCATGATGGAGAGGGCGAGGGCCGAGGCGGAGTTCCTCGGCGTGGAGATCGCCAAGATTGTAAAGGTGCCCGGCGTGTTCGACATGCCCCTCGCCATCAAGAAGTTGCTAGAATGCGACTACATCGACGCCGTCATCACCCTCGGCGCCGTCATCAGAGGGGAGACCAAGCATGATGAGGTCATCATCGCGCAGGCCTCGCGTAAGATCACCGACCTCGCCCTCGAATACGACAAGCCCGTCGCCTTCGGCGTCACCGGCCCGGACATGACCGAGCTGCAGGCCATGGACAGGATCGAGAAGGGCAGGGACGCGGTTGACACCGTCGTTAAGATGCTCCAAAGGCTCGAGAAGATCTGATTCCCCCGTCCTGCATCGAACCTCTTATCCGGTGAGGACTCCCCGGAATCCTCCCTGTTCCCACCGCCTAGCCGTTCTGCGGTTCATCCCCGCGGATGCTTCCACTCGACATAAGCGCAGGTGAAAGCGATGCCGCCGCCTGACGGCACCGACGAAAAGATGCCCGCGAGAACGGCCGAGCCCTCGAAGAGAGAATGCAGAGCGGAAAGGAGCGGGGCGCAACGGGCCTCGGAATCCTTGGCTCCGGATAAGATGCTCCCGCCGAAGCTCGCATCCTCCCGCATAGGCGTTCCTGTTCGTCCCTGGGGTTCGCCGCCCATGCGACATGCCTCATGTCGATGATCGCTGGTGCTTCCGCATGAACCTGTCGAGAAGGTCGTACGCCTCCGACAGGGTCCCCACCGGCGGCAGCAGCAGACTCCTGAAGTGCCCCTGCCCGAACTCCTCGCAGAACCCCGATCCGTGCACGAGCACCACGCCGGTGGAGTTTATGACGTCGTATACGAACTCCTTGTCCGTCTTCCAGTCTGTGAGCTCCACCTTCGGCAGGATGTACAGCGCGCCGCGGGGCCTGTTAGCCGATATCCCGGGAATCTCGTTCAGCCTCCTGTGGCTGAACTCCGCCCGCTCCCTGAGCTTGCGGTTCATGTCCGCGATGTAGTCCTGTGGGCCCTGCAGCGATGCCCTCGCCGCCTCCTGGCAGGGGACGTTGGCGCATATCCTGGCGCGGAACTGCTTCATCATCCCCTCGCGGATCTCGTCCATGAGGCCGTGTTCGTCCATGAAGTAGGCATAGCCCTGCCTCCACCCCGGCATGAGGTTGACCTTGGAGAAGCCGTTGAGGACCGCCCTCGGCACGTCGGAGGACAGCCGCGACATGGAGAAGAACCTCCCGTCGAAGACGATCTTGTCATAGATCTCGTCGGATATTATGGGTATGTCGTATTCCGCGGCGATGTCGCCGATCCTGCGGAGGTCCTTCTCCCTGTACACCGCCCCGGTGGGGTTGTTCGGATTGATTACCACTATGGCCTTGGTGCGGTTGGTGATCCTGTTCTCAAGCATGTCCACATCGGGGGCCCAGTCCTCCTCCTCGATCATGCGGTAGGGGACGGTCTTGCCCTCGTAGAAGTTGATGTACTGAGCGTATGAGGGATACCCCGGGCCGGGAACAAGGATCTCGTCCCCGGGCTCGACGAGCGCCCCCATCATGACGTTGATGCATTCGCTGACGCCGGCGGTGACGTAGACGTCCTTGGTGTCTATGCGTATTCCGTTCTTCTCGTACTCCCTGTCGACGATGGCCTGCCTGAGGCCGATGCTCCCCTGCGAGTCCCCATAGCCGTTGTCGGTGTTGTCGACCGCCTGCCTGAGGGTCTCCTTGAAGTACTCGGGGGTCTTGAAATCCCACTTGTTTGGGTCGCCTATGTTGAAGTTGTACATCTTCGTGCCGCAGGCGGCAGCGGCAGCGGCGGGGACGAGGATCTCGCGGATTGCGTAGTTCATACCCATCGAGCGCCTGGACGCCTTGATCTTCTTCTGCATAGGCCTTCGGTCCGGGAATCGGGCTCCCTCTTAATAAATCCGCACGTGCCGTCGTACGGGAGGACAGAACCAGGCTGGTGAAGGGAGTGCCGATGAGGGTTCTATAGGCCGCCGCTAATCGACCGAGAACCGTTTCATGGGATCGGACGGTTTGACGAAGGCATCCGGCCGGCAAACAACGACCCTGTTGTGCGGAGACTATAGATTATTAAATCTCCCCCTTCTTCGTCAGAGCATGGCCATGGTCAAACTGGGGAGGAACCATCTGCGCTGGTGCCTCTCCTGCAACCTCCCAATAATGGAGGCCCGCAGATGCCCCGTATGCGGGAGGGGGACGGAGGAGACCGCCCTCACCCCTCCCGCCGACTCCCGTCCGGCGTTCGACTTCGACGTAAGGAGGGTCAGATCGCTCTGCGACGCCACCTTCGGCGCCGGCACCGGGAAGGCGCTCATCCCCGAAGGACACCTGGCGGTCATGAACAAAGCTCCCGCCATCGACAGGATGGACGAGGTCCTCTGCGACGGGGCCGTAGTCGCTACCTTGAGGTACGATCTCGGCGCCGGTTGGAGGTTCATCGTCAGGATGCAGGGTGCGATGAGGATCGCCGTGGCGATGACGAAGGGATGGGTGGTCTGCGCCGAAGAGGCGGTGCAGTTCGTCCGCGAGAACAAGAACCTGATGGCGCCCGGGATCATCGACGCCGACCCGGGGATTGCCCCGGAGGACGAAGTCATCATAATCACCTCCGACCGGAGGGTCGTAGGCACCGGCACCGCGAAGATGTCTGGGAAGGACATGGGGGGAATGGACCACGGCATCGGGGTCAAGACGAGGAAGCACAAGGAGGAGACGCCCATTTCCTCGGACGTAGGGCACACGTGGCAGGATGCAGTCGAGGCGAACAGGGGGGCCATCGAGAGCAGGAGGGACGAGGCGGCGTCGTTCATCGCCGACACCATGAATAAGTACGACCTCCCGGCGGTGGTCTCATTCTCCGGGGGCAAGGACTCCCTCGCGACGATGCTGCTCGCGATGGACGCGGGCGCCGACGTGAAGCCGATGTTCGTCAACACCGGGCTCGAACTCGAGGAGACCGTCCAATACGTCCGCGACTTCGCCGAGAGACACGGCCTGGAACTCCTGGAGCAGGATGCACCGGAGAACGCCTTTTGGGACAACCTAGAGTGCTTCGGACCCCCCGCCAAGGACTTCCGCTGGTGCTGCAAGACCAACAAGCTCGGGCCCACGGTCGCGGCGATAACCCAGCATTTCCCCGACGGCGTCCTGTCGTTTATAGGGCAGAGGAAGTACGAATCGGAGGCGAGGAACGCCAAGCCTAGGGTCTGGCGCAATCCGTGGACGCCGGGGCAGATCGGCGCCTCCCCCATACAGAGCTGGTCCGCCATGCACGTCTGGCTGTACATCTTCTACAAGAAGGAGCCGTTCAACCCCTGGTATGCCAGAGGCCTCGACCGCATCGGCTGCTTCATGTGCCCCGCATCCGACGAGGGGGACCATGACATGGTCTCCCAGACCTCCCGCTACCCTCAGTGGGAGGCGTGCCTTGAGCGGTACCGGGAGGCTAACGGCCTCCCGGAGGAATACACGAAATACGGCCTGTGGAGATGGAAATCCCCTCCCCGGTCCGTGAAGGACGAGATCCTCCGCGTCACCGGGAAGGAGGTCCCCCCCATGGCCGTCACGAAAAAAGAGGGCCTGGGCGGTCCCGTCTCCGTCAAGGTCCAGGACGGCTACTCCCCCTGCGCCTTCGGATACAGCATCGAGGCCGCCCTCTCCCGCCCCATAGACCTGAAGGTCCTCAAGCCCTTCACCCACGCCCTGGGGTGGGTGATAAGATACGACGAGGAGAACGACACCATCCAGGCCAACTACGTCACATTCTACGGCGCTGGCTCCATCACCAGCAAGGCGTCCGTGGAGAGAGACGCCGAGCGGCAGATGGATCAGGCGATACAGCTGATTGCCAGGGCCTTCAACTGCGTGGGATGCGGGCTGTGCGCCGCCCGTTGCACGCCGAAGGCCCTTTACATGGAGAACGGCAGGGTTCACATCCGCGAAGACGAGTGCATATTCTGCATGGACTGCTACGGCAAGTGCCCCGCCGTGACCTTTGCCCCCGGGTCGAGAATCACCCTCCCCGAGGAGAAGGGCGCCGATGCAGACGACCCATAATATAGATAGGAGGGATAAGGGTGCGAAGACAGATGAAGTACGACCCCGGAGACCTCCAGGCGGCGATGGAACGCGACCCCGCCATCATCGACGAGAACGACGCCATCAACTATCACGCCGGGTTCATCGCGGTGTGCATGTACCGCGAGAGCCACGGGCTGTGGCTCCAGGGCAGGAAAGAAGAGGCCCGGAGGATCGGCTTCGAGGCTCACGAGAGGACGGGGTGCGACATACACCCCGGCGCGGAGATCGGGAAGAGGTTCTTCATCGACCACGCCACCGGCGTGGTCATAGGGGAGACGGCGATCATCGGCGACGACGTCACCATCTACCAAGGCGTAACACTGGGAGGCGTTTCCTCCAAGAAGGAGAAGAGACACCCCACCCTCGGCAACCGCGTGGTCGTCGGCGCCGGGGCGATCGTTCTCGGCAACATCACGGTGGGGGACGACGTGCGCATAGGGGCGGGCTCCGTCGTGATCAAGGATGTCCCCCCAGACTGCACCGTCGTGGGCGTCCCCGCCCGCGTCGTCAGCCAGCACGGCATCAGAGTGGACATGAAGGACTGCCTCGAGCACTCCGAGATCCCCGACGCCGTCGGGGACGAGCTGCGCAAGCTCGGGGAGGAGATAAGGTCCCTTGCCAAAAAGGTAGATTCCCTAGCCGAGGAGAACTCCAAGCTGAAGAATGAGATCGAGAGGGAGAGATGACGCTCAGGATCGACAACACTCTCACCGGGAGCAAGGAGGCGTTCGCCCCCATCGAAGAGGGCAAGGTCAGGATGTACGTCTGCGGCGTGACCGTCTACGACGACATCCACATGGGCCACGGCCGGAGCATAGTCGTATTCGACGTTGTCCGCCGCTACCTCCAGCACCTCGGGTACGAGGTGACCTTCGTCACGAACTTCACCGACGTGGACGACAAGATCATCGGCCGCGCGAACGAGCGCGGAATCTCCGCACTCGACCTCTCGGAGGAGTACATCGAGACGTACTTCCGCGACATCGACTCATTGGGCGTCAGAAGAGCCGACATCTACCCCAGAGCCAGCACCAGCATGCCATACATCATCGACATGGTCAGGGAGATAGTGGACAGGGGGTACGCCTACCCCGTGCCGGACGGCAGCGTCTACTTCCGCGTGCGGAGGGTCCCCGGGTACGGGAGGCTCTCAAATCGCACCCTGGACGAGATGCGCCCCACCGGGCGCATCGATCCCGCCGAGGGCAAGGAGGATCCTCTCGACTTTGCCATATGGAAGGGCGCCAAGCCCGGCGAAATCTCCTGGGCCTCCCCCTGGGGAGAGGGGCGGCCAGGATGGCATATCGAGTGCTCGGCGATGATCCGCCACTTCCTCGGGGACGTCATCGACATCCACGGCGGCGGGAACGATTTGGTCTTCCCGCATCATGAGAACGAGATCCTGCAGACGGAGGCCGTGACGGGAGGGGTCCTCGCCCGCTACTGGATGCACAATGGCATGCTGGAGACCAAAGGGGAGGACGGGAGCATGGAGAAGATGTCCAAGTCCCTGAGGAACTTCTTCAAGGTCAAGGACGTCGCGGCAAAGTTCGACAAGCAGACGATAAGGTTCTACTTCCTTAACACCCACTACCGCAGCCCCCTCGCCTATGGCGAGGAGAACATGGTTGAGGCGAAGAACGCCCTCGGTAGGCTGTGGAACAACTACCGCGACTTGCAGGCATGCGCCCGGGGTGGGGCGTCCGGCGATCCCGACAACGTATTGCCGATAATCGACTCCGCGCGGAAGGGGTTCGCCGCCTCCATGGATGACGACTTCAACACCTGCGCGGCGATAGAATCGCTCTTCGCATTCGCCAGGGACACGAACCGCATGATGTCCGAAGGCGTCCTCACGAGGGAGGGCGCCGGGGCCGCCCTCGCCTTCTACGGCGAGGTGGACGGCGTGCTGGGCATCCTCCCTGATGAGGGGGGATCCGACGATTCCTCGGACGCGGTGATGAGCATCCTCGTGGATCTCCGGCAGGAACTTCGCAAGAGGAGGCAGTACGACCTCGCCGACATGATCCGTGACCGCGCTAGGGAGGCGGGGTACTCCCTCGAGGACTCCGCCGACGGCGCGAAGTGGAAAAAGATATGACCTCCCCTGTCGAGAAGAAATCGGCCCTGCTCCTCGGAGGTGCCGTCAGGCTCCCCGAGAAGTTCGAGATGCCAGTGCGGGTGTCCCACTCCATAGCCGGTCCCGGTGCAGGGATGGATTCCGCCGCGTTCAGGTTCGGGGGAATGAGGGTGAAGAAGGCTCTCGTCCGTGACGGGGGAGAGTTTGAACTCCACGTCCGTGACGGAGGGGGCATGTACCTCACCCGCGGGGGGGAGCCGTTCATCGACGAGATAGAGTTCGAACCGGTGGTCTACCACTGTCCCCGGCAGGCGTTTTTCACCCTCGACCCGCGGTGCTGCTACTCCTGCGCGTTCTGCGCCTCCCCGAGACTGAAAGGCGACAAGACCGGGTTCTCCGACGAGGAGATCGCGAGGCGCTCCCTCGAGGCCTACGAGACTGTTGGTATAGACGCGGTGAGCCTCACAAGCGGCGTGACGGAGAGCGGCGTGGAGGCTACGGTCTGGAGGTTCGTCTCCTGCATACGGAAGGTAAGGGAGGTCCTCCCGGGCGTCCCCATAGGCGTCGAGCCCTACGTAGAGACGAGGGAGCAGGTCCGGAGACTCAAGGACGCCGGCGCGGACGAGATAAAACTCAACATCCAGGCTGCCACGGAGGACATATTCGAGAGGGTCTGCCCCGACCTCGACCGGGACACGGTGCTCTACCGCCTGAAGGACGCCGTGGAGATCTTTGGTAGAGGGAGGGTGTCATCAAACCTGATCTTCGGCTTCGGCGAGAGCGACGACGACATCGGAGAGTGTATGGAGATGCTGTGCTCCATGGGTGTCATCCCCACCGTCCGCTCCCTGCGCACAGGCCCGTACAACTCCGCAGGTCTCAGGGCCGCGATAGGTGAGCCGGAGGAGGTTACCTCCGATAGACTGTTGAAGGTCGCGGAGATGCAGAAGCGTATCCTCCAAAGACACGGGATGGATGCCCTATGCTCTCGCACCATGTGCCTCGAATGCACCTGCTGTGACATCGTCCCGTTCAGGGACCTGCGATTCTCTTCCTGAGGACGTCCAGATACTCGCACACCTTGCAACGCCTCCCGTTGCAGGGTTCCCCGCAGGAGCATGTTCCGGAGTCGGACGGAGGGTGCTCCCCCGCTAGCATCGGACGCATCCGGTCATAGGCCGACAGGATGCTGTACTTGGATCCGGGGGACCTGTCCTCCAGGCCGTCGACTATGTCCCGATACTCGTTGCGCAGAGCGGCCTCCCAGTACGGGCAGACTCCGTCCCAGAACGGCACGTCCGAGAGCATCGCATACAGAAGCGACTCCCTCTCGGGAATCATCCTCAACGGATAGAAACGGGGCACCAGGCCCGGCCTAACCTTGGCATGGGGCCCGAGTCTGGCCAATCTCTCCAGGTCTCCGCGCACGAAGTTCATCATAACCGACTGCGAGAGGTCGTCGAGGTTGTGCCCGGTGGCGAGGTACTTTGCACCGGCCTTCCTCGCCTCGTCGTTCATCAGCCTGCGGCGGAACACACCGCAGTAGGTGCAGGGGGTGTTCTCTCCCGACATCGGAGCGACGGAATCCATGGTCAGGCCCATCTCCGAGAAAGACCTCTGCCTGTACTCGATGCCGTTCTCCGAGCAATATCTCCTGACGATCTCCAGGCTAGGCGGGCGGTAACCCGCGATGCCCTCGTCGACGGATATACACGCGAGGTTTATGCCGTTCCTCTCGTTGAAGATGGAACGCAGGATCGATAGCATGACCATGCTGTCCTTCCCGCCGGACACCGCGACTCCTATCGTATCCCCGCGGAAGACGTCGATCTCCTTCCGGACCTCCTTCTTCACCCTTTTCTCCACGTATGAACAAAAGTGCTCCGAACACAGATGCGTCCCGTTGTACCTGAGGTAGACGGAAGCCTCCGAGGGACAGAGGTCGCACCTCATCGGAATTCCCTCGACCCTGCCTCGTACCCTTTGGCATCGATGATGTACTCCAGCTTCTTCCCCATCTCCCGCGGGGGGATGTTTTCCATCGAGATGTACGTGGTACGCCCGCCGTCCACCTCGCGCCGGACCTCGGTCGTCAGTAGCCCGCTCCTCTCCATGTCCTGCACGTACGTCCAGAACTGGGTGTGCTTACGCGCCGGCTGCCCGTACTCCTCGCACACCACGGCGTAGGTCTTCTCCGCCGCCGTGAGGGTGACGTGCGGCATACCCTTCATGGCGCGGGAGATCGCCAGGAGGGAAATCATCCTCTGCAGGTCCAGGTCCTCCAGCTTGGACTCCGAGACGTCGCTGTAGATCATCGCGCCGGCGGTGCGGACGTTATCCGCCGTTACGGTCCCGCCGCCCTCCCCCTCAGCGATGTTCGCGGCCCTCTCCAGCACCTCTATCGCGAACCTCGCGTCCCCGTACCCCTCCGCGAGGGACGCTACGAGATCCAAGCATTCGCCGCTGATCACCCCGGGATAGAGCGCGAGCTCCGCCCGCGCGGCGACGATCTGCCTCAGCTCGTCCCTGGAGTAAAGATTGAAGCGCACGGTGTTCCCGCGGCGGAAGGTGGATATCGACGCCTCATCTAGCATCCCAGAGATTGACGTCTGCGATATAATCATCAATGAGAGGGATGCCCGGCCGGAGAGGCTCTCCGAGAACCGCGACAGCTGGTAGATTATGTTCCGTCCGTTGTTGCGCAGCAGGGAGTCGGCCTCGTCGAGAATCACGACGAACGGCCTCGCCCCTGACGCTACGTGCCTCCCGATGGACTGCAACATCTCCTCGGCGGAGAACCCCCGATCGGGGCACCCAGGATCGAAGTGCCGAAGGATGTCCAATATCGCCGTGTACTCGCTGTTCCTGATCCGGCAGTTCACGTAGACGGAGTCCATCGTCCCGCCGTGTGAATGCAGATAGGAAGCCATGTCCGCTACGAACCTCTTCGCGGTGACGGTCTTCCCCGTCCCCACCCCGCCGGTGAGGAAGGAACTGCACGGTCTCCCGCCTGAGACGAGCGGGCGGAAGTTCACCTCTAGCTCTTTCATCTGCACGTCGCGGCAGACCACCCGGTCCGGCACGTACTCGAAGGCGAGCTTGCCGCCGTCCCTTATTATCCGCGAGCCGCTCTCGAACATCTCGGTTCCTGCTGAAGCGGCTGAATCCGGATATCCCGGCCACCTCCACCCCCTCCCTCTCCCACACGTCGCAGATGAGATTGACGCCGAGGGAGTCGGAGGCCATGTGACCGGAGACGATCATGTTCATATGGCATTTCTTGCACTCCTCCACCGCCGAGGGCGGGAAATGCATCCCCACGATGGTACCCACACCGGCCTTGGCTAGCTCGGCGTACATCTCGTCCGGGCCGGAGGTCCCGCCGGTCATCTTCGCGATGATCCCGCCGCAGCGGCCGTCTGGACTCCCGCGGATGATGCGCGGTGGGTCGTTGAACCTCGCCCAGTGCCGGTACTCCGGCTCTTCCATTAGGAGGTCGACGACGTCCTTCAATCTCCGGGGTTCGGCCTCCGCAATTCTGTTCTCGATGTACTCCTGCACCATGTTATCCGACGCCGAGTGCACGTTGAACACCGGGAATCCCAGGAGGTCGGCGGCCTCCTCGGCGCGGTTGAAGTTGTCGCCCATGACGTTGCGCAGGACGGTCTCCATCCGTGGCCTCATGAGGTCCTCGGCGACGTTGATTGGAACGCCGCAGTCGGCATAGATGTCGGTCTGCATCCACATCACCTTGGGGAACATGTTGCGGGAGCGGCCGGTAGGATGGTGAGAGACGATCGCGTCGACCCTCTCCCCCCTCTCGCGGAGGCGGTCGGCGAGAAGGACCTCCCCTACGTCGATATCTATCCCCCACAGCAGCCGGATGGCGTCTTTCTCCCTTGCCTCCTCCTCCCCGCAGCAGAACCTGCAGTCGTCGAAGGGGTTCCACAGCCTCTCGGCGTCGAAGAACTCCTTCTTCCCGTCGGGAAGGGCATCGTACTCCTCCTTCGCCTTGGAGAGGAGGAGGTCGACTTCCTCTTTCGGGCGGGGATCGTGCCGCATCCCAGTCTCGATGGCGAGACGGTAGGCGTCGTATATCTTCATGGACCCGAGGATACCACACGGTCTTATAATTCAATCGTGCGGGGAAAAGGGCCCCGCGTACTGGTATTCCGAACACTGGCACTTTGGGAAACCGGTAGCGGTGTTCGCGTTCTCCCCGCTCGCGCTGATGCGACCGCCCGTCGAAAGCATAGTGATCCCTGTTCGCCCTGACCCCGCCATGCCGTCCTCAAGCGTCGTAATCGGCCTCTGCCTGCTGATCGCAAAAACGCTATTGCCCCATGGCATGAGGAACGGCACGGCGACGGCAAACGTTTATGACGGGCAGCCCCCATTGACCGCCATCCCATGAACGAGATTTGGACGGAGAAGTACAGGCCGAAGACCCTCGACGAGGTCATAGGGCAGAAGGCCGTCACCGCGCGCCTAAGAGGCTACGTGAAAGCCAGAAACATGTCCCATCTGATGTTCTCCGGCACCCCCGGCACGGGGAAGACCACCTGTGCTCTGGCGCTGGCCAGGGGGCTCTATGGTGATAACTGGCGCGGGAACTTCATAGAGCTCAACGCCTCCGATGACAACGGCATCGGTACGGTCAGGGGAAAGATCAAGGAGTTCGCCCGCACCGCCCCGGTCGACGGCGCCGAATTCAAGATCATATTCCTCGACGAGGCCGACGCCCTCACCACCGAGGCCCAGGGCGCCCTGAGGCGCACCATGGAGAGATACTCCAAAATCTGCCGCTTCATCCTCTCTTGCAACTACGCTTCGAAGATCATCGACCCGATACAGTCGAGGTGCGCGCAGTTTCGCTTCCGTCCGTTCACCAAAGAGGACATGCAGGAGTTCCTCGAGCGCATCGTGGCGAGCGAGAATCTCGACATCGACGACGACGCCCTTGAGGGGCTCATCTATATCGCAAGGGGCGACATGCGCCGGGCCGTCAACGGCCTGCAGGCGGCCGCATCTATTGGCGGCAGGATAACCCTGGACACCATCTACCAGACCGCTGGCATGGCCAACCCTGACGCCGTGAAGGAGGTGCTCACCGCCGCTCTCGGCGGGGACTTCACCAGAGCGAGGGACAGGATGGACGCGCTGATGATCGACTACGGCCTCTCTGGCCAGGACGTCATCCGGCAGATGCATCAGGCCTTCATGGACCTCAGTGTAGACATGCACACCAAGGTGAAGCTCATCGACAAGGCGGGGGAGGTCGAGTTCCGCATCGTAGAGGGTAGCAACGAGAGGATACAGCTAGAGGCTCTCCTCGCCTATCTGGTCCTCTCCGGCGGCAAAGCCCGACCCGATGCACCGTCTCCCTCGTACCTTGTCCGCGATAGACGGTTCCGTCCGGGTCGGAGAGAAGTTCGATAAAGGGTTCTTCTCGCTCCGATCAGTACCTGTTGTCAAAAATCCTATGGGTCTTCTTCTCGTTGCGCGGGAGGTCCCCGATCTTCACCGCCTTCGGCGCGATTGTCGGACCGACGAGCGCGCGGAACCTCTGCAGGACCTCACCCTCGATTCCCTTCCACTTCTCTTTCGGAGCGCCCGTCTCGAAGAACAGCGTGATGATGTCCTTGCCATTGAGGTGATCGATCATCACCTGGTATTCGCTGCTGGCGTCCGGGACAGCGGCCAGTACTTCCTCGAACTGCGCAGGGAACATGTTCACGCCCTTCACCTTCACCATATCGTCGGTGCGTCCGGCGATGATGTCGATGCGCGGGAACCGCGAGCCGCAGGGGCACTCGCCGGGGATTATCCTCGTCAGATCATGGGTGCGGTAGCGTATTAGTGGCGCGCCTTCCTTACAGAGAGTGGTGATGACCAACTCGCCCGCCGTCCCGTCGGGGACGGTCTTCAGCGTCTTGGGGTCGATTATCTCGAAATAGAGGTAGTCGTCCCACATATGGATGCCGTTACTGTACGAGCAGCTTATCCCTATCCCCGGACCGTAGACCTCGGTGAGGCCGTAGATGTCGTAGAGCTCCACGCCGAGCTCGCCGGCGATCCTCCTCCTCATCTTGTCACCCCACCGCTCGGAGCCGATGATGCCCTTCCTCAGACGCACCCTGTCCTTGATCCCCTGCTTGGTGATGGTCTCCGCCAGGAGAAGAGCGTAAGAGGAGGTGGCGCACAGCACGGTGGAACCCATGTCCTGCATCATGCGAATCTGCTTCTCGGTGTTCCCCGGGCCCATCGGGATCACCATGGACCCTAGCCTTTCCGCCCCGGCCTGGAAGCCCATCCCGGCGGTCCACAGTCCATACCCGGGCGTGACCTGTACCCGGTCGGAGGGGGTCACCCCGGCCATCCTGTAGCAACGCTCGAACATCGTCGTCCAGTCGCTGATATCCCTTTTGGTGTAAGGGATTATGACCGGTGTGCCGGTGGTTCCCGAGGAGGAGTGGATCCTGACGACGTCCTTCTCGGGGACTGCCATCAGGCCGAGGGGGTACGCCCCACGGAGGTCGCTCTTGTCGGTGAACGGAAGGGTCTCGAAATCCTCTTGCGTTCTAACCTTGGAGAGGTCTATGCCCTCGAATTTCCTCCGGTAGAACGGGCTCCTCTCCTTTATGGTGGAGAGCTCCCGCGTGATGGCCTCCGCCTGATAGTCGTTCATCTTCATGGCGGCCGTGCATCCCCTGCGATGTATAACGCGCTTGCGCTCGTCCGAGGGAGTCGAGGAGTTCGCGCGCCTCCTCGCTCCCCCTCACGGCGGCCTTGCTCAACCATTTCCTGGCGTTCGCCTTGCTCTTAACCATGCCTTCGCCAGAGAGGCACATCCTCCCCACCCACAGCATGGCGTCGGCGTTGCCTTTATCCGCCGCCTCGAGCATCATCTTCCGCGCGCGTCCGACGTCTCTGTCCACGCCCCTCCCTTCGTAGAGCATGGCGGCGAGGCGTACCCTCGCCCTGTCGTGGCCGACGTAGGCGCACTTGAGGTACAGATCGGCGGCCTTTGCCTCGTCCTTCTCCGTGCCCATCCCCGCCTCGTAGATCATCGCGAGGCGGTAGCACGCCGGCACGCTTCCGCTCTCGTAGGCGCGGGTGTACCAGCGTATGGCCTCTGCCCAGTCCTGCTCCACGCCGAGGCCGTCGGAGTACATGTGCCCGAGGTTGAACTGGGCCTGGGGATAACCCTTCTCCGCTGCATCGGCGTACAGGCGCAGCGCCTCGTCTATGTTCGCGTTCGTGCCGAGCGCGTGCACGTACATGTAGGCGGCGTTGCACTCGCCCTCCGGGTCCCCCTGCTTCGCCGCCATATCGAACCATATGAAGGCGCGGTTGTAGTCGACGGCAGTGCCGTCGCCCCTGTAGTAGATGTACCCCAGGGCGTTCTGCGCGGCGGGGTCGCCCGCCGATGCCCTGTCCATAACTTCCTTGAACCCCATCATCTCACCTCGACCATACGTCCTCCGCCATGTACGCCATCGTGAGCGTGGCGGGCGCGCCACCGCCACGGGCATCAGACTGAATCTGCTGGTCATCCCGCATCGACTCGTGAACACTTCTTCGAGCGCTTAATCTCTTCGAGGAGGTCGGTCGCGTCAGGATTGCCCTGCTTCGCCGCGAGGTCCAGCATCCTCCTCGCGTAAGAGGCGTCCTGCCTCACGTACCGCCCCTCCCAGTAGATCTTCCCCAGGTAGTACTGCGCCTCGGCGTGCCCCTGCGCCACCAGCTCCTCGAGCGTCCGCACGCCGGACTCAACGTCCTGATCCGTGCCGCACCCGGCGATCATGAACATGGCGATGAAGCACCGTGCCCCCGGGTGCCCCTGATTGGCGGACTCCTGAAACCACGCTTTGGCCATTCCGTCATCGCGCTCCACGCCGCGGCCCTCGTAATAGAAGCACCCGAGGGCGTACTGCGCGTTGGGTTCGCCGCCCTCGGCCGCCTCCTCGAACCACTTCGCCGCCTGCGCGTCGTCCCTCTGGAAATGTAGTCCACTGCCGTACATACAGCCGAGGGCGTACTGCGCGATGCCGCTGAATCCCTCCGCTGCGACGGTGAACCACTTCGCGGCAAGGGCCATGTTCCTCGGCAGGACATGCCCCTCGAAGCACATGTTGGCGTAGTCGACCTGCGCCTGCTGCACGCCTGCCTCGCACGCCTTCTCCAGATACCTCCTGCCTTTGTCAGCGTCGCGGCGGAAGCCGTTGCTGCCGTAGCAGTGCATCAGCCCGTACTGGTGCATGGCCTCGGGCTGCCCCTTCTCCGCGGCCTGTTCCAGGTATCCCCTGCCCTCGGCGGGGGAGTAGTACTTCGTGCCCTCCATGAACAGGATGCCGGCGAGGGCGTACTGTGCGTCGGCGTAGCCAATGTCCGCCGCCCGGCGGTACCACATGGCGGCGGCGTCGAGGTTGGGGTCGACGTTGCACTGCCCGGTATCGTACATGACCGCCAATCTGTGCGCCGCCTGCGCACACCCGTGCTCGTATGCGTCGGTGAGATACCTGACCGCCTTGTCCAAATCCTTCTGGATTCCCTTTCCCATGACGTACATGTAGCCGATGGCGTTCTCCGCTTCCGTATCGCCCGCTTCCGCGCACGGCGTGTACAGCCTCACCGCCTCGGCGTGGTCCTTCAAGACATGGGCCCTTCTCCCATCCCCATCCTTCCCCGTGTCGTAGATTGGGAACAGCTCCCGGCAGGCGGCGGCGTCGCCCCGCTCGGCGCGGAAACGGAGCCCGACCAGCCTGTCCTCCTCCTCGGGCGGGATGCGGGACATCTCCTCGAGGACTATGGCGGCCGGGCGGTACGCCTTCGACCTTTCCAGCCACGCCCTCGCTGCGTCCTTGTCGATGGGGGCCACCGTCCCGGTGTACAGAAACAGTGCGTATAGGTACCCGCACTCCGGGTCCCTCGCGGCGGCGGCCTTGGCCGCGGCGTAGGCCTCTTCGAGGTCCCCGTCCCCCGAGGAAAGACCCATAAGGCCGCGCACCCTCTCGGTCTCGGCACTGGATTCAGGACGGCTCATCGGCCATGCAAAACCGCCGCTATGTTAAATAACCTATCAGGAGAGTCGGGGGCAGGAAGACAGTCTTATGGAGTCGCCGAACGGTTCGATGGACCCGATGGAGTGGGCAAAGTTCATCGTGCGCAGCCACGCGGAGGCGGACTATCCCGCCGCGTTCTCCATCATATCCTCCCGCGCCGAGCGCGGACATCCTGAGGCGGAGCTTTACCTCGGCCTCCTCTACGCGAGAGGGCAGGGGGTCGACCGGGACTTCATCCTGGCTAGGAACTGGCTTAGGAGGTCGGCGGATCACGGCAACCCGAAGGCGATGTACTTCCTCGGGAAGATCTACATACGTGGATACGGCACCGAGGCCGACCCCCGCAAGGCCTCCGAACTCCTGTCCGTCCCCGCTGACGCGGGGGACGCCCGGGCGCAGTATGAGCTCGCCCTCCTCAGCCTGGACGGTACCGGTATCGGACGCGACCTGGTAAGAGCGTTCGGACTTATGGAGCGCGCCGCAGAGCAGGGCCACGTCGAGGCGATGTTCGTCCTCGGGCAGATGCACAAGACCGGCGCCGGAACGGCCAAAGATGCAAAGCAGGCCGTGCACTGGCTCTTGGCCGCGGCTGCCAACGGCCACAAGGGTGCCCAGCTCCTGCTGGGCAACATGTACCTCACAGGCGACGGGGTCGACAGGGACGCCGAGGAGGCCGCCCGCTGGTACGAGATGGCCGACGCCAACGTCACTTCAGACCGACGATGCTCCCGTCATCGGCAAGGTCGATCCTGAGGGCGGCGGGCTCCTTCGAGAGTCCCGGCATGAGCATGATCTTCCCGCAGACCGGGACGATGAACCCGGCCCCGGCAGAGAGACTGACCTCCCTTACGCTCAGAGTCCATCCCCCCGGGGCGCCCTTGAGGTCAGCGTTATCGGATATGGAGTACTGGGTCTTCGCAATGCATACCGGGAGGTTGCCGTACCCCTGCTCCACCAGGCGCCTTATGGATCTCTCCGCCTGAGGGGAGTAGGAGACGCCATCGGCGCCGTAGATCCTCTTCGCTACGGATTCGATCTTATCCTTGAGCGGGGCATCGTCAGGGTACGCTGGAACATAACCGGCCTTCGTCCTCCCGAGTACCTCCACGACCTTCTCCGCGAGCTCCTTCGCTCCCGCTCCGCCGTGCGCGAAGGCGTCGGACTGCACACACTCCGCGCCTATCGACCTGCAGTGCTCCCTGATGAGCCGCAAGTGCTCCGGGGCATCGGAGGCGAAATGGTTGATCGAGACAATGACCGGGAGGCCGTAGGATTTCATGTTGGCGACGTGCCTGTCTAGGTTCTCCATCCCCCTGACCAGACTTTCCTCGTCGAACGTTCCGGGGTCATCCAGATCTGCTCCGCCATGCATCATGAGCGCACGCACTGAAGCGACCAGCACGACGCAGTCGGCGCGGATGCCGGATTGCCGGCAGACGATATCCATGAACTTCTCCCCGCCCAGGTCGGCGGCGAAGCCAGCTTCGGTTACGGCGATGTCCCCGAGCTTCATGGCGTACCTCGTCGCGATTACTGAATTGTTCCCGTGCGCGATGTTCGCGAAGGGGAACCCGTGCACGAACACCGGCTGCCCTTCGAGGGTCTGCACGAGGTTCGGCATAAGGGCGTCCCTCAGCAGGACCATCATGGACCCGACGCACCCGAGCTGCCCTGCCGTCACCGGCTCGTTGTCGTAGGTGTAGGCGACGACGATCCTCTCCAGCCGGCGGCGCAGGTTTTTGTACGACGTCGAGAGTGCGAGGATGGCGGAGATCTCCGAGGCGGAGGTGATTATGAACCCGCTCTCGTGGGGCACTCCGCCCTCGACCTTCCCGCCTCCGAGGCCGACTACGATGTTCCTGAGCTCCCTGCAGTTCATGTCGATGGCCTTCTTCCATACGATGCGGGAGGGGTCGATGTGCAGGGGGTTTTCGCGGACAAGGTTGTTCTCAAGCACCGCGGACAGCAGGTTGTGGGCTGCGGCCACCGCGTGAATGTCCCCGGTGAACTCGAGGTCGATCTTCCACATCGGATAGACCTGGGACATCCCACCGCCGGTGGCACCGCCCTTCATGCCGAACGTCGGGCCCATGGAGGGCTCCCTGAGGGCGCCGACGACCTTCTGCCCGATGGCGGCCAGACCCTGTATCAGCCCGATGGTGGTGACGGTCTTGCCTTCGCCGGCGGGGGTAGGGGTCACCGCCGTGACCAGCACAAGCTTGCCGTCCTCCCTGGAATCGTACCGCGAGAGCACGTCGAGCGGGACCTTCGCGATGTGCTTACCGTACCTCTCGATGTCGTCTTCCCCGAGCCCGATGTCCGCCGCGACCTCCGCGATGTTGCGGACGGCGGCCCTCTCGGCTATCTCGATGTCGCTCTTCATCGTGGGAGTATCCCTCAGTCCGCTTAAAGAGCTAAGCGGAAGACTCTTCACTCGAACGACCTATTTCAGAAGGCCTAAATGAGAATATTTCGATTAGGAATGGCTAAATACCTTGTTGGGATAACGCCACGCAATGAGTAGTCGTTTATCGGACTCAGAGAGCGCCTGCGACGACAGGCGCCCAGGGACACCCGAACGTCCCGGGCTTCCGATGATGTCAACCTGCAGGTTGTCATCGCACCCCGGCCCCGTTCAACCCCGGTGATGCGAATGAAATTGGAAGACTTGGATATAGGAGAGACCGCGACCGTCGTGAAGGTCGGCGGCGAGGGCACGCTCAGGAAGCGCATCCTCGACCTCGGCATCACGAAGGGTTGCAAGGTTAGACTTCTGAGGGTCGCCCCGTTCGGTGACCCGATCGAGATAGAGCTCCGCGGATACAGGCTGACAGTCCGCAAGACTGAGGCCTCCGTCGTCGAGGTCGAAGGAGACGCGTGCGCCCCTGAACCGACGGGGCTGGTAGAGGGGGGAAGGGCGCGAGCCTGGAGGTGATGCAATGATCACAGCAGCATTGATTGGAAGTCCCAATGCCGGTAAAACCACCGTGTTCAACAAGCTCACGGGAAGCATCCAACACGTTGGGAACTGGCCCGGCGTCACCGTCGAGAGGAAGCAGGGATACATCCGCGGGACCTCGAAGGACAGGATCCTCGTAGTGGACCTTCCCGGAATCTATTCCCTCTCGCCGTACTCGCCTGAGGAAATCGTCTCGCGCGACTACCTAATAGGGACGTCGGAGAGCAAGCCCGATGTGGCGATCAACATCCTCGATGCGTCGAACCTCGAGAGGGGGATGTACCTCCTCATGCAGGTGTCGGACCTCGGCCTGCCGATGGTCATAGTCCTCAACATGATGGATGTCGCCGAGCAGCACGGGATCACCATCGATGTGAGGAAGCTCTCGGAAACACTCGGATGCGAGGTGGTGGAGACCGTCGCCATGAAGTCGAAGGGCGTCGACAGGATCGCCGACGCCGTTCAGAGGGCGTACGATTCCAAACACGCCCCGAAAACGATTACCTACGCTCCCGAGGTGGAGGAGACCATAACCAAGCTCTCCGCCGAGATAAAGAACGAGGTCAGGAACGAACTCGTGAGGTGGTGCTCGATCAAGCTGATTGAGCGCGACCAACTCGTCATCGGCGACCTCCCGTCCGACGTGGCCGAGAGGTGCGAGGCCATCGTCAAGGACCTGGAAGCGGGGATGGACGACGACGGCGTGGAGATCATGGCCTCGCAGAGGTACTTCGCCTCCGAGAGGATCAAGACCGAGTGCGCAGTCGACGTGCAGTCGAGGGAGGAGACGTGGACCGACAAGGTCGACAAGGTCCTCCTCAACAAGTGGGCGTCCATACCGATATTCATCGTCGTGATGTTCGCCGTCTACTACATATCCATCCAGACCATCGGCGTCTGGGGAACCGACTGGATGAACGACATCGGCGTGGCCTGGACCCACGAGACGGTCGAGAACTGGATGCACGACAACGAAGTCGATGCGGTCCTCATCGGCGTGCTCGCCTACGGCATAGTAGACGGGGTCGGCGCCGTCGCCGGCTTCGTGCCGCAGATAATCGTCCTGTTCTTCTGTCTCGCGCTCCTCGAGGAGTGCGGGTACATGGCACGGGTCGCATACCTGCTCGACAAGATCTTCGTCCGCTTCGGCCTCTCCGGCAAGACCGTCATCCCGGTCGTCATAGGTACCGGGTGCGGCGTGCCCGGCGTCATGGCCTCGAGAACCATCGAGGACGAGCAGACCCGTCGCATAACGGCGATGACCACCACGTTCATCCCGTGCAGCGCGAAGCTCCCCATAATCACCGTCATAATAGCGGCCTTCGTGCCCAACCAGTACTCCGCCATCACGGCGCTCCTCTGCTACCTCCTCGGCATCTTCATGATTCTTCTCTCCGGAACGATTCTGAAGAAGTTCAAGGGGATCTCTGGCAAGCCGTCGCCGTTCGTCATGGAGCTACCGGTCTATCACGAGCCCACCGTGCGCAGCGTGCTCACCAGCACCAGCGAGAGGTCCTGGTCCTTCGTGAGAAAGGCGGGTACCTTCATCCTGCTCGCGGTCGTCATCGTATGGTTCCTCTCGTCGTTCGACTGGGGCCTCAACTACCTTGCCGAATGGAACGAGACGGACGGGGCCTACGACTTCGACACGCAGAAATCGATGCTAGCGGACATGGGTAACGCCGTCACGTGGGTGTTCTACCCGCAGGGATTCGGCAACCACTGGGAGCTCACGGTGTCGTCCATCACGGGACTGCTCGCCAAAGAGAACCTGCTTGGCACGGTCACCGTGCTGACGGGGTTGGAGGCCGACAGTGATGACATCATCACGTCCGAAGCCCTCGCCGGGTTCTGCACCGCGGGCCAGGCCTACGCGTTCCTGATCTTCAACCTGCTCTGCGCCCCCTGCTTCGCTGCCATCGGCGCCATGCACAGGGAGCTGGGCACGTGGAGGGCCACAGGGTTCGCCGTTCTCTACCAGTGCGTTTTGGCCTACATCGCCTCGATGACGTTCTACGCCATATGGAGCCTTGCCACCGGGGAGGTCGGCTTGAGCGCGAGCTCGATAGCGAACCTGGCCGTGTCTCTGGCCCTATGCTGCGCTGTCGCATTCTTCGCCATTGTGAACAACCCCGTCGGCAAGTTGAAGGAGCGCCTCGGCCGGGACGCGGAGGCTGTCGCGGAGTGAACGCCGCTTCGCTGCTCGTGCTCGCCGTGGTGGTCGCGATCATCGCCTTCGCCGCGTGGGGGACCTACCGCATCATCGCCACCAGGACGTACTGCAGCGGATGCCCCAACAAGGAGCTGTGCTGCGGCGGCCCCATAAACTGCACCATCAAAAAGAACTGATGGGGGCGGGGCTAACGCCCCGCCCGAAAATCCCTTCCGAATCCTGCAGGGTTGCATCCTGCACGACGCCTACGTTCAGAAGCCCTCGCCCGATTTTATTTTAGCGTGTTCTAAATCATTACATCAAGATTAGGAACCTTTAAAAACAGGGACAGACATCATCATCCTGAATCATGAACGTAGCATCGATCATCCTCGCGGTAGTCGTCGTACTCATCGTCACCGGGGCGGCCTACGGCTGTTACAGGGCCATGCGCAGCAAGAGCTGTTGCGGCGGATGCAAGGGGACCGAGAAGTGCGAATCCGTGGTCCACTGCTCGGTCAAGAAGAGCAAGGACTGATCCTCTCGCTGGTCCTTTATCTCGACCAGCTGCGCGTTCTGCCTGCGCATGAGATTGCCCACGACGAGTTTCGCCTCGGCGTGCCCGGCTTTGGCAGCCTTCCCTATCCAGCGGAAGCCTTGCTCGGCATCTCTTCCCATCCCCTCCCCGGAGACCAGCATCTTTCCGATCTGGAACATCGCGTCTGTATCTCCTTGTTCAGCGAGTTCCCTGTAGAGGGAGTAGGCCTTCGGCACGTCCATTCCGATGCCGTCGCCGCCGTAGTACATGGTGGCGAGGTTGAACTTCGCCACCGGAATCGCGTCCATGCAGCTCTCGTACCACCGCGCTGCCTCCCTCTTCCCGCCTTCTGTCCGACCCTCGTAGGCGAGGGTAGCCATCTTGAGCTGGGCCTCGGGTACGCCACCGAACGCGGCCTGCATGAACATCCTCAACGCCGTGGTCTCGTCCCTCTACACGTCCGTGCCCCCGTCGTAGATGCAGCCGAGCTTGAACATCGCCGAGGCGTCCCCGACCGATGCCGCTTTGGAATACCATTCGATCGCCTTTGACACGTCGCGCGGCCCGCCGTACCCGTAGAAGTGGATGTCGCCCATTTTGTTGTAGGCGTACTCGAATTCCCCCTCTGCGCACCTCTCGAAACATGCCCTCGACCTCGCATGGTCCTCACGCTCGCCGGACCAGTATATGTTCCCGAGCCTGAACGACGCGGGGAGGCTGCCCAGCTCCGCGGCTTTCTCGTAGAGGGGTATCGCGGACTCCACCTCCCCCTTCCCCATCGCCATGTCCGCCAGCCCGAACATGCCCTGCGGGTAGCCCTCCTCCGCGACCTCGCGGAACATCGCTTCCGCCTTCGGCAGGTCCTGCGGGACGCCGTCCCCGACGGCGAACCTCACGGCTTCGGCGCACCTCGCGTCCGCTTCGCTCTTCTCCATCCGCGCGTCGTATGCATTGCGCCCCTAAAAAGGAACTGACGGGAGACGCCGGCACGCACATTGAAATACAAGGCAGGCATACAATTGAACAATTGAGCAACTGTTCAATCGTGATACGATGATGGATAATGTCGAGGACGCGGAGTGCATGGCGGCCGCCGAGGAAGCGAGGAGCGCCATGCTAGACGACGAGGAGGTGATGGAGGTCTCCGACCTCTTCAAGGTGTTTGGCGACAGCACCCGCGTGAGAATCCTCTGGGCCCTCAACGGCCGGGAGCTTTGCGTGCGTGCGATAAGCGGGGCACTGGGGCTCTCGATGTCCGCCGTCTCGCACCAGCTGAAGTCTCTCAAGGACTCCGACCTGGTGCAGGGCCGGCGCGACGGGAAACAGGTGTACTACTCGCTGTGCGACGAGCATGTGAGAATCCTGCTTGACACGGCGCTCACCCACCTCAGGGAGGAGAAGTGATGCGGAGGAAATACAGCATCGAAGTAGACTGTGCGAATTGCGCACGTGAGGTCGAGGAAGCGATATCGGGTTTGAAGAAGGTCGAGAAGGTATCGATTTCCTTCGTTGACAAGACCATGCTCGTCGACGCGAGTGCGGACACCGATGAAGAGTTCGACGCCATCGAGAGGAGTATAGAGGCGACTGCGCACTCCGTCGAGCCCGACTTCGCGATGGGGCCCTTCGTGGAAAAAGATGTAGAGGGGGGTGGCGAGCCCTACATCAAGGCGAGGGTCGTCTTCGGATTGGCGGTGCTCGCCGCCGGCCTGATCCTCAAGTACGTCCTCCCGGACACCTTGGACGGCCTCGACGAAGGGCCGGCGAGATGGGGCATGGCCGTGTTCTTCTTCGCCTCCATGCTGGTGGTCGGCTACAACATTTATATCGGCGCCGCGAGGAACGTCGCACATGCGCGGTTCTTCGACGAGAACTTCCTCATGTCCGTCGCCACGTTGGGCGCTGTAGCCGTGAGCTGCTTCGAGGACGGGGGCGCCTACTATGTCGAAGGGCTGGCCGTCCTGGTTTTCTATGAAATAGGGGAGATTTTCCAGAACCGCGCGGTGGACCGGAGCAGGGCCTCGGTCAAAGCCCTCGTGGACCTCAAAGCGCCTTATGCGACCGTCGTCCGCGGCGGGGAAGCCGTCAGGGTCAAGCCCGAGGAGGTCGCGGTCGGTGAGGAGATCGTCGTTGCCGCGGGCGAGAAAGTCCCCGTCGATGGCATCGTGGTGGAGGGCTCGAGCTTCCTCGACACCAAGGCGCTCACCGGCGAGTCCGTCCCGCGCAGGGCGGAAAGGGGGGACGAGGTTCTCAGCGGATGCATCAACACGGATGGCGCGTTGCACATCCGCGCCTCCCGCCCGTACCGCGACTCCGCTGCCGCGAGAGTCCTCTCGCTCATCGAAGAGTCCGCCGCGAGGAAGTCCACCTCGGAGAAGTTCATCACGAGGTTCGCGAGACATTATACCCCGGCGGTCGTCGCCCTCGCGCTGGCGTTGATGATGATTCCACCGCTCGCCCTTGGCTGGACGTGGGAGGACTCGGTGTACAAGGGCCTCATCGTCCTCGTCGTATCCTGCCCGTGCGCCCTCGTAGTGAGCGTCCCGCTCTCGTACTACTGCGGCATCGGCCGCGCTTCCCGCGACGGCATACTCGTCAAGGGCAGCATGTACATCGAGACGCTGTCCAAGGTGGACACCGTGGTCTTCGACAAGACGGGCACTCTTACCATGGGGGAGTTCGAGGTCTCGCACGTCCACCCCGTAGAGATGGGCGGCGAGGAGTTCGTAGACCTCGCGGCCTGCGCCGAGGCGTACTCCTCGCACCCCATCGCTAAGTCAATCCGCGGACACCACGGGAACGCCCCCGACCCGGCCAGGGTTTCCGACGCAAGAGAGGTCCCCGGCAAGGGCGTCTGCGCCAACGTGGACGGCCGCGTCGTCTACGTCGGCAATGAGGTGCTCATGCACGACATCAACATCGCCGAAACCCTCAACTGCGGCGTAGCCGGTACCGACGTGCATCTCTCGGTGGACGGCAGATACGCCGGGCACATCGTTATCTCCGACCGCCTCAAGGAGGATGCGGCGCGGGCCGTATCCGCCCTCCGCGCCTCGGGAATCAGGAATATTGTCATGCTCACCGGCGACAACATCCGCGTCGGCAAGGACATCTCCGACCGCCTCGGTCTAGACGGTTTCGAGGCGGAGCTTATGCCCGGCGACAAGACGCGGCATTTAGATATGATAATAAGAGGGGCAGAGGGCGGGGTGGCCTTCGTCGGCGACGGCATAAACGACGCCCCGGCCCTCGCTCGGGCGGACGTGGGTATCGCCATGGGGGACGTCGGCTCCGACGCTGCCGTGGAGGCCGCCGACGTGATCATAATCGACGATGATCCCGCCAAGGTCGTCTCGGCGATAAACATCGGGAAGAGGACGCAGCGCATCGTGGCAGAGAACATAGCCATGGCCCTAGCGGTCAAATTCGCCGTGCTGGCCGTAACTCCGTTCTGGACGGGTATGAACATGTGGGTCGCCATATTCGGCGATGTCGGCGTACTCATCATCGCCGTCCTCAACGCCGTCCGCGCGCTGGGCTATTCCCGCAGGGGGACGACCGTCATGGGGAGGAGGGGCGAGCCAGCTTCGGGACGAAACTCCCTTCTACGAATTTCGTAGAGGGGGGAAGAGAGCATGTTTCACCTTACCTCCCCCTGAGAGCGCTACGAAATTCGTAGCAATGCGCAAAACGCGCCTAATAGGTTTTATACGGGCGCGCCATACAATCGCCTGGGATGCACGATGAAGGTTGGCATAGATCTCGGTACAACTTACTCAGCAGTGGCTAGATATGACCGCGCCTCTTCCAGAGCGGAGGTCATTCCTAACAGGTTCGGAAAGGAGCTGACCCCTTCGGTCATCTGTTTCCTAGACGACGAAACGCTCATCGGCGAGGATGCCAAGGACATGCAGGGGGGAGGAGCAGGAGTTAATGCCGCCTCCTTCAAGCGCAACATGGGTGACTCGAACTTCAGGCTAGATGCCTTCGGGAACTCATACACTGCCGAGCAGCTCTCTGGCATGCTCCTCGCGGAACTCATCAAGGAGGCCGAGGAGACCTCCGGCGAGAAGATCGACGAGGCCGTGATCACCGTCCCCGCCTACTTCAACGACCTGCAGAGGAAGGCCACCATCCGCGCCGGCGAATCCTGCGGCATCAAGGTCCCCAAAATCATAAACGAGCCTACCGCCGCTGCCATAGCGTACGGATACAAGCACTCCGCCGACAAGACCATCCTGGTCTACGACCTCGGCGGGGGCACCTTCGACGTCACCATCGTCAGGGTCAGCAAGGGTGTCATCGACGTCATCGGCACCGACGGCAACCACGTGCTGGGCGGCAAGGACTGGGACGCCGTCCTCATGAACGACGCCTGCGACAGGTTCGTGGACGAGTTCGGCGAGGACCCCCGTGACGACCCCGCCACCATGAACGAGCTCATCGTCGCCTCCGAGGACTACAAGAAGCTCCTCTCCAAAACCGGAGAGGTCACGGTCACGGTCAGGTACAACGGTAACACCGGCCGCTACACCATCACCCGCGAGGAATTTGACCTCAGGACAGAATACCTCCTCAACGCCACGAAGGACGTCGTCAACAAGCTCCTCAGGGACCTTGGCATAAGGCCCGAGGAGATTTCCGAGATCCTGCTCTGCGGCGGGTCCACCAGGATGCCGCAGGTCGCCGAGTTCCTCAGCAAATCCCTCGGCAAGGAGGTCGTCACGCACACCGACACCGACCTGGCCGTTGCGAAGGGTGCCGCCATAACCGCCGAGCTCTACTGCAGCTCGGACACCCGCGTCAGAGACGTCGTCATCTCCGATGTCACCGCCCACAGCCTGGGCGCGCTGTCGGTCTCCCCCGACGGGTCGAAATTCGTCAACGAAGTCATGATTAAGAGGAACTCCAAGGTCCCGGCCACGGTCAAGAAGGCCTTCGAGATCCGGGAGGGCAACCTCACCGACAAGATCGAGGTCTACACCCTGCAGGGCGAGAGCCGCGTGCCCCTCGACTGCGTCGTCCTCGCCAAGGAGGTCATCACCGGGTTCTTCAACGATGGGTCCGGACTCAGGGTCAACATAGGCTACAACTACGACGAGAACGGCGTGGTCCACGTCACCGCAGACCAAGACGGTAACCAGCTGGAGGTGGAGCACCAGGAGGTGCCCGAAGACATCGCGTGGATGGGCGAGGCGCCCTCCGCGCACGTAACCACCGTGCCCATCGCCAAGAACATCGTCATCTGCATCGACCTATCTAGGTCCATGCAGAAGTCTCTAGACGACGTGAAGAACGCCATCTCCGACTTCGTGACCGGCCTCTCCGACGACCTCACCAGGATGGCTCTGATCGGCTTCGGCGACAAGGTGAAGATCTACCGCGACCTGACGAACGACACGAACCAAATAATCACCGCGGTCAACGAACTCAAGGTCAACGAGCTGGGTAGAGGAACCGACGCCAGCCCGTTGGGTGCGGCGCACTCCGTCCTCGACAGCGCCAAGGGCGCCAAGATGATCGTCATCCTCACCGACGGCATCTGGGGCAAGAGGGACCGCGCCGTGGACGAGGCGATCGAATGCCGGCATGCGAGGATCAGCATCGTCGCCGTCGGATTCGCCGACGCGGACACCTCGTTCCTCAAACAGATTGCCACCGTCGAGGAGGGTGCGATGTTCACCACACTCAGCAACCTCGGAAGTGCCTTCAGCACCATCGCCAGCGCGATCAACAGCGGAAGCATGGGACTCAGAGAGAGCTGAGATGCCTAGGGACAGAGAGAGCTACTGCCTCCTGATCGGGCTCAACCCCTTCCGCGAGGACAAGTACAGCGCGACTGACATAACCTCCAAAATCAAGAAGAAGGAGGAGGCTTGGAAGAAAAAGGCCGAAGACCCGCAGGAGGCGCTCAAGAGGCGCTTCCAGTTCTCCGCCTACGCCGGCATGGTCCCCGACATGCGGTCGACCATGGGCAGTCCGGTACTCCGCATCAGCGAGTTCGAGGCCGGGCGCAAGCTCCTCAAGGCCAAGGCGTCCAAACTCAGGAAGAGCGCCATAATCCTGCACGACGGGAGCCTGTACCTCATCCCGGGGGAGCAAGACAACCTCGCCAAGAGGATCAAATGGGACGACGTCACCGGCGCGGACATACTCAAGGTTTCGGGGATTGTCTCGGCGAAGATGCCGAGGCCGGTCCCCTCAGAGATAGAGGTCGCCTACCAGAAGATGTCCGACGTGGGGCTCAACACCCCCGCCGAGCTCCTCAACACGCTCATCCAGATGCCGGAGCTGGAAATCGCCATCAACCGCCTCGACAAGTCTTGCACGCCCGACCAGGTGCGCATCGCCTTCGACGCGGTGGAGAGAAGGCTCAACGCCATCAAGGCGGGGAAGATTCCCAACCAGGACGCCTACATACAGGCGATAAGGAGCCTGAAGCTCGTTCTCACCCCAGACGAGAAGCTGAAGATGCTCGCAACCTACGGCGAGTGCATGGAGGCGATGGCCCCTGCCATGGAGACCATGGACGAGGACTACGGCCTCCCCTTCACCAGCGAGTACCTCGACAACCTCCTCTCGATATACGCCAACAAGAACGGCGCCGACACGCAGCTGTCTCGCTCCATTCTCGAGGCGTACTGCTGCAAGAAGAAATACCTCGCTAACTTCTCTGATAAGGACAGCAGACTTACCCTCTGTCCCACCTGCAAGGGGATGGTCGCCGAATCCGACGACAGCACGTTCTGCCCGATATGCGGCAACCCGGTGAGGATCGTCTGCCCCCACTGCGGTACCAACCAGAGCGTGGCCAACAAGTCCTGCGTGAGGTGCGGGATCAACCTCGAAGGCGGGCTCAAGAGCGTCCGCAAAATAGAGGACGACATCCGCCGGATGATCATCACCGGCAACTCGGACGGAGCCTCGAAGAAGCTTGACGAACTGCTCGAAGGGTATCCGTCCTATCCGAACAACAGCGAGCTCGCCAAACTCGTCGACCGCGCCGTCGCCGATCTCCGCGCCATACGTGGCAAGACGATGGATGACTACAAGATCAGGCACTTCTATGATCTGAAGAGGGTGATAGAGAAGGGGCAGAAAAAATTCCCATCCCTCCTCAACGACAAGGGCATGGCCGCCATGTACAAGGAGGCCTGCGACAAGACCGCCGACGCCGAGAGGATCATCCTCAGGGCCGCCGCCATGACCGGCGACTCCGCCGTCGACATGTACATCCAAGCCGCGGACAGGTGCCCCGACCACCCGGAAATCGTCGTCAGGCTGAAGGACTACCCGCCGGAGGGCCCCGCCGATGCCACCGTCCAGGTCCGCGGGGACACCGTCCTCGTGCGCTTCGCCGTCCCCGAGGATAGGCGCGGCATGACGTTCTGCATATACAGGGGGAAGGACGGTCTGCCCGATGTCGGGCCATCCACCGTCCCCCTCGCCGAGATCCCCGGCAGCGTCTTCCTCGACAAGACCCCCGACCCCGGCGTCGACTACTACTACAAGATCTACTCCAAGCGCTGGGGCATCCTCTCCCGCGAGTTCGCGCAGTACGGCCCGGCCATGGTGCTCCGTGAGGTCACCGATGCCCGCCTCGAACCCATCGAGGACGGCCTGAGGGTCTCTTACGTGTCCCCGAAGGGGTGCAGCCGCGTCCGCATATGGAGAAAGGAAGGGTCTTCGGCCGCTGGGGACGCCGATGAAATCGAGATCGTGCACGGCAACACCGGTACGGTCAACGACCGCGGCCTGAAGGGAGATGCTACCTACAACTACCTGTTCGTCGCCGAGTACGATGTGAACGGCAGGACCGAGAGGTCGCTTGGCAGCGTCTTCAGCGGCAAGACCGTCAGGTACCCCGCGCCGGTCAACGACATGGAGGTCGGATGGAACAAGTCCGACGGCTCGTACACCGCACGGTGGGGCAGCAAGGAGCACGTGGTGCTCTACGCCACGCCTAAGAAGGCGAAGATCTTCGGGAGCACCATACCGATGGACGACATAGAGAAGTGGATGACGAGGGTCGAGCCGCTTGAGACGTACGACAACGGCTGCCGCTTCGACCTGCCCGACGGCGCGGTAATGTTCCTCTATCCGATGATCCCCCTCGGCCAGACCGCAGTCAGGGGCAGAGAGGTCATGATTGCCAACCTGCGCCCGTTCCGCGACGTGGAGAAGAGGATGAGCGGCCGCGACTGCGACCTCACCATGACCTGGCCCGACGGCGCAGAATCCGCCGTGGTGATGGTCAGCGACTCCGCCGCTAAGGCAGATAACGTCAAGTCCGAGAGAATCACCGTGAGCCGCGAAGGGTACGAGGTCGACAGAAAGATCCGCATCCCCCTCGGCAACTCCCTCAAGAAAACGGTCACCATATACGCCGTCTACGGCATAGATGACAAGAAACTGCAGTCCATCGGCATCACTCTCGACATCTACTCCGGCGTCTCCAACAAGGTGCGCTACTCCATGGCCACTGAGAACATCAAGGGGCAGAGGAAGAACGTGCGCGTTAACATAAACATCGAATGTCCTGACCCGTCCGTCGTCCCGCGGTGCGTGCTCGTCGGCGTCGCCAAAGGCATACCTCTCAAGATGCGCGACGGCGAGGTCCTTTGGGACTCCGAAGGCGCGGTGAGGCTGGTCAGCGGCAGGGCGACGGCCTCGTTCGACCTGCCGAAAGAGAAGGCCGACCTCTCGCGTATGAGGCTGTTCTTCCCGAACAGGGAGGATTACAATCTCTTCCGTTTCGTGCACCCACTGTACGGGGGGAACTATTGAATGGTTGCCAGAAACAAGGACAGGAAGCCCTTAAAGAACGAGTACCTCTGCCCGTTCTGCTTCAGCAGGATAGACCTTTCCAGAATCCATTACTCCTGCACCAACCCTCTGTGTGCAAAGAGGTTCCTGGAGGGGTGCAGTGAGGCCGATGCCAGGAGGTACCGCTCGCAGTACCGCGCCGGCGAGGAGATCGATATAGAGAACTCCGTCTACCTGGGAAAGGACCCTCGCGACCGCGATGCGGTTACCACCAAGAACCACATAGTGCGCAATTCCGAGGACGGCCTATGCGACATCTGTCACCGCGCCGCCTACGTCCGCCTCTGCCCGGTATGCCACAACCAGATCCCCCAGGGCGCGGAAGAGGAGGGCAGCACGATCTTCGCGGTGATGGGTTCGAAAGGCGTGGGCAAGAGTCACTACATCGCGGTGCTCATCAACCAGCTGAGAAACTCGTTCTCCGCGGAGTTCGGCTCCACCCTCTCCCCGGCCTCCGACCGCACCACGGTCAAATACCGCGACGACTACTACCGCCGGCTGTTCGAGGAAGGCAGAAAGCTTTCCTCTACCCCCTCGTATGAAAACAACCGCGAGTCCAGGGATCCGATGATCTATTACCTCCGTTTCCTTAAGGACGACGCGCCGAGGGTGTACACCCTCGCGTTCTTTGACACCGCCGGAGAGGACCTGGACTCCACGAACAAGATGGTCTCGCTGAACATCAGCTCGTTCATCTCATCCGCTTCGGGGATAGTCTACCTGATCGACCCTCTGCAAATACCCTTCATCAACAAGAGGATCCGCATGGACAACAAGCCTGAGACCGCCCCTGACGTCAACGACCGCCTGAGCTACATATCGGACATCATCAGGAACAAGAACAAACTCAGGGCGAAGGACCCCATCGACGTCCCGCTCGCCGTCGTCCTCACCAAAGTCGACGTGCTCATGAAGTCCCCGGAGAACGACGAGGAGGACAAGGTCCTCTTCGGCCCCGAATCCTCGATACACATCGAGAGGGAAAGGGGGAGATACGATAAGACGAACTTCGACGAGATCAGCGCCGAGGTGGAGGAGTACCTCCGCCGCACGGTCTCGGAGAGCTTCACACAGACGGTCGGCCAATATACCAAACACGAGTACTTTGCCGTATCCGCGCTGGGAAGTAACCCCTCAGGCAGCATCCTGACCCGCGGAATCTCGCCCTTCAGGGTGGAGGACCCGTTCATCTGGCTTCTCAACAACTGCGGCGGCGCCAGGAAGGTGGGGGAGTGAGCGAGGAAGGACTCGAGAGGACGGACGAGCCGAAGAAGAAGGCCGCGCACAGGACCGGCACGGCGAAGAGGCCTTCCCCGCGTGGGACCTACGCCGACGTCGCAAAGAAACTCGACGCGATAGCCGAGCGTCTGGCGGAGATGCCCTCCGCGGACGGCACCCCCTACATGACCTCTCGCGAGCAGTTCAACGCGTACAGCAGGATGATGAACCGCCGCGACGCCGAACTCTCCGATAAGAAGCACATGCGCATGATGGAGCAGCTGTGCGCCATGCGCGAGGACTTCTTCAGGCTGTGCAGGGGCATGGAGGAGAACCTCGACCGCTTCACCGCGGAAGACATACTCAACTCGTTCAAAGCTTACGAGGTCGACATGGAGAACATCCTGCTCGACGCCGGCGTCAGGATAGGTCCCTACCGTAGTGAATCAGGCAAGCTGGATACGATGCATCAAAGAATCGTAGGAGTCGTTCCCACCGACGACCCCACGAAGAACATGTCCATCGCCGAGAGCCTCTCCGAGGGCTACGAGTACCAAGGCAGGGTCCTTCTTAAGGAGAGGGTAAACGTCTTCAAAACCGCCGGGATGCCGGCACAGAACAACCAATGAGAAAAAAAGGATGGGAAAAGTATGGCAGACGAATACAGCGTAGGGATAGACCTGGGAACGACGTACTCCTGCATCGCGTACATGGACGACGACGGGAGCCCGGCCGTGGACAAGAACTTCGAGCAGGAGGAGACCACCCCGTCCGTGATCCTGTTCAACGAGAACGGGGAGATCATCGTCGGCTCGCCGGCCAAGGACATGGCCCTGATGTACCCCCCCGACAGGATCGTCACCTCCATCAAGAGGAGGATGGGCACGGACTACTCCGTGGACATCGACGGCCAGAAGTACACCCCCGTCACCCTGTCGGCGACCATCCTCAGGAAGATGATCAACGACTTCAACGACAACCACGGGTGCGACCTCCGGAAGGCGGTCATCACCTGCCCGGCCTACTTCGGGCAGGAGGAGAGGGACGCCACCAAGCTCGCCGGCACCGTCGCCGGGCTGGAGGACGTGACCATAATCAACGAGCCCACCGCCGCCGCCATCTCCTTCGGCTTCGGCAGCCCGGGCGGGGGGAGCAGGAGGATACTCGTCTACGACCTCGGAGGGGGGACGTTCGACGTCACCGTCCTCGAGATCGACGGGCGGTCGTTCACGGCGGTCGCCACCGACGGCGAGAGGCTCCTCGGGGGCAAGGACTGGGACGAGGCGCTGACCAGGGTCATCGTCTCCAAGATCGCCGAGCAGAGCGGCCTGGACGAGGGGGAGATCGAGGCCGACGAGGACGTCAGGCAGAGCCTCGCCATCGACTCCGAGACCCTCAAGAAGAGGCTGTCCACCGCGGAGTCCACCAAGGGCACCATCACCGTCGGCGGGCAGAAGATCATATACACCGTCACCAGGGCCGAATTCGACGCCACCACCAAACCTCTGCTCGAGACCACCCTGGACATCGTCGACAGGGTGCTCCAGTCCAAGGGCCTCGGGGCCGCCGACCTGGACGCCGTCCTCCTGGTCGGAGGGTCCTCGAGGATGCCCCAGGTCAGAATTGGCATCGAGAACAGGTTCCCCGGGGCGAAAATCGAGGTCTACGACCCCGACCAATCTGTCGCCAAGGGCGCCGCGCTCTTCTGCAGGTCCAACAGCGCCGTGCAGGAGGCCGTCGCCACGGCCGCCTCCGCGGCAGTCGGGACGGAGATCACCATGGCCAATGCCGCCGCCGTCGCCGCCGAGAACGACATCGCCCTACCCGAGGACGTCCTCAGCGTACACAACGTGCTTTCGAAGTCGTTCGGCATCAAGGCGTCCGACGAACGCGGTAACGAGCACATCTCGAACATCATCTTCAGGAACGAGGTGCTGCCGATCTCCGAGGTCAAGACCTACTACCCGATGGAGGATGGGCAGCTCACCATCAAGGTGGAAATCTTCGAGGACGCCGCTGAGAACAACGAGGAGGGTAGGAAAATCGACGTCGTCGACGGCACCCCCGTGGGAGAGTTCGAGATGGGGCTCCCCGAGAATGTTACCCGCGACTCGCCAGTCGTCGTCACGTTCACCGCCTCTGACGAGGGAATACTAACCGCCTCCGTTGAGTGCATGGACATCCGCACCGACTACCAGCTCCAGAACAAGATCCTCATGTCCGCCTCGGAGATCGGCGCGGCCCAGGGCCTCATGGACAGGGTAAACTGACAAACCCCTCGGGAGGGGCGACCCCCTCCCCTTTCCTTTTTCACGAAGGACTCGTTCAGAGTCCTTATCGGCGAGAGTGCTCTCCTCCAGCAATCTGAGGAGTTCCCGCCTCTCGGACCTGCTGATTTCACGGTAACTGCCTGGTTTCAGGTTCCTGAGCTTGATGTTCATCACGCGCACCCTCCTGAGGTCCGCCACGCCATAGCCCAACGCAAGGCACATGCGGCGTATCTGCCTGTTCAGCCCCTGCCTGAGGACTATGCGCACCGTGCGCAGATCCAAAACCTCCACGTCGCAAGGGCGAGTGACCTGCCCCCTGCCGATGTCCACTCCTTTCGACATCTCCTCTACGAACCCCTGCGTGACGTCCGCGTCCACCTTCACGACGTACTCCTTCTCGTGCTCGTAGCGCGAGCGCATGATGCGGTCCGCGAGGTCGCCGTCGTTGGTGAGCAGTATCAGCCCCTCGGTATCCTTATCGAGCCTCCCGACGGTGAAGACCCTCTTCGGGTAGCCGATGCAGTCGACGATGTTGCTGGGGTCGCTGCGGTCCGCCGTGCAGACGATGCCGCGGGGCTTGTTGAATGCCAGGATGATCGTCTCGTCCGACTCCCACTAGACCCGCCTCCCATCGACCTCGACCACGTCCCCAGGCATGACCCTGTCACCGACGACGGCGACCCTCCCGTTGATGGTGACGCGCGACTCCGCGACGAGGAGGTCGGACCCCCTCCGGGAAGCCGTGCCTGCACGGGCGATGTACTTGTTGACACGAATCCCTTCCGCCATACGGGCAGATTCCCCCAGCCGTATAAAATAGCCTGGAGCGTAAACGATATAGCGAAATCCATGCTACGAAGCTCCATGAGCATATTCGGCCGCAGGAAGGGGGACGGGCCGATCCTCCGCGTGCAGGACTCCGGGATGCATTGGGACTGCGAGGACCCCTTCATCTTCGGCACCCACCACCACGACCTCTATCCCAGAGGCAACGAGCGGCAGGCTCCGCCCTACGAGGAGATCGGCCGGCGTAGCCTGGGCATGGACTACGACAGGCTTTTCGGGTACCGCATGTACTGCGGCAAGGTCGTCCCGGGGTTCCCCCTCCACGCGCATTGGGGCTATGAGACGATCACCCTCGCCTCCGAGGGGTTCGTCGACCACTTTGATACCATGGGAAACCAGGGCAGGTTCGGCAACGGCGACATGCAGTGGGTGACCGCCAGCAGCCGCTACTGCCACGACGAGATGTACCCTCTGGTCTACACCGATCGCGACAACCCCCTGAGGCTCACGCAGATCCAGCTCAACCTTCCTCTCGGAAGCAAGAACAGGGAGAACGATGTTAGAACGATATGGGCCGAGGACCTCCCTGTCGTCGAAGGGGACGGGTTCGAAGCCACCGTCCTCTGCGGGAGGTTCATGGGCGAGAAGGGCCCTGCGCCGAACCCCCTCTCATGGGCGTCCGATCCGGACCACCATGTGTGTGTAGTCCGCATAGCCATGGAGCCGGGGGCGGAGATAACGCTCGATCCGTCAGAGTCCAAGACCAGGAACATCTACACCACGGACGGGGGGGCGGAGGTCGCCGGCGAGGCGTTCGCCCATGATACCCGCCTGAAAACCCGTTCCGACGCGGAACTCGCGATTAGGATGGGGGACGCTAAGTCCGAAGTCTGGATCCTCGAGGGCGACCCTATCGGCGAGAGACAGGTCTCCTTCGGCCCCGTCGTGCTGGGCACGACCGAGGAGGTTCGCCGGGCCAACAGGGAGACCGCCGGCCTCATGCGTGAGGAGTGGCCATGGGAGTTCATCAACCAGAAGCAGCCCCTGGGCACCGGCCGCTTCATAAGGTACGCTGGCGGGGCGGAAGACCGCCCCGGCGATCGCGATTCGCCCCGATGCGGGAGTGCCGAACAGGGCCGAGTGGAGCTCGCGGTCGCACTTCTCCATCATCCACTCGAGCGGGGCGGCCGCGGCCGCAGGGTCGTCGACCGAGTCTGCGACGAAATACCTGACGTCGCTGAACAACGAGGACACCGTATCCAAGAACTCCTCCTGGCCGTTCTCCCGAAGAAACTCTTCTGGGGACTTGCCTCTGATGAGGTTGGCAACGTTTGGCTGTGACGCCTTGGTGAGAACGACGGCGAAGGGCACCTTGGATACCGAGGCCGGCCCGGCACCGGTGATAATGGAGTAAATCTGGAAGAAGGTGTCGAAGGTCGATTTGGGGGTGGTCTTGGAGCCTTTGGTAGGGGACTTGGAGATATGGACGTTGACCACCTCCGCAGGGTCGATTGCGAATATTATCCCCTCCCCGTACTGGTAGTATTCCTCGAACAGGTCGCGGGACTCCTCCGGTTCGAATTCCTCGCCGGAGATGTCGTTGAGAACCAGCTCCCTCTCCCCGAGGTTCCTGCGCCTGACGAACAGGCACTCCGACGGCACCTCCCCCGCCTTGGTCGGGCTGGCGGCGCCGGGCTTTGCCCTGACTTCCTTGGAGATCCCCTCGGACTCTTCGGTGGTGATGCCCCTTTCGCGGGCCTGGTTGCAGACGTAATCCACCGCAGAGAGCATCAGGGCGGTCTTCCCCGACCCCGTCGCCCCGACGAGGGCGAAGGCATGGGGCTTGGCCTCGCGGGTTTTGATGAGTGCCCCGCAACGGGGACAGACGGCGGTTAGGGTAGAGCGGGCGCCCTTGGCGTTGGTGCAGGGGATGCGGTGGCCGTTGTTGCAGGTCTGCATCCTCGCCCCGTGCTCGTCGGGAACGGGGTAGTCGAAGACGAGTTTGCAACGCTGGCAAGATGCCCGGGGGTACTCGAACCTGGCCCTGCATTGGGGGCAGATGCCGAAACCGGTGTTCCTTTGGTACGCCTCGCGGTCCCTTTTAGCGGCGAGGCGAACGTCCGCCCCCATGGCCCCCCTCTCGACGAGGAAGACGGCGATCGACACGACCGTTCCGATAACCGCAAAGGGTAGGATCATGGGCAGGAATGCTATCGGCACGGCCACTAGGACGTAGTGGCGCTTGAAGCAGGCACGGAAGATGTTCCAGGGCAGCTCCGCGGCCCAGATGACGGCGTACTTCCTGTGGGTGAGCAGGAGCTGGCGCGGGTCCCCCTCGGGGCCGTTGCAACCGAGCCAGGTCTTGGAGGCCATGCCGCCGATGACGAGGGATGCTCCTATTCCCATGAAAATCACCTTCAGCGTCTGGTCGTTCCCGATGGCGTCGGATACCGGTTGCAGGGGGTCGAAGTATACCGTGTCGAGGAAGTCGGCATATTCGGGTCCAAACGCCCCACTCAGGCCGACGAAGAGGCTGTCGAAGTGGGAGGATGAGCTGCCGGTATCGAAAAGGGAAAGGGCCAGGCTGACCAGACTCATCGCACGAAGCTCCGTGCCGTCCCCACCGTATGTCTGCCAGGCGCTCGCTATCAGCGACAGCGCGACATACACGGAAACAACTCCCATCCCGGCCCAGTAAAGGGCCCTGTTGGTCCCGTTCATGGCGGTATATCCTTCCTTTACGATTTAACGTTTTTACTCCGATGTGCCACGCCGCGGATGGATGCGGGAACCATCCTGGCAACTGGGGATAGACCCCCTGGAAACCATGTCCCCGGGGGTTTTTTCGGGGTGTTAATCCCGGCTATATAAACGGCCGAATCGGGCGGATGCGGGCAAGATTTATAACGACTAGAACCGGGTCCGGAAATGCCAAAATCGGGCTGGGACATCGGTTTTGTAGGGGAGCATTTAAATACTGTTAAAGAAGTTGCATATTGCATGGTCAAAGAGGTGCACGCGTCTCATATTCTCGTGAAAACCGAGAAGGAGGCGAAGGATGTGAAGGCCATGCTTCAGCCCGGAAGTGGTAATTTTTCCGAGCTTGCGAAGAAGTTCTCGATATGCCCTTCCGCAAAGAAGGGAGGCGACCTTGGATGGTTCCACCGCGGACAAATGGTGAAGCCGTTCGAGAATGCTTCTTTCGGCGCAAAGGAGGACGAGATTGTCGGACCGATCAAAACTGAGTTCGGTTGGCACCTCATAAAAATTTTAGAGCAGAGGTAATTGAAATGGCTGAGCTCGAAGAGAAGAAAGAAGAAGTGGTCGCAACCGCGACCCCGGCTCCGGCGAAGAAACCGGCGGCGAAGAAGGCCGCTCCCGCCAAAAAGACTGCGACAAAGAAGGCCCCGGCCAAGAAGGCTCCCGCCAAGAAGGCATCCACAGCGAAGAAGGCGGTCGCCAAGAAACCGGCGGCGAAGAAGGCCCCGGCCAAGAAGGCTCCCGCCAAGAAGGCATCCACAGCGAAGAAGGCGGTCGCCAAGAAACCGGCGGCGAAGAAGGCCCCGGCCAAAAAGGCTCCCGCCAAGAAGGCCGCGGCGAAACCCACCGCCAAGAAGGCATCCACAGCGAAGAAGGCGGTCGCCAAGAAACCGGCGGCGAAGAAGGCCCCGGCCAAAAAGGCTCCCGCCAAGAAGGCATCCACAGCGAAGAAGGTCGCATCCAAGGCCCCGGCCAAAAAGGCTCCCGCCAAGAAGCCGACCGCCAAGAAACCGGCGGCGAAGAAGGCGCCGGTGGCCCCAAAAAACTGAGCAGGGCGCCCAAGGCGAAATCGAAGGTCACGGAGAAGTCCGTCAAGCCGACTCCCGAGCCCCGCAAGAAGCCTGTCGATAGACCTCTGTCCGGCAATGGATGGAAAATCACCCAACGTACGGACAAGAGATGGCAGTATAAGAGCAATGGGAGCACCAGAGGCATCCGCGTCTTCCACACTAAGGAAGATGCCCAGGATTACGCCGAAGCCATGACCAAAGGCGTCTGAAAACTTCAAGGCCGCCGCGATAACGGCGGCCACCATTTATGACGATGTAGCATTCCCACTATCAATTTTGATAGCGGGAAATCCTTTATATTCGCCGGACATAGGTTCGATTATGATTGGGGCACCGAGACTCGACTGCGCCGTAGATGCCACCATGTCTGTCATAGAGGGGCGGTGGAAGACCGTCATCATTTGCAAGCTGGCGCGCAACGGCGCACCCATGAGATACAATCAGCTCATGAACGAAATCAACGGCATCTCTCCCAGGATCTTCACCATACAGCTCAAGGAAATGGAGAAGGACGGCCTGATCATCCGGGAGGTCGTGTCGAGGTCTCCTAAATGCGTCGTGTACAGCCTCTCCGACAGGGGTTGGAGCCTCGTCCCCATCCTGGCCGAACTGGCCGAGTGGGGCCTGAAGCACATGTTCCCCAATATGGTTGATCTAAACGATGAAGATATGTCCGCCCGCGAAAACATGGTAGCTGAAATCTGAAACGACGGGATTTTATAAGCCTCACATTTCAGTCAGACAGCCGTAGCGGCGAGATTCACCGGTCCCATTCCGAACGCCACAGTTAGGCCCGCCCGCACAACTGTCGCGTACTACCAGCCTCTGAGACCATTACCACTCGAGGCACGCATGCGTACCCGGACAGTTTTAACAACCACTCTCCTGTCAAGCGAATTCGCCAGCCTACTGACAGGCAGATACAATCCCTTCAATGCGTTCACTCTCACCTACTCGGAATATATCGGGTTCACCGAAGAGCATCTGGATGCAGAAACCGAAGAATTGCCCGGATTCCTCGGCACTGGGAGTTCTCCTCCGGTCTGGAGGAACCGCTACGACGAATCCGATACGGTTTCGAAAATGGCGGAGAACCCGGCCGGCTCCCCGTCGTTCTCGATGATGTTCTGCAGCTCGGGGTTCTCGAGGACGATGTTGCCGATGAGCGCGGCGAACCTCTCGTCGGCCATGAGTAGACGGAACTTCTCACATTGCGGGTCGGGCCATGATGAGGACGGTCGTTGATTTCTGCACCTCTTCACGCCCAGGCCGTTGAGGTAGGCGATGCCGAGGTCCCTCTTGGCGGCCAGAGAGCCGCGGTCGGCGGCCTGCCTGAGGCAGCCGGCGCCGGCGCCGGGATCCTTCGGGCGTCCGACGCCCAGCATGTAGGACATCCCGAGGGCGTACAGACGCTCGGGGTCTTCCTGGTCGGTCATGGTTCGGGGGATGGGAAACGCGCGATGATAAGATTGGGTGGCCGGGTACTGCGGCTGAACGCGAGAAGCCCGGGGCGGCCTTGGAAAGATTGAGGGAGGGAGACGCGACGGCCCCCTCGCGGGGGCCGCGTTAAGACGTTTCCGGGGTTCGCTGCCCGCGCACCCCGGTACGGACATCCGGGCCTCAGGCCTCTTCTTCGTCCTCCTTCCTCCTCCTCCAGAGCAGTATCAGCAGGAAGAGCAAGAGAAGGACGAGAGTGAACAGCACAGCAGCCGCTGCCGCCCAGTGCTTTTCGAGGAACGATCCGCCACCGCCCCCGTTCGGCCCCGGCTCCGGCCCCGGCTCCGGCGGGATGGGTTTGGGAAGCTTCTCGACGCCGTGAGCGGAGACGACCATGTCCTCGTCGAACAGGACGTACAGTGGATTGCCGCTCCTGCCCTGGCAGTCCACCACGGCCTTCCCGACGGAGTAGCCGTCCAGCGCCGTGAGGGTGATGGCAGCGAAGGTGCGGTCTTCGAAGACGTACTCCCCGGGCTTGGTGACGATTCCGTTCACGACGTAGACCGCGCCCTCGACCTCCGCGAACGTTACCGTCACATGCACCGGCGTGACGCGGACGAAGTTTGCGGTCACGGTGCGATCGGCGTCCGCCTTGGCGGGCACCGAGTCCCATCCGGCGAAGACCTGGCCGGAGGCGGCGACCGCCCTGACGGTGTCGGTGCCGATGGTGAGCGACCTGTCGCCGTTGAGGGCGATGGGCGTGCCCTTCGCCACGGTGACGGAGGTGTGACTCACCGATCCCGCGGCGGCGGGCTGGGAGGCGAAGGTGAGGGTGACGAACCTGTCGGGATCGCTGGCCGCCCGGAAGAGGGCGGTCACGGTGCAATCGGCGTCCGCCTTGGCGGGCACCGAGTCCCATCCGGCGAAGACCTGGCCGGAGGCGGCGACCGCCCTGACGGTGTCGGTGCCGATGGTGAGCGACCTGTCGCCGTTGAGGGCGATGGGCGTGCCC
>JAQQTI010000006.1 GCA_028561875.1 Methanomassiliicoccaceae archaeon COG_1
TGTTGAGGTCGAAGTACCCGTAGACCGCCTCCGTCTGCCCCGGTACGTCGCGGGCGACGTACAGGCGCGCCCCCGCGTGGCAGTCGTAGGGGGTGAAGTAGAGGTAGGCGACGCCGTCCTGGACGGATGTCGTGAGCGCGCCTTTCTCTTTCACCGGTATGGAGTACGCCGTGCTCATGCCGCCGTCCCCGCCCACGTCGATCACGTAGATGATGGTGTACGACCCCATCGTGGCCCCTCCCCCGCCGAGGTAGACCCTGCCGTTGGCGACCACCACCCCCGCCTGGGTCCCGATCGCCTCCCCGGGTCCCGCGCGGCAGGACCACATCTTATCGTCGCCCAGATGCAGCGAGGCGTTCTCGGCCGTGACGGCGTACGAGTAGACCCTGACCTCGGTCATGCTCCTGTTCTGGCAGGCCAGATACAGGCGCCCGTCGTAGTGCGCCATCGGCCCGAACACGCCCCATTCCTCGCCGACCACCTTCCTCGTGTAGACCTCGCCGCCCCTCATGTCGCAGACGTGCAGCGAGGCGCCGCCCGTGTGCGCGCCGCAGTCGGCGACGACCACGAAGTCGCCGACCCTGACCGGCAGCTGGTTGCTGTACCCTGCGAAAGAGCCGGTATCCCACACCTTCTTCCCCGTGGTCGCGTCGAAACAGTAGAACGGCCCCGTGTACGTGCCGAACATGACATAGCCCCTGCCCCCGCCTTCCGTGTAGGTGATGTAGTTCTGCGTCGCGTCGACGCCGTACGCAGGGTCGAACACCGTGCCGGGGGCCAGGGTATCGGCGTCGAACGCCTGCAGGCGGATGTTCTTCCCCAGGTACATGGGCACGAATATCTTCCCGTCGCCGGACGCCAGATGGACGTTGTACTGGCTGCGCGCCTCGAATGCCCGGGACGCGACGGTCTCCCCCGTGGCCGTGACGACCTTGTTGAGCGCGAGTGTGCAGACGTTCCTCCCCGGGACCTCCTCCGTGCATTTCACGTAATAGGAGTGCTCGCCGATGCATATCGCGGTGTACGGGACGAGCCAGGATCCGGCCATGCTCTTTATGGTGCCCGCATCATGCCACAGGACCCTGGCTTTAACGTTCCCGTCCGCATCCGCAATCGGCGACGGGGCGTCCGTGACGAACGGCGAGCCGGCATCCCCGATCGTGTTGGGCCAGTCCGACGCGTCCGCTCCGCACGTTGCAGACATCAGGAGCGCCGAAGCCGCCACTATCGCGAGCGCCACCGCCCTCATCCGTCTTGCCCTGCGGATGCCTCCCGCTCCTACCCCCCGGACGGGGGAATCGCCGGGTGTCCGGTTCATAGGACCGGGCACAGGTTGGAGCGTGTGCCCGCGCTCTTCTCCATCGCTATGGCCAGGTCCTCCCCGTCGAACCTGCCGTCCCAGTTGCAGTCGCCGGCGGCGTCGTAGTACGCCTCGCGCGGCGCCAGCCCCCTGTCCACGCGGGCCATGAGGGCCAGGTCGAGGTAGCCGTGGACGCCGTCGCCGTCCAGGTCCCCCGTCGCGTACTCCGAGCCGCCGTAACTCGCCAGGCCGCCCAGGCACAGGAGGTCGGTGTCCAGGCGCACGAGCAGCTCCCCCCCGGGGGCTATGGAGACGGGCTGGTAGCTGTACACGCTGTCCCCCGAGATGTTGAGGTCGAAGTACCCGTAGACCGCCTCCGTCTGCCCCGGTACGTCGCGGGCGACGTACAGGCGCGCCCCCGCGTGGCAGTCGTAGGGGGTGAAGTAGAGGTAGGCGACGCCGTCCTGGACGGAGACCGTGGGGGTCCCTTTGGTCTTCACCGGTATGGAGTACGCCGTGCTCATGCCGCCGTCCCCGCCCACGTCGATCACGTAGATGATGGTGTCCGACCCCATCGTGGCCCCTCCCCCGCCGAGGTACAGCCTGCCGTTGACTATGCTCAGGCCGGCCTGGGAGCCTACGAGCCTCTCGTCGGCTATAGGGTATGTCCAGACCTTCTCGTCGGAGAACACGTCGCCGCCCGCGTCTATGGCGTCCGTGTTCAACCGGAAGGAGTGTATCTTTAGCTGGGTCATTTTTATGCTGTGGTCGTAGCTCTCGTCCTGCACGACGGCGTACACCCTGCCGTTCTCGTAAGCCAGCGGACCCAGGGTGTGCCAGTTGCTGCCCGCTATGCGGTGGGAGGCGACCTCTCCCGCCTCCAAGTCGCAGACGTGTATCGACGAGCCCGCATCGTTCGTCCGCGCCTCGTTTAGGCCGAAGCCCTTGTCGGCGTACAGGACGTAGCGGCCTACGACCACGGGCGACTGGTTGTAGTAGCCGCACGCCCCGTTCCTCCACAGGAGGCTCCCGCTGTCCGTATCGAAGCAGCACATGGGCCCGGCGTAGGTTCCGGTCATGAGGTAGCCCCTCCCATCCCGCTCTACGTAGCAGAGGTAGCCCTGGTCCGGGTTGACTCCGGTCATATAATCCCAGAAGTGGTTCACGTAAGTGCCCTGCGCATATCCCGGATACTTTTCCACCGGGCGCAGGTCGTCCGCGCCATAGACGAAAATCGTGATGTACTTTCCGTGGTACTCGGGGACGAACACCTTGCCGCCGCCCACCGCCAGATGGGTGTTGTATAACGAACGCGCTTCGTACTCCCACTTGGACACCACCTCCCCGGTGGCGGTGACCGCCTTGTTGAGGGAGTACACGTAGTTGTCACTGTGCCACGTCGAACCGTCGCCGCCGATGATACTGGGTTTCTTCCCCTCGCACTTCGCGTAATACGTGTAACCCCCGACGCAAACAGCGGTGCTGGGGACCTTCCATATGCCGTCCTCTATTTCCCCTGCGGCCTGCCACAGCATCCGCACCTCCAGCGAGCCGTCCCCGCCCAGCGCGGGAGAGGGCGCGTCCGAGTGGTAGGGTCTGTCCGAACCGCCGTACGTCTGCGGCCAGTCCCCTCCGTCCGCACAGGAGGCGCAGCATATCGCCGACGATGCCGCTAGCGCGGAGATTGCCAGAATTACCGGCAGAATCGTCCTCATGCCCGTTTGGCCCTCCTTCTCCGCCTCGCCGTCTTCTTCCGGAAAAGCAGAATCGCGGCCGCGGCGGCGGCCGCAACCGTGACGAGCATCACCGCCAGCCACAGCAACGAGGGCCCGCCTTCGTCCGCGTGGTAGGTCACGACTATGCTGACCCCTCCGACCCCCATGGTCCCGGACACGTTCGCCCGGTCGGGGGAATACCCCGGGACCGAGGGGCTGTCGACGGAGTAGGCCTGACCCGGAGCGAACCCGGCGGTGTAGCCCGACGGAGCGGGGAAATCGTCGCCCGGCGGGCCGACGTACGATATCTTCAGACCGTACTCGGCCGCATCCGCGTTATCCTTGGCTATGCTCACGACCGTCAGCGTCCTCGGCAACAGGGACGGGTTCTCCGTTGCGAACTCGGGGATGCCGTTTATTCCCGTACCCCCCTTCACGCCGTCGTACACTACGTTGTATGCCGTGACCGCTACGTCGGTCTCGCCCTCCGTTCCGCCCTTAACGTCGAAGCCTAGCGCGAAGAGGCCGCCGGCGACCGGCTCAGCGGTGACGCGCTCGGTTATCATCACGAAGCGGGCGACGCGGAACGAACCGGCACCCGGTTTGTTTGAGTACCCCTTCTGCGGCAGCGGTGCGCCGCTGAGGTCGGTGAACTTGCTGATCTCCAGGTACGCCGAGTCGTACCAGACCTCGACCATGTACCCGGAAACGTACGGGTACCTGGAGGCGTACTCCGGGCTGACGTCGTACTTTATGGAGACGTACGCGCCCGGCGCGGTGTCCACGTCCCCTTTCTCGGCCGCGATGAAGCAGCCCCCCGCGCCGTCGGCGGCGGGGACCGCGACGGTCAGGAGGGACAGGGCGGCGCATGCGACCGCTACTGCAAGCAGCCCCGGTTTCCTGGGGGCGCCCCGGTGCGGTTGCGACGACATCTCATCCCTCGTACTCGTACTCGTAGTCATACCCGTACTCCCTGATCCAGCTCCTCCAGGCGAAGAACGCTATGACGGCCACCATCATGACGGCCCCGGCGACGATCGCCCAGAACGCCGGCTTGGCGGGGTCCAGGAGGTCTGCGAGATCGAACCGGCCGGATGGGGCGGAGGGCGGCGCGATTCCCCCGGCAATCGTTTTTATCACGTTGCTGGAATCGGAGGTGGGGAGCCATTTGACGGCCCCCCGGACGTCGCCGTCGTGGCCGGTCAGCTTGACCTGGCTGTACATTATGGTCGGCGCGTAGACCTCCCCCCCCGTTTGGCCGTCGCGGAGGTGGAGGGAGACGGTGAACATAGGGCAGACGCCCTGGCCGTACGGCTGGGCGTAGGTCCAGTCCACGGTGATCAGGCCGTCCGAGACGTGGGCTTCGACGGTGCCGGTCTCCTTTTTTCCTCCCCCCGGTACGCTCAGTTTCCCCGGCTTTACGTCGTCGGCCTTTATCGTCATCCTGCCGGGGTCGTAGTTCATGACGACGTGGGCGGAATCCACCCTGACGGACGGGTACACCAGGCTCACGAAGGTCGTGGTCGTGTCGCCCCCGCCCAGGCCATCGTTCGGATTGGTCACCGTCCTTATCTCGGTTTTCCCGATATTCGCGACGGGCTCGACGCCGGACGTTATGGAGACGTTCACTGTGGAGAACGGCAGGTCATTAATCGGGACTCCCTGTCTGAACGGCCAACTCATCGCCGTACAAAGACGATTGCCTAGTGGCTTAGCATCATCATAGAAGGAGCAACCTGTCGCCACCTTTACCTGCGTCTCTCCTTTGAAACCTCTGGTTTTGAACGATAACTCGAAGACGTCTCCGTCGTAGGATATGGCCGGAATATTCATTACAGTTACCCCTGTGGCCATGCAACTGCTATAACCGCTGAGAACCCCCCTTTCGTCTTTTTCCTTTATAGGTAATGGACGAACCACCTTCCATGCATCCCTGTTGAGTATAGTGTAGCTCCCTTGTTCAACGTTTAAATCCACGAATCTGAATGCATAATCGTCTTTGGTGGCCGTCCTGTTATATTCGCTCATGCTCATTACCGGCTCTATGAACTCCGGATTGTAGATGATGAATGCACGGTAGGTAGAAAGATGATATACCCCGTCCCGCCTGTATTTGGAGTACAGGCTGTCGTCGATTGAGTACTTTATAGTCACATATCCCCCCGCCTCGACGGACAGGTCGGTTTCCGCCGGGACCATCACCGGGGACCCGTCCGGAGACGCGGGAATTACATCGACGGCATCGGCGGCATCGGCGGCGTAGCACATGACCGCCGCGGAGGATATCGCGAGGCAGGCAACAAGGAGAAGGAGGAGGTTCCGTCCGTGCATCTTGAAAAAAATCCGATCGCCGCGCATCATTCCGCCTCCCCCGTGTCACTCCCCCAGGTAGTATTCCGTGCCTCTCGTCTTCCTGCCCATTATCGCGAACGCCGCGAGCAGTACCGGCACCAGGGCTACGAGTCCCCAGAACACCGGGTTGTCGGGGCCGACCGCTTCGCCCGCTCTGCCGTCCTGGGAGGGCCCGCCTGCGCCTCCGCCCGTCAGGACGACGGAATCCTGCGTGCCGATCGCCGACCACGATACGTTCCCTATGCCCTCGGCCGTCCCCAGCTCGGGAATCTCGCCGGTGAAGGCGTACATCCTCGTACCGGCGTTCACGGTGGGCTCGTAGACGCGTGTCCCGAAAGCCAGATCGCCACCTACGTGGAAGTCGACGGAGAACAGGACGCCGACGACATTCTTGTTGCCGTGACCGGGCGCTCCCGTCCCTCCCGACACCCATTCCACTTTGATGCTGCCCGACGAAGCCCTCACCTCGGCGCCCTCGAACCCGACGAGCTTCACGTCGCCTGCGGCGGCCGATAGCATCGACCCGTCGTAATCCAGTATGAAAGTCGATCCGCCGAGATCGGCGGTGGAGCTCTTCAGCACCACGGAGACGGGCCACGCTCCGCCGGGCGATGCCGACGCGGCCGATTCTATTTCCACCCCGGCTGTGCCCACGTCGGGCACCGCCTCCCCTCTCGCGGTCTCGCTTCCCGCAAAGAGGGGGATCGCCGTCGCGGCAAGCGGCAGGAACGCTACCAGCAGGATTATCCATCCCCGTTGCCCGCCGTGCCGGTCTGACGCCATGCCTCGTATCTCCTTCCCTCTTAGCAGGTCCATAATGATATCCCTGTTCTACGCTTTAAATCCCCCACACTGTCGCGGGGCGTCGGAGGGCTGCGGGCGTGCGACCCCGCCTCGAATCGGACGCCCATGGGTCGTGAAAATGAAGGGCGGCGGCCGAAGCCGCCGCGTAAAAGGTTTGCGGGACGCCGTCCCCGATCAGTGGCTTACCAGATACCTGGAAAGGACCATCGCGTCGAGGATGTTGACCTCCCCGTCGGGGTAGACGTCGAGGTTCTTCAGACCCTGCTCGGAGACGTACGCGTTCCCAGCGAGGTACTTCATCAGCAGCACAAGGTCGAACACGTCCACGTCGCCGTCCACGTCGCCGTCGCCGAGCTTGTACTCGGTGACCCCAGGATCGTACGGCTGCCCGATGGACTCGTAGGCCTCCGCGGGGGTGCTGAAGCTCTTGACGTAGATATGGCGGCCGTCCGCGTCGCGGATCTCGTAGCCTGCGAGGGAGTAGGAGTCGCATCCGGCGACCCTGAAGACGTTGCCGTTTATGTCGACGTTCCTGCCCTTCTCGCCCGACCATACGACCGAGAACTTCTTCGCGGCGTCGTTCACCGCGAACGTGAACGACCCCTTGCCCGAGAGCTTCTCGAGCGTCGGGGCGTTCCCCTCGTACGTGAACTCGAGCTCGAACCCCGCGGCCTGGTCGGCCACGTTCAGGAACGATACGACGGCCTCCCCGTCGGCCATCCCCGGGGTGATGAGGAAATACTTCACCTTGACGGTGACATTCCTCGAGTCGTCGCCGTTGAACAACCAGTCGGTGCCGTTCCAATAGAACACCTCCACGCTCGGGTCCGTGACCGCCGGGTCCGTGGCCCTGAACGTCATCTGGAAGTCCATGGGTGTGGCCCCGCTCGGCATGACCAGAGGGAACCCGCTCGCGACCGCGTCGGACATCACATAGACCTCGCCGCTTATGTGGTCCACCATCACCGTGTACCCGGCGGCGGCGGAAGACACGCTTACGTACTCCATGGCATCGGCGTCGTACTTTACCTTGGCGGGAGAGCTGTGCCCGTCTATGGTGAAGGTGTCGCCGGACCACACCTCCACGCTCGGCATGGACGTGACGGTGACCACGCATTCCGCGCTGACGGCGCCTACGGAAGCCGTGATCCTCGCGGTGCCCGCGGAAACGCCGGTGACGACGCCCCCGTCGACGGTAGCGACGCCGATGTTGTCGCTGGCCCATGCGATGGTTGGGGCGGTCGGGAAGTTGTGAGGCGTTGCTACGAGGGTTACGCTGTTTCCGACGGCAATGGTCTCGCTGGAGGAGCTCAGAGTTATTTCCGGCGGATCCGGCGGAACGGGAGGATTGATGTCGACGATATCGTATCTTTGGGCATCTTGCGGACCCGTTCCCTTTACCACATTCTCAACAGAATGCAGATCTATGCTCCCCTCAGTAAGATACGTTGACGTGTTGTAGGAAGACATCCCGATTGTCGTTGGTACGTCCGATAATACGGTGAAAGTCGCGACGTACAACCCTCCGTCGGCATCTAATGCTTGGCCACCTAGTCTAGTCATGGCGCAGGAGTTGCCTATGAACGCTGCTCCGGACAGGTCTGCCACCCCGTTGAGCTGAAGAACGTCGGAATCGTATTTCACCGAATAGTTGTATCCTCCGTAGAAGAGGGAGATGTCCTTCGCGACGGCCTTGACCGTTATCTGCTCGCCGACCCCCGCCTTATACACCTGGTTCTGCGCGTGCACGGGCGACCCGGTCGCGTAGGGCTCGTAGCCTCCGAGGGGGGCGGTCATGTCGCCGAAGACCATGTCAGCGGGGGCGGCGGTCCTGTCGACGGGGGCCTTCTGCATGTAGCCGTACTGGGCGTTGCTGGCGTCGTACCCGGCCTGGACCCCGCTGTAGTCGCGCTGTATTCCGACGGCCCACATGGTCATCGCCATGTCGAAACCCCCCGCCCCCTGGGTGTCGCCGGCGGCGGCGTACGACAGGCCGTACGCGCTGCCGTCGAGGCCGGTGTAGAGAGAAGCCTCGGCGATCGGGAAGTACGCCGCGGCCGCGGCGTCGACGTCGGCGTACCCGCCGGTGGTGCCATCGTAGACCAGCCCGAACTCCGCGGCGTTGCCCGGGAACGTGATGCTGGCCCCGAGGGCGGTCGCCGCCGTCCCGCGGGCGTCGATGTACTTCTCGTAGGAGATGAGGTAGATGTGGTCGCTGTCCGATCCGAAGGTGTTGCCCATGTGCCATCCGTCGACCTCGTTGTAGTTCCAGATGGCCATGTTGGGGTTGTAGTAGGTGCCGTCCGTGGCCCACGCCCCGGGGACCCAGTCGCTGAAATACTTCCCGGCCCCGAAGAACACCGGGGCCGTCCCGTCGTACCCCGTCTGGGGTATCAGGGGAGACGTCGCGCCAGCGAACGTTCTCGTAGTCGAGAGCGTCGTGTAGAACGCGTCTATCGCAGTCGTCCCGCTGCCGGTGTACCAGCCGTTGATGCTGGTGTCGGTCCCGTTGCCGGCCGAGTTGTACAGGTAGAAGTGGTACTCCTCGTCGGTCACGGGCTCGGCGTTGGAACTGTCCGAGGCCATGACGGCCCCGACGGTCACCATCATGACCGCCACCAACGCCGCCACCAGGGCGGCCGTTGTCCTGTTCCTTTGTTTGGTATCCATTCGATCACCTAGCCCATCCTCCCGCGTGCACGGACTCCCTTCACGGTAGGATGCATCATCCATATCGCGCTTCTCAGTATTTCTATTCCCCTGTGCCTCGGAGGACACAAGGCCCCTCCGCGGGCCTTCGCCGGCGGGCCTGGCTCATCCTTCTGCGACACATGATGAATCCAATCCCTGCGGAGCAGAAGGCCGCCAGCGCGGCGACCTCCGCCGCCGGGCGGCGGTCCGCGCCGCCCCCCGCGCCCCCGACGTGCAGCCTCACGGAGGAGCCGAACGCGCCCTCCCCCGTCTCCGGCATATCCCCCTCGAAGTAGACGTCGGTGAGCGACCCGCAGTGCAGCGTCGCCCATCCGCCGACGTACTCCAGGGCGGGGGGGAACCTGAGCTCTTGCAGGGCGCCGCAGTCCTTGAACGCTTCCGCGCCCACGGCGGTGAGGGGTTCCCCGAAGCGCACGCTCTCCAACCTTTCGCACCCGGAGAACGACGACCTCCCGACCGTCGCAACGTCGGGCAGGGACACCTCCCTGAGGGAGCTGCAGTTGATGAAGCAGGAGTCGTTCACCGACGCGACGCTTCCGGCGAAATACACCGACGAGAGTGCGCGGCAGTATCCGAAGCACCTCTCCGGCAGGCAGGAGACGTTCGCGCCCACCTCGGCGGCCTCGGCCGACCCGCATACGTAGAACGCCCCCCCGTACAGCCTCCTGACGGTGTCCGGGACGCTTATCTCCCTGAGGGAGTGGCAGTCCCTGAACGCCTCGAACCCTATCGTCTCGGCGCCCGTCAGGTCCGCCGCGCCCAGGGCGCTGCACCCCCTGAACGCCTCGTCGCGCACGTCGAACCGGGTCCCAGGGAGGGAGACCCTCTCCAGCTCCCGGCAGCCGTAGAAGGAGCGAACCCCTACCGACCCCACGGACCCCCCCATCTCGAAGGTCCTCAGCTTGTTGCCCCCCTCCCTCTCCCGGAAGGCCTCGTCGCATATGCGGACGAAGGCGTGCCCCTCGCCGTCGTCCTCGGGGAGGGACACGTCCGTCCCGCCCGCGAGCCCGTGCACGTAGGCGCGGCCGTCCAGGACGAAGTAGGAGACGACGGCGGCCCCCGCCCGGCACGTCCTCGCTCCAGGACCCCTCCTCCCCATCCCGCCGCCGCCGAGAGGCGCAGCACCTCTATCCCCGGCGCCGGGGATGTACCGGTCCGGCCGGTCGCCGAGGTATATCGCCCTCTTCAGGTTCGGGCAGCTCTCGAAGGCGTCCTCGTTGACGGCCCTGACGGTCGGCGGAAACCACCGTTTCCGCGGCGCACCCTGAGGGAGACGACCTCGCGGAGCGGGTACCCTCGAGCGCGGACTGGACGAAGACCGTCCCGGCCGGAGCGGAGCGACCTGAGCTCGCAGCGGTACGGGTCGCCGTCCGAGCCGCCGCCCATCTTCTGGTACTCGTAGTCCCCGTCCGGGAGTCGTAGACCTGGGTCGACCCCGCGGCGGAGCCGGGGCGGCCAGCACGGTCATGGCCAGCACGGTCATGGCCAGCACGGCGATCAGCATCCCGACTACGGGCCTCCTCATGGGACCCCTGCCGTGGAGGCGCTCCGCGAAGCCGTCGGAGTGGTGCCTCGGCGTAAGGTCCATCGGATCCCGATCCGGGGTGCCTCGGCGATCGGCTCGGTGGCCTGGGCGGGTCTCGGCGACGCCCCTGCACTGTGTCGCCGGCGGCACGCCCACGGCCGCCGACGCGGCCGGCTTGACCTTCGTGGCTCTCATGGTCGGTGATCGGTGCCCTCCCGGCTGAGGCCGGCACGTCCGACGCGGCGGAAACGGCTTCCCGCGGACGGCCCTCGCCCGCCCCGCTGCTGCCCGGCGGCCTCGTACAGCTCCCACGGGATCTCCGACGGGTCGGTGGCGATGTCGATGTACTCGCCCTCGGCGGCGGAGGTGCACGTAGGCGAAGCAGGAGTAGTCGTACATGTCCATGCTGTAGTGCCCCATGGTCAGGTCGTTGTACAGCCACCTCCCCACGCCGTCCACCACCTCCCAGTGGTACTGGTTGTAGTACGTCCACAAGCCGGTGGCGGGGTGGAACGTGTCCCTCAGGCCGAGCAGGGAGAGGACCCACCCCTTGAAGTCGTCCCGGTCGCTGAACTCCAGATCCCGCCACCCCAGCGCGCTTATGGCGCCGTAGAAGGCCTCATGGGCGTCCGGGCCCTGGCCTGCCAGCCAGAAGCCCGCCCTCCTCCGCTGCTCGGTGAACACCTCCCTCACGTACTCGTTAGCGTCGTAGTCCTCCCTGAACTGTACGAAGAAGAAGTACGTCGGGTCTATATCGAGGGACGGCTGCGCGTAAGCGATCCCGTCGGGGGAGGTCGTGCGCAGGCTCCTCTCGACCACGTAGACGATCCCCGGCATCTTGGAGAACCCCCCGCTGCCTCTGACCACCGTCCAGTCGGACTTGGACTCCTTCCAGATGACCCACGGCTCGTCCCTGGTGCCGGCCTCGCCGTTCACCGAGTCGATCAGGCCGTTGGACTTGAAGACCACGGCGTTGCCCAGCGCGTCGGAGAGGGTGGTCCTCAGGTCGGACCCCGTGCCGTAATGCCTGGTGTACCCTCCCGCGCCGTCGGAGAGGTACACTATGGAGGTGAACCTCCCGTCCCATCCCGGCCTCTTCTCTACGTCTACCCTGATGGCGGGGCGGGGGACCTCGTCGCCCACCGTGACGGCCCCGGGCTGCCCCTCCGACAGGGCGACCCTGTACCCGTCCTTCATGAAGGACAGCTGGAACTCCCCGCGGGGCAGATGTATCTCGAACCCCCCGCTGCCGTCCGTGACGCAGCTCATGTCCCCGAAGTACACTATGACGCCGGACTTCGGCCCGTCCGACACGAGGGCGCCGCTCACCGCGCGCCCCGCCTTCACCACCACGGAGATGTCCCGGTCGCATCTGACCGGGTAGTCCATGGAATGCACGTCCGCCACCGGGTCCCCGTTGACCGTCACCGAGAGCTCCTCCAGGCCGTACCTCCAGCCGCGCGGGTCTATCCTGAGCCGCAGGTCGGAGCCGCACATGGCGGTGTCCCTGACCCTCCTGTCGCCGTCGGTTAGGGTGGCGACGAGCCCGGTGACCGATTCGACGTCGACGTTGTACACCTGGTAGAGGATCCAGTCGGAGCAGTGCTCCATGTTGATCCTCACCCACCCGCGCCCGTCCACGAGTACCTTCTGCGCCCCGTAGGGGACGAGGGCCCTGCTCCTAACCTCGGAGTAGATGAGGGTCTCCCCCGCGTGCTCCTCCCCGATGCGGTACTCCAGGACGGCCTTGCCGGGCAGCGTCCCGTCGTACGCGTAGTCCAGGAGGACCGCCGTTCCCCCGTACCCCCCGAGCCCCTCGATGCCGTCGATATCTGACCTGGGCCGCTCCTGTATACCCAGCCGGACGGGCTCCGTCACGGTCCTCTTCTTCTCCATGCCCTCGGCGTTGAACGTCCACGAGTACCTGTCGCAGTAGAACCTCTCGTTCCCGTTGAAATCCTCCGCGGAGACCTCCGCGCAGTCCCCTATGAACAGTCCCCTCTGCCCGCCGTCGTCGCTCAGGACCACGAAGGCGGCGGCCCCCGCGACGACGGCGATCGCCACGGCGGCTACGGCGACGGCGATCCTCCTCCCGCTGTACTTCCCAGGCATTTAGTCCACACCCCGACCGGTACGATTCGCCAGCACCCGGGTTCGCCCACGGGGCCCGCGAACACCGGGAAGAGTAACCGCTCCGTCCGTCATAACCGTTTCGGACGGCCCCCGCTCGAGCCCCCGGGACGCCGCACCCGCGCCGGTCCGGCGCGGGCCGGCCGCCTGCCGCGCGCACCGATACCTTTAATACGCGATGGATGCATGTTCCAGCCGTCGGCGGGGAGGGGCATCGGGCGAGGACGGAGGGTTCGGAATGGTCGACCACAGGACGGGAGCGGCGGTTGCGGCGGTGCTGTGCCTAGCGGTCGCCGTCGCGGCCCTGCTCCTCTGCTACGGCGCCGCGCCGGATTCCGCAGGGGACGGGGCGGAGAACGGGCCCTCAAGGGACGGGACGATAGGCCTTGTGGATGTCTATATGGAGGGTGGCGAGAACAAAATCACAGGCGGCAGCTACCCAAAATTCACCAGCGTCTGGTTCCCCAGGGACGGACTGGTAACGTGCAAGACGGACGAGAGCAAGTGGTACGGAAAGGGCTCTGATACGCCCATAGACGGAACCATCCCCGAGGATTACAGATGGGTGTTCGTGCTCGAGACGAAGGACGGCTACGTCTTCAGCGACTCGGTGTCGGTCAACTATAAGAAAGATAGCTCTAAGTACGTGCAACTGGGCAAACCCGTGCTCAGCGAGAACGGGCGCCGCTGCACCTGCGTGTACGAGAACTACGAGACGTACGGCCCGGCCGAACACGCGGTCACGTTCCTCGTAAGAACCGACGGCAGGGTCTCGGAAGCGGGCGGGAGTGCCGTGGCAGACCCCCAGTTCGCGAAGAGGGGGGAGAGCGTGCACCTGACCGCGGCGCCGAATCCCGGATACGTGTTCGACGGCTGGGGCAAATCCCCGGCGGTGGACGCGGACGGCCGCTTCACCATGCCGGACGAATGGACTCGCGTCGTGGCGAACTTCAAAACCGCGAGCGCCGGGCCGCAACATACCGTTACCGTCTGGGCCCAAGGATACCACGGAACGGTTTCGGCCACTCCGAGAGAGGCGGCCGCCGGCACGGAGATAAGGTTGGCCGTTGAGGCGCACACGGGGTTCGAGTTCGACGGCTGGGAGACGGTTCCGGACCTCGCTATATCGGATGGCAAGTTCACGATGCCGGACGAGGACGTCACGGTGACGGCGAAGTTCAGGGCCTCGGAGCAGCCGGCGGAAAAGCACCGCGTCACCGTGAACGTGGACGGGGGCCACGGGACGGTTACCGCGAGCCCGGATTCCGCGACCAAGAACACCCTGGTCCGCCTGATACCCGCAATCGAAGAGGGGTTCGGCGTGTTCTTGGTCGCCGAGCCGGGAAGCGTCACGATATCCGGCAATCAGTTCATCATGCCGGACTGCGACGTGACAATAACTGCGGTCATCCTCGAAGAGCACCGCGTCACCGTGAACGTGGACGGGGGCCACGGCACCGCGGAGGCTACGCCGGTTACGGCCATAAGCGGCACGGAGATCACGCTGACGCAGAAGGCGGATAAAGGATACGTGCTGGAAGGGTGGAGCGCATTCCCCGATGTCGTGAGAATCGAAGGCGGCAAGTTCACGATGCCGGACGAGGACATCACGGTGACGGCGAAGTTCAAAGAACAGGTGGCCCCGCCCACGGGGACCTACAGGATGGTGGTCGTCGGCGCGGGCGGAGGGCTAATCCTCCTGGGGGAGTTCCCCGCATCGTCCCCCGTGCCCGAGCCGGAGCCGGTCCAGGACGGCAGGTACCGCTCCGATGGGTGGTACACGGACAGGGCGTGCACCGACCCCGCGGTCTTCGGAGGGACCCCCACCGGGCACATCAGGCTGTACACCAAATGGAGGGAGGTCGAGACGCACAAGGTCACGTTCGACACCCAGGGGCACGGGTCTGCCGCTTCCCAGTGGGTGCCCGACGGCGGCAAGGCCGCGGAGCCCCCGCCGCCGACCGCCCCGGGGTGGGCGTTCGGGGGGTGGTACACGGACAGGGCGTGCACCCTGCCCATGGACTTCGGCAGGGCGGTCACCGCCGATACGACCGTCTACGCCAAATGGACCATGAACGAGGGGACGCGGTTCACCGTGTCGTTCGACACCCAGGGGCACGGGTCGGTCCCGGCGCAGACCGTGTACGAAGGGGGTACCGCCAGTAGGCCGGCCGATCCGACCGCCCCGGGGTGGGCGTTCGGGGGGTGGTACACGGACAGGGCGTGCACGGCGGGCAATAAGTACGACTTCGGGAGTGCGGTCGTCGGCAACCTCACCCTGTACGCGAAATGGGCCGGGACTTCCACGTACGAGGTCGTCTTCGTCGCCAACGGCCACGGCGTCGCCCTGGCGCAGTCCGTGAAGGCGGGGAGAGAGGCGGAGGAGCCCCGCCGCCGACCGAGGAGGGGTGGGCGTTCGGGGTGGTACACGGACGAGGCTTGCACCCTGCCCATGGACTTCGAGAAGCCCGTGACGAAGAACACGGCGCTCTACGCCAGATGGACGCAGGTCTTCAAGGTCACGTTCGTTTCCACCGGCCACGGCGTCGCCCCTCCGGCGCAGTCCGTGAAGGCGGGGACAGGGCGGAGGAGCCGCCGGCGCCGACCGACGATGGGTGGGTGTTCGGGGTGGTACACGGACAGCGCGCTCACCTCCAGGATGGACTTCGGCAGGGCGGTCACCGGGAACGTCACCGCCACGCCAAGGGACGGCGGCGGACGCCGAGACGCACACGGTGTCCTTCGTGTCAGACCACGGGCCCGGCGTGGCGACGCAGAAGGTCGCCCCGGGCAGAGCGAAGGAGCCGCCGGCGCCGACCCCCCGGGTGGGCGTTCGGGGTGGTACACGGACAGGGCGTGCACGGCGGGCAATAAGTACGACTTCGGGAGTGCGGTCGTCGGCAACCTCACCCTGTACGCGAAATGGGCGGCCGCCTCGCAGGGTTTCGCGCCCGAGGGGGACAGGGATGCCATGGGCCTCGCGATCGCCGCCGTGGTGCCCGCCCTGGCCGCGATGGCGGGGGCGGTGTTCTTCCGCAGTGCCCGCATGCCTCGGAATTACCCCTGAGGCCCTGTCGGGTGCCCGGGTAAGACCGTGCGGCAACCGATCGGCCCCCGAGGGGACGACGTTGCCGGAAATGGGATCCGTAAAGTACATCGTTTTATAGATGCAGACCGTTCGTTTGCCGAGAGATTCCCATGGCCGGGTGCTACTTCTACCAACATCCCCCGTCGTCACGGGTGACGGTCGCCGCAGGTGCCACCGCCCTCATCCTGGCGGCCCTCATCGTCCTCCCCGCCTCCGACGTGTCGGAGGCGGCCGGCCCCGTGCAGGACGGGATCGAGTACTCCGTGGACTCGTCGGGGAAGTACGCCCTGGTCAAGGGATGGACATCCGAAATCCCGAGGGATGTGAAGATACCGGCGTCGGTGAAGGTCGGGGGCAGGGAGTACGAGGTCAGGAAGATAGCCGACTGGGCGTTCGACGGGTGCGCCGATATCGCCTCGGTCGCCATCCCCGCCACGGTGAGTTCCGTAGGGCCGAACGCGTTCAGTGGGTGCGCATCGCTCACGGGCATCTCCGTGGACCGGGGGAACGGGTCGTACCGCTCGGAGGACGGCGTCCTGTACGGCGGAAACACGCTTTGGAGGTGCCCCGAGGGCAGGGCGGGCGAGTTCCACGTGGGCGCGGGGGTGGACAACATATCCGACACGGCGTTCAACGGCTGCTCAGGCATCACGGGCATATCGGTCGATGAGGACAGCGCAGCGTTCCGCTCCGTCGACGGGATTGTGTACCTCAGGGACCTGACGAGGCTGCTGCGCTGCCCCGAGGGGAAGACGGGCAACGTTTCCGTGGCCGCAGAGACGGAGAGCATAAACAACACGGCGTTCCGCGGTTGCAGGAGCGTCGTGTCCGTCGTCATACCCGGCAACGCCGTTGTGCACAGCAGGTCGTTCGAGGGATGCTCGTCCCTGTCGGCGGTGTTCATATCCCGCGGCGTCTCGAGCGGGGTGACGTACGTGGACAAGGACGCGTTCGCGGGATGCGACGGCATCAGGGTGCTCTCCAACAATTCCGCCAGCGCCCTGGGCTTCGGGCCCGGCTTCTACGTCGGGAACGGGACGTCGAGCCTCGCCGAGGCGGATCCGGCGAGGGTGCACAGGATATCCTTCGTCGCCGACGGCGAGTCCGTCGGGGAGTACCTGTTCTGCGAGAACGAGGAATTCCACACGCCGGCGGTGCCGTACAGGAAGGGGTGCGACGGCTCCTGGGAGGAATTCGCCCTGGGGGGGTCCGACCTGACGGTGAGCGCCTTGTACCGCGAGGTCCCCGGGGAATCGGACGGGGCGGTGAACTACGCCGTCGTAGCGGCCGCCGCTCTGACCGCCGTCGTAGCGGCCGCCGCACTCTGGCTCCGCAGGAGGCGGGGCGGGTACGGCGGCGCACGCGAGTGGGACTGACCCATCTCCGACGTCGATGCCGATCGTCTGGGGACAAAAAGGCTGATGGAGGGGGTGAGGCCGAACCACGTCCTCACGGCGGCGCTCGCGGGCAGTGCCGACGACAGCGGGATAAGAGGAGGGCCGCGAAGAAGGAGGGGTTCGATGACGAGTGCTGTCGCGATCTTATCGCCAGGTACGTCGGGGGATGCGGGGCCGGCGACCAAGAAGGGCATTTCGCCATCGTCTACCGCTCCGCCCCGAACGACGTCGTCCCCGGACGCGGCGCCCCGCGTCCGGGGACGACGTAAGGGCGCGCCAGGCTCTCGGAACGGTTCGCGATTCGATCCGTGGGCATCGAACCTTTTTATACGAGCCTCCCCGTTGGCCCTATCGTATGACGGCCAAGCACGTCCCGCGGAACCGCATCAGAAGCATCGGGAGGGAGCGCTCCGAAACTCTCGCCCGCCTTTCGGTAGAGGCCGCCAGGGACGAGAACGGCGAACGTGCCAGGAGGTACGTCGAGCTCTCCCGGGCGGTCTGCGCCAAGGCAAGGGTGAGGATGCCCGGGGGATTCCGGTACTGCAGGAGGTGCAACACGCCGCTGGTCCCGGGAGTCAACTGCACGGTCAGGCTGAGGGGCGGCAGGATCGTCTCCGCCTGCCCGCACTGCGGGGCCGTCAGGCGCGAGCCTTACAGGACGGGCGAGAGGGAATGACGGACAGGGATGCCAAGAGGGAGCTCGTGCGCAGGGCGAACGGGATCGACGCCACCGTGCGCGTGGGCAAGGGCGGCGTGGACGAGGACCTCATCGGCGAGGTCGCGCTGCAGCTCAAGAAGAGGCGCCTCATCAAGGTCAAGGTCCTGAGGAACGCCGGCTCCGACGCCGGCGAGGTCGCGTCGAAGCTCGCCGAAGCCACCGGCTCGGCGGTCGTGGACGTCCGCGGCGGGGCCATCGTGCTCGCCGACAAGCGCACATGGAACTCGCTGCGCCAGAAGAGGTTCCGAGGATCACCGGGTGAATGGGTATGTTGGACATGGATGTCATCAGGGCCGATCCGGAGAGGATCAGGCGGATGCTGGTTCACAGGAACAGGGACGCCGCCGTCCTCGACAGGCTGCTCGAGGCGGACTCCCGGTGGAGGGCGCTCACCGCCGAGAACAACCGGCTGAGGGCCGTCCGCAACAAGGTCTCGCAGGCGATCGGCAAGCTCCCGGAGGGCGGCGAGAAGGGCTCCAGGATCGCGGAGATGCGCGAGGTCGGGGGCAGGATCAAAGCGAACGACGAGGAGATGGCGAGACTGGACGAGGTCCGCAGGGACTGCCTCCTGAACATCCCCAACGTCCCCGCCGACGACGTCCCCATCGGCAGGGACGAGGCCGGGAACGTGGAGGTCGGGGCCTGGGGCGGGAGGAGGGACTTCGGGTTCAGGCCCAAGGCCCACTCCGAGCTCATGCTCGGCCTCGACATCGTGGATTTCGAGAGGGGGGCCAAGATCGCCGGCTCCGGATTCTACTGCCTCAAGGGGGACGGCGCGAGGCTGGAGAGGGCGCTCATATCCTTCTTCCTCGACGTGCACCGCAGGCAGGGGTACAGGGAGGTCTTCACCCCCGCCATCGTCAACACCGCCGCCGTCACCGGCACCGGGCAGTACCCCAACCTCAAGGACGACATGTACTACCTCGAGAGGGACGGCATGTGGCTGAACCCCACCGCCGAGGTCCCGGTCACCAACCTTCTGCAGGGCGAGATCCTCGCCGGGGAGGACCTGCCGGTGAAGCTCACCGCCTGCCTCCCCTCGTTCAGGAGGGAGGCCGGCAAGCACGCCGACACCGCCGGGATAATCAGGGTGCACGAGTTCAACAAGGTGGAGATGGTCAGATTCGAGGAGCCCTCCAAATCCTGGGGGGCCCTCGAGGAGATGAGGGGCGACGCGGAGGAGCTGCTGCGGCTCCTCGGCCTGCCGTACCGCGTCCTCCTGCTGTGCACCGGGGACCAGAGCTTCTCCTGCGCCAAATGCTACGACCTCGAGGTCTGGGCGCCCGGCGAGGGGAGGTACCTGGAGTGCTCCTCCTGCTCCAACGACCTGGACTTCCAGGCCCGCAGGGCGATGATCAAGTACCGGCCGGAGCCCCACCTCAAGAGCGAGTTCGTCCACACCCTCAACGGCTCCGGGCTCGCGCTGCCGAGGACCATGGTCGCCGTGCTGGAGAACTACCAGAACGAGGACGGCTCGGTCACCGTCCCCGAGGCGCTCAGGCCCTACATGGGGGGGCAGGAGAGGATCGTCCCGCCGGAGAAGAGGCGGGCGATCTGAAAAACGTCCCCGGCCGACGGCGCCGCGCGCGGGCAAGACGGCTGGGGGATTGCCAGGGCGGCGGTTCGCCCGCCGTCGCCTCGCCCCTGCCCCAGCGGCACCCTGCCGGGACCGGTAGCGTACTCGTACCCTTGGTCGGGGAAGAGGGTGCGAGGGAATGCCGGCCTGACATCCCCCGGGGTGCGCGGGTTCCGCCCCCATCTCGTCCCTGATCTCCGACAGTATCGCGACCAGCCCCTCGCGGTCCTCGATCTCCGTGGCCAGCCTGTTCCTGTACTCCCTGCAGCGACGGCCCCCCGCGACGAATCTCGGCGCGAGGCCGCGCAGCTTCCTGAAGGCGGCGTCTTCGCCCCTCTCCGCTATGATCAGATCCGCGAGCTCCAAGCACCAATCGGCCTGCTGCGCGATGGTGGGGTACGTGAGGCGCTTCCCGCCGCGGAACCGGCAGTCTATCTGCTTCACGAGATGCGGGTTCCCCACGCCCCCGCGGGCGACCATGACGGCCGCCGCCCCGGTCGCCTCGGCGGCGCGTACCGCATCGTCCGCGGAGCGGATGTCGCCGGAGATCAAGAGCGGCACGGACATGTCCGACTGCAGCCCCTCGACGATGTCGTAATGCGGCGCCCCCGCGTAACGCTCGTCCTTCGTCCTCGCATGCAGGGCGACGGCGTCCACGTCCGCGGACTGCAGCTCGTCGATGACCTCCCTGAAGTTCATGCTCCCCCCGCTCCACCCGAGGCGGATCTTCGCGGTGACGGGGACGCCCGCCTCGCGTTTCACGCGGCGCACTATCTCCCCGCACTTCGGGGGGTCGCGCATGAGGGCGGACCCCGCCCCGCCGCGGATCACCTTCGCCGCCGGGCAGCCCATGTTGATGTCGATGAAATCGACGTCCGGATTCGTCCTCAGGACGGAGGCGGCGGCCGCGGCGAAGACCTCCGGGTCGCTGCCGAACAGCTGCACGCCCGTCGGGCGGCCGCGGGCGAACCGCAGGTAATCCAAGGTCCTCCCCTGCGAATGCGCCACGCCCGCGGCCGAGACCATCTCCGTCACCGACGCGCCTACGCCGAACGGCTCCATGAACGCGCGATAGGCCGCCGAGGTGTACCCCGACATGGGAGCGAGGATGACGCGCCCGGCCACGCGCACCCCGCCGATGCGCCATGACTGCTGCGTAATCGGATCTCCATCTTCTCGAAGTCGGCGAGGATCTCGAAGGCCTCGATGGCCTCCCCGTACCCCCCGCTCTCGGTGAGCTTCCTGCCGATGTCCACCTTGCCGTCGCGCAGCGATTTCGAGGACACGCCGTAGCGGATGGATATGTGGGCCTCCATCCACGCCGCCAGCAAGTCCGCCGCCTTTATCTGACTGCCGTTGCGGGCGGGCTTGTCGGAATCCGAGAACGGGTCGTACGCCATGTAGCGCAGGTCGTCCCTCCACCCCTCCGGGACCAGGGGGATGATCCCGCTCTCGACCATCTCGTGCTCGATGTCCTCGAGCAGGGCGGGAAGGCCGGACACGCTGGTCTTCACCGGTGTGATGACGTCCCTGGTGAGCGCCTCGGGGAGGTCGTGGAAGAGCGCGGTGTAGAAGTCGCCGTACACCTGCCTCCCGCTTACGCCGCGGTCGCGGTCGTTGAGGTAGACCGTGTCGGCCACCATGAGGGAGTGGCCGAGCACGGTGGTCCGGGGGATCCGCGGCGACCTCGCCCACCTCTGCTGGAAGCGCAGCTGCCCGACGACGTCGGCGAACTTGTGGAGCCCGGACTCCCTGTCCATCAGCTGGGGCACCCCCTTCAGGTCCTCGTGCTGCGAGATCTGCTCGTCGATCTCCCGCCTGGTGGTCTCGATGCCGTACACCGAGCGGTTCACGTCGTAGATGGTGTCGAACTCCCATCTCGTCGCGATGTAGTGGGCGGCGCGGATGACGGCGTCCTCCCTCGTCCTCTTGTCCGAGGAGAGGTACTCCTACAGCCCCTGGCGGAACCCCGGCGCGGTGCCCTTCACCCTCCTGTCGAACTCCCCGAGGACGTACCTGCTGACCTCCTCGGACTTCTCCGCGTTGATGCGGTGGAAGACCTGCGGCTTGAGGTCGGTGAGGGCTATCCTCTGCACGAAGGAGTACATCGTGCGCTCGACGACCCTCTCCCAGTCTACCGGGTTCCCGGCGTCCTCCTCGCACTTGCCGAGCACCCAGGTGAGGGCGGCCTTGTGCGCCTGCTTGTCGAGCTCGGTGAGGTCGAGGGGGCGGAGGTGGTCGTTCCACCGGTGCATGTTCGCGGAGTCGAACAGGTAGTAGAGCATCTCGGCGTTGAGCGCGCGGCCGTTCAAAGCGAGGCCTCCGCGGTCATGTCCAGGACGTACGGCTCGGCGTCCGCCTTCCTGGCGGTCGTCAGCCACGCGAGGACTTCGGGCTCGCCGGCGCAGAGGTCGACGGCGTAGCCGTCGTCGGGTACGGAGCCGAGGGCCCTCCGGCAGGCCCTCTTCTCCTCCGCGTCGGCGAGGGCGGCCGCGTCCGCCCGGCGGTCGATCGCGACCAGGACCGCCCCGGCGACGCCCGTGACGTACCCGGCGTACGCCCAGGAGGCGTCGCCCGCGCTGATGAACCCGGTCCCGCCGAGCGTGCCCAGCACGGTCAGGACGATGCCGGCGGCGAGGGCCGCGAGGCCGATGAGGCCCAGATGCTCCTTCATGGGCGCCGGTACGCGGCGGCCTCTATTATTACTTAGGGGCGCGGGGGGCGGCGCGACGGCTTCCGGCACCTCCGTTTCGCTCGCATCGGACGGTTCGCGTCGGGCCCCGGGGCGGGGGCCGATGCGCCCGCCGGGGGTTCCGAGGTCGTCAGTAAATAATACCTGCGCCCCCATCAGCGTCCCATGAAGCACGGAATGAAGGTGTCCGACAGGCTGTCCTCCGTCCCCGTGTCCGGGATCAGGAGGATGTTCGACCTGGCAAAGCCGGACTCCGTGAACCTGGGCCTGGGCGAGCCCGACCTGGCCCCGCCGGAGGAGGCGGTCGAGGGCATGAAGGCCGCCGCCGACGCCGGGAGGAACGGGTACTCCCCCACGGCCGGCATCCCCGAGCTGAGGGCCGCCGTCGCCGAGAGGTACTCCCGCTACAACCCCTCGCTGGAGGGGGGGAACGTCGTCATCACCCCGAGCGGATCCACCGCCCTGCTGGAGGTCTCGCAGGGGTTCGTCGACCCCGGCGACGAGGTCCTGGTCCCCAGCCCCGGGTTCGTCATCTACGCCCCGCACGCGAGGCTCGCCGGCGGGAGGCCGGTGGAGTACAGGCTCTCCGAGGGCGACTTCCAGCCCGACATGGACCACATACAATCGATGATCACCGGGGACACGAAGATGATCGTCGTCAACAACCCGTCGAACCCGACGGGCGGGGTCCTCACCGAGGAGTCCCGTGGCGCCCTCGCCGACATCGCCGCCGACCGGGACGTCATGATCCTCTCCGACGAGGTCTACGAGCCCTACGTCTACGAGGGGGAGCACCTCTCGTTCCTGCCGTACCTCGACCGCTCGGTCGTCGTCGGGGGGTTCTCCAAGATGATGGCGGTCACCGGGTGGAGGCTGGGGTTCGCGTTCGCCGGGAAGGAGGCCGCCGAGGCCCTCGTCAAGATGCAGTACCACGTCTGCGCCAGCCCCGGCACGCCGGCGATGTACGGCGTGCTCGGCGCCCTGCCCTCCATCGACCCCTACCTGGAGGGCGCGAGGAGGGCGTACAGGAGGAGGAGGGACCTCATCACCGAGCGCATCGGCGAGATCGACGGCATGGATATGGTCCCGCCGCGCGGCGCGTTCTACGCCTTCCCGTCCTACGACCTGAAGATGAGCTCGCAGGACCTCGCGAACGAATTGGCCGGGGCGGGGCTGATCTGCACGCCGGGGTCCGCGTTCGGGTCCTTCGGCGAGAAGCACCTCCGCTTCTCCTACGCCGCGAGCGAGGAGAGGATCGAGAGGGGGATGGACATCCTCGCCGACGTCATGAGGAGACTCAGGAGGGAGGGCGCATGAGCGGGGACGACCCCAACTCCCACCTCTTCGGCGGCGGGGAGGAGGCGATGGACTTCGTCTACGGCCTCAACCCCAACCGCGTCAGCGCCATGCACGACCTGTGGTACGACAGGCTGCAGGAGCAGGTGTCCGCCATGGGGCTGGAGGGGGAGGCGAGGGACCAGATGGTCTTCAAGCTCACCGCCCAGTCCGTCCTCGACATGCTCGGCGACGCCATGGACCCGGAGAGGGCGCCGGAGGTCATGTCGGACTTCGACCTCTTCCTCGGCATCGCCCTGACCAACAGGAAGCACGGCGTCAACCTCATGGAGGAGCAGCGCAGGGCGCTGCGGGCCATCGAGCCCTCGTCGTTCGGGGACGAGGAGGGGTACCTCCGCGCCCTGTCCGACTGCGAGGACGCCTGGTGGGACATCCCCCAGCCGAAGCTGGGCGGGCGCAACCCCGGCGACGCCCTCGCCGAGTCGCTGAAGCACTACGGGCTGGACGAATGACGCCCGTGTCCGTCTCCGCCCCGAGCAAGTTCGTCGTGCTCGGGGAGCACGCCGTCGTCTACGGCAAGCCGGCGATTACGCTGGCCACGAACATGCGCTTCTCCATGCGCATGTCCCGTGGCAACGAGCTCAGGGTCAACGGCCGGCCGGCCGGCCCCGCCGACATCAGCCCCCATGTGGATTACCTCTTCGGCATCCACGGCAACATGCCGGTCAGCATCTTCGTCGACGGCCGCATCCCCTCGGGGTCGGGGCTGGGGTCCTCGGCGGCGCTCTCCGTCGCCTACTCCGCCGGCCTCCGCGCCCTGGAGGGGGAGGCGTTCGACAGGGCGGCGATCGCGGGGGAGGCGTTCGACGCCGAGTACGCTGCGCAGGGCAGGGGCAGCCCCATGGACACCTCCGCCTCCGCCAACGGCGGGGGCATCGCCCTCAACGTCCCGTACAAGCCCGAGGACCACCTCTGGACCATTGAGAAGGGGGGCAGGAGGTGGGAGGTCTCCAAAATCGACGTGCCGGAGATGACGTTCGTCATCGGGAACACCGGCATCAGGGCGGCCACCGGCCCGCTGGTCGACAAGGTGGGGAGGTACCGCTCAAGCAGTGCCTTCGCCTCCGACATCGTCGACGAGATCGGTGACATCGTCTTCGAGGGGATGCGCGCGATGCGGCAGAACGACCTCGTCGAGCTCGGCGAGCTGATGTCCTACGACCACAAGCTGCTCTCGATCCTCGGCGTATCCTGCGACGAGCTCAACAAGCTGGTCTCCGTCGTCGCCCCCTACTCCTACGGCGCGAAGCTCACGGGCTCCGGGGGCGGCGGGTGCATGGTCGCCCTCACCGACAAGCCCGAGAAGGCGGCCGAGGCCATCCGCGGACACGGCGGCACGCCGTACATCGTGAGGACCGGGGTGCCCGGCGTCACCGTGAGGGCGCGGGGGGGGCGCGGGGTCAGATCAGGTCCTCGAAACCCTCGACAACCTTGGGGAACTTCTCCTTGATCGCGACGAGCAGGTTCTGCACGTTGACGTGCTCGATGTCGGCGGTGGAGATCAGCCTGACCAGCTGGTTTATCGTCTCGTCGTCCAGCTCGGCGAGCCTCTCCTTGGCCATCCAGTCCCTGTAGAGGGAGTCCTCCATGCGGTCCCGGATCCGCCTGTCGTAGGCCGCGAGCGCCTTCGCGGAGTAGTCGCCCTTCTTCTTGCACTCGGCGAGGACCTCCCCGGCGTACATGCCCGACACGCAGGCGTGGCCGATGCCCCCGCCGGTGATGGGGTCGATGAGCCTGGCGGAGTCGCCCACGAGGAGGACGTTGTCCGCGGAATACCCGCCCTCCAGGCCGGGGCAGGTGGAGTCGAACCCGGCGTCGATCTCGAGGACCTGCGCGTTCCTGAAGCGGGGGTCCTCGGCGATGAACTTGTCGAGGAACTGCTTCGGGCGCACGCCGTCCTTGGCGAAGGTGCCCATGATGCCGATGCCGACGTTCGCCACGCCGTGCCCCTTCGGGAATATCCACAGGTACCCGCCGGGGGCGATGCTCCGGCCGAGGATAAACTCGCAGAACTCCATGGAGCACTCGCAGCCCGCCATCCTGTACTGGATGCAGGGTTCGATGTCGTTGAGCTTGAGGTTGGTGTCGATGCCGCACCAGCGGCCGACCTGGGACTCGACCCCGTCCGCGCCGACGATGCAGTCGCAGTAGATGTCGAGCGGCTCGCCCATCGAGACGCAGCGCGCGCCGACGATCCTCCCGCCCTCCCTTATGGGGCCGGTCATCCACGTGCGCATGAGGATCCTCGCGCCGGCGAGGGCGGCGAGCTCCGAGATGCCCTTGTCGAAGAGGTGCCTCTCGAGGACGTATCCGACCTCGGCGCCGGCCTTCGCCTCGTCGAGCTGGAAGGCGGTCCCGTCGGGGGACCTGATGATGGCCCCCTTCATGTCAGCGCGGATCCACTCCGGCCTCGGCTCGACGCCGATCTCCTTGAACATCTTCTTCGAGACGCCCTCGGCGCACCTCAGGGGGGCGCCGATCTCCGGCTTCTTCTCGATGAGTATCGTGGCGATGCCCCTCTCGGCGCAGCTCTTGGCGGCCATGCCCCCGGCCGGCCCGGCGCCGACGACGAGCACCTCGCATCTGAGCTCCTTCATTGCCTCGCCTCCGGTTCTAGCGCGCCGACCGGGCAGAGCCTGACGCACCTGCCGCAGAGGTTGCAGTCGCCGTTGAAGGTGAGGATGAAGTCGCACAGGAAGATGGCGTTCCTCGGGCAGGACCCGACGCACCCGCCGCAATGCAGGCATTTCGCGGTGTCCACCTTCATGACGACTGCCTCCCCTCGGCCTCGGGGTCCTTGGGGACGACGAGTACGGAGTCCTTCGCCGCCTCCTCCCTGTTCCTCTCGATCCACTCCTTCACGGGGACGGAGAACCTCCTCTCGGTCTCCTCGCGGAGGCAGATGCCGCTGTTGTAGGCGCAGAACGGGACGATCCTGCAGTCGGGCGTGACGTAGTGGATGGAGCACCTGCGGACCCTCTCGAAGTCGTAGTTGTGCCCGTCCTGGAAGTGCATTGCGCCGACGTACATCATGCCCCATGAGAACTTCGCCAGGGTCTTCTTGGACCTCCTGCTCATGATGGACAGCAGGGTCTGCACGAGGAGGGCCTTCGTCATGCCCTCCGGCATCCTCTCCTCGATCAGACAGTTGTCCAGGAGCTTCTTCACCTTGAGGGCGGTGAGCTTCTTGAACCTGGCCTGCTCCGCCTTGGCGGCGATGTCGTCGAGGCCCTTCGTGAACCTCTCCACGTCGATGAACTCCGGCATGGGGGTGACGTTCTCCTTGTCGTCGATGAACAGGTAGGTGGCCAGGCCGCAGTGCGGGTGGGTGGGGAAGGTTATCTTGTTGGTCCCGAGGATGATCGAGGCGTAGTTGGAGATGCCGGACACCACGGGCACGGGGTACCAGTCGTTCATGTTGGTGTAGCCGGTCTCCTCGTTGACGCACCTCGCCACGTCGGTGAGGGTTATCCTGCCCTCGCTGACCTCCTCGCGGGTGACGCGGCCGGTGAAGGCGACGGGCTGGTAGTTGACCCCCCTGACGACGTCCCTGTTCTTGATGGCGTACCGGAGGATGTCGCCGATCTGCGTGTCGTTCAGGCCGTGGACGGTGGTCACGACGAGGACGATGGAGGGCGAGTGGCCGGTCTCGGCCTTGAGCCTCCGGCAGTTCCCGATTACGCTCTGCTTGACCTCCCACATCTTCCTCCCCCGGGAGCGCATGTAGATGTCGTCGTCCAGGCCGTCGAACTGGAGGTAGATGGTGTTCATGCCCGCCCGGGCGCAGGCCTTGAGGAACCCGTAGTCGGCGGCGAACTTGATGCCGTTGGACGCGACCTGGACCTGGGCGAACCCCCTCTCCTTGGCCATCCGGATGGCCTTGATGACATGGGGGGACACGGTGGGCTCGCCCCCGGAGAACTGCACCGCGGTGCACTTGATGGGCTCCTCGGCGCGGAGGGCGTCGAGCATCCTCCCGATGGCCGCCACGTCGGGCTCGTACACGTAACCCTGGTCCGCCGCGTTGGCGAAGCAGATCGGGCAGTGCATGTTGCACCTGTTGGTGAGGTCGATGTTGGCGAGGGCGGTCGGCGAGAGCATGTCGACGCGCTCCCCGTCGATGACCACGTTGACGTTCTCCCCCTCCCCGAGGGAGTCGTCCATAGGGTTCCTCAGCCCGGTCCCGTCCTTGGCGTACCCCTCGGCTTCGAGGTACTTCTTGGCGTCGGACCAGTAGATGTCGTCGAAGCGCCCGTGCTCGGGGCACTCCTTCTCCATGAAGACTTTCCCATCCTTCTCGTAAATGGTAGCCTCCAGCTTCTTCCCGCATTCGGGGCATAGGGATTTGGTCCTCTTCGGCAGACCCACAGGCGCCGAATAAGGCCTTACGGTGGCACACATATGGGCATAGCCAACGGGCGTTCCCTTATAATGTTATCGTGCGCGGGAGGAGGCGGGCGCTGGCTCCTTATTTAAGACGGCCCCGTACATGTAGTGCCCGCCCAATATATCCGGCCGCGGCGCATGCTTCCCCATGAACCGCATAAGGTCAGGAATGCGCCGCGGGAGGGACCGCGGCAACATGCCGTTCGCGCTCGTCGCCATCACGGTGCTCCTGCTGGCGTCCGCCTACGGGGTGGTGGCCGCACGGGCCGAGGAGGCCGGCGAGCGGGCCGGCAACGTGGGGACGGAGATAGACCTCATAGACGAGTCGGCCGGCAACATCCGGAGGTTCATCGAGCGCGGGCTGGGGGAGATAGTCTTCGGCATCAGCACCGACAGGGGCCTGGGGGGCATGGCGGAGAGGTCGGAAGCCTTCGGCGCGAGGGCCGCGGATTGGCTGGACTTCCAGTTCCCGGCGGAGGACTCGGGCGTCAGGGCCACCATCAAAAGCTACGATCTGGCACTGGGCTCGGAGAAGCTCCGCGCCCCGGGGGCGCTGTCCCCCGCGGAGGGATACGTGCCAGCCTATCTCGTCGCCGAGGGGACGGTGACCGCCGTGTTCGAGTCCGACACCGGCCGCTCGGAGAGGACGCTCGGGATCCGCTCCGACGGGAGCTGCGCCCTGCCGCTGGCACTGAGCGCTGGATCGATGTTCTCGGAGGCCGTGAACGGGGAGGGGTCGGTGATCGGGCAGATGATGACGTACCAGCTCGCCGCCCTCGCGCAGACCCGCGTGCTTAACGGCTACGGCGCCAGCGCCCGGTACGGGGAGCGCTCGGTGGACGCCATCCTCACCGCGGAGGATGCGCGGCAGGCGTACCGCAACGCCCTCTCCGCCGCCGAGGCGATCTACTTCCGCAGCACCGACGACGGCTCGGCGTTCGAGGGGGAGGTCGACATGGCGAAGGCGTTCGTCGCCCCGGACGGCTACGTGGAGGTGGACCTCAACGCCGTCTACTCGCAGATGCTGTCCGCCCACTCCGTCGGGATCGCCGACCACCTCTTCGACTACTTCCTCGGGAACAAGGCCCTGAGGGTCGTCGACGGGATGGAGGACGGGCTGAGGAACGCGTGGGGCAGCTTCACGTCGTGGCTCACCGGGAGGGACGCCTTCTCCGCCGCGCCGTACATCCGCGAGGTCCTCCCCGACGGGGACTTCGACCTCCGTTCCGGGGAGTTCTTCCTGCTGGAAGCCGAGGTGAACGGCGCGCCGCTCGCCATACCCGTCCCGTACCCGGAGGTGGACCTCCTCGGTTCGCGCATCGTGAAGCGCTTCAAGGCGGAGTACGCGGAGGACACCAACGTCTACCGCGAGACGATACAGAGGGTCGTCAATCGCGCCGTGCAGGAGATCGCCCGCCGCGGCCCCCTCGAGAAGGCGCGGTTCCCGGTGGGGGGCCCGGAAACCTACGCGGAGATACTCTCGGCAAGGGTCACCGAGCGTCTCGACGGCGGAGCGCGGGCGTTCGAGGAGTGCGCCGCGAGGGCCATGGCGGAGGACCGCTTCCCCGACCAGTTCCGGGCGGCGATATACGGGAAAATCATGGAGAACCGCGACTCCCTCTTCAGGTACGACATATGGTCGTTCTCGGAGGGGGCCTACCCCGCCATCGCGGAGGCCGTCGGGGGGTACGCGGAGGGGCACCCGGAGATCGGCGAGGTCGATGTGGGATCGGCGGTGGAGTCCATCCTCCAGACGGAGGCGTTCGCCGAGGCGCACCGGAGGTACCGCGGCGACGTGGACAGGCTGATGGAGGGCCTCGAGCCCCTGGGCCGCTGGGGCTCTTCCCGCCCGAACATCGTCGAGAGGGTGCTCGGCGGGATCCTCAGGGGCGGCATGCTGGCGGCGGAGTGCGTCGTCGGCCTCGAGCCGTACGTCGGGAGGATCTGCGAAGAGTTCGCGGACAGCATATCCGCCACCCCGTACAGCGGGTTCACCGAGTTCCCGGCCGAGGGGGACTTCCCGCTCAACGAGGACGGCAGCGTCCGCGAGGCGCTGAGGGTGTCGGCCCGCGCCGACCCCGCCGTGACCGTCCTCCCCCCGGACCCGCGGGAGAGCACGCACCTCACATCCCTCCGGCGTAGCGACATGTCCGCCTTCAGCACGGTGATCCCCGTGAAGGTGAGGGACTCCTTCGCCTACGGCCTGGAGACCTCCGGCCTGCTGATGAGGGGGCTCGGCATCGCCGACTCCGCCGCCGGCGGCCGGGTGTCGTTGGACCTCGAGGTCAAGGTCCCGGTGGTCTCGGCGTGGCGCCTCTTCGGGGTGGACTATACCGAGACGGCCACCGTCGCCGACGACCTCGCCCGTGTCGCTGCCGCCGCCCTCGAGCCCGTGCTCGAACCGCTGCGCAAGGCCATGCGCGTGGCGCAGGAGATGTTCGCGAAGATCCGCGACGCGGTGGCTGAGGCGGGGAACAAGGTCGCCGAGCACATGGCGGGGCTGTACGAGAGGATCCTCCGCCCGCTCGAGAGGCTGCGGAGCGCCGTGGAGGGCAGGCTCGGCAGCACCTTCGTGCAGTCCCTCAAGACGATGCTGGACATCACGAAGGGCAGTCAGAAGGTGCACCTGAACCTCGCGGGGTTCGCCATCACGCTGGAGTTCGACGCGGAGACGCTGGGGAGGTACACGAAGAGCCTGGTCCGCGCCGAGATGGCGACGGGCGGCGACGGGCGGGGGGTGAGCGCTTACATCGACGTCAAGGCGAGGGGGCACGGGCCCTACACCCCCGTCGTGGTCGGCGGGTTCGCCATCACTCGGGACGGCTGGTCCCTGTCGGGGGACATCGACCCGACGATGGAGACCACCGGGCGCCTGCTCACGGTGAGCGGCACCGTCCACGGCATCTCCGTCGACGCGGTGATGCCCGACCTCGTGCAGTACCGCGAGGCGGGCGTGGCCCTCTCCGACGTCCCCGGCCTCGGGGCCGTGCTTTCCAACCTCCCCTCCCCGGTCCCGGGGACGAGGCTCGCCGTCGACGCCGGCCTGTCCCTGAAGTACGCCGCGCCGGTCACGAGAGGGGTGCTGATCAACGAGTTCGAATCCAACCCGGAGGGGGGCGACGCGGACAACGAGTGGGCGGAGATCGTGAACCTCACGTCGTCCCCCGTCGACCTGAGCGGGTGGACGGTGGTCGAGTCGGCGGGAGGCCGTGCGCATTCCTTCCCGGACGGCGCCGTCCTGCAGCCGGGGTCGCGGACGGTCGTGCGTTTCGGCGGGAGCTTCCTGATGAACAGGAGCGAGTCGCTCGCGCTGTACGACCCCGACGGCCGGAAGGTGGACTCGACGCCGCCTCTCAAGGACGGCGCCAACGACTCCCGCACCTGGCAGAGGGGGTTCGACGGGTCCACAGAGTGGGTGTTCCACGAGGGCACGCCCGGCGAGAGGAACAGGGGAGGCCTCCTCGGGAAGGACGGGATGATCCCCCTGCAGGCGGCGGAGATGGTCAAGAACGCCGCCGCGAAGGCGATGGGGGAGATGAAGAAGGCGCGCAGCATGGAAGCGCTCGGCGAGCTGTTCAGGCGCGCCGTGCTCTACGCCGTCGACGACGGCATCGGCCGCCTCGCGTCCTGCCTCGTCGAGGCAACGGCGTACGTGAGGGTGGGGATCGGCGACGCGTCGTCCTCGGCTGGCGTGGACTTCATGGTATACCTCAGGGTGGGCGAGAGGTTTGCGGGCGACATGCTGCGGTTCGTCGCCGGGCGCGCCCTGGAGCTGTTCCTCCACTACGACGACCCGTACAAGGTGGACCTCGGGACGGCGGCCGCGGAGGACGTGTACCTCGGCGTGTCGGTCTTCGCCGCCGTCTCCGCCCCGTCGTTCCTCGGGAGGACGGGCGAGGAGGTGGACCTCGGGGTGGATGTCTCCTGCAACATCGCGTCGATAGGCGCGGTGTTCGGGAAGGAGTGGGGCGTGCCGAACGTCGCCGTCGGGGTGGTCCTCCGCCACTGCCCGTCAGCGGCCGTACCCCCGGCGCTCGGCGCAGACCCGTCGATGCTCTCGGACCTTTGGCTCCTCAGGATCTCGTTCAGGCCGGCGGGAGGGGGTGCCAGAGGCGGGCCCCCTCCTGTGCCAGGTTGCGGATGACGCGAATCGCTTCCGACAAAGCATAATATTCGGGTTGGCGATGGCGTAGGGAGGACGAGAGAATGGACGCCCTGAATACGAAGATCCCGACGGTGCTGTCGGCCGAGGAGCTCGCCGACAAGGTATTCAAGAGAGCGGCCAAGATATCGAAGAACGGCAGCGACGCCCTGGACACCAGGAAGAAGACCGCGCTGGCTCGCGTCACCGCCGCCGGCGACGTCGCCTCCGCGACCCTGTACGGGTACGTGCAGAAATTCCCCCGGATCGAGAAGTCCGAGGACTTCTTCCCGGAGCTGGTGGACGTCATCGTCGGCATCGACCGCTATAAGAAGGCCCTCGGCGCCCTCAACTGGGCCGCCGGCCGGGCGGACATGCTTAAGAACCAGGCCCTGGGAGAGATAAGGAGGACCAAGGACCCCGGCAGGATCGAGGCGGTCAGGAAGGGGTTCTACGGCCGCCTCGGCTCGTACATGGAGCAGGTCGCCCCCGACCTGCTCTTCCTCCAGGAGGCCAAGAACAAGTTCAGGCAGCTCCCGTACATCGACCCCGGGGTACCGACGGCCGTCATCGCCGGGTTCCCCAACGTGGGCAAGAGCAGCCTGGTCACGTACATCAGCACGGCCGACCCGCAGATCGCCCCCTACCCGTTCACCACCAAGGGCATCACGGTGGGGCACATCGAGGACGGGTGGAGGAAGTACCAGATAGTCGACACGCCCGGCCTCCTCGACAGGGATTTCGAGGAGCGGAACGACATCGAGAAGCAGGCCGTCCTGGCGCTCAGGTACCTCACCGACGTCATGGTGTTCATGCTAGATCCCTCCGAGACCTGCGGGTACGAGATGGGGAGGCAGGAGAGGCTGCTCGCCAACATCACGGCCAACTTCCCCAGCGTGCCGATGGTCGTGGTCGAGAGCAAGAAGGACGTCCTCGACAGGGGCAACGGCACCGAGCGTCTCCGCCGCCACCGGGGCGGGATGGAGGAGTTCCGGGACTCCTCGTCGCGCGGCTCCGCGAGGTGTCCGAGCGGCGCGCGCGGGAGGGCGGGCGGGGAGGCGGCCCTGGATGGCGCGAGATCGCGGCCAGCGACGAGATGAGGGCTTACTTCAAGAGGCTCAACGACGACGCCGAGGAGTGCTGGATCGCCGAAACGGCGAGGGCGCAGGGCAAGGACCCGCAGACGTTCGTCGAGATCCCCCGCGCCGAGGACCTGGCCTCCCGCGTGGAGGAGCTCCTCTCCGACTACCAAGTCGAGGGGGTGGCGGACCTCATCCGCTCCATGACGGAGGAGTACGGGAACCGCGAGATCGTCGCCATCAAGGTGGCCGAGGAGTACGCCAAGCGCCCCGCGGAGAGCACCGAGAGGGCGCTCGACCGCGCCGTCCGCATAGGCCTCGCCATCATCACCGAGGGCATCCTCGTCGCGCCCCTCGAGGGCATAGCGTGCACGAAGATAGGGCACAACGACGACGGCTCCACCTTCGCCGACCTCGTGTTCGCCGGGCCCATCAGGGCGTCGGGCGGTACCGGGCAGGCCATGTCGGTGCTCATCTGCGACGTCGTCAGGCAGGTCCTCGGCATCGGGAGGTACATCCCCACCGAGGGCGAGGTCAACAGGTTCGACGAGGAGATCCCCCTCTACAAGCAATGCCAGCACCTGCAGTTCGTCCCGACCTCCGAGGAGATCAGGACCATCGTCAGCGAGTGCCCGGTCATGGTCGACGGCGAAGGCACCGAGCAGACGGAGATCTCCGGGTTCAGAGACCTGCCGCGCATCGCCACGAACAGGGTGAGGGGGGGCGCCTGCCTGGTCATCGCCGAGGGCATGTGCCTCAAGGCGTCGAAGATCAAGAAGCACGTCGACAGGCTCGGCATCGAAGGCTGGGACTTCATCGGGAAGTACCTCGACATGCACAAGGCGGTCGACGCCGGGGGCGAGGAGAAGAAGAAGGTCGTCGAACCCGCCGAGAAGTACCTGAAAGACATGGTGGCGGGCAGGCCGATCTTCGGCCATCCCTGCCGCGTCGGCGGCTTCCGCCTGAGGTACGGCAGGGCGAGGACCTCCGGGCTCGCCTCCCTCGCCTACAACCCGGCGAGCATGTACGCCATGGACGAGTTCATGGCCCTGGGCACGCAGCTCAAGATCGAACGCCCGGGGAAGGCCTGCGTCGTTACGCCGGTGAACGCCATCGAGGGTCCCAGCGTACTGCTCGACAACGGCGACCTCGTCTACTGCGGGACGAAGGAGGAGTACCTGGCCGTGAGGCCCCGGGTGCGCGAAATCGTCGACAACGGCGAGATCCTCGTGCCGTTCGGGGAGTTCTGCGAGAACAACCACGTGCTCGTGCCCTGCGGCTACACCCTGGAGTGGCACAAGCAGGAGCTCCTCGCGAGGGCGGGGTCCCTGCCGGACGACTGGCGCGACCCGACCTACGACAGGTCCAAGGAGATGTCGGCGCGGTACGGCGTCCCGCTCCACCCGAAGTTCAACCTGTTCTGGTCGGACGTGGCGATGGCGGGGCTGACCTCCCTGCGCGCACACCTGGCCGGGGAGGGTGGCGTGGAGGGCGGGTGCGCCTGCATCCCCGCGGACAAGGGGGCGAAGGAGACGCTCGTGGAGCTCGGAGCGCTGCACAAGGTGAGGGGCGGGAAGGTCGTCGTCGACGCCCGCTACACGCGGCCCATGCTCGACTGCCTGGGACTGAGGGAGGAGGGCGGGAGGATCGCTGAGGCGAGGCCCTTCGCCGGCGGCGAGCCGCTCGCGGCCGCCTCCGCCGCCGCGGGCTACGAGGTCCGCGCCCGGGCGATGACCCGCATAGGCACGAGGATGGGGCGCCCGGAGAAGGCGAAGGAGCGGGCGGGGCAGCCCCTCGTCCAGTGCCTCTTCGCACTCAACGAGCCCGATTCGAAATCGGACGTGAAGGACACGGCGGCGGCCGAGAAGCACCTCGCGGGGAAGGCGAACCTCAGCGGCCCCGTGCGCGACCTGAACGTCGAGATGGGCGCCCGCCGGTGCCCCGAGTGCGGCGAGGAGACCTACCGCTGCTGGTGCCGCAAATGCGGCGTCCACACCGCGCCGTTCGAGAAGCGCCGCCCCGACAGCGGCCCGGCCACCGTGAAGGTCGACGTCGCGCAGGAGTACGCCGACGCCCTCGCCTTCCTCGGCGAGCAGGACACCAGAACCGCCCTCAAGTGCACCGACAGGCTGACCTCGCGGAGGAAGACCCCGGAGGCCATGGAGAAGGGCATCCTCCGCAGGAAGCACGGCATCTCCATCTTCCGCGACGGCACCGTCCGTTACGACATGACCGACATCCCGCTCACGCATTTCCGCCCGCGGGAGATCGGCCTCTCCGTGGAGAGGGCGCGCGAGCTGGGCTACGCCCGCGACTGGAACGGCGACCCGCTCACCGACCCGGAGCAGATCGTGGAGCTGAAATGCCAGGACATCATCCCGGCGAAGGACTGCGGGAACTACATGGTGAGGGTCGCGCAGTTCATCGACGACGAGCTCGAGGAGCTCTACGACCTGCCCCGCTACTACAACGCGCAGAACCGCGCCGACCTCATCGGGAGGATCGCCTTCGGCCTCGCCCCGCACACCTCGGGATGCATCCTCTGCAGGATCATCGGCTACGCCGACGTGAAGGGCTGCTACGGTCACCCCTTCTACCACGCCTCGAAGAGGAGGAATTGCGACGGCGACGAGGATTGCATCATCCTCGCCCTCGACGGGCTGCTGAACTTCTCCAAGCTCTTCCTGCCGGACAGGAGGGGGGGCCTCATGGACAGCCCGCTCGTCCTCACCACCAGGCTCGACCCGAACGAGATAGACAAGGAGGCTCAGAACATCGACTGCCTGAGGGAGTATCCGCTCGAGCTGTACGAGGCGGCCATGGACATGCGGGACCCGAGGACGATCGAGGGGGCGATGGACCTCGTCGGGGGCAGGATCGGCACGCCGGCGCAGTACGAGGGGCTCGGCTACACCCACGACACCCCCGACATCGCCGAGGGGCCGAAGGACTCCGCCTACACCACCCTGGACACCATGATAGACAAGATGACCGCGCAGCTCGACCTCGGCATCAAGTGCCGCGCGGTGGACGCGCAGGACGTGGCGGTCAAGGTCATCAACAAGCACTTCATGCCCGACATGATCGGCAACCTCAGGAGCTTCGCCACGCAGAACGTGCGGTGCATGAAGTGCAACACGAAGTATCGCCGCGTGCCGCTCGTGGGCAAGTGCGCCAAATGCGGCAACGACCTCAACCTGACCGTCCACGAGGCGTCGGTGAGGAAGTACCTGAAGGTCTCGCAGGAGGTCTGCGAGAGGTACGAGCTCGACGACTACACCGTGGAGAGGATACAGATCATCGAATCGAGCATGGACTCCCTGTTCAACAACGACAGGGTGAAGAGGTGCAAGCTCAGCGATTTCTATTGAACCTTGGAACATCAGTGCCGCTGACGACTGCGTCGGGCCCCTGCGTTCCGGGTTGGGCGCATGGTTCCCGTGCCGGTACGGAACCCGGGGCCGCGGTCTCCAACCTCACACCGACTACGCCGCGACGACGGGATGTTCGAGGATGGCCTGCGCGGGAGTGCATGCCGCCTCCCCCGACCGTCAGACCGCCATGCCCTGACCTCGCCACCAAGGGCGATCGAGAATCGGATTTTCTGAGATATGGCGAAAAGCAGAAGTGTCCCGGTCGGATGTTCGGGTTGTGAAACAAAAACTCCTTGCGACTGGGACGGAAATCCCCAGTCCTAACGACAATATATCGGTTCCGACCGGACCCGTGAAAACAGTGGAGCATTATCTCGGTTCCACGGGTGTTTTGGATTTCGTAAGCAGAAAGGGTTTACAAACATTTATTACAAGGATCTTATCACACAGTACTTGAATGAATATGGTCATGCCGATAAACAGGACATGGTTGCTCTTCTTGTAGATAAACTTCCAGATGCCCTCACTGAAACTCAGAAGATCGATAAAGTTACAAACTTGTTGAGGGCCATGACCCGTGAAGGTAAAATCATTAACACAGGCACTACGAGAAAGCCAGTTTATCGTCTGCCAGCAGACTGATGATTACTCAAACTTTACCTATAGTATCTTACCTAACTAATTTAAATAATTCCGCATAAAGATCTGAACGGCCAGTTTTTGGAGTATGTGGACTTCGAAGCTTCCGACTCGAATCTTTCGGTAAGAACCGAGATCATATGGTCCAG